>NZ_JARFTP010000017.1 GCF_029167375.1 Tsukamurella sp. 8F
CCCCCCCGGCGGGGGGGCGCACGGCGTCGTCACGTGGGTGGGTGAGGACGCTGCGGGCCGCGCGCTGCATCCGGGCGCGCGCGTCACCGACTTGCGCGGCGCATTCGTCGCACCCGGCTTCGTGGATGCGCACGTGCACCTGTCCGCGACAGGCCTGCACCTGCAGGGCTCGACGCTCGGCGCCCCCTCCAAAGCCGCCTCGCTCGAGGCGCTTCGCACGCACGCCGCCGCGACGGACGGCGTGGTGGTCGCCCGCGGCTGGGACCCCGAGCGCTGGGGCGGCGCCGTGCCGACCGTTGCGGACCTCGAGAACGCGGCCCCCGGCCGGCACGTCTACGCCGCGCGGATCGACGAGCACTCGGCGCAGGCCTCGTCCGCGCTGCGCGCCACCGTGCCCCGCCTTGCGACCCTCGACGGCTACCACCCGGAACTGCCGCTCACCGGGGCGGCGCACGACGCCGTCCGTGTCGCCGCGCAGGACGCGCTCTCCGACGCGCAGATCACCGAGGCGCAGCGTGCCGCCCTGGATGCCGCGGCTGCCGACGGCATCGTCGCCGTGCACGAGTGTTCGGGGCCCGAGATCGCCGGCGCCCGCGATTTCGCGCTACTGGCGGAGCTGGGTCACCCCGTGCACATCCGCCGGTACTGGGGCGAGGCGGTCCGGAGCGCAGCGGACGCTGCAGATCTGCTCGATCGGACGGGGGCCGACGGGCTTGCGGGAGATCTGTTCGTGGACGGCTCGTTCGGATCCCACACCGCGCTGCTGCACGCGCCGTACGCGGACGCCGACACATGCGGCACCGCTCACCTCGACCAGGATGCGGTGACAGCCCACGTCCTGGCATGTACCGAGGCTCGGATCCAGGCCGGGTTCCACGCGATCGGCGACGCCGCCGTCGCGCGCGTCGTGACCGCGCTGGCAGCCGCGGTCGAGCGCTTCGGGGTGCCCCGGGTGGCGGCGTGCGGCCATCGCATCGAGCACGCGGAGATGGTCACGCCCGAGCAGGCCGAGAGTCTCGGGGCGTGGGGGGTCCAGGCCAGCATGCAGCCGGGGTTCGACGAGCTGTGGGGCGGCGAGCACGGGATGTACGCGACGCGTCTCGGGGCGCAGCGCGCCGCGACGCTCAACGACTTCGCACTGCTGGCGCGAAACGCGGTACCGCTCGCGTTCTCGTCCGACTCGCCGGTCACGCCGCTCGGGGGCTGGGCTGTGGTGCGCGCTGCGACCACGCACCACACACGCGGCAGTGCGGTGTCGCCGCGCGCCGCCTTCGCCGCGGTGACCCGCGGAGCATGGCGTGCCGGCGGCGTCCGCGACGGTGTGGCGGGCACTCTCGTTCCGGGCGCCCCCGCATCGTTCGCCGTATGGGAGGTCGGAGATCTCGTCGTTCGGGCGCCCTCCGACGCGGTGCAGCGGTGGTCCACCGACCCGAGGGCGGGCGTGGCGCCGCTGCCGGACCTGTCCGACGGCGCCCCGCTGCCTCGCTGCCTGCGCACCGTAGTCGCCGGCACCACGGTGTACGAGGCCGGATGAGGCGCCCGACGGGAGTCGGAGCGGCAGCAGCGGCCGTCCGCGCGGGCGCCGCGATCGTCGCCGGACTGCTGCTGTTCTGGTCGTTCCCGCCCGGGCACCTGTGGTGGGCCGCCCCCCTGGGTATGGCGCTCCTGATCGGACTGCTCACGCACCGGCCGACCCGCGCGCGCTCCGGATTCGGGTACGCATTCCTGACGGGCCTCGGCATGTTCGTCCCGTTGCTGACCTGGATCGACGAGATGGTCGGCGCGCTGCCGTGGCTCGCGCTCAGCGTCGCGCTCGCCGTGTATTACGGGTTGTTCGGCGCGGTTGCCGTGCGTGTCGGGCGGATCCGCGGCGGACCGGTCTTCGTCGCCGCGACGTGGACGGCATGCGAGTGGGCGCGATCTTCGTTCCCGTTCGGCGGATTCCCCTGGGGAAGAATGGCTTTCAGTCAGCCGGATGGACCTTTCCTCGCCCTTGCCCACATTCTCGGAGCATCGGGCGTCTCCTTCGCGGTGGCCCTGACCGGCGCCGGTCTCGCCGCCCTGGTGCTGCGGATCCCGCAGGTGCGGGGCCTCCGCCCGACCCGCCGTGCGCGCGGCCTCGCCGGCCCAGCCGCGGCCGCCGTCGTGCCCGTGCTCTGCGCAGCGGCCGTGTGGCCGCTCGTGCACGCCCCGCACGGCGGCGAGCCGACGGCCACCATCGCCGCGATCCAGGGCAACGTCCCCCGCCTCAACCTGGACTTCAGCACGCAGCGTGAAGCCGTCCTGAACAACCACCTCGCCGAGACTCAACGCCTCGCGGCCGACATCCGGGCCGGCCGCGTCGCGCGGCCCGACGTCGTGATCTGGCCCGAGAACTCGTCGGACATCGCTCCCGAGCAGGATCCCGACGCGGCCGCCCGGATCTCCGCGGCATCGTTGGCCGTCGGGGCGCCGATACTGGTCGGCACGGTCCACTTCGGGACAGGTGCGGGCGTCTACTACAACTCGATGATCATGTGGGATGGGCGCGGTGCGGGGGAGCGGCACGACAAGGCGATCCTCCAGCCGTTCGGCGAGACGATGCCCATGCGTTCCTTCTTCCGCGTGTTCAGCCACTACGTCGACATCGCCAACAACTTCCATAAGGGGTCGGGCGACGGCGTCGTGCACCCGGGCAGCGGCCCGCGGCCTGGCCTGCCCATCGGGGTCGCCACCTGCTACGAGGTCGCATTCGACCGAGCCTTCCAGACCTCGGTGCGTGCGGGAGCGCAGGTGCTCACCGTGCCGACGAACAACGCGACCTTCGGCCATACGAACATGACGTACCAACAACTCGGCATGTCCCGGGTCCGCGCCGTCGAGCTGGATCGCGAGGTGGTCGTCGCGGCCACCACCGGGGTGTCGGCCGTGATCACGCCCGACGGGGGCGTCGCCCGGCAGACCGCCATGTGGACACCCGCCTACCTCGTCACGCAGGCTCCGCTGCGCTCGACGCGAACGCCCGCATCGCGGCTGGCATGGGCTCCCGACGCCGCCGCGCTCATCGTGGCCCTGTGGGGGTTCGCGGTCGCCGTAGGGCACGATAGGAGATCGGCGCGGAGAGAAGGACACCCCGCCGCGACACCCGCCGACACAGCCGAGGAAGAGTGATGAGCCCCACCGACCTGCCGCCGTCATCGAAGACGCTGGTGATCATCCCGACGTATGACGAGCTGGAGAATCTGCCGCTCATCGTCGGACGTCTCCACCGCGCGCAGCCCGGGGCGGACGTGCTCGTAGTCGACGACAACAGCCCCGACGGCACGGGCGAGAAGGCCGATGAGATGGCCGCGGCGGACGAGCGGATCCACGTTCTGCACCGCACGGAGAAGAACGGGCTCGGCGGCGCGTACATCGCCGGCTTCCGGTGGGCGCTCGCTCGCGACTACACCGTGATCGTCGAGATGGACGCCGACGGCTCGCACGCGCCAGAGCAGCTCGACCGGCTCCTGCGTGCGATCGACGACGGTGCCGACCTGGTACTCGGCTCGCGCTATGTTCCGGGCGGCAACACAGTGAACTGGCCCCTCAAGCGTCAGCTCATCTCGCGCGGCGGCAACGTGTACAGCCAGCTCGCGCTCGGAGTCCGTATCCGCGATATCACGGGTGGCTACCGCGCGTTCCGTCGCGAGGTGCTCGCCGCCCTCTCGCTCGAGACGGTTGCGTCGGCCGGCTACTGCTTCCAGATCGATCTCGCGTGGCGGGCGCTGCAACTCGGCTTCCGGGTCGAGGAGGTGCCGATCACCTTCGTCGAACGGGTCATCGGCGAGTCCAAGATGAGCGGATCCATCGTCAAGGAGGCGGCGCTCAACGTGCCCCGCTGGGGCTTCGAGGGACGCCGCCGAAAGCTGCGCCACTACCTGGACTCCCGCAAACACTGAGCAGCAGGCCGCGCTGAACGACAGAAGGACCCCGCCTCGCGAACGAGGTGAGGTCCTTCTGTCGTTGTCGTTACTTGCCGCGACGGGCGCGCAGGAGGTCGAGGCGCTCCTTGAGCAACTCCTCCAGCTCGCCCTCGCTGCGCCGCTCCAGCAGCATGTCCCAGTGCGTGCGCGGCGGCTTGGTCTTCTTCTCCTCCTGGACGACACCGTCGATCAGGGTGCCCTCCAGTCCGTTCTTGCACAGCCAGGTACCCGGAATCTCCGCGTCGTCGGCGAAGGGGACGTCGAACTCCTCGCCGTTGTCGGTGCGGTACCTGGCGATTCGGCGTGGGGCCAGGTCGTGGTCCCGGTCCGTCTCGTAACTCACGGCGCCCAGACGGCTGCCTCGCAACACTCGATCTGCCATGTATGTCCCAACCTCTCCCCGGGCCGACGTTCCCGGGCACGCTCTACAACAGCGATACGACGCGCGGTGTTCCCGCGCAAACCTTCACAACAATACCGGTTACCCTCGTCGCATGCCCACGACCACCGCCCGGCGCCGCACCGCCGTCTGCGCGTGGTGTGGCCGCGAGGTCGTGTCCGAGGGGCCGGGCCGCACCCGGAAGTACTGCAAGCGGTCGTGCAGGCAGCGAGCCTACGAGAGCCGCGCAGCCCTCGCCGGGACACCGCTGCCCGCGGACTCCGTCGTGCTGTCGGCTCAAGAGGCCGAATCGCTCTCGGAGCGGATGTTCGAGGTGCGCTGCGCCGCGGAGGACGTGCAGACGGCGGTAGCCGAGGGCGCGTCGCCGGGGGAGCTCGAGCTCCTGTGCGCCCGCCTGGTGGACACTGCGCGATCGGCCGAACGCATCCGCTGAGCCCCCCTGGAGCACCCTGCCGTCGCCGACCGCCCGTTCACTACTGTGGTCGCCGTGCCCGTCTCGCCGCTCCGTCCCACCCGCCTGCTGCTCGCCGTCGCCGCCGTCGCCGCCGGCGTCGCGCTGAGCTCGTGCGCGGCGGGCCAATCGCCCAGGATCCCGTCGCCGGCCCCACTGCCGCCGGCACCGACCGCGTTGCCGGCGGGTTGGCAGGAGACCCCGGTGACGGTGAAGGCACCGTCGGGCACGGATGCGGGGGTGTGGCTACACCCCGGCGACACTTCGGTGCCACGCGCCGCCGCCGTGCTCATCGGCCCGACGGGGTCCGACCCGAGTGGCGGCGCGTCGCGCGGTGTCGCGGTCGTCCTCGCGCACGACGGCGTCCCCACACTCCGTGTCGGCGGGCCGCCCGCACCCGTCGCGTACGCCGACCGACTCGCGCAGGCGACTGCCGCCGCGAACGACCTGGCCGGGCGCCCCGGGGTGAGCAGGGGCCGGCTGCTCGCGGTCGGGCAGGGCGACGGTGCGCCGATCGCTGCGGGGCTCGCGGGAGCAGGCAACCCCGCCGTGAAGGGAACGGCGCTGCTCGAGCCGCAGCTCGCACCCCCGACGGTGACCGGCGTCCCGCCCGCGGTCCAGCTGTCGCTCGGCCTGCCGCGGAACAGCCACAACCTCATCACCTGCTCCGACTCGGATCCGACTGTGCACTGCGGCGACGTACAGGGCCTGGTCGACACGATGGGCGGGACGCACCCCAACTACGTGCAGCTCTCGGGCGTCGATGCCGATCTGGCGGCTGTGCCGCCCGGCGGCGGCCAGCGTGCACTGTCTCCGGAGCTCGCGGTCTCCATCGGCACCTGGGTCTCGATGCAGTGAATCGTTCCGGGGCTCTCGCCGCGTTCGCCGCAGGGGCGGGCGCGGCGGTGGCGTGGAACAACGCGGTCCTGCCGCGGCTGCGGCGCGGCTCTGTCGGCCGCGCCATGGCCACGGGCGCATTCGGTGTCGGCACGGCAGCGGCGGTGCGCGTACGGGCGCACCGGCCGGCGGGGCGCGTGACGACGGTGATCGCCCTCGCCGCCGGAGCCGCGGCCGGCGCCTGGGGCCTGGCGCGGGTCCAGCCGGTGACGCGCGAACCGCATACGGGATCGGCGGCGCGGGCGCGTTGGGTGCTCGTGGAGATTCCGTTCGGGACGGCACTTGCGGAGGAGACGTTGTTCCGCGGCGCGCTGGCGCCTGCGGCGTGTGCCGCCCTCGGCCCGCGCGCCGGGGCGCTCTCGTCCGCGGCGGTGTTCGGGCTGTGGCATGTCGGTGCGGCCCGCGCCGCGGATTCGTCGCCCGCGGCGACGGTCGCCGCCACCGCTGCCGCGGGGCTGGGGTTGTGGTGGCTCACTGTGCGCACTGGGCGGCTGTGGCCGGCTTTCGCAGTGCACACGATCGTGAATTCTGCGGGCGCCTTGCTCACACGCTCCTCAGAATCGGTGTGACTAGAGTGACTAGAGTTTCTAGAGTTGTCGGTGTTTTTACTCTCGAGATCAATTTCTTCTCTTACATTCACCAATTGATCGCAAAAACAGCAGGTGGGTGGCATGTTTTCAGAAAACGCAACCACTCTTTCGATTTCTGAGATTTCTTAATACGTGGCATCATGTGGTGAGCGCACTCGTCAGGCGCGAGAGGTCGTGTGCATTCTGGAATTCTCCGGGAACGCAACGACTGCACAACGTTTCTATGAGGAGTACAGATGACCGCCATGATCGCCGGACGGCGCGGCACGGCCCGCATGGGCGCCGCTGTCACCGCGACCGCGTTGGCCTTCAGCCTCGCGACCGGCGTGGCGGCAGCCAAACCGGCCGCCGCTGCCCAGGACACGACACCCCCGGTTGCGACCAAGACCGGTTGGGTCGCCCTCGCGGACGACGCGAGCCACCAGATGACCGTCTGGCACAACGGCGAGGTAGTGCGGAAGATGCCCATCTCGATGGGCAGCGCGAAGCACCCGACCCCCAACGGCACGTACTACACCATGGAGAAGTACAGCCACATGGTGATGTCGTCGGCCACGTACGGTGTGCCCGTGAACTCGGCCGAGGGATATGAGACCCCGGTCGATTGGGCCACCCGGATGTCGTGGAGCGGCATCTTCGTCCACGCGGCACCGTGGTCGGTGGCACAGCAGGGCTACAGCAACGTGAGCCACGGCTGCATCAACGTCAGCACGTCCAACGGCAAGTTCATCTACGACAACTTCCCGTCCGGCACACCGATCGTCGTGCGCGGCACATCGGGCGGCACGTACGTCCCCGGCAGCTGAACCCGAGACCCGAACGCGTAGGGCCCCGCTCCTTCGAGGAGCGGGGCCCTACGCGTAGTGAAGAGGCCCGGTCGAGGTGTGCGCCTAAGCGGTCGCCACCGCGTCGTCCTGCTCGTCGGCGGCTGAGGCCGAGAGCGTGCTGAACTCGATCGAGTCGTCGACCTTCGAACGCTGGTACTCCAGGGCGTCGAGGTAGTAGTTGTTGCGGATGCGCCACGGCGACTGGGGAGCGGCCTTGGGCATCGCGTTGGGCGAGCGCTTCACGTAGCCCGACTCGAGGTCGAGCGCGGGGAGCTCCTCGAGTTCGGCGCCTCCAGTGGTGGGCACGGCATTGGTGTAGCCGTGCTCCTTCATATGTCCGAGCAGACGCGCGATCGCACGGGCCGAGATATCCGCGCGCAGTGTCCACGACGCGTTGGTGTAGCCGATGATGAACGCGAAGTTCGGAATGCCCGACAGCATGTGGCCTCGGTATGCGAAGTGATCGTGCGGTGCCGTCGACTCGCCGTCGATGCTCAGCTGGATCCCGCCGAACGCCTGGAGCGCCAGGCCGGTCGCCGTGATCACGATGTCCGCCTCGAGCTCACGCCCCGAGGTCAAGGCGATCCCCTTCTCGGTGAAGTGATCGATGGTGTCGGTGACGATCTCGGCCTTACCGGTACGCAGCGTCTTGAACAGATCACCGTTGGGGACAACGCAGAGGCGCTGGTCCCACGGCTTGTACCGCGGCTTGAAGTGCACGTCGACCTCGTAGCCCTTCGGCAACTGCGCCTTCGCGCTCGCCCGCAGCACCTTGCGCGAGAGCTCCGGGAACTGACGGCACAACAGGTACGACCCGATCAACACGACCGAGTTCCGGTAACGGATCAGGTTGTGCGCGATACCGTCCGGCAGCACGGTCTGCAAGGTCTTGGTGAGGGGGTACTCGCTCGGAAGCGAGGAGACGTAGGTGGGGGAGCGCTGCAGCATCGTGATGTGCTCGACCTCGTCGGCCATCGCCGGCACAAGGGTGATGGCCGTCGCACCGGAGCCGATGACGACGACCTTCTTGCCGGCGTAGTCGAGATCCTCGGGCCAGAACTGCGGGTGCACGACCGTGCCCTGGTAGTCCCCGATTCCCGGGAACTCGGGCTCGTACCCCTGGTCGTAGTTGTAGTAACCGGTACAGCCGATCAGGAAGCGCGTCGTGTAGGTGAGCTCCTCACCGCCACGTTCGGCACGCACGGTCCAGAGGTCCGTCGCAGTGTCGAAATCGGCGGACAGGACCTTGGTGCCGAATGAGATGTGACGGTCGATGCCGAACTTGGATGCGGCCTTCTCGATGTAGGCCTTGATCTCCGGACCCGATGCGAGCGTCTTGCTGCCGTCCCAGGGAAGGAACGGGTAGCTGAGGGTGAAGATGTCCGAGTCGGACCGGATGCCGGGGTACTTGAACAGGTCCCAGGTCCCGCCCATCTCATCGCGACGGTCGAGGATCGTGTAGCTCAACTCGGGTTGCGTACTGGACACGCGATATGCGGTGTCGATGCCGGCGAGGCCGGCGCCGACGATCAGTACATCCTGGTAGGTCGCGTCGGGGTTGGCCACGGAGCCTCCTTGCTTCGGGGTCTGCTGCTCTCGCAGGGCTGGTTACTGAGAGCTATTCAATAGCGCTTTTGCAGGCTAGTGTACATCGCACACTCGCCGCGGTGATAGAGATCCATCGAAGTCCTTTCACTCAGGGTGACGGTCCGTGAGCGTGGCGTGCGCCTTGGTCAGTTCGACGTAGACGCTCGAATTGAGCTTCACGCGTGCCACCTCGTCGTCGGTCAGCTCTCGCCGGACCTTCGCCGGCACGCCTACGACCATGGACCGCGGTGGGATCACCGTCCCCTCCGTGATCAGAGCGTTGGCCGCGATCAGGCTCTCGGCACCGATCACCGCGCCGTTCAGCACCGTGGCCCCCATACCGACCAGGACGTCGTCGCCGACGGTGCATCCGTGCAGGACCGCGTTGTGCCCGACACTGACGCGCGCCCCGATCGTGCACGGCACGCCCGGGTCGGCGTGCACGACGACGCCGTCCTGGATGTTGCTGGCCTCGCCGATCTCGATCCGCGCCGAGTCGGCGCGGATCACCGCGTTGTAGTAGACGCCCACCCCGGCGCCGAGATGCGCGTCTCCGATGACGGTCGCCTCCTCGGCGACCCACGCCGTCTCGTCCAGCTGCGGGGACACGGCCCCGAACCTGCGCACCGTCATGGCGACCTCCCTGACTCGTCGAGGCCGCCTCAGGCCAGCCCCGTGGTGCCGAGCAGCCTACCCACGAGGTACGTCACGGCCATCGCGAGCAGTCCTCCGCCGAGCACACGCACCATCGCTCGGCGCCGGTCCGCATCGCCGAGTGTCGCCGAAGCGAACCCCGTGGCGAGTAGTCCCACCGCGACTGCGAGGACCACCCAGAGGATGCGGTTCCACGCGATCAATGCCGCGAGTATCGGAATCGAGGCCCCGATGCCGAACGACGCTGCCGACGACAGGGCCGCCTGCCACGGGCTCGCGAGCTCGTCACGGTCGATCCCCAGCTCCACCTCGAGGTGCGCGCGCAGCGGATCGGCGGCCGTCAGCTCCTCGGCGACCCGCCGAGCGGTCTCCTCGCTCAGGCCCCGGTCCCGGTACAGCTGGACCAATTCGTCGAACTCCTCGCGCGGCTGCGTGGCCAACTCGTCCGACTCCTTGGCGATGAGTGCCTTCTCCGTGTCTCGCTGCGTACTCACGGACACGTATTCACCCAGCGCCATCGACACCGCGCCCGCGACCAGGCCGGCGATGCCCGCTGTGAGCACCGCCTGCCGGCTCACGGACGCCGCGGCGACGCCGATCACGAGGCCGGCCGTCGAGATCAGGCCGTCGTTAGCGCCCAGCACGCCGGCACGCAACCAGTTCAGCCGGTCGCCGACGCCGGGATGGTGCGGTTCCGACTCGTGGGTCGCGGTCATGAGCGCAGTGTAGGACTCCTCAGACGGGGCACCACGGACGGCTACGACGCGTCCGGCCCTGCGCCGCCGCCGGTCGCACCACCTGCGTCGCCCCCGCCCCCGCTCGCGGAGTCGCCGCTGCCTGAATCCGTGCCGCCGGCTGCGCTGCCTGCCGCGTCCTTGCTCGTCGACGCGCCGCTACCCGACGCACCGCTGCCCGCGTCCTTGTCGCCGGCCTCCGTCTTCCCCGACGAGCCCGCCGAGCCCTGCGCGGACCCGGTCCGGTTCGATCCCGAGCCGCTTCCCTCGCTGGACCGACCGCCGGTCGAAGACGATCCGCCCGCGCCCGACGCGCCCTTGCTCTCGCCCGACTGCTCCGATGCGTCTCGGCCGGATCCCGTCGCAGCGGCGATCACATCGCCGACGACCGTGCTCAGCGTGCCTCCGGTCGTCCGCGTCGCGGACGGCGCCCGCTCGGTCGTCGCAGGCGTAGCCGCGCCCGACTGCGTGGCAGCAGAGGCCGCTAGCGCATTCGTGTCGGAGCCGCTACCGGTCGCGTCGGCCCCCGCGGCCCCACTGCTCGCGGCGCCGCCCGGCTGCTTCCCGATACTTCCGGGCGCTACCTGCTCCTGGATGCCCACGACCGTGGGGTTCTCGACCGTGCCGCCCAGGCCGGTCGAGTATGTGGGCTCGCCCGGCTGAGGTACCGGCACGGCGGCGCTGAGCGCCTTGTCGAAGCTCAACGGCACGTCGAATCCGTAGCTCCTGAGCATCTGGCCCCACGGGTTCTGGCCGGTGTCGACCGCGAGGTAGGTCGTCGAGCCGTCGACCCAGGTGCGGGTGGAGCTGCCGTCGCTGTACTGCTGGACTGTGACGACGGTGCCGTCCGGGCGGGTCTCGGTGGTCGGGTCGCCTACCGGCGTCACATCGGTCGGATGCGACGACGGGAGGAGCGTGGGATCGACCGCCGCATACGGCGCGATGTTGTCGGCGGTGTACCAGTTGTAGTGCAGGTACGTCCCCGGGGTCGAGTAGAAAACCGTCGCGATCGGGTTCGACAGGATGTTGCCCATGCTGCACACGGAGTCACCCGCGACGCAGACGTCGGTGGTGCTCGTGTTCTGGAGATCCTTCGTCACGATCGGACCGTAGGACGGAAACGACGGCAGGCCTACGGGCATGTTCCAGCGGGCCCCGGTCTGGGGATACGACGGTGCTCCGTACTCGACCAGGGTCAGCTGCCCGTTGGTCGGGTCCGCCTCGTACAGCCGTGCTGCTACCGCCGCGGCCTCGGTGCCCTGCGAGTACGCGTAGACCGTGACCGGGCCCTGCGCGCCCTTGATCGCGGCAAGGGTGTTCGGGCCACCGATCTCCGCCGCCTGTTCGTACGTGCCCGTGCCGATCTGCCCGGGCCCGCCGGCGGGATAGGTGACCCGCACGGCACCCGGGCCGGCGCCCACCGCCTCGGCGAATTTGGAGCCGTCCGAGTCGCCGTAGCCGCCCACGATCACCGGAGTCGAGGCGCCCGCGCGGGCGAGAGCCGCCGGTAGGGCCGACGCCGCGTTCGCCGCGGCGGGCGGTGCGGCGGCAAGCATCAGGCCGACGGCGACGGTGCAGAGCAGGGGAGAACACAGCGGTACGCGCGTGATTCGGTGCATACCGGGATTCGATCACAGCGCGGTCCGCTTTGCGCGGGATGAGCGGTTACGGCTACCAGGGTTCAGGATGCGCCGGCGCCGCCGTGCGTCGATCCGCGGCCTCCGGCACCGGTTCCTCCGCTGTCACCGCCGCCACCGGAGCTCCCATCCGAGGTATGGCCCGACCCGGTTCCGGTCGCACCACCCGACCCGGTTCCGGTGGACCCGCCGGAGCCGGCATGCGAGACACCTTCGCCTGCATCGTCGCCGGAGCTAGTCCGCTCCGCACTGCCGCGAGTGCCTCCGGTGACCCGGTCGATGATGTGCTGCACCGCGGTGAGGCCCGGCCGAGTCGCGCGATGCGCGCCGGCGTCGCCGTCCGGCTCCGCGGCGTCACCGCCGGACGTGCCCCCGGACGCCACCTCGCGGCCGGCCGGCTCCGCGTCTTTCGCTTCTTTCGCGCCGCCCGTAGCCGACGACTCCGAGGTCTGCGAGGTCTGCGAGGCCTGTCGGGCCGCTTGCGCTGCGGAGCCCGCCGACCGCGTTCCTCCCGACGGCGAGACGCCCTCCTGCGAGCCGCCAGGTTGCGGGGCGATGCTGCCCGGGAGCAGGGTCCGCTGCACGTCGTGCACGGTCGGCATCTTCACCTGTGCGCCCCACGGTGTGCCGGCGTAATCCGCTTCACCTGGCTGAGGCACGGGCACGACCGAGCTCATCGCCTGGTCGAACTGGCGCGGAACGGGGATCCCGGCCGACCGCGCTATGAGACCCCAGGGGTTCTGGCCCGTGTCTATCGCGATGTAGGTGGTCGAGCCGTCTCGCCAGGTACGCGTCGTGGACCCGTCCGAGTACTGCTGGACGGTGACGACGGTGCCGTCGGGTCGGGTCTCCTGCGTCGGTGCCCCGACGGGCACGCCGTCCGACGCCGGCGTCGCCGCACCCGGCGTGATCGGGACGAGCGCGTCTGAATCGGACGGGTCCGGGGTCGCGGGCATGGCGCCCTGGTATTCGGCCAGGTTCTCGGAGTTGTACCAGGAGCCGTGCATCAGAAAGCCCGGCACGGCGTACACCGCCGCGCCGACCGGGTCGACGAGGATGTTGCCCATCCCGCACGCCGGGTCGCCGACGACACAGATCGACGTCGTCTGGGTATGGGTGAGGTCGGTGGTATCGGCGGGGCCGTACGCGGGGAGGCCGGGAATCCCCGTGACGATGTTCTGCCAGACGCCGGTCTCGGGGAAGCTCGGGCTGCCGTCGATCACGAGTGCGACCGGGATACTCGACGTCGGATCCGATTCGTATCGCCTCGCCGCGACCGCGGCCTCGTCGGCGCCCTGCGACAGGGTGTAGACGTAGACGGGCTGGTCGCCTGCGGCCCCTATCGCGGCCACCGTGTTGGCGGCGCCGACGTCGACGGTGTCCGCATACGTGCTGTCGGTGATCCCGGTGCCGTCGGAACCGATCGCGGGGAGCCCGCCGCCACCGATCCCCACGACACCAGGCTGGTACACGACCAGGACGCGGTCCGCGGTGGGACGCAGCACGCGCCCCGCCTGCTGGCCGCCGGTCGGGTCGCTCGCGCCGCCCACCAGGATCACGGTGCTTCCGGTCGTCCCGGGCTGCAGCTCGTACCACTGCGCGGCGGCGACGGTCCGCAGCGGCACGAACGAGGTGTTCTGCGCACTCCCCGCGAACACCAGGGCGGTCGCGAGACCGCCTGCGCCCACCGCGATCGTGGCCGATCTACTCACGGCACACACGCGTCCAGCCATCACCAAGCCTCCTGAGGGATCCCTGCGCCGAGTACGAGCGCCCAGGAAGAGTAGGCCCGCGTGCGGTTCCTCGGGGCCGAATCGCCGACCCCGTCCTCCGAACCGACGACAGCCGGCGAATCCGGCCGCGGGCCTTCAGCGGCGAAGCTCGCGGACCATCCCCAGCAGCGCCCTGGTCGCCTTGCGTGCGGCAGGCGCGTCGCCGTCGACGACGGCCTGCACGACCGCGCCGTGCTCCGCCGCGAAGGAGCCCTCGAGTCCGACGGGCCGATTGCGGATGCTCTCTGTGACCAGCGGGAGCAAGTGGTCGTAGAACTCCAGATAGATCGCGTTATGACTCGCGGCGACGACGGCACGGTGCACCGCGACGTCCGCCTCGACCACCGCATCGACGTCCGCGGCGGGTACCTCGTCGACCTCCCAGAAGCGGTCCCGTTCGGCGAGCAGTCGCTGGAGGTCGGCCACGTCCTGATCGGTACGACGCTGTGCGGCGAGGCCCGCAGCGGTCACCTCGAGCGACTCTCGTAGCTCGAGCAGATCGGACTCGGCCGCCGCCGCGAAGTACTCGCCCAGGTAGTGGTCCGAGGCCGACAAGACATACGTGCCGGAGCCCTGGCGGCGTTCCAGCATCCCTGCATGTACGAGCGCCTGAACGGCTTCTCGGACCGTGTTGCGTGCCGTGCCGGTGATCTCGCACAGTTCGGGCTCGGTGGGTATCCGAGAGCCGACCGGCCAGGTCCCCGTCACGATCTCGCGGCGCAGCTGATCCGTGACCTGCCCGATCAGGGTCTGGCGTCGCACGGGTTGCACGGTGGTCGAGGCTACCGCGTGCCTCGTCACAATCAAGCCGAGACTGTTGGGCACACACATCCATTCATCCTATGATTCGAGGGAATGAAGATCCCGACACGGAGGTTGGCACGCCCATGACCGCGATACTGGACCGACGGCGGGGCCTCGGCAGCCGCTCGACCCGCTACGGCCGCATCCTGGTCGCACTGGCGATCCTGGTGTTCGCGCTATCGCTCCGCACCGCTGTCACCGCCCTGACCCCGCTGCTCACCGCTATCGGTGCGGATCTCGGGTTCGGCTCGGCCGTCATGGGAGTGTTCGGCATGCTCCCGACGGCTATGTTCGCCGTCGCCGGCCTGGCCACACCGTGGTTCACGGCACGCTTCGGGCTCGAGCGAGTCACTCTCGCCGCCGTCGCGTTCACCGCGATCGGCATAGCCCTCCGGTCGGTCACGTCGGGTACGGCAGGCCTCCTGGCGCTGTCCTGTGTCGCGCTGCTGGGCATGGGTATCGGCAACGTCGTCCTCCCGCCGCTGGTCAAGCGCTACTTCGCCGACGGAGTCGCAGCCATGAGCACGGCCTACCTGCTGTGCGTCCAGCTCGGCACGACGATCCCGCCGCTCACCGCGGTCCCGCTGGCCGACGCCTACGGCTGGCGCATGTCGCTCGCGGTGTGGGCGATCATCCCGATCGCCGCGCTGCTGCCGTGGGTCGGCGTCGTCCTCGCCCGCCGCGGGCACGACGTACACGACCACACGGGCGAGGCAGCCGGGGAGTCGACCGGAACCGTGTGGCGGTCGCCGGTCGCGTGGGGGATGGCGGCCATGTTCGGCATGACCTCGCTGATGACCTATTCGATGTTCACCTGGATCCCCGCGGTCCTGGCGTCGGCCGGTGGTAGCGCCTCGCTGGGCGGGAACATGGTGGCACTGTTCTCGGGTGTCGGATTCGTCGCGACGTTCGTGGCGCCCGCCGCCGCGACGCGCATCCGCAACCCGTTCCCCGTGGCGCTCGCATGCGCCGCGGTGCTCCTGATCGGGTTCGCCGGACTCCTGTGGGCGCCCATGACGGCTACCTGGCTGTGGATCACCCTGATCGGCTTGGGCCCGACGACGTTCCCGATGGCGCTGACCCTCATCAACCAGCGCACCCGGACCGGCGCGGGCTCGGCGGCGCTGTCGGGCTTCGCGCAGGGGGTCGGCTACACCGCGGCCTGCGCCGGACCGCTGCTGTTCGGCATCCTGCACTCCGCCACGGGCGGATGGTCGGTGCCGTTCGGGTTCCTCGTCGGCACCACCGTCGTCATGCTGGTCGGCGCCTTCCATGCCTGCAGACCGCGGATGCTCGAGGACACCTGGGGCAGGGCCGGGGCCGTCGCCCGATAGTGCAGCGCCAGTAGGGTGTCCGCCATGTCCGCCGGATCGTTCAGTCAGGTCGATGTGTTCTCCACCGAGCCGTTCGGCGGCAACCCGGTGGCGGTGGTGCACGACGCCTCCGACTGGTCCGACGACGATATGGCGCGCTTCGCGCGCTGGACGAACCTGTCGGAGACGACGTTCCTGCTGCCGCCCTCGACACCGGCCGCCGACTATCGGCTGCGCATCTTCACTCCCGGCGGCGAGCTACCGTTCGCAGGCCACCCCACGCTCGGTTCGTGCCATGCGTGGCTCGAGGCGGGCAACTCTCCGCAGGGGGAGGCGGTCGTACAGGAGTGCGGGGTCGGGTTGGTCACGCTGCGCGAAACCGGCGCGGGCCTCGCGTTCGCTGCGCCACCACTGCGCCGGTCTGGCCCGGTGGACGCGGACGTGCTCGCCCGCGCCACCTATGTGCTCGGGCTGACCGCCGACGATGTACTCGCCTCGTCGTGGGTGGACAACGGGCCGCCGTGGCTGGGCCTGATGCTGCGGGACGCGGGAATGGTCCTCGGCCTACGCCCCGACTTCGTCGCGATGGGCGATCTGTTCGTCGGCGTGGTCGGACGGCATCCCGACGGTGCAGAACCCACGGGCGGTCCGGCCGACGTCGAGGTCCGCGCGTTCTGCCCGGGTGCCGGGGTGAACGAGGATCCCGTGACCGGCAGCCTCAATGCGGGGCTCGCCCAGTGGCTGCTCGGCGCCGGCGTACTTCAGGAGCCGTACACCGCGGCCCAGGGTACGGCGATCGGCCGGAGCGGACGGGTGCATGTCACGCGCGACGGGGACGGCACGGTGTGGGTCGCGGGTGCGACGGTGACGCGCATCGCGGGCTCGGTCCGCTGAACCCGCCGGCTAGGCGCCTCCGGCTGCCGCGACCTCCCGCGCGAGGGAGGCCAGTTCGTCGACGCGCATGCGGGGCCAGCCGTGCAGCTTCTCCTGCCAGTGCCCGGGGACGGCTGCCCGGCCCCAACGCGCGCCGAGGAGGCCACCGGCGATAGCAGCGGTCGTATCGGTGTCGTTGCCCGCACGCACCGCCGTCTCGAGTGCAGCCACGAGGTGATGCGGCCCGGACGCGTCGGTGGTGCTGATCGCCCACCACGCGGTCTGCAGCGCGTGCACGACCCACCCGTTCTGCGCGAACTCCGTAGGCGGGCCGGCCTCGGCGGCATCGAGCAACGGCGACCAGAAATCGCGTTCCACCGCGTCCGCCGCCTCGAGGTAGAGGCGCGGCCCGTCGAAGGTCCCGGTCACGACGGCGTGCCGGATCGAGTAGGACCACAACGCGCACGCCTGTCCCGCGTGGGGATCGGCATGGGTGAGGTCTGAGACGCGCCTGGCGGCGTCGACGCACGCGTCCGGATCGTCCAGATACCGGAGGGCGACGGGTGCGGTGCGCATGAGCGACCCATTCCCGCCGGTGCGGCCTGTGCGGGCGTGCAGGTCGGCAGCGGCGGCCGTCATCGATGCCGCGTCCGAGGCAGCGCGCGTGAGAACCACCCGGGTCTGGTTGCCGATGTCCTTGGGCGCGCCCGCGTACCAGCGCTGGAACCCGGCAGCGGCCGCGTCGAGCCCGTCGCCGCGCAGGTCTCCGGCGACCGCGCCCTGAGCCACGGCGACCGTCATCGCGGTGTCGTCGGTCCACTCGCCGGGGGCGAATCCGAACGGCCCGCCGCCCCGCATCCGGATATCGACGCCCGCGCCGGGCACGGTGAACTCGTAGCCCGCCCCGAGCGCATCGCCCGCCGCTGTCGCCACGAGCACGCCCTCGATGCGGTCCAGAGAGTCTGCGGTGTACTCCATGGCGCGCACGCTACCGGTCGACCGGGGCATGTCCCGGCCGGCACCCGTCATGAGTATTGATATATGCGCATTCGCTTATGTATGGTCGGAGGCGTTCCTGCCCACAAACGAGGAGAGCGGATGAGCGAGCACGAGGGCGGCCACAGGCACCGCTCCGGTCACCACAGCCACGACCACACGATCTCGGCAGACGCGGATCGCCGCTGGCTGTCCGCGGCGCTCGTCCTCCTCATCGCGTTCATGGCCGCCGAGGTCGTCGTCGGCATCGTCGCGCAATCGCTCGCCCTGATCTCCGACGCGGGTCACATGCTGACGGATGCCGCGGCCATCGCGCTGGCGCTGGTGGCGCTCCGCCTCGCCGCCAGGCCAGCACGCGGCGGCTTCACGTACGGCCTCAAGCGTGCGGAGATCCTGTCCGCTCAAGCCAACGGGCTGACGCTGCTGCTGCTCGCGGCGTGGTTCCTATACGAGGGCGTGCGGCGCTTGATCACGCCACCCGACGTGGCCGGGCCCCTCGTTCTTGCGACGGCACTCGTCGGCATCATCGTCAATCTCGCCGCAACGTGGTGCCTGCGCCGAGCCGACCGGACCAGTCTGAATGTAGAAGGCGCCTACCAGCACGTGCTCAACGACCTCTTCGCGTTCATCGCGACCGCGGTCGCCGGCGCCGTCGTGTGGGCCACCGGATGGTCGCGCGCGGATGCGATCGCCGCACTCGTGGTGGCGGCCTTGATGGTGAAGGCGGGCTGGGGGCTCGTCAGAGACTCCGGCAGGATCTTCCTCGAGGCCGCGCCGCCCGGCGTCGATCCTGTCACCGTCGGCACCCGCTTGGCCACGGTCGACGGCGTCCTGGAGCTGCACGACCTGCACATCTGGCAGATCACGTCCGGACAGTCAGCGCTTTCGGCGCACGTCCTGGTGAGCGATGCAACCGACCCGCACGTCGTACGCATCGGGATCGAGCAGATACTGCGGCACGAGCACGCGATCGAGCACACGACACTGCAGGTGGACCGCGCTGCGTGCGCCCCGGAGGGACACTGCTCGGGCGAGCACGGTCCGGCATTCCGCGCTGCGACAGCCTGACTCACCCTTCTGCAAGCTCGGTGCACCACACTGAAGTTGCGGGATGCTTGAATGAACCCGTGAACGGAACGGGCGATACGACCTCGGATGCGTACCGAGTGGCCGCGTGGATCCGCGATGGCATCGTCGACGGCTCACGCTCGCCGGGCAGCCGGCTCGTCGAGCGCGATCTCGCCGACGAGTACGGCGTCAGCCGCATCCCCGTCCGCGAGGCGCTCAAGCTGCTCGATGCCGAAGGCATCGTCACGCTCCGGCCCCGAACGTGGGCCGTGGTCCGCGAGTTCACCCAGTCGGATGTCGCGGATCTGTACGAAGTGCGGGCGGCGCTGGAGGTATTGGCATTCCGGCTCGCCGCGCAGCGCTACCACAGGAAGGGCCTCGACCACCTCGCCGAGACACTGGCCATCCAGCAGGACTGCACGCACGCGGGTGACCTGCCAGGGGCGCGACGCGCGGCGGCCGACTTCCACGAGGTCGTCGTCGAGCTCGCCGGGAATCGCCTGCTCACCGAGCTCTTCGACACCATGGGCAGCCGCATGCGATGGCTGCTCGGGCAACACGACGACGTCGGGCACGTGACCGCCGAGCACGAGGCCCTGTACTCGGCTATCGCGCGGCGCGACGTCGATGCGATCCCGGCTCTCGTACGCGCGCACCTCGACACCAGTCGCCGGCTGCGCGAGCAGTACATCGACGGGCCCGGTGCGCAGCCTGCGGACAGTGGTCTGGGGTAGCGTGTCGGGTCGGCCGCAGGCCCACGGACGCGAAGTAGAACGTGTTACAGTTTCGGTCATTCGACGCCCGGACACGAACCTGCGACCCTAGGTTCCAGAAGGGTTGCCCGGGCCTTGGAAGAGTTGAGGAGACCCGTGAAGACCTCCGCTACAGACGACAGCACGGAGACCATGGCCGACGAGACCGACGACGCAGAGCAGGACATCGAGACGCCGACGAAGGTCGACACGTCTCCCGGGGAGGCGGCGCAGGAGCGCCGCCGCATCCGCGAGGAGCGCGCTGCTAAGCAGTCGTCCACGATCACGCTGTCGGTCTCGCGCACGACCGCCGTCCTCGGCGCGCTCACGGTGCTCTTCGCGATCGCCGCGATCGTGTTCGCGGGCCTGTGGCTGTCGGACCGTTCGGAAGCGAACGACGCCAAGGCGCAGCTGTCGGCGCAGCAGGCGACGGCCGATCAGAACCAGCGCGCGCAGGACGTCGCAACGAAGTACGCAGTCGGCGCCGCCACCGTCGACTACCAGAACCTGGGGGTATGGGAGAAGGCCGTGGTCGCCGGCACCACGCCTGCCTTGTCGAATACGCTGCAACAGGCTGCATCCCAGATGGAGCAGATCTACTCACCCGTGCAGTGGCGCTCTACGGCCACACCTATCACCGCGGTCGCCACCTCCAACAAGAACGGCGTCATCGCCGTGAACGTCTTCGTGAGCGTTATCACCAAGACGACGCAGACACCCGAGGGCATGCCCTCGACGGCTACCTACTCGGTCACCGTCGACAGCAGGCAGAACTGGGTGATCACCGATGTGCGCGGGATCGACGCGACCCTGCCCAAGTAGGCGCCCCTGACAGACGCGCGGCCGGTCAGGGCTGGCCGGGCAGCAACTGGACCATCAGGCCGTGCGCCTCGGCGAGCAGCGTCCCGTCTGCGGTCGTGAGCTTCGAGGACACGAAGGTCTTCCGGCCTTCGACACTCGTCACCGAGCCCTCGACGACGAGCGGCTCGTTCAGCGGGGTCACCTTGCGGTAGTCCACGTGCAGGAATGCGGTGCGGCTGATCGGCCGGCGCGCCGCATACACGATCATGCCGAAGTTGTCGTCGAAGACCAGCGGAAGCACGCCCCCGTGCGCCACGCCCCCGCCACCGAGGTGGTATCGCCGCAGTACCCCTGTCGCGCGAACCGACTCCGCGTCGAACTTCTCCACCGACCAGGGCGGCATGAGGAGGCTGCCTCGTCCGGGCAGCGACACGACGCGGCCGGCCGGTGAACGTCCTTCGCGGGCCTCGTACGGCTCCAGCGTGCCGATGAGAGCGTTCGCCTGCTGGAGCGCTTCGTCGAGGATCTCGCCCGGCGCGTCCACGGAGACGGCCAGGTCCTGGAGCCTGCGCATGGACTCGACGAAGGGGCCGAACGAATCGGGGGGTGTTGCAGGGCGGTAGCGCGGGAAGTCGCTGCGCCGGTCGAGATCGCCGGACTCCTCGGCCGATCCGCCCTCGGACTGGGTCGCTTCGGTCATGAGACGAATGTACTCAGCACCAATCCGCTGGTCGGCACCCCCGTCCCGGCAGTGACAAGCACGGTGTGCGGACTCCCGACCTGATTCGCGGCGGTGCCACGCAGTTGGCGCACCGCCTCGGCGATCCCGTTCATTCCGTGGATGTACGCCTCGCCGAGCTGGCCACCGTGCGGGTTCAGGGGGAGATCACCCCCGAGCTCCAGGTGCCCCTCGGCGACGAAGCCCGGCGCCTCGCCCTTGCGACAGAATCCGAGTTCCTCGAGCTGCATGAGCACGTACGGGGTGAAGTGGTCGTACAGTACGGCGACGTCCACGTCCGCGGGCGAGAGCCCCGACTGCGCCCACAGCTGGGATCCGACGACGCGCATCTCCGGTAGCCCGGCCACGTCGTCGCGGTAGTAGCTCGTCATCACGTACTGGTCCTGCCCGCTGCCCTGGGCCGCCGCCTGGATCACCGCGGGAGCCTGCGCCAGGTCGCGCGCGCGCTCGACGGACGTGATCACCAACGCCACACCGCCGTCCGACTCCTGGCAGCAGTCGAGCAGGCGGAGCGGCTCGGCTATCGGACGGGACGCCTGGTGGTCCTCGAGCGTTATCGGCCGACCATGGAACCACGCTTTGGGATTTGTAGCCGCCCGCGCCCTGTCCAGTACCGCGATCCGACCGAAATCCTCGCTGGTGGCACCGTACTCGTGCATGTATCGACGCGCGGACATCGCGACGGTGGCCGCGGGCGTCGCGATACCCATGGGGTAGTGGAAGCTGTTTTCGACACCATTGGTATTGACCTGCTGTGCCGCCGCGGCGGACACGCGTCCGAATCGCTGCCCCGAACGCTCGTTGAACGCTCTGTATGCGACCACGACGTCTGCCACCCCGGTCGCAACCGCCATGGCTGCCTGCTGAACCGTTGCCGCCGCCGCGCCGCCACCGAAATTGATGCGGCTGAAGAACTTCAGCGATCCCAGGCCCAGTTCGCGTGCGACCGCGATCTCGCTGCTGGAGTCCATCGTGAACGTGACGAGGCCGTCGACGGCGGCGGGTTCCAGCCCGGCGTCGTCGAGTGCCGCGCGGACGGCCTCCACCGCGAGTCGCAACTCGCTGCGGCCGGAGTCCTTCGAGAACTCTGTGGCACCTGTTCCTGCGATCGCCGCGCGGCCGGAAAGCCCGCTCATTCGGGCAACACCACCGTCACCGCACCGGTGATGTGGTCCCCGATCGAGTCTCGCGCGACGACGGACACGACGACGCGGACCTCGCCGTCGACCTCGCGGTGCTCCGTGACGGAGCCCCGGAATGTCAGCGAGTCGTAGGCGTAGCAGGGCACGCCGAGCCGGATCGATGCGGCGCGTACCAGCGCATCCGGCCCTGCCCAGTCGGTGACGTACCGCTGTACCAGACCGCTATCGGTAAGGATGTTGACGAAGATGTCCTTCGAGCCGCCCGCCTGCGCCGAGTCCCGATCGTGATGCACGTCTTGGAAATCGCGCGTCGCCAGCGCGGAAGAGACGATGAACGTCGGAGTCGCCTCGATCGTCAGCGACGGGAGCTCGACGCCGACCGGTACCTCGGAGACACGCAGCGTCTTCGACTGCGCCAGAGGTCTGTTCGCAGTCATGCCACCTCCCATGCCGGCAGGGTCGTGTCGTCGTCGATACGCAGGAAGACAGCGCGGACGTTCATACCGACGTGCACGGACTCCGGGGCCGCGTCGATGAGTTCACCGAGCACGCGCACACCCTCGGGCAGGTCGACGAGTGCCACGACGAACGGCAGACGCTTACCGGGCACCGGCGGATGATGATGCACCACATACGAGTACACGGTGCCCGCGCCGGACGCGACGACGTAGCCCGGAGCCTTGGCGAGGTCGCCGTCGGGGGAGACGGTCCCGGGTGGGTGCCGCAGGAGGGGCGCCGCTCCCGGATCACCGAAGCTCTGGATCCGCAGTTCGCCCACCTTTGTGCCCTCCCAGAAGAATTCGGTGTCACGCGACACGACGGGGCGCAGCACGCCCTCGGCGTAACCGGGTGCGTCGATGATGCGCCCCGACGCGCCCCGGTCCGGGGGCGGAGCCGAACCACGCCCAGGCGGCGCGAATTTGAGCACGCGGAAGGTCATCTCGGCGACGACCTCATCGGCGACCCGCCACATGGTTCTGGTCGTCACGAACCAACCCTCGCCAAGGCCGGTCCGCTTGGGACCCTTGACATCCTCTAGCCGTGCGGATGCGGTGAGACGCTCGCCGACGCGGAGGTACCTGTGGTAGATCTGCTGGGAGTCGGTGGCGACGACGGAGGTGTAGCCGGCGTCGTCGAGCGCGGCCATCATCGCCCCGAGCGGGTCGTCCTCTGTGCGCGTGCCATGCAGGCCCGGCATGGTCCACACCTGGGCCATGGCGGGCGGCGCGACGAGCCCGCCGTGCACCGATGCGACCGCGATCTCCTGGTCCACGTAGACCGGATTCATGTCACCTATGGCCTCGACCCAATTGTGGATCATGGCCTGGTTCACCGGGTCTCGCGCCATGCGCGGCGCCGACTCACCCCACGCGGCGATCCGGTCCGCTGCTGCCCGGACCACCTGTGCGGCCGCGGCGGTCACCGCGGCACCCGCGGGAGTTCGAGGCCCATCCGGGCTATCAGTTCACGCTGGATCTCGTTCACGCCGCCTCCGAAGGTGATCACCAGGTTCCGTTTGGCCTGCACGTCGAGCCAGCGCAGCAGCGCGGCGGTGTCGGGTTCGGCCGGATCCCCGAAACGCCCGACCACCTCCTCCAGCAGTGCGACGAGCCCTTGAACGCGCTGCGACCCGAAGACCTTGGTCGCGGATGCGGCGGCGACGACCGCACGTGGATCGGTGTCGCTCGCGGCGGCCACCTGCCAGTTGAGCAGCTCGTTGATGCGCTCCGCGGCACGCACCTCCGCGAGCGCGCGAGCGACCGCCGACTCGGACATCAGGTCGTGCGCCGCGGCCCATGTCTGGACGCGATCGGCGATACCACCGATCCGCCCGGACGGCCCGAGCATGACGCGCTCATGGTTGAGCTGAGTGGTGATGAGGCCCCACCCACCGTTCTCCGCCCCGACGAGCCGGCTGGCAGGCACCCGCACGTCCTCGTAGTACGTTGCGTCGACATGGTGCGCGCCGTCGCAAGTGAGGATCGGCGTCCAGCTGTATCCCGGATCGCTCGTATCTACGATCAGGATCGAGATCCCCTTGTGGCGCGGCGCATCCGGGTCCGTGCGAACAGCGAGCCAGATGAAGTCGGCGTCGTGCCCGCCGGTCGTGAACGTCTTCTGCCCGTTCACGACGTACTCCTCGCCCTCACGCACTGCGGTGGTGCGCAGGGCGGCCAGATCGGTGCCCGCGCACGGCTCGGTGTATCCGATAGCGAAATGCACGTCGCCCGCGAGGATCCGCGGCAGAAAGAACGCCTTCTGCTCGTCAGTGCCGAACTCCTGCAAGGTCGGACCTACCGTCTGCAGCGTCACAGAGGGCAGCTGGACATCCGCTCGCGTAGCCTCGTTGACGAAGAGGTACTGCTCGACAGGGCCGAATCCACGGCCGCCGTACTCGAGCGGCCAGCCCACGCCGAGACGCCCGTCGGAGCCCAGGCGCCGGACCACTTCTCGGTGCACGGCCCCGTGGCGTTGCACCATCATCGAGGCGCGCTCCTGCTCTGTCATCAGGTTCGCGAAGTACCCGCGCAGCTCCCTCTGCAGACTGGACTGGCGGGCCGTGAGTGCTATGAACCGCCCGTCGGCCGCCACGGCGTCGCTCGGACCGCAGTCGCCACCGACCTCCGCGAGCCGCTGCAGTGCTGCGTCCGCCCCGCCGACGAACCGCGTCAGGTCCTTGATCAGGGAGTAGTACCTGTGCAGCGGATAGGTGATGTCGACGCCGATGCCGCCGTGCAGGTGGTGGCAGGTGCGCATCGCCTCCGGTACCTCGGCCGCGAGCCAGTACGCAGCCAGCTCCGCCTCGGCGTCGCGGTAGTCGTCTCCCATACCTGCGGACGCGATCCGGAACACCGCGGACGCAGCCGCGAGATGAATTGTGCGCGAGACGATGTAGACGTCCGCGATCTGTTGCGCAACGGCTTGGAACGTGGCCAGCGGCCGCCCGAACTGCTCACGCGTCGAGACGTGCGCCGCGGTCAGACGCAGGGCTACGGCCAGTGCACCGTCGCCGACCGCGGCCGCGCCGACGAGTGCGTGCCTCCGCAGCGACCGTGCAGCCGCGCCGCTCACGTCCCCGCCCAGCAGGCCCTCGCCGCGCACGCGGACGCCGTCGAGGACCATGCTCGCCTCGGGCGCACCGGACGACGCGGCCGCCTCATCCAGGGTGACTCCCTGCGCGCGCGGATCGACCAGGAACACGCCGACGGTCCCCTCCGGCAGCAGAGCCGTCGTGAGGATCCGTTCCGCCTCGGCGGCGTAGGGGATCGCGGTCTTCCGGCCGTCGAGACGCCATCCCCCGGAGACCGGGGCCGCAGTCGTCGCCGGCCGATTCGATAGGGGCGACCCGGGCTCACCCAGTGCGGCGCTGAGCAGGGTGGCGCCCGTCGCCACACCGGGCAGAAAGGCGGCCTGCTGGGCGGCGGTGCCGTGCTCGGCGAGCGGCAGCGCCCCCAGCGCGAGGGTCGCCAGCGCCGGGATTTCCGCCGCATCGCCTCCCACCGCGGTGAGGACGGCGGCCACCGCCTGCGGCCCCATGCCCACGCCACCGTGCTGTCCGGGTACGCAGAGGCCCAGCAGCTCGGACTTCGCCATGGCGGCCCAGAGCTCGCGCGGGCCGGCCTCGGCCGCGCGCGCGAGCACCTCACGCGTGAGGCGCGCCACCGCCTGCAGATCCTCGTCCGCGTCGAACCGCACGCGCGCCTCCTCGCCGGTACGGCATTGTCGCCGAACCACTCACACAGGGTTGAAACCTGTTCTAGTTTTAACAAGGAGGGCGTGCTGCCGCAAGGATTCCGCCCACAGAGACGAACCGTCGATACGACCGGAGCGGAGAGCTGCCGTGCGATTCACGTACGCCGAGGCGATGACCGAGCCCGACTACTACGTCCCGTTGGCGCAGGCCGCGGAGGCGGCCGGCTACACGTCCATGTGTGTCGCCGACAGCATCGCGTATCCCGAGGAGTCCGACTCGATATACCCGTATACGCCCGACGGGAGCCGGGAGTTCTTGGACGGCAAGGCGTTCATCGAGACGTTCGTGCTCTCGGCCGCCCTCGCCGCGTCGACGACGACACTGCGCTTCACGCCTTTCGTGCTGAAGCTCCCGATCCGGCCGCCGGTACTCGTCGCCAAGCAGGCGACGTCGCTGGCGTACCTCAGCGGTGACCGGTTCGAGCTCGGGGTCGGGATCAGCCCGTGGCCCGAGGACTTCGAGATGATGGGCGTACCGTTCGAGCGGCGCGGGCGGCGCATGGACGAATGCATGGAGGTCATCCGCGGCCTGAGCTCGGGCGAGTACTTCGAGTATCACGGCGAGTTCTACGACGTCGCCCGCCTCAAGCTGACGCCGGCACCGCGTAAGCCCTTGCCGCTGCTGGTCGGCGGACACAGCGACGCGGCTCTGCGGCGCGCGGTGCGGCTCGGCGACGGCTGGATGCACGCCGGAGGGGATCCCGAGGATCTGGACCGCATGCTGGCACGGATCTCCGAGTTGGAGCGGGAACGCGACACGCCGCGGGACATCCCGTTCGAGGTCCACGTCATCTCGCTCGACGCGTACACCGTCGACGGCGTCAAACGCCTGGAGGACAAGGGGGTCACCGATGTCATCGTCGGCTTCCGGCTTCCATACATCGTCGGACCCGACACCGAGCCGCTCGAGAAGAAGATAGAGAACCTGCAGCGCTACGCCGACGACGTGATCGCCAACTGCTCCTGAATCAACCGTATGGAGGAAGCTATGACCGACGCCGACCCCGCCCGCGCCGTCGCCGAGGCGTCTCGGAAGGCCGTGCGTGCCAAGGACAAGGACGCGTGGCTTGCGCTCTTCGCCGAGGACGGCTGGGTCGAGGATCCGGTCGGCCCGTCCGGGTTCGACCCCGACGGCAGAGGCCACCACGGACGCGACGAGATCGCCGCATTCTGGGACAAGGCGATCGCGCTCGCCGACACCATCGAGTTCGACTACACCGACTCCTTCGCGTGCGGCCGTGAGGTCGCGTACACGGGCGCGATCCGGACCACCGTGGCAGGCACGCGGATCGATGCGGAGGGAGTATTCGTCTACCGCGTCGACCCTGAGGGCCGCCTCATGTCCCTCCGCGCCTTCTGGGAGGTCGACCGTGCGATGGCGACGGCCCGCACGATCGCACCGCAGTAGGCGGGAGAGCCAGGACGCCTCACCGCTCCGGGGGAGCAGGCGGCACCCACGCGGGATCACGTCCCAATCGGCGCAGCAGCAGCGCCTGCAGGCCGCAGATCCGGCTCGTCCAGCTCATCACAGATCTCCCGGAAGGCCGCGACACAGCTGTCCAGAAGTTCGATTCGGCGAGGCGACACCACTAGCGCACCGTCTCACACGATCCCGCGGAACGCAGGCGGGCTACTCGTATCCGATCTCCACTTCGTCGCTCACGGGAAGGGCCTGGCAGGCCAGGATGAGACCGTCTTCGATGTCCTCGGGTTCGAGGACATCGTTCTCGACCATCCGCACCTCACCCGACACGAGGCGCGCGGCGCACGCCCCACACGACCCTTCGCGACACGAATACGGAGCCGTCAGGTCGGCATCGAGCAGCACGTCCAGCAGTCGCCTGTCGCGCCGCCAGGACAGAGTGCGCTTCGCTCCGTCCAATTCGACGGTGAGGGTACCGGGTGCACCCGTTTCGGTCGGCGTCGCGACGTCCGGCTCCGCGTCGGCGAGCGCGTCGGCCTCCGCCGACTCGGCATCCTCGGCCTCGAACGGGTTGCGCGGCAGCGAGCGGAAGCGCTCCATGTGCACGTCGCGGCGCGCGACACCCAGCGATCCCATCGCCGCGACGACCGTGTCCATGAACGCACCCGGGCCGCAGACGTACACGGCATCCTCCCGCCATGGCGCGACGAGCGATGCCAGTTGCTCCTCCGTGGGCAGGCCCTGCACCGACTCGAGCCAGTGCATGACCCGCAGCCGATCCGGAGAACGCCGCGACAGCTCGGTGAGTCGCGCAGCGAAGATGACCGAACCCGCATGGCGATTCGCATACACCAGCGTGACCGCGCCCCTCCCGCCGGAGAGCACGGCCTCCACTATCGCCATCACAGGGGTGATCCCGCTACCGCCCGCGAAGAGCAGCAGATCGGCGTCGAGCGATTTCGGAGTGAACACCCCGGCAGGCGGCAGGACGTCCATCTCGAGACCAGGTGCGGCGTTGTCGCACAGCCAGTTCGATGCGTAGCCGTCAGCGGTGCGTTTCACGGCGACCCGTACGACGCCCTCGTCCGGCGCGGCGCACAGCGAGTAGCAGCGCGCGACGGATCCGGTGGTCTCGCTCGGAACCCGCACCGTCAGGAACTGGCCGGGCCTGTAGGAGAACGCTTCCCGGTGCTCATCGGGCACCACGAACTCGATCGAGTGGGCGTCCTCCGTCTCTGCGACCACCTTGCCCACCTGCACCCGATACACCGTCACGTATGCTCCTGCGTGCCGATCGGGATCAGGCCGAGTTTCACGGCCGCCGAGATGGATTCGGCGAGCCGGGGGCATCCGGCGCATGCCGGACGGCCCGAGCGCGACCGGCCCTGGAACGCGGGGCATACGGTGGCGGGGTCGCTGTGCCACTGGATGGCGGTCTGCTCGCGACTCGTTTTGCGCACCATGACATCCGCGCCACAGCTACCGCATTCGACGGAGGCGTAGCCGTCGGTGAGGAAGTGCCGGCGGTCGTCGAGAGTATCCGGCAGGTTGCCCCGGGAGCCGAACGTCGTGGTGCCACCGGGATGCGCGACCAGCGCCGCCGACACCTCAGGCCCCCGGTCCACGCGCCGGCTCCGCATCGGCTCGCGAGTCGGCGGAGACCGACGATGACGAGGACGCCTGTCGTGCGATGTTCTCCGCGACCTCGGCTTCCCACGCGGCGAGGGCGTGAGTCGTGTCCACCTCGAACTCGAAACGCTGCGTCATATCGTCGGTGACGTCGTCGACGTCGACATAGAACTGCTCGTACCAGCGGCGCAGCTGGTAGACGGGACCGTCCTCCTCGCACAGGAGCGGGTTGTCGATGCGGGTCTTGTTCCGCCATATCTCGACGTCCTGCAGGAAGCCCAGGCCGACGTTCTTAGCGAACTTCGCGGCGACGTGGTCGGCCTTCGAATCATCGAGCCCCGGCAGCTTCTTCACCTTCACACCCCACATCAGGCGGAACGAGTCCTGAGTGATCGGGTAGTGGCAGTTGATCAGGACGTTCTCGATCTTCAGTCCGTGATAATCGTTGTGCAGGTAGTTGATCATGTACGACGGACCGAAGTAGTGCGCCTCGGACTTCAGCAGCACGTCGTCTCCTCCGGACAGACCCAAGTCCGTGACGTCGTTGCGCCCCTTCGTATCCAGGTACTGCGAGGCGATATGTCCGTCGAAGACGTTCTTGAAGTACGTCGGCAACCCGAAGTGGATGTAGAAGAAGTGCGGCATATCGACGACGTTGTCGACGATCTCGCGGCAGTTGGAGCCCTCGATCACGACCGAGTCCCACGTCCAGTTGCTCCACTCGGGCCCCGCTACGTCGCCGTCGATGGCGGGAATGTCCAGCTCCGGGCCGGGCGTCGTCCCCTGCGCGTCGTGCCATACGAAGAGCTGATCGTTCTGCACGGCCGTACGCCACGACCGCGTGCGAGCCCGCAGCGGCACGCGCTTGGCGTAGGGGATCGACTTGCAACGCCCGTCACCGCCCCACCGCCAGTCGTGGAACGGACAGGCGATCTCGTCGCCCTTGACCGTGCCCTGCGTCAGGTCGCCACCCATATGCCGGCAGTAGCCGTCGAGCACGTGTACCGCACCATCCGCGCTTGCGAACACGACCAACTTGGTGCCGAACGCCGAGACCGCATGCGGTGCACCGTCGGTGAAGTCCTTCAGCAGTCCGAGGCAATGCCAGCCACGTGCGTAGCGGCTGGGCGCCGTGCCCGAGTCGATGGTCCGGACGTGCTGTTCGGCGATCATGCGATCTCCTCCTTCTCGGATGCGGCGGGCGCGCTCGAAGCGGCGTGTGCGATGTCCTCGACCGCCAGGTATGCGAAGACCATGGCCGGCCCGATGGTCGCGCCGGGGCCCGCGTACGTGTGGCCCATGACGGGCGCGCTCGAATTGCCCGAGGCGTACAGCCCCTCTACGACGGTGCCGTCCGTGCGCAGCACCCGCCCTGCGCAGTCGGTGACGAGCCCGCCCTTGGTACCGAGATCCCCGGGCACCATCTTCGCGGCGTAGAACGGCCCGGTCGCAAGTCGCCCGAGACTCGGGTTGGGCTTGTTGTGCGGGTCGCCGTAGTAGTGGTCGTAGGCGCTCTCGCCGCGGCCGAAATCCGTATCCCGCCCCGCGGCCGCGAACCCGTTGAACCGTTCGACGGTCTCGGAGAGCGCCTGCGCCGGAACGCCTATCGCGCCGGCGAGGTCGTCGAGACTGTCGGCTCGAACCAGGCAGCCGTGCTCGAACCAGCGCCGGGGGAGCGCCTGCCGCGGGCCCTGCCCCGCGAACATGTAGCGGTTGCGGTATCGCTGGTCGAAGACGAGCCAGGCCGGGATGTTCTCGCCCGGACCGTCGCCCTGTCCGAACTCGCCGCCGTACATCGCGTGCGTCGCTTCGACGTACGGGGCGGATTCGTTGACGAACCGCTCACCGCGCGCGTTGACCATGATGCTGCCGGGCAACGATCGCTCGGCCAGGCAGAACCACGCACCGCGGGGGAGTGGGATCGACGGGCCCCACCACGCATCGTCCATGAATGCCACGGCACCGCCGGCGGCCATACCGGCCGTGATCGCGTCTCCCGTGTTGGCGGGCACGCCATTGGTCCACTCCGTGCCGATCGGCTCGCGCTGATACGCCCGCCGCATCTCCGCGTTGTGCTCGAAGCCGCCGGCGGCAAGCACGACACCGTGCCGCGCGTGGAGCGTGACGCCCTCACCCACGACCACTCCCGTGACGCGCCCGGCGCCGTCGTCGACGACCGATCGAAGCGGAGTGTCGAGCAGGACGGGTACGCCGGCCTCCAGCAGCCCGGCCCGCAGCCCCGCAGCGAGGGCCTGGCCCCGCCCGAGCAGGTGCTTGCGCCGCGCCCGCCCCAGGACCATTCGCGCACCGACGCGCAGTGCGCGCACGGGGCCGCGCCAGTCCCGTGCGAGCAGGTTGAGCCATTTGTAGTCGGCCTGCGTCACGACGAGGTTCATCGGCGCTCTGGTGTAGTCGGGCTCGAGGTGGGCGAGTTCGGCTCCCAAGCGGCGCCCGTCGAACGGGCGCGGTTCCACCGAGCGCCCCTGCGCCCGGCCACCCGGTGCTTCCGGGTAGTAGTCCGAATACCCTGGCACCCAGCGCAGACGCAGCGGAGTGGTGCGGTGCACGAATGCGACGACCTCCGGCCCGCGCTCGACGTACGTGTCGATCCGCTCGGCGGGCACGTGATCGCCGACAATGGCTTTCAGGTACGCCCGAGCGTCGTCGCGGGAATCTCGCACCCCCGCGTCGATCAGGGCCTCGTTGCCGGGGATCCACACGCCTCCGCCGGAGCGAGCGGTCGACCCGCCGTAGTGGGCGGCCTTCTCGACGATCACGACTGAGAGTCCACGGTGCGCCGCCGAGAGCGCCGCAGTCATGCCGGCGGCGCCGCTGCCCACCACGACCACGTCGTAGGTGTCGTCGCTGCTCATCTGCGTCTCCAACTCCCGTTCCCGCCGTGTAGCACGTTCCGAAACGACCCGTGGTGCGAGCCACGTCACAGTCCGCCCTGCCTGAGCATAGACTAGAACACGTTTCATTCAAGCGTGCGGGACTTCGGCATCTCCGCTGGTCCTGCGCGCGGCGGCGGCTCCCGCGCGGCGCCCGTAGAAGCTGCCGTCACCCAGTGACGTACCGCTCGCGTAACCGCCTGACGCGAGTCCCCAAGTGCAACGGCCGGCGGCGTACAACCCGTCGATCGGCCCGCCCGCCACGTGCTGCACGCGACCGTCGAGGTCACAGCGCAGGCCGCCGAGGGTGAACCCCGCCGTGAAGCCGCGCATGTCGAAGGCGGCGAACGGAGAGCGCAGCGGACGTAGCCACTCCCTCTTCTTCCCCAGCAGCGGATCCTCGCCGCACTCGGCATACGCGTTGTACATGTCGACGGTGCCCTGTAGCGCACCAGCGGGCAGGCCCATGTCGGCCTCGAGCTCGGCGATACTCCCAGCCGCCCACGTCGGGGGCTGGCGGAAGAAGGGCGTCGATGTCGCCGTGGCCACACCCTCGTCGTGGCCCGCCTCATCGATGACCAGGAACGCCTCGTTGCCCTGATCGAGCAGGACCGCCTGCCCGATGCGCCCGGGATAGGTGTCCTCCGCGATGAACCGCTGGCCCCGGCCGTTGACCACGATGCCACGTGCCAGTAGCTGAGGATCGCCGAAGAACGCGACCTCGGTCGCATCCATGTGGGCCACCGCGGCACCGACGGCTTGCGCCATCAAGATCGACACGCCGTCGTGTTCCTCGATCGCTGCCGCGGGCCTCCCCGCGAGACGCGGTGCGTGCGCGGCCACCATGTCGGCGTTATAGGTGAAACCACCCGTCGCGAGGACCACGCCCCGCCGGGCGCGCACGGTGAGGTCGCGGCCGTACCGCCGGGCCCGGAGCCCGGCGATGCGCCCGTCCCCGGTCACGAGCGCGGAGACCCGGACGTCGAATTCGGCGCGCACCCCGAGGGATTCGGCGGTCTCTGCAAGCGGCCGCATGAGCATGTATCCGGCGCCGCGCACACCGGTCCGCTTGCCCTGCATGCGCGGAACGTGGCCACGCGGCGCGGGCGGTATATCCGCGCGGAAGGGGGCGGAGTTCTCGCCGCCCGAGTAGCCCAACCCCTCGTCGTGGGGCACCTCCCAGCCCGGCTGACTCCAGAACTCGGGCTTGAACTCCACTCCACAGTCGACGAGCCAGTCGTAGTGTCCGGCGCTGCCGGCGCAGTAGTCGCCGATCCGAGCGTCGTCGGCGGCCGGACCGAGGGCCGCGGACATGAACCGCGCCATCGCCTCCGGGGTGTCGTCGAAGCCCAGAGCACGCTGCAGGGCGGTGCCCCCGCCCAGGTAGATCCAGCCGCCGGACAACGCGGCGGCACCGCCCCAGCCGCCCGTGCGCTCGAGGACCAGGACTTCGGCACCGGCGCGCGCGGCTTCGATGGCTGCACAGACCCCCGCGATCCCGTACCCGGCCACCACCACGTCGGCCTCGAGGTCCCACTCTTCGACCACACCCGCCTGTACAGGTCGCACGTCTTGCACGGCAACCACCTCCGCTCGCGATTTCAGAACACGTTGCAACCGGTGGCACGGACCCGTGGTCCCATGCCTGACCCGAACCCGGCTGTCACGATGGAATTCTGCCCGATCCGAGCCAGTCTCACCCCAATGAACGAGAACATGTTCTACCATCTTCGTCAAAGGTCCGGTCTTCAGCGGGACCGCACAGAACCGGGAAGGCGCGAGATGACGAGCGAACAGACGGCAGACACCGTCCTGTCTGAGGTTGCAGAGCTACTACCCACCCTCCGCGAGCGTGCGCAAGAGACCGAAGACCTGCGGCGGATTCCTGAGGCATCGGTGAAGACACTGCAGGAGATCGGCTTCTTCCGGATGCTGCAGCCGACGCGCTACGGCGGCCTCGAGACCGGGCCGGTGGACTTCTACAACGCGGTGAGACAGATCGCGAGCGCGTGCGGTTCCACGGGCTGGGTGGCGTCGATCATCGGTATCCACCCATGGAACGTCGCGCTCTTCGCGGACGAGGCCCAGCACGAGGTCTGGGGCGAGAACCCCGATACGTTGGTCTCGTCGTCGTACGCGCCCATGGGCAGGTCGGAGGTCGTCGACGGCGGGTACCGATTGTCCGGCCGGTGGAGCTTCTCGTCGGGTTGCGACCACGCGACGTGGGCGCTACTCGGCGGGCCGGCGTTCGCAGACGGCAAGCCGGTGGACTTCCTGACCTACCTGGTGCCGGTCAGCGACTACGCGATCGTGGACGTGTGGAACACCGTCGGGCTGCGCGGCACGGGCAGCAACGACATCGTCGTAGAGGATGTCTTCGTGCCAGCACATCGCGCGCTCAGCTTTCAGCAGGTCTCGCGTTGCCAGGGACCTGGCCAGGAGGTCAACACGTCACCTCTGTACCGCATGCCTTTCGGATCCGTGCACCCGACGACCATCACCGCGCCGATCGTCGGCATGGCCTACGGGGCGTACGAGGCACACGTCGAGCACCAACGCACCCGGGTCCGGGCGGCGTATGCGGGCGAGAACACCAAGGAGGACCCGTTCGCGATGGTGCGCGTCGCCGAGGCCGCCAGCGAGATCGACGCGGCGTGGCTGCAACTGACGACCAATATCGCCGACGAATACGCCCTCGTATGCGCGGGGGAGAAGATCCCGTTCGCCCAGCGGCTCAAGGTACGTCGCGACCAGGTGCGCGGTACCGAGCGCGCCATCTTCGCCGTGGATCGCATGTTCGAGAACTCGGGTGGCCGCGCGCTGCAGCAGGGCACGCCCATCCAGCGCTTCTGGCGCGACGCGCACGCGGGCCGCGTGCACGCGGCCAACGATCCCGAACGCGCCTACAAGATGTTCGGCACGGGTGAGTTCGGCCTTCCTGTCACCGACGGGATGGTCTGACCATGACGGCAGCGACCGACCTCGCCGAGGGACTCTTCGCGACCACGCCCGACGGCCTGCGCCTGCACTACCACGAGGCCGGCACCGGCAACGACCAGACACTGGTACTCCTGCACGGCAGCGGGCCCGGTGTCTCGTCGTGGAGCAACTTCGGGCGCAACATCCCCGTGCTCGCCGAGCGCTTCCACGTCCTCGCGGTGGACCAGCCGGGCTTCGGTCGCTCGGATAAGCCGATCGAACACCCGCAGTACTTCACCCACAGCGCCACGGCGTTGCTGGGCCTGCTGGACACACTCGGGATCGACGACCGGGCCCACCTCGTCGGGAACTCCCTTGGGGGCGGCACCGCCGTGCGGTTCGCGCTCGACCACCCTAACCGCGCCGGCCGGCTGGTCCTCATGGGACCGGGCGGCCTGTCGGTGAACGCGTTCGCGCCGGACCCCACGGAAGGCCTGCAACGGCTGCAGGAGTTCTACGCGCGACCGAGCAGGGAGAGACTGGAGGCCTTCCTGCGAATCATGGTGGTCGACCAGTCGCTCGTGACCGACGAGATGATCGACGACCGCTACGAACTCGCCATCGATCCCGAGTCGATCGCTGCCTTCAAAGCCATGGGGCGCTCCTTCGCGGGGCCCGACTACCAGCAGGGCATGCTGTGGCGCGACGCCTACCGGTTGCGCCAACGGGTCCTGCTCGTCTGGGGCCGCGAAGATCGCGTCAACCCCCTCGACGGCGCCCTGCTCGCACTCAAGCAGATCCCACGCGCGCAACTGCACGTGTTCGGGCAGTGCGGGCACTGGGCGCAGCTCGAGAAGTTTCACGAGTTCAACCGGCTCACCGCGGATTTTCTGTCCGCTCCATAGCGATTCGCCAGGAGGAGTGACATGGGTATCCGATCGCTGGGCTACCTACGCATCGAGGCCACCGACGTGTCGGCCTGGCGCGAGTACGGCCTGAAGGTGCTCGGCATGGTCGAGGGCGTAGGAACCGATCCCGATGCGCTGTACCTACGGATGGACGACTTCCCTGCTCGCCTCGTGATCGTTCCCTCCTACCGCGATCACCTGCAGGCCTCGGGCTGGGAGATGGCCACCGCGGGCGATCTCGACGAGCTCCGGGAGCGGCTGCGCGCGAGCGCGGTCGAGTTCCGTGAGGGCACACCGGAGGAGCGAGCCGACCGGAAGGTCGACGGGCTCATAGTGTTCTGTGACCCCGCGGGGTCGCGGCTCGAGGCGTTCCACGGCGTCGCCCTGCAGCACCGCCGCATCGTCAGTCCCTACGGGCACAGCTTCGTCACGGGCGAGCAGGGTCTCGGCCACGTCGTGCTGTCCACCCCCGACGACGCGGAGGCCCTGCACTTCTACCGCGACGTTCTGGGCTTCCGGCTTCGGGACTCGATGCGGCTGCAGCCTCAGATGCTCGGCCGCCCGGCCGACGGCGAGCCCGCATGGCTCCGCTTCTTCGGCTGCAATCCGCGCCATCACAGCCTCGCATTCCTACCGATGCCGACGCCGACCGGCATCGTGCACCTCATGGTGGAGGTCGAGAACACCGACGACGTCGGACTGTGCCTCGACCGTGCGCTCCGCCGCAAGGTGAAGATGTCCGCGACACTCGGCCGCCACGTGAACGACCTGATGCTCTCGTTCTACATGAAGACACCGGGCGGCTTCGACGTCGAGTTCGGTTGCGAAGGGCGCGAAGTCGACGACGACACGTGGATAGCGCGCGAGTCGACCGCTGTGAGCCTGTGGGGCCACGACTTCACCATCGGGTTCCAGCAGGGCGACGATCGAGACGAGCCTGCGACTCGTTACGACCGACAGGGCGGGATGAAGTGACGACCCCCGTCATCGAGGCACACGATTTCCGAACGGCCCTGGGGCACTTCTGCACCGGCGTCACCGTCGTCACCGGCATGGGCGGCGACGACGTGCCCGTCGGCTTCGCGTGCCAGTCGTTCTCGGCCCTGTCGCTGGATCCGCCGCTTGTGCTCTTCTGTCCCGGCAACACCTCGCGCGCGTGGCCCGTCATCCAGCAGGCCGGCAGCTTCGTAGTGAACCTACTCGCCGAGGACCAACGCGACCTGTCCACCACGTTCGGCTCACGCACCGCCGATAAGTTCGCCGGGGTATCTTGGCGCGCTGCGGAATCCGGAGCGCCGATACTGGAGGGGGCTTTGGGCTGGATCGACTGCACCATCGAGGCCGTACACGACGGCGGGGACCACCGCATCGTCGTAGGCCGGGTGACGACGCTCGGGGCACCCCGTCCCGACCGGCCCCTGCTCTTCTACCGCGGCCGCTACACCGGCACGTTCCCGGAGCGCGGCGAGGCGATCCCCGCCGGCCTGTCCCTCGACGCCTTCCTCACCTGGCCCGTGGGTGACGACTGGCTCTAGACGGCCGATGCCGCTCCCTAGTAGAAGTCCGCGTCCCCGCCGACATCTCAGCGGGGAAGCGGACTTCTACTAGGGAGAGTCGCTAGCGACTAGGTCCCGAGAAGGTGGCGCGTGAAGAAGTCGGCCCCACCGAACGAGATGTGCCGCGGCACGTGGCGGTGGTCCCCGGCATGGGCGTGCAGCGTCTTCTCCGCGGAACCGAAGGCATCGAACACCTCCAGCCCCGAGGAGCGTGGCAGCTCCGGGTCGTCCCAGGAGAGGATGTAGTCCGTGGGGATCGTGATGGACCGCGCCGCGGCGAGCACGGACGGGGACGCCACCGCGCCGCCGAAGACGGCTGCGGTGACCCTGGGATCCGATGCGACGTAAGGGATCCCGATCATCGCTGCGACGGTCATCCCGAGATAGCCGATCGGCCCGTCGATACCGGGTGTCGCGATCAACTCGTCGACGACGGCGTGCAGCTCGGGGACCGCGCGCTCGGCGAGAGACGCGTTGAACTCGGCGATGACCGGCACGAGGGACTCTCCCGCCCTCCGGCGGCTCACGAGTTCGGCCACCCAGCGCTTGTCGGGCTCCGATCTGGCCCGGTCCCCATGGCCGGGGAAGTCGACGGATGCGACCGCGAAGCCGGACGCCGCCAGCCTTCGCGCCCGGCTGACGAGGCTCGGGAACCGCTTGTGCAGACCGCCGGGATGGCCGTGCAGGATCAGAGGGAGACCATCGGCGCGCTCGGGCGTCCATAGGACGCCGGGCACACCATCGACGGTGAAGTCCCGCTCGACGATGCCGTCGGCGGCGGAGGAGGAGTTTGTGAAATTCATGGCGAAAGCCTTTCCGAGAGATGGGTTCTCGGGTGCTCCCGCCGGCATTTCACGCCGTGTCGGATAGCCGCGCTGACGAGGGGAGCACCCACGATGTCGATGCGTTCACGGGTCTCACCTCCTCGATCCAGTACTGCGGCCGACGGAAACGATAGGCGCGCCCCGCCCGCGCGGCAACCGGATTAAGCGCCCAGCCGGCCGGCCCGGTCCAGAAAGGCGACGAGATCGCGGGCGGAGTCCTCCATCGGCCGCGGGTGGTAGCCCAGCTCACGGCGCGCCTTGGAACAGTCGACCAGGGGAGAGGCGAGCAGTGGTCCTAGCGCACCCTTGGACAGGATGTCGGAGTCGAAGCGAGCCCCGAGCGGCTCGAGAACCGGCATCGCGGCCTTCAGCGCCTTGAGAGGCAGCCCGACGAGCGGGCCTCGGCGGCCCGCTGCAACAGCGGCGAGCCGCATGAAGTCGATCAGCGGGCGGTACTCGCCGCCCAGGAGGTAGTTCTCGCCAGTACGCCCCTTCTCCGCCGCGGCAAGCAGCCCCGTCACGACGTCCCGCACGTCCACGAGGTCGAACCCGGCGCGTCCGATGAACACGGGCACCCGGCCCAGGGCCGCCGAACGGGCGAGCCCGTTGAGCCGGGAGAGCGGTGTGCCGTGGTCGCAGGGGCCCCAGATCCCCGTCGGGTTGCAGATCACCGCGTCCAGGCCCTCCGCGACAACCTTGTGCAGTTCCTGCTCCCCGGCCCATTTGGACCGGTCGTACACGGGGATCCCGGGCCGATGGGAGCGTGGCGTCCGTTCGTTCATCACCGACGCGCGGTCCTGGTCGAACGCGTGCACCGAGCTGAGGTGCACAAGCCGCCGCACGCCTACGTCGTGCGCTGCCCGGGCGACGGTCGCCACTCCGCATGTGTTGAGGTTCCACGCCCTCTCGTCCTCCATCCGCAGGGTTATGGCGGCGGCGAGATGGAAGACGACGTCGGCTCCGTCGAGCGCGGAGCGCATCGACGCGCGGTCGAGCACGTCGCCGCACACCCACCGGACATCGCCCGACGCGGACCCGCGACCGCGGATGCGGTCCACGGCGATGACTTCGTGGCCCTCCGCCACCAGCTGCCCGATCAGATTCCCGCCGACGTAACCCGCGGCCCCGGTCACCGCGATCCGCATCGACACGGCTCTAGATCCGCTCGATGATGGTCGCGGTGGCGAGCGCGCCGCCGCAACACATCGTGACGAGTGCTGTGGTGCGGCCGGTGCGCTCCAGTTCGTGCAGTGCGGTAGTGAGTAGACGCGCGCCGGTGGAGCCGACGGGATGGCCCAGTGCGATCGCGCCGCCGTTGACGTTGACGCGGTCGGGCTCAGGCGCGATCTGCTGCAGCCACGACAGCGCAACCGAGGCGAATGCCTCGTTCACCTCGAACAGATCGACGTCGGAGACGCTCATCCCGGACCGCTCGAGGGCGCGTCGCGTCGCGCGGATGGGGCCGTCGAGGTGGTAGTAGGGCTCGTCGCCCACGAGGGCCTGGGCGACGATACGCGCACGAGGCGTGAGTCCCAGCTGCCGTGCCCGCACCTCGTCCGCCAACAGCAGCGCCGCGGCGCCATCGGACACCTGCGACGAGGTCCCGGCCGTGTGCACCCCGCCGTCGACGACGCTGCGCAGTCGGGCCAACCCTTCGACGGTGCTCTCGCGCGGGCCCTGGTCCCGGTCGACGACCGCCGTCTCACCGGTGGGCGCACCGTCGGCGATCACGGGCGCCGTCAACGGGAGCACCTCACGCTCGAACCGGCCCTCCGACCATGCGCTCAGCGCCTTGGCATGCGATTCGACGGCGAATCGATCGACGTCGTCGCGCGTCAGCCCGCGACGTCGGACGATGCGTTCGGCGGCTTCGAACTGGTTCGGCAGATCGATCGTCCACGACGGGGGCCGCGGGGAACCGAGCCCGTCGGGTCGGTTGGCGCCCAACGGCACCCGGCTCATCGCCTCGACACCGCACGCCACGCCGACGTCTATCGCGCCTGCCGCGATGAGACCGGCTACGAGCCCTGTGGCCTGCTGCGCCGACCCGCACTGGGCGTCGATAGTGGTGGCTCCGGCACCCTCCGGCAGACCGGCGGCAAGCCAGGCGATGCGTGTGATGTTGCCGGCCTGCTCACCCGCCTGCGTGACGTTGCCCCCGATCACCTGCTCGATCTCGCCGGGGTCGATACCCGCCCGCTCCAGGAGACCGATGTAGGTCGCTCCCAACGTGTCGGCGGGATGAAGACCCGACAGCCACCCCCCGCGCCTTCCGATCGGGGTGCGCACGGCTGCTGCGATGACTGGACTGCCCACTGCGGGATCCTCCTGAGGATGCTGACGACGAGAGTAGAGCCTGTTCTCGAATCGAGCAATGAGAACGCGCCCATTCCAGTTCGGACTATGATTCACTGTACTAGAACTTGTTTCAATATATGCAGGAGAGTGACCGCCGTGACCGTGTCCTTCCCCCCGGGTTTCGACTTCACCGATCCCGACCTATGGGCGTCCCGCCGCCCGATCGAGGAGTTCGCGATGCTCCGTCGCAACGCTCCCGTGTGGTGGAACGACCAGCCCGACGGCATCAGCGGGTTCGACGACGGAGGCTATTGGGTCGTCAGTCGCCTGGCCGACGTCAAGGAGATCTCGAAGAACCCGAAGACGTTCTCCTCGTGGGAGAACGGCGCCATAGTGAGGTTCAACGGAGACATCGGCCGCGACCAGATCGAGATGCAGCGCGCACTCCTGCTCAACATGGACCCGCCGCAGCACACCAAGTCCCGGCGCATCGTGTCGCGTGCGTTCACCCCCAAGGCCGTCGAGACGCTCCGGGGCGCACTGACCGAGCGCGCCGAGAAGATCGTCGCCGACGCCAAGGCCCGGGGCGGGGGAGACTTCGTGCAACAGGTCGCCTGCGAGCTCCCCCTGCAGGCGATCGCCGAGCTACTGGGTGTCCCTCAGGAGGACCGCATGAAGCTGTTCGAGTGGTCGAATCAGATGATCGCCTACGACGACCCCGAGTACGACGGTGAATACCTCACAGCCATGACCGAATTCGTCGGCTACTCGTGGAACATGGGCGAGGAGAAGCGCAGGTGCCCTGTCGGCGACATCGTGTCAACACTTGTGAACGCGGACATCGACGGCGAAGCGCTGGGCTCGGACGAGTTCGCCTTCTTCGTCCTCCTGCTCGCGGTGGCCGGCAACGAGACCACCCGGAACGCGATCACCCACGGCATGAAGGCCTTCGTCGACAACCCGGACCAGTGGGAGCTGTATCGCGAGCACCGGCCACGCACAGCACCCGATGAGATCGTCCGGTGGGCCACGCCCGTCACCGCGTTCCAGCGCACCGCAACCGAGGACACGGAACTCGGTGGAGCGCAGATCGAGAAGGGGCAGCGGGTCGCGATGTTCTACAGTTCCGCCAACTTCGACGAGGCCGCATTCGAGCATCCGTTCGCGTTCGATATCATGCGAAACCCCAACCCGCACGTGGGATTCGGCGGCACGGGAACGCATTACTGCGTAGGCGCCAACCTTGCGCGCCTCGAGATCGACCTGATCTTCAAGGCGATCGCCGACGCGATGCCGGAACTACGGCAGATCGAGGAACCCGAGCGCTTGCGGTCCGGCTGGCTCAACGGAATCAAGCACTGGCAGGTCGAGTACAGCTGAGCAGCTCAGCTCCGATCGGGGGCGAGCTCCCTGCCGAGGCGTTCCAGATGACGTTCCCATTCCGCCCCGGCGGGAAGGACACCCGGCGCAGCCGCAGCGAGTTGAGCATGGCCCAGGTACACGGACACGGCAGCCACCGCGCGGCTGCGCGCCGCCTCGTCATCCAGCCCAGCGGCGCGGTACAGCCCCGCCACGTACTCGACACGGCGCTCGGTGACGCGCACGACCGCGGGGCCCACGGTGGGGTCTCCGGCGGCAGCCAGGAGCGCGAGCTCGAGCGGATCGCCGATCGCCCCGAACACCACGCCCAGTAGCTCCGCGAGCCGATCGGGCGCTCGCTGCGCCTTCTCCGCTGCTTCGATCACGGCCTCCGTATGCTCGCGCTCCCACGTCTCGAGCGCACGGTCCAGCAGGTCCCGCCGATCACGGAAGTGCCAGTAGAAGCTGCCCTTCGTCGCGCCGAGACGCTTGGCGAGCGGCTCGACCGCGGCAGCAGCGAGTCCTCCCTCGGCGATCGCGTCGAGGGCGGCGTGGGTCCAGTCGGCCGCGCTGAGGCGACGGCGTTCAGGTCTGGTGTCGGGCATCGCCGTACGGTACCGTATGGCGTACCCGATACGGTACCGTACGGACGGAGCGGACGATGTCGCACCCACCGATCAATATCCACGAACGCCGGATCGACGCGCCGCCTAGCGTCCTTGGGCCCCTTCTTGATGGGCTGGGCGGCCCCGACGACAGGCTGTGGCCATCGCCGGCATGGGTGCCGATGGTCCTGGATCAGCCCCTCGCAGTGGGCGCCGACGGCGGCCACGGGCCGATCCGCTACCGCGTCGTCGACTACGAGCCCGGGCGCCGGGTCCGCTTCGAATTCCATTCCACGCCGGGAGTCTCCGGCCATCACGAGTTAGTCGTATCGCCCGACGGCGACGGTTCCCTGGTACGCCATATCCTCACGGCCCGTTCGCCGTGGCCGCTGGGCCTGATACTCGGCGAGACCCTCATGCATCTGCACGACGCGTGCGTCGAGGACATGCTCGACAACGCCGAGCGCGCGGCGACCGGAACGGTCCGGGCTCCATCGCGCTGGTCACCGCGGGTACGCGCGCTGCGAGCTCTCAGCGACCGACCGGCGGCGCGTGCTGTGCCCGTGCCCGTGCCCGAGAGCGCGATACTCGCCCGCCGCACCATCGACGAGTGGTCGGCGGCAGCGCGACGCGGCCGACTGGTGGATGCGCACGCCGTCGAACTGCGTCGGGGCATGTCGACCGATCCGCGGGCCTGGGCGAAGGACGCATTCGGCGGCGCGCCGGCGGCGGTCAGGGCTGCGATGGCGCTGCGCGAGGCGGTGGTCGGCCTGGTCGGGATCGGGCGGGGCTCACCGGGGTCCTTCGCGATACGTGACAGCACCGGCGACGAGGTCCTGCTGGGCGAGGATGCGAGCCACCTCGACTTCCGCGCATCGGTCCTGGTCGCCGACGGTGCCGTCACGCTCACGACGGTTGCGGTGCCTCACAATCTGCGCGGGCGCCTCTATCTGTTGCCGGTACGGATCGCTCACCCGATCATCGTCGAGGCGATACTGCGTGCAACGTGGCGGCGCATGCAGGTCGACGTGGAGGCACTCGCCCCGACATGACTCACCCGGGCTTGTCCGACGAGACCACCCACATCGAGAAGTACTGCGAACCACCGCCGTACGCGTGACCGAGCGCCTTGCGGGCACCGTCTACCTGGTACGCGCCGGCGCGGCACATGACCTGCTTGGCGGCCTCGGCGAAGCGCAGCATCCCAGACGCACCGATCGGGTTCGACGACAGCACGCCACCCGACGGATTCACAGGTAGCCTGCCGCCGGGCCCGGTCTCGCCGGCCGCGGTGAGCTTCCAGCCCTCGTTCTGTTCCGCGAAACCGAGATTCTCGAGCCACATGGGCTCGAACCACGAGAAGGGAACGTAGATCTCGGCGACGTCGATCTCGTCGATGGGACTGCGGATCCCAGCCGCCGACCACAGTGCTGCGGCCGCGTCGCGCCCGGCTCTGGGGCTTACATGGTCGCGACCGGCGAACGTGGTCGGCTCGGTACGCATCGCGGTGGCGTGGATCCATCCCACCGGGCCGTCTGCGCTATCGGCAGCAGCCTCGTCTCCGATCACCAGAGCGCACGCACCGTCGGAGGACGGGCAGGTCTCGTCGAAACGGATGGGGTCCCAGAGCATCTGGGATGCCTGGACCGACTCGAGAGTGATATCCGGCTGCCGCAGGTGCGCGTACGGATTGCGCGCGCCGCCCAGTCGATCCTTCACCGCGACCACGGCTCCGATGTGATCCGGTGCGCCGGATCTGCGAATGTACGAACGCACGTGCGGCGCGAAGTAGCCGCCCGCGCCGGCCCCGACGGGGACCGTGAACGGGATGCCGATCGACAACGCCCACATGGCGTTCGACTCCGACTGCTTCTCCCATGCCAGTGTCAGCACGCGCCGATGCACCCCGGACTGCACGAGCGATGCGGCGACGATCGCCGTCGATCCGCCGACCGAGCCCGCGGTGTGCACGCGCATGAGGGGCTTCCCGACAGCACCGAGCGCGTCCGCAAGGAACAGCTCGGGCATCATCACGCCCTCGAACAGGTCGGGTGCCTTCCCGACGACGATCGCGTCGACGTCGTCGAGCGTCACCTGCGCGTCGGCGAGCGCCCGGTCGACCGCCTCCCGCAGCATGCCGGCCATCGACACGTCATGCCGCTTACTGCGATGGTGGGTCTGCCCGGTGCCCAGCACCGCGGCCCGTGCCCGGCTCATACCTCCACCTCCATCGATGCCACCAGATTCTGTTGCAGGAGAGGGCCGCTCGCGGCATGCGCGAGCACTCGATCCGCCTGTCCCGAGAAGATGCGCCTCGCCGCTTCGCCGATCCGGTTCAGCCCACCTGCGAACATCGGATTGCCTGCCAGTGGACCACCCGATGGATTGACGACCACACCCGAGCCGAGTCCCAGCGCCTCTGCGAGGATGATCTCCTGGTGCGTGAACGGAGCGTGCAGCTCGGCGACCTGGAATGCCCCGATATGGCCTAGCGCTCGACCTGCGGCCTCGGTCGAGGGCGATCTGGTCAGATCGCGTGCGCCGAGTGCGCCGGACTCGATCCGATGCTCGATCCCGGTGATCCACGCCGGTCTCTCGGCGAATTCCCGAGCCCGCTCGGCGGATGCGAGCACGATCACGGACGCGCCGTCCGTGATGGGCGCGATGTCGTGAGCGCGGAGCGGATCGGCGACGGGCTCGGTTGCGAGCAGGGCCTCGACGTCGACCGGCCCCGAACGCGCCTGTGCGGTCGGATCCTCCTGTGCTGCTGCACGACTGCGCGCCGCGACCTCTGCCATATCGCGCTCGGTCCAGCGCCCCGCCTCGAGGCCGAGGCGGGCCTGCAGGCCCGCGACGCTGACGGAGTCCGGCCACAGCGGGGCGACGCTGTACGGGTCGTGCTGAAGCGCAAGGACACGACGTAGCTGCCCCGCGGACGACTTACCGAAGCCGTATACGAGCGCCGTCCGGACCTGGCCGGTAAGGATCTTCACCCACGCCTCGTACAGCGCCCAGGCGGCGTCCATCTCGACGTGCGACTCGTTGATCGGCGGCCAAGCGCCTATCGCGTCGACCGCGGAGATGAAGGAGAACGCACGGCCGGCCAGATAGTCGGACGAGCCGGAGCACCAGAAGTCGATGTCCGCCTTGGTGGCTCCCGTCGCGTCGTACACCTCGCGCAGCAACGGCACGAGCATCTCCGTGCCGTTCGTCGTCGTGTCGGCCACAGGCACGTGAGGGGTACGGGCGAACGCGACGACCGCGACTCCCGAGCCGGGTGGGATGCTCACAGATGCCTCCGAAAGGTGTCGTACTCGGCATCGGCCTCGCCGGTGGGTTCGAAGTGACTGATATTGGCGGGCGTCGGCCCCCATTCGTCGCGCGGCCGCCACGCCGCGCGAACTCGCATGCCCATGCGGACCTGATCGGCGGCGCAGCCCAGAACCAGATGCAGGAAGGGGATATCCGCGCCGTCGAGCAGGATGTATGCGCCCACGTACGGGGGCTTGATCCGCTGCCCGAGGAACGGCACGTTGACGATGCAGAAGGTCGTGACGATGCCCGTGTCCGGCAGCTCGACCTCGGTAGTGGTGGGCACGCCGTCCGTGGGGCATGCGCTCCGCGGAGGTACGTAGACCTGGTCGCAGACCGGGCACCGCTGGCCGATCAGCCGACCCTCCGCGAGGGCATGAAGGTAGCGACTCTCCTCCCGCGACGCGGTGTGCGTGAGGTGGACGTCGACGGGCGCGGTGAGCATCGCGATCGCCTCGGGAAGGTCCGCGCCCGAGGACGGCTCACCCTCTCCCTCTCCCGGTTCGAAGCACGCGACGTCCGTGATCGCGCCGACGGGGGAGTCCACCCACCGTGCCCGCACCCGCATACCTGTCCGCATCGCGTCGCGAGGAGCGTCGACAGCGTGCAGTAGGGGCGTGTCGGCACCGTCCAGCCGGATCAGAGCCCAGGAGAACGGGCTGTCGAAAGGTTGCCCGCGGACGGGCTCCGCGCACCACGACCAGCTCACCACGGTGCCGGTGGTCGCCACTTCGACGAGCTCGCCGAGCGGCGCCGCGGTCACAGGGTCGTACTCGGGTGGCGGCACATGCACCCTGCCGTCGCTGCCCCGGGCCCCGATGATGCGGCGCTGCGCCAGCGCCCCTGCGAAGCGCCCGAGGACCGGGCCCAGCGAGCGGGTGTAGTCGAAGGAGATGTCGAGCGGCGCTGCCAGCGTCGCGAATTCAGCGCTCACATCGCTAGTGGAACACGTTCTTGTTTTCTCCGCAAGAAGTGTCTCCGAGGGCTTATGGTCGTAGCCGACGAAACGTTCTGCGAAAAGGGAGACGCATGTCCGATACCGCGCTACACCGCGATCCGCTCCCGGTCGAGATCCTGATCCGCTCGCTCGACGTCTACGCCGAACGGACGGCGCTCACGCTGGCCGGCGACGATACCGTCACCTATGCGGACATGCGCGACGCGATCAGTCGGTACGCCCAGGTGTATCTGTCGCGGGGCATCGGCGTCGGCAGCCCGGTAGCCATCCTCTCCGCGAATCGCCCCGAGGTGCTGTACGCGCAGGGCGCCAACCTGGTGACGGGCGTGCGCTTCGCCGCGCTGCATCCGCGGGGCTCGCTCGACGATCACGTGTACGTCCTCGAGGACGCGGGGATCGAGACGCTCGTCTTCGATCCCGACGCGTACGAGGAACATGCCGCCACGCTCGCCGCGCGCGTCCCGGGTCTCAGGAACCTGTTCGCGTTCGGCCCCACTGGCTGCGGCACCGACCTGGCAGCTGCGGCCGCGGAGTTCGCACCCCGGCCACTCAGTGCGCCGGCCGTCGCCGAAGGTGCCACATCGAGTCTCGCCTACACGGGCGGCACGACCGGCAGATCCAAGGGCGTGATGATGGGCTACACGGGAAGCGCCGCGTTGTTGCGGATCCAGCGCGCCGAATGGGAGTGGCCGGACGACACGCGGTTCCTCGCGTGCGCCCCGCTCAGTCACGCCGGTGGCGCGTTCTGGAACCCGATCAGCATGCAGGGCGGTTCCATGGTCGTGCTGCCTGGATTCCACCCCGAGCGTGTGCTGGAGGCGATCGAGAAGTACCGCATAACGGCGACGATGCTGGTCCCTACCATGCTCTACGCGCTCCTCGACCATCCCCGCATCGATGAGTACGACCTCTCCAGCCTCGAGACCGTCTACTACGGTGCCTCGGCGATCTCGCCCACGCGACTCACGGAGGCGATCGAGCGGTTCGGCCCGGTCTTCTTCCAGTTCTACGGGCAGGCCGAGTGCCCCATGACGATCTCCGTGCTCCGTAAGCGCGACCACGACCTCGCATGCCCCGAGCGACTCACCAGCTGCGGTCGGCCGGTGCCGTGGTTGCACGTCGCGCTACTGGACGACGACTGCCGACCCGCCGCCATCGGGGAGCCGGGGGAGATCTGCGTGCGCGGATCGCTCGTGATGCAGGGCTACCTGAACAAGCCGGAACAGACCGAAGATGCGCTGCGCGGCGGCTGGCTGCACACCGGCGACGTCGGCCGCTTCGACGACGAGGGCTACCTCTACATCGTCGACCGCAAGAAGGACATGGTGGTCACAGGCGGCTTCAACGTCTTCCCACGAGAGGTCGAAGACGTCCTCTCCGCGCACCCCGCGGTCGCCGCGGCAGCGGTGATCGGCGTGCCCGACGAGCGCTGGGGTGAGGCGGTCAAGGCCGTCGTCGTGCTCCGCGCCGGCCACACCGCCGGCGCCGAGGAGCTGATCGCGCTGGTGCGCGAACGCAAGGGCTCGGTCCACGCCCCCAAGTCGGTCGAATTCGCCGACGCCATCCCCGTCAGCCCCCTCGGCAAGCCCGACAAGAAGGCGCTCCGGGACCTGTACCCGAACTGAGAGCTACCTACCCCGGAAATCGGGCTTCCGCTTCTCCGCGAACGCGCGTGGGCCCTCCTTCGCGTCCGCGCTGCGGAACACCTCGAGGCCGAGGCGGGCGTCGATCGCGAACGCCGCTTCCTCGGCGAGGCCCTCCGTATCGCGCATGGTCTGCAGGATGGCGCGGACGGCGACCGGGCCGTTGGCATTGACGAGTCCGGCGAGTGCGAGAGCCTCGTCCAGGGCGGTCCCGTCGGGCACGATGTGGCCGATGAGTCCGATCTGAAGGGCTTCGGTGGCGCTTACGTGACGGCCGGTCAGTAGGAGTTCGGCCGCCACGGTGTACGGGATCTGGCGAGGAAGCCGGACCGCCGAGCCGCCCATCGGGAACAGGCTCCAGCGTGCCTCTGACACACCGAATCTCGCGCTCTCGCCCGCGACCCGTATGTCGGTGCCCTGCAGGATCTCCGTGCCGCCCGCGATGGCCGGACCCTCGACGGCCGCGATGAGCGGCTTGGTCAGGCGGCGCCCCTTGAGCAGTCCGGGGATCTTCGCAGGGTCCCAGCCACCGCCGGACATCGCGCTGCCGGGGTCGCTGCGGCTCATCGCCTTGAGATCCGCACCCGCGCAGAACGCACCACCCGCCCCGGTGAGGATGCAACTGCGGATCTCGGGATCCCCGTCGACGCGGTCCCAGGCGCCGACCATGATCGAGAGCATCTCGCCGGTCAGCGCATTGCGGGCGTGCGGGCGGTTCATCGTCACGATGAGCGTGTGGCCACGCTGCTCGACGAGAGCATGCGGAGCGTCGGACTCCGCGGCCGCCTGTCCGGTGGTCATGTGCTCCGCCTTCCGCTGGTGTCATCGACCGGGAGATGCCGGGATGAAAAGTGGTCGTCTGCCGGTTTCAAGAAACCCGTCCCGAAGAACAGTAACATGTTCTAGTTTTGATCTTATGAGCTTCAATGTCGCAGATCTGCTCGAGCACGCCGTCGATGCCATGCCGGATCGCACCGCCCTCGTCTGTGGAGACCGCAGCATCACCTACCGTGAACTCGACGAGCGCGCGAACAGGCTGGCCCACCACCTCGCCGCCCAAGGGCTCGGCGTCGGCGACCACGTAGGGGTCTACTCCCGCAACTCGATCGAGTCGATAGAGACCATGTTCGCAGCCTTCAAGCTGCGCGCCATCCCGGTCAACGTCAACTATCGGTACGTGGCCGACGAACTGCGGCACATCTTCACCAACGCCGATCTCGAGGCACTCGTCTTCGAACGGCGCTTCGACAGTCGGGTGGCCGAGGTCCTACCCGACGCGCCCCTGCTCACCGCGCTGCTGTCCGTAGCCGACGGGAGCCCGGAGAACGCGGGGACCGCCACGGGCGCAGTCGACTACGAGGAGGCCCTCGCAGCACGATCCGCCGACCGCGACTTCGCGGAGCGCAGCCCCGACGACCTCTACATCCTCTACACGGGCGGCACCACCGGTCGGCCGAAGGGCGTCATGTGGCGCCAGGAGGACGTGTACCGGGCCCTCGGCGGCGGCATCAACTTCATCACGGGCGAGTACGTCGAGGACGAATACCAGCCCTCGCAGATGGGCTCGCAAGGCCCCGGCATGGTTGCGATGCCCGTCTCTCCGCTCATCCACGGCGCGGCACAGTGGGCCACGATGATGAGCCTGTTCGGCGGCGGCAAGGTCGTTCTGGTGCCACAATTCGACGCCGACGCGGTGTGGCGGGCAGTGCAGGACAACAAGGTCCAGGTACTCACCGTCGTGGGGGATGCGATGGCGCGCCCGCTCATGGACGCCTACAAGACGGGCCGGTACGACGCGTCTTCGCTCATCTCGTTCACGTCGCACGCTGCGCTGTTCTCGCAGTCGCTCAAGGAGGAGTACCTCGAGACGTTTCCGAACCTCTTCCTCACCGATGCGATCGGCTCGTCGGAAAGCGGTTTCGTCGGTCTAGGGGTGGTGACCAGGGGCGTCGACTACGGCCAGGGTCCCCGCGTGAACCCGAGCGCGCAGGCCGCTCTCATCGACGACGACGGTGCGCTGGTCTCGATGTCGCCGGGGGCCACCGGCCGCATGGCACGCACCGGGCATGTACCGATCGGCTACTACAAGGACCCCGAGAAGTCGGCGACGATCTTCGCCGAGATCGACGGCAGGCGTTACGTCATCCCGGGCGATTACGCACGCTATGAGGACGACGGGACGCTCACGCTGCTCGGCCGCGGTTCCGGATGCGTCAACACCGGCGGCGAGAAGGTCTTCCCCGAGGAGGTCGAGGGCGCACTCAAGTCGCACCCTGACGTGTTCGACGCGCTCGTCGTCGGTGTCCCAGACGACCGCCTCGGACAACGGGTCGGCGCACTCATCCAGGCACGTGAGGACGTCGAGCTCGACATCCCGGCAGTACTCGCCCAGGCCCGCACCAGGATCGCCGGCTACAAGCTCCCGCGCAGCGTGTGGATCGTCGACCGTGTGCACCGGCAGCCGAGCGGCAAGCCCGACTACCCGTGGGCCAAGCGCCACACCACCGAGGTCCCCGAGACCGCGATCCCCGCGGCGCAGTAGGAGGCCCGTCGTGCGCACACAGATCTGCGACCGGCTCGGCATCGAGTATCCCGTCGTCGCGTTCACGCCGTCCGAGCATGTCGCCGCGGCGGTATCGCGCGCGGGTGGCCTCGGGGTCCTCGGCTGTGTGCGGTTCAACGACGCCGGCGAACTCGACCAGGTCCTGGACTGGATGGACTCGAACACCGACGGCCGCCCGTACGGCGTCGATGTCGTGATGCCCAACAGAATGCCCGAGGAGGGGAACGCCGCAGACCTGTCGAGCCACATCCCCGATGAGCACCGCGCGTTCGTGGAGCGCACGCTCGCGGAACTAGGCGTTCCCGAACTCGATTCGCATCCCGACGGCGGCGCGGGTGTCCTCGGCTGGCTGCATTCGGTCGCGCGGGCGCACGTCGATATAGCTCTGCGACACCGCATCTCACTCATCGCAAACGCCTTGGGATCGCCCCCGGGCGACGTCATCGACGCGGCGCACGACGCGGGCGTGCAGGTCGCCGCGCTCGCGGGCCGGGCTTCGCACGCCCGGGCGCACGTCGATCGCGGCGTCGACATCGTCGTCGCCCAAGGGTACGAGGCCGGCGGGCACACGGGCGAGATCGGGTCGATGGTGCTGCTGCCCGAGATAGTCGACGAGGTAGGGAGCGAAGCGACGGTGCTCGCCGCCGGCGGCATCGGCTCGGGCCGGCAGATCGCGGCCGCCCTGGCACTGGGCGCCGACGGCGTCTGGATGGGATCGTACTGGCTCACGACCACGGAATACCTGATCACCATGTCGAATTCGTCGACCATGCAGCAGGCACTCTTGGCGGCCACATCCGGCGACACCGTCAGGACGCGCATCTACTCCGGCAAGCCCGCGCGACTGCTGAAGACACGCTGGACCGAGGCGTGGGCCCGGCCGGACGCGCCGTCGCCGCTGCCGATGCCGCTGCAGAACCTGCTCGTCGGCGAGGCACACGCACGAATCGCCGCGTCCCGCGACCCGTCCGTCGTCGCCATGCCGGTCGGACAGATCGTCGGCCGCATGAATGCGGTGCGGCCGGTCACGGAGATCATGGCCGAGCTGATTGCAGGATTCGACGAGGCCGCCGACCGCCTGCAGGCGACCCGCGTGTCGCCGGCCCGGTAGCGCATCATGGCCACCGACCGGCGCGCCGAGATCGCCATGACCGACCACGAGGTCGCGGATTTCCTCGCGGTAAACCGGACAGCGACGCTCGGCACCGTCGGACGCGACGGGCGTCCGCACCTCGTGGCGATGTGGTACGCGATACTCGACGGCGAGGTGTGGTTCGAGACGAAGGCGAAGTCGCAGAAGGCCGTCAATCTTCGCCGGGATCCGCGCTGTTCCGTCCTGGTCGAGGACGGCGCCACGTACGACGCGTTGCGCGGAGTCGAGCTGGAGGGCGACGCGCAGCTGACCGGCGATCCGGCGATCGTTCTGCGCGTCGGCATCGGGATCTGGGAGCGCTACGTGGGACCGTACGACGAGACCCAACGCGCGGCCGTCGACGCGATGATGCACAACCGTGTCTGTGTGCGCCTGGTCGTGGGCCGCCGACGCAGCTGGAACCACCGGAAGCTGGGGATGCCTCCGATGCCCGTCGCCGGCACGACCGCCCCCTCCGCTACGTACGGGCCCTAGTAATACTTCGCTTCCCACCTGGAATCCTAGGTGGGAAGCGAAGTATTACTAGGGACAGCTCACCCGAGGAAAGGTGGCACTCGGTGCAGCACACCGGCGGATCGCAAGGCGTGTGTGATCAGGGCGTGGAATCTGCGGCGGTCGGCTAGGTCGTTCCACGTCCACCGCACCACGGCGATGCCGGCAGCGCGGAAGTCGGAGTCTCGCTGCTTCTCCCGCTTGATGCGCTCGCGGTCGTCGTACTTGCCGTATCCGTCGAACTCGCCGATGATCCCGTCCCACGCGAAATCCGCCCAGTAGTCGCTGCCGCTGAGGTGGTAGTACTCCTGCAGTCGCGGAGGCGGCAGCTTCCACAGGTGCATCATCAGACGCGAGCGGGACTCGCCCGGCGACTCGCTGTGCTCCACCGAAAGGGTGAGCGCCTGGCGCGCGATCCGCACCCCCGGACGGATTCCGAGCCGATCGGTGGTCTCAGCCAACTCCTCGGGCGGCACAGGCGGCGGGATGTCCGGGTCGGGGTACCGCGGGACGACACGCACCGCGTCGATCGCGCATACGGCCCGCTCCAGGTCTCCCGACGTCGCTACGTCGATCGCCGTGCGAGCCCTCGAGGTCGCGCTCACGCCCTCGAGCCAGACGGTGTCTCCGGCGCCGAGCGGTCGCGGATGGATGTGCCGCCCGCGTCGGATGCCGCCGCCGTGACGATGATTGATCGTCATATGCACCAGGCCGAGATCCGCATCGTGCGCGGGGATCCCGTGTAGCGCCGCGGCACTCTGGTGGCTGACCGTAGCGGACTGGCACAGCAGCCCGGCGGCGATCACTCTGCGCCGGTACTCCGAGTAGACGTCACCGCGCGGCCCGACCTCGTACACGCCGTGCGCGAGCCGTCGGATGCTCCCGTCCCTCACACCCGCTGCGATGCCTGCCGGCGTCACACCCGTGGCGAGTAATGCGGCCCTGCTCATCATCTCGGTCCCCATACCGCGATCCTGCGCTTCCGAAGCCGGACAACCACCCGCGAGAACGGGATTGTCCACAGCCTGTGGATGGCAGATTCCCTAATAGAACTCCGCCTCCCGCATGAAATTCCAGGTGGGAGGCGGAGTTCTATTAGGGAGCGGGCGCGGTCCGTCAGTCGCGCATCGCTTCCGCTAGGCGGCGGAGCGTGGGCTCGTCACGCACGCCGGAGAACAGCAGTGTCGTGACCGGGCCGCCGCGCCAGCGGTCCAAGCGTTCGACGATGCGGTCGATCGGACCGACGAGCGCGATCGCGTCGACGAGTTCGTCAGGTACGGCGGCGATCGCCTCCGCGCGGCGGCCGGCCAGGAAGAGTTCCTGCACCTTCGCAGCGTCGTCTGCGAAACCGAGGCGTCCTATCAGGTCGAGATGGAAGTTCCTCTCGCGCGCACCCATTCCGCCTATGTAGAAGGCGAGGGGCACCTTTGCGACGGACATCGCGGCGGGCAGGTCGTCGACGACCACAGACACGGTCGCCGCGATCTCGAACCCGACGGGCCGATCGGCGAGTGAGGAGCCGAACACCTCCTCGACGCGTTCGGGGTCGATGAACAGCGGCAGCCAACCGTCACCGATCTCGGCCGCCAGCGCGACGTTCTTCGGTCCCTCGGCCCCGAGCAGGATCGGGATCCGCTCGCGCACGGGGGTGACGATGGATTTGAGCGGCTTGCCGAGCCCCGTGCCGTCGGGGTAGGGCAGCGGATAGTGCGGGCCGTCGCTCGTGACCGGACCGCGACGCGCTATCACCTGGCGGACGATGTCGACGTACTCGCGCGTTCGCGCAAGGGGTTTCGTGAACGGCGCGCCGTACCACCCTTCGGCGACCTGCGGTCCGGACGCTCCCAGTCCGAGCATGAAGCGGCCACCGGAGAGCGCGTCGAGTGTGAGTGCGTGCATCGCGGTCGCAGCGGGGGAGCGTGCGGGGATCTGCGCGACAGCGGTGCCCAGCCCGATCCGCGTAGTGCGCGCCCCGTACCAGGCGAGCGTGTCGAATGCATCCGAGCCGTAGGCCTCCGCCGTGACGACGAGGTCGTAGCCGAGACGTTCGGCGGCCAGCACGGTCGCGGTGTGATCCTCCGGCCCACGCGTCCAGTATCCGAGATTGAGCCCGATCGCTGGGTAGTCCGCCATACGGCGATGGTAGAACACGTTTCACATAGCGACGAGCCGGTTGCGCCGATCCAGCACGTCATCAGCTAGAACGCGTTACCGTTTCCGACATGGCTTCCCCCAGCGTCACCGGTTCCACCCTGCCCCCGGCGGTTACGCCGGAGCTGATCGCGAGGCTCGCCGGGACCGTCGTCTCGGACGGCACCCGTGAGCCCCACCGGCTGGTCGAGGTCTTCACCGGCGCCGAGGTCGGTGCGCTGCCACAGTCGACCACCACCGACGTCGATCGCGCGTTCGGGGCCGCGCGTGAGGCACAGCGGGAGTGGGCCGCATGGCCGCTCGACCGGCGGCTCGCGGTGTTCGCGCGTGCGCACGCCATGATCCTGGCCGAACACGACCTGATCGCCGACCTGATCCAGGTGGGTTCGGGCAAGAACCGCCGCATGGCATTCGAGGAGTCGTGCGACGTACCCATGGTCATCAGCCACTACCTCAAGGTGGCCCGACGCCTGCTGCGTCCCGCTCGTCGCGGGGGTCCGGTCCCCCTGTTCAGCAGCTCTACCGAGGTACACCGTCCCAAGGGCGTGGTAGGAGTGATAGCGCCCTGGAACTTCCCGTTCGCCATGGCGCTCTCCGATGCGACGCCGGCTCTCATGGCGGGCAACGGTATCGTCCTCAAACCGGACAACAAGACCGCGCTCGCGGCGCTCTACGGGGTGGAGCTGCTACTCCGGGCCGGGCTGCCGGAGGGACTCTTCCAGGTGGTGTGCGGCGACGGTCCCGACGTGGGACCTACGCTCATCGACAACAGCGACTTCGTCATGTTCACAGGGTCCTCGGCGACAGGTCGCGTCGTCGGCGAGCGCGCTGGGCGCGACCTCATCGGCTGCAGCCTCGAGCTCGGGGGCAAGAACCCCATGATCGTCCTGGACGACGTCGACCTCGACGAGGCGATCCCGACCGCGATCTTCTCGGTCTTCGCGAATGCCGGCCAAGCGTGCATGCACATCGAGCGGATGTACGTGCAGGACGACGTCTTCGACGAGTTCGCACGGCGATTCGTCGAAGCGGTCGCAGCGCTGCGGGTGGAGGCGGGTTACGACTACTCGTCCGACATGGGCTCACTCGCGTCATCGGAGCAGCTCGCCCGCGTCTCGGCGCAGGTCGATGAAGCCGTTGCCCTGGGGGCCACGGCGCTTTGTGGCGGACACGCTCTCCCGGACGTCGGGCCCGCCTTCTACGCCCCGACCGTGCTCACGGGCGTCACGCCCGATATGCGCATCGCGATCGCGGAGACCTTCGGCCCCGTCGTCGCGCTGCACCGGTTCCGCACCGACGACGAGGCGGTAGCAGCGGCCAACGACACACGCTATGGACTCAACGCCAGCGTCCTCGGCTCGGATCCGCACCGCTGCAACCGGATCGGTTCCCGACTGCAGGCGGGGAACGTCAATATCGGCGACGGCTTCGCAGCATCCTTCGCCAGCAAGGGCACGCCGTCAGGAGGCTGGAAGGAGTCAGGCGTGGGGACGCGGCACGGCGACGCCGGTCTGCTGAAATACACGGACACTGCGAATGTGGCCGTACTCAAGAAGCAACTCCTGCTGCCGCGCCCCGGCGTTCGCTACGAGAAACACGTGGCGCAGACCCTGGCAACGCTGACCTGGATGCGTCGCCTCCGGATCCGCTGAGCGCAGATCCGGCTAACGCGGCGGCACGGCGACGGTGGCCGCCACGCCGTCAGAGACGAGCGAGCGCTTGGCGACTTTGAACGACGCCGTATGCGGCAGTTCGGATTCGACACGAAGCCGGGTGGGCCGCTGTCGGACGCTCAGGTCCGGCTGCGCAGCAACGAAGCCGGCGAACACCTCCGCGTCGAGGCTGGCACCCGGCCGCAGCACCACTGCGGCCGCGACCTGATCCCCGACACCCTCGGCCGGGAGCGCATACACGGCCACCTCGGAGATATCCGGATGCCGGAGCAGCACCCGCTCGATCGGCGCCGTGCCGAGGTTCTCACCCGCGACGCGCAGCCAGTCTCCGGTGCGGCCGGCGAAGTACACGAACCCGGCGTCGTCGACGTAGGCGAGGTCGCCGGTGCGGAACCATCCGCCGCGCAGCTTGACGGCGTTCGCGGCATCGTCGTTGTAATACCCGTGGAAACCACCCGCTCCGGCGGTGTTGACGAGCTCACCCACGGCCGCCGCGGCGTTCAGCAGCTCCCCACCGGGGCCGAATCTCGCGGGCGGGCAGGGTGAGTCGTCATCAGCATGCAGCACGTCCGCACCGTCGGGCAGGACGCCGAGTGCCTCGGGCGGGGTGTCCGGTGTCCTGGCTATGACGATGCCGAGCTCGCTCGAACCGTATCCATCGAGCAGCCGACACCCGAAGCGCCTGGCGAACGCCGCGGTGTCTCCCGGGCGGCCCTCGTTGCCGTACACGATCCGCAGCGGGTTGTCTGCGTCGCCGGGACGCTCCTCGGTTGCCAGGATATATGCGAGGGGAGCGCCGACGTAGTTCGCGTAGGTGGCTCCGAAACGCCGGACGTCAGGAAGGAACCCACGCGCGGAGAACCGGCGCCGCAGTGCCAGCGCCGCACCTGCGGCGAGCGCGACACCCCAACCGGTGATGAGCGCGTTCGTGTGGAACAGGGGCATCGACACGTAGGCGACGTCGTCGGGAGTCAGCCCGCAGCGGTCCACCATGTAGCGCGCCGCGCCGGCGACCGCGGAGTGTGTGAGCCGCACCGCCTTGGGGTCGCCACTGGTTCCGGACGTGAACACCAGCATCAACAGGTCGCCGGGCGCCGCCTTTCTGTCGGGCACAGAAGCTCCGTGGAGGCGGCCGCGCCAGTCCTCGCCGTCGAGCTGTATGACCGGCACACCGATGTCGCGGACCTGCTCGAGGTGGGCTTGGTCGGCCAGGACGACCGCACAATCCGTATGTGCGACGTCACGCGCAAGCGCCCGACCGCTGCGTGTGTCGTTGAGCGCCACCAGGACCACGCCGGAGAGTGCGGCACCACCGATTGCGTCCGAGAACTCGGGGATGTTGTCCGCGAGGATGCCCACGTGCGGCACGGCAGCACCGGCTACCAGTTCCGCCAGCGCATCTGCGCACCTCGCCGCTGCGACGACGCATTCGGCCCAAGTCCGTGCGGTGTCCTCGAATTTCAGGCCGGCACCGTCGTCCGCCGCTCGTTCCCGCAACAGCGCGTCGACCGTGAGGACCATGGCCTCGGCGTTCACGCGCCCAGGAACTTCGCGCACATCTCGCCGATCATGTACGACGGCGCGTTGGTGTTCCCTCCGGTCACGGACGGCATGATCGACGCGTCCGCCACTCGTAGCCCGTCGATGCCGCGCACCCGCAGCTGCGGGTCGACGACTGCGCGCTCGTCGACGCCCATGCGGCATGTACCCACTGGGTGGTAGACCGAGTGTGCACGGTTAGGTAGCTCACGGCGCATCGCGTTCGGGTCCCGATACGCGTCACCGGGCGCGAACTCGCCCTCGACGTCGCGCGCGATGTCCTTGTGCGTCATGATCTCCCGGATCGTCGATATGCCCTCTAGCAGGAACTCGGTGTCCAGCGGGTCGGACAGGTACGCCGGGTCGATGAGTGGCTGCGCCAACGGGTCCGCGGAGGCGAGTCGCAGCTCGCCGCGGCTGTGTGGGTAGATCAGCGTCGGGAAGATGGTGAGTGCCGGACGCCGGTCCACCATGTGCAGCTTGTCCTCGTCCTGGTTCGGAACGGGGTAGCTCCAGGGCAGCGTGTGGATCTGCATGTCCGGGATGTCCTCAGCGAACGAGCTGCGCACGAACCCGCACGCCTCGAACACGGTGCGGCCGAACCACGAGCTGCCCGGACGTCGCCGCTCCTGCAGCAAGCCACTCGCGAAGTGCGCGGGCGTGCCCCTGTGAATCGCGCTCTTCATCAGGTAGGTCATGGGAACGAACAGGTGATCGTGCAGGTTCTGACCGACAGGCAGGTTGGCCGCCACGTCGATGCCGTGCTCGCGCAACTGCTCCGCAGGGCCGATACCGGAGAGCAGCAGCAGGTGCGCCGAGCCCATCGTCCCGCCGGAGACGACGACCTCTTGTTCCGCCCTGATCGTCTGCCGCCCTGTGCCCGTGAGGATCTCGACACCAGTCGCCCTACCGCTCTCGATCACGACACGGGCGACGTGCGCGCCGGCCACGACTGTGAGCCCCGCGCGTCGCTCGCGCAGGTACCCCTGGGCGGAGCTGTACCGGATGCCGCCCGCGACGCTCTGCTGGAAGATGCTGATGCCCTCCTGCGATGCCCCGTTGTAGTCGTCGATGACCGGAGCGCCCAGTGTGGCGGCGGCCGCCGCCATGAAACTCCGTGCGGCGCCGGTCAGGTCGCGCTGCCGGGTCACCCGGATCGGCCCCTCCTCGCCGCGCAGCTCGGTCGCACCTTCCTGCCAGCTCTCGAGGCGCTTGAATGCGGGAAGCACGCCGTCGTAGTCCCACCCCTCGCAGCCCTCGGCGGCCCAGCCGTCGTAGTTCGCGCGGTTGCCACGGACGAACAGCATCCCGTTGATCGAGCTGGACCCGCCTAACACCTTGCCGCGTGTCATGGGGATCCGCCGTTCGTTCGCGAACTTCTGCGGCGTCGAGTACTGCTTCCAGGCGACACGAGACTTCAACTGGGGCACCGTATGCACCATCGTGATCATGCCGGGTATGCGGGTCAGCCGCGTGTCATCGTTCCGTCCGGCTTCGAGCAGCACCACACGTGCACCCGTGTCTGCCAGACGCGAGGCGACGATCGCTCCCGCGCTGCCTGAGCCGACGACGACGTAGTCGGCCGACGCGGGCAGGGCGTTCGTGTCTGTGACGATCGTCTTCTTCGTGGTACGCCGGGGCTGGGTCACGATGTCTCCTGGGATCGGTGTTCTCATGCATCGGCGAGTCGACGGCCGATGCGGCGAAGCGCTGTGGTGGCGCCGCCGAGCGCGAACTCGGCCCGCTTGGCGGCCACGAACGACCGGTGAGTGGGATGGTCTGTGTCGATCCCGACGCCGCCGTGGATGTGGACCACCGTATGTGCCACGCGGTGTCCCGCCTCCGCAGCCCAGAACGCCGCCGTCGCGACGGCTTCGGTCGAGTCGAAGCCTTCATCCTCGCGCCACACCGCCTCGGCCAGCGCAAGCCGCACGGCGTCCACGTCGATGTAGGCGTCGGCGAGGCGCTGGCGCACCGCCTGGAACGATCCGATCGGTTTGCCGAACTGCTCGCGCGTACGCGCATAGTCGGCACCGGCAGCGAGCGCACGGTCCAGAACACCGAGTTGCCGCGCGCACCAGGCGATGTCCTGCCTCCGGTGCACCCACGCAGCGGCATCCGGCCCATCCAGCACCGCGTCAGCCGGGATACCGACGCCCTCGAACTCGAGCAGGGCCGCGTCGTCACCATCGACGAGTTCCTCACGGGAGACTCTGAGCCCCTTGCTTTCCCGGTCGACCAGTGCGAGCACCGCACCGTTCTCGAAGAGCGCCTCGACCAGGAATGCGTCTGCGTCTGCGGCCGCGGTCACGGCGGGGCACGTACCGTCGAACGCCAGGCCCTCAGGGCCGCGCCGCGCGATCACGACATCGGGCCCCGCTGCGCCCAGTGCGGTCGCGAGTGTGGCGGTGCCGGACACGACAGGAACCACCCACCGCTCGATCTGCGCGGGCGTCCCGAACTCCGCTATCGCAGTCGCTCCGACGGCTATGGACGCCAGATACGGTACCGCGGCGTCGAACCGCCCGCATGCGGTGAGGATCGCGCACTGCTCCTCGAGCCCGAATCCGCCACCGCCCACCGATCGCGGCAGCGCCGCATCGAGCACACCCGCGGACTCCAGCCGCGCCCACAGCTCGGCGTCGAACCCCTCTCGCACGCCGGATACGTTGTGCGGCACCGGGTGTGCCTCGTTCCATGTTTCGAACACGCGACTAGTGAGGGCGGCGAGATCGCGCGTCGCCTCGGATGCAGCGAAGTCCATCGGGTGCTCCTTACCGCGTAACGGGAAGCCGGAGCGCGGTCCCCGCGATGATGTCGCGCTGGATCTCATTGGTGCCGCCGCCGAAAGTGAGGATCAGCGACGAACGGTGCAGACGCTCGATACGCCCGGCCAGCACGGCGCCGGGGGAGCCGGTGCGGACCGTCGCGGCTGCGCCCAACACCTCCATGAGCAGTCGGTACCCCTCCGTGGCGTACTCGGTGCCGAACACCTTCGTCGCCGATGCCGCCGCTGCGCTGTAGGCGTCGGCGCCGTCCGCGTCGGCCGCCCACGCGATGCGCCAGTTGCGCAGCTTGAGGTACTCGGCGTGCACATGGACGCGGGCGAGATGGATCTGCACCCATTCGGCATCGATGACGCGCGCACCGCCGGGCACGCGCGTCTCCCTCGCCCACTCGGTGACCTGACGGAGCGAATCCCGTAGCGGCGCCGACGACGTGAGCGCGACGCGCTCGTGATTGAGCTGATCGGTCATGAGCTTCCAGCCCGCATGCAGCTCACCGACCACCGCGTCCGCCGGCACTCGGACGCCGTCGTAGTACGTCGCGCTCGTCCCCGGGCCCGCGACCGTGTGCACCTTGGTCCAAGAGAAGCCCTCGGCATCTGTGGGGACTACCAGGATCGAGAGGCCACGGTGCCGGGCGGCCTCTGGATCGGTACGGGCAGCGAGCCAGATGTAGTCCGCATATTCGATGAGGCTGGTCCACATCTTCTGGCCGGTGATCACGTATTCGTCGCCGTCGCGCACGGCGCGGGTACGCAGCGATGCCAGATCGGTGCCCGCCTCGGGTTCGGAGTAGCCGATCGAGAAGTGGGTCTCGCCTGCTGCGATGCCGGGCAGGAATCGGGCCTTCTGCTCTGCTGTGCCGCCGGCCATGATCGCGGGCGCCACCGTGTTCACCGTCAGGAACGGCACGGGCACACCGGCGATCGCGGCCTCGTCGGTGAAGATCAGCTGGTCGAGGACGGGACGGTGCTGCCCACCGAACTCCTCCGGCCAACCGATGGCCAGCCAACCGTCCTTGCCGAGGGTTCGGGTGATCTCCTTGTACACCTCGCCCTCGCCGTACTCGCCCTGTCCCGTTCGCAGCGCCTCGCGACGCTCGACCGTCATCAGGTGGGCGAAGTAGTCCCGTAGCTCGGCTCGCAGCCGCTCCTGCTCCTCGGTGAACGCGATCCGCATGACGTCACTGTAGAACACGTTCTAAGATTGCACTGCGGTTCCGCCCTGGAAGATCGCTACGACTAGGTCGAAATGTATACGGCGGTCCGGCATAGAACTGGTTACACGATGGAGGCGGTGCGCAGTGGTCGAGAACAGGGTCGCGGTCGTGACAGGCGCGGGCGCCGGACTCGGGCGGGCGGAAGCGCTCGCGCTCGCTGCGCGGGGCGCCGCCGTCGTGGTCTCGGACGTCTCCGCGTCCGCGCATGACGTCGCCGACGAGATCGCCGCCTCGGGGGGTACGGCAAGCGCCGTCGTCGCAGACGTGGCCGAGCGCGCCGGCGCCGACGCCATGCTCGCGGCCGCGCGGAAGCTCGGAGGACTCCACATCGTGGTCAACAACGCCGGCTTCTGTCGCGATCGCATGCTGTTCTCGATGACCGACGACGACTGGGACGACGTGATCCGCGTGCACCTGCGCGGGCACTTCCTGCTCTCGCAGGCCGCGACAGCGCATTGGCGCACCGAGTCCAAGCTGGCGGGCGAGCCCGTATACGGGCGCCTCATCAATACCGCGTCAGAAGCCTTCCTGTTCGGCTCCGTCGGGCAACCCAATTACGCCGCGGCCAAGGCCGGGATCGCCGCGCTCACCGTCGCCGCGGCGCGTGGGTGCGGGCGCTACGGGGTGACGGCCAACGCCATATGCCCGCGCGCCCGCACCGCGATGACGGAGGCCGTCTTCGGCCAGTTCGACGGTGGGGGTATCGATCCGCTGTCACCCGAGCACGTCGCGCGCTTCGTCGCGTTCCTCGCTTCGCCCGCGGCGGCGGACATCAACGGCCAGGTCTTCGTGGTGCACGGTTCGATGGTCGCACTGATGGCCCCGCCCACCGTGGAGCAGCGCTTCGACGCGGACGGCACCTGGACCGACGACTCACTCGCCACCTCCGTCGGCGCGTACTTCGCGGGCCGCGACCCCGCCCGCATGTTCGCGGCCCGAGAGATCCGCACGTAGCTGCGTACGAGATCGCATAGCGGTCGTCGGAGGCCGGCACGTGGGGGCGGCCTCAGTCGGTCAGGCCCAAAGCCTGCGTGGGACAACCGGCGACCGCAGCCTCGACGTCGTCTCGATCGACCTCTGTCGGCTCCGCGATCACGTGAGCGTATCCATCGTCGCCCACCTCGAAGATGTCGGGGCGGATCGACTCGCACACCCCGTGGCCTGTACACATGTCCCCGATCGTGACCTTCACTGCAAACTCTCCTTCGAACTCCGCTGGGCTGAGCGATCTTCCGGTGGATTCAGGAACGCGGCAGCCCGAGGAGCTGCTCGGCCGCAACATTCTTCAATATCTGCGATGTGCCGCCCGCGATAGACAGGCAACGTGTCAGCAGGAACTCGTACTGGGCGGGGCGCGTCGCGGGATCGGCCCCGGCGCCGTCGGGGCCGCACGCGATCAGCGACGCCTCTGCGACGGCCTGCCTGTGCCGAACCCCGACGAGTTTGCGTACCGACGACGACGCCCCCGGGCCGTGCCCGTCGAGCCGGGCGAGCGCCGACCGCGCGTCCAGCGCGGCGCAGGCGGCGGCCTCGGCGACAAGACGTCCGACGGTGTCCGTGTCCGCATCCGTGATCAGCAGCGCCTCGAGCGGTCCGCCCAGAGAAGATCCGCCACTCATCGCGACCCGCTCGTTGGAGAGGGTTGTCCGGGCGAGCCGCCAGCCTCCGTTCACGTCACCCACGACGCAGTCGTCCGGCACCTCGACTCCGTCCAGGAAGACCTCGTTGAAGCGCTCGTCGCCGGTGATCTCCCGTAGGGGCCGGATGCGCATGCCGGGGGATCTCATGTCGACGAGGAAGTACGTGATGCCCCTGTGCTTCGGGGCTTCGGAATCCGTACGCGCCAGACAGATCGCCCAGTCCGCCTCGTGCGCAAGCGATGTCCACACCTTCTGCCCCTGCAGGCGCCAACCGCCGTCGACGCGGGTGGCCGCCGTGCGCAGGGACGCCAGGTCCGACCCGGCCTCGGGCTCGCTGAACAACTGACACCAGGTGATCTCGCCGCGCAGCGTCGGCCACACGAAACGCTCCGCCTGAGCCGCCGTCCCGTGGGCGAGGATCGTGGGCGCCGCCCATGCGCCGATGACGAGGTCGGGGCGCTCGACGCCATGCTTCGCGAGCGCAGCATCGATCGCAAGCTGCTGTGCGGCGTCGGCGGCACGCCCGTAGGGCGGCGGCCAATGCGGGACCAGATAGCCCGACGCGGCCAGAGCTCTCCGCCGCTCCGCCACGGGCTGCGCAGCGAACTCCGCTGCGGCACGATCGATCTCATTCGCTTCGTCAGGATCGATACGCGCAGACACCGTCGCGTTCCGCCGCACGCCCGCGCGTGCGGACCGCGTCAACTCCGCGCGCCAGGCAGCGGAGCCGCCCAGCAGTTGCCGCGTGGCGACCGAACGCCGCAGATACAGGTGCGCGTCATGCTCCCACGTGAAGCCGATGCCACCGAGCACCTGGATGGCGTCCTTGGCATTGTCCACGGCGGCGTCCAATGCGAGTGCGGCGGCGGCAGCGGCAGCGAAGCGGTGTTCGCACGCGGAGCCCTCGTCGGCCGCCCGCCCCGCGTCCCAAGCGAGCGCCGCCGCCGACTCGGACCGGCAGAGCATTTCGGCGCAGATCCCCTTGATCGCCTGGAACGCACCGATCGGCCGCCCGAACTGCTCGCGCACCCGCGCGTACTCGGCCGCCATGCGCACGAGCGCCGCTGCGACCCCGGCGGATTCCGCGGCGGCGAACGTTCCAGCCCATGCACGCACGTCCAGATCGGTGACTCCCACGAGCTCGCATTCGTCGGCGTCGCCCCGCAGTGTGATCCGGGCCAGGGAGCGGGACGGATCGAGCGGCGCGACCGACTCGAGGACGGCTGCATCGTGTCCCGGGGGCAGTAGGAGCCACCGGTCGGTCTCGGCCGGAACCAGTAGCCACGCCGCGGCGTCCGCGCCCGGCGCGAGCCCACCGTCGAGTGCGATCGCGGCGTGTACCCCGGAGGCGATGGCTTCGAGCGCGCGGCCGCCGCCGGGTCGTCGGGTCAGCAGCGCAGCCACCGCGGCGGTCGAGGCCAGCGGACCGGGCGCGAGAACCTCCGCCGCAGCGGCGACCCCGGCTACCACATCGGCGACGAGTCCACCTGCGCCGCCGTAGCTCTCGGCCACGCATATGCCGGGAAGCCCGATCTCCGCCAGCGAGGCCCACGCTGCCGATGTCACGGGAAGCACCGGTGAGCCGTCGGCGGCGGCCCGAACCTCCGAGAGGGGCCGGGACCGCTGAGCCCAGTCGGCGATCGCCTCGGTGAGCATGCGCTGTGCGTCGGACACCGCGAGGGACACGGGAGACCACCTGCCTAACGGGGTGCTGAGGGGCGCGGCGATACGGAGACCGTGTTCGACGGCGGCGCGGCGCGGCCCGCCGACGTTGCCGCGGGGCCGGAACCGGCCGGGGCAGCAAGGTGCATGGTGACCGCGTTCTTCGACGTCATTCCCAGCGCGGTGTCGAGCAGGCTGCCCATGTTGATGGTCGCTATCGGGGCCGCAGCCGCCCGCACCGCCGGGAGGAACAGGTCACCGAGGTACTTGGCATCGGGACCGACGCGATCCTCGAACTGCTGGATCCACTTGAACAGCTCCAGCGGGCCCTTCTCGATGATGTCGGGGAACGTGTTGGTGTGCATGAGCGCGAGCGTGGACTCGGCCATCACCGAGTACGTGTGACCGGCGAGCCGCAGGGGAGCAGCCATGGCCTTCAGCTGCGGGCCGACCGAGTCCGCTTGCGGCGCGATGGTCTGCGTCGACGCGAGGATGTCCTTGATCTGAGGCATCTGCCGCAGCAGCGCGACCGACACGAGGTTCGCCCCGGACTCGATCGACGCCACGTCGGGCGCAGAGCCGGGCAGCGCGTCCCCGACACGATCGAGGATGCGGTTCACCGCATCCGGGTCGAGTCGACGCATCAGAGTGGACAGTGCCGTACTCAATGCACCGACCGTCGATCCCGAGGTGTCCAGGACCCCGTCGACCCGGGCGCCGTCCGCGAGGTATGGGCCCGAGCTGCTGGACGGCAGTACGGCGAGATACGCCTCGCCGAGCCCCGATAGGTTCTCGATCCGGATCGTGGCGTTCTGCGGGATCTGCGTCTGGCCGTCGTAGCTCAGCGCGAGATCGACCTTCTGCGCGTCGACGGAGATCGAGGCGACGTGCCCGATCTGCACGCCGCGATCGAGGACGCGCGACCCCACGATCAGCCCTGCCGCGTCGGTCACGGATACCGTCGCGGTCTTCTGCCCACGCGGCGAGAGCCATTGCACGCCCTGCTGTCCCAGCAACAGGAACGACACGACGGCGAGGGCCAGGAGGCCCAGCACCGAGAGCGCGTTGGTCGCCCTCATCGTCCACCGCCGATCATCCGCAGAATATCCGCCATACCGGGTGCGAGGTTGCGCCCGTCCGAGGTGGCGACCGAGCCGACGTCTATCTGCGGTTCCACGGCGATAGGCGCGATGTGGTCGTTCACCAGCGCCGAGCCGGAGTGGATCGCTCTGCCGAGTGTCACGCCGTCGACCGTTATCAGGTCGAGCAGGTCCGAGATCGAGTCCATCATCGGGATCATCCAGTAGCCGCCGGTGAAGAGGGACTGGACGGCGGGGAGCAGGCTGCCGACGTTGGACATCAGCAGGCCCTGATTGTGCCAGTACCGCATGTGGTAGGGCGTCAGCACCCACTGGAAGTCGGCGTTGTGGTTCCGCATGGTCTTCGACGTGTCGACGAGCGAGTCGAGCAGATCGTTCACCTCCGTCTGCGCTGCGGATACGCCGGATACGTCCTTGCCGATCTGGCTGGACAGCCGCGACAGCTTGCCTGGATCCGCCGGCAGCGACGAGTTGACCTTGGTGACCGTCTCACTGATCCGTTGCACCGAGCCGGTGCCGAAGTAGTCCGCGAGCACCGTCAGCGTGCCCTCGACGGAGCGCGGTGCGGTCGTCTGTGCGAGCGGCAGGACACTCCCGGCGTGCAGCTTCACCGCCCCGCTCGATCCGGTCGGCTGCTCGAGCCGTACATACGACTCGCCGAGCAGCGTGTCCTGCACGATCGAGGCGCGCACCGTCGTGGGAAGATCCGCCCCCTTCGAGATCTGTGCGGTCACCACAGCGGCGCCTGGGGCGAGGGCGACCTTGGCGACGCGGCCGACCCGTAGCCCCGTGTACGTGATCTGAGCTCCGACAGGAAGATTCAGTGCATCGGCGAAGCGCATGGCGACGCTGAAGTCGCCGCCTCCGGACAGCGGGTTCGAGAAGTCCATGGTCGCGGGACTCACGCTGCACCCGACAGTGGTCACGGCGGCCGTCGCGAGGGCCACCGCCGGCACCAGGCGTCTGAGCATCATCGCCCTCCCTCGTAGACGTACTGCAGGAGCGGGGTACCGGCGACCTGTGCCGCACCGTCGGACACGGAGCATCCGCCCGGTACCCGGGCGTTGATGCGCGCGCAGATCGCGGCAGGGTCCGCGGTCGGCACACGCACGCGAGGCATCGTGATCCGATAACCCCGAACGGCGCCCGCGCGACCGGCGAGCGCGGACACCGTGTTGCCGAACACGGGCAGCGTCTTGATCAGATCCTCGGTAGAGCGCGCACCGGAGGCGGCGAGGTGGATCGCAGCGGCGGCGGTGTCCAGTGTCGGCTTCAGCAGATCGCCGTAGCGCAACACCATGTCGGCAGCCATGTTGATCGCGCCCGGCAGTCCCGTGTAGATAGCGGTCACAGCGGGGAACACCGTCTGTCCGTATGCCTGCAGGACCGAGGGGCCGTGGTCGAGCGATGCGAGCAGTTGGCCCCACTGCGCTGTCGTACTGGCGAGCAGTGGACGCATATCGGACACGATCGACGACACGTCCGTGACGAATCCCGCAGGGTCGCTGAGCAGCGTCGAGGTGTCGCCCAGAATCGATTTCCCGTGCGATGCCACCGAGTCCGTCATCTCGCGGTCGAGGACCTCGACCAGCTGGGCGATGTCCGCGTCGGCACCGCCACGCGTGAGGGAGTCGACCAACTGCGTGGCGGCCTCGGTCGTCTGCGTGATGGACTTCGGGGTAGCGGTCTTGTCACGCGTTATGCAGCCCGTGCCCGTGAGCCTCGGGCCGGACGTGTAGTTCCCGACGAGCTCGAGAGCGCGATCGGCGAGGATGCTGGTCGAGCGGGTCACCGCGCGCACGGATGCCGGGAGCTCGCGGTTCCGGACCGAGAACGTGACTTTGACCGAGTCGCCCTGCGCTCGAACAGAACTCACGCGCCCGATCGCCACGCCCATCTGCGTGACGTCGTTGCCCGGGTAGAGCCCGATCGAGTCGGGCATGATCGCGCAGAGCGTGCTCTGCGCTGCGACCGCCTGCGGGGCGCCCGTCGCCACGGCTGCGACGGCGACGGCGGCCGCCACGCAGACGCGCAGCAGGCTCCGGGAGGCACCCATCAGCACGTCACCCCCGGCGAAGGGAAGCACATCTGCGTGGCCAGCAGTTGCTTGGCCCCGTCCGGCCGACCGGTCTTGTCGAGCATCTTCTGCAGCGTGTCGACGAGGCCGTGGAACTGAGCGATCAGGCCGGGGAAGGTGACGTTCATCTTCGCCACCGACGCCTCCAGCTCCTTGACCGCCGTGTAGATCTGCTCGCGGTGCTTGTCGTAGAACGACGTGATCGTGGAGATCCGGCCGAACAACTCGCCCAGCCCCCGGTACGCCGCGGCGAAACCGACGTGGGTCTCGTCGAGCACGGTCACCGCGATCGACGCCTTGCGGAGCATCTCGAACAGCTGGACCCGGCTACGCGCGAAGCTCTCCGAGTAGTCGGATGCGACCTGCGCGATGCGGCCCACGTCCTCACGTTGCTTGGTCAGCTGGTCGATCAGCGAGTCCACGCCTTTGGCGAGTGAGATCAGGCCGTCCGGGTTGGTGTCCAGGCCGGTGGTCACCTGCGACAGCGAGTCCGCGAGCTGCTTCTCGTCTAGCGGCTGCAGTTTGGTCGGAACCTGCTGCAGCATGTCGGAGATGGTGTACGGCAGGTTCACCCTGTCGGCGGGGATCGCGGCGCCGAGCGGCGCACCGCCCGCCGAACTGAGCGATACGTAGAACCCGCCCGCCACCGTCAGCATCCGGACCGCGGCGGTCGTGCGATCGCCGAGGTAGACGCCGTCGTCGATCTTGAGGGTGACCTTCACGTCCTGCGCCTCCAGGTCGACCTTGTGGACCGAGCCGATCTTGACGCCCGATGCCCGAACCTCGTTGCCTGGTTTGACCAGTGCCGCATCGGTGGTCAGGAATACGACGTCGCGCTGGCCGAGCGGTCGCAGGTAGAGGCCCGCGAGCACGAGACCGACGGCGAGGGCGATCGCGACTGCGACGAAGCCGATGAGGGTGGTCTTGTCGACCAGCGTCCGCCAGTGACCTCCGTGCGGGATCATCTGGCACACACCGTGACGCTGGCTCCACCGAAGAAGATCTTCACGGAGGAGGGGAGCGGCGCCTCACCGTGGCTACATACCTTGGGACCGGGGTCGCCGACGAGTGCCGATAGCGCCGAGAAGACCCCGGGTAGTCGCCGTAGCGCGGCGGCTGCGGACTGTGGGTCCTTGATCAGATCGGATAGGAACTGGTCGAGGTCCATGTCGGGGGCGAGGCCCAAGCCGGCGAGCAGCCGGTTGGTGGCGTCGACGAAGCCCGGACCGTACTGCGCTGTGAGCCGGAAGTTGTTGAGGCTGGCCAGGGTCTTGTCCAGCAGCAGGTCGAAGTTGGTGATGAACTCGACCACCTGTGGGTTGTAGTCGTTCATGTTCTTGGCGACACTGGCCACGTTGTCCACCAGCGTTGAGATGACCTGCTGCCGGTTTCCCAGATTCGCTGTGATGCGGTCGAGGTCGGAGAACATGTCCTCGGCTCCGACCCCGCCGCCCTCCAGCAGGGATACGAGGTTGCGGGTGAGCTGGTTCACGTCCTGCGGATTCAGTGTCCCCAGGACCGGCCCCAGCCCGTTGAACAACGAGGTGATGTCGAACGACGGAGTCGTCCGCGACATGGGGACATGCGAGACCGGGGCGCCGTCCGCGGAGTCCGGCGAGATCTCCACGAACCGCTCGCCCGTGAGGTTCTGATACTTGATCGAGAGCCTCGTCGTGGACGTGATCGGATGGTCCGTACCGACGGTGAACGTGACCTCGGCCTTATCACCATCGCCTTCGCGCTGCACCGACACCGACGAGACCTTGCCGACGAGGACGCCTCGCAGTCGCACGTCGCCCCCGTCGTGCAGGCCCGACGCATCGGAGAAGTCGGCCGTGTAGGTGCGCATCGGTCCCGACACGGGGTTGTGCAGCGCGGCGAGCACGCCGAACGTGATCAGCAGGGCGCATACGACCGCGACGGCGAGGACGATCAGGGGTTTGATGCCTATCCGGCCCATCGGTCTACCTCCCGTTCCCCGTGGTCGCCCCGAGGGCGGCCGCAGCGGCGGGCAGCCGGTCGACGATCATCTTCACGCTCAGCGCCTGCTTGCCGTTCCTGGTCACGAACGAGTGGTTCAGCCTGTCGATCAGCGGAATCACCTGTCGGGAGATGCTGACGGTGCCGAGCACCGTCGTCGCGGTGTCCGTCACACTGCGCAGGATCAGGGTTGCGGGGGTGAAGTCGTCCTTATGGGATCCCAGCATGGCGCCGAGCGGCCCGAAGAACCCGCTGCCGAGCAGCTGCGTGGTCTTGTCGATCGGCGTGAAGTTGTAGACCGTGTCGGCGGAGAGCGGAATGTGCAGTAACTCGACCATCGACCCGAAGGCCGCGTCGACGACGCCGGGCACGCCGTCGACGGTGCGGCGTAGCAACGCGATCTGGGGTCCGATCCGCATCTTCTGCGTCGCCGCGACCTGCTGCTCCAGCGTGAAGCCCAGCTCGAGCAGCGGTGTCAGCGCCTGGGTGTACGACGTAGCACGCCGCGTCACGTCCACGAGTCGGTCGGTGATGATGCTGTTGACCAGCACCGAGCTGTTGTTCAGCAGGTCCGAGATCGTGTCGGTACTCTGCTCCGGGCGCAGCACCTGTCCCGCGCGGACCGGCGAACCACCCTCGCCCGGCACGATCGCCAGCTCGGTGACGCCGAAGTAGTTTCCCGGTTGGTACCGCACGGTGAAGGTGTCCGTCAGGCCGGCGATGTCGGCACGGTCGAGACGCAGTGCCACCCTGACCCGGCCGGCACCGTCGGCGGCCACCGCAGAGACCGTGCCGACGGGCACGCCACGCATGGTGACGGTTGTTCCGGCCCGAACGCCCGCACCCACGTCCGGTGCGGACACCGTGAGCGGCATGCGATCGTCACCCCCTGCGATGCTTCTGACGCCCACGAAGACCAGTGCGACGACGGCGATCGCGACGATAGCGGCGATGCCGACGGTCATGTACACGCGGTGCTGGCGTTGCGGCGTCCCGATCAGGAGTTGGGCCACGTCACCTCACCCCACGAACCTGATGGTGGGCGTGATGCCCCACATCGCGACGGTCAGGATGAAGTCCAGCGAGAGCACCGTCACCAGGCTGGCCCGGACGGCCCGACCGCACGCGCGGCCCACGCCCTCGGGACCGCCCGACGCGTAGAAGCCGAAGTAGCAGTGGATGAGCGTGACCGCGGCGCAGAACACGATCACCTTGACAGTGGAGAGTGCGATGTCGGTGGGGTCGAGGAACTGGTCGAAGTAGTGGTTGTAGGTGCCGGGCGGCTGGGTGTGGAAGACCGTCACGATGAGCCTGCAGGTCGCGAAACTGACCAGGAGGGTCAACAAGTACGAGGGGACCACGCAGAGCATGCCGGCTATGAGACGCGTGCCCACGACATACGGCACAGACCTGATGCCGAGTGCCTCGATGGCGTCGATCTCCTCAGCGATGCGCATGGACCCGATCTGCGCCGTCATGCGGCAGCCCGCTTGAGCCGCGAATCCGATGCCGGCCGAGATGGGGATCATCTCGCGAATGTTGGCGAGGCCTCCCACCACACCTGTGAGCGGTCCGAAGCCGATCAGATCGAGGCCGGCGTACGCCTCGATGGCGACGGCCGCACCGCCCGCCGCGCCGAGCACCAGCATCATCACGACGACGCCGCCGTCGACGATGATCGACCGGCTGCCCCACGCCAGACCGTTGAGCACCCGCATGGTCTCGCCGCGGTACCTCCGCAGCGTGACGGGCATCAGGTAGAAGGCCTGCCACACGAATACCAGCGCCTCGCCGAGGTGCGCGACCCCGCGGGAGATCATCCCGGGCCCGCTCGGTCTCCTTCGCGGGCGGGTGTTCCCGACGACGACCGCCGTCATGCGACAGCGCTCGGGAAGAACATCGTCTCTACCTGGGTGAGCGCGAGCGTGGACAGGAAGATCAACATGATCGACAGCACGACCGACGAGTTGACCGCGTCGGCCACGCCCCGGGGGCCGCCGCGCGCCTCGATTCCGCGCAATCCGGCGACGAGGCCGACGACCACGGCCCCGCACTCGGCCTTGAGCACGGCGAACACCAGGTCCGCGGCATTCGAGAACGCACCGAACGACGACCAGAAGCCGCCCGCGCTGATCCCGAACTTGGCGAGCGCGACCGCGAGCGCGATGAGCATGGACACCGCGACGATCGCGATGAGCAGCATGGGCGCTATCAGGATCAGCGCCAGCAGGCGCGGGGCGATGAGCCGGGCGACCGGGTCCACACCCATGACGCGCATCGCATCGAGCTCCTCACGAATGGACCGGGCCCCCAGGTCCGCAGCGATCGCGGAGGCGCACACGCCGCCGATCAGCACGCCCGTGGCCAGCGGTGCGCCCTGCCGGATGATGCCCATGCCGCTGGCGGCGCCGACCAGGGAGTTCGCGCCGACCTGGTCGACGAGAGCGCCGACCTGTACCGACACGACGGCACCGAACGGGATCGCCACCAGGAATGCGGGCAGCGACGTCACGCGCAGCAGCGTCACCGCCTGCGTGACCACTTCGCCCAGCGCGAGATCACGCCGGACGACGCCTGTCACGATCGCCACGATGACGTCGCGAGTGAGCAACACGGATCGCCCGATGGTGGAGAGGCTCTTCGTGACGACCCGCGCGCCGCGGTACATCACCATGGAACTCACTGACTTCTCCTTCTCAGGGCTGCCGATCGGAGCCTAGCAAGTGTTTGGTTGGTAATGAGCGGTTCGCCCAGGTTCACCCGCACCGGTCACCCGGCACGTTCGGCGGGGCCGCTATCAGTCGTCTATGACCAGGTCGACCGTCACTTCGAGGCGCTTCTGCACGTCGGTCGCCGACGCCCTGTGCGTGACCCAGGCGACCAGGTTCGCCATCCACACGTCCGCGATGAGCCGGAACGCATCACGCTCGCGTGGCGTCGGATCGTCCTCACCCATGGCGCGGGCGAACATCGACTCGAGCAGCCTGCCGACCGTCTCCACCTCGGCCGCCGCTGTAGCGTCCGCGAACATGAACGCGCGCACCATCGCCTCCGTGAGCAGCGGCGCCCGCTGCAACATGCGGGTGTTGCGCTCGAGCACGAAAAGCACACGCTCCTTGGGCGTCTCACCCGGGATCGGCGACTTGTCGAGTTTCTCCTGGGCACTCTCGAATTCGCGCACGAGCCCGGCCACCAGCAGATGGATCTTGGACGGGAAATAGCGATAGAGCGTGCCGAGCGCCACGTCCGCCTTCTTGGCGACCGCTCGCATCTGCACCGCTTCGTACCCGCCCTTCCGGGCCAGGGACAGCGTCGCGTCCACGATCCGCTTCCGCCGCTCGCGCTGAGCCGCCGAGTCGAGATCCTCCCGACTCGGCGCGCCAGCGACCGCCTGCTCGGTGGGTGCCATCATCACCTCCGCTCGACTACTGCCAAACGAGAACCTGTTCCAGTCTCGGCGAAGACGATAACCGGTGACCTGCCCTCTCCGCAGCCTCGATGCTATTCGCCTTGTTTCAGTCTGTGGGTCAGACACGCCTCAGAATCGCAGCCAGGTCCGTACCGGCAGGCAGGGTGCCGTACTCGAGCCCGCGGTCCGCGCCCAGCCGCGCGGCCACGAAAGCCTCGGCGACCGGTGCGGGGGAGAAGCGGACCAGCAGCGACGCTTCGAGCGCGAGCGCCATCGACTCGACGATCGTGCGGGCTCGGAGCTGGGCAGTATCCGCGTCGGCGGCCGCGACCTCAGCCAACTGCCGGCGTACGCGGTCGAGGTGCGCATCGAGCAGCGGGTGGCCGCCCCGTGCGAGGCCGACCTCGGCGTCGAATGCCGCGACCGATTCGGGCTCGCGGGTCATCGCGCGCAGAACGTCGAGGGCGATGACGTTGCCCGACCCCTCCCACACGGCCATCACCGGCTGCTCGCGGTAGCGCCGCGCGAGGGGGAAGCCCTCCGTGTAGCCGTTGCCGCCCAGGCACTCCAGCGCCTCGTACGCGTGATGCGGGCCACGCTTACAGATCCAGTACTTGGCCACCGCCGTTGCGAGACGCCGGAATGCGCGCTCGCCGACGTCGGCGTCCTCGTCGTGGGCGCGGGCGAGGCGCATCGCGGTGACGGTTGCCGCCTCCGACTCCAGGGCGAGATCCGCGAGGACCGAGGACATCGCGGGCTGGTCCGCGAGTGTGCGCCCGAACGCCGCGCGGTGCCGCGCGTGCCACACCGCCTCGGCTACGGCCTGCCGCATTCCCGCAGCCGAACCCAGGACGCAGTCGAGCCGGGTGCGGGCGACCATCTCGATGATCGTGCGTACGCCGCGACCGGGCTCGCCCACCATCACGCCGACGGTGCCGTCCAGCTCGATCTCCGACGACGCATTGGACTTGTTTCCCAGCTTGTCCTTGAGCCGCTGGATGCGGAAGACGTTGCGCTCGCCGTCGGGCAGAATGCGAGGAACCAGGAAGCACGACAGGCCTTCCGATGCCTGAGCCAGCATCAGGAATGCGTCGGACATCGGCGCCGAGCAGAACCACTTATGGCCGGTGAGCAGGTACTCGCCTCCCGGTCCGCCACGGCCGGCCGCCAGGGCCACGGTCGTATTCGCCCGCACATCCGATCCGCCCTGCTTCTCCGTCATGGACATGCCGAAGAGCGCCGACGACTTCCCTTGGCCGCCCAGGTCGGGGGAGTAACTACGGGAGAGGGCACGCGGGCGCCAGATCGCGCTCACGTCGGGTTGCAGATCCAAGGAGGGGATGACGGCGTTGGTCATCGAGACGGGGCAGGCGTGGCCGGGCTCGATCTGGCCGAACAGCATGAAGGTCGCGGCCCGCGCGACGTTGGCACCGGGTCGCGGATTCGCCCACGCCGACGTGTGCGCCCCATGGGCGATCGCTGCGGACATGATGCGGTGGTACCCGGGGTGGTACTCGACCTCGTCGATCCGTCGGCCCCATCTGTCGTGCGTCTGCAGGACGGGGGTCACGGTATTCGCAAGCTCGGCGTCGTGCTGGAACCGCCGGGTGCCGACGAGCGCACCGACTTCGGCGAGTTCGGCTGTGGCCCAATCGGCGTCGTGACGACGCACCGCCTCATCGAGCACGACGTTAGTGGTGTACTCGTTGACGTCTTCGCGGGGGACGGCCTGGTTCAGTACCTCATGCGTACTGTGCGGCGCAGGATGGACGGCGTTCTCTGTGCTGGTCACTGTCGACTCCGATCGGGTTGAGGCACGGGGGAGTCCAGTACGGACTCGGGAATCTGGAGACTGGTGAAGACGACGGTGACCGCGTCCTCGAGCGATCGGGCACTCACTCCGGCGTGCTTCTGGACGGCGATGCCGAAGACCGCGGACCAGAACGCCCTCGCCTCGACACCCGGCGCGGCGCGCAATTCCCAACCGGTGCGCACCAGCGTGTCCATCAGCGCGCGCTCGCCGGCCTCGTACAGCTGAGCAAGAGCCGAGTCGACAGCGGGCCGATGCTCGGGGCGGCGACCCGCCAAGAGCATGGCCTCGACGAACAGGCGAACCCTTGCCGCCTCGGCACCGAGCAACGTCTCGACGAGCGCCTGGGTGTAGGCGCGAACGGTCGTGGTGCGCGCCGCATCGTCCTCCGCTCTACGGCCGGCACGCAGCACGGCACCGCACGCGACCTCCACGAACAGGGCCTCCTTGGAACCGAAGTAGTACGTCACCTGGTTCGGATGCGCGCCCGCGGCAGCGCAGATCTGCGACAGCGGCACGTCATCGCCGTCGGACTCGAACAGGTCCGCAGCCGCCCGCAGCAGCGCCGCTCGCGTCTGCTGACCCGCAGCCCTCGTCGCGCGTCGCGCGGGAACGGACGTCGCCACCGATCCTCCTCGTTTATTGTATGTCAAACAATAAACGGCGAGTGCGTTCTGCGCAACGCCGGTCGGATGCACATGTCCATCGCATCGGCCGAGTAGCCGCGTGGAGATGTGCACCGGGGATGTGGACCGGTGAACCTACGCCGCGGGTTCGGTCCAGCCGCGCCGGGTGAGCGCGGCGTGCACCCGGGCGAGTAGCGTCTCCCGGCGACGATCCAGATCGCCCGCGACGACGAGCACGACGTGCCAGTCGAGTTCGGTCTGCAGGCGGTTGAGTCGCTCCATGTCGGCGGCGAACTGCCGCGCGTCGCGGTGGTGCACGCCCTGATACTCGACTGCAACGCAGAGTTCCGGCTCCGCCAGGTCGAGCCGGTAGGTTCCGTCGAGCACCTCCCACTGCGGGACGAAGCCGCTGAAACCGTTGCGGTGCAACAGCAGCCGCGTATACGTCTCCTCCGGCGACTCCGCGCGGCCGTTCGCCTCCGCCAAGACGGCACGGACCCGGTCCGCCCTCCATCGGCGTCGACCGAGCCGCTCCTCGACCCCCTCCACGGTCGTGATCGGCCCCCTGTAGCGGTATGTGCGCAGGCACTGGTCCATCGCCGCGATCGCGCGGTCGCCGCTGACGTAGCGCGCGAGATCGATGGCCGTCCGCGCGCCGTCCGTGTGGCGGATACCAGCGCTGACGACGATCTCGTCGGCATCGATCACGCTGCGGCGCGCGATCACATCCTTACGGCGGATCGGTCGCGGGGTCCAGAGCTCCACGGGGCGCTCGTACCCACGCGCCATGAAATGTCCGTAGAGTCGCGCCGCCGACCAACCACAGAACGCGGCATCGGGGTACAGCTCCGCGATGGCCGACGCGAATTCGGCGAGGCCTATCGGTCCGCTCGCCCTGACTCCGTGCGTGACCGCGTTGCGGTGCCGCTCCGCCTCCGATCGGCCGACCAGCTTCACCAGGTCCGAATACCGGTGTACGTCTCCCATACCCATTAGACGCGCCGGCGTGCAGTTCGGATCCCGGACGACCCCTGACGTGCACATATCCACAGTCCGGGTGCACGACTCCACACGGCCATTCGGGCGATGCGGTGGAGATGTGCGCCCGACTCGCGGCGGGATGCGATTCGACGACAGCGAGAGCGTCGCTCGTTCGGCTACGGTGGCCCCGTGCCGAGCGACGCCACCTCATTCGACCCCGACGAGCTGGATCCGGGCGCGTTCTACCGCCTGCTCACCGCGTCGATCGTGCCGCGACCGATCGCCTGGGTCTCCACGCGCGCGGCGGACGGGGTACTGAATCTAGCGCCGTACAGCTTCTTCACAGTCGCATCGACAGCGCCGCCGATCGTGCAGTTCACCTCTGTGGGGCATAAGGATTCGTGGCGCAACATCCTCGAAACAGGGGAGTTCGTCGTGAACATCGGCACGGAATCACTCATCGAGCAGATGAACCGGACCTCGGAGCACGTCGAGCACGGCGTCGACGAGTTCGCACTGGCCGGCTTGACGCCGGAACGCAGTGCCACCGTCGCACCGCCGCGGGTGGCAGAGGCACCCGTGTCGATCGAGTGCACCAAGCACCTGATCCTGGACGTCGGCAACTGCGCGGTGATCCTCGGCGCGGTCCGGCACGTCGCGGTCGCGCGCTCGATCCTCGCCGACGACGGCCTGCCCGACTTCGCTCGGCTCGCGCCTCCGAGCCGGCTGGGCCGCAGTGAATGGGGCCTGACGCCCGCCACCGTCGAGCACGAGCGGCCGTAGCCGCCGCACGACAGGAGATGGCAGGATCTGCAGGATATGAGCGCACGCATCGACCACGCCGTCACGAGCGGTACGTTCTCCCTCGACGGGCAGACCTTCGACGTCGACAACAACGTCTGGGTGATCGGCGACGACACCGAGGTGATCGTGCTGGACGCCCCGCACTCGGTGGACGACATCCTGGCCCTTGTAGGCGACCGCACTGTGAGAGCGATCGTCCTCACGCACGCACACGACGACCACTGCCGCTGCGCGCCGGCCCTGCGTGAGGCGACCGGTGCACCCATCCTGCTGCATCCCGACGACCGACCGCTCTGGGAGCTCACGCATCCCGGTGATACGTGGGACGACGACCTCGCGGACGGGCAGGAGATCGCCATCGCGGGTACGACCCTGAGAGTGCTGCACACGCCCGGACACGCGCCCGGCGCGGTGTGTCTGTACGCGCCCGACCTGGCAGCAGTGTTCTCCGGCGACACCCTGTTCCACGGGGGGCCGGGCGCTACCGGACGCTCGTTCAGCGACCGACCGACTATCGAGAGTTCCATCCGCGCCAGGCTGTTCGCCCTCCCACCCGAAACGGTCGTGCACACGGGGCACGGAGACGACACCACCATCGCCGCGGAGCAGGCGACGCTGGGCTGACACCGCCCCGACGTCGCCTGCTCAGGGCTACTTGATCTCCGACCGAAGGATCCGGATTATTCCGAGCGCCAACGGTATGCCGATCCAGATCATGGCGGACACGGCGAGCCGCGCCCATTCGATGCCCGACGCCCAGTCACCCGTCTGGAAGGGCTGGTTCGTCGATGTGGTGTCGATCCAGCGGCCGAGGTGGTCCCGGAACCAGGGCACCACTCCAGCGACGATGCCCATCGCCGACGGCAGCGCGAAGTAGGCCACGACCGCGCCGGGTGTATTGAGGATCAGGGCCGCGAAGCCGAATCCGACGAGCAGCCCGAACACCTGAATGGTGAGCGAGTTCACGAGATCCGCGCCTGAGAAGTTCCACGCGCCCGCAGGAGCTCCGTAGACGACGCCGGCAAGGACGTTCGCGAGTGCCCCGATCACAAGGGCGAACACGACCGCACCGATCGCGGCGATCAGGGAGGCGCCGAGTTTGGCCAGTACGACCCGCTCGCGTCGCGGTTCCATCGTGAACGTCGCGAGCGCGGTGCGCTGGCTCCATTCGGCCGTCACCAGCATGATCGCGAGGATCGGGAGGATGACCGACGTAGGCATGTTCATCACGGTGACGAACCCGCTGAGGTCGAGCTTCTCCGGGCTGTTCCTGCGCGCGATCAGCATGACGACCGCGACGACCAGCGAGATCACGCCCATCGACGCTACGAGCCAGAACCCGGCGCGGGTATCGACCAGCTTGCGTAATTCGACGCGGACCAGTCGGCTGAGCGGAATCGGCGCCGACCGGCGCTCGACGGTGTTCTGGGGCGTGAGGGTGGTCATGCGGGAACTCCTAGGTGTGCGGGCTGCTCGCGCTGTGTCTGTTGGGTCAGCTGAAGGAAGATCTCCTCGAGGCGGGCACCGTCGCCGGCGCGGAGCTCGACGAGCTGGATGCGCGCCTCGAAGGCGATCCTGCCCACGTCGGCAGGCGATGCGTCGACGGTGAAGCCACCGCCGGCGACCTTCTCGGCACGTAGGCCGGCGGCGTGCAGAGCACGCCACAGAGCCGTGTCGTCGGTGGCCGCCACGCGAGCGCCGGTGCCGGCCAACAGTTCCTGCTTGGTGCCCTGGGCGACGATCCGTCCGTGCCCGATCACGACGATGTCGTCGGCGACGATCTCGATCTCGTGCAGTAGGTGCGAGGAGAGCAGTACCGTGCCACCGCGGTCGGCGTAGTCGCGTAACAGGGTACGCATCCAGTGGATGCCGGCGGGATCGAGACCGTTGGCCGGCTCGTCCAGAATGAGGATCTCGGGGTCACCGAGCAACGCGTTGGCGATGCCGAGCCGCTGCCGCATGCCGAGCGAATAGTTGCGGACGCGGCGACGCGCCTCTTCGGCGTTCAAGCTCACCATCTCGAGCACCTCGTCGACGCGCGAGCGAGGCATACCGAGCGTCATCGCCGTCAGGGTCAGGACCTCAGCGCCGGTACGACCGGCATGTTGCGCGGAGGCGTCGAGCAGGACGCCCACCCGGGTGGCAGGATTCGGAATGCCCGAGTACGCCCGGCCACCCACTGTGGCCGACCCCGACGTGGCCGGGGTGAGGCCCGCGATGATCCGCATCGTGGTGGACTTCCCGGCGCCGTTCGGCCCGAGGAACCCCGTGACCTGGCCAGGTTTACATACGAACGAGACATCGTCGACGGCGGTGTAGTCGCCGTAGCGTTTGGTGAGATTCTCGACTGCGATCATGCATTCCATGCTGGACGTGTCGAACGGCGCGCACATCGGCCGCTCGCACATTCCGACCCCCGCCGAAAGTAGGGGATCCGAGTAGCCGCCGGACGGACGCATTCGAAGCGTCGGCGTGACTAACGTGGTCGGAGTGCGCCCCGAGGACTACCAGCCGGCCCTGACGAGATGGGGGCACCTGTGGCGCTTCGGTCTGGCTCTGGTCCTGTCGGTGCTCTCATCGGCCCCCGCCACGGCCGAACGCTTGGCCCACGCGCGCTGGTGGCTGGCCGGCGACATCGCCATCGGCTGCGTCTGCTTCGTCGTCGTGCGATGGCGACGGCGATACCCCGTCGCCGTCGCGACCTTCACGACTCTCGCGGGGCTCGTGTCGGCGGCTGCATCCGGCGCGTCGGCGCTCGCGATGGTGTCACTCGCGACGCGGAGACGCTGGCGGGAGATCGTGCCGCAGGCCCTGCTGGCGTTCGTGTGCGGCGCGGTCGCGCAGACGTACTTCCCCGGCGCCGACTCCTCGCATGCCCTCATCAACACCGGTGCGATGGCGGCGATCGTGGGTCTCATGATCGCGTGGGGCATGTATATCGGGTCCCGCCGCGAGTTGCTCGCCAGTTGGCAGGCGCGCGCGCAGTCGGCCGAGGACGAGCAGGCGGCCAAGGTGCAGCAGGCCCGAACCGCCGAGCGGGCCAGGATCGCGCGGGAGATGCACGACGTTCTCGCACATAGGATCTCGACAGTGCACATGTATGCCGGCGCGCTCGCATACCGGGAGGATCTACCTACCGCGCAGGTTCGCGAGACCGCCACCGTCATCCAGGAGACCTCGCATCTCGCGCTCACCGAGTTGCGCGAGGTACTCGGTGTGCTGCGGGAAGGGCCGGGCGACGCAACGCCCGAACGGCCACAGGCGTCGCCCGCCGACATCGACGGGCTCGTCGACGACAACCGCGCGACCGGGATGCATATCGAATACGCGTGCTCTGCCGATCTGTCTCACGCGCCCGCAGCCCTCGCCCGCACCACCTACAGATGCCTACAGGAGGCACTGACCAACGCCCGGAAGCATGCACCGTCGGCGACGGTGCATGTGCGGATCCGCGGAGCCCAGGCGTCAGGCATGGAACTGGAGGTGGTCAACGCGCTACCGCTGGCGCCGACACCGGTTCCGGGCTCGGGCCTGGGGCTGGTCGGGTTGGCCGAGCGCGTCGAGCTGGCGGGTGGTAGGCAGACGACGCGCATCACCTCTGACGATCGCTTCGTCCTGACGGTGTGGCTACCGTGGCAGGCATGACAGCCCGCCTGATGCTCGTCGACGACGACCCGCTGGTGCGGTCGGGTCTGCGGCTCCTGCTCGGTGGGAGTTCGGCTTTCGACGTCGTGGCCGAGGCCGGCAACGGCCGCGAGGCGGTAGACCTCCACCGTGCGGATCCGGTCGACGTGGTCCTCATGGACCTGCGAATGCCGGTGATGGACGGCATCGAGGCCACGGCGCTGCTGAAGCGGGAGCCGCCGGCGCCCGCCGTGCTCGTGCTGACCACGTTCGATGCCGACGACTACGTGGTACGCGCCCTCGCCGTCGGCGCCGACGGTTTCCTGCTCAAGGACACGCCTCCCGGGGGGATCGTCGCCGCGATCGAGCGCGTGCTGGCGGGCGACCCCGCGCTCAGTCCGTCGGTCACCGCTGCGCTGATCAAGCAGGTGGTGCACGGGCACTCGGACGGCCCGGGCGCGGACGGCCGTGCCGCGCCCGCACAGCAGGCTGTCGAGACGCTCACCCCGCGGGAGCGGGACGTCGCTATCAGTCTCGCGCGAGGGGCGTCGAACGCCGAGATCGCTGCCGAGCTGTACCTGAGCGTGCCGACGGTCAAGGCGCATATCTCGCGCATCTTCACCAAACTGGACGCCACTAACCGCGTACAGGTCGCGATCGCTATGCACGATGCAGGCCTGGTCTGACCTGCAACGGTTTTCGCCGCATCAGCCGCGCTCCGCCAAACACTCCTCGATCCTTGCCACCGCAACACCCGCACCGTCCTCGTCCGCGAGCCTCTCGGCGACCGTGGCTGCGGCCGAGCGGTATGTGGATTGCGAGACGCCGCGTTCGATGGCGTCCGCCAGCGAGCGTGCTGTTGCTCGGCGCCGGGAGAGCGTCGCCGAGGAGGCACCGAGCGCCTCCAGACGCGCCGCCCAGAACGGCTGGTCACCACCGGGTTCGGGGATCGCCACCGTCGGGATCCCGGCCCGCAGGGCCGACGCTGCCGTCCCCGCCCCGCACGCGTGCACCACTGCCGACAGTCGCGGGAACAGCCAATCGTAGGGCGTGTCGCCGATCGTCATGACATCTGCCGAACCTGCTTGCAGCCCTGCCCATCCCGACTGGACGAGCCCGCGCACACCGGCTAGGGACACGGCCTCCGACACGAGCTCGGAAACGCGCCGCTTCTCGGCATCAGGCATCATCAGGCTGCCGAACGAGACGAGGACGGGCGGCTCGCCGGCCTCGAGGAATCGCGTCAGCCTGTCGGCGGGCTCCCATCCTTCGGGGCGCGGCGTCCACCAATACCCCGTGACGTCCAGGCCGGAACGCCAGTCGTCCGGGCGCGGCGACACCGACGCCGAATAGCCGTGCAGCACAGGCCACTGCGACTCGGTCCGGATGCGCCGGGCCCGGCGCGCGGACACAGGCGACAGCCCCAGATCGCGCCGCATCGATGTGACGACGCCGCGGTACAACGCGTCCACCGCGCCGCTGCCGAGGTGTCCCGCCGCCCGGTTGAGCATTGCGCCGTGGTCTCGCCCGCCCATCAGCGCCGGAGTGTGCGCTGCTGTCGCCGACATCGGTTGCAGCCGGACGCCGATCGTCGGGATTCCGCGACTCTCCGCGAACGCGTGCCCGGCGAGCTCCGCGAACGGGGACAACAGGACCAGGTCGGCGGGCTCGCCCGCGAGCGCGGCGAGGAATGACCGGCCCAGGGCGCGCATTCCGCCGGGGGACACCAGCTCCCGCAGCGCGGCCAGAGGCTTGACATCGACGCTCGACAGGTCGTCGTCGGTAGGCTCGACGTGGTCCACGCCCAGCGCCCGGATACCACGCTCGGCGAGCATCGGGGTGAGCGGCGTCGGCGCCGTCATCACCACCTCGTGCCCGGCACGCTGTAGCCGTTGTGCAAGCCCACACAGCGGGGTGATGTCTCCACGCGATCCCCAACTCGCGATCACTATGTACGCCATCGTCACTCGCCTCCGCGGACCAGCATCGCCGCCATGTCCGCAACCAGCACGCCATATGCGTCGACGTCGAAGTCCGGGTCACGCAGCACCTCTGTGAGAACTCCGTTCAGCGCGCTGGACAGGAGAGTCGCCACCATGCGCGTGTCGATACCCGCGAACTCCCCGCGCTCGATCCCCAGCCGCAGGATCGGTTCGAAATCGAGTCGGGCGAAGCGCTCCGCGACGTCGGGGGAGAGCTCGATGGTCTCGACTCCGCCGCCGGTGGACCGGTAATTCGTGCCGATGTCGATGATGACACCGAACCGTTTCGCATCGGCGCGCAGATACGTGGCATTCGCCAGGATACGAATGCGCAGCTTGCCCGCGGCGGTCTGCTCGGCGTCCACCGCTGGAAGCACGGCCTCGGCGGCCCCATCGATCGCCGCCTCGAGGACGCCCCGGACGATCTCGTCCTTGTTGGTGAAGTGGTACAGCACCACGCTCATCGCTACGCCGACGCGCTCGGCGATCTTGCGGACCGAGGTATTGCCGTAGCCGACCTCAGCCATCAGATCCGTAGCGGCGACGATGATCTGATCGCGGCGCGCGCGCTCCGTGAAGGTCCGTTTCGATCGCATGAACTATTTATAGATCAGTCGATCTATTCAGTCCAGTTTGCGCAGGGCGGCACACCTCGTTAACGTGCGACACAAGTGACGGAAGAGGTGTGGGTATGACTACGAGGCGAAACATAGTTCGTGTGGCTGCCGTGACCCTGGTGACGGCAGTGACCGGCACCTCGCTAGCGGTCGGCGACGCGGGCGCCGACCGCCGGGTCGGTGGCTACTTCGTCAAGGGCAGCATCGAGCGCGCGTACATCGCGACCGGCGGCCAGCGGAAGTGGGGGAATCCCACGTCACCCGAGCTGGCAGCACAGAAGGGCGGGCGATTCCAGCGGTTCGGCTCGTCGTCGTTCTACTGGCACCCGTGGGCCGACAACGGTACGGCACACCAGGTCGGCGGAGCCATCCGCGACAAGTGGGGCAAGGCAGGGTGGGAGGGCGGCCCGCTCGGCTACCCGGTCGCGAACGAGCGCGCCATCGACGTGCCGCCCGTGGCCGGCTGGTTCTCGGGCCTCGGCGCAGGCGCGTTCAACGATTTCCAGGGCGGTTCGATCTACTGGTCGCCAGGGACGGGCGCGCACATCGTGTGGGGCCAGATCCGCAACAAGTGGGTCATGGCGGGCGGCTACGCGGGCGCCGGGTACGGCTATCCCATCACCGACGAGTACAGGGTCGGCAAGGGTTTCGCGCAGGACTTCCAGCGCGGCTCGATCTCCTGGCCGTGATCGACCGGTATCAGCGCAGCGCGAGCCACGCGGCGAGGCCGAAGCCACATACCGCGACACCGATCCGCAGGACGCGCGGATGGACGCGCGCGACGACGGGTGGTCCGCAGTAGCCGCCCGCGTACGCGCCGATCGACATGGCGATAGCGGCGGGCCAGTGGACCGGCCCCCACAGGGCGAAACCGATCGCCGCCACCAGGTTGGCCACAGCCAGCAAGAAACTTCTGAGCACGCTTGCACGCCAGACGGATTGATCCGTTGCGACGAGCATCAGCGCGAGCATCATGACACCGGCGCCCGCCCCGAAGTACCCGCCGTAGATCGACACGATGAAGAGGCCTATCGGATAGGCGACAGGAAAGGTGCGATCGCCCGCACGGGCCCGAAGCGACGGCTGGAGCAGCAGCGCGAGCGCAGCGATCGCGATGAGAGCCGGCACCGCGGCCTCGAAGCTGCTCGCGGGCGCGAGCAGCAGCACCGCGGCGCCCACCACGCCGCCCAGGGCGCACAGCACCACCTGCTGCGCGAGACCACGGCGCTCCTTCGCAACCTGCGAGGCCGCCTGCGTCGTCGATCCCACCCCGATCGCGACCATCGCGACGGTGTTGGTGACGTTCGCTGCGACGGGCGGGATTCCCACGGCCAGCAACGCGGGGTACGACACTATCGATGCGAGGCCGGTCACGAAGCCGACCAACCCCGCCCCGAATCCCGCAACCGCCACCAACAGCAGGTCGACGATGCTCACCGATCGACCCTATCGGGCGCAGGTCCGGCGCCCCTGTCCGGTACGCGTTCGTGCACCGGCGCCGCTGTGTATGCGCTCTAATGATCGGCATGGCTCACCGGAATCTCCACCGACCGTCCGCCCGCCTCATCGCCACGGTCGCATCTGCGGCCACCGCCCTATCCGCCCTGGTCGCATGCAGCACATCGGATACCGACCGTGCCACACAGTCGAGCGGACGTACATCGGCCTCGGTGCCGACCGCGCCGTCATCACGGCCCGCCCCGCCCGGGAACGCGCACTCGGCAGAAGCAACATCGGCGGCGCGCGCGCTCGCGGGAAAGCTGACCCTGGACGGTGCCGTCAAGCACTTGCAAGCCCTCGAGGACATCGCGCGCCGCAACGGCGGTAACCGCGCCCTCGGAACGCCCGGCTATCAGCAGAGCCTGGACTACGTCGAAGACGCGCTCGAGAGTGCGGGGTACGCAGTCGAACGGCACGAATTCACCACCGCCAGTTGGTCGGTAGGCAAGCAGGAGGCGACCGTCGAAGGCCGGGCGCTGACGATCAACGCTCTGTCCGGCTCCGGCGCATCACGCGGCACGATCACGGCCGAAGCCGCCGTCGTCCCCGGGGTGGGGTGCGCAGACTCCGACTACGGCAGGACACGGGGCGCGGTCGCCGTCGTCCAGCGTGGCATGTGCCCGTTCGGCGACAAGTATCGGCACGCAGCGGCCGCGGGGGCACAGGCGCTCGTCGTCGTGAACAACGCCGACGGCGAGCTCGATGGCACCCTCGGGCTGCAGGAGGCGAGCAGCATCCCCGTCGTCTCGGTGACAAAAGCCGAGGGCGCCGGCCTCATCGACGGCGCCGAGATGGTGATCACCGTCGACGCCCAGACGAAGAAGGCGCAGTCCTGGGACCTGCTCGCCGAGACCCGCGAGGGCGACCCGACCGCCGTGCAGATGGTGGGCGCACACCTCGACAGCGTCCCCGATGGGCCGGGCATCAACGACAACGGCACCGGCGCCGCCGCGGTCCTCGAGACCGCGACGGCACTCGGTGCGAACGCTCCTGTGAAGAACAAGGTGCGCTTCGCCTTCTGGGGTGCGGAGGAGGAGGGCCTCATCGGCTCGACCAGATACGTCGAGTCACTCGCCCCTGCCGACCGCTCGAAGATCGCGCGCTACTTGAACTTCGACATGCTCGGCTCGCACAACGGCGGGTACTTCACGTACGACGGCGACGGCTCGTCGAAGCTCGAGGGTGGCCCCGGCCCTACCGGGTCGGGCGTCATCGAGCAGGTCTTCCGCAACTACTTCGCCGACCGGAAGGTCCCCGTCGACGCGAGTGCATTCGACGGGCGGTCCGATTACGGTCCGTTCGTCGAGCAGGGCATCCCGTCCGGCGGCGTCGACACCGGTGCCGAGAAGAAGAAGACCACGGCGCAGGCTCAGAAGTGGGGCGGCGCCGCCGGCGAGGCCTACGACATCGACTACCACACAGCGCGCGACACGCTCGCGGCCGTCAACCGCGAGGTGTACGGAACCGCCCTTGGTGCGGTCGGGTGGTCCACGGGCTACTTCGGCGCGCTGTAGCCGCGCAGACCGCGATCAGCCGAGCAACTTCTGCATCCGGTCGATCTCGGCCTGCTGGGAGGCCTTGATGTCCTGCGCGATCGTCCGCGCCTCCGGGTCGACGCCGCTTTTCAGTTCGGCGTCCGCCATGGTGATCGCGCCCCTGTGATGCGCGATCATCATCTGAAGCCAGGCCTTGTCGAAGGCGCTGCCGCGCAGCGTGCCCAGGTGCTGCATCTGCTCGTCTGTCATCATCCCGTCCATATGGTGTCCCATCGAGGCCGATGGCGCGGGCTTGCCCCACTGCCTCAGCAGGCGAGCGAACGCATCCATCTCAGGCTGCTGTGCGCCCTCGATCTGCTTCGCGAGGGCGACGACGTCCGGCCCTGCGTCCTTGCCGGCGACCATCTTCGACATCTCGACGGCCTGCGCATGGTGCGGGTACATCATCTCGGCGAAGTCGACGTCGGCCGGCGCGAAGCGCGCGCCCGACGCTGCGGCACTCGACGACACCGCGCTGGTGACGGCCGTGCTCGGCGAGCCCGTGTCGGTTGCAGCGGTGGTACAACCCCCGAGCGCGAGGGAGCTTGCGAGCAGACCGGTGGCGATGCGGGCTGTGGTATTGCGAATCATGTTGTGTTCCTCCGGATGTTCAGTGGTTGATCGGGCTGGGGGGCGCCGCGGGCTGGGGCCGCGCGCGTCCGCCGGTCAGATCCGGAGGAGGCAGAGCTCTTCGAGGGTGGGCGCCGCTCGGGCCGGGGGACCGCGTGCCACCGCCGCGGTCGTCACCACCGCGCCGGCTCGCGCCAGTTGGTCCGTCCGGGTGACGACCGTGACCAGAGGCGCCGGCGAGAGCGGGCTCTGGTATGCAGCGGTCCCAGCGCATAGATGCCCGCAGCCCGGGTGATCGCAGTCGACGACGGCCTTTTCGGCCTTTGTGTGTTGGTGATCCACGGCGTGCATGCGGGGGACACCCGCGGTAGCGACGGCGTGCATGCGAGGGGGTGACGCGATCGACCCGTGCATGAGGAGGACGGCCAGAGCGGCGGTGATCACGACTGCCACCCTGGCTGCACAGCGATTCCGGGTCACGGCGGCCACACTACAACAGGTACCCCCTGGGGGTGTCGGCTCCGGCTCTGCGCGATACCCGGCAACAACCGCCCGTAGGGTGACCGGCATGGCGGACCAGAAGGACAGCTCCGGTGACAGCCTCGTCACCGTCCTCGTCGCGTTCGCGGCGAACATCGTGATCGCGGCCGCGAAGACGGCCGCGGCCGCGATCACGGGATCGGCGTCGATGCTCGCCGAGGCCGCGCACTCGTGGGCGGATACCGGCAACGAGATCTTCCTGCTGGTGGGGACGCGCACGGCGGCGCGGCCCGCCGACGACCAACACCCGCTGGGCTACGGCCGCGCCGGGTACATCTGGTCGATGTTCGCGGCGTTCGGGCTGTTCACCGTGGGGTCCGCGGTATCGGTGTGGCACGGCATCACCTCGCTCCACACCCCCGAGGAGGGTGGCGACTACCTGTGGGGTTACAGCGTGCTCGCGCTCGCCTTCGTGCTCGAGGGCACGTCCTTCCTCCAAGCGCTGCGGCAGGCCCGGACGGGCGCGTTCAAGCGTCGTCTGCACCCCCTCCGCTATCTCGCGCTCACCTCTAATCCCGTGCTGCGCGCGGTTTTCCTGGAGGACTCGTCAGCGCTGGTGGGTGTGGTCGTCGCGGCCGCCGCGATGGCCATGCATCAGGTGACCGGGAATCCCGTATGGGATGCTGCCGGCTCGATCGTCGTCGGCGTGCTGCTCGGATTCGTCGCCCTCTTCCTGATCCGCCGCAACATGGACTTCCTCACCGGCGAATCGGTGACGCCGCTGGCACGCAACACGGCATTGCGGGCGCTCCTCGCGGTCGACGACATCGAGCGGGTCAGCTTCCTGACCATGGAGTGGGTCGGCGCAGACCGCATCTATCTCGTGGCGGCGGTGGACATAGTGGGCAACCGACCCGAATCCGAGGTCGCTGAGCGCCTCGCCGCAATCGAGGACCGGCTGCACGATCGGCCCGACATCGCCCGGGCCGTTCTCACCCTGACCCGGCCGGACGATACGACCGACCTGCGCCCGCAGCGCCTGCCGGGCTGGTACGAACCCGTCCGCGGCGAGGCCGGGACCCGCTGAGCCGAGCGGTGACCGGCCTGTAGGCGTGTGGCCCCTGGAGTCGACCGCTCCCACGGGCTCCCGCAGCTTCACCTCCGATCGCTGCGAGAGCCCGGGGAGCGGCTCCGCCATCATCTCCGTGCCGTCGTCCGGCACCCTCCTCCTACGTCGTCCCTCCCACGTCGCGCTATGACGTTAAGGGCCCGCACAGTCTGGGCGCATCAGTCTTTCGGACCATTTAATCGGTCTATGGCTATCGGAGCCCACGCGAATCGGACCGCCTACTCACGACGCCAGGGCGGCGCGCAATTCGGTGAGCGCACGGTGCTGCATCATCAGGACCGCTTCTCGTTCAACGCCCAGGGTGCGCGCGGTCTCATCGGTGCTGAGCCGGTCGACGACGCGCAGGTGCAGCACATGCTGCAGGTCGAGCGGAAGCCGCGGCAGCAACTGTGCCATCGTCTGCGCCGCCAGTTCCGGCATCGTCACCTCCTCGCGTCGTATATGACGCTAGGGGGATACACAGGCTCCACACATCCGACTTTCGGATGATTTCGCAGCACCGCGGGCGCCCGAAGGTGCCCCGGATATGCCGCGCGGCCTAGTCGGCGAAGCGATCAGCCATGCCGCAGCGGCAGGGTGGCGGCCAGCCGCCACTGCTGACCGGCCGTCGGCCCGAACGTCAGTGTGCCGTCGAGCGCCTCGACTCGCTGGGCAAGCGACGGCAGGCCGTGGCCGCCGTTGGGGCGTCTCAGGCGCGCGTCTCCGCGCTCGCTGATCTGGTTGGTGACCGCGAGTTCCAAGCCGCGAGGTTGCGCGAGGTCGCCCGTCCCCACATAGCGGATGGTTATGTCCACGTACGGGGTCTTCGGCGCGTGGCGACGGATGTTGGTGAGACTCTCGACGACGATGCGGTATGCGGTATCCGCGACATCCCGGGAGACCATGGGCATCGCCTCTATGGTGATGCGGGTATCAGCAGGCGATGAGTCGTCGAAACGGGTCACCACGTCGCGTATGTCGTCGAGTGTGTGAGGGGACGCGAGTAGGTCGGGGTTGTCGGCGGCGTCGCGATGCATCATCGCCACCGTACGATCGAGGGAGGCGAGCGCACGCTGGCCCGCGTCCTCGATCCGCCGGAACACCGCAGCGAGCCGCTCGTCGCTACCGGCCAGGATCTGTCCGGCCTGGCTCTGCGCGACCACCTCGCTGACGTCATGCGCGACGAAATCGTGTAGATCGCGAGCCACCTCGAGGCGGTGTCCGCGCTGGCGCGCGTCGCTCGTCTCCCGTCTACGCAGGTCGATGATGCACAGCAGCGCGCCGATCACCGCACCGCCGGCCGCCGCGGCCGCCCAGAACGCGACGCTCGCCCACGAGAAGGACCTCGTGTCGTAGAACCGGAACGTGGTCACGGGGACGGCGATGACGATGAGCCCGCCCGCCAGCTGCCCCGGCCGAGTATCGGCGATCGCACGCAGCGTGATGAACAGCAGCAGCATCAGGAAGCCGATGTCGAACGGCGTCCACCGAGTCTCCTGGACGACCCCGGGCGACGGCCCCGCGGTGACTACGAACAGCGTGACCGCCATCGAGACCGTTCCCGCGATCGCCGCCAGTAACGCGAGGAAACCCGCCGAGAGCTCGGGTCCCGACGATCCCGACCGCGATCCGGGTGCACCGAAGAGACACGCCAGGCTCGCGACGGCGACCGAACCTGCGAGTGGCGACCCCGCCATCGATGTGGCGACCACGGCGCAGAGCAGGAGGACCGCCAGGATCCGCCAGCCGTTCAGCGGCCATGCGGGCACCCAGCGCCAATCGTTGACCACACCGCCCCCTGTCCAACAGCCCCGCACCGACCGACACGTGCCGATCGATCCGACGTAACCTACTCGACCTGTGCGCTAATAGGGTGACAGGCTCACCGCCACCGACGAAGGAGCTCGAGAAACAATGCCCTTGGCAGTGCTGTGCCCGGACGCGGACGGAGCCCGAAGTTGACGACGCGCATCCTGCTCGTCGACGACCAGGCGAGCATCCGGGACGCCTACCGGATCATCCTCGACGCGCACCCGGACATGAACGTCGTGGGGGACGCGCCCGACGGCGCCGCCGCGTTCGAGCTCGCGCGCGCACTGCGACCCGATGTCGTGCTGGCCGACATCCGGATGCCACGCATGGACGGTCTGGAGTTGACGCGCCGACTGGTGGCACTCGACATCACCGTCGTCGTGGTCACCACCTTCGACCTGGACGAGTACGTGCAGCAGGCGATCCAGGCTGGCGCGTCCGGGTTCATCCTCAAGCGCTCCAACCCGACGTTGCTCACCGAGGCGATCCGCGCGGCGGTCGCCGGTGATGCCCTGATCAGCCCCGAGATCACCGTCCGCCTCCTCCGCACCATGTCCGTCGAGTCCAAACCGCACGAGGCCGACACCGACGAAGACCTCACGGCGCGTGAGATGGACGTCCTGCAGCTGATCGCCACAGGCCACACCAACGCAGACATCGGTCGCGAACTCTTCATCGCACCGGGGACCGTCAAGAATCACGTCGCGAACGTGCAGCGCAAGGTGGGGGCTCGGAACCGCGTCGCGATCGCGGCATGGGCGTGGGAGAACGACATGGTCCGAAAGCGGGACCGGACACCGGACCAGTCATAGCGTGCGCCCCGTCGATCCACCGCCGGGCGAGGACACCCCGCACCGGGCTGCGGGGCAGCCGGCGCGCTGTTACGTTGCAAACGTGTCGCTAGCTTCGCTCCGGCAGGAACTGACCGACCGCGTCACCACCGTCGTACGCGGTCTCTCGACGCCCGACCCGATCGAGCCGGTCGGCCCGCCGGACTGGTCGGGTCTCGACGCGCGCGAGTACGACGGCGAAGTGCCCGCGCCCGGCTCCCTGCTCACGGAAGTACCGCTGGGAGAGAGCCTGTGGATACGCAACGCCGCCGATGCGCGCCGGTTCCTCTACGCGACGTCGAACCAGCACGGTCCCGCGGTGAGCACTGCGGCCCTCTTCCTCCCGCAGTCCAGACCACCCGAGGGCGGGTGGCCCGTGATCGCGTGGGCGCACGGCACCGTCGGGCTCGGCGATGAGGCGACTCCGTCCGCCCAACCGCAGTCGGACCGTCAGCAGTTCTACCTCGGGCATTGGTTGGACCACGGATACGCCGTGGTCGCGAGCGACTACGCAGGCCTCGGCACCCCCGGCCTGATGAGCTACCTCAACGGAAAGGTGGAGGCGCACAACCTGATCGACTCCGTTCAGGCTGCGCGGCGGATCGGCGTGCCGCTCTCCTCGCGATGGGCCCTGGTCGGCCAGTCGCAGGGCGCCGGCGCCGCGATGAACGGCGCCCGGTACGCGACCGAGTTCGGCGCCGGCTACGACCTCGACCTACGCGGCGTGGTCGCGACCGGGACGCCTGCGAACATCGAGCGCATCGTCCAGTTCCTCGGGCCGTCGTTCCCACCGGTGCCGCTACCGCCCGCGACGATGACGTACACGGCCTACATCCTTGCGGCACTCCGGGATGCGCGCCCGGACCTGACCGTCGACGAGGCGCTCAGCGACGAGGGGCGCCGCATCGTCGGGCTGGCCGAGCGACTGAGCATGTACGACCTGCGCGAGGAGGTGCGCGGCGCCGACGTGCGGGCGTGGGTCGATCGTCCGCTGCGCAGCATCGAGGGCATATTCGAGGCGTTGAAGGAGCACATGGCCACTCCGGTCGCGGGCTACGGCAGCCCGATCTTCCTGGGACACGGCCTCACCGACATCGACGTTCCCGTCGCCTCCGGTCTCTCGCTCGCGGCGTCGCTGATACTGCACCGCCAGCCGGTGACCGTGCGCATCTATCCGACCGACCACTTCGGCGCCGTCTATGCGGCCGCCGGCGACGCCGCCGGATTCCTCGAGCGCGCTATGCGCTGATCCTTCGCGCGCGGTGCCGGCGAACCGCATCGCGGTTCGCACAGGCGCGACTGCAGTAGCGCTGCGTACCCGGGCGACTGAAGTCGATGAAGGCCTGCTCACACTCGGCCAGGTGACACCGGCCGAGCCGGTGTATGCCGCGCGCGGTGAGGAACTGCGCCGCGGCGGCGGTCGTGGCTCCCGCGAGTGTGAGCCCGAAGCCTGCTTCCGGGTCGCGGAAGTGCAGATGCCACCCGCTGCCGTCGTGGTCGGTGATCGACGGTGCCGCCGTGTACTCACCCAGCATCCGATTGAGGTGCTGAACCCGCTCGGTCTCGGTCCCGGCATCGACCACGGCGCGCCAGAGGCCGAGGTAGCCGGCCACGACGTCGAGGTCCTCCTCGGTTGCTGGTCGTTGCGACGGCATCCCATGCCCATTCCACCGACTCTCGAGTTCGGCAGGGTTCGGGGCCGGATCGTTCAGCAGCTCGACCGTGTTCATAAGCAGCGGCTCAATGTAAGGGTTTACCCGCATAAGACCATTAGATCAGTCTGGTGTCATGACCTTCAAGCGTTGGCTGCCCCTCATCGCATGCAGCATCGGCACTTTCCTACTGCTCATGCACACCACCGCCGCAACCGTGAGCGTCACCGTCATCCAACGCGATCTGCACGCAGGCTTCGCGCAGGGGCAGTGGGTCATCAATGGCTTCAGCCTCGCCGTAGGCGCGCTCGTGCTCGCGGCCGGCGCCGGCGGTGATGCGGTGGGTCACCGGCGCGTATTCGTCTGCGGCATGGCGCTGTTCGGGGCTGCGACAGCAGTGTGTGCGGTCGCACCCGACGCCGGTGTGCTGATCGCCGCGCGGATCGCGCAGGGCACTGGGGGAGCAGCGCTTCTGGCGTCGATGATCCCGCTCCTGGTCCATAGCTATTCCGGGCGGCGTCGACAGACGGCACTGGCGACCTGGAGCGTCTGTTCAGCCCTCGGCGGCACCGTGGGGACCTTAGGCAGCGGGGTGTTCGCGCATCCCGGTATGTGGCGTCTGCTGTTCGCCGGAAGCGTGCCGCTTGCCATCGCCGCCGTACTCGTCGCGTTCTTCGTGTCCGCAGGAGGCGAGCCAGGATCCGGTGAGCGGTCTCGGCTGGACTTCGCGGGCACGGCATTGACGGTCGCATTGATGGGCTCCGCCACGTTCACCCTCACCGCCGCAGGCGAATTCGGCATCGCCTCGGCGCCGACGGTAGCCGCGACCGTCGCGACCGTGGCCGCGTGCGCGGGACTCGTCGCCACGGAACGACGTGTCGCGAATCCAGCACTGCCGCCGGCTCTTTTTCGTCGGCGGGGATTCGTGGGCACCATCACCACGTCCTTCGCCTACTACTTCGCAGCGTTCGGGCCGTTGCCGGCCATAGCGGCGTGGCTCGTCCACACCGGCGAGGGAGCCGCGACCGCCGCAGTGTTCCTTGCAACGCAGCAGGTCTCGTTCATCTTGGCAGCGGCGTTCGTGCGCGTGCCGGAGCGCCGGCACACGGCCGCACTCGCGCTGAGTCTCGGCGCGATCGCACTCGGTGTATCAGCGGGCGCCCTGATCGTCGACGCCGGGCTGCCTGCACCGCTGATCGTCGGGCCGCTCTTGATGTCCGGGGCGGGAGCGGGGCTCGCCACGCCTATCCTGCCGCACCGAGCGACGGAAGCTGCTGCACCGGCCCTTTCGGGCGCGGCCGCCGGAACCATGAACGCCGCCCGGCAGTTCGGGCTCGCCGCGGGCGTCGCAGGATGCGGCGCAGTCGCCCAGGCACTCACAGGCGGAACAGGGACCAGTGGTGCTCTCGTGCTCGCAGCAGTCGTCGGCATAGCCGGCTTGGCTTTGCTGCGGGTGCTTCGTGACGTACCTTCGAAGCCGCACCCCGAGGCATATGTGCAAGCGACCGTCACACGGACCTCCGAACGGGAGTGATTCGGAAGACGCCGACGGCCAGGTTCCCAGGATATCGCTCGCGTGACCGTTGGTCAGCTCGCCGTGTGCGGAGACGTCATGGTTGTCGAGGCGTCTTGGTCTCGAACGGCGAGTGCGACCGCGATGGCGAGGGTGGCCGCCGCCGCGGCGGCGAGAAATGCCGCGTGATAGCCGGTCAGGTCGTTGCCCGTCGCGCCGGTCTGGTTCCCGGCGGCGAGGACGGTGCTCAGCAGTGCCACTCCGACAGCGCCGCCCAGCTGCTTGCCCGCGTTGAAGATCGACGACGCGTGACCGGTCTGGGTCTTGGCGACGGTTGCCATCGACGCGGCCTGGCTCGGGATGAAGACGAATGAGACGCCGATTCCGAGGCCGAACATGAAGAGGCACAACACCCATAGCGGTGTGCCCGGGCCCACCTGCGCCATCGACGCTAGGGCCACCGCCATGGTGAGCAGACCCGTTGCGGTGATCCGGCGGGGGCCGAAGCGCCAGTACAGCGCGCGCGTCACGAACTGACCGCCCGACATGACACCGACGGCCGAGGGGAGCGTGACCAAGCCCGATGCGATCGCGGACAGGCCCATCACGTTCTGGAAGAGCAGAGCGGCCAGGAACAGTGCGCCGAAGTAGGCGAGTGACGCGAGCCCGTAGAGGGCGGTCGCGTACGCGAACATGCGATTGCGCAACAGGCGGATGTCGATCAGAGGGTGCGCGATACCTAGCTCGACCGGGATCAGCGCGAGCAATAGGACCGCGCCGACCGCGGTCGCCGCTATCACCGTGGGTGAGGCCCATCCGCGCGCGGGCCCCTCCGAGATCCCGTACATGAGTGCTCCCAGGCCGATTCCGGAGAACAGCAGGCCCCGTACGTCCAGCCGGCCGGGGCGGGCGGGCGTGTGGTCCGCGAGCGCGAGAGCGCCGAACAGCAGCGTCGCGACGCCGATCGGCACGTTCACGAGGAACACCAGCTGCCACGACAGGTACGTGGTGAGCACACCGCCGAGCACGGGCCCGAGAGCCGGTGCCAACGCGGTGATCATCGCGACGACACTGGAGATGCGCACCCGCTCGGCCGGCGGGTACACGCGGAACAGCATCGCCAGTCCGACGGGTGTCATGACCGCCCCGCCGATACCTTGCAGGATGCGGAATGTGACCAGTTCGCCCAGGGTTGCGGACGAGCCGCACAGTGCCGAAGCGAGCGTGAAGACGCCGATGGCTCCGAGTAGAGCGCGTCTGCCGCCCAAGCGGTCCCCGAGCCAACCCGACGCCGGAATGAACACGGCCAGGCTCACGAGGTAGGCGATCGACACCTGCCCGAGGCGGTCGCTACCGACGTGGAAGCTCCGCCCCAGCGAGGGGAGGGCGACGTTGACGATCGTCGTGTCCATGACCGCCATGAACATCGCCGCGACGTAGACGGTCGCCACCGCCGGCTTCTGGTTCGAGAGTGGGTGCATGAGAACAAGCTAAATATATTCACTGACAGTGTCAATCATTGGTAGTCTCAATCACTGAGCGGTTAACATGATCCAGTGAGCACCAAACGAAGCCGTCTCGCCCTCGGTCGTGCCGACAATGTAGCTGCCGACGTGTGGCAGCGGATCCGCGCCATCAGCCACAATCCGACTGCCATGGCAGCCTTCCATCAGATCGCCCAGGACACCGGGCTCCCGCTGGCTCCGCTGCGGGCGTTGCTCGTGGTTCCGCTCGACGAACCGATCCGCATGCGCGAGCTGGCGAAGCGGCTGGGTTGCGACAACTCGTACGTGACGTCCCTGGTCGACGCCCTCGAGCGCCGCGGCCTGGCCGTCCGTGAGCAGCACCCGACCGATCGCCGGATCAAGGTCGTAGTGTTGACAGACGAGGGGCGCGACCTGACGAGACGGGCGCAGCTCGCCGACACCACACCGCCCGAGTCGTTCGCCGCACTCACCGCCACCGAGCTCGCGACGCTCCGGGATCTGCTGCGCAAGCTCGCTCTCGACGAGGACTGAAGCCTCGCGCGACGCCGCCGAGGGCGATAGCGCGGACACCGCGAACAGATGTCTCATCGAATTGCGAGAACCCCTTGATCCACCAATACGTCACTGTGACATAAATCGCTCACCCCGCGGGGGCGGAACGCGGGGGCCACGGGGGTTGTCGACGAGCGCGCCGGCGCGGACACCGGGCGCGGACACCAGGCGCGGCGGCGCGCGCCATTGAAATGACGAATGCGTCCGTGGTGCGACGGTTGCGTTTGAATCGGGACCGGTCCGCGCGGCAAGGGCGTCGTCGTGGGCAGCCGCCGACACGACGGTGTGGCTGTAATAGCGGCCAGATAGCCCGTGAGAACGAAAAGTGGGAGATATGGGAGCTACCCAGGA
>NZ_JARFTP010000018.1 GCF_029167375.1 Tsukamurella sp. 8F
CCCCCCCCCCGAGACGGCGGCACCGCGATCCCACCCAGGCCGCAGAGCACCATGTCCGCACCGTCCAGCAGGATGGACGCGACCGCGACGGGATCCGGCAGCGGCCCCGGGACGAACGCGATGCGCGACAGGTCGGCCCCCTGCTCGAGCGCGGCCAGCGTCCCGAATCCCGGCAGGCCACACACCGCCACGCGAGCACCGGCAGCCGTCACCGTCGCCACCAGCGAGACCTCCAACGAAGCCGTGCCGGACAGGGTCGCCACCGTCCCGCGCGGCAGGCCCTCGCCGGGCAACAGGTGTGCGATCTGTGAATCCACCGGCAGCGTTCCGGCGCTCGCAGGTTGCTCCCCCGGAGTCGTCGGCGGCGCATCCGCCGGAGCCCGTGCCGCCGTGCCCGGGACATGCCTGTCCGGCATCGAAGCGAGACGTCTGCGCAGGTCCTCCAACTTTTCTTCGCGGCTGCGCGAATCGGTTCCCCGCTGCGTCAAGGCCATATGTCACACCCCTCCCATACCGTGTGAGATATGAGAGCCACGGGGAAGACGCGACTCGAAAATGTTTTCGATCTCGCCGTCCACGCTAATACCGGCCCGCAGCCGCCGTCAAGCGGTCGACAGCCTCGGCAGCCGGGGCGGGGCGATCGGCTGTGAACTACCATCGAGGCGTGACGGAGAGCCGATCGGAGCGGGTTCCCGGGCCCGACTATCTGGTGTCGGGCCGATACCGCCTGAAGTCGAAGATCGGTGGCGGCGGCATGGGTGCGGTCTGGCTCGCACAGGACGAGTTGCTGGACCGCGAGGTCGCGGTCAAGCAGGTGGTCTCCACCGCCGGGATGACCGAGGACACGGCCACCGAGATGCGGCAGCGCGCCATGCGCGAGGGCCGGATAGCGGCGCGCCTGTCCCACCGCAACGCCATCGCGATGTACGACGTGGCGCTGGACCGCGGCGAGCCGTGGCTCGTGATGGAGTACCTGCCCTCCCGGTCGCTCGCGCAGGTCCTGCACATGACCGGCACGATGCCCGAGGGGCAGGTCGCCCAGATCGGCGCTCAGATCGCGGATGCGCTGGCCGAGGCGCACGACTCCGGGATCATCCACCGGGACGTCAAACCCGGCAACATCCTCATCGCCAACCGCGGCCGGCAGTCCGGCATCGTCAAGCTCACCGACTTCGGCATCTCGCGCGCGAAGGACGATGTACAGCTCACGCAGACGGGCGTCATCACGGGCACACCCGCCTACTTCGCCCCCGAGGTCGCCCGCGGCGACGAGCCCGCCGAGACCGCGGACCTGTACTCCCTAGGCGCCACGCTCTACACCGCGATCGAGGGTGTGCCGCCGTTCGGTGCCGACGAGAACTCCCTGGTCCTGCTGCACAAGGTGGCGCGCGGCCAGATCAATCCCCCCACGCACCGCGGCCCCCTCATGGACGTGGTCCTGTCGATGCTCGAGCCCGACCCCGCCCGCCGGCCGACGCTGGCGCAGGCTCGGGACCGGCTCGCCGCGGTCGCAGCGGGCGGCGGAAACGCCGCCGGCGTGCTGGCCTCGCCACTGCAACAGGCCGACGGCGCCACGCCCGTATGGATGCGGCGCGCCCCGGGGCGCGAAGGGCGGACGTCCGACAGCGCGTACATGCGCCCCGTTGCCGGCCCCGGCTCGCCCAGCGGGTTCGGCCCGGGAGGGCCACCGTCGGGCGCTCGCCCCTCGGGCTCGATCCCGGGCACGGGCATGGTGCGTCCGCTACCGCCGCATCCGTCCAACCCACGCCAGTTCCCAGTCGCTCCTCCGCCTCAGTTGCGGCCGAAGAACGATTCACTGTCGCCGGCCGCGCTGGCCACCGCGATCATCCTGGCATTCATCGCGGTCGCGGCCGTCGCGGCCATCGTCATCGTGCTGATCAACCGCTGACACGTGCCATGCCGGGCCACGTCCACAGATACCTGCCTGCCACCGATCCCTCCCGCACCCCACTCGTCCTGCTGCACGGCACCTACGGCACCGAGACCGACCTGCTGCCATCAGCCGGCGAGGTGGCCCCGGGTGCTGCGCGACTGAGCGTCCGCGGCACGGTCGCGATGGACACCGGATACGCCTTCTTCCGTCGCCACCCCGACCGCCGGGTGGACGAGGCCGACCTCGCGGCCCGGATACCGGAACTGGCGCATCTCATAACTCGGCGTCTCACCGAACCGCCTATAGCATTGGGATTCTCGAACGGTGCCATCATGGCCGCCGCACTCCTCGCCACTCGCCCCGGCCTCCTGTCTTCTGCGATATTGCTGCGCCCGCTGTCGCCGTTCGCCGATCTCCCGCATCCCCTGGAGGGCGTACCGGTCCTCCTGATCGACGGCACGGAGGACACCAGACGGGCCCCGGACGACGGGCCGCGGCTGGCCGAACAGCTGCGGCGAGCGGGAGCGTCGGTCACCCACCGCCGCCTCCGGACCGGACACCTTCCCACCCCCGGCGACATCGTGCTCGCGCGCGAATGGCTGGAGGACCGCGGACTCTGACCCATACCCCATAGGGGTACCTTGTGCTATCGTCGATCATATATACCCCCAGGGGGTAATGAGAGGAGCTCGACGATGACCGTGACCGAATACCGGGTGACCGGGATGACCTGCGGGCACTGCGAGACGTCCGTCCGCGAGGCCGGCTACTCGGCCACACCGGTCTCGTGAACACCGCGGCACGCCTCGCCGCATACGGCGCGGGCCTGGCGGTCGCGTTCGCCGCGGCGTTCGCCACCGCCGCCGCCGTCGTCCCGGAGAGCGCCGTCACGGACCGGCAGAACGGAACCACCATGAAGCACGACGCAGGCCACGGCTCGGCCGGGGCAGACGGCGCCGCCGCAGCTGCAGGGCACGGCGCCGGCACAAGCCACGCCCCTGCCGGAACCTCGCTGTCCGCAGGCGGCTACGTGCTCTCCGCGGTGCAGGCACCGTCGGCGGCGGGCGGGACGGGCGACCTGAGCTTCCGCATACTCCACGCGAACGGCACGCCCGTGACGGCCTACCGGCAACAACATGAGAAGGACCTGCACCTCATCGTGGTCCGCTCCGACGGAAGCCGATTCCGGCACGTGCACCCGGCGCTCGACGTGACGACCGGCACATGGTCGATCCCCTGGACGTGGGACGCAGGGGGCAGCTACCGCGTGTTCGCCGACTTCCGACCCGCCGGCGCGGCGGAGGGCGTGACGCTCACCCGCACCGTCGACGTCGCCGGGGAACTGCGACCCGCATCCCCGAGCGGGCCCCGCACCGTGGATACCGTGGACGGATACCGGGCCGAACTGACCGGCGATCTCGTCGCCGGCGGCCAGAGCGACCTCCGCGTGACGCTCACCCGCGACGGCGCGCCGGTCACCACACTGCAGCCGTACCTGGGAGCGTTCGGGCACCTCGTCGCGCTCCGCGAGGGTGACCTCGCGTACTTACACGTCCATGCCGAGGGCGACGAGCCGCGGCCGGGCCAGACGTCCGGGCCGACCGTCGATTTCGCCGCGCACGCGCCGACCGCCGGCCGCTACCTCCTCTACCTGGACTTCCAGGTGCAAGGCACCGTGCGCACCGCGACGTTCGTGCTGGACGCGGCCCCGGACGGCCACCACTAGGGATTCGAGAGGATAATCGTGTCCACCATGACCGAGCCCACGACCTTCGAGTTCGAGGTCGGCGGGATGACCTGCGCCTCGTGCGCGAACCGCATCGAGCGGCACCTGAACAAGCTCGACGGCGTCATCGCGACGGTCAACTACGCGACCGAGAAGGCCACAGTCACCGCGCCCGCGGGCTACGACGCCGACGACCTCGTATCGGTGATCGAGAAGACGGGCTACACCGCGACGCTCCCGGCCGCCGTTCCCGAAGACGCCGATGGCGACCCCGAACTCACCTCCCTCCGCCACCGGCTGATCGGCGCCGCGATCCTCGCGGTGCCCGTGATCGCCATGGCGATGGTGCCGCCGCTGCAGTTCACGTACTGGCAGTGGGCGTCGCTGACGCTCGCCGCGCCGGTCGTGCTGTGGGCGGGTTGGCCGTTCCACCGCGCGGCATGGGCGAACCTCCGGCACGGGACGGCGACGATGGACACGCTGGTCTCCATGGGGACGCTGAGCGCGTTCCTGTGGTCGCTGTACGCACTGTTCCTGGGCACCGCCGGCACGCCTGGTATGCGGCACGGATTCGAGTTCACGCTCGCGCGGTCGGACGGCGCAGCGAACATCTATCTCGAGGCCGCCGCCGGAGTGACGTTGTTCCTGCTGGCCGGGCGGTATTTCGAGAAGCGGTCGAAGCGACAGGCCGGCGCGGCCCTCCGCGCCCTGCTCGAATTGGGCGCGAAGCAGGTGACGGTGGTCCGCGCGGGCACCGAGGTATCGGTGGCTATCGACGACCTGGTGGTCGGCGACGAGTTCGTGGTCCGGCCCGGCGAGAAGATCGCCACCGACGGTGTCGTCGTATCCGGGGCCTCTGCGGTGGACGCGTCGATGCTCACCGGCGAGTCGGTACCTGTCGAGGTGCGCGAAGGCGATCCGGTCACGGGCGCGACGGTGAACGCCGGCGGCCGGCTGCTCGTGCGTGCGACGCGTATCGGCGCCGACACGCAGCTCGCGCAGATGGCCCGCCTCGTCGAGGACGCGCAGACCGGCAAGGCGGCCGTACAGCGTCTCGCGGACCGGATCTCCGGGGTCTTCGTGCCGATCGTGATCGCGATCGCCGTTGCGACGCTGGGCGCGTGGCTCGGAGCGGGATTCGGCGCATCCGCGGCGTTCACCGCGGCCGTCGCCGTGCTGGTGATCGCCTGTCCGTGCGCCCTGGGCCTCGCGACGCCGACCGCCCTGCTCGTCGGAACCGGGCGAGGCGCGCAGATGGGCGTTCTCATCAAAGGCCCCGAGGTCCTCGAGTCGACGCGCCGGATCGACACCGTCGTCCTGGACAAGACGGGCACCGTCACAACCGGGGCCATGACACTCGTCGACGTCGTACCCGCGGCGGGCGTAGACCGCGCCGAGTTGCTCCGCCTCGCGGGTGCGCTCGAGCGAGGGTCGGAGCATCCCGTCGGCCGGGCGATCGTAGCGGGCGCCGCCGAGGGCGACCCGCTACCCGCGCCCGAGGATTTCGCGAACGTGGAGGGCCGTGGCGTGCAGGGCGTGGTCGACGGCCATGCGGTGGTGGTCGGCCGCGAGTCGCTACTCGCGGACTGGTCGCTGCACCTGGACGAGGCCCTGCGCGCCGCCCGTACGGATGCCGAGAACGAGGGGCGCACCGTCGTCGCGGTGGGCTGGGACGGTGCTGCTCGCGGCCTGCTCGTCGTCGCCGACACGGTCAAGCCGACAAGCGCCGACGCGATCACACGCCTGCGCGGTCTGGGCCTCACGCCCGTGCTGCTCACGGGTGACAACGAGACGGTCGCCCGCCGGATCGCCACCGAGGTGGGCATCGACGAGGTACACGCGGGTGTGCTGCCGGAGGGCAAGGTCGACGTCGTCACCGGGCTGCAGGCACGGGGCAGGACGGTGGCGATGGTGGGAGACGGCGTGAACGACGCACCCGCGCTCGCCGCCGCCGACCTGGGTATGGCGATGGGCACCGGGACGGATGTAGCGATACAGGCCGCCGATATCACACTGGTAGGCGGCGATCTGCGCAGCGCAGCCGATGCGATCCGCCTCTCCCGATCGACGCTGTCGACCATCAAGACGAACCTGTTCTGGGCGTTCGCCTACAACGTCGCCGCGATCCCCGTCGCTGCGCTGGGCCTGCTCAACCCCATGTTCGCGGGCGCGGCGATGGCGCTCTCTTCCGTCTTCGTGGTCGCAAACAGCCTGCGGCTGCGGCGCTTCCACTGATTCCACCGGCCTCTCGCCGCTCGATCGGGGGTTGTGGAAGCGGATGGCTGTTCAGCTAACCCCGATCCGCAGGTCCGGCCACAACGCCGACGCCCCTCAGGTAGGCGGCGAGAACACCCTCCACCGATACGGCACCTCCCACCGCTCGGTGGAAGACCAGCGAGTCGGTGAGAGCGATGACCTCCTCGACGCGTTCATACGAAACCGGTAGTCCCGCCCGGGCCAGCGACGACGTCACCGTCCGGCGGGCGATGGCGTGCACCTCGGACCCGGTGGTCAACCGTTCGCGCAGGCGAGGCTCGTCGTCGAGTTCGAGGATGAGCGCGTAACGGGCCCGCATGTCGTCGCGCCTCACCGCCAGAGCCTCGACCAGGTTCGCGATCTCGCGTGCGACGTCGCCCGGTGTGAGTCGGTCGGCGGCCGCATCGAGATCGACGGCAGCCTTCAGTGTCTCATCGACTGTTCTATCCGCGAGGGCGTCCACGATCAGCTCGAGGAGCGCCGACCTCGTCTTGGCGTGATACGACGTGGATCCCAGCGGTATGCCCGCCTCGCGGTCCACCGCGCGGTGGGTGAGGGCACGTACACCATCGCGGGCGACGATGCGGATGCCGCTGTCGGCGATCGCCCGACGCCGCCGGTCTACTCTCGACACGCAGTGAATGCTACAGGTGTAGAGTTCTGATGTATCTCTACACCTGTAGCGTTTTTGAAAGGCGGCCCGATGTTCGTCGACTTCGTACCCGATGCCGCGCTGTACCCCTTCGAGTCGCGGTGGTTCGACTCGGCGCGCGGGCGCGTCCACTACATCGACGAGGGCGATGGTCCGCCGCTGCTGTTCTGCCACGGGTCACCGACCTGGAGTTTCCTCTACCGCCGGATCGTCGAGGCGCTCCGCGATCGCTACAGGTGCATCGCAGTCGACCTGCCTGGATTCGGATTATCCGAGCGCCCAGGGGGATTCGGATACACGATCGCGGAGCAGACCGACGTGCTCGGGGAACTGATCGACCGTCTGCGGCTCGACGGATTCGTCGTCGCCGGTCACGACTGGGGAGGTCCGATCGGGCTGGGCGCCGCCGTATCGCGCGCGCCACGGGTGCGCGGAATCGCGTTGTTCAACACCGTCTTCTGGCCCGTGGAACCGATCGCGAACCGCGCGTTCGGCGCAGTCATGAGCACCCGCCCGGCGCAGCGCCGGATCCTAGAGCGGAACCTTCTCATCGAGCGGGTTCTGCTCGGCCCACTCGGGCCCGATCTGACGCCGGACGAGGCCGACCACTATCGCTGCGTGCAACCCACACCGGCGGCACGGGCGGCACTCGCGGTCATGCCGCGGCAGATCCGGGAGGCGCGAGAGACGTTGGCCGCCCTGGCCGACGACGTTCCCGCGGCGCTCGGGGACAAACCCGCGCTCGCGGTATGGGGCATGCGCGACAGTGTCTTCCGGCCGCGACACTGCCTACCTCGGATCCGCGCCGCCTTCGCCGACCTCGAGGTGGTCGAGTTGCAGGATGCAAGTCACTTCATACAGGAGGACGCGCCGGATCGTGTGGCCGCCGCGATCGCCCGTCGGTTCGCCTGAACGCACTGGGGCCGACCGCGCCTCCGGCGTCCGATCGCCGCCGCGCGGCCGATCCTAGTCCGCCAGATGACGCGTGTGTGCCCAGCGCGTGAGGGCATTGCGATTGGACTGCTGGGTCTTGCGGAGCACGTTCGACGCGTGGGTCTCCACCGTCTTGATGGAGATGAACAGGTCCTCGGCGATCTCCCGGTACGTATAACCGCGCGCCAGCAGACGCAGCACCTCCAGTTCACGCGGGGTGAGGGAGTCGAGTTCGGGGTCCAGAGCCGGCTCACCCGCCGGCGATCGGCCGGTGAACGAGTCCAACACGAAACCCGCGAGGCGGGGCGAGAACACGGCGTCCCCGTCCGCGACCCGCCGTACCGCATCGGCGAGCTCCGATCCCGAGATGGTCTTGGTGACGTAGCCGCGGGCTCCGGCGCGGATGGTGGCGATGACGTCCTCGGCGGCGTCGGACACGCTGAGCGCCAAGAAGACCGGCTGCTTATCGAGTCGTGCGCGGGGGGCACCGTCGGATACTCCGCGCACGACGGCGACTCCCCCACCCCCGGGCATGTGCACATCGAGGAGGACCACGTCGGGGGCGGTCGTGAGGATCCCGTGCACCGACTCGGCCACGGTCCCCGCCTCACCCACCACCTCTATGGCGGCTTCGCGCGCCAGCTCGGCCCGCACGCCCGAGCGGAACACCGCGTGGTCGTCGACGAGGAACACCCGGTACGTCACTGCTCTCCCTCCTGCGCCGCGCGCCGCGGGCCGCGCGGCATGGTCAGCCCGATCTCGGCCCCGCGGCCGACCTTCGACTTCACGTCGACGGTGCCTCCGCGTCGCTCGATCCGACCGCGTACGGACCCGGCGAGGCCCTGCCGGTCCGACGCTACCGCGGCCGGATCGAACCCGACGCCCCGGTCTCGGACGAAGGCACGGACCTCGTCGGCGGCGACCTCCACGAACAAGTCCACCGACTCGCATCCAGAGTGTTTGGCGGCGTTGACCAGGGCCTCCTTCACCGCACCCAACAGGGCCGTGAACCTGTCGTCGAGGCCCAGCTCGGCACCCTCGACGTCGCCGACCGTCACGAGCGCCACACGGATTCCATGCGTGTCCTCGACCTCGCCGGAGACCACCTCCAACGCCGCGGCCAGAGACGTCGCCGCCGCCGTCTTGGCTCCGAACAGCCACTGCCGCAGCTCGCGCTCCTGACTACGTGCAAGGCGCTTGACGGATGCCTCGTCGTCGGCCTGCTTCTGAATGAGGGCGAGGGTCTGCAGCACCGAGTCGTGCAGGTGGGAAGCGATCTCCTCGCGTTCGGAGGTGCGCACGCGCGCAGCGCGCTCGTCCCCGAGATCGCGCCACAGCCGCAGCCACACGGGCACCGTGAGCAGCGTCGCGCCGACCAGCGTCAGCACGACGGCCAGTAACGAGGTCCGGAGCGTCGCGACGTCGACCCGGCCGATCAGCACCACACCGAGCCCGACGACCACCAGCGTGGCACCGCCGAGCATCCGCGCCCAAGTCAGTGCGCGCGCACGCGACGACCTACCGAGCCTGCCAGCGAGATCCCTTGGGGCCGTGTCTGCTTCACGCCAGACGAGGGCCGCGCCGATCGCGACCACGATCAGCGGGACCACGAACGACGTCCCACTGCCGTCGGCCAGTCCGGCCAGGACCACGGCGCCGAGCACGCCCAGGATCGCCATACCGAGCGAGCGGCTGCGCTCCGCCGGAGACGGGACCTCTGTGTCGGTGCCGAGCGGGCAGAGGAACCACAGCACCGCGTACGCGACCGCGCCGGCCCCCATCAGCGTGAGGAGCATGAACACGATCCGCACGCGCATCACGTCGACACCCAGGTGATCTGCCACGCCGCCCGCGACACCGCCGATCACCCGGCCGCCCGACCGCCGCTGGATCCGCGCCGGTTCCTGCACGGGGGCGTACGCGGGTCCCGCCTGCCCGGCGGCATCCGAGGGTGCCTGCCCCGCTGTGCGCGACGGCGCCCCGTACTGCGGGAAGCCCGGCGTGGCCGCGTGCTGCGGGTGACCCGGCGTCCAGCGGTACCCGCCCGACGCGGGCACCGCGAACCGCCGGCTCGCACGCCGCCCAACACCCGATCGTCTTCTGGCCATCACAGCCGATACTCGCACGGAAACCGGGTACCTGACATCGGGGATCACCCCGACCCGGACCGGGGAGGAGATTTCAGGGAGGTTCCCGATGGTCTCGCGACGCCCGACGCCGGAGGATTATCGCCATGAGTACAGGTACGTTCCAGGCGCAGGCCTCGCAGATGTGGGAGACCCGTCCGCTGCGCGCCCGCCAGGCCCCGTTCGCGGGCGTTTGCACGGGCTTCGCGCGGCGCTACGGCGTCGATGTCACCTTGATCCGGGCCGCGGTCATCGCGGCCACCGTCCTCGGCGGCGCGGGCATCATCGCGTACATCGCGGGCATGATCGTCCTCCCCAAGGAAGGCGAGGCCACCCCGGTACGCCCCGGGCCACGGATCGGCCCACCTCCGGTCGTGCTGGCCATCGCCGTCGGCATCGCGGTCATCGCCGGCGGCGCGTTCGGGCCGAGCTGGCCGGGCAGCGGCATCGTCTCCGGGCTGCTGTTGATCGCCGGATGGTATGCGCTGCACCAGCGCCGGCCGGTCCCGCCTCCCGGCACGTCGATCGCTTCGCCGACCCCGGCGGGGGCCTACCAGCCCGCGGGCGCGTTGTGGCAGCCCGGGGGTTGGACGCCGCCGTGGTCTCCGTGGTCCACGTGGCCGCCGCAACAGAACCCCGGCCAGGGCCCGGCCGCGCAGCCGGGCACCGAAGGCCCGGCGCAGCCGGGCGGCGCACACGAGGCCGCAGAGGAGGCCCGGCCGGAGGCGACTGCGACCACCGGCGAGGCATCGTCGGGCCCGGATCTGCGGAAGCACACCGCCCCGCAGCCTCCGGTGCAGGAGGCACAGACCGACCAGGTGATGCCGCCGCGCTGGGACCCGCTCGGCGCCGCTCCCTTCGCGTGGGACCTGCCTGAGCCGGCGGTCGACATGTTGCCCGAGCCCCTGCCCCGCCGTCGCTCCCGCGTCACCGCTGTGACGCTCGGTCTGGCCCTGATCGTCGCGGCGGCGCTCGCGGCGATGAGCATGACCGGTGTGCTGTCGCTGTCGCCGGTGACGATCGCCGCGGTCACGCTCGGCGTGGTCGGCGCGGGCCTTGTGGCCGGAGCGTTCGCGCGGTCCGGATACGGGCTGCTCGCGGTCGCCATCCCGCTCGCCGGGTTCGTGGTGATCGGCACGACGGCGCAGAACGCGCTCGGGGGCTTCCAGGGGACCTTCGACGGCCCGCGCGGCGACCGTACGTTCACCGTCACCGACGCGACGCAGCTCCGCCCGTCCTACGATCTGGGCGTCGGCTCGCTGACCCTCGACCTACGCGAGCTCACCCTCGACACGGACCGCACGGTCACCACGCACGTCGGTGTCGGGGACACCCGTATCGAGGTCCCCAAGTCGATGAACGTCAAGGTCGACTGCAACATCCGGATGGGCGACGCCCAGTGCCCCGACGGCCTGCAGAAGGGCACGAACGCGGACGGGCCCACGCTGACGATCGACGCGAACGGAAACATAGGACAGGTGGAGGTGCGTCATGAGTGAACAGCACGATGGCGAGAAGGACCAGGAGTCGAAGGGCTTCGCACCCGGCCTACTCATCGTGGGGGTGCTCGCACTGTTGGTGGCGGCCTGGGCCCTGGTAGGCGGCCCACAGTTCGTCGGCGGAGCGAAACTGCTAGGGGGGCTGGCGATCACGGCCGTCGCCATCGCCGGAGTCGCCCTGATCGTGCGGCCGACGAAGAAGCAGTGCTGAGACCCGGGGAGACGCGCCCGGTGGCCCGGTTCGATTGCGAACAGGGCCACCGGTGTGTTCAGCGCAGTGTGATGAAGCCTGTGCCGGGCGTGGACGCCTTGACCGTCACCACCGCGGGCGGCACGTTCACCCAGCGCGCCGTGAACGCGATCCTGCCGACGCCCGGATCCACGGTCGCGATCTGCGGGTACGGAACATTCCAGTCCGCGGGCTTGACGGTGACCGAGCCACGCTTCCCCGTGCCCAGGTTGCGGTAGTCGATCCGCACCATCGAGTCGTACGCGGAGGGTCGTATCGACGACCATACCGACAGCCGGGACTGGCCTGGCCGACCGGTACTGTCGGCCACCACCTTCGAGTGGAACGTCTGCGGCACGAGCATTCCGCTGAGCTGCGTGGCCGTCATCGGGATCTGCGAGACCGGTAGCGGCGCCGCCTGCGCGGGCCCGGCCGCGGTCGCAGAGACCACCGCCGCCGCGACGACTCCCGTGAGCATCCTCGTGATCATGTCCGCCCCTTCCGCTTCGAGGATCGACCGTGGCCGGTGGCTACAGCGCACGGCACGCTACTGCCGTGTCATCGGAGCCCTCGGGTCGGGCGTTACGCCACTATGGCGGCGAAACGGTCACGAGAACAGACCCGCGTTCGCCCGCGCCCACTCTGCAACCGATGCGGCCGGAACCCCGGTCAGCTCCTCGACCAGCGCGTTCGCCTGCTGCGGGTGATCGACGGACGACGCGATGAGGTCCAGATACCAGACCCCGTAATCCCCCATCGTCGCCTTCAGCCGTTCCTCCGCCTCCGCACGGTCGCACTTCTCGTAACGCACTTCGCGGCCGATCCCGACGCCGATCTGTTCGGCGATCTCGGCGCGGGTGAGAGTAGCGGGGCCGGTGATGGGGAACATCCGGCCCGCGTGGTCGGACTTCCAATCCGCAAGCAGCACAGCGGCTGTGCGTGCGATGTCATCCATACCGATCGGCGCGGCCGCCGCATCCGGGTACGGCTCGCGAACCGTGCCGGTCCGGGCGATCTGCCCCGCCCAGCCGGCGAAGTTCTCGAGGAACTCGCCGGGTCCCAGCTGTGCCGCGGGGATACCCGATGCGGCGACGGTGTCCGCGAGCTCCTGCCAGTGCGCTCCGCCGGACAGCGCGACCAACCTCGTCACGCCGGCATCGCGCGCGAGCCCCAGCACCTCCTCCGCGGTCTTCGGCAGCGGCGCGAGGTACATCGCGTCCACGCCCTCGAGCGCGGCGGGCAGGGTCTCGGGTCGGCCCAGGTAGCCGACGGCGGTCTCCACCCCCTCCGGCAGGCCGGCGCGGGCGGGATCGGTGGTCAGCGCGCGGATGTCGCTGACGCCGCTGCCGAGCAGGTGGTCGACGACCTTGCGGCCGATGTTTCCGGTGGCTCCGGTGACGAGGACGGTCATGCCGCCGAGGGTACCGGCACCCACCGACACCTTTCCCGGACAGGAGTCGGATTGCACGCGAAGATCATTGCGTGCGAATCGGATTCACTCCCATTCGATTGTCCCCGGCGGCTTGCTCGTCACATCCAGCACGACCCGGTTGACCTCCTCCACCTCATTGGTGATGCGTGTGGAGATGACCTCGAGGGTCTCGTACGGCACACGGGTCCAGTCGGCGGTCATGGCATCCTCGGACGAGACCGGCCGCAGCACGATCGGGTGACCGTAGGTGCGACCGTCGCCCTGGACGCCCACACTGCGCACGTCCGCGAGCAGGACGACCGGACACTGCCAGATGGTTCCGTCCAGCCCCGCGGCGGTGAGCTCCTCGCGCGCGATGGCATCGGCCTTGCGCAGCAACGCAAGACGTTCCTTGGTGACGGCGCCGACGATGCGGATCGCCAGACCGGGACCGGGGAAGGGCTGACGCCCGACGATCTCCTCGGGCAGCCCGAGCTCGCGGCCGACGGCGCGCACCTCGTCCTTGAACAGCAGGCGTAGCGGCTCGACGAGGGTGAACTCGAGGTCGTCGGGAAGGCCGCCGACGTTGTGGTGGCTCTTGATGTTCGCGGTGCCCGAGCCACCGCCGGACTCGACGACGTCCGGGTAGAGCGTGCCCTGCACGAGGAAATCGATCTTGCCGCCGGCCGAACCGACGACATCCAGCGCAGCGCGCTCGAACGCACGAATGAACTGGTCGCCGATGATCTTGCGCTTGGCCTCCGGATCGGAGACGCCGTCCAGCTTCTCGAGGAAGACGTCGGCGACGTCGGAGGTGACCAGTCGCGCACCGGTGGCGGCGACGAAGTCGGTCTGCACCTGCTCACGCTCGCCCTGCCGCAGCAGGCCGTGGTCCACGAAGACGCAGGTCAGCCTGTCACCGATGGCCCGCTGGACGATGGCCGCCGCTACCGCGGAGTCGACACCGCCGGACAGGCCGCAGATCGCGAGGCCGCTGTCGCCGACCTGGTCCCGTACGTCGGCGATGAGCTGGTCGGCTATGTTGGCCGCGGTCCACGTGGCCTCCAGACCGGCGATGTCGTAGAGGAAGCGCGTAAGCACCTCCTGCCCGTGCGGGCTGTGCAGCACCTCGGGGTGGTACTGGACACCGGCCATGCGGCGGTCGGCGTCCTCGAACGACGCCACGGGGGCGCCCGGGGTGGAGCCGACGACGGAGAAGCCCTCGGGCGCGGCCTGCACGGCGTCGTTGTGGCTCATCCAGACCGGCTGCTCGTCGGGCAGGCCCGTGTGCAGAACACCGCCGTCCGGGGTGAACGTGGTGCGACCGAACTCCCGTCCGCCCGTGTTGGCGACCGTGCCGCCCAGCGCGCGGGCCATCATCTGGAACCCGTAGCAGATCCCGAAGATCGGCACACCCAGGTCGAACACCGCCGGATCCAGCGACGGGGCGTCCTCCGCGTACACGGACGCGGGTCCGCCCGACAGCACGATGGCGGCCGGCCTACGCTCTGCGATCTCGGCAGCCGTGATGGTGTGCGGGACCACCTCCGAGTAGATGCGCGCTTCGCGCACGCGCCGCGCGATGAGCTGCGCGTACTGGGCTCCGAAGTCGACGACGAGGACCGGGGCGGGGGAATTCTCCGTCACCCGCAGCAGTCTAGTGCGCAAACGCCACTCGGCCCCAACCGCGCCGGGTCCACAGGCGGCGGCGTACTCCGGAGCCGCTAGAGCCGGAACGACTCGGCGGCCGCCCGGACCCGGTTCACATGCGCTCGACGGGCGGTCTCGTCGGCAGCTCCCAGGTTCGACAGGTCGGCGAATCGCCCTGCGCTGCCGTCGATCTGCTCACGCAGAATGTCCATGTGTCCGAGGTGCCGGGCCGTCTCGATGGTCATATGAAGGAGGATCTGGCCGAGCGTCACGTCCGCTCGATCAGCAGGCCAATGCGGCACCGTCCCCGGAGCGTCGAGGCCCGCACCGGCAAAGGTCTCCAGGGCATGTCGCCACGCGGATTCGTACTGACACAGGATCAGCTCCCGGCTCTCCCCAGGCAGAGCCCACATGTCGGTATCGGGATCGTCCGCAGCATCCAACACCAGCGACACATCGAGCGGGCGCCCGAATGTCGCCCCGAAATATCCCGCTTCGCAGCAGGTCAGGTGTTTCACCAGCCCGAGGAGATTGGTGCCGGTCGGTGTCAGCGGGCGGCGGACGTCGTACTCCGAGGCCCCGTCCACCTTCCACACGACCGCCTCGCGCAACCGCGCGTACTGGCCGACGAGCAGGTCCTTGTCGAGATCGGTCATAGACGAACGGTAGGCCGCAGGCAGGCGCGCTACACGGCGTCCACGGAACCGAGCAGGTGGCGGAGCGCGCCGTCGAGCTCGGGGTTACGGAACCGATGTCCTCGCTCGAGCAGCACTTCGGGGCGCACGCGCTGGCTCGCGAATGCGAGATCGGCGGCGCCCTCGCGGCCGAGGAGTAGCGCGGGCCCGAAGGACGGCACCGGTATAGCGCGGGCCGGTGCACCGCGGCGGCGAGTACGCGGGTGTACTCGGCGTTCCGCACGACGCCGGGCGCGACCGCGTTGACCGGGCCCGACAACTCCCGGTCCCACAGGCAACGGTGATACACGTCGACGAGGTCGTCGATGCCGATCCACGGCTGCCACTGGCGCCCGTCGCCGAGCCTGCCGCCGAGACCGCTGCGGAACAGCGGCAGCAACATCCCCAGCGTCCCGCCCTGCGGCGACTGGACGATCCCCGTGCGAACGGCCACGACGCGGGCGCGGTCGCCGGCCCCGCTGCGAGCGGCGTCCTCCCACCGCTGGACCACCTCCTGGAGGAAGTCCGCGCGGCGCGGCGGGTCCGAGCGCTCGGTCAGGACCTCGTCGCCGCGATCCCGCCCGTAGAAGCCCACCGCGGACGCGCTGACGAACACCGGGACGCCCGCCGAGGCGGCAGCGGCGGCGAGCAACCGGGTCGGCTCGATCCGGCTCGACGCGACGAGTTCCTTGTGGCTGTCGGTGAAGCGGCCCGCGATCGACGCACCCGCGAGGTGGACCACAGCGTCTACGCCGTCGAGCACGGCCGGGTCGGGCGCCGCCGGATCCCACGCACGCTCCGACTCCGACCTGGGCGCGCCGCGGACCAGGGAGATCACGCGGTGGCCGCCCGTGCTGAGGAATGCCGACAGCGCGGAACCGACCAGTCCTGACGCGCCCGTGACCGCGACGGTCGCCGGCCGGAGACCGGCGTCGCGTGCGGCGTGGTGCGCAGCGAGGTCCCCCGCCAGGCGCCGGTACCGGAAGTCGACCGTCTGGGCGAGCAGGCGCTGTGGGACGGGCGTCTCGATCGAGTCGCCGACGCGGGTGCGCCCACCGTCGAGCGGCTCGAAATCGTGCACGTGCCGCCACGGCAGCACGCCCGCGGGCAGCGACAGGACACCGTCGGCGGCCACCTCGTCGACGAACCGTCGGCCCTCGACGTACGCTGCGGGGTCGTGCCGGGCGACCCACTGCAGCCCCGCGGGCAATCCGAGGACGGTGGCGCCGTCCGCGAGCGACGTCGCCTCCGAACGCAGCCGGACCGGCAGCCACGGCGCCATCAGACGCTGGAACGCACCTGGGCGGCCGAACCAGCCGAAGACCTCCTCGACGGGTTCACCTACGACGGACGATCGCCTGATGCCCATGCGTCCACCGTAACGCGGAAGCGTCAGGCGGGCGCCCCACCGGACTCGCGCACCGGCGGCAGCTTCGGGACGGGAAGGACGAGGGCACCCGGCGCACCATCGGGGACGATGGGCGACTGCGGCGCCGTAGGTGCGATGCGCGTGTACTCGGCGCCCTGCGGGGGCCGCGGGTCCTTCTCGCCCTTGTTCGGCCACAACGATGCGGCGCGCTCGGCCTGGGCTGCGATGGAGAGTGACGGGTTGACACCCAGGTTCGCCGAGATCGCGGCACCGTCGACCACATACAACGACGGGTAGTTGTGCACGCGGTGGTACGGGTCGATGACGCCGTGCTCCGGGTCCTCGGAGATCGCAGCACCGCCGAGGAAGTGCGCGGTCATGGGCACGTTGAAGATGTCACCCCAGGTGCCGCCGGCCACGCCGTTCAGCTTCTCCGCACCGATGCGTGCGGCCTCGTTACCCGCGGGGATCCACGTGGGATTCGGAGCGCCGTGCCCCTGCTTGGATGCCATGCGCCGCTTCTTGGTGCCGGGGATCTTCTTGGTGTAGGTGGTGATCGAGTTGTCGAGGCTCTGCATCACCAACAGAATCAGTACCCGCTGCCCCCAGTTCTTCTGGGCGAGAAGGAGCCTCAGGTCCGAGGGCTTCTCACGTAGACCCCTCCAGAACCCCGACAGGCGTGTGCGGCCCTCGCCGCCGTCGACGAGGAGCGACTGCAGCATGCCCATCGCGTTACGCCCCGGGCCGTAGCGAACGGGCTCGATGTGCGTGTCGGGAGTCGGGTAGAACGAACTCGTGATGGCGACGCCGCGCGACAGGTCGTTGCCCGGGTCGAGCGTGGTCTGCGCCGCACCGAGGATCGACTCCGAGTTGGTGCGGGTCAGCACGCCGAGGCGGTCCGACAGTCTGGGCAGGGCGCCGGTGTCCTTGAGCGAGTGCAGCAGCGTCTGGGTGCCCCAGGTGCCGGCCGCGAACACCACGTTGTCGGCGGTGTAGACGGTGCGGTTCTTGCGCGCCACGGCGCCGGTGCGAACCGTCGAAACCTCCCAGACACCCTTGCGTCCCTCGCGCAGGCCGGTCACGGTCGTCATGGGGATGAAGCGGGCGCCGCCCCGCTCGGCGAGGTGGATGTAGTTCTTCATCAGGGTGTTCTTCGCGCCGACGCGGCAGCCGGACATGCACTGACCGCACTCGGTGCAACCCGTGCGTGCGGGGCCGACGCCGCCGAAGAACGGGTCCTCGTCGGTGTGCCCCGGCTCGTTGAAGTACACGCCGACGGGGGTCTCGGTGTAGGTGTCGGCGACGCCCATCTCCTCCGCGATCTGCTTGATCACGCGGTCCGACGGGGTCTCGTGCGGATTCTTCACAACGCCCAGCATGCGTCGGGCCTGGTCGTAGAACGGGCTCAGCTCGTCGTCCCAGTCGGTGATGTCCCGCCACTGGGGATCGTTGAAGAACGGTGCCGGCGGCTTGTAGAGCGTGTTCGCATAGTTGAGCGAGCCGCCGCCCACGCCGGCACCCGCGAGCACCACGGCATCGTCGAGCAGGTGGATGCGCTGGATCCCGTAGCAGCCCAGCTTGGGAGCCCACAGGAACTTCCTCAGGTTCCAGGTCGTCTCGGCGAAATCCGAGTCCTCGTACCGGCGACCGGCCTCGAGCACGCCGACGCGGTACCCCTTCTCCGTGAGGCGCAGCGCGGTGACGCTACCGCCGAAACCCGAACCGATCACGATCACGTCGAAGTGATCACCCGTAGCCGTGGTGCCTGCCATGAATCTCCCTGCCTACGCGACGGACGCGGGAGGCTGAACCCCGCGCACTCGCGGGCAACAGTACTACTAAACCGCGCTCAATAAGAGGAGTCCATGCGGTTCAGTAGCCGCCGACGTTGAGCTCGACCTTCTGGAACTCCTTGAGATCCGAGTAGCCGGCCTTGGCCATCGCGCGGCGCAGGCCGCCGACGATGTTCAGCTGACCGCGGGCCTCGAACGTCGGGCCGTGCAGGATCTGCTCGAGCGCTGGGCGCTCCGTCGGGTCCTCCCCCAGCGGGCCGAGCTGGCTGGGCGCGACAGACCCGCGCGGGAGCGACGGGTGCGCCGCGGCCGACGGCCAATACCAGCCTTTGCCGGGCGCCTCGGTCGCCGCCGCGATAGGCGCGCCGAGCACGACGGCGTCGGCCCCACACGCGATCGCCCGTGCCACATCCCCGGACGTATGGATGTCACCGTCGGCGATGACGTGCACGTATCGTCCGCCCGTCTCGTCGAGATAGTCGCGCCGCGCTGCCGCGGCGTCCGCGATCGCCGTCCCCATGGGGATGCCGATGCCGAGCACGTCGCGGGTCGTCGTGGCACCCTCCACCGAGCCGTACCCGACGATGACCCCCGCGGCGCCGGTGCGCATCAGGTGCAGCGCCGTGCGATGGTCGGCGACGCCGCCCGCGACCACGGGTACGTCGAGCTCGCCGATGAACGTCTTCAGGTTGAGCGGGCTCTCGCCACCCACGTGCTCGGCGGAGATGATCGTGCCGTGGATGATCAGCAGGTCGATGCCCGCGGCAACGACGGTCGGCGTGAGCTCGGTCGCCCGCTGCGGCGACACCCGTACCGCGGTGGTCACACCCGCGTCACGAATCCGCTTGATCGCCGCCCCCAGGAACTCCGGGTCGATCGGCTCGCGGTGCAGCTCTTGCAGCCTGCGGATCGCGGAGACGCCCGTGAAGTCCTTCTCCGCCAGCTCGAGCACCTCGGCGATCCGGGCCTCCGGATCGCGATGACGCGCCCACAGCCCCTCGGCGTTGAGTACGCCCAGGCCACCCTGCCTGCCCAGCGCGATCGCGAAGTCCGGCCCGCCGACGGCGTCCGTGGGGTGCGCGACCACGGGGGCGTCGAACCGGTAGGCATCGATCTGCCAGGCCGTCGACACCTCCTTCGAGGAGCGCGTGCGGCGGGACGGAACGATGTTGATATCCGCCAGCTCGTACGTGCGTCGGGCCGTCCGGCCCATGCCGATCTCAACCAGGTCGCGCAACGCGAGTCCTTCCTGGGCGCGCCGATCGCGCGCCGTCGTGGGCCGACGACGGTGCCGCGGCCTCCTTCGATGACGCTCTAGCGGGCCGAGTAGTTCGGCGCCTCTACCGTCATCGTGATGTCGTGCGGATGCGATTCTTTCAGACCGGCGGCCGTGATCTGCACGAACTGGGCCCGGTGCAGTTGCTCGATGCTCGCCGCGCCCGTGTAGCCCATCGCCGCGCGCAGTCCGCCCTGTAGCTGGTGGATGACCTGCGACAGCGGGCCGCGGAACGGCACGCGGCCCTCGATGCCCTCCGGCACCAGCTTGTCCTCGGACAGCACGTCGTCCTGGAAGTAGCGGTCCTTGGAATACGACTTGCCCTGCCCGCGGCTCTGCATGGCGCCCAGACTGCCCATGCCGCGGTAGCTCTTGAACTGTTTGCCTCCGACGAGGATCAGCTCGCCCGGCGACTCCGCGGTGCCGGCGAGCAGCGAGCCGAGCATGGCCGTCGACGCGCCCGCCGCGAGTGCCTTGGCGACGTCGCCGGAGAACTGCAGCCCGCCGTCGGCGATCACGGGTACGCCGAGCGGTGCGCACGCCGCATTGGCCTCGAGGATGGCGGTGATCTGCGGGGCGCCGACACCCGCGACGACGCGCGTCGTGCAGATGGACCCCGGGCCTACACCCACCTTGACCGCGTCCGCGCCGGCCTCGACCAGCGCCGACGCGCCGGCGCGGGTCGCGATGTTGCCGCCGATCAGCTGGACGTCGTCGCCTATCTCGGCCTTGAGCTTCTCGATCATGTTGAGCACGCCGGACGAGTGACCGTGCGCGCTGTCGACGACGAGCACGTCGACGCCGGCGTCGTGCAGAGTCATCGCGCGGGTCCACGCGTCGTCGCCCACGCCTACCGCCGCGCCGACCAGCAGCCGGCCGTCGGAGTCCTTGGTGGCGTCGGGATGCTGCTCGGTCTTGACGAAGTCCTTGACGGTGATGAGACCGGTCAGGTGGCCCTGTCCATCGACGATCGGCAGCTTCTCGATCTTGTGGCGGCGCAGAAGCCCGAGGGCGGCCTCGGCGGTGACGCCCTCCTGCGCGGTGACCAGTGGCGCCTTGGTCATGACCTCGGCCACCGGCCGGTCGAGATTGACCTCGAAGCGCATATCGCGGTTGGTGATGATGCCGACGAGCGTCCCGTCTGGCGCGGTGACGGGCAGGCCCGAGATGCGGTAGCGGGCGCACATGTCGTCGACCTCGCGCAGTGTGTGCTCCGGCGAGCAGGTGACGGGATTGGTGACCATCCCGGCCTCGGAGCGCTTGACGGTCTCCACCTGCTGGGCCTGCGCGTCCACCGACACGTTGCGGTGCAGGACGCCCATGCCGCCGTTACGGGCCATCGCGATGGCCATCCGCGCCTCCGTGACCGTGTCCATCGCGGAGCTGATGAGCGGGACCTTGAGGGTGATCTCGCGCGTGAGGCGCGTGGAGGTGTCGACGGCGGACGGGACTATGTCGGATGCGGCCGGGACGAGCAGGACGTCGTCGAAGGTCAAGCCCAGCATCGCGACCTTGTCGGGGTCGTCTCCGCCGGTGCGGACGGGTCGGGGGTGGCCAGGCAGCGTCATGCGTTCCATGGTATCCGGCGCGTGTAACTGGCGAGAAAGCCCGGCTCCTGCGTACCGTAAGGGTGTGCGTAACAACCTGCCTCCCGGGCTGCCGCCGGATCCGTTCGCGGACGACCCGAGCGATCCGACCGCGGCACTCGACTCGATGGACCCCGGCCAACCGCTCGATCCCGCGGAGCGTGCCGCCGTCGAGGAGGACCTGGCAGACCTGTCCGTATACGAGGCACTGCTGGCCCACCGCGGCATCCGCGGGCTGGTGATCTGTTGCGACGACTGCCAGGAGGATCACTACCACGACTGGGACATGCTGCGCGCGAACCTGCTCCAGCTGCTCGTCGACGGCACGGTCCGACCGCATGAGCCCGCGTTCGATCCGAGTCCCGACTCCTATGTCACGTGGGACTACTGCCGCGGCTATGCAGACGCCTCGATGAACATCGCGGACGAGGAGGACTGACCTCCACAGCGCGACATACTCCACAGCACGGCATACGACGGGACCCCGGCACCGACCAATGGTGCCGGGGTCCCGTCGTATGTGAGCTCAACGCGGCGCGGTGGTCCGCTTCGGCACGGTCGTCGTGATCGGCCCGGTGGTCTGCGCATCCGCGCTGGGACCACTCGTGACGGTCGGCTCCGTCGTGGTCGTCGGAGCATCGGTCCGGGACGGTGTCTGCCGCGGCGAGGTCGGGTGCTTCGAGGTCGGCGCGCGCAGCACCCGGGGATCGACCGTGCTGGTCTCCACCGGCGCCGTCGGACCGGCGGTCGAGGGCAGACGGTCCGACGGGTCCCGGCCCGGATTCGGCACGCCGGCGGCGGTGGGGCCGCCGCCCTCGGTGCCCGGCAACTGCGGACGCGACTCCGGCCCCGGCTCGCGGGTGGGGTTGTCCGGCCGCGAGGCCGCCGACGACGGTGCCGTGCCCCCGGGAGTGCCGACGGCCGCCTCGAGGTCGCGGACCTGCTGCTCGAGCTGCGCCCGTACACCCGCGTCGCGGACGGTCCTGCTCTTCGCCTTGGCCTGCGCCAGCGCGGTACGCACGGCCGCCGTGTCGCCGGAGTCGAGCGCTGCCGACGCCTGTCCGAGCTGAGCCTTGGCCGCCGACGTCGCGAGGGTCTCGCTCGCCTGCTGCGCGAACATGGCCTGCTTGGCATCCCACAGGGAGTCGCCGGGCTGCGCCTTGTGTACGAACACGCCTCCGGTGACCGCGACCGCGACGAACGCGGCTGCGGCGCCCGCGATGATCTGGAATCTGCGAGCAGACCGTCGCCTGGACGTCTGCACCGGCGCGGCGAGCACCTCGTCGACGGTGGGCTTCTGCGGGACGGGGCTGGTGACGATCTCGTCACGCCAGTCGGCAAGCAGCGATGCGAGCGCATACTCGGCGGGAGTGTCGGTGGAGACGGTGCCGCCGCCGGCGATGGCGTCGAGCAGCGCATCGTCTCGACGCACCGCCGTCATATCGACGGGTTCATCCTCGCGGATGCGGTCGACGAAGCCGGTGTCCTCCGCCGCGAACCGGCCGGTCCGGCCGTCCGGGTGCATCGGACGGATCGGCGGACCCTGACGGTGTGCAGCGGTGCGCTCGGGCCCGTTCGGGCCTACGCCGTCCGGACCCTGCCCGGACGGGTACTGACCGCCGGGACCCGGACGGTCGGGCCGCTGGCCCCGCCGACGCGGATCGTCACGCCCCTCGCCCACTGCTCTCACCTTCTCTCATCAGCTCGTTCTTCAATCTGCTCAATGCTCTGTGCTGCGCGACTCGGACGGCACCAGCGGTGCCGCCCACGACGTCGGCAGTCTCCTCGGCCGACAACCCGACCACCACCCTGAGGATGACGATCTCGCGCTGTTTCTCCGGCAGGATCTGCAGCAGCAGCTGCATCCGCCGGCCGGCGTCCGAGTCGAGGGCGAGCGCTTCCGGCCCGCCCTCAGTCGACACCGTCTCCGGTATGTCGTCCACCGGATCCGCTTTGTTACGACCTGCACTCCGGAATCCGTCCGCCACCTTGTGCGCCGCGATGCCGTAGACGAAGGCCATGAACGGGCGTCCCTGGTCCTCGTAGCGAGGTAGTGCGGTCATGACGGCCATGCACACCTCCTGCGCGATATCGTCCGCGGACATCGAATGGCGGTCGAAGGCCCCGACCCGGGCCCGGCAGTAACGCACGACCGGGGGACGGATGCTCTCGAGTACGTCGGCGAGCGCCTTACGGTCGCCACGCGTCGCCGCGAGGACCGCCCGGTCCAGCTCCTCACCTGCCAGATTCATCGCCTGTGTCTACCCCGCCGTTACATCCTCGTCGTCGCTCGTGACCGAGCCCACCCAATCGTCACATCCCGCACGTGCGTATCACGCGTATCGCGAGAAATCCGCTCCGCGTGCCGTGAGCACCGCAACGACGCTATCCGCTTCCCAGTCGAAACGGTTGCGCGACTCACCGTCGGTCAGAGCGGCCGCGAGACGCGCACCGGCCCACTGTAGAGGACGCAAGTCGTGAGCGACGGACACTTCATGCCCCCGTAGGGCGAGCTCCAGGGCAGTGGCACTATCGCCTCCCCCAGCGACCGCAGCTGCTCTGACCAGCAGGGTCTTGGCGTGATGCCGTGGCCTGGCAACGCCCGGATCGGCATCCGCAAGCGCCTTCGCCGCCGCCCTCGCACCGGGCCCGTCGCCGGAGTAGACGGCGGTCTCGGCCGCGACCCAAGTGCATCGCAGGGCCGCACGATCGAGCGTCCACCACGGGCCCTGCGGCCCGCGATACGCCGCGATACGCGCGCGGGCGCGCGCGATGAGAGTGTGTGCGAGCGCGTACCGCCCCGTGCCGAGGGCATCGGCCGCGAGGCCGACGAGCCCGTCCACCGCGAAGGCCCGCGCCACCGGATCGGCATCGTCGGCCATCCCGGCGAGCGCGGCGACGGCGGCACCGTCGACGGCCGACGCGAGACGGTGGCGGCCGGTCTGGCGGAGCATCGACGCCTCGAGGCACCGCGCCGCCGAGCTCCATACCCCCGGTCCCCGCAACTGTCCGACGGCCGTCCGCGCAGCGGCGAACGCGCCCTCGCCGGCAGACGCCACGCCCTTCGCCCACGCGCCGTGTGCCGGCACCCACTCGCCGGCATCGCCCACGGCTGCCCCGAAGGCCGCGGCGATATCGCCGGGGCTGGCGGAATCGGACATCCACGCGGCAGTTTGCAAAGAATTAACCTCCGGTCCGCCGCCGATCGGAACGTCCTGAGCCGACGGATTTCAGGCTTCGACGATACCCGCCCGGCGAGTGCCGCCCGCCGCACACCGCGCGCCGCGAGCCTCTGAGAATCGCCCGAGAATGGGCTTTCACCTGCGCTTTCCCTTTCGTGAGACAGGTCACGTGCCGCCACCGAACATGCTGGTCCCGGCCCCCGCCACTACCTCATCGGTTGTGTGAAATCAACGTTAATTCTCGCGCCTATCGGCTATTCATCCCATCGGTTGGGGGAGGTTGACCGCGTCAACATCGTTTGCATACGGTGATCGAGCGACCGGAACAACGGAGTTTCCTCAGCACCATTCACCGCCCGGCGGTCTGTATCAACGCCGGCGCCCCCACGGCTCACGCCGAATGAGTGTTATAGGAGTGATCATGCCTGCGCCGAATCACCTGCCTGGACCGAATGCGGATCTCTGGGACTGGCAGATGCACGGCCGCTGCCGCGGGATCGACAGCTCGGTCTTCTTCCACCCGGACGGCGAACGCGGTCGCGCCCGTGCTCAGCGCGAGCGCCGGGCCAAGGAGCTGTGCCGAGAGTGTCCCGTGTTGCTGCAGTGCCGTGAGCACGCCCTCGCCGTCGCCGAGCCCTACGGGATCTGGGGCGGGTTGTCCGAGACCGAGCGCGCGATCCTGATGAAGCGCCCGCGCCGCCGCGTAGCCGGCTGACCCACCGCCCCGGGTGATCTGCGACGGGTTGTAGTTACATGGCCTCATGTCCCTCGACCGTCGGGCCGCGCACCGCGACCTGATCGCCCTGTCCGCCCCGATCGCGGGGACGCAGCTCGCGACCGTGGTGATCTCGTCCACGGACGTGGCTCTGATGGGCGGCCTCGGGGTCACCGCGCTTGCCGCCGGCGGTCTCGCCGTCACTGTGTTCAACCAGGTCAGAACGATGGGTGTGGGACTTCTGACGCCGGTCGGAAACGAGGTGGCGGTCGCCCATACGCTTCCCGATGCCGGTCGCACCGAAGATCGCCCCGCCGATTTCCACGCGCGTGACGCCGCGGTCCGCGGCGCTGTCCGCGCCGGGTTCCTGGTCTCCACCGTCGCCGCCCTCCTCGGCATCGCGGTCATCGTCGGCGTGGGCCTGCTGCTGCCACTCCTCGGCCAGGACGCTCAGGTGGCCTCCGGCGCGTGGCCGGCGCTGCTCGCGTTCGCCCCCGGCCTGCTCCCCTACTTCTGGTTCCAGTGCCTGCGGCAATACACCGTGGGTATGCGCCGCCCGCGCGCCCTGCTACTCATCACCGTCGCATCGATCGCTCTCAACGCCGCGGTGAGCGCGGGGCTGGCGTACGGGCTGGGAATGGGCGTCGTCGGCATCGCGCTCGGCACGACGGTCGTACAGGTGGCGACGCTGGCCTGGTTCGGGGCGGCGGTCCGCCGCGACGCCGAGCTCGCGCCGCTGCTCGCCGTCGACGTATGGCACGCCGACCGCGCGGCAACGATCCGCCTGCTGCGGCTGGGGGTCCCTACAGCCGCGACGTACGGCAGCGAGGCCGGTTTGTTCTCGGTGCTCGCCCTGTTGATGGGGGTCATCGGGCCCGAAGCCCTCGCCGCGCATACGGCCGCGTATCAGATCATCTTCCTGGTGTTCCAGGTGGCTATCGGCCTCAGCCAGGGCGGTTCGATCCTGGTGTCGCGGGCCGTCGCGCAGCGTGATCCGGCCACGGCCCGCGACGTGGCGCGAGCCGCGCTGACCACAGTGACGGCAGTGGTCGCCGTGGTCGGTGCCGTCTACCTGATGGTCCCGGGGCCGGTCATCGCCGCGTTCACAGGCGGCGCGGACACGGCGACGCGGGACGTCGCGGCGTCGCTGCTGCTCGTCGGAGTGGTCATGCAGTTCGCCGACGCCGCGCAGAACATCGGCGTCGGCATGCTCCGCGGGCTGGCGGACACGGCGGCCGCGTTCCGCATCTCGGTGGTCGGCTACTGGCTCGTCGGGCTGCCGCTTGCAGTACTACTCGCGTTCGGCGCCGGGCTCGACGGTCCCGGCATCTGGCTCGGCCTCACCGCCGGCCTCGCGACCACCGCCGTCCTCCTGCACCGCAGATTCGCCCGCACCCTAGCGCGCCTCGCGCCTGGATGATCCCGCTCGGCCCGGGATACTCACACGAGCGGTCCCGCGGCGATCCGCGCAGCGGTGACGGCCGCCGCCTCGTCGGTACCCATCGCGTCCCAGTACGAGTCGACGAACCACGTGTAGCCGGCCTCAGCCAGCTCAGCGCCCCGCTCGACTGCCCGCGCCCGCTCCCGAAGCGGATGCCCGGTCTCGGCAACGATGTCGTACGGTCCGTGAAGGCCCGCCTCCGCGCGCAGGTCGAGCACCTCGCGTGCCGCACCCGCGAGCTCGGCGACCGTCGGCTCGTACTCCGCCGCAACCGCGCCCGCTCCCGGCGGCGCGATGTTCGGCAGTAGCCCGTCGCACCGCGCAGCCCGCGCCATCGACCGGCGGGCCCCTGCCAACCCGACGCACCAGATGGGGATGCCGGGGCGCTGCACCGTGGGCGGCGGCGCGAACGCAGCGGGATCCGGCGGCCGCACGTGATGATGCCGTCCCTCGTAGGTGAAGGGCTCACCGGACCACAGCCCGCGCAGGATGTCGATGTTCTCATCGACCAGCTCGGCGCGGGTGCGCCGGCCCTCGTCTGGCTCGAACGCGGTCCATGCGGGCATTACGGCACCCAATCCCACCGGGAGGATCACTCGTCCGCCGGACAACAGGTCCAGCGACGTGGTGACCCGCGCGAGATCCCAGGGTCGCCACCGCGAGAGTGGCGTGAGCATGGTGCCCAGCCGGATCCGCTCTGTCGCGACCGCTGCGGCGCTCAGCGCCACCCATGCGTCGAGTCCCGACACCGACTCCCATGAGAAGACGGCGTCCCACCCCGCCTCCTCGGCCTCGCGGGCGGCCGCAGCGAAACGGCGTGGGTCCTTGTCCGTGACGACGATCCCGTACTTCATGCCCGAACGGTAGACCCGACCACCGACATGTTTCCGGCCCGAGCACCCGAGACGACGAAACCCCCGCTCACACGAGGTGAGCGGGGGTTTCGCGAAGGGGGCGCCTATCAGTGCGCGTGCCCGGCATGCGGGTCCGCGGCCTCCTCCTCCGGCTTGTCGACGACGGCCGACTCGGTGGTGAGGATCATCCGCGCGACCGACGCGGCATTGACCACTGCGGAGCGGGTCACCTTGACCGGGTCGATGACTCCGTCGGCCACGAGATCGCCGTACTGCAGCGTTGCGGCGTTGAAGCCCTTGCCGCTGTCCGCCACGGTGTTCACCACTACGGAGCCGTCCTCGCCGGCGTTGGTGGCGATCCAGAACAGCGGCGCGCGCAGGGCCTTGCGGAACGCCCGGACGCCCAACTGGTCGTCGCCGGACGTGGCGTCCTCCAGCTCGGCGAGCTGCTCGGACACCTTGACCAGCGCGGTGCCACCGCCGGAGACGATGCCCTCCTCGACCGCGGCGCGGGCCGCCGACACCGCGTCCTCGACGCGGTGCTTGCGCTCCTTGAGCGCGGTCTCGGTGTGGGCGCCGACGCGGACCACCGCGACGCCACCGGCCAGCTTCGCGAGCCGCTCGGAGAGCTTCTCCCGGTCCCAGTCGGAGTCGCTGGCCTCGATCTCGGCCTTGAGCTGCTTGACGCGCTGCGCGATGTCCGCCGAGGAACCCGCACCGTCGACGATGGTCGTCGAGTCCTTGGTGACCTCGACACGCCGGGCGGTGCCCAGCAGGTCCAGGCCCGCGGTCTGCAGCGTCAGCCCGAGATCCGCGTTGATCACGGTCGCCTTGGTGACGATCGCGAGGTCCTCGAGGAACGCCTTGCGGCGGTCACCGAAGAACGGGGCCTTGACGGCCACGGCCTTGATCGTCTTCCGCAGGGTGTTCACGACCAGGGTGGACAGGGGCTCGCCCTCGACATCCTCCGCGATGATCACCAGCGGCTTGCCGGTCTCCACGACCTTCTCCAGCAGGGGCAGGAAGTCCGGCAGCGAGGAGATCTTGTCCCGGTACAACAGGATCAGGGGATCGTCGAAGACGACCCGCTGGGTCTCGAGGTCGGTGACGAAGTTCGGCGAGATGTAGCCCTTGTCGAACTGCACGCCCTCGGTGACCTCGACATCGGTCTCGACGCCGGAGCTCTCCTCGACCGTGACGACGCCGTCGGCGCCGACCTTGTTCATCGCGGACGCCACCATGTCGCCGATCTCCGCGTCACGCGAAGAGACCGTCGCGACCTGTGCGATGGCGCGCTCACCGTCGACCGGAGTCGCCTGCGCGAGCAGGATCTCCGACGCCTTGTCGGCTGCCGCGCCGATGCCCCGCCCGAACGCGATGGGGCTGGCGCCCGCGGCCACGTTGCGGAGACCCTCCTTGACCAGTGCCTGCGCGAGAACGGTGGCGGTCGTGGTGCCGTCGCCCGCCACATCGTTGGTCTTGGTCGCGACGGACTTCACCAGCTGGGCGCCGAGGTTCTCGAAGGGATCCTCGAGTTCGATCTCCTTGGCGATGGTCACGCCGTCGTTGGTGACGGTCGGACCGCCGAAGGCTTTGGCCAGCACGACGTGCCGGCCACGCGGGCCCAGAGTGACCTTGACGGCGTCGGCGAGCTGGTCGACGCCGCTTTCGAGGGCGCGCCGCGCGTCCTCATCGAATGCGATCTGCTTAGCCATATTGCTCCTTCATGTACAGAACGCCCCGGGCCGTGCGCCGCGGCCGAAGGACCGGTGCGCGGGCGCGGGGCGTTCTGCGAGGTATCGGCAGTGCCTTGTTCGGGCGCTTACTTGCCGATGACGGCGAGCACGTCGCGCGACGAGAGCACCAGGTACTCCTCGCCGCCGTACTTGAACTCGGTACCGCCGTACTTGCTGTACAGGACGGTGTCACCCTCGTTGATCCCGGTGGGGATGCGGGTGCCCTGCTCCGTGATGCGGCCCTCGCCGACGGCGACGACGGTGCCCGTCTGCGGCTTCTCCTTGGCCGTGTCCGGAATGACCAGGCCGGATGCCGTGGTGGTCTCGGCCTCGGTGGCCTGAACCAGGATCTTGTCGTCAAGCGGCTTGATGTTCACGCTTGCCACGTTGCGCCTCCATGTGGGTAGCTGTAGTTCTTCTCGGTCGGCCCTCGGTCACGGCCGTCGTCGCGGGTGCCGGCGTCACCGTGTGCAGCAGGCGTGTGACCCCCTGCACGAACCATCTAGCACTCTACCCACGTGAGTGCTAGCACTCAAGGGAGGGCCGGAGCAGAATCTCCGAGCGAGACCACGGCACCGTCCGAGACCCGGTAGCCGAGCGCGCAATACCGGTCCACCAGGTCCGCATCGTGGCTGATCACGACGATGCCGATGCCGTCGGCGCGGGCCAGCTCGGTGAGACACGTCATCACCTGCTCAGCCGCCGCATAGTCGAGCGCCGAGGTCACCTCGTCGCACAGCAATACGCGCGGGCGCGCCGCGAGTGCCCGGGCGACGGACGCACGCTGCCGCTGCCCGCCGGACAGCTCGTTCGGTGACCGCGCGGCGAGGTCCGGTTCGAGGCCGACGCGGGCGAGCAGGGCGGTCACGGCATCGTCGCCTGAGGGCGCACCGGCCAGCATCGCGACCCGCGCGATCGACGCGCCGACGGTGCGCCGGGGCTGCAGGCTCGCGAGCGGATCCTGCGGGATCACCTGGATCAGCCGCCGGACCGCGGCCGGCCGCCGGGCGGACAGCACCTTGCCGTCGAGCTCGATGCGCCCGGCGACCGTGGTCCCGTCGGCGAAGCCCGCGAGGGCGCGCGCGAGCGTCGTCTTGCCGGCGCCCGACTCGCCCACCAACGCCGTGAGCACCCCCGCCGGAACATCGAGATCGGCGTCGGCCACCACGGCCGCGCGCCGGCGCCGGACCGTCAGCCCCCGCGCGGTCAGCACCGCGTCCCCGGGCGCCGCGTCACGCGCGGGTGCGTAGTCGGCCCGCCCCGAGCGGGACGCCCCGGTCACGTCGACGACGCCGTCCGCATGCAGCGCGAGATAGTCGACGTCGTGGCCGGACACGACCACGGTTCGGCCCGCATCCGCGCGGGAGCGCAAGAGCGCGACCAGCGCGTCGGCGCGGGCGCGGTCGAGCCCCGCGAAGGGCTCGTCGAGGAGCAGCACCGGGGTGTCGCGGCCGACCGCCCGGGCGACGGCGACGCGCCGCCGTTCGCCGCCCGACAACTCGCCTGCGCGGCGCTCGAACGCGGCCTCGGGCACGCCGAGCGTCGCGGCCGCCTCGGCCGCGAGCGGCGCGGCGAGCAGACTCCGAACCCGCGTCGCGACGGGCAGCGCGAGCCCGGCGTCCTGGCCGACCAGCGTCACGCGCGTGCGGCGCAGCCGGCGGAGTTCGGTCCCCGCCAGCGCCAGCGGCGCACCGCCCCCGACGGCCACCTCTCCGCGCAGGCAGTCCACCTGCGGCGCGACCTCGCCGACGAGCGCCGAGAGCAGCAGCGTCTTGCCCGAGCCCGAAGGCCCGGTGAGCAGCGTGACGGTGGCAGGCTCGGCGTCGAGGTCGTATCGGCGCTCGACGCCGTCGGGCGTACGCAGACACAGGTCCGCCACGTGTACGCCGGATTCGGCGGCGTCCACGGCCTCGGACGACGCCGGCAGCGGGGCGGACGTGCGGCGACGCGGGGCCGCCCGGCGAACGACGAGGAGCCGCACCGCCACGGTGATCCCGACGATTCCGGCCACCGGCGCCACCGCGGCCCACGGGTTGAGTCCCAGGCCCGCGCCGACCGCCGACCGCGTCATCGATGCCCAGTTCACATCGCCGAGCGCGCCCGTTAACCCCAGGAAGACCGCTGTGCTGACCATGTAGACGCACGAGACGAATCGGATCACGAACTGCTCGAGCGCGGTGTCACGGAGGTTGGGTGCGACCTCGCGCCACGCGAGCCCCCACATCGACTCACCGTTGTTCACCGCCACCTCGACGTAGCCGGTGTGGGCCAGGCCGTCCGCGGCGGCATGGAACACGACGACGCAGTAGGGCGTGCCGAACAACAGCGCCACCAGTGCGAAACCGATGAGATGCAGGTCCGGGAAAGCCACTAGCAGGACCAGCATCCCGAGCACGGGCGGCAACAGGATGATCACCGTCGCGACCGCCGAGACGACCGAGCCGAGGCGCGGACGCAGCGCGGCGACCACGCCGACCAGCAGCGAGACACCGGTGAGGACCACGGCGAGCACGAGGCACAGGGCCGTGATACCGGCGCCGCCCACCAGGAATCGGGAGAGCACGTCGCGCCCGAGCTCGTCGCCGCCGAGTGGCGCTCCCGGCCCGGGTGGGCCGAAGGGCTCGGTCACGGGCAGCGACGGGTCGTGGGGCGCGAGCAGCGGCGCCACCAGAACGAGCCCGAGGAGCGTCAGGCAGACGACGCGGGCGACGATCCGGGCCAGTGAGCTCCGGCGGTCCCTCATATGCGCCTCCCTCGATTGCCCCACGCGCGCAGCAGATCGGCACCGATCAAGGCGAGCGTCATCACGGCGGCCATGAGGAGGACGACGGTGGCGGCGAGCGCCGCGTCCCGGTCGCTGATCGCGCCGGACAGCACCGACCCGAGGCCGGGATAGTTGAAGAGGGTCTCGACGACGACGGTCCCGCCGAGCAGCGGGCTGAACGACACTGCGAGGGCCGCGGCGACGGTGGGCGCGGCGGCGGGAGCGAGGTGGCGCGTGAGGATCTCCGTCGGCGTTGCCCCGTCGAGGCGCGCGGCGCGCGCTCCCGGAAGGGCGTCCGCCTCGGCCAGCGCCGCGGCGACCACGCCGACGTTGCGAGCCGCGACCGGCAGAGCGAGCGCCAGCATCGGCAGCACCAGCATCGATGCCGACGCCGGCCCACCGCCCGGGCCGGGCACGGTGACCGTCGGGAGCCAGGCGAGCCAGACCCCGAACACGAGCGTGAGGGCCACACCGAGGGCGAATTCGGGGATCGCGAGGAAGAGCCCGGTGAGGACGTCGACGCCGCGCGCGACCGGACCCCCGGGCCGTGCGTGGGCGAGCAGCCCGCCCGCAAGCGCGAGCACGGTGCCGAGCGCCATCGCGCCGACGGCCAGCAGCAGCGTCGCCGGGACCCGGCGCCCGACGACGTCGGCGATCGGCTCACCTTGGTGGCTGACGCCGAAGTCCCCCCGCAGGACCCTGCCCAGCCACACGGCACACTGCACCGGCCACGCCCGGTCGACGCCCAGGGCGTGCGCGGTCGCCGCCGCGTCCGAGGCCGAGACGTCCCGGCCGACAAGTTGCCCCACACCGTCGCCGGGCAGCATGCTGAGCAGCCAGAAGGTGAGCACCACGACGACCAGGAGCGTCGCGATCCGTAGCGCCAGCGACCGCCCGATCGCGACCGCGGCGCCGCTCACGACGAGAGCCAGACCTTCTCGAGCTGCACGCGGCCGTAGCCGGTGATGGTGGGCACGCCGTGCACGTTCGCCTTGGTGACGTCCACTCCGTCGGCTAGCCCCCAGGACACGTACGGGCCCCGTTCGAACTCGATCTGCTGCAGCTTCTCGAACGCGGCGTCCTGCTCCTGGCCGTGGCCGTGCGCGAGCAGGTCCGCGTACGTCCGGTCGTATTCGGGATCGTTGAACTTCGTCTCGTTCGCCGACGATGTGGATGCGAGGATCTTGCCCGCGTAGAACACGATCGAGTCGTTCGTCCCCCAGCTGACGGTCATGAGGGACGCCTGCGGAGTCTTCCAGTACTTGTCGTAGAAGACGGACGGCTCCTGCGCGCTGACGTCGATCTGCAGCCCGATGTCGCGGAGCTGGGTCGCCGCCAGCCGCGCGGACGCCACCTCGCCGAACGTCTCGTCCTTGGTGTACAGGGTGTACCGCTTGGAAGTGTCGAACTTCGCCTCGGCCAGCAGCCGCTTCGCGTCCTCGACATCGCGTCGACGCACCAGCGAGTGGTCCAGCTTCGGATCACGCACGCCCAGTACGTCGTTCGCGGCGGCACCCCAGCCCGAGTAGACCTGCTTGACCATGGCATCGCGGTCTATGCCTTTCGCGACCGCCTGGCGGACACGCGGATCGGCGAACGGTCCGTCGGACGCACGCATCGCGAGCATGACATTGGTGTCGTCCCGCCGCCGGACGACGGCCAGGTCCTTGCGGCCTGCCACCGCACGTCCGGCGAGCGGCCCCACCGCGCTGGCGAGATCGATCTGACCCGAGGTGACGGCGTTGGCGAGAGCCTGGGTGTCGGCGAACGGCGTGACGGTGATCGCGTCCACGTAAGGGCGCCCGCCGTACCATTGGTCGTTCGCCCGCAGCCGCGCGGTGCCATCCGTGTAGGACTCGAGGACGAAGGGGCCGGTACCGGGCGAATCGGTGATGAGGCCGGGCGAACCCTCCTTCATCACGAACGTCATGAACCGCAGCAGCAGTGGGAGCTGGCTGTTCGGTGTCTTGGAGACCAGCTTCACCGCGTGCGGCCCGGCCACCTGGATGTCGTCGGGCTCGACGGGAACCTTCCAGTCGCCGCCGGGCTTGCCGTGTAGGCGGCGCAGGGAGAAGACGACGTCCTCGGGACGCACCGGGCTGCCGTCGTGGAAGACGGCACCATCGGCGATGGTGAAGGTCCACTCCCGCTGAGTCGGGTCCGACACCCAGGACTTCGCGAGGCGCGGCGCGACAGGCTCGCTCTCCGCGGGAACCGTGAGGGGGTCGAATACCAGCGAATGGATGAGGTTGTCACTGTCGTTGCGCAGCAACATGTGTGGATCCCGCTGCTGCTTCGACGCGGTCCCGACCGCGCCCACACGTAGCGTGCCTCCGCGGCGCGGCGGCCCGGCCTGGGTCGACCCCGAGGGCGTGCCGGAGCCGCCGGCTCCGCAGGCGGCGAGCGCCACCAGTCCCGCCGTGGAGGCCATCGCCCCCAGTGCACCACGCCGTGTCAGTTCGATACTCATCGCTAATCCTCGGATCCGCTCGTGGGCCGCTCCGGCCCCGGCGCCACCGTAGCAGCATGGTTAGCCTCACCATCAGTGACGGAACGCGCCCTCACTGTGCGAGCGGCCACATATCAGTCAAATTGCTAATGATTATCGTTTGCGATAGTTTTTCTGGCGTGCCGAACCGACTCCGCCTCCTCGTCCCCATCGCGCTCGCCTCGCTTCTAGCGGTGTCGGCTTGCGACACAGCACGTTCCCCACACGGGCCCACGGATACCTTCACGGTGATCGACACCGAGGAACTGGGCGGCCTTTCGCCGTTGCTCGGCCACGGCGACAACGGTGAGTCGAAGATCTACGAGGGCCTGTACCGGGTGCAGGAGGGGCAGGACGACCGGATCCCCGATGCCGTCCCGGTATTGGCGGTCGACGCGCCGGAACCCGTCGGCGGGGACCTGGCCCACTGGAGGGTGCACACGCGCACCGGCGTCACCTTCTCCGATGGGACTCCCTTCGGACCCGCGGACGTCGCGGCCACCTACAACGCCGTCGTCGACCCCGCCTTCGCATCGCCGATCGCCGCGCAGTTCGACTTCATCGAGTCGGTCCAGCAGAGCGGCCCCGACACGGTCGACTTCCACCTCACCGGGCCGTACGGCGATGTGCCGCACCGTCTCTTCCTATCGATCGCGCCCGCGCGCTACTTCCGCGAGAAGGTGCCGGCGGACCGCTCGCCGCTCGCAGACCACCCGATCGGCACGGGCCCCTACGTGCTCGAATCGCTGCGTCCCGACCAACTGGTGCTTCGGGCACGTGCAGATCACCGCGACGGCACGCCCGCCGTGAAGCGGTTCGTGGTGCGCCGCACCGACGACGACCGCGCCCGCGCCGCGCAACTGCGCGCCAGCGCCGACGGCACCCGTCTCCCAGCCGAGCTCGCAGGCGCCGTCGCCAAGGACGGCTACCGCACAGTGACCGCGAAATCCGGTGACTGGCTAGGGATCACACTGCCTAGCGGGAACCGGGTCGCCGGAGACCCGGCCGTGCGACTCGCCCTGAACCTCGCCGTCGACCGGCAAGCGATGGTGCGCGACATCCTGCACGGCGGGGGCACGCCCGTCTCGACGCTGGTCACATCGCGATACGGCGCCGCCTACGACCGCGCGTCCGAGTTCCCCTTCGACCCCGCGCAGTCCGAGCGCACTCTCGAAGCAGCCGGATGGCGGAAGGGCCCCGACGGGATACGCGCCAAAGACGGTGTGCGAGCCGCCTTCCCTGTTGCGTACTACCCCACCGAGGTCGTCCGCCGCGACCTGACGATGGCGACCGTCGCCGCCGCCCAACGGGTCGGCGTCGAACTCGAACCCGTGCCGGTCGAGAAGTCGACGATGACGGCGTCATACCTCACCAAGACGTCGTTCCTGCTCGGCGGAGGAGGCCAGCCCTACACGCTCGACTCGCAGCTGTATCCGAAGCTGCACTCGAAGTACGCGGCACCCGGCGTGGGGTCCAAGTGGGACAACGTCTCCGACTACACCGACCGCGACGTCGACCGGGCGCTGGACGCCGCCCGTGTCGAGACGGACCCGGCCGAGCGGAACGCCCTCTACCGCGAGGTCCAGGTCGCCTACCGCAGAAACCCCGGCCTGCTCGCCCTGGTATCGGAGAACCACACCTATGTGCTGCGCCCCGGCGGATGGAAGGTCGGGCCGACCGCCCTCGAACCGCACACGCACGGTGTGGCATGGGGGCCGTGGTACTCACTCAGCCGGTGGACGCGGTGACCCTGTCTCCCACGGTCGCCCGTGTCGCGCGACTGACCCGCCGCCGGCTGGCCTTCGCGCTGCCGCTCGTGGTCGCGATATCCGCCGTGACATTCGCGCTGGCATGGGCGAGCCCGTTCGACCCGGTGGACGGCTATCTCGGTGATCGCGGCGACGGCTATACCGACGTCCAGCGCGAGGAGCTGCGCACACGACTAGGTCTCGACGAGGGCTGGGCGAGCGCCTGGTGGCACTGGCTCGGTGGGCTGCTGCACGGCGACCTCGGGTTCTCCCGCGCATATCACGAGCCCGTGACTCAGGTCCTCTCGGAGCGCTTCGGCTGGTCGATGCTGCTCGGCGTCGCCGGCGGTGGCGTGGCGATCGTCGTCGCGCTCGTCCTCGGCATCGCCGCGGGTATCGATCGCGGCGGGCCCGTCGATCGGGCTATCGGTGCGGTCGCCGTGCTGCTGCAGTCGCTGCCACCGTTCGTCCTGCCTCTCGGCTCTATACTGCTGATATCGACTGTGGGCCTGACTCTTCCGGTATCCGGTGTATCGGAACCGGGTGCGGACCCAACGGTGGCGTCCGCTGCGGGCCACCTCGTGGTGCCCGCACTGGCGCTCGGCCTCTCGCAGACCCCGTGGCTGATCCAGGGATTGCGGGAATCCATGGTGCGCGCCGCGTCCACCGATGCGGTGGCCGGCGCCCGCGCCCGCGGACTGCCGCGGCGCGCGATCGAGTTCGGCCACGTGCTACCCGCGGCGATCGCCCCGTTCCTGGCTCTGGCCGGCGGCCGGATGCCGGAGCTGCTGGTCGGCGCCACGGTCGTCGAGACCGTCTTCGCCTGGCCGGGCCTGGGCGAGGCTACTGTGGAATCGGCACGCGCGCTGGACTTCCCGATGCTCGCCGTCATAGCCGTGTCATCGACAGCGGTCGTGCTGATGGGCAATCTCGCCGCCGACGCCGCGGCGGTCGCCATCGACCCGAGGATCGCGGACGATGGCTGAGCTCTCCACCCCACGCCGCTTCTCCGTGCCCGTCGTCGTGCAGCGCTTGCGGCCTGCACCCACGGCGGCGCTGCTGGTGCTGTTCGTCCTCGCGCTGTTCGCGACGCTCGGACCCGCACTCACGTCCGCCGACGAATCACTCGTCGACTTCGCCTCTGCGGGAACGGCTCCCAGCGGCGCGCATCCGTTCGGAACCGACGGCACGGGCCGCGATCTGTTGGCGATGGTGGCCGTCGCGATGCGGGTCTCACTGGGAATCGCCCTGGTAACGGCCGCCGTATCGACGGTCGTCGGCGTCGTCGTGGGCCTGATCGCCGGGCTGCTCGGCGGCTGGTGGGACCGGATCGTGATGCGCATCGCCGACGCCTTCACGGCACTCCCGAGCCTGCTGCTGTCCATCCTCATAGTGGCGATGTTCTCCGGATCGGTGCCTGCGATCATCGTCTCGCTGGTGCTCACCCACTGGACGGCCGTCGCCCGCGTGGTCCGCACCGAGGTGCTGCCCCTGCGCGACGCCGAGTTCGTGCAGGCGGCGCGGCTCGCAGGGGTGCCCAGCCACCGTATCGCCCGGATCCACCTCCTGCCGGTGGTCGCCGGACAGGCCGCTGTAGGTGCGGTATTCCTTGTAGCCCACGCGATCTGGCACGAGTCGACGCTCTCCTTCCTCGGGCTGGGACTACCGGCACACCGCGCCTCCCTGGGCACCCTGCTCTCGGACGCCCAGGAGGCGCTGCTCCTCGGCCAGTGGTGGCGACTGCTGTTCCCGGCCGGGGCGATAATCGCGGCCACGCTCGCGCTCGCGGTGCTCGGCCGTGCGGGCGCCTCCGGCACCGCGCGAGGAGACCGTGGTGGCGCAGCCGCTGGGAGTCACGCATGACCACGCCCACGACCCTCGATGTCTCGGGTCTCACCGTACGGATCCCGCTGCGCCGCGGCGGTACGGTCCACGCCGTCACGGATGCCTATCTCACCGCCTCGGCGGGCCGACTCCACTTCCTGGTCGGCGGGTCCGGCTCGGGGAAGTCGACGCTGATGTCGACCATAACGGGGCTACTCCCCCGCTCGGCCGTCGTGTCCGGGAACGTATCGGTGACCGACGAATCGGGGACGGTCCTCACCGGCCCGGAGCTCTGGCAGCGGCGCGGGCGCACCGTCGGCGTCGTGCCGCAGTCGGCCATGACCTGCTTCACCCCCGTCCGCCGCCTCGGTCCACAGCTCGCCGAGACGGCGAGGTACGCCCGCGGTGAGCGCTCCCCGGCCGAGCTGCTCGACCTCGTCGAGCTCGATCGCTCCGCCCTCCGGCGGTATCCGCACGAGCTCTCCGGAGGCATGGCCCAGCGGGCGGCGATCGCGGCTGCCCTGGCCGGCGACCCACAGGTGATCATCGCCGACGAGCCGACGTCGGCGCTCGATCCGGAGCTGTCGACGTCCGTCGTCTCGCTACTGAGCGACCTCGCCGGTACCGGTCGCATCGTCATTGCTGCGACCCACGACCTGGCGTGCATCACCGGTGACACCGCAGACATATCGGTCATGTGTGCGTCGCGGGTGGTCGAATCCGGTCCGGCACGCCGCGTGCTGGACCGGCCTCGGCACGAGTACACCCGTGACCTGCTCGCGGCGCTGCCCGAGAACGGGCTCACGCCGCTTCCCCACCCACTACCCGATCTCGTCGACCTCCCCGACGACTACCGCTACGGAGACACCATCGTATGAATCCCGACCTCGACAAGGGCCTTGCGGGGCAGCACCTCTCGTTGCGTCGGGGCGGCGTTGCGGTCGTCTCCGACATCGACGTCCACGTCGCGCCGGGCGAGATCGTCGGGCTCACGGGGCCGTCCGGCGCAGGCAAGACGTCCCTGCTGCGGGTGCTCGCCGGACTCACCCGGCCGACGACAGGGACGGTGACGGTCGACGGTGCGACCGCCGCCCCCGGAGACGGGTCACGCGCCGTGCTGTTCCAGTCGCCACGACGTTCCTGCGACGCGCGCCTGACGCTGCGGCGCTCCATCGAGGTGTGCGCGCGCGGTTCGCTCGACGCGGCGGAGCTGTCCGGTGTCGTCGGCCTGCCCGCGGCTCTGCTGGACCGCCGGCCGCCCGAGGTCTCGGAGGGGCAGCTCCAGCGCGCGGCGCTCGCACGGGCGCTGGGCGGCAGGCCGAGATATCTGCTCTGCGACGAGCCGACCTCCGCGCTGGACCCCGCCGCGTCCGCAGCGGTGGCCAGGGCGATCCGTGACGTAGCGCGGACGGGCGTCGGCGTGCTCTTCGTCACTCACGACCTGCCCCTCGCGGATGCGTGCTGCGACCGAATCCTCCGGATCTCCGATGGGAGCGTGTCGTCTGACCAGCAGCGCGACCGTACGTACGCGTAAACCTATCGCCGATCACGAATATTGTTGCAATAAAGCATATCTCGGGCGTAACGGAGTTAACCCAACCACATTCATTGCGTCCACGTAACAATGAAGTTAGGCTCACCTACAGCCCAGGACCTCCCCTGGAGACGATGCCTGCTGCACGGCTCCGTGCCGTCGTATACCACTGTGTACCAACATATTCCGCAGCCCGAGGAAAGGAGGGCCATTGCCCTCGAACGACCCGCAACTGACCGTCCTCACCCGCAGCGACCTCGCCGACCTCCGGGTGGCGCCGCACGACGCCGTATCGATGGTCGAGGAGGGCTATCTGGCGTACGCGGCCGGCAGATCCCGCAATCCGGCCAAGCTGATGGTGCCGATGCCCGAAGCGGGCCGCGACGCCGTCACCTATTCGATGCTGGGCTACGACGGCTCGCTGGAGCAGGCCGCGTTCAAGACCTCGTACCGGCAGGGCAGCACCAGCGCCGAGAAGTACTACACGACCATCACCCTGTACGACGACGCGAGCGGAATGCCGTTCGCCCTCATGGACTGTCACCGTGTCGGCGCGACCCGGACGCCGGCGTCGACCGCCCTCATCGCGCGTTCCTGTGCGCGCCCGGGAGCGCGCTCCGCCCTGATGGTCGGAACGGGAGCACAAGGCGTACAGACGCTTCCGTATCTACTGACCGTCCTCCCGGGCCTCGAGCATGTGTCACTGTTCGGCACCCACCCAGACGGCATCGCCGCATGCGTCGCCGCCGTCGAGGACGAATTCCCAGGCCGCAAGGTAGAACTCGTCGACGACGTGCGCGAGGCGGCGAGCCGATCGGACATCGTCGTCGCAGCATCGGGCCGAGCAGCGCATCCCAAGATAGAGCTCGGCTGGCTGCCCGAGGGCGGCCTGCTGGTGTCCGTATCGAGCAAGGGGGTCAAGGAGGGCACACTGGCGGAGGCCGACTACACCGTGGCCACGTCGACGGCTCAGGTCGAGGTGACGGGCCGTCGGATGGCGGGCCCCGAGGGCGAGTTCCACGTGGATGCGGAGCTTCCCGAGATCCTGGCCGGCCGCGCGCCGGGGCGGCGATCGGACACCGACCGCGTCTTCGCGTTCTCTAGCGGCATGATCATCACGGATATCCCCGTCGCGCACGCCCTCGCGACCCGCGCGATCGCAGCCGGACGCGGACAGGAGGTGGCGCTGTGGAGCTGACCGAGAAGCCGGCCGCCCCCGAACGGCCCCGGACCGGCGCGCCGGTGACCGACGGGGCCGAGGCCTTCGCGCCGCCGCTACCCGCCGTCGAGCGGGACTGGGCGCCCGCCCTGCGCCGTTCCCCCGAGCTGTGGCAGATCGCTCGCGCCGTGGGCGGCGGGCCGTTCCACGTCGTCCACCCGGGCACGTTCGCCGCCAATCTGCGCGCCATGATCGACGCCCTCGCCGCCGAATCCGTCTCCGGCACCGTGTACTACGGCAAGAAGGCGAACAAGGCGGCGGCCTGGCTGCGCGAAGCGGCCGTCCCCGGAGCAGGCGTCGACGTCGCGAGCGTCCCGGAATTCGCCGCCGCACTGGGCAACGGCATCCGTGCCGAGGACATCGGAGTGACCGGTGCGGCCAAGTCCGGCGGCCTGCTGTGGCTCGCCGCGCGGCACGGCGCGTTGGTCGCCGTCGACGCCGCCGACGAACTCGAGCGCGTCGCGTGCGCCGCGGCAGATGCGGGACGCAGCGTCGACGTGCTGCTGCGGGTCCGTCCACCGTCGGCACCGGAGAGCCGATTCGGCATGGACACCGACAGCCTGCAGGCGGCCGTGCGCCGCTGTTCCGAGCTCGACGGCCGAGTTGAGCTGCGCGGCTTCTCGTTCCACCTGGACGGGTACGCGGTGGAGCCCCGGGCCCGTCTCGCCGACACGCTGGTCGACCTGTGTATCGACGCGCGCGCAGCCGGCCACCGCGCAGATCGAATCAGCATCGGGGGCGGTATCGCCGTCTCGTACGTCACCGAGGAGGACTGGGCGGCATACCGCCACGGCGCGCGGCCCGAGTGGTTCCACGCGGGCCGGATGCCGGAGAAGACGTACCCATACCACCAGGCGCCCACCGGCGCCACGATGGTGACGGCGATCCTGCGCACCGAGAGCCGCGGCAGAGTGCTGGCGGAGCGCCTGCGGGACAACGACATCGAGATCCTGCTCGAACCCGGCCGCGCCCTGGTGGACGGCGCCGGGTTCAGTGTCTTCCCCGTGCAGGGCTTCGAACCGCGGCCGGGCCACGGTGTCACCACCGTGGCCGGCCTGAGCATGAGCCTCTCGGAGCAGTGGAAGGGCAGTGAGTTCCTGCCCGACCCGATCCTCGTTCAGCGCGATCCGAGCAGCGACGGGCCGGTGCGGACATTCGTCGGCGGCGCGAGCTGCATGGAGTACGACGTGCTCACCTGGCGTGCTGTCCGGCTGGATGCGCCGCCCCGCGCCGGAGACCTGCTGGTCTACCCGAACACCGCGGGTTATCAGATGGACAAGAACGAGAGCGGCTTCCACCAGCTGCCACTTCCGCCCAAGGTCGTCGTCGACGACGACCACCGCTGGCACCTCGACACCGAGTTCCCGACCCAGGAGGTCCGATGACACCGCCCGCCGCGGCGTCCCCGCTCGCCGTGCTCCCACGTGAGCTCAGCGGCGACGCCGTCATCGCCCGGCGCACCAGCGAGCTCGTGGGTTCCACGCCTCTACTCGAGCTGGTGCGCACCGGCTCCGGCACCCGCTTGCTGCTCAAGCTGGAGCAGCTCAACCCGACCGGTTCGTGCAAGGTCCGGATGGCCAGGCAGATGGTGCTGGAGGCGGAGGCCGACGGGCGGTTGCGTCCGGGCGGTCGCATCGTCGAGCCCACGTCGGGTAACACCGGCCTGGGCCTGGCCCTGGTCGCGCTGGAGCGCGGCTACCGGTTCACCGCGATCGTCGACCGGCACGCGGCGAAGGACAAGCTGCGCGCCATGGAGGCTATGGGCGCAGAGCTGGTGGTGGTCGAGGCCGACCCGACCGCGGGTCCGAGCAGCATCGAGCGCCGTCGCGTAGCCGCGCAGATCGCCGCCGAGACCGGCGCCTTCCACCCGGATCAGCACAACAATCCCGGCAACGCGAACGGCTACGGCGACCTGGCCGACGAGCTCATCGACCAGCTCGGGACGTTCGACGTCTTGGTGGCGGCACTCGGGACCGGTGGGTCGTTGTGCGGCACGGTGCGCGGGCTGCGGTCACGCGGGGTGATGGCGCAGTCGGTCGCCGTCGAGCCGCGCGGCTCCATCGTGTTCGGCGGCGAACCCGGCGTCTACCACCAGACCGGCGCCGGAAGTCCGGCCGGCTTCCCCATAGGGTGCAACGTCGATCGCGACGTCATAGACATCGACCACCGCGTCGGCGACGGCGACGCCTTCGCTACCGCGCGGGTCGTCGCCCGCCGCACGGGCCTCCTGCTCGGCGGGACCACGGGCGGAGCTATCCACGTCGCGCTGCGGCATCTGGTGCTCTGGCCGGCCGGCAGCACCGTCGTCGTACTCTGCAATGATGCGGGCGAGAAGTACCTCGACTCCGTATACGACGACGACTGGCTCGCCGCGCGCGGCGTGCTCGACGAACCGGCGCACCGCCGCGTCAGACGTTGGCTGAACGCCTACGACGAGTCCGTCCGGGTTGCCGACGACGACCGCGCCTCGCGACGGTCGGAGATGGGAGGGCTGACCGCGTGACGCGGGAACCGCACGGCTATCGCGATGTCCTCGCGCTGGCCTCACCGATCGCCGGGATCCAGCTGGCTCAGGTCGCGCTCACGAGCGTCGACCTCGCGATGCTGGGCCTGATCAACGTGACCGCGGTCGCCGCAGGCGGCCTCGCCATCCTGCTGTACAACCAGGTCCGCACCATGTGCGTCGGAATGGTAACGGGGATAGGCAATCTCGTCGCGACCGAGGCGGGGGCGGGCGAGCGGCGCACCGGATCGCACGCCCTCGATGATGAGGCGAGCGACCGGATCCGGGTGCTGGTGCGCTCGGCACTCCTCGTCGCCACCCTTACCGCGGCGGTGGGTGCCGCCGTGCTCTGCGGACTGGGCGCGGCCTTACCGTTGCTCGGGCAGAAACCCGAGGTGGTGGGACCGGCGCGCGCAATGATCTTCGCGCTGGCCGGCGGCCTCTTCCCGATGGTGTGGCTGAACGTGTTGCGGCAGTTCGCCGTCGGTCTTCGCAGGCCGGGTTCGCTGCTCGCGGTGACCCTCGTGTCGATCGGTGTCAATGCCGTCTGCAACGCCGCCTTCATCTACGGCTGGCTCGGTCTGCCGCACCTCGGCGTAGCCGGTGTAGGACTCTCGACGACCGTCGTGCAGGTGTTCACGCTGGCGGTCTTCGCCTCGGCGCTGCGGCGCGACACCGGGCTGCGCGGGCTCGTCTCGCTGGCCGCGTGGCGCGCCGATTCGGCGACGGTGCGGCACATCGCGCGGCACGGAACGCCCATCGCATTGACCTACGGATCCGAGGCGGCGATCACGTCCATCGCGACGCTGCTCATGGGCGCCTTCGGTCCGGTCATGCTCGCTGCGTCCAATGTGGCCAATCAGCTGGCATACATCGTCTACCAGTGCAACATCGGCCTGTCCCAGGGCTCGTCGATCCTGGTAAGCCGAGCGCTGGGCAAGGGCGACGCGGATGCCGCGCCCGTCATCGCGCGCCGCGCACTGACGCTGTCGTGGTCGTTCATGGCGGTCCTCGCGGTGCTGTTCATCGCGGTGCCGCAGGCGATGCTGTGGCCCTTCCTGCACGGCGCGACCGACCACACCGTCGTCGCCACGGCCTCGACACTGCTGCTGTTCGCCGTCGCTCAGATGTACAGCAAGGGGACACAGAACATCCTGGTCGGGCTGCTGCGCGGCCTGGGCGACACGGTATCCGGGCTGCGCTGCACCCTCGTCGGGTACTGGGCGGTGGGTATCCCCGCGATGCTGCTGTGCGCGTACGCCTTCGGATGGCGCGGCTGGGGCGTGTGGGCCGGGCTGTGCCTGGGCTTCGCTACGACCGCGGTGCTGCTCGCATGGCGGTTCCACGTGCGGGCCGAATCCGCGGCCGCGGCAGCCGTGAGCCCCGTCGACCGCGCAGCCTCGAGCTCCTGACCTCGCCATAGGGTCTCGCCTAGCGGGATACTTCGTCTCGGGAAATGCATGTCCGTTTTGGTACCGTTTCCTGCATGTCGCAGACCACCCGTGCGTCAGCCGACGAGACACTCGCGGCCCAGTGGCACGTCCTCCTGCGCGACTTCTCGCGTCTCAACTGCGCGCTCGACCGCGCCCTGGGCGAGCACAAGCTCTCAGCATCGGAGTTCGAGGTGCTGGAGCAACTCGCCCAGGAGCCGGTCGACGGGCTGCGCATGGCCGACCTGTCGGAACGGGTCCACCTGTCGCAGTCCGCACTGTCTCGCCTCGTCGGTCGGCTCGATCGCGAGTCGCTGCTCACGCGCGAGATCTGCCTCGGCGACCGGCGCTCCGTCATCGCCCGTATCACTGCCGAAGGCGTCGCCCGATACGCGGCGGCGCGCCCCGTGCACCGAGCCGTCCTGCGCGCCGAGGCCTCCCGTTCGCCCATCGGCTCGTACCTCAACGGCGTCCGCTGAGGTCTGGCAGCGCACGGGCATAGAGCGTCCCGACGCCCAGCAGACCCCCGCCGACCAACAGGAACGCGACCGCACGCACCAGACCGTCGAGGGCCGCGAGGTCGAACAGGAAGAGCTTGGCGACCGCGCCACCGATCATCGCGAGGCCCGCGGCCCTCGCCCCCGCACGCCCGCGCCGCCGCGACACCGCGAGCGCCGCCGCACCCGCCGCGATCCACAGCACCGTCGCTACGCCGTGGCCCCACAGGTAGCCCGTGTGCCCACCGAGCGCGTAACCGGCGTTGGCCGACAGGGCGGTCGCAAAAGCCAGCGCCGCGACCGCCCCCGTACCCCACGACGACTCACCCGGGCCGAACCGCCACGCTCCGACCAGCGCGAAAGCGATGCCGCACGCCGATCCGGCCAGCACGGCGGCGGAACCGAGTGGAGCCCAGCGACTCTCGTCTACCGTGGTCGCCACCAGGTCGGGCAGCATCAGCAGGCCGCCTGCGGTACCCAGGACCAGACCCGCCCATCGGGTGGCGGCATCGCGGCCTGCGAATGCGAGCAATGCCGCGCCGCACGCGACTAGTACCGCAGCCCCGGTCGCCGCGCCCAGCGCGACGAGGGCGGCCGCAGCGCCGGCCACCCCGGCCGCGGAGTACCAGGCGCCGCGCACACGTTGGGTCGTGCCCGGCAACCACGCGACGAGCGCCGCGCCGAGCGCGCCCAGCATCAGGCCCGCCGCGGCCAGGCGGTCCGGAGCCGAGACCGGCGCAGCCAACAGCGGAAGCAGCCCGATCAGCCCACCGGCGAGGACCGGTGTTCGATTCCCGGCCCGGACCTCCGGGTCTGCCGCCGCCCACAGCCCGACGAGGCCCGCGGCCAGTGCGGCCGCGACCGCCGCGGGTGCTTCGGCGGCGGTCGCGGCGATCAGCAGCGTGCCCAACGTGACCGCAGTGCCTACCGAGCACACCAGATGCAGCCACGGCCAGCGCCGCGGGCGCCCGATCGGTACCGTCGCTGCGGCGAGCACCAGGGTGAACGCTCCGAGCAGGTAACCGTCGTCGGCGAGCGCCGGTGCCAGCACATAGAGCGGTGCGAGCACGAGTATCCCGAACCACTCCGACCGCCAGCGCGCCGCAAGCGCCAGACCGCCGAGCGCGATCGCTCCCGCGAGCACCAGCCCTACGGCCGGCGGCAACCAGCCGTAGATACCCGTCGCGGCGACCACGTCCAGGTACCCCGCCGCGGCGCCGGTGGCTCCGAGCGCCACCGCTCCTACACGCCCTCCCGGCCTCGTCGACGACCACAGCGCCGCGCCCGTCAGGGCGACGGCCAGCGTGCCGCCCAGGCCGACCCGTACTGCGGGCCCGAGCAGACCGGCCTGCGCAGCCAGCGCAAGCAGGAGTGCGACGCCGATCAGCGTCACGATCGCGCCGCCCGCAGCGAGTACACGCGCCGTAGTCGGTCGCGGCACGGTGACGTGCGGTGTGGCGACGGTCGGTCGAGGCGCGCGGGGCGTGTACAGCGGTCCCGTCGCGGGCTCGAAAGTGCGGGGCCAGGGGCCCGGCACCGCCGGGCCCGACGGCGCCTGGGGCCCCGGCATGCGCACGGGCGCGGAGGGGCGCGGGGCCGGGGGCTGCGGCTGCGGTCCTCCGGCAGGCGTCTGCACGTATCCGGCAGATGTCGCGGGGGCGGACTGCGTCGCCAGCGCAGCGACCTCACCGCGCATCCAGTCGAGACGCCGGGCGGTGATGTCGATCTCCACTGCGAGTCGGTCCAGGCGGGTGCTGTGATCGTTCATGCCTAGTAGCGTCGCGCCAAGGGCGCCTCGGGCGGATGAGTAGTCCTACCCGAATCGGCAGGGGATTCGCACCGGTATCGGGGGCCGGCGTTGCGTCGTCGGCGCTGTGCTCGTCGACTGTGCGCGTGCCGCCCCCGGCGACGAAGGGCTGAAGGCCGGTCTAGCGCCGGAACGCCGCGCAGCCGAATCCCATGTCCAACCGGTTTGCGAAGCAGGCGTATGGGTACCCGCACGAGTGCCGCGATGCCCGCGTGGGCTGTCACGCGGGCGGCCGTCGGCCACGATCCACCGCGACGAAGGGATGTGCATGATCGTCCGCACCACGGCAGAGATCACCGGCAGCGATCGCCAGATCGACACCGAGAACTGGACATCGAAACGAATAATCCTGTCGGACGACGACGTCGGATTCTCACTGCACGAGACGACCGTCGCACCGGACACGCGCACCGACCTGCACTACCCGGACTATGTCGAGGCGGTCTGGCTCATCGAGGGCACGGGCGAGCTCGTCGACCGCGATAACGATCGCATCCACCCGCTCGGACCCGGCACCATGTACCTGCTCGACGGGCACGAGCGGCACACCATCGTCGCGCGAAGCAGGCTACGCATGTACTGCGTCTTCACGCCCGCGGTCCCGCCCGGCAGCCCCTGAGCTGTGCGGTGGGCGAATTCTCCGCCGCCACGCCCACGCCGCGTCACCGACCATCGATGTGGGCCAGCGCCATGAGCATCGCAGTGGCGCGGGCACGGTTCTGCACGGTGTCGACGGCGAAGCCGAGAGCAGCGGACAGCCTGCCTAGACGGTGCGCAACGGTACTGTGGTGCAAGTGGATCCGCTCCGCAGCAGAGCGGAGCGTGCCCGACGCCAGGTACACGCGAAGCGTGTCGACCAGTTCGGCGCCGTGCGGCGTCCGCGCGAGTTCTGTCGCGCGCGCCAGGTCCGGTACGGCCTCCCGCGGTACGGCCCGGCCTGGCGCGATCAGGCACAGGGCGCCCAATTCGTCGGCGAGTACGACGGGGTTATCGGCGGTTGCCTGGGCCCGCGCGAAGCGCGCGTTGTCGACATACCCGGCGATCTCCGCGGCGGGCGCGGACAGCGAGAGGCCGACGCGCGCAGAAGTCTTCGAATCCACGTCCGCCGATACCACGATCAGGACGGTGCCGTCCACCGCTATGGCACATGAACGACCAGCCGGGGCAATGCCTTTCGTTCTCACCTGATCGGTGGCTGCGACCCGCACAGCCGAGTCCGGGCCGAGACCCAGTGCCGAGCAGGCGGTCAGGGCGGACACATCGTCCATCGGGAACAGCAGGTCGCGCGTGTGGTCGGCGGCGGTCGGGGCGCTCCGCGGCGCAAGGATGATCGCGGTGGTGAGCGCCATTCGATCCACGAGCATCTCGTCGAGAGGCAGGGCAGGACCGCGGCGCTCGATCCAGACCGTGCCGACCACGTGGTCACTCACCACCACATCCGCCGACGTCGATGGCTTGCGCTCCTCGTGGGGCTGCCAACGTCCCCGCTCGTCGCACCGGGCGGGCTTGACGCCGGGGAACCCCGAGACGTCGACGCCGACCGTGCAGTCGGCGAGTGCGGCGGCGGCGCGCAGCATTGCCGCGACATCGCCTCCGTGCCGCACCAAAGTGTCGAAGTAGTCGATGACACGGACCAGGCCCGCGGAATCGGCGTCCAACTCCGCGAGCCGATACATCAGCCCCTGCATACGGCGAACCCCTGCATCCGATGAAACTACGAGGCTCGGGCCCCGCTTCGCAAGCCACGCCGCAGGGCATCCAATGCCTCCGCGTGGGCGCGCCGACTGACCTCCGCCGTGGCCACGAGACTCGATCCGTGGAAGGTGCCCGGGAACGAGTGCAGTTCCACACTGCTTCCCGCGCGGAGCAGCCGCACCGCGTAGTCGATGCCCTCGTCGCGCAGCGGGTCCAGTTCCATCGTCGAGACGTACGTCGCGGGCAGCCCGGTCAGGTCGGTGGCGCGTGCGGGCGCCGCGTAGGGCGAGACGTCGGGGTCCTCCGGCCCGGCGTAGGAGTCGCCCAGGTAGTGCCGCCAGGAGTGGATCGCGTTGGGCCGGTGCCACACCGGGGTATCGACGAATTCGATCATCGACGGCGTGGCGAGCCGGTCGTCGAGCTCCGGTATCTCGAGCAGTTGGAAGGCGATGGGCACGACGCCCTCGTCGCGAGCGCGCAACACCGTCGCCGCCGCTAGCCCACCGCCGGCGCTCTGACCGCCGACCGCGATCCGCCCCGCGTCGATGCCGAGCCGTCCGGCCTGTGCGTGCACGTGGCGCAACGCGGCGTAGCAATCGTCCAGCGGCCCTGGGAACGGCGTCTCCGGCGCGAGCCGGTACTCGACATTCGCGACCGCGAAGCCCAGCTCGCGCACCACCGAAACGCAGAACTCGTCGCTCGACGCGGCCGTCCCGATCGCGAAACCGCCGCCGTGCATCCAGACGAGGACCGGGAGCGGGCCGCGCGCCTGCTCCGGAGTGAAGAACCGGATCGGGACGTCGGGAGCGCCGCCCTGGCCCGGGGCCGCGAGCTCGCGGAGTTCCACCCCTTCGAGCGAGATGTCCGCGGCATGCGCCGCCATGAGCTCGTCGAATACGATGCGGGCGGCCGCGGGATCGGCGAAGTCGACCTCGGGGAGCATGCCGAGCACCGCTGCGAGTTCCGGGTCCATCGTGGGGAATTCGGTCATGCGACAAGTCTGGCTTCCCGGGCACCCGCTGTCACCCGGCGCGCGGAGGAACTTTCTGACCGCCCGTCCGACGCGCGTCGGACGGGCAGCTACAGTCGACTGGTCGCGACCGAGAGCCCGGGCGAGCTCGCCGCCCGGAGCGATGTGGGAGTCGCATCGCGGTCGATCACGTGCGCACCGAGCGTCGCGATCATCACTCCGTTGTCTGTGCACAACCGCGGCTTGGGCACGCGCAGATCGAAACCTGCTGCATCGCAACGTTCCTGAGCCAGTTCGCGGATGCGCGAGTTCGCAGTCGCGCCACCGCCCAGAACCAGCGTGTCGACGCCGACGTCCTGCGCCGCGCGAATCGCCTTGAAGGTCAGCACGTCCGCGACGGCCTCCTGGAAGGAGGCGGCTATATCCTCCACACGCAACGCACGCCCCGCCGCCTGCTCGGCCTCGACGTGTCGGGCGACCGCGGTCTTGAGGCCGCTGAACGAGAAGTCGTAACGCGCGTCCTGCTGCCGGGTCATCGCCCTCGGGAACGCGATCGCCTCCCGGTCTCCGCGGCGCGCGAGGTCGTCGATCACGGGGCCGCCCGGGTACCCGAGGCCGAGCAGCCGGGCCACCTTGTCGAAGGCCTCGCCCGCTGCGTCGTCGACGGTGGTACCCAGTTCTGTGATCGGCTCCCCGAGATCCGTCACGTGCAGGAGGTGCGTATGCCCGCCGGACACGAGCAGCGCCACGCACGGCGGCATGGGACCGTGCTCGAGTGTGTCGACTGCGACATGACCGCCCAGGTGGTTGAGCCCGTAGAACGGCAGATCCCACGCCGCCGCATAAGCTTTCGCAGCAGCTACGCCCACGAGCAGCGCGCCCGCGAGCCCCGGTCCGATGGTGACCGCGACAGCGTCTGGCCGCTCTACACCGGCGGCCGCGAGCGCGCGGCGCATCGTCGGGATCACGGCCTCGAGGTGCGCGCGCGAGGCGACCTCGGGCACCACACCGCCATAACGGGCGTGCTCGGCGACCGACGACGCCACCTCGTCCGCCAGCAGCTCGCACGTGCGTGTGTCGGTGTCCCACCGGACCAGGCCCACGCCGGTCTCGTCGCACGAGCTCTCGATCCCCAGGACGATCACGCCGGGTCCCCTTCCTGCAGCGCCGGCCGGCGCATCGTGTACGCATCGGCACCGGACGGCCGATAGTAGCGGCGGCGCAACCCGACCCGCTCGAATCCCGCGCGCTCGTACAGCTCGATCGCGCGATCGTTGTCGGTGCGGACTTCGAGGAACACCGCACCGCCATGGGCATCCGCCTCCGCGAGCAGAGCTCCGAGTAAGGCGCGGCCGACCCCGTCCCCCTGGTAAGCGGGATCCACACCGATGGTGTGGATCTCGGACTCCGGAGCGATGCGCGTGCCCAGCAGACCGATGCCCGCGTACCCGACCAGCCTGCCCTCGTCGCGAGCCGCGAAGAAGCGCACGTGCGGCTGCGCGAGCTCGGATACGAAAGCCTTTGCGGGCCAGGGGCCATCGCCGGCGAACAGGATACGCTCGAGCTCGGCGCAGCGATCCGCATCAGCCTCGGCGAGCGGGGTCAGGTCAGCCACGGGCAGCCGTCTCCACAGCGTCGGGACGTCGCAGGTACAGCGGAACGAGCGGTTCGGGCTCGGTACCGATCAGCGGCGCGGCGGCAGCGACGAGGGTTGCGGGCGTCGGTGCGGCACCCGCGATCACGCGGGCACCGTCGACGATGGCCCCCTCCTCCACCGCGGGCCCGTCGATGCCGAGGTCCGCAGGCTTACACACGTCCGGCCCACCCGTTCGCACACCGTCTGAGTATCTGGCCCAATAGACCTCCCGGCGTCGTGCGTCGGTCACCACCAGGGTGTCGCCCCGACTACCGACCGCGATCGCGTCCAGGCTGCACACCCCGTGCACCGGGATGCCGAGGGCGTCGCCGAACGCCGCGGCCGTCGCCATCCCGACGCGCAGACCGGTGAACGGCCCCGGGCCGCAGCCGACGACGATCGCGCCGATATCGGACCGCGCGAGCCCCGCCTCGTCTAGGCATTCGAGGACGAACGGCGTGAGTACCTCCGCGTGGCCGCGCGAATTCGTCTGGTCCCGCCTAGCGAGGACCGAACGCGTGTCGAGGTCGACGATCCCCACCGTGAGCGAAGGCGTTGCCGTGTCGAGGGCGAGGACGAACATGCCGCGAGTTTACCGAGCGGGGCTTCTCACGCGGCCAGCGCGTAACCGGCGGCGCACGCCGCCAACGACACGATCAACGACGCACCGGCGTACACCGTCGCTGCCACGGCCCTGCGCTGCTGCAGCAATCGCACGGTCTCGACACTGGCCGTGCTGAACGTGGTGTAGCCGCCGCACACGCCCGTCCCCAGCGCGAGTTCCCAGGTCTGCGTGAGTTCGCCGTGGGCGAGCAGACCCGCCAGCACACCGAGCACCAGCGAGCCCGTGATGTTGATGCCGAACGTCGCCCAGTGCCCGAGCGCGCCCCACCTGGCGCGGGCGGTGCCGTCGAGTGTGAAGCGCAGCAGAGCGCCCAGGCCGCCGCCGAGTGCGACCAGCAACGCCGTCATTCGTCGGCCCCGGATACGAGACGTGCGGCGACTGCAACACCCACGGCAGCCGCCACCAGACCGCCGACGACGGTGACCGCCAGATACGTCACGCCCGCGCCTACATGCCCGCCCGCGAAGAGCGAGCGGCCGTCGAGGGCGAACGTGCTGTACGTCGTGAGGCCCCCGCAGAACCCCGTCCCGAGGAGCAGGCGCAGCCGCCGGCGATGGCCGTGGTCCGGGCCTGCCAGCACCAGCGTCTCGAGCAGGCAGCCGAGGACGAAGGCACCCACGAGGTTGACGATCAGGGTCGCCCACGGCATGTGCCCGGCGGATGTCGGCAGCAGGCACGCGACGCCGTAACGGGCGACACTGCCCACCGCGCCGCCCGCGAAGACGAGCGCGAGGGGCGCGGGTCGCAGGTGCAGGGCGCGTTCGGGGGGACGCAGCGTCGCGGGCGACTCCATCTCCTTGCTCATAGGCCGTCCCGCGCAGGTACGAAGACCAGCGGGAGGATGCGGTTGCGCGCGAGCACCCCGCGCGCGACGCGGCTGCCGAAGAGCTCCTCCACCACGCCACGGACGCCGCCGTGCGGGCTACCCAGTACGACCGCGTACGCATCGGCCTGTTCCGCGACGCGCAGCAGCAGGCGGGCGGGCGCCTCACCACGGGCGACGTGATACGTCCAACCGGCCGGCACGCCCACGAGCAGCTCGTGCTTGACGCTGCGCGACAGGTCGTCCAGACGCGCGTCGAGGGCGTCCTCCCAATCGTCCCCGTCGGGGTCGATCGGGGTGTCGACGAGGTCCTCGATATGCACCACGTCGAGGCGCGCACCGATTCTGCTTGCGAGGTCGGCGGCGAATCGAAGCGCCGCGACGCTCGCCGGGTCACCGTCCCAGCCCACGACGACCGGCGGCGCGGAGGGTTCGGGTCCGGGCGGGTCGGTGGAGTGATCGGCGACCAGCGGCCTGGGCGCTTCACGCATGACTGCCTCCTACGCAGACGTATCGGGGCGACGTCGGTCGCCGGGCGTCTCGTAGGAACCATCAGCCTGCGGGCGGTTCGGGAGTCCGTTTCGACTCCCAGGCGGGATCCATCGCCGTCTGACCGTGAGCATACCCTGCGGCCGAACCCGGTCAGTCCAGCGGCAGCCCGAAGGAACGGATGATCCGACGTGCGACGGCGCGTACCTCGGAGCGCGCTGCGTTCCGGTCCTCCGCTCGCGAGACGTACAGCGCGGACTCGTCGATCGCGCCCAGCACCACGTGGGCGATCGGACGAAGCGGCTGCGGCTGCATCGCTCCCACCTCGACTGCGCGTGCGAGCAACGCCTCGATCACCGCCATGCCGTACTGCTCGCCCCGGGCGCGCCACTCCTCCCACCCGAGCACCGCAGGCGCGTCGACCAGGGAGATGCGCGTGATCCCCGGCTCGGTGAGCGCATCGAGGATCGCATCGAATCCGATCTCCATGGCGCGCAACGGATCTTCCGGGTCCGCGGCTCCGATGACACCCGCGGCGTGACCGATCGCTTCCCGCTCGATGTCATCGAATACCTCGATGAACAGACCGCGTTTGTCCCCGAACTGGTGGTACAGCGCGCCACGGGTGACCCCTGCCGCGTCGACGATCGCCTGGGTGCCGACACCCGCGTACCCGTGCTCGGCGAACAGAGCCCTGGCCGCCGCCTTCAGCGCGGCCTTGGTCGCGGCCGTGCGCTCGGCCTGCGTTCTCCTATTGACTTCCATACAGGTTGCACGTAACTTTCATACCGAGTGTTCGTAAGTGTTGGAGCAGTCCTCGAAAGGATACGACCATGCGGCCCACCAGCATTGCTACACGCTCGGCCGGAAGCCCCACAACAGCGTGGTACATCGCGTTGGCGGCCATCGGCACTGTGCTCCCCTGGATCTTCTTCGCCGCATTCTTCGGTGCCAACGGTCCCGATGTGCCCGCCTTCCTACGTGGAATCTTCGCCAACGGTGCCGCCGGCGGATTCACGGCCGACGTACTGATCAGCATCGCCGTCTTCCTCGTATGGTCCTATCCCGACGCACGCACCCGGGCGGTCCGGCACTGGTGGCTGGTGCTCCCATCACTCTGCGTGGTCGGCCTGTCGCTCGCATTCCCGCTATACCTGGTGCTTCGTCACCGAACAGTCGAAACACCCGGTCCGACAACGAAAGAAGCAACGAGATGAACCTGGCCGAATTGCCTTCGGGCACCGTCGAATACCGGACGTACGGGCCCGAGGAGTCCGAGCACCCTCCCGTTCTGTTCGTACACGGGGTCGTCATGGACCTACAGCTGTGGGACCGGGTCGCCGAGACGCTCGGGGCCGCCGGTTATCGCTGCTTCGCCGTCACCTGGCCGCTCGGTTCGCACCGAATCGCCTGGGGCGCTGGGGCGGACCGCACGGCTAGAGGTGCCGCCGGGCTGATCGCCGAGTTCGTCTCCGAGCGCGGGCTCGAGGGCTGCACGCTGGTCGCGGTCGACACCGGCGGCGCGATCAGCCAATATCTCATCCACGACCGGCCCGAGCTGATCGGCCGCGCAGTGCTGATGAACTGCGACTGCTTCGACACGTTCCCACCCCAGCCGTTCGCGCTGCTGTTCTCCCTCCTGCGGCGCCGACCCCTGATCCGTCCGCTGATGTCGTTGATGCGCAGCGACGCGCTTCGCCGCTCGCCGCTCGGTTTCGGGCTGCTGAGCACGGTCATCGATCCGGAGATGACCGAATCGTGGGTCCGCCCACTGCTGACCGATCCCGCCGTCCGCGACGACCTGGCCGCACTCCTGAACAACCTCGAGCCGCGCGAGCTCGCCTCGATAACCCCCAGGATGCGGGACTTCGGCAAGCCGGTGACCCTGGTATGGGGTATGGACGACCGCTGCTTCACGCCCGAGCTGGGCCGCCGACTCGCCGACGCGTTCGGCAACGCGGAGTTCGTGGAGGTGCCGGATGCACGCACGTTCGTCTGTATCGACCGGCCCGATGCCGTGGTCGGCGCGATCACCAGGATCACGACGAACGCCTGAAACCTGTCGGGGGTAGGGCGGACCATGGAGTCATGGTCAACGCACAGCAGATAGCAGCAGCCGACGTCCCCGACTGGGCCCCCATCCTGAGGGGCCTCTACACCCGTTTCCGCACGGGCGATTTCAACAAGGGCATCCGTCTGGTGGATGCGTTCGCGGAAGCTGCGGACGTCGCCGATCACCACCCGGAGGTGGTCCTGACGTACGGCCACGTCGACGTACGGCTCACCAGCCACGACGCGGGCGACGTCACCGAACGCGACCTCGCCCTCGCGCGCACGTTCTCGGAGATCGCCGCGACGCAGAACGTCCCCGCCGCGCCCGGCGAGCGATGTCTCGTCGAGCTGGGTCTCGACACCGCGGACGCCACTCGGATCGCCCCTTTCTGGTCGGCGGTCCTCGGCCAGCCGGTCTCGGACGGCGAGGTCACGGACCCGACGGGGATCGGGCCGACCATCTGGTTCCAGCCGACCGAACCGCACGAGCCCCCACGGCAACGCTTCCACCTCGACGTATGGGTGGACCCGCGGGTCGTTCGAGAACGGATCGACGCGGCCCTCGCCGCAGGCGGGACGCTCGTTTCCGACGCCGAGGCGCCCCGGTTCTGGATCCTCGCCGACACGCAGGGCAACAAGGCGTGCCTCTGCACAGCGGAGGATCGCTAGGGCGGGCCCTAGCGAAGCCGAACGTCGGTGACCGCCTGTCCCGGGGCGCCGACCGCCGAATCGGACCAGCCGCTCCTCTGGAAGGGCGATGCCTTCGAGACGACGGGTGCTGCGCGCACTCCAGGTCGAGCACCGTCGCCGGATCAGGCGGTGCGCCAGTCCCATTCGGCGGTGCGGACGTCGGAGTGCGCGAGGCGCGTGAGTCGGACGTGCAGGTATCGCTCGGCGAGCCGCTCGGCGACGCCCTCCCCCCACTCCACGACGACGACGGAGTCCTCGAGATCGGAATCCAGATCCAGCGCGTCCAGTTCCCCCAGCCCGCCGAGGCGATAGGCGTCGACGTGGATCATGCCCGGGCCTCCGTCGGGCCCGGGCGCATGCTCGCGGGCGATGACGAATGTCGGGCTCGAAACGCGCCCCTGCACCCCGAGGCCGGCGGCGATGCCCCGCGAGAGTGCGGTCTTCCCCGCTCCGAGCGGACCGTCGAGGATCACCAGATCACCCGCTGTCAGCTGGGCGGCGAGATCGCGGCCGAGCTCTTCGGTGTCCTCGACACGCTCGAGAGTCCGGGCACGCACCCGCTCGCTGCTCACACTTCCACCCTTACCCTGGCGACCAGTTCGACCAGCGCCTGCGCGATAGTCGACGCCGCCTCCATGATGAGCATGTGCCCGGCGCCCTCGACCACCAGGAACCTGCAGTCGAGCTCGACCGCCATGTTCTTCGAGTTCCGCAGCGGCGTGAGCCAGTCGTGGTCACCGCACACCACGACCGCGTCGGCGCGACGCAGCACCGGCAGGGCCGCGCGCTCGTCGTAGCGCTCCAGCGCCGTGAAGAAGCCCGCCATCGTGGCGATCGGCGCGGTGAGGCTCATCGACGTCGAGAACCCGGTCATCGTGGCGCTGCGCCGCCCGGTCCCATAGGCGCCAGCGGTCACCAGGGGTGCCGCGATCGGCTTGATCGCATCACGGCCGTGGCCCACCACGGAGGGCAGATACCGGACCGCGACGCGGAACAGGTCGAGCATCGGGTTCCTCAGAGCCGTCGCGAGCCCCGCGTCGGTGAGACCGTGGGCAGCGGTCCCGAGCAATGCCACGCCGCGCACCCGCGCCTGCGGACCGAACAACTCGGGATGCCCACTCGCGCACCCGAAGATGGCCATCCCGCCCATCGAATGGCCGGCGAGCACGATCGGTCCGACGGGTATGAGATCATCGATGACGGTCGCTATGTCGTCGCCCAGGAGCTCGACGGTGCTCTGCTCCACGGTGGCCGCACCCGAGTCACCGTGGCCGCGGCAGTCCGGGAAGATCATCCGCACCGACGGCCCCCAGCGCCGTTCGAGTTCGCGCCGCACGAAGTGCCAACTCGCCGATCGCAGCGTGAAGCCGTGCACGAAGATCACAGTCACCGGTGCGTCGACCGGTCCCACTTCGCGGACGGTCAGCGGGATTCCGTCGCGGCTGAGGAGGACCGTCTGCCGATCTACGGGGCACGCGAAGTCCTCGCCCGCGTAGGCGTCGGGGACGTCTGCGCGCAGTCCGAACGCCCGCGTCGCATACGTGATCCCCGCGGCGGCGGCGACCGCGGCTCCCGCACCGATCCCCGCGAGGACGGACGGCTGCGCGATGCGACGGCTCACGACGCGCCTCCGCCGGCGTACCGCCGCACCACCCGTCCGTGGACGCCGGTGAGGATCTCGTAGTCGATGGTGCCGACCAGGTCGGCCCAGTCCTTGGCGGTCGGCTCGCCCTCCCGGACACCTCCGAACAGCACGGCGGTGTCGCCCTCCGAGACGCCTCCGCCGTCGGGACCGAGGTCGACGACGAACTGGTCCATGCAGATGCGTCCGACACCGCGGAAGCGGCGGCCGTCGATCGCGACTTCGAGCCGGTTGCCGAGCGAACGCACGACACCGTCGGCGTACCCGGCGGGGATCAGCCCGACGACGGTGTCCCGCGGCGCGATCCACTCGTGGCCGTAGGAGACGCCGTCCCCTGCGGTGAGCCGCTTGGTCAGGATCACGGGGGCCGCGAGCGTCATGACCGGTCGCAGACCGAAGTCGTCGCCCTCGATCGGTGAGCGACCATACAGCGCGATACCGGGACGAACCATGTCGAAGCGCAGGTCAGGGCGCGTCAGTGTGGCCCCGGAGTTCGCAGCGTGCACCACGGTGGGCGACAGACCTGCGCCCCGGGCCTGCGCGACGGCCGCAGTGAGCCGGTCCCGCTGCACGTCGAGGAACGGATGCCCCGGTTCGTCGCCGTGCGCGAGATGCGTGAACACGCCGTGGACGTGCACGGTGCCGTCCGCCTCGGAACGCACGAGCGCATCGAGCATCGCGTCCCACTCCGCCGGCGCGACGCCGTTGCGAGACAGCCCGGTGTCCACCTTGACGTCGATCTCCGCCGTGACGCCGACGGCCCGGGCATCGGCTGCGACCGTGGCGAGCTGGCGCGGCGAGCTCACGCCCAGGCGGACTCCGGCCTCGATCGCGGGCCCGAAACCCGACGTCGAGAGCCAGGACAGGATCGGCGCGGTGATACCCGCGGCGCGCAGCGCGAGCGCCTCGTCGACCGTGGTCACCCCGATCTCGGCAGCGCCCGCAGCAAGCGCGGCGCGCGCGATCTGCGGGGCACCGTGCCCGTAGCCGTCGGACTTGACGACGGCCATGACGGGCGTGCCCCCGGCTCGGGCGGCGAGGATGCGGACGTTGTGGGCGACTGCGTCGAGGTCGACGTGTGCGGTGAGGCGGTCTACCGTGAGCGCTCGGCCCTGGGCTGCTGTTGTCATGGCCCAGCAAGGATATCCTCCGCACCCGCCGTCAGCGGCGGCCGAGCACCTCGCGGAGGACCGTGGTGACGGCCGCGGAGATGCTCGATGCCGACGTCGGCGCGCCACCCGCAGCGCGGTCCGCCGCCTGCGAGTGCACGCGTGTCGCCAGACCACCGGCTTCGAGCGGCGACAGGCCGCTCGCGAGGAGCGCGCCGCACATGCCTGTAAGTACGTCCCCCGAGCCGGGCGTCGCTGCCCACGCGCTGCCGGCGGTATCCAGGACGGCGTGGCCTTGCGGGTCCGCGACGACGGTCACGAACCCCTTGAGCAGCACCGTGGCGCCGAGCTCTAGGGCCAGGGCACGGGCAGCACCGACCCGGTCGCCGCCGTCGAGCAGCCGCTGCGCCTCGGGCGCGATCGCATCCGCAAGCCGTGCGAACTCGCCCGCGTGCGGCGTGAGCAGGGTGGGCGCCTCCCTGCGTATCGGCGAGCGGGCCAGCAGAGTGAGGGCATCGGCGTCGATCACCAGCGGCAGATTTGTGGCCAGCAGGGCGGCGAGGAGGCTCGCCGATTCGTCGTCCGTGCCGAATCCCGGGCCGACCGCCCAGGCCTGCACCCGGCCGGCGTCGGCGGGCCGATCGGCCGCGACCACCTCGGGCCACGCAGCGAGCACGTCTGGCCGCGCGGTCCCCGCGTATCGCACCATGCCCGACGTCGCGCGCACCGCGGCCCCGGTCGCCAGAACCGCTGCCCCCGGGTACGCGTGGCTGCCCGCCGCGATGCCCACGACGCCTTGCGAATACTTGTCGTCGAGCGGCCCGGGAACGGGCCATCTGTCGCGGACGTCGGCATCGTCATAGCAGGTCGAATCCGGTGCGGAGAGCGCGAGGCCGATGTCGATCGACTCGACGCGCCCGCACTCCCGCGGCGCAAGCGCATGCACCGGCTTGTACGCGCCGAATGCGACGGTCACGGCTGCCGTCACGTGCGGGCCGCCCGTCGCCCCCGTGCTGACGTCGACGCCCGACGGCGTGTCGGCCGCGACGATCGGCGCCCGAAGGTCTGCCACCAGCTCGGCTGCTGCGGGGCGCAGCGGACCCCGCGCGGAGATCCCGACGATGCCGTCCACCACCAGGTCCGGCGTGTCCGGCCGTACGACTACGCGGCCGCCTGCGTTGCGCAGGGCCTCCAGACCGGCTCTGTGCGCACGGTCCGGCGCGAGTAGGACGGCATCGACACGGACCCCGCGACGCCGCAGGAACGCGCCTGCGTGCAAGGCGTCACCGCCGTTGTCGCCGGAACCGACCAGCAGCGTCACCCGTCGACCGGCCACGCCGCCCGTCCGTTCCAGCAGCTCGGCCGCGACGACGCCCGCGAGGCCGTACGCGGCACGGCGCATGAGGGCGCCGTCGGGCAGAGCCGCGAGGAGAGGCGCCTCCGCCGCCCGTACCTGTTCCGGTGTGAAGTAGCCGCGCATCACTCCACTGTGACGGACTTGGCGAGGTTGCGCGGCTTGTCCACGTCGTAGCCACGGGCCTGCGCGACCTCGGCCGCGAAGAACTGCAACGGCACGGTCGCCAGCAGCGGCTGTAGCAGCGTCGGGGCGGCCGGGATCTCGATGAGATGGTCGGCATGCGCCGCGACGGCGGTATCGCCCTCCTCCGCGATGACGATGGTGCGGGCACCGCGCGCCTGGATCTCGCGGATGTTGGATACCAGCTTGCTGTGCAGTACGGCGCGGCCGCGCGGCGACGGCATGACGACGATGACCGGCAGCCCGTCGTCGATGAGCGCGATCGGCCCATGCTTGAGCTCGCCCGCCGCGAAGCCCTCTGCATGCATGTACGCGAGTTCTTTGAGCTTGAGCGCGCCTTCGAGCGCGACCGGGTATCCGACGTGTCGGCCGAGGAACAGGACCGTGCTCGCCGACGCGAGCTCGCGCGCGAGCTCCCGCACCTGCGTCTCCGTGCCGAGAACCTTCTGCACGAGCGCGGGCATCGCCTCCAGCTCGCGATACTCGCGACCCACCTCGTCGGGGTACTTGGTACCTCGGGCCTGTGCGAGCGCCAGCCCGACCAGGTAGTTGGCCGTGACCTGCGCGAGGAACGCCTTCGTCGAGGCGACGCCGATCTCGGGCCCGGCTCGGGTGTACAGCACCGCCTCGGACTCGCGCGGGATCTGCGCGCCGTTGGTGTTGCAGACGGCCAGGACGCGGGCCTTCTGCTCACGGGCGTGCCGAACGGCCTCGAGGGTGTCGGCGGTCTCCCCCGACTGGCTGATCGCGACGACCAGCGTGCTCCGGTCGAGCACCGGATCGCGGTAGCGGAACTCGCTCGCCAGCTCGACCTCGCAGGGCAGGCGCGTCCAATGCTCGATGGCGTACTTCGCGACCAGACCCGAGTGGTACGCGCTGCCGCACGCGACGATGAACACCTTGTCTATGTCCCGCAGTTCCTGATCCGACAGCCGACGCTCGTCCAACACGATCCGGCCGCCCTCGAAGTGCCCCAGCAGCGTGTTCTCGATCGCGGCCGGCTGCTCCTCGATCTCCTTGAGCATGAAGTAGTCGTGGCCGCCCTTCTCCGCCGCCTCGAGATCCCAGTCGATGCGGAACGGCCTGCCGAGTTGCTCCTCGCCGGCGAAGTCCGTGATCCGGTAGCCGCCTGCGGTGATGGTGACGATCTGGTCCTGGCCCAGCTCGACGGCGTCGCGCGTGTGCTCGATGAACGCCGCGACGTCGGAGCCGAGGAAGGTCTCCCCCTCGCCGACGCCCACCACCAACGGCGTCGACCTGCGCGCCGCGACGATCGTGCCCGGGTGCTCCGCGTGGCAGAACAGCACGGTGAACGCACCGTCGAGACGTCGCAGCGCAGCGTACGCCGCCGCAACGAAGTCACCCCTCGCCGCGCCGGACGTGTACTCGCGCTGCACGAGCTGGACCGCCACCTCGGTGTCGGTCTCCGACTCGAACTCGACGCTGTCGGCCTCCAGCTCCGCGCGCAGCGCCGCGTAGTTCTCGATGATCCCGTTGTGCACAACAGCGAAACCTCCCGCGATATGCGGGTGCGCATTGCGGTCGGTAGGGCGGCCGTGCGTCGCCCAGCGCGTATGACCCATCCCCGTCGTACCCGCGAACTCGCCGTCGCGGCCTGCGAGCGCATCCGTCAGGTTCGCCAGCTTTCCAGCCCGCTTCTCGACGGTGACATGCCCGCTCTCCGGCGTCCCCGCAGAGCACAGGTCCGGACCGTCATCTCCGTTTCCGGCACCGACCACGACCACTCCGGCAGAGTCGTAGCCGCGGTACTCCATCCGTCGCAGCGCCTCGACCACCACGCCCAGTGCCGGCCGGTGGCCGACGTAGCCCACGATTCCGCACATGGGTTGAAGGCTACGTCAGCGGGCACGCAGATCCCGGGCATGCACTACCGTTGTCGCCGTGGCTAAAGCGAACAAGCTGGTGAAGCAGTTGGCGCGGCGCGGACCCCATCGCGTGTTGAAGGGTGACCTGGGGGTCGCGGGTCTGACGGGCGTGGTCTACACGCCCGAGGCGGGGGTCAACCTGCCCGCTCTCGCGTTCGCACACGACTGGCTGATCCCCATCAAGCGGTACAGCCGGCTGTTCGAGCACCTCGCCTCGTGGGGCATCGTCGTCGCGGCGCCGTCCACCGAGGGCGGCCCGCTGCCGTCCGACGGCCGGCTCGCCATCGACCTCGGCACCGCGCTCGACATCGCCACCGAGGTTCGCCTCGGCGTCGGCGAGATCACCGTGAACACGCGACGACGTGCCGTCGCGGGCCACGGTTTCGGCGCCGGAGCCGCGCTGCTGGCGGCCGGGCAGGAGGACGTCCGTTCACTCGCCGCCCTGTTCCCTGCGCCGACCTCGCCGCAGGCGCTCGACGCCGCACGCTCCCTCGAGCTTCCCGCGCTGCTGCTCGCCGCCGCGGGTGACGAGAAGTCGCTCACCTCCAACGCAGCGCAGTTGGCCGAGGCCTACGGCGGCGACGCGCGCCTGCGAATCCTGCCCGACGGTTCCGCGCGTGGGCTCGCGGAGGGCATCTCGGCAGCCGGTCTCCTCGGTGCCGGTAAGGCGCATAAGCCGACGCAGAAAGCCGTCCGGACGCTCTTGACCGGGTTCGTCCTGGCCACGGCCGGCGCCGATGAGGACTACTCCGAGTTCGCCGAGCCCGACACCGACCTCGGCGACGCGATCGTCTGGCGCCCAGAGGACGACCCGGAGCCCAAGACCCCCAGCGCGCTCGACGTCATACGGGGCAAGTAGCCGTCCCCGAGCGCGGATTCACCTCAAGGTCGGGCCAGCCAGCTCGATGGCTGGTCGTCTGGTGCGGGCCGAGCGACCACCCGGATCGGCTCGGTGATCGGAACCGCATCGTCCGCCAGGCCCAGCTCAGCGAGCAGCGCCGACAGCACCGCGTCCCGTTCCACCGTGCGCTCCGCGCGCGCCTCGATGTCGTATCTCGCCACTTCTCCTCCTCTCGTCTGCTCGTAACGCCTACTCGGTAAGAGCGAACTCAGCCCCAGTGCGCGTCGGCTCCGGCTCCCGCGTCGTGGTGACGCCCGGGTTCATCTTGCTCCCACCGCGTTTCGGCGGCGTCGCCGTCGGCGGCACCCCGCCGCCGCCACCCGGTGCACCATCCGAGGGCGCCGGGGCCGCCTGCCCCGCGGCAGCGTGCCCACCCGCGTCGAGCACCGGCGCACCGCCTTCGGGCACATGCGGGTGCTGCGCCGAGGTCGCCGACGGCGCGGCCCCACTTCCGACGTGCGCCCCACCGGACGACGCACCGGACCCAGGCGAATTCGGCTGCGGCCCGGCCGCTTGCGGATGTGATTGTTCCGTGCCGCCGCCCGTGACCTTGCGCTCTCCGGGATCAACGGGTCCGTCCGAGCACGCGAGCCTCCCGTCGGGTCCGACGGTCAGCGTGGCACGCTCGACGCCACCGTCCGGCTTGGTGACAGTCACATCCACGGTCACGCCGTCCGGCCGCATCGTCGCCTTCGTGGTCCTGCCGTCCGGGTCGGTGGTCACCGATGTGCGACCCTCGCCCTTCGGATGCGGACGTCCCTCTCCTGCGGCGGTTTTCGCGGCGTCGTCCTCGCCGACGCCACCGTTGCCAGACTCGTCCTTCGCCGCTCTGTCCTTGCCTTCCTTGGCGACGCCGTCCTTGCCGGACGCTTCCTTCCCGGCACCATCCTTTGCGGCACCCTCCTTTCCTACACCGTCTCTGCCCGCACCGTCCCTGCCGTCGCTCCCCTTGGCGTCCTCCTGCTTCCCCACCTCGTCGGCACCCGGCTTCGAGTCGCCAGCCGACCCCAGGTGGCCGATACCCAATTGCTCGGCGATCTTCGGGATCAGCGACGACAGCCACGACGGCGGCTCGCTCGATCCGCTCCCGCCGACCCCATTCAGGCCCCCGAGCCCACCGAGCCGGCTCGAACCGAGTCCCGCACCGAGGCCCTGTAGGCCGGCTAGTGGGTTGGCCTGGGACGCAACGCCGCTCGGGCTCGCCTGGCCCGCGGGTGCACTAGACACCCCGGGCGCGGTAACCGGCGGCGTCGCACTCGGAGTCGCTGCGGTGGGAGCCGCTGCAGTGGGGGTCGCTGCGGGCGCCGATGAGATACCCTGCGGCACGCCGCCACTCGGACCAGACACACCTGAGTATCCCGATCCACCGGAGGGTCCCGGGGTCGTGCTCCCCCGGGACGACCGTGCGCCGCCGGCCCGGACTCGCCCGCCGACCGCGCCATCACGGGAGCCGCTGCCACCGGACACCACAGATGGGGATCCCCCTTCACTGTGAACGCCTCCCTGCGCCGGCTGCGAGGTCGCGGATGCCGCTCCGCTTCCCGCCTGGCCGCCCACGCCGCCGCCAGCACCACTGGACGCCCCGGGGCCGGTGGGCTCGGTCGCCACGGGCGGGGTGAACGACGGCAGCGGGTACGGTCCGGTGTCCAGTCTCTCGGCGGCGTCGATCACTGATGCGAAAGCGTCCTGCACGGAATCCACCGTGTCCGCGATGATCTCATCGAACAGCGCTATGTCCTTCTCGAGCTGCGTGCGCAATCTCGCGGCGGCCGCCACCTGGGCGGGCGCCAGGGCTCCGGCCAACCAGCCGACTCCGGCGATGGCGGCGGACGGGACGAGGGACGTCGCGAGCCCGGTCTGACTGAACTCGCTGAGCCGTCGCACCTTCTGCACGACCGCGTCCGACACCTCGCCCGGAACCCTGCCCGCGGCATCTGCGACCCGCCGCAGGATCTCGACGATCGATTCCGAATGCCGGTCGTGGTCGCCCATCTGCTGCACCGCGACCTGCCCTGTCGCATCCGGCCAGGCACCGGAAACCCGTTCGCGCGCACCGGCCTCCGCCATCCGCTGAGCCGCGGCGCTCTCGGCTGCAGCCCGCAACGCCTCCGCATCCGTGCGCAGCGCCTCCAGGTCGATTCCGCGCTCGTAGTCGTAGGCGCGACAGAGCTCCTCCCAGCCCGGCCACGGCCCGGGGGCCACGACTGCAGCGATGCCGAGCATCACCCGGAAGTACTGCATCGGAGCCGCGCCGGCGTCGAGAATCGCGTCGATCTCACCGGCCACCGGACGCCCCCGCCCCTGATCCTGATCCTGATACAGACGAGGCACCGCTGATATCCGAGCCGCGCACCGCCGCGGCGGATCCGGTAAGCCCGTCCGCCACCGCGCGCGAGCCCTCCGCCCAGCGCCTCAGCGCGGTTTCGAGCTTTCCCCTCACTGCTGCGTACCCGCGCGCCTCGGCTCTGTAGTGGCGGCCGAATCCAGCCTCCCCGCATACGAATCCGGTCACCTTGTCTGCCGCCATGCCGAGCCTGTCCGCGGAAGCGTCGAACACCGCTCCCTCGCGGCGCACTGACCTGACATCTATCTCCGTACCGCCCTTGCCGCCCGCCATATGCGTCTCCCCCTCAACCATTAGACGCACCGGGAGCGGCCGCGGTTCCCAACGAATTGCTCGCGAGCGGCGTCGGGCCGAAAACAAGCTCTCCGGTGTCCGCCGCGGCCTCCGTTCGCCGACCGTCGTCCCGCGGCCGTGCAAGCCGGCCGCGGATGACGCAAGCCCGTGTCAGGCCGCGTTCACAGTCCGGCGGTGATCCCCGCGTGCCGCAATGCGGTCAGAAGACCGTCGGGACGCTGAGCCGTCGGCACCGGATCGACCAGCACGAACGGCATGCCCAGCGCACGACATCCGCCGTCCGCCTCCTCGCTGTCGCCGACCATGAGCGTCTGCTCGGCGGGAGCGCCGAGCGCCGCCACACCCGCCGCGAAGATGTCCTCGGACGGTTTCATGGCGCCCACTTCGAAGGAGAGCAGGTACGCGTCCACAAGGCCGTCGATCCCCTCTCGCACGAATGCGGGACGGATGTCGTAGGCGATGTTGGACAGGACCCCGATACGGATACCCTTGCCGTGCAACAACCGGAGCGCATCAGCGGTATCGGGGTACACGGTCCAGCAGTCCGGATTCGCTATCCGGCCGTAGAGCCGCGTGCGCTGATCCGGGTCCGCGATGCCGGAGCTCGCGAGCACGTGATGGTAGACGCGGCGATGCTTGACCGGATCGAGGTCGCGCTGATGCCAGTCGGCCTCCATATCGGGATCCATAGGTACCGGCAGACCCATCGGAGCGGTCATCCGACGCATCAGCTCCGCCTGGGACTCGCCCTCGATAGGCGCACCGTCGGCGTCGGTGTACCCGGCGAACCACGATTCGTCCTCCTCCAGCCGGAACAGCGTGCCGGAGAAGTCGAACAGGACGGCCTTCGGTTCCCCGTCGCTTCGCTCGCCCAGGTCCTTCGGTTCCCCGTCGCTTCGCTCGCCCAGGTCCTTCGGTTCCCCGTCGCTTCGCTCGCCCGGATGCAGATCAGCCATGCTTCGAATCGTATCGATCAGGCGATGAGCCCCGCGAGCCGCTCGGCTGTACCACGCGCGGCGTCCTCGGTCGGCGCCTCGACCATGACGCGGATCAACTGCTCGGTGCCGGACTGCCGCAACAGGATCCGACCGGTGTCTCCGAGCGCTGCCTCCTCGTTCGCGAGCGCGGACTGCAGCCCGGACGCGGCGAGCGCGGCGGCCTTGTCCTGCACGCGCACGTTGATCAACACCTGCGGAAGCGGCGTCACCACGGACGCGAGCTCCGCCAGCTTCCTGCCCGACCCCGCCATGGCTCCCATCAGCCTCAGGCCGGTGAGCACACCGTCGCCCGTCGTCCCGAACGCCGGGAGCACGACATGGCCCGACTGCTCGCCGCCGAGGGCGTACCCACCCGCGCGTAGTTCCTCGAGCACGTACCGGTCGCCCACGCCGGTGGTGCGGACATCGATACCGGCGTTCCGCATCGCGATGTGCAGCCCCTTGTTGCTCATCACCGTCGCCACCAGAGTGTCGTCGGTGAGCTCGCCGGCAGCATGCATGTCGAGTGCGAGCACGGCCATGATCGCGTCGCCGTCGATGACAGAGCCGTCGGCGGCCACCGCGAGACAGCGGTCCGCATCGCCGTCATGCGCGAGCCCCAGGTCGGCGCCGTGCTCGACCACGGCCGCCTGCAGTGACTCCATATGCGTGGAACCGCAATCAAGATTGATGTTCAGCCCATCCGGTGCGTCGTGGATCGCGACGACATCGGCACCCGCGCCCCGGTATGCCTTCGCAGCTACGGTCGACGCGGCGCCGTTCGCCGCATCCACCACCACCTTTATCCCCGAGAGCGATTGCGACAGAGCAGATCCCAGGTGCGCGACGTAACGATCGACCGAATCGGGTGCGCGGCGGATACGACCGATCGCAGCGCCCGTAGGGCGGTACGCGCCGGGCGCGTCCATAGCCGCCTCGATCTCGTCCTCGACGGCGTCCTCGAGCTTGTGCCCACCCTTCGCGAAGAACTTGATCCCGTTGTCGGGCATAGGATTGTGCGACGCCGAGATCATCACGCCCAGCGCCGCGTCGTAATCGGCGGTGAGATAGGCCACCGCCGGCGTCGGCAGTACGCCGACGAGCAGCACGTCGACCCCGGCGGACGCCAGGCCGGACGCGACACCTGCTGTGAGCAACTCGCTCGATGCGCGCGGGTCCCACCCGACGACGGCGAGCGGGCGCACGCCGACGTCGCCCTCCCCCGAGTCGGCCGGCGCGAGCACCCCGGCGGCGGCCTGAGCGAGGGAGACCGCGAGCCCCGCGGTCAAGTCGGCATTCGCGAGGCCACGCACCCCGTCGGTCCCGAACAGACGCCCCATGTGTGTAACTCCGTAGTCAAGGTCTAGGGGGTGAAACGCGCCAGGGCAGGCGCCCGCACGACGGTGCGGATGCCTGCCCTGGGCACGAGTTGGACTCGCAATCAGCGCTTGCTGTACTGCGAAGCCTTGCGGGCCTTCTTCAGGCCGTACTTCTTACGCTCGACGGCACGCGGGTCACGCGTGAGGAAGCCGGCGCGCTTGAGCGCGGGACGGTCCTCAGGGGTGACCTCGATCAGCGCGCGGGCGATGGCGAGGCGCAGCGCGCCCGCCTGGCCCGACGGTCCGCCACCGGTGAGGTTGGCGTGGATGTCGAACGACTCGGTGCGCTCGACGGTGACCAGCGGCGACTTCACCAGCTGCTGGTGCACCTTGTTCGGGAAGTAGTCCTCGATGGTGCGACCGTTGAGGAAGAAGCCACCGTTGCCGGAGGTCAGCCGCACGCGGACGACGGCCTCCTTGCGGCGGCCGACGGTCTGGATCGGGCGCTCGACGACGACCGGGCCGCGCGGTGCACGCTGCTCCGTGGCCACGGCCTCGGGCGTCTCGGAGGTGTACTCGGTGGGCACGACCTCTGCGTCGCCCTCGAAGTTCTCGACTGCGTCGCTCACTGGGCCACCTGCTTGATCTCGTAGGGCACCGGCTGCTGCGCGGCGTGGGGATGGTTCGGGCCGGCATAGACCTTCAGCTTGCCGCCGATGGCGCTGCCGAGCTTGTTCTTGGGGATCATGCCCAGAACCGCCTTCTGCACGACGCGCTCCGGGTGCGAGCCCAAGACCTCGGAGATGCTGCGGGCCTTGAGACCGCCGGGATGGCCCGAGTGCCGGTAGTGGAACTTGTTGGTGAGCTTGGCGCCCGAGAGGGCGACCTTCTCCGCGTTGATGATGATGACGTAGTCGCCACCGTCGACATTGGGGGCGTAGGTCGGCTTGAGCTTGCCACGCAGCAGGTTCGCAGCTGCGACGGCGAGGCGGCCGAGCACCACGTCAGAGGCGTCGATGACGTACCACTGGCGGGTCACGTCACCCGCCTTCGGGGTGTAGGTAGGCACAGGGGGATCCTCTGCATCGTCGGGTGCCGGTCCGGCGTGGGGCGGAGCACGCTCCCGGCGACCGACTGGGACCCGAGACCTCCGTTGCGCGCCCTTGCGGGCGGCGCCACACACCAGCGGTACAGAGTACGCGGTGCTCTGAGGGCAGGTCAAAACGGCGAGATATACAGCGAAGCCGGGTTCGGGGGGTTCATCCGGGTTTATCCGGACGCGAGACGGCTCGCCGGTCGATAGCCTGGCTACATGATCGCCGACGCCCGACCGCGCCCGTGGACCCCGTTCCAGAAGATCGGCTTCCGCCTGTTGTTCACGGTCGGCGGCGGACTCATGGTGCTCTCGTTGTACGGCAACGCGGGCCTCATGTACATCCTGCGGCCCGTGTACACGGTCCTCGCGAACCTGGGCAGCCTGGTGGCGAGGGGGCGCGGAGTCCATTTCCAGCCGTCCAACGTCGGCGACACGATGGCGATCTGGTGTGCCCACCTCGGCTGGATCCTCGTCGCGTTGGTGCTCACCGCGGTGTGGACCGCTCTGGACCGGCACCGCACCGACTACCGCTCCCTTGCCGGGCTGCTGTATCAATCGGGCCGATTCGTGCTGATGCTGTCGATGATCATCTACGGGATGGCCAAGGTGATCCCCACCCAGATGGGGTTCATGGCGCTGCCGGCCTACCAGCTGCAGCTCACCGGCGACACCAGCCCTATGAACGTGTTGTGGGGGTTCATGGGCGCCTCTACGCCATACTCCGTCGTGACCGGGATGGTCGAGCTGTCGGCCGGACTCCTGCTGCTGTGGCGACGGACGTGGTTGCTCGGCTCCCTGCTCGCCGTGATCGCGATGGCGCAGGTCTTCCTGCTCAACCTGTTCTACGACGTGCCCGTCAAGCTCGTCGCGGGCGGGCTGCTGCTGGTGGCGATCGGGCTCACGTCGCCCTACTGGCCCAACCTCGCGCGCACGGCTCTGAACCTCGGCCCCACCCGTCCGGTCGAACTCTGGCCCGCTGCGGGTGCAGGCCGCCGGTGGCTGCGCCGGCTCGCGATCGGGGCCAACTGGGTGCTCGGCGTGGGCGCGCTTATCGCGCTCACCGCGTTCGGGATCGGCGCAGTCGTCGGCATGCACAGCGTGAAATCCCCCGCCGACGGCATCTGGCGCGCCACGTCGTTCACCGTCGACGGCGCCGAAGCGGGGCTGCAGTCCTCCCCCGCCCCGTGGATGAACATCGCCGTCTCTGCTCGCGGAGCGGGCTATGCGGGGATGACGACACAGACCCCGTCGGGCTACGTGACCATGTGGAGTTTGAAGAGCGACGGCGACCAGCTCACCATCCGCAAACGCCGCAGCGACCCGCCGACGGTCCTGACCTTCCGGACCGAGGGGCCCGACCGGCTCGTGCTGACCGGCACCGTCGACGGGCACCGCCTCGAGGGCCGTTACGTACGGCGCGCCATGGAACGGGACGCGAAGCCGGGCTTCCGGCTCATCCAACCGGACCCCGACACAGCAGCCCCAGGCGGCGGCGTCGGCGAGTAGCCCCTCGAAGCCGCACGTGGCGTTCACATGTCCTCCGCCCGCGACGCGAGCGCGACCTGGACGAGTTCGGGGCCCTGAGCGCGCGAGACCCATGTGCCGCGTCCGGGCGGCATCGCGCTCATCTTGACCGCACCGAGCACAGTCCCCTCGTCCCGCGATCCGCTCATGACGAGACCGTCTGCGGCGAGGTCCTTGACCCGCCCGAGGAATGCCTCGTACATGCCGCGGGCGAGCCCGCCACTGCGCCGCGCGATCACCACCTTGAGGCCGACGTCACGGGCCTGCGGAAGCAGGTCGAGCAGCGGAGCAAGAGGATTGGATCCGGCACCCGCCACGAGGTCGTAGTCGTCGACGAGCAGGTACACGTCCGGCCCTGACCACCACGAGCGATCGCGAAGCTGCTGCGGCGTTACCCCGTCGCCCGGGCAACGCTGCCGAAGGATCTCGGCAAGCCGCACCAGCATCGGTGCCGCTGCCTGCGAGGAAGTCGCGTAGCCGCCCAGGTGATCACCGTCGACGACACCGAGCAGGGTGCGCCGGTAGTCGACGAGCACGATCTTGGTCTGCTCCGGCGTACCGCCCGCCATCAGCGACGCACAGATCGTCCTGAGCACTTCTGTCTTCCCGCATTCGGCGTCCCCGAACACCAGGAAGAAGGGCTGTGCTCCGAAGCGCAGGACGGCGGGCGCGAGCTCGGACTCGCCGATGCCGATCACAACGTCCGACGGCGCCGCGTCCCGGCGTACGGGGATCCGGACCAGCGGGACCGCAGCCGGCAGCATCCGGACCTCGGGCGCCTCGTCTGCATGTGCCGCGGCGATCCTCGCCACCGCCGCGCCGACGGCTTCTGGCAGGTCCGCGACCGAGGACCCACCGTCGAGACGCGGCAGAGCGACCAGCAGGTGGAGTTGCTCCGGGCTCAGGCCGCGTCCGGGCCGGCCCACCGGGACCAGCGCGGCGACACGGCGTCCCATCTCGGAGTCGAGCGGATCCCCGAGACGTAACTCGAGCCGCGTGCCCAGCTGATCCTTGATGGCGGGCCGGATCTCGCCCCACCGGGACGCGGCGACCACCAGGTGCACACCGTAGGACAGGCCCTGCGCCGCCACCGCACCGATTCCCGCTTCGAGCGACTCGAACTCGGCGCGGATCACCGACCATCCGTCGACGACCAGGAACACGTCACCGTGTCGGTCGGCCGCGCCCACCGGGTGCTCGCGGTACTGCACCATCGATTCGATCCCGTGCTCGCGGAACGCGGCCTCTCGACGCCGGATCACCGCCGTCACCTCGGCGACCGTGCGGCGCACGCGGTCCGAATCGAGACGCGAAGCGACCGAGCCGACGTGTGGCAGCCCCGCCAGCGCCGCGAGCGCGCCGCCGCCGAAGTCCAGGCAGTAGAACTGCGCGCGCCGCGGCGAATGCGTCAAGGCCGTCGAGAGGATCAGTGTCCGCAGGGCCGTCGACTTCCCGGATTGCGGACCGCCCACGACGACCGCATTGCCTTGTGCGCCCGAAAGGTCCACGATCAGCGGGTCGCGCCGTTGGTCATAGGGGCGATCCACGATGCCGATCGCCACATGCAGTGCTGAGAGCGAGACGCCCGCCTCGGCGACCGTCGCAACGTCCGGGGAGGCGTCCAACGGGGGCAGCCACACCGTGTGCGCGGGCCGACCGTGACCGGCGAGCCGTTGCACCACGGTGTCGATGAGCGAGACCTCGCCGGCGCCTGCGGGTTCCGCTCCGTTTCCTGCGGCTTGCGCCGCCGCGAGCGCACCGGCCGGCTCGTCCGGGGTCTCCGCAGGCGTCGTGGCGACGGAGGCGACGGTGAACTCGCGGACCGCGGCACTCCCGGTGAGCGTGCGCCCAGCCACACCCGCCATGCTGCGCGGCGGCTGGTACGGACCGGACACATAGCTCGCATGGAACCGACGCGGCTCGTCCGCATCGCACTTGAGATACCCGACCCCGGGCGTGGACGGAAGGTGGTAAGCGTCCGGAACGCCTAGAACTGCTCGGGACTCGTTGGCGGAGAACGTCTTCAGGCCGATCCGATAGGACAGATGCGAATCCAGACCCCGCAGACGCCCCTCCTCCAGCCGCTGCGAGGCCAACAGCAGGTGCATGTGCAGCGACCGCCCGAGTCGGCCGATCGCCACGAACAGCTCCGCGAAATCCGGTTTCTGCGAGAGGAGTTCGGAGAACTCGTCGACGATCACGAACAGCGCCGGAAGCGGCTCGAGGTCGGCGCCACCGCGTCGGGCTCGCTCGTAGTCCGAGACGTTCGCGTAGTTGCCCGCACGGCGCAGCACCTCCTGACGGCGGTTCATCTCGCCCGAGAGCGCGTCGCGCATGCGATCCACCATCGCGAGCTCCTCCTCGAGGTTGGTGATCACCGCCGCGACGTGCTGCAGCCGTTCGAGCCCCAAGAACGTTGCCCCGCCCTTGAAGTCGACCAGCACCAGGTTCAGCGCCTCGGGTGAATGCGTCGCGACCAGTGACAGCACGAGCGTCCTGAGGAACTCGCTCTTGCCGCTGCCCGTGGCGCCGATGCACAAGCCGTGCGGACCCATACCGTTCTCTGCAGCCTCCTTGATATCGAGCTCGACGGGTTCACCACCGGGTCCGACCCCGATCGGGACGCGCAGGCGCTCGCGACCGATACGTAGGCGCCATACGTCATCGGGCGTGATCGCCGCGGCATCCTGTATCCCGAGCAGCGCCATCAGGCCCGGGTCCGCGGGCCCGGTGTCCGCGTCGTAGGCCACGACCTGCGCCGCCGTCGCCGGCCGGTACCGCCCGAGGCGGCGCGCGGTGACCTCCGCCGCCCCGACCGCTACAGCGTCGGGACGCGCGAAGAATTCGGTCCCCGCCGCACTCACGGCGCCCACCCGGTGCTGTTCCGCGACCAACGCGAGGCCCTGCCTGGCGGCGAGCGAGCCGGGCCGTGCGGCGACATCGATCACCGTGACACCCTCCACGCCGACGGCGGCGTCGAATATCCCCTCGGGCTCGGGATCGACATCCGCGTCGAATACGACGAGATAGTGCGCGCGAGCCGGGGCGGCCGGCGCCGACCGGGTGAAAGCAGTGCGGTCCGCCAGGATCTCGCCGAGGTCCGCCTCCGCTGCGGCTGCCCCGCCGTACACGGTGCGCACGGGTCCGAGTGCGTCGGAACGCGCCGGATGGCCCGTGTGGGGCAACCACTTGCACCATGACCACTGCGGCGCCTCGGCATCCCGGGTGACCACGACTATCCGCAGGTGGTCGGGCCCGTGCAGCGCCGCCGCGCTGAGCAGCATCGCTCGCATCAATGCGCCGACCGCGGCGTGCTGCCCCGTCACCGACACCGCAGGAAAACCACGCAGCGCCACGGCGACCGGCAGCCCGGGCACAGCGGCGTTCCCGCGGACGAACCTCCGCAACGCCACCGTCGCGACCGGCTCGAGGTCCTCTACCGGCCCCGTCTCGGGCGGCATCAGCCGTGTGGCCAGGCGCTGGCTGCCCACGCCGATCCGCACGTGCAGGAAATCCGGATCGCCCGGCCGCCGCTCCCACATGCGCCGAGTTCCCGCGAAACCCGTAAGCACACCGGGTTCGGGGTGTATCCACGTCAGCGCCTCGCGTTGCCGGTCCCGCGTGCGCTCCACCTGGTCGCGCACCTGGCTCAGGTAGCGCAGATAGTCCTTGCGGTCCTCGTCGAGCTCGGCCGCGCGCGGTGCTCCGCCACGACTGCCGCCGCCGTACATACCGGCCATCGAGACGATCATCATCAGCGGGAACATCAGCATGAACGGGTTCGTGAGCATGGTGGCCCCCGAGGTGAACATCAGGGCCACCATGCCGACGACAGCGATCACCATCACGACCGGCATCAGCTTGCCCACGAGTCCTCCCGGCACAGCGCGCGGAACCTCCGGGGGAGCCTGCAGCGCCACCTCACCGCCTGGCATCCGCGGCGGCGCGATCCGCGGTCTGCGCGCGAATCCCTCCGTCACCGGCTCGTACACCGTCTCAGCCATCGTGCCCCGCCTCCATCGTCCCCGGTGCCACCACTCAAGCACTCCACACCGACATGTATGGCGCGGAAAGAGAATTGGAACCGGACACCGGCCTCATGCGTCCAATTGATATGGGGCCGGGGAACCCGGCGGGCGAGGAGGAGAGGAATGACGCCGATATCGGCGACCACAGAAGACTCCGTCGAAGGTACGGAATCGATTGGGCTGGTGCGCATATCGATCCTCTGCGGACGGGCGCAGGCAGATCTGTCGCTGCCGCCACACGCACCCGTCGACCTGCTGATTCCCGAACTACTGCGCATCGTCGCACCGCGCGCCGGCGTCGCCTTGGAGGATGCCTGGAGCACGCCGTGGCAGCTGAGCCGGGTAGGCGGTCAGCCGCTGCCCGGCACGGCCACGCCGTCGGGCGTGGGGATCTCGGGAGGCGACGTACTCGTCCTCTCGCCGGCGCCCGAGGTCGATGTTCCGGCTGTGTTCGACGACGTATTCGACACCGTCGCGGGGCACCTTGCGCCGGCGCGGCGATGGGATGAGCGCGCCGCGGCAATCGTCGGACTGACGCTGGCGGGCCTGGCGTGCCTCGCGGCGGTCGTCCTCGCGTGGCGGATCGCCGGCCGCCCCGTGTCCCCGGCCGGTGTGTCCGTCGTGGGCGGCCCCTCGCTCGCCGCGGCATCGACGGCGTGTGGGGCAGTCGTGATGCTCGGCTGCGCCGTGCTCGCCGCGCGCCGCGGCACCGGACTCGTGTCCGCGGGTCTGGGCCTCTGCGCCGTGCTGCTGGCGGGAGGGTTCGGGGCCGTCGCGGTTCCGATGTCCGACGGAGACGGCCGCGGTGCCCCACATCTGCTGCTCGCCCTCTGCGCGGCGGCGACGACGGCACTCGTCACGGCACGCCTCACGGGACGCGGGCTCGCCGCCCACACCGCTGTCGTCACCGCCGCGTGCCTGGGCTCCGGTGCCGCCGCGATCGTGATGTGCGCACCGGGACGGCGGATCGCCGCCGCGGCGGCGGTTGCGACCGTCGGCTACGCACTCCTCTGCTCGGCGCCCCGCATCGGCGCAGCCCTGGGGCGCCTTCCGCTACCACACGTCCCGGCCGCGGGCGAACGGATCGACCCCGTCGACGCAGACCCGCCACCCACGGTCGCCGGGCTCGACGCGGTCGCCCTCGGCGGAAGGTCGGCCGATCCAGCGAACACGAGCGAGGACTCGGCGGACGCGTCGGGACGGACCGCATCCGAAAGGGTCGACGCTCCCCGCGCGCGGGCGGCGGACGCGGCCACCGGAGGAGTGGTCGTCGGCGCAGCCCTCGCCGCGGCATGCGGGCTGGTGACGGTCGGGACCGCTGGGCGCGAGATCCCCACCCAGAACCTCGCTTTCGTATTGGTCGTCGCGACCGTCCTGTGCCTACGCGGCCGCACTCACGCCGACCCTGTCCAGGCCGGGGTCACGGTCTCGGCCGGTGCGCTGGCAGCGGGCGCGACCGCCTGTGGACTCGCATCGGGTTACGGCTGGTGGCCGGTCGTCGGATCGGCCGGGCTGGCCGGCATCGCGCTTCTCGCCCTCGCATGCGGTGTCTTCGCGCCGCGGCGAACGTTCACACCGGTACAGCGCCGGTTCGCCGAGCTCGGCGAATACCTCCTGATCGCGTCCGTCGCCCCCCTGCTGTGCTGGGTATGGGATGCGTTCGCGTTCATGCGGAACCTCTGATGCGCTGCCGGCGGCGAATCACGGCCGCAGGGGCGGTCGTCGCCATGCTCCTGCCGGCCGGCCCGGCATCGCCCGCAACGCCTGGCGGCTCCGCACCCATCGCTCCCGGTCCGGTGCCTCGCGGCCCCGTCGCCCCACTGGCGCCCACAGAACAGAGGACCGCGTGTCAGGCACTCATCACCAGACCAGGCAGCGACTTCCAACGTCCTGGACACCCTCAAAGGCTGCTCGACTACGTGGCGGGGTGGCAGTTCTCACGCGGCGCCGGCCAGACTGTGGCCGTCATCGACACAGGTGTTGCCCAGCATCCGCGGCTGGGCGGCGTCCGCGCGGGCGGCGACTACGTGAGCGACGGCGACGGTACGGCCGATTGCGACGCACACGGCACGCTCGTGGCGGGCATCATCGCCGGGCGCCCCGCGGCAGGCGATGCCTTCGCCGGTGTCGCACCCGCCGCTTCGATCCTGGCGATCCGGCAGTCGTCGCTCGCGTTCGAGGCCAGCGACCGCAGGTCCGACGCACAGGGCAACGTCACCACGATGGCCTACGCCGTCACTCGCGCAGTCGACCTCGGGGCGACGGTCGTCAACATCTCACAGGTCGCCTGCGGACCGGCGGGTGCCGATCTCGGCGACGCCTCTCTGGGCCGGGCTGTGCGCTACGCGTTCGAGCGCAACGTGGTGGTCGTCGCCGCGGCGGGCAACGTCGACTCCGGATCCGCGTGTTCTGCACAGAACGAAGCCGCCCCGCCGGTGACCACGGCGTCTCCGGCGCGATTCTCCGACTACGTCCTCGCCGTGGGCGCCACCGAGCCCACGGGCCGGCCCGCCGCGTTCTCCCTCGCCGGGCCATGGGTCGCGGTCGCTGCGCCCGGTACAGACGTGACCTCACTCGACCCGCGCAGCTCCGGCCTGGTGAACGGCCGGATCACCCGTTCCGGGCACGGTTCGATCGACGGCACCAGTTTTGCCGCTCCGTACGTCGCCGGGCTCGCGGCCGCGGTCCGCGCGCGCTTCCCGCACCTGTCCGCCGGTGAGGTGATGCACCGGATCACATCTACTGCAAGGCATCCCGCAGGAGGCTGGAATCCGGCGGTAGGGTTCGGTGTGATCGATCCTGTGGCGGCCCTGACCACGGATACCCCCATCGGCGAACTGCCAGCCGGGATCCCGGACGTGCGTCCGCGGGCCGGTCGCGTGCTGGAAGCCATGCGCGAGCCGGACCGCGACGAGCGGCCCGCCGTCGTCGCACTCACCGGTTGCGGTGTCGCGCTCGGAGTCGTACTCGGAGTCCGAATGGCCGGCTCCCGTCGCCGGTAGCTGCGAAAGCCGGGCGTGGCCTACTCCGGTCCGCGGTGCCACGGATTCATCCGTCGTGCGTCACGCGCGCAGCCGCGGTGGTCAGGGCCGGTCCCTCGGGCAGCGTCCGCAGTACATCCCACGCCACCGGCCGCGGCGAGTGGAAGAGTCCGAGGACCCGCGCGGTGTCCTCGGACTCGATCCCGTGGCGTACACCGGAATCCGAGACGTAGTAGAGGGCATCACGGCGCTCGCCATGCGGCTCGGCGGCCAGCACGTACTCTCCGGTGCCAGGCGGCAGGGCAACGGCGTCGACGGCGTCGCCCGAGCCGTCCGCCGTCGCCGGCATCACTGCCGCGATGTCGCCCGGCAGGGCCGCGAGAGTCCGCAGCTCGCGCGCCCCACCACCCAGACCGTCCGCCGAAAGGACCGCACACACCACGGGAGCCTTTGCAGCCTGGTCGATCTCGGGTCGCGTCGCCGGCATGTCACCGACCGGAAGATCGCTCACCGCCGGGGCCGCCGCGACGTCGCGCGCAGGAACTGTTCGGATCTCGTCGCCCGCGGAATCAGCGCCCCGCAGTAGGTCCGCCGCGACCGCGCCCACCTCCTGCACGCCGTTCAGAAGCGCGACGTAGAGCCTGTCGCGGTCGCTGTCGGACACGCGAACGACGGCGCCCACCGGCACCCCCGGCAGTGCACTCACCGCGCGTCCCCGCCCGGGCACGGTCGGCGCGGCGATCGGCGCGGCCTCCTCCAGCGCCTCGAATACACCGGCCCCGACCGTGCGAGCAAGACGAGGGTCGAGACCAGTCACCCTGCGTACCAGAGGATCTGCCAGGTCCACCGGCGCTCGGCGGCCGCCATAGAGCAGGTACGTACGGTCGCCGCGACGTGCCAATACGGCGCCGCCGACGGACCTCCCAGGGTCAGCCGCGTACACGGTCGTGATCACCTCGTCGCGGGACCCGGGACGATCGACCGGTGCGACCGTGGTCGTGTCGCACACCGCCCATGGTTCGGCCGCCCCGGACCACGGCCTCCGTGGTCCGAGGATCTGTTGCGGCGCACCGAATATTCCCACCAGCGGGCCGCGCCGGAACGAAGCGAGCCGCGCATCCTTGACAGCCACGGGCTGCTGCGCCTCCCCGGCAAAGAGGCGTGCCGACGCGAGCCCTGTGACCGGATGCAACACATCATCGACCCGTACGTACAGCGCTCCGGAATCGCGTGCGAGCACGATCTTCGCATCGCCGACGGCACCCTGCGGCCGGATCAACGCGAGGACGCCACAACCGCCCGCCAGCACCAGCGCGATCACCAGCCCAGCGATCAGCGAACGTGCCTGCGCCGACATCGGATCAGAAATCATCCGCGCGTCCCGACGGAGCAGTGCGTGATCCATCCTGCGCAACAGGAAGCGATAGCCGCTCACCTGCGCGCGCGTAGTCAACTGGAGTCGCATATGCGATGTCCTTCCCCCGACGGCTCCCCCGGTGGAGCCGCGACCGCGAACGCGAGAACGCCTCGGCCACAGACGATCCTACGGTATCTTCGATCCCGAAGACACTGATATACGGGGGAATCGAACTGTGCCACATGATGAATCGATACTGCATACCGTCTCGCCGTGGTCGGCCGCTCGCCGACCGTCGCAACGGTCGCTGCTCGCCGGATACGCAGCCGGTGCCGCGGCCGCAGGCGGTACCTCAGCGGGAGGTGCGCCGCCCTGGGCCGCAGCGACATTGGGGATCGCCGCCGCGGGCATCGGGACCGCGGTAACGACCTTCGCGCCGCCGGTCCCGTCGCGGGAGGTGCGCGCGGCAGGCAATCACCCGAGTTCCGTCGATCTCCCCGGCGGCGGGCGTGCCGGCATCGCCGTGCTCGCGACCGGTGCCGGCGGACAGGTGCTTGTCACGGCACTCCGACTCGCGCCGGGCGCGTGCGTCTCGGCCCTGCCGCGTCCCGGCGAGCCGTTCGACGGCCGTGACTTGCCCCTCGCCGCGCTCGCGAGCCTGCTCGGCGGTGGCGATACCCCGGTAGCAGCGATACATGCGGTTGCGCGCGGCGCGCGTCTGCCCGGAGAACGGAGCGGCCCGCTGTGGCGCCGATACCGCGCGCTACTCGGCCCGCTTCCATATTGGGCCGAACAGGACGTCGTCGTCCTGCTGGAGTCGAACCCGGCGCAGTGCCCGGAAGCGACAGCGCGCCGGGGCGGCGACGCGTCACGAGTCGCCGCCCTGGCGACCCAGCGCGCGGCGGACATGCTGGCAGCCAACGGCTTCCACGCGCGTGCGGTGCAGTCCTCGGAACTCGCCGAGTACGCACGCCCGTTGCCGGTAGCGGTGCGGACCGTCGCGCTCACCGACACCGTCGGCGTGCCGGACCTGCTCGCGACGCCCACCGGCGGAGCGACGCTCACCGTCTCCCTCCGATCGCCGGAGAGTCTCGCAGTGACACCCGCCGGGCACATCGCCGTCGCCGCCGCGGTGAGCTACCCGTCGCCGGCACGGCGAAAGGAACGGGGTACCGCGGTGGGGGGACGATCCGATGCACGCCTCACGGCGCGACCGCGCTGGCGGACCGGACCCGCGCACGCGCTCGCCGACCTCGGTGTCCCAGCAGCCGGGTGTGGTCAGGTGATCGGGGCGGACCACACCGGCCGACCCGTCACGGCCAGGTTGCATGGGCCGGGGGTCGCCTCGGTCTGTGTCGCCGCGGATCGGAACTGCACCCGCACTCTCATCGAGCGCGCAGTCGCGACGGGGGCATCGGTACTGGTCGTGACGGCGAACCCGGACAAGTGGGCGCCCCTGGTGTATTGGGCCGACGCACCCGACAGGCTGTGGATCGCCGGCCTCCGCTATCCGCCCGCACCGGGGCTGTCCGGTCTACGTCCCGCCGACTACAGCGTCACCGTCCTCGACGGGGTCGACGGGGTCGAGCCGACCGGCGGCACGGTGTGGCGATCGGGGCCCCCGGGCACGCGGCCGACGGGCGACGTGACGATCCGCCAAGAACCGGCCGGGGACCTCGTGGTGACGGCCCGCGGCGACGAGCTCAGGGCCCGCCAGATCGCCGCACCCCACGCCTGAGATCGGGAATACGTAACGAGGCGGGGGGGGGGGGGGGGGGGCCCCCGCCCCCCCCCCCCCCCCCCCCCCCCCCCCCCGCCCCCCCCCGCCCGCCCCCCCCGCGGCTCGGGTGTGTTCGGGCGTGACCAGGTAGGGGTGTGCCCCGGCGGTGCGGTCACGGGACAGGCCGAGCATCTTCGGGCCGAGCGCCGCGAGGACCAGGGCAGGCATCCGCTGCTCCCCGGGCACCATCGCCGGTGCCTGGTCCATCGCGTCCAGGAACTCGCGCATCGACGTCACCGGCTTGCCGTAGCTGTGCCCGCGCATACGCTCGACCAGCGGTACGTGCGATACACCGAGGCCCAGCACGAAGCGGCCGGGGCACCGTGCCTCGAGTGTGCGCGCAGCGGCGGCGGTGGAGACGGCGTCGCGGGCGTAGATCGAAGCGATACCCGTGCCGATGACGATCCGCCTCGACGCGGCCAGCCACTCGTGCGCTGCGGTCATCGCTTCGCGGCCGTACGCCTCGCCGAACCACAGACTGCCCCAGCCCTGCTCGTCGAGTTCGGCGACGAGGTCGCGGGCCTCGTCGATGGGCGTCCCGTCCAGTGCAGCGGTCCAGATCCCCAGCCGCCCGAGTGCGGGCGCGGGCGTTGCGGTGGTCATGACTCCATTGGTACCGCATGCGGCACGGGTATTCGGACCGCGCGGCGTGGACGCCGTTATCCTGGGCAGATGAGCACGTCCACCGAGGACCAGACCGCCGCCCAGCAGGACGTCGCCGACGTTGTGACCCGCCTGGCCGAAGCGGCCCGCGTCGCGTCCCGCGACCTCGCCCGCCTCACCACCGAGCAGAAGAACGCGGCGTTGCATGCGGCCGCCGATACCCTGCTCGCGGAGTCCCCGCAGCTACTCGAGGCCAACGCCGAGGACGTAGCCCGCGCCCGCGCCGCCGGAACCGACGAGTCCCTCGTCGATCGGTTGTCCCTCAGCCAGGCGCGCATCGACGGGATCGCCTCGGGGCTGCGCCAGGTCGCCGGACTGCCCGACCCGATCGGCAACGTGCTGCGTGGCTCCACCCTGCCCAACGGACTCGAGCTACGGCAGGTCGCGGTCCCGCTGGGCGTGGTCGGGATCGTGTACGAGGCGCGACCGAACGTCACCGTCGACGCTTTCGGCCTGACGCTGAAGTCCGGCAACGCGGTGCTGCTGCGTGGCTCGAGCTCGGCGGCGTCCTCGAACGCTGCCCTCGTCGGCGTGCTGCGCGCGGCGCTCGCCGAGAGCGGTATCCCCCAGGACGCGGTCGCGCTGCTGCCTTCGGACACCCGGGCGTCCGTGACGGCGCTGATCCGCGCACGGGGACTGGTCGACGTCGTGATCCCGCGCGGCGGTAAGGGATTGATCGACGCGGTCGTCGCGGAGGCGACCGTCCCCACCATCGAGACCGGCGTGGGCAACTGCCACATCTACGTGCACTCGGCGGCCGACCCCGAAATGGCGCGCGACCTCGTACTCAACGCGAAGACGCGCCGGCCGTCGGTGTGCAATACCGTCGAAACCGTTCTCGTGGACCGCGCCTGCGCCCCGATGGTGCTCGACTCTCTGCTTGTTGCGTTCCAGGCGGAGGGCATCGTCGTGCACGGCGACGAGGCCGGCATGGTCCCCGCCACGGAGGACGACTGGGCCGACGAGTACCTCAGCCTCGATGTGGCGGTGAAGCTCGTCGACGGGCTCGACGACGCGATCGCACACATCGACCGCTACGGCACGGGGCACACCGAGGCCATCGTGACCGGCGATCTCGCCGCTGCGCGCGAGTTCACGCACCGCGTCGACGCCGCGGCAGTGATGGTCAACGCTTCCACGGCCTTCACCGACGGCGAGCAGTTCGGCTTCGGCGCCGAGATCGGCATCTCGACGCAGAAGCTGCATGCCCGAGGGCCCATGGGCCTGCCCGAGCTGACGTCGACCAAGTGGGTCGTCACGGGTGACGGACACACGCGGCCGCGCTAGCGGTAGGTTGCTCCCATGGGAGCCATTTCCGAGAAGATCGAGTTCGACATCGACGCGCCCGCCGAACTCGCATACGAGACTCTGCTCGACATCGACGCACTGCCGCAGTGGTCGTCGTCGCACAAGAGCGCTGAGGTGCTCGAGCGGGACGCCGACGGCAACCCCAGCCTCGTCGAGGTCGAGGCCGGCCTGGTCGGCATCACCGACAAGCTGAGGTTCAAGTACGAGTTCACCGAGAACAAGTGCAAGTGGGACACGGTCGGCGAGGGCACGGCCGTGCGCGCGCAGGGTGGGTACTACCTGCTCGAGCCCAAGGGCGACAAGGTCCACGTTCTCGTCGACATGTACATCGATCCCAAGGTGAAGCTGCCCGGCTTCGTGGTGAAGAAGGGTGTCAAGATGGCGGCGGATATCGCCTCCAAGGGCTTCTCCAAGGAGGTCATGCGGCGCAAGGGGGCATCCTGAGCGCCGCGGGAGGGCCCGGCATCGCCGGGACTGCGCCCTCGGGATTGTTCGCGAACGTCGACGACGTAGCCGACGCGTTGCGCGACACGGGATACATCCCGTCGAAGGCCACCGCCACGGCGGTCTTCCTCGCCGACCGCCTGGGCAAGCCGCTGCTCGTCGAGGGGCCGGCCGGCGTCGGCAAGACCGAGTTGGCCCGGGCGTGCGCGCAGGCTCGCGAGGCGAGGCTCGTGAGGCTGCAGTGCTACGAGGGGATCGACGAGGCGCGCGCTCTCTACGAGTGGAATCACGCGAAGCAGATCCTGCGGATCCAGTCGGGGTCGTCGGGGGCGTGGGACGAGACCAAGTCCGACGTGTTCTCCGAGGAGTTCCTGCTGCCACGGCCGCTGCTACAGGCCGTGCGGGAGAACGGTCCGACCGTGCTCCTCATCGACGAGGCCGACAAGGCGGACCTCGAGTTCGAGGGGTTGCTGCTGGAGGTGCTGTCCGACTACGCCGTGACGGTTCCCGAGCTCGGCACGATAGTCGCGGAGCGTAAGCCGCTCGTGTTCCTGACGTCGAACGCGACGCGCGAGCTGTCCGAGGCACTCAAGCGACGCTGCCTGTACCTGCACATCGACTTCCCGGATACGGCGCTGGAACTGGAGATCATCCGCAGCCGTGTACCGGACCTGCCGCGCACCCAGGGTGAGCAACTGCTGCGCGTGATCGAGCGGCTGCGCGGCATGGATCTCAAGAAGAAGCCGTCGGTGTCGGAGTCGATCGACTGGGCGCGAACTCTGCTCGCGTTAGGTGCCGCCAAGAATCCCAACGCAACTCTCGACCGTGCCGCGCTGGCGTCGACGCTCGGCGTAGTGCTCAAGCACCGCTCCGATATCGACACCGCAGTGGCGGCGCTGGGGCTATGAGCTCCGCCCCGGACGCGACGGTGCGGTCGGCGCCCGGTCCGCCCCGGCTCGACGAGCACGTGCACGACTTCGTGCGCGCACTCCGCGGCAGGGGGCTGTCCATCGGCCCCTCGGAGGCGATCACCGCCGTCGAGGTATTGGGCGTGTTGGACCTGTCGGACCGGGCTCAGTTGCGCGAGGGTCTCGCCGCGGTGCTTCTGCGGGAATCGTTGCACCGCAAGGTCTTCGACGTGGTCTTCGACCTGTGGTTCCCTGCGCGCCCGGGGCTGGGGCTGCCGGCGCAGGCACCGTCGGGACCGGACGCGCCGGAGAGCGGTGAGGCATCCGCCGGCGACGTGCGAGCGCCGGGCACGACCGACCCCGACGAGGTGCGTCGGCGGCTGCGCGAGGAAGCGATCGCGGCGCTCGTCGCAGGCGGCGATCACGACGGCGTCGTGGGCCAGATCGTGGAGCAGCTCGGCTCGTACTCGTCGGCTACGGGCACCGCCTACTCCGCTTACCAGGCACTCAAGACGCTCAACCCGCAGACGCTCATCGCCGCCATCGCGGACGGCCTCCTGTCGGCGGCGGGCGAGGAGGGTGCCGCACCCGGTTCGTTCGAGTACGAGTCGGCACGGGCCGTCGCACGCGAGCGGGTCGGGCGGCTGAGCGAACGCGTCCGGGAGCTGACCCAGGTGGCGATGGCGGCGCGCAAGGGTGCCGAGAACGTCGTCGAGTACGCCGCCCCGGCGCTACCGGAGAACGTCGGATTCTTCTCGGCCACCCGCACAGAGCTCAAGCGCATGGAGCAGACGGTGCAGCCGCTGGCCAGGATCCTCGCGACGCGGCTCATGGTGCGTCGCCGCCGCGCCCGGCGCGGGCCGATCGACCTGCGGCGCACCCTGCGGCGGTCCATGTCGACGGGCGGCGTGCCCATCGATCTCGTGCACCGCCGGCCGCGGCCGACCAAGCCGGAACTGGTTCTGCTGTGCGATCTCTCGGGCTCCGTCGCCGGCTTCTCGAACTTCACCCTGCTGCTCACGCACGCGCTGAGCGCGGAGTTCTCGAAGATCCGTGTGTTCGGCTTCGTAGACGGCGTGGACGAGATCACCGACTACATCGACCCGTCGAAGGCGCTGACCATCGACTCGGTGGTCGGGATGTTCGACCGGGTGATCCGGGAGACCGAGGTCGCGCGGTTCGGGGGCTCGGACTACGGGGGAATGCTGCGCACATTCGTCGAGAATTTTCCGGACGCGGTCACTCACCGCGGCACCCTGATGATCCTCGGCGACGCGCGCACCAACTACAGCGACCCCGCCCTCGAGGCGCTCACAGAGCTCGCCGATCGGGCGCGGCACACCTTCTGGCTCAACCCGGAGCGGCGCGTCAACTGGGGTACGGGCGACTCGGTCGCGGATCTGTACGGCGAGATCGTCGAGATGTACGAGTGCCGGACGGCGGGACAGCTGGCCGACGTCATCGGCAGGCTGCTGCCGATCTGAGCGGTGGCGCCCCATACGATTGACCGTTATGGCCTCGAAGCAGCCGCGCCGCGTGGGCGTGATGGGTGGGACGTTCGATCCCATCCACAACGGCCACCTGGTCGCCGCCAGTGAGGTCGCGGACCGGTTCGATCTCGATGAGGTGATCTTCGTTCCCACCGGCCGGCCGTGGCAGAAGGCCGAGGTCACCGCCGCCGAGGACCGCTACCTGATGACCGTGATCGCTACCGCGTCCAATCCGCGGTTCAGCGTGAGCCGCGTGGATATCGAGCGCGGGGGCGATACGTTCACCGTCGACACGTTGCGGGACCTGCATACCGAGCGACCCGACACCGAGCTGTTCTTCATCACGGGCGCGGACGCCCTCGGGTCCATCCTGAGCTGGCAGGACTGGGAGGAGCTGTTCTCGCTCGCGACGTTCGTCGGGGTGTCCCGGCCGGGTTACCACCTGGCCGCCGATCATCTCGGCGACGTGCCGCCCGATAGATTGTTCCTGGTGGAGGTGCCCGCCCTGGCGATCTCGTCGACCGACTGCCGCGCCCGGGCCGACGCCGGTCGGCCCGTCTGGTACCTGGTACCCGACGGTGTCGTGCAGTACATCGCCAAGCGGGGGCTCTACTCGCGGCCCGCGGAGGGCACGTCCGTGGTCGACCCGACCGCGCAGAACCGAGGAGGAAAGTGACCGCATCCGAGCAGGCCCGCGAGATGGCTGTCGTCGCCGCCGCGGCCGCGGCCGACAAGCTGGCCGAGAACGTCGTCGTGCTGGACGTGTCCGAGCAGTTGGTGCTGACCGAGTGCTTCGTGATCGCGTCGGCGTCCAACGAGCGCCAGGTGAACGCGGTCGTCGAGGCGGTCGAGGATGCGCTGCGTGAGGCCGGGCACAAGCCGACCCGCCGCGAGGGCACCCGCGAGGGACGCTGGACGCTACTCGACTACGTCGACATCGTGATCCACGTCTTCCACGAGGACGAGCGGCAGTACTACGCGCTCGAGAAGCTCTGGAAGGACTGCCCCGTGATCGAGGTAGGGGCATAGGTCGGTGGGTCTGCGGGTGGAGGACGACAAGGACTCGTCGGTCGAGCGGATGACGCCTGTGGTCCGGCGTCTGCTGCTGCTCCGGCACGGCCAGACCCCGTACAACGCCGAGGCGCGTATGCAGGGGCAGCTGGACATCGCGCTGACCGATCTGGGGCGGCGGCAGGCAGCGGCGGCCGCGGAGGCGCTGGCGGACCGCGAGCCGCTGCGGATCGTGAGTTCCGACCTGGTCCGGGCGAGAGACACCGCCGACGCGCTGGGAGCCGTGACCGGGGTGCCGGTGACGACCGACGTCCGTCTGCGCGAGACGCATCTGGGGGAGTGGCAGGGCCGTTCGCACATCGAGGTCGACGGATATATGCCCGGTGCACGCGCACAGTGGCGGGACGCCCCGACGTGGGCCCCGCCGGGCGGCGAGTCGCGCGTGGAGGTCGCGGCGCGTGCCATGCCGCTGGTCGATGAGTTGATCGCGGACGTACCCGACTGGGGTGCCAGCGAGCGGCCCGTCGTGCTGGTGGCGCATGGCGGTCTGATCGCGGCGGCCACCGCGGGCCTGCTCGGTCTGCCCGTGGAGGTGTGGCCGGTGCTGGGGGGCCTCGGTAACTGCAGTTGGGTCCAGATCAGCGGGCATGGCGACGCGCCGCGCTGGCGACTCGACGTGTGGAACGCGTCGGCCGAAGTCGCACACGACGTATTGTGACCGCGCTGCTGGTGCTCAGCGACTCCCTCGGCTACTACGGGCCGGAGGGGGCGTTGCCCGCCGACGACCCGCGGATCTGGCCGAACCTGGCCGCATCCGAGCTGGGTATGGATCCCGAGCTGATCGGCCGCGTCGGGTGGACCACCCGCGACGGCTGGTGGGCCGTATCGCAGGACCCGCGCGTGTGGGCCGCGGTGCCACGCGTCGACGCGGTGGTGCTGGCGCTCGGCGGCATGGACTCGCTGCCGTCGCCGCTGCCGACCGCCATGCGTGAGCAGATCCGGTACATCCGGCCCGCGTCGCTGCGTGCTCTCGCCCGCGACGGCTACGGGCGCATGCAGCGTGTGCTGGCGCCCGTGGGGTGGCCCATGGCCCTGCCGCCCAAGGTCACCGTCGAGTACCTGGAGCGCACGCGCGCCGCGCTCGCCGCGCTACGCCCATCGGCACCGATCGTCACGCTCGGTCCGGCCACGCAGCGGGCCTACGCGTACGGTTACGCGCACCCGGGGTGGGCGGCGACGGACCGCGCGATGCGGGAATGGGCGGATCGGAGCGACGTCGGCTACGTTCCGGTGCGGGACCTGTGTGATTGGTCGTTCGACTTGGGAGGCAACAACATCGACGGTATCCACTGGGCCTTCGACATGCACGCCGCGGTGGCGGAGCGCGTGGCGGCGGCGCTGCGCGCGAACGGCTCTCAGGCGAACGGCTCTCAGGCGAACGGCGGGGGCACGCGATGACGGTGGCGGTGGTGACCGACGCGTCTGCGGCCATCGGTGCCGACCGGATGCGCAGTGAGGGCCTGTTCGTCCTGCCGCTGCACATCCTGACGAAGCATGGCGAGATCATCGACGACGGTTCGCCGATCCCGGCCGAGGCGTTCGTCGCAGAGGGCATCACCACCTCCGGGCCCTCGCCGGCCGAAGTCCGGCAGGTGCTCGAGTCTGCAGCGGCTGCGGGCGGCGAAGACGGCGTCGTCGCCGTGACCATGTCCACACACCTGAGCTCGACGTACTCGACGACCTCGGTGCAGGCCGCCGAGCTGGGTGCGCCGATCACTGTCATCGACTCGCGACGTATCGATATGGCGATGGGCTTCGGGGTGCTGGAGGCGGCGCGTGCCGCGCGCGCGGGCGCCGACCGGGACGCCGTGGCCGCCGCGGCCCGTGCCGTCGTCACCGAGGCCGAGGGATTCTTCTGCGCGGCGACCCTCGAGCACCTGCGAGCCGGCGGCCGCGTCAGCGCCGTCGCCGCGCTGCTGGGCGGAGCGCTCTCGATCGTGCCGGTACTGCGGCTGGGCGACGACGGCCGGATCGAGACCGTCCGCAAGACGCGCACCGTCCGGCGGGCGCGGGACCAGGTGGCGACCTTAGCGGCCGCACACGCCGGCGAGGCGCCGACCCGGATGGCTGTGCACCACGTCGGCGTCCCCGATGCGGCCGATGCCCTCGCCGACCTGCTGCGCGAGCGCGTGCCCGATCTTCAGGACCTGGTGGTCGGGCCGTTCGGCGGGACCATCTCGGCGCACCTCGGGCCCGGCGCCGTGGGCGTATCGGTTGCTCCGTGTCGTTGAGATGAACAGGTGGGCAAGGTGATTCGGTGGTGTGTCGGCCGCAACGCGTCATCGCCCACCATGTGACCGCCCCGGTCCCGGTGCCTTTCGACGGTTGCTGCTCACTCTTGTCTCCGCTTACGTTCTCCAGCTGATCGCGACGCGACCGACCGAGACGTGCCGCTGGTCCCTCCACACATACGCAGTTGTCCACAACCGGCGGGTAGGACGGTGTTCTCAGGCGGGCCGCTGCTCGGCTTGGACATAACGTCCGGGCATGGACAGCGAGAGTCGACGGGCCCCCGAGCCGGGTGACGGCGTAAGCGGCGTATCGGGCGCGGCGTGGCCGGTCGGTGAGTGGGCAGACGAGGTCTTAGATGGTGCCGCGGGGGAATCGGAGGCGGGTGCTTCCGATGCGCGTGCGGACGAATCAGGCGGCTTCACAGGAGAATCGGACGGTCGCGCCGGGGTGGCGGTCGGGCGTGCCGGCGAGCCGGAGGAGTTCGTCGCCGCGGAGCCGGAGTGGCTGCGCGACTTCGGACCTCGGAGCGCGCGGCAGACGGACCAGCGTCGCGACGACGGCTGGGACGAAGGCTGGGGCGAGCCCTCGGATACGGGATGGCGCGGCGTCCTGGCGCGGCGCGTGCGATCGACGCCGCGGACTGCGCTCGGCCTCGCCGCAGTCGGGATCGTCGCGGTCCTGGTAGCGCTCTACGCGGTGGCGACCTCTCCGGCGGCGCCGGACCAGTATCCGGTCGTGGACTTCGGTGCGTCGGCGGCGGCGACCAGTAGTGCGTCCGTACCCGAAGGCTCGGGACGCGCCTCGACGCCGACGGTCTCGTCGTCCGCCGCACCGGCGGCGCACCTGACGGTGGCGGTCGTCGGTCTCGTGCGGCGTCCCGGGCCCCAGCGCCTCGCCCCTGGCGCGCGCGTAGCCGATGCGCTGTCCGCGGCAGGTGGCGCGGTCCATGGCGCGGACACCGCCGGGATCGACCTCGACAGGTCGTTGCGAGATGGGGACGAGGTCGTGATCGGGGCCCGCGACCGGGAGCGCGGCCTGGCGTTACGCAGTGCGGTCCTGCCGGCGGCGGTATCCGCCGCGCCCGTGGCAGGGGCGTCCGGGGCCGTCGGTGCGTCGGCATCGTCGGCGCCGGGGCCGCTGGTCGACATCAACAGCGCATCGGCTGCGGAGCTCGATGTGCTGCCCGGTGTGGGAGCGGCGACCGCGGCGGCGATCGTCGCCTACCGCGAGCAGCACGGCGCCTTCGCGAGCGTCGATGACCTGGTCAAGGTGAACGGTATCGGCGAGGCCAAGCTGGCGCGCATCAGGCCGCAGGCGACGGTGTAGTTCCGTGGCCGCGCGGATAGACCTGAGGCTGCTGCCCACGGTCGCAGTCGTGTGGCCCACGACGATCGTATGTCTGCGGCAAGGGTTCCCCTGGATCGCGCTCGCCGCCTCGCTCGCGATGCTCGCCGCCGTGTTCGCCGCTGCGCTCGTCCGCACGCCGCGGGCGGCTGCGCGCGGCGGCCGACGAGTCGCGTGGGCCGTGCTCGGCGCGATGGCCCTGGGAGCGGGTGCCGCTACCGGGACGGGGTTGCGTGCGGACCTGCGTGATGCCGCCCCGATCGCCGCCCGCGACGGCGACACCGTACTCGCGCACGTGCACGTCGACGAGTGGGCACGCCAGCTGGGCAGTCGCGCCGGGCACCTGGACACCTCACGGGCGCTGGTGCCGGCCACAGCGCTCGCCGTCGGGGACCCGCCCGACGACGCAGTGTTCCAGGCCGGATCGGCTGGCGGAGCCGTGCCGGCCAGGGACCGCGTGCTGCTCATAGGCCGCGCCGCGGATCTCGGTCCCGCGGTCCCGGGCGAACGGTGGGAGGTCGAGGCGCGTGTACTGCGCAGCGACCGCGCGGGTCTCGCGTCCGCGGTGCTCCTGGTATCGCGGCCGCCGCGGGAAGTCGGCCCGGCGCCGCCCTGGTACGGCCTTGCGGCCGCGGTGCGGCGGTCCTTCACCGCGGTCTCGGGCGCGTCGCTCCCGGGCCTGCACTCGGGCCTGCTGCCCGCGCTGGTGCTCGGCGACGAGACCGGCACCGCGCCCACCGTCCGCGGCGACTTCACGGCGGCGGGGATGACTCATCTGACGGCGGTCTCGGGCGCGAACTTCGCCATAGTCACGTTGTGCGTCGCGGCGTCGTGCTCTCTCGTGGGCATGCCGCGCCGGGTGCGGGTGGCGGTCACGGGGGCGGCGGTGATCGGGTTCGCGGGTCTGGTCGGGCCGACGGGTTCGGTGGTGCGCGCCGCCGTCATGGGTCTGTTCGGGGTCGCGGCGGTCGCGCTGCGCCGCGGGCGCCAGCCGGTGTCGGCGTTGGCGGCCGCGGTCGTGCTCCTGTTGCTGGCGCGGCCGCAGCTGGCGGTGGACATAGGGTTCGCGCTGTCGGTGGCCGCGACGGCGGGTCTCCTGCTGTGGGCGCCGGCAGTGACCGAGCGGCTGCACCATCGGGGTGTCCCGCGGCCGCTGGCGGGCCTCGTCGCACTCACGGTCGTGGCGCAGATCGTGACAGTGCCACTGGTGGTCGCGGTGTCCGGGACGCTGCCGCTAGGCGCGTTCCCCGCGAATCTGTTGGCCGGACCGGCGGTTCCGGTCCTGACGGTCCTCGGCACCGTCGGCGCGTTGTTGGCGGTTCCCGCGCCCGCACTCGCGCAACTGCCGGTCCGAGCGACTCGCCCCGAAGTGGGCTGGTTGCTCACCGTGGCGCGGTGGTTCGCAGACTGGCCGCAGGTCCCTGTGCCGGGCGGATCTGCGGCGGGCATCGCCACGGCTCTCGGGGGGTTGGGTGTCGGTGCCGTCTGGCAGCATGTCAGGCGTGGCAGACGCGCGGGTGCACGTGGTGGTGGGAACCGAGGACCTCCTGGTGGAGCGGGCGATCGCAACCATCGTGGATCAGGCCCGCGCGGCGGCCGGGACGGGGGCGGCGATCGCGGGTAGCGCCGGAGACGCGGTGCCGGTCACCAGGCTGCGCGCGGGCGACGTATCGGAGCCGGAGCTGATGGAGCTGCTCAGCCCGTCCCTGTTCGCCGAGGAACGGGTCGTCGTGCTGGAGTCCGCAGACGAGGCGGGTAAGGCGCCGGTCGAGCTCATCGTGGAGACAGCGAAGGCGCCGCCGGAGGGCGTCACGCTGATCGTCGAGCACAGTGGCGGTGGACGGGCGAAGGCGATGGTCGGCGCCCTGAAGAAGACCGGCGCGAGCGTCGTCGAGGTGCCGACCGTGAGCAACCCGCGCGAGCGCGCCGAGTTCGCCAAGGCGGAGTTCCGGGCGCAGGGTGTCCGCGTTTCGGGCGAGGTCGTGGACCTGCTGGTCGACTCCGTCGGCAAGGACCTGCGCGAGCTCGCCGCGGCGATCGCCCAGTTGGTGTCGGATACCGGCGGACGAGTCGATCTGGCCGCCGTGAACCGCTATTACGCGGGGCGTGCTGAAGTCACGGGCTTCGAGATCGCGGACAAGGCGGTCGCGGGGGAGACCGCGGCAGCCCTGGAGGCGTTGCGCTGGGCCCAGCATCGCGGGACTCCACACGTCCTCATCGCGGACGCGCTCGCGGACGCGGTGCACTCGGTGGCGCGCATCCGCGGGCTCGGCCGCGCGCCGGATCAGTACCGCGACGCCGGAGAGCTGGGTATGGCCCCGTGGAAGGTCAAGAAGGTTACGCAGACGGCACGGCATTGGGACTCGGCGCGGTTGGCGGAGGCACTGAAGGCCGTGGCCGCGGCGAACGCCAACGTGAAGGGGCAGGCTGCGGACCCGGACTACGCGCTGGAGCAGGCGGTTCGGGCCGTGGCGCAACTCGCTCGCTGAGCGGTGGTCCCACCCCGTATCCGCCGTCCCCAGTAGCTCGGCGGCTCCCGCCTCGAATCTCGGTGGGGAGGCGGCGGACTACTAGGGAGGCCGTCTCGATACACGCCGCCGATATCCGAGCATGCGAAAACCGCGCCGCTCGAGCCGGTCTCGGGACCGCGTGGAGTCCCATCGGCGAGCGACGCGGTCTGCGCGTCGTTCATGCGGCCGGTCGCCCCGGTATGGGCGCCGCCTGGTGAGATCAGAGCTTGTTCAGCGCCAGAGCCATCGCCGACTTCTTGTTCGCGGCCTGGTTGCTGTGGATGATGCCCTTGCCAGCGGCCTTGTCGAGCTGGCGGCTGGTGCTGGTGAGGAGCTCGGCGGCCTTGTCCTTGTCCCCGGCCGCGACGGCCTCACGGAAGTGGCGGATCGCGGTGCGCAGCGACGACTTCGCCGACTGGTTGCGCAGGCGGTTGCGCTCGTTGGTCTTGATCCGCTTCATCTGGGACTTGATGTTGGCCACGCGTTTAGTCTCTCTTGCTCTCTCGGTGAGTCGGGGTGCGGCGCCCGTCTCGGGCTCCTCGCTCGCGGCACCCGGTGGCATCGCGGCGTCGCGGAACCTGGTGGCACCGCCGACGTGCCAGGTTACCAGCGCGGCCGGGAACACCCAAATCCGTACGCTCCGGTCCGGTCCGGGGCCGG
>NZ_JARFTP010000019.1 GCF_029167375.1 Tsukamurella sp. 8F
CTCGACGAGGCGGCGACCGTCGCGGGCGACGTCGCGACCGAGCTGGGTGCCTATCTGTCCGCCTTGCCGTCGGATCCGTCCGAGCTGGAGAACACGCTGCAGCGCCAGGCCGAGCTCAAGACGCTGACGCGCAAGTACGCGCCCGATATCGACGGCGTGTTGGCCTGGGCCGTCGAGGCCCGCGCGCGTCTCGACGGCATCGATACGTCGGCCGAGGGGCTCGCTGCCCTCACCGCGCGTGTCACCGAGCTGGAGGACGCGGTGTCGGCGTCCGCCAGGAAACTGACGGCCGCTCGCACGAAGGCCGCTGGGACGCTTGGCAAGAAGGTCACGGGTGAGCTGCGCAAGCTCGCCATGGGTGGCGCGTCCATAGCCGTGTCCGTGACTCCGGACGTAGCGGCCGAGAGCGAACCGCACACGCTCCCGGCCGCCGACGGTGCGGTGCGCGCGGGCGGGCGGGGAACGGATCTCGTCGAGTTCCGGCTCGTGGCGCACGACGGTGCGAACCCGCTGCCGATCGGCCGGTCCGCGTCGGGTGGCGAGCTGTCGCGCGTCATGCTCGCGCTCGAGGTCGTGCTCGCGCAGACGGAGTCGGGCCTGACGATGGTGTTCGACGAAGTCGACGCAGGCGTCGGGGGCAAGGCCGCCGTGGAGATCGGGCGGCGGCTCGCCGCGCTCGCGCAGCGCCATCAGGTCATCGTCGTAACCCACCTGCCGCAGGTGGCGGCGTTCGCCGACACGCACCTCAGCGTCGGGAAGCAGATGACCGGGTCCGCAAAGCGACGGGCCGTGACGTCCACGCTGACGGCACTGACCCGCGAGGAGCGGATCGCCGAGCTCGCCCGCATGCTGGCCGGCATGGGCGATTCCGACACCGGCCGCGCACACGCCGAGGAACTACTCGAGGCCGCGGAGCACGACAAGCTCGCGCAGACCGGAGCACACGCGGGCGCATAGGTTGCTCTCGAGACAGATGTGAATCTCGAGGCGGGAAAACACTCATGTTGTCGGCGCGCCTACTGGGATCCGTGTGACTGCTGGGCCAGAATTACACGCATGAAGTTGCCTGCCATGCTGTCCCGCACCGTGGACGATCTTCCCGGTGTCTCCGGCACCGCGCGCGTCGACAAGGAGACCACCCGGCTCCTCCGGCGCATCGGCCCCGGCGACATCGTCGTCTGCGACGCCCTGGATCTCGACCGGACCACCGCGGAGGTGATGGTCGAGGCGGGCGTCGTCGCCGTGGTCAACGCCTCCCCGTTCATCTCCGGCCGCTACCCGAACCTCGGGCCCGAGGTACTCAGCGCGGCGGGTGTCGTCCTCGTCGACGACGTCGGCGCCGACATCCTCCGCAAGGTCAAGGACGGCCAGCGGATCCGCGTCGACGAGGGCCGGATCATCGCGGGCGAGCGCGAGCTCGGCGAGGGTGAGCCGCTGTCCGACGGCGTCGTGACCGAGCGCATGCTCGCCGCTCGCTCCGGGCTGGTCGACCACCTGGAGGCGTTCTCCGGCAACACGATCGAGTTCATCCGGGTCGAGTCGCCGCTGCTGATCGACGGCGTCGGCATCCCCGACGTCGAGGTCAATCTGAATCAGCGCCACGTCCTCGTCGTCTCCGACGGTCAGGACCACGCAGCCGATCTGAAGCGGCTCAAGCCCTTCATCAAGGAGTACGCGCCGGTCCTGATCGGCGTGAACCGCGGCGCTGATGCCCTCGTGAAGGCGGGCTACCGGCCCGACCTCATCGTCGGCGACCCCGAGCAGGTAGCCGCCAACACGCTCCGGTGTGGCGCGCAGGTCGTGCTGCCCGCCGACGCCGACGGGCACGCCGTCGGGTTGGAACGGATCCAGGACCTCGGTATCGGGGCGATGACGTTCCCCGCGTCGGGCTCGTCTGCCGACCTCGCGCTGATCCTCGCCGACCATCACGGAGCCTCGCTGATCGTCACCGTCGGCCATCCGGCTTCGCTGGAGGAGTTCTTCGACGCGAGCCGTCGCGAGTCCGCGCCGTCGACGTTCCTGACGCGCCTCAAGGTCGGCACGAAGCTCGTGGACGGCAAGGCCGTCGCCTCGCTGTACCGGTCGCGCGGCCATGCGGGCGCGATCGCCCTCTTCATCCTCGCCGCACTCGTCGCCGTGGTCGTGGCGGTGCTGGTGTCGAACCAGGGTCACGACGTGCTGCAGTGGGCCATCGACCAGTGGAACCGGTTCGCCCTCTGGGTCCAGGACCAGTTCCACCGCCTGTAGCGTGCCCGGCCTGAAACGGCCCAGTGCCCGCCGCCCGGCTCTGTTCTGGGCGGCGCTGCTGGTGGCACTGGCGGTCGGCCTCGCGCTCGGCGGCGGGGTGCTCTCGCGGTTCACCGGCGACGGGGGCGTCACCTCGTCGCTACACGACCAGGTGGATCGGCTCGAAGCCGAGAACTCCGCGCTGAAGTCGCGTGCCGCTGCCGGTGACGGATACGCCGAAGCCACCTCGGCCGCATTGCTCGCGGGCCGGCTGAAGGGCGTCCCCGTCGTCGTAGTGCGCGCGGCGGATGCGGATTCCGGCGACGTGACGGCCGTGTCCGACCGCATCAAGCAGGCGGGTGGCGACGTCACGGGCACGCTGACGCTGACCCGGACCCTGTATGCGGACGGGCAGGCAGAGCGTCTGCGCGGCGTGGCCGACCAGGTCGCGCCCGAAGGGACGACTCTGAAGGGCGCCGATCCTGCGGCGCGTGCGGGCGACCTGCTCGGCGCGCTGCTGCTCGCGAAGCAGGGCGCTCAGGCGCCGTCTGCGGGGGAGCGGCGCGATGCCCTGGCGGCGCTGCGCGACGGGGGATTCGTGACGTACGACGGCGACAACGTCGCACCCGGGCGGATCGCGGTCGTCGTGAGCGGTGGTGGCGTCGACGCGGCCGGCGGATCCGAGGGGCAGGCCGTCGGACGGCTCGCGTCGGCGATATCGGCCCACGGCGCGGGCGCGGTCCTCGCCGGACGTACGGGCTCCGCCGACGGCGGCGGTCCTATTCCTGTCGTGCGCGGCGACGGCGCCCTGACCCGGTCACTGAGCACAGTCGACGACGTGGATACGGCCGTCGGACGCGTGGCGACGGCCCTCGCGCTGGCCTCGGCGGCCGACGGACGGTACGGCGCCTACGGCACGGGTAAGGGCGCTTCGGGTGTGGCGCCGACCGTGAAGTAACGAGCGCGACACCTCCCGCGCCGCGCCGCGGGGACCGTTCTGCACGGAAGGTGTTACTCTGAAGTCCCGTAGATGATGCAGGTTGTCCGCTCAATCACGGGAGTCTCGTTGCCTCTGTCGCGTCCCCTCGCTCGTGTAGCCACGAAGCATATTTTCGTCTCCGGGGGCGTCGCCTCCTCGCTGGGGAAGGGGCTCACCGCCTCCAGCCTCGGCCAGTTGCTGACGTCGCGCGGCCTGCGCGTCACGATGCAGAAGCTGGATCCGTACCTCAATGTGGACCCGGGGACCATGAATCCGTTCCAGCACGGCGAGGTCTTCGTCACGGAGGACGGCGCCGAGACCGACCTCGATGTCGGTCACTACGAACGCTTTCTGGATCGGAACCTCTCCGGTTACGCGAACGTCACCACGGGGCAGGTGTACTCGTCCGTCATCGCCAAGGAGCGGCGCGGCGAGTACCTCGGGGACACGGTGCAGGTCATCCCGCACATCACCGACGAGATCAAGGCGCGCATCCTCGCGATGGCCGACGCCGACGAGGACGGCATCACTCCGGACGTCGTGATCACCGAGATCGGTGGCACCGTCGGCGATATCGAGTCGCAGCCCTTCCTCGAGGCAGCGCGACAGGTGCGTCACGACGTGGGCCGCGACAACGTCTTCTTCCTGCACGTGTCGCTCGTGCCCTATCTCGCCGCGTCCGGCGAGTTGAAGACCAAGCCCACACAGCACTCGGTCGCCGCGCTGCGCAGCATCGGCATCCAGCCCGATGCGCTGATCCTGCGCTGCGATCGGGAGGTCCCGGAGGGGCAGCGCAACAAGATCGCGCTCATGTGCGACGTGGAAGTCGACGGCGTGATCTCGACGCCGGATGCCGCGTCGATCTACGACGTGCCGAAGGTGTTGCACCGTAACCAGCTCGACGCCTACGTGGTCCGCAAGCTCGGGCTACCGTTCCGGGACGTGGACTGGACGGTCTGGGGTGACCTGCTGCGGCGTGTCCACGAGCCGCGCGAGGTCGTGCGGATCGCGTTGGTGGGCAAGTACATCGACCTCCCCGACGCGTACCTGTCGGTGACCGAGGCGCTGCGCGCCGGTGGGTTCGCGCACTGGGCCCGAGTGGAGATCGACTGGGTCCCCTCCGACGAGTGCGAGACCGAGACCGGCGCCTCGGCGGCGCTGCGAGACGTGGACGGCATCCTGATCCCCGGCGGCTTCGGCATCCGCGGGATCGAGGGCAAGGTCGGGGCGATCCGGTACGCGCGCCGCCGGGGCATCCCGCTGCTGGGGTTGTGCCTGGGCCTCCAGTGCATCGTCATCGAGGCTGCGCGGGAGGCCGGGCTGGGTGACGCCTCCTCGGCCGAGTTCGATCCTGACACGAAGTTCCCGGTCATCTCGACGATGGCCGATCAGGAGCGGGCCGTCGCGGGCGAGGCCGACCTGGGCGGCACAATGCGCCTCGGTGCGTACCCGGCACATCTGACACGTGGTTCGATCGTCGCGCAGGCGTACGGTGCGACGGAGGTGTCCGAACGCCACCGGCACCGGTTCGAGGTGAACAACGCGTACCGCGACGACATCGCCAAGGCCGGTCTGCAGTTCTCCGGCACCAGCCCCGACGGACATCTCGTCGAGTTCGTCGAGTACCCCAAGGACGTGCACCCGTTCCTGGTCGGAACGCAGGCGCACCCCGAGCTGAAGTCGCGTCCGACCCGCCCCCACCCGCTGTTCGCAGCGTTCGTCGGCGCCGCACTGAGGTACAAGGCGGAGGAGGTCCTGCCCGTGGATGTACACGGCGGCGCGGACGACGGCGCCGGGTCTACCGTGGAGGGTGACAAGGTTCCACGCGGAGAGGGCGACGATGCCTGACGTACTGCACGATTTCGAGACCGTCACGAGCGACGTGGTCTATGAGGGCCCGATCTTCGCGGTCCGTACCGACGAGGTGACCATGCCCGGCGGCGGCACCGCCAAGCGGGACATCGTCGAGCACGACGGCGCCGTGGCGGTGGTCGCGATGAACCCCGACGGGGCGATCGCGATGGTCAACCAGTACCGGCACGCGATGGGGCGCCGGATGCTGGAGATCCCCGCGGGTCTGATGGACCACTCGGGCGCGGAGACGCCGCACGCGGCCGCGCAGCGCGAGCTCGCGGAGGAGACGGGTCTCGGGGCCCGCGAGTGGCACGTCCTGGTGGATCTGGCGCCGTCGCCCGGATTCACCGACGAGATGGTGCGCGTGTTCCTCGCTACCGACCTGCGGTACTGCCACATCGCGGACTACCAGGAGGACGAGGAGCTCGACATGACCGTCGAGTGGATCAACATGCCGGACGCCGTACAGATGGTGCTCTCCGGTGAGATCGTGAACTCGACCTCTGTCGCCGCGATCCTCGCCGCGACCATGGTCACCGACGACGACGCTCCGCTACGCACCGCCGACGCGCCGTGGCCGTGCCGGCCGACCGCGTTCGCGTCCCGCAAGGGCCGCCCGGTCGAGTGATCCGCCGGCGCCGCGCGGACCGGCGCACGAATCTCGGTCTGAGAGTGCCTATCCCGTATAGGCACGGGAGAGACGCTCTCGGCACTCGGTTCGTGACGGGATGCGCGACGTGACCGCGCTCGCGGAGCAGGTCCGGGCATTCGTGGCCCACCTCACCGTGGAGCGCGGGGCCGCGACCAACACGTTGCTCTCGTATCGACGCGACCTGGACAGGTACACCGAGTACCTCGTCGCTCTCGGCATCGAGGATCTCGCAGCGGTGGGAGAGGCCGATGTCGGGGGTTTCCTGGTCGCGCTGCGCTCCGGAGACGGCGACCACCCGCCCCTGGCCGCGAGTTCGGCGGCGCGCACCCTCGTGGCGGTGCGGGGGTTGCACCGGTTCGCCGCGGCGGAGGGGATGACACCGGCGGACGTCGCGCGCGATATCCGCCCGCCCACGCCCGGCCGGAGGCTGCCCAAGGCCCTGCCTGTCGAGCAGGTGCTTGCGATCCTCGACGCCGCGGGCGGCGACGGCGACGCATCCGACACCCCCGCGCGGATGCGCGACCGGGCGCTGCTGGAACTCCTCTACTCGTGCGGTGCGCGGATCTCCGAGATCACGGCCCTGGACGTGGACGACATCGACACCGAGAACCGGGCCGTCGTGCTGCATGGCAAGGGCGGCAAGGAGAGGGTGGTCCCGATCGGCAGGCCCGCGGTCGCCGCGCTCGACGCCTACCTGGTGCGGGGGCGTCCGGCGCTCGTGCGGCGCAGCGAGCCCGCGTTGTTCCTCAACGTCCGCGGCGGACGGCTGTCGCGGCAGTCCGCGTGGCAGGTGCTCGCGTCGGCCGCCGAGCGCGCCGGAATCGACACCCCGGTGTCGCCGCACACCCTGCGCCACTCCTTCGCGACCCACCTGCTCGACGGCGGCGCCGACGTCCGTGTGGTCCAGGAACTGCTCGGCCACTCCTCCGTCACGACGACTCAGGTGTACACCCTCGTCACCGTCCAGGCTCTGCGCGAGGTCTACGCGCAGGCGCACCCGCGCGCACTGCGCTGATCGTGCGCGGATGAGCGCGATATGTCGGCGGAACCAGCGTGCACGGGGCCGAGTCGCGCACAATGGGGGCATGAGCCTGGCGCGAGAGAAGTACGTGTCCCTCGAGACGTTTCGCAAGAGCGGCGTCGCGGTGCCGAGCCCGGTGTGGATCGTGCCTCTGCCGGAGGGGCGGCTGGGGCTGACGACTGCGCCGGACGCGGGCAAGGTGAAGCGGCTGCGGAACAATCCGGAGGTGCGGCTGACTCCGTGCGATATGCGCGGTCGGGTGCGCCCCGGCGCGCCGACGGTGACGGGCACCGCGCGCGTCGTCTTCGACGGGCCCGAGTTGGCCAAGGTCCGTTCGGAACTGCGCGCCAAGTACGGCCCTCTCGCCTGGGCCGTCGAACTCGGTGGTCGCCTGAAGGCTGTGATCGCCCGCGGCGATCACACGGCCGCGGTGATCGTCGAACTGAACGCGTGAGCGGACTCGGGTGCCCGGGTCCCTGGAAGCGCTCGCACTTCCGATTAAGGTGGACGCGCGTAGGGGCTAACGACGGCCAGGAGGTGCGGGAACGGTGACCACAGCGCCGGATGCGGACAACCCGGGACTGGACCTGGGAGAACTGCGCCATGTCACGCACCCCGCGCGCGGGGACGGTGACGTGCCGCTCGGCCCCACCGGTCGTCCGCTGCGCGACTTCCCCGAGCCGCGGCCGAAGGACTCGCACGGGCCCGCGAAGGTGATCGCCGTCTGTAACCAGAAGGGCGGCGTCGGCAAGACCACCACCACCATCAACCTCGGCGCCTCGCTGGCGGCGTACGGGCGCAGGGTGCTGCTCGTCGACCTCGACCCGCAGGGCGCGCTCTCCGCAGGCCTCGGGGTGGCGCACCACGAACTCGAACTCACGGTGCACAACCTGCTCATGGAGTCGCAGGTGTCCGCCGACGATGTACTACTGCGCACGCGCATCGACGGTCTCGACCTCCTGCCGTCGAACATCGACCTATCGGCAGCCGAGATCCAGCTGGTCAACGAGGTCGGCCGCGAGCAGACCGTGGGGCGAGCGCTGTACCCGGTACTCGACCGGTACGACTACATCCTCATCGACTGCCAGCCCAGCCTGGGGCTGCTGACCGTCAACGCGCTCGCGTGTGCGGACTCGGTGATCATCCCGATGGAGTGCGAATACTTCTCGCTGCGCGGCCTGGCGCTACTGACGGACACCGTCGACAAGGTGAGGGACCGGCTGAACCCGCGGCTGCACCTCGCCGGCATCGTCGTGACGATGTTCGACTCGCGCACGCTGCACTCGCGCGACGTCATGGCGCGGGTCGTCGAGGTGTTCGGCGACACCGTCTACGACACGGCCATCTCACGCACGGTGCGGTTCCCGGAGACGTCGGTGGCGGGGGAGCCGATCACGTCGTGGGCTCCCAAATCGACGGGAGCGAACGCGTACCGCACCCTGGCACGCGAGGTCATCCAGCGCGAGGAAGGGTGACCGAGCCGGGCACGGCTGCCGAGGTCGTGGACGGGCCGCACCCCGAGGAGATCGAGGAGCCCACCGGTTTCCGGGTCAAGCTCGCGAACTTCGAGGGTCCCTTCGATCTGCTGCTCAACCTGATCGGCGCGCACCGGATGGACGTCACCGAGGTGGCGCTGCACGTCGTGACGGACGAGTTCATCGCATATACCAAGCGCTTGGGGACCGAGGCGGGCCTGGACGCCATCACCGAGTTCCTGGTCGTGGCCGCGACGCTACTCGACCTCAAGGCGGCCCGGCTGCTGCCTGCGGGCGAGGTCGAGGATCCCGAGGATCTGGCGTTGCTCGAGGCCCGGGACCTGCTGTTCGCGCGCCTGCTGCAGTACCGTGCCTACAAGCAGGTCGCCGAGCTCATGGCGCAGCTGGAGGCGAAGGCGAACCGGCGCTACCCGCGGCTGGTATCACTGGAGCCGCAGTTCGAGAACCTCGTTCCCGAGGTGACGATCGATGTGTCCGTCGCCGAGTTCGCCACCGTCGCCGCCGCAGCGTTCGTTCCCAAGAAGCCGCCCGAGGTCGGCCTCGGCCATCTACACGAGCCCAAGGTGTCGGTGCCTGAGCAGGCGAAGATCATCACGGAGATGCTGCGCGCCGCGCCCGGGCACTGGGCGAGCTTTGCGGAGCTCGTCTCGGGGTGCGATTCTGGGGTCGCGGTCGTCGCCCGGTTTCTCGCGCTGCTGGAGTTGTACCGGGAGCGTGCCGTCCTGTTCGACCAGCCCGAGGCGCTCGGCGAGCTCAGGGTGCGCTGGTCCGGCGAGCGCGACGACGAGGTGGAAGTGCAGGACGAGGAGTCATGAGCGAGCTGAACGAGTCGCGAGGCGTGGATCTCGACGGCCCGGACAACGATGGATCCGAGGTGCCGGAGGAGGATCTGCTCGCCGACGACGAGCTGCGCGCAGCCCTCGAGGCGCTGCTGCTCGTCGTGGACGCTCCGGCCACCGTCGGGCAGCTGTCCGCCGCGCTCGAACAACCACCGCACCGGGTCAGCAGGGAGCTCGGGGCGTGGCGCGACGAGCTCGCGGAACGCGGCTCCGGTATGGACCTGCGTTCGACAGCCGAGGGGTGGCGTCTGTACACGCGGGCCGAGTACGCGCCCTACGTCGAGCGGCTGCTCCTGGACGGTGCACGGTCCAAGCTGACGCGCGCCGCTTTGGAGACTCTGGCTGTGATCGCGTACCGTCAGCCGGTCAGCCGTGCGAAGGTCAGCGCGGTGCGCGGCGTCAACGTCGACGGCGTGATGCGCACCCTGCTGGCAAGGGGACTGATCGCGGAGGCGGGTACGGATCCGGACTCGTCGGCGACGGCGTACGCCACGACCGAGCTGTTCTTGGAGCGGATCGGCCTGGGATCGCTGGACGAGCTGCCTCCGCTCGGCCCGCTGTTGCCTGAGGTGGACGTCATCGACGACCTCTCCGGCGACCTGGACTCCGACCCGAGGTTCGCGCGCCTTGCGCGCCGTGCCGCGGGAACACCCGGCGACTCAGACGCGTTCGACCCGGACGCGTGACGAGAAGACGAATAAGAGAAGAGAAATGAACAGACCCGCTCGCCGTGACGGCACACCGGATCGCAACCGCCCCTTCAGGAATCGTGGTTCCGCCGGCAAGGGGAACACGCCCAAGGGGAACGCGCCTCGCGGTGCCGCATCTCGCGGTGCCGCGCCGAAGCGTCGGCCCGCACAGGTCGAACGTCCAGCGCCGTCCGTCCCCGTCATCTCGAACGCGAAGCCCGCGCGGCGGCAGAACGTCGACCCCGGTGCTCGTCCCGAGCCGCGCCAGAAGTCCGAGTCCGAGGTGGCCGAGGGCGTGCGCCTGCAGAAGGTGCTCGCGCAGGCCGGCGTCGCCTCCCGCCGCGTCGCCGAGGACATGATCGCCGAGGGCCGCGTCGAGGTCGACGGTGAGATCGTCACCGAACAGGGGCGCCGGGTCGATCCGGACACTGCAGTGGTGCGTGTCGACGGCGTGCGCGTCGTCGTCAACGAGAACTTGGTCCACCTCGCGCTCAACAAGCCGCGGGGCTGGCAGTCCACCATGAGCGACGACCTCGGCCGGCCATGCGTCGGCGACATCGTCGCGGAGCGCGTCGCCGCAGGTCAGCGGCTGTTCCACGTAGGTCGGTTGGACGCCGACACCGAGGGGCTGCTGCTGGTGACGAACGACGGTGATCTGGCACATCGCCTGATGCATCCCTCGTACGAGGTGCCGAAGACGTACCTCGCGTGGGTCACGGGCGAGTTCGATCGCACGTGGGGCAAGAAGCTGCGCAAAGGCGTCGAGTTGGAGGACGGGTTGGTGGCGGTCGACCGGTTCTCGGTCCTCGACGTCTCGGAGGGCAAGTCCCTGGTGCGACTTGTTCTGCACGAGGGGCGTAAGCACGTGGTGCGGCGGCTGCTGGCCGAGATCGGCTACCCCGTGGAGCGACTCGTGCGTACGCACGTCGGGAGTGTGGCTCTCGGTGACCAGCGTCCCGGCACACTCCGGGTCCTCGGGCGCGACGAGGTCCGCTCGCTGTACCAGGCGGTGAGCCTGTGAGCACGCTCGTGATCGCCATGGACGGACCCTCCGGGACCGGGAAGTCGACGGTGGCGCGTCGCGTCGCCGAGCGGCTCGCGGCCCGCTACCTCGACACCGGCGCGATGTACCGCGCGGCCACGGTGCACGTCCTCGACGCCGGGGTCGATCCGGCCGACGCCGACGCCGTCGACGCCGCGACCAGGGACCTGCCGCTGGCCGTGGGCTGCGACCCCACCGAGGAGATCGTCGAGCTCGACGGTGTGTCGATCACCCGCCGGATCCGCGAGGACGATGTGACGGCGAACGTGTCGGCGGTGTCGGCGGTGCCGGCGCTGCGCGAGCGGCTCGTCGACTATCAGCGCGCGATCGCCGGCGACGACGATTCGCCCGTGGTGATCGAGGGGCGCGACATCGGCACCGTCGTCTTCCCGGACGCGGCACTGAAGGTGTACCTCACCGCGTCTGCGCGGGCCCGCGCCGAGCGACGGCACGCGCAGAACCTCGAGCTGGGCCTGCCGAGTGACCTCGGAGAGGTGCTCGCCTCAGTGCAGCGCCGCGACGAGTTGGACTCGACTCGAAAGGCGTCGCCACTGCGGCCCGCGGACGGCGCCGAGCAGGTGGACACGTCCGGGCTGACGTTGGACGAGACCGTAGATGCGATCGTCGCATTGGTGAACGAGCGGACGGGGGTGACGTCGTGAGCGACGAGCTGCAGGACTTCGGCGGCGACGCGGACGGCGTGTGGTCCGACGAATCCGATTGGAGCTCAGAGGAGTTCGCCGAGCTGGCCGACGAGGCGGAGGCCGACGCGGCGCCGGTACCGACGGTGGCCATCGTCGGGCGACCCAACGTGGGCAAGTCGACCCTGGTGAATCGGATCCTCGGCCGCCGCGAAGCCGTCGTCGAGGATGTCCCGGGTGTGACCCGCGACCGGATCTCGTACGAGGCGAACTGGGCGGGGCGCCGGTTCCTGGTCCAGGACACGGGCGGGTGGGAGCCGGATGCGAAGGGGCTGCAGCAGTCCGTCGCCGCCCAGGCCGAGGTGGCGATGCGTACGGCCGATGTGATCGTCGTGGTGGTGGACGCAGTCGTCGGTGCGACCGCGACCGATGAGGCCGTCGCTCGCACCCTCCGGCGCTCCAAGGCGCCGGTGATCCTGGTCGCGAACAAGGTGGACAACGACAAACTGGAGGCCGAGGCCGCCGCGCTGTGGTCACTGGGTCTCGGTGAGCCGCATACGATCTCGGCGACGCATGGGCGCGGTACCGGCGATCTGCTCGACCTGATCCTGGAGAAGCTGCCCGAGACGCCCAGAGAGGGCACCGGCGGCCGCGGGCCGCGCCGTGTCGCGCTCGTCGGCAAGCCGAACGTCGGCAAGAGCTCGCTGCTGAACAAGCTGACGGGCGAGCATCGTTCGGTCGTGGACAACGTCGCCGGCACCACCGTCGATCCCGTCGACTCGCTCGTGGAGCTGGGCGGCAAGGTGTGGAAGTTCGTCGACACCGCCGGGCTGCGTAAGAAGGTGAGCCACGCGAGCGGCCACGAGTTCTACGCATCATTGCGCACGAAGGGTGCGATCGAGGCGGCAGAGGTCGCGATCGTGCTGATCGACGCTTCCCAGCCGCTCACCGAGCAGGATCTGCGCGTGCTGTCGATGGTGATCGATTCGGGCCGTGCGGTTGTGATCGCTTACAACAAGTGGGATCTCGTCGACGAGGACCGTCGCCTGCAACTCGAGCGCGAGATCGACCGCGAGATGGTGCAACTGCCGTGGGCTCAGCGCGTCAACATCTCCGCCGAGACCGGCCGCGCCGTGCAGAAGCTGGTGCCCGCTGTCGAGACGGCGCTGGAGTCCTGGGACAAGCGGATCTCGACGGGCCGGCTCAACAGCTGGCTCAAGGAGGTCATGGCCGCGACTCCGCCGCCGCTGCGTGGGGGCAAGCTGCCCCGCGTGCTGTTCGCGACGCAGGCCGGAACGCGTCCGCCGACGTTCGTGCTGTTCAGCACGGGCTTCCTGGAGGCCGGGTATCGGCGGTTCCTCGAGCGGCGGCTGCGCGAGGAGTTCGGGTTCGACGGCTCGCCGGTGCGCGTGAACGTCCGCGTCCGCGAGAAGCGCGCGCGGAAGTAGTCGCATGGACGGGGGCGGCGGTTCGCGGGTGACGGCCGCGGAGGAGGCACCGCCGCGGTCGTGGGTCGCCGCGTGGTGCACGTGGGACTGGGGCTCTGCCGCGTTCAACGCGGTCATGACGACGTTCGTCTTCACGGTCTACCTCACCTCGTCGGTGGGGAAGGACCTGCCGGGGCCGGTCAGCGCGACCAGTTGGTTGTCGTGGTCTATGGCAGCGGCCGGATTCGTCGTCGCCGTTCTCGCACCGGTGATGGGGCGACGCTCGGACATGGCCGGGAACCGGAAGCGGTCGCTCGGCTGGTGGAGCCTGCTCGTGTTCCTCTGTACGCTGGGCTGTTTCTTCGTGCGGGACGACTACCACTACCTGTGGCTCGGTTTGATCCTGCTCGCGTTCGGCACCGTCTGCTATGAGCTGTCGAACGTTCCGTACTACGCGATGTTGCGGCAGGTGTCGACACCCGGGACGATCGGGCGGGTCAGTGGCGTGGGCTGGGCTTGCGGGTACCTGGGTGGCATCGTGCTGCTACTCGTCTGCAACTTCGGGTTCATAGCCGGCGACGGGGGGCTGCTCGGGCTGACGACGTCGGACGGGCTGAACATCCGCCTGGTCGCGGTGCTCGCGGCGCTGTGGTTCGGACTCTCGGCCCTCCCCGTCCTGCTGGTGTTGCCGCGCGAGAAACCTGTCGCGGCACCGCGGCTCGGCATCGTCGGGTCGTACCGGGACCTGTTCGCATCGATCCGCGAGCTGTGGCGGCTGGATCGTAACGTCGTGGTGTTCCTGGTGGCGCAGGCGCTGTTCCGGGACGCCTTGGCCGCGGTCTTCACCTTCGGTGCGGTGCTGGGGACCACGGTGTACGGCATGGCTGCGTCGACGGTCCTGATCTTCGGGGTGGTCGCGAATGTGTTCGCGGCGGCGGGGGCGTTCGTCGCGGGTCGATTCGACGATCGGTACGGGCCTAAGCCCGTGATCGTGGTGTCGCTGATCACGATGACCGTCGCGGGCATAGCGCTGCTGCTCGTGTCCGGCGAGGCGATGTTCTGGGTGTTCGGCCTGATGCTGACGATCTTCGTAGGTCCCGCGCAGTCGTCTGCACGCAGTTTCCTGACCCGTCTGACGCCGCCCGGACACGAGGGGCAGATGTTCGGGCTGTATCAGACCACGGGGCGTGCTGCATCGTTCATCGCGCCCACGCTGTTCGGTGCCTTCATCGCCCTGTTCGGTGCCGACCGCGCCGGCATCGTCGGCATCCTGATCGTCCTGATCGCGGGACTGTCTGTCCTGCTGCTCGTGCGCCCGGCGCGGGATCGGGCGTTGGACGCGGTGTAGTTCCTGCGCTCGTGGCCGTCGCTACCCGCCCATCAGGTGCCCGTCGTCAGCGGTCGGTGCACGTGACGCGAAGCGCACCGGTGTCATGGTGGAAGCGCTTCGCGGCACCGAAGTTGGTGAATTCCTCGCCCCACGGGATATAGGAGCTCGCCCAACCGCCCGTCGCCGCTATCCCGCGGCAGGCCCACCCGTGGGGGTGCGGGGGAGCGGCGGATGCCGACGGGGCGGCGACGATGCCGAGTGCCACTGCGGCGCCGGCGGCGGCGATAACGATGCGCTTCATTCTGGTTCCCTTCGATGCGGTGCGGCGCCGGACCGCAGGAGCGGACCGGCTCCGGGAGCGTCCCGGACTGAGCGCGACGCTAGGGGGCTCTACTTGTTCCGGGCTTGTCGCCGACTGGGCGATCTGCTCGTCGGCGTGGCGGGGTCGCCTCGCATCTATCGAGCTCGGCCTCGCCTCTTGGCTCGTGGCCGTTTGCGTCGGCTGGGCGTTCGGGCGCATCCTGCGGTGACCGCGGCGGATCAGTCCCACCAGAAGTCCCAGTGGATCCACTCGGCCAGTCCCTCTGCGTACTGATCGGCGGGGAGTCCCTGATCGATGTTGTCCGCACAGAACGCGTGATGCTCTCGGAGAATCGCCTGGATCTCGTTCGCGCCCTGCGGAAGTCGGGCGATCTGCACTGTCATCGTGTCGAATCCGAGGCCCACGAGCACGCCCCCGAACCGCTCCTCCCACGAGCGCAACACCGCGGTGAGTTCGCCGCCGCCCAGGCCCGCGTTGACGGTGCCCGCCCAGCCGATGGCCGCGGCGACGTCGGCGGGCCGGGCGACGGGCACGAGTAGCAGACCACCCGGGTGGTCGATCTCGAGTTGATCGGCCGTCAGATCGGGGCCGGGAAGCGGATCGGCCAGGGTGAGTGCAGGCTCTGGATCGTCGGATTGGGCCTCTTCCCACTCCTCCTCATCATCACCCGCCTCGAGCGGTCGGGACAGCACGGCCAGGGCCTGCAGCCCCTGGCGCGGATCGGCTCCGTCGAGTTCGCCGTCGTGCCAGGGGCGGGAGAGGTCGTCGTCGTCCAGCCCTCTGGCACGAAGTGGCCAGAGACCGGTGTCGGGGAACGCCGCAGCCAGCTTGCGCACGAGGGGCTCGAGCTGGTCGACGGGGAGGATGTCATCGCTGACCCACGCCACCTGACTGGGCTGGTCGGCGCCGGTCGCCGTGATCCGGCGGCCCTTCGGCAGTTGCACACCCGCGATCGTCGGAGTGCCGTCGGTAGGGAGAGTGCCTGCAGTGGACTGGAACATGGTAGTGATCCCCTCGTCGCGAATGGGCCTCGCGCCGAGCCTATCTGAGCGCAGCGGCGATGCCGGTGCACCTGAACCGCGCGAGTCGGGCGCATGTCGACGTGTCGTTCAGTTCCCTGGACGCGACAATGCGTAAGTGATAACTTACGTATTGTGTCCGCCTCGACCGTAGACCCCTGGTACGCACTCGGCGACCCCACGCGACGGCGGGTGTTCGCGCGCGTGGCCCGCGAGCCCTGCTCGGTCACGGACATCGCACGCGAGCTCCCGGTCAGCAGGCCCGCCGTCTCGCAGCACCTGCGGGTCCTGCTGGACGCACGCCTCGTCGAGGTCCATCCCAAGGGGCGCGAGCGCGTGTACCGCCCGCGGCCTGACGGGCTGGAACGCCTATGTCGTGAGATCGACACCTACTGGAGCCAGACGCTCACCACCTTCAAGGACCTCGCCGAACGCACCTACACACCCACCGAAGGGAAGCAACAGCCATGAGCACCGAACCCGATACCAACACGGCCGTCCGAGCCGAGATCACCGTCGACGTCCCGGCCGAACATGCGTTCCGTGTCTTCACCGAGCGATTCGACGAGATCAAGCCCAGGGAGCACAACCTGCTGGCGGTTCCCATCGAACGCACCGTTCTGGAGCCCCGTGTCGGCGGCACCGTACACGACATCGGCACCGACGGAACCGTTTGCGCCTGGGCGCGCGTCCTCGCCTACGACCCGCCGGAGCGGCTGCTCATCAGCTGGGACATCAGCCCGCGTTGGCAGCTCGAGACGGATCCCGCCCATGCGAGCGAGGTCGAGATCTCGTTCATCGCAGAGACGCCCGAGCGCACCCGCGTCGTCGTGGAGCATCGGCATCTCGACCGGCATGGCGAGGGGTGGGAGGCCTTCACCGGGCTCGACTCGGGCAACGGTTGGCCGCTGTACCTCGACCGGTTCGCCGCGCTGACCCGCTGAACTGGACTCACGGGTGAGGCCCGACCCGACTGGACTCACGGGTGAGGCCCGACCCGACTGGACTCATCGTGAGTCGATAGGAAGCGGTTTGGGGTCGGCGGGTGTTGTCTCTGAGATACGACCCCTAGGCAGGAGCCCGCGATGACCACCGCATCACCAACCCGTTTCGCAGCCGACTGGCGCGAGTGGCATGCCGAGCGCGAACGCGCGCTCGCAGCGCCGCTCGGCTGGCTCTCGATCACCCGGCTCGAGTGGCTCGGTCCGGAGCCCGAGCAGTTCGACGGGATCCCGGGGACCTGGTGGTTCGACGGCGACACCGCCTACCTGCGCGCCGATGACGGTGACGGCATCGACCCCGCAGGACGGCGCGAGTTCCGCTTGCATCCGACGGGGCCGGGCGAACTGGTGACTGCGGGGGAGAAGCAGATCGAGGTCGCGCGCCGCGGCGACGGCTACCTCATCCGCGTGCACGATCCCGCCGGGCCGGTCGTGGCCGCGTTTCGCGGGGTTCCGGCATTCGAGCCCGACGAGGCATGGGTGCTGCCCGCACGCTTCGAGCCGTACGAGACGCCGCGGTCGGTCACCGTCGGCGCAGTGGCGGAGGGCCTCGCTCACGTGTACGAGTCGCCGGGCGAACTGGTGATCGAGCGTGCCGGCGTCGAGCACCGCCTGATCGCATTCAACGGCAAGGGATCCGGTCTCTCTGTACTGTTCACGGACGGCACCTCCGGGGTCACGACCTACGCCGCGAACCGCACCCTCGCGGTGGCGGTCGACGACGACGTGATCGCGCGGGGCGGCGCTGTCGAACTCGACTTCAACAGGGCGACCAACCTGCCCTGCGCGTTCATCGATTTCGCGACGTGCCCACTGCCGCCGGCAGGGAATCGATTGCCGTTCGATGTCACCGCGGGGGAACAGACGCCGCTGGAGCGGGGGTAGACGACGGGCTCGGCCCGTTCCGCTGCGCGACGGCCCAGCCGGCGCGCAGCGCAGTTACGGTGGCGCTGTCGCGGGTGAGGTCGAAGTCGGACGTGGCAGCGCCTGGGCAGTCGATGCGGCCGTCCGCCGAGTAGCCCGCACCGCTCGAGTCGGTCCCGGGCGATATGCGCCGCCGGTCGTGACTGCAACGGCGACGCAGGCGGCGGCGATGTGCACACTTCTGCGCCCTCTGAACAGGTGCATCATCGTCGCCCCTCCCGGACGGTGTTCGCACAGCCTACGGCGTCTCCCGGGCTCGCCGCCTCACCGTTGCCGGTGTCGCCGTCAGTAGTCGCGGCCGGTGAGACCGCGGTACACGAAGCGGGTCAGGGTCTCGACGGCCTCGTCGTCCGTGGGGGCACTGGCGCCCGCCGGGGCGGGGCCGCCGAGCCACATCTGCGCGTACCCGTCGAGCAACCGGTACATGAGAGCGATCGACTCTTCCACCCCCGTCGGTAGCCTCAGGCCCGCGGCGGTCACACCGTCTAGGTGGTCTGCCACGTCGGCGGCCTGTGTCGTCCCGAATTCGGCCATGGTGCGGGCGAACTCGTCGCTGACGAGAGCGGCCTGCGTGAGCGCACGCATCGTTGACGCATGCTCGCGGTAGAAGCTCCAGTACTGCGCCACGTGCCAGCGCACCGCTGCGGGATCGCTGAAGTCTGTGAGGTGTCCTTCCGCCAGCGCGCTCTCGTCGCCGGCAGCGGCGATGTCGGAGAGTAGTGCCCGCAGCAACTCTTCCTTGCTCGCGAAGTGGTTGTAGAACGACCCGGCCGCGCGCCCGGCCTCGGCGGTGATATCGGTGATCTTGGTGTTGAGATAACCCTTGCGCGCGAACACTCGCCGCGCCGCGTCCTTGAGGGCCGCCTCGGTCTCGGCCGCCGCCTGCTCCCGTCTGCCCGCCATCGTCACCTCCTCTTGACGGGCAACGATAACAAGCGCATGATGAAGTCAAATTCACTGAATATAAATTCATCGGAGTGATCATGAAAGTACTCATCGCTGGTGCCGGACCCACCGGTCTCACCCTCGCCATCGACCTCGCACGCCGGGGCGTCGACGTGCGCATCGTCGACGGCGCGGACCGGTTCTTCGTCGGCTCGCGCGGCGACGGCATTCAGCCGCGCACACTCGAGGTCTTCGAAGACATCGGTGTGCTCGACGCCGTTCTCGCAGAGGGCATGGCGCCCGTCCCGTTCCGGATCCATCTGGGCGGCAACGTCGTCGGCGAACGGCAGATGGCCGAGCCGGCTGAGCCCACACCGTCGACGCCGTACCCGAGCGCGTGGTTCCTCGGGCAGTCCCAGACCGAAGCGATCCTGCGGAACCGGCTGGCCGAGTTCGGCATCCGGGTCGAGCTCGGTACGCCACTGGTGTCCTTCGTGCAGGACGCCGATGGTGTGACCGCGACGCTCGGAACCGGCGAGACGGTCCGCGCGGACCACCTCGTCGGTGCGGACGGCGGCCGCAGCACTGTCCGTAAAGCGCTCGGGATCGCATTCGAAGGCAACACAGACGAATCGATCCGCATGCTGCTGGGGGATGTGAGTGCCGACGGCATCGACCGGGATCACGGCCACTGGTTCGGGAGCCCCGAGGATCCCATGCGCGGCATCATGTTCAGCCCTCTGCCAGGTACGCCCTACTTCCAGTTCGGCTCGCCGCTGGGCGACGGGGAGCTCGACGTCGAGACCGCGCTGCCGGCCCTGCAGGCTAGGCTTGACGCGGTTTCCGGCGGCGGGGTCGTGCTGTCCGACCTCGTGTGGTCGACGGTGTGGCGGCCGAATGTGCGTCTAGCGCAGCGCTTCCGGGACGGACGGGTATTCCTGGCCGGCGACGCGGCGCACGTACATCCCCCGACGGGCGGGCAGGGTCTGAACACCGGGGTGCAGGACGCGTACAACTTGGGCTGGAAGCTTGCGGAAGGTTCACGCGAACTCCTGGAAAGCTACGAGACCGAGCGGCGCACGGTCGCCGCGCGGATGCTCGGGATCACGAGCGGGCTGCTCCAGAAGTACGTCGACGGCGACGAGAACGCCCACGTGCGTGGCGAGGACACGCGGCAGCTCGATATCACCTACCGGGGCGGCCCGCTCGCACCCGAGGGGACGGGCACGCTCCGGTCGGGCGATCGCGCTCCCGATGCGCCCCTGGTCACCGCTGACGGCGGCACGGTGCGGCTGTTCCAGCTCTTCCGCGGCCCGCACGCGACGCGGCTTGCGTTCGGCGGAGAGGCGCCCGGCGGAGAGGCGCCCGGCGGGCCTGATGTCTACCGGATCGTCCCCGCCGGGAGCCCGACCGAACCTGGCGATCTCGTGGATGCCGGTGGGCACGCTGCCGCGGCTTACGACGCCCGCCCGGGCACGACGGTGCTCGTCCGCCCGGACGGGTACGTGTGGAGCGTGACCACCTAGGCCACGTCTAGTCGATCTGTCCGATCGGTGTGCGCTTCTCGGCCTGGAACTCCTGCTCGGCGCGTCCGCGGGCCCAGTAGCCGGAGATGGACAGGCGCCCGCGATCGATCCCCTTCTCCTTGAGTACCTTCCGTACGGCCTTGATGGACTCGCGCTCGCCGTGTGCGAAGACGTGCACCTCAGACACGTCTTCAGGCCAGTCGGCGTCGGCGACCGCCTGGCCGAGGTAGGCGGCATCCGACGGGTCGGGGTTGACCAGCCACTCGATCTCGAGGCCGGCGGGCCGGACCAGATCGATCGCGTCGTCGGCGGAGGCGACCTCGATGAGTGCGCTGCCGCGTGCACCGTCGGGCAGGTCCTCCAGCGCGGACGCGATGGCCGGCAGCGCGGAGAGGTCGCCGGCGAGCAGATGCCAGGATGCGTCGGGGTCGGGGGAGTAGCCGCTGCCCGGGCCCATCAGGACGAGCGTGTCGCCGGGTTGTGCGCGCTGGGCCCACGGTCCGGCCAATCCCTCGTCGCCGTGCACGACGAACTCGATCGCGAGTTCCCGGGCGGCGCGGTCGAACCGCCGGACGGTGTATGTGCGGGTCACCGGCCGCTGCTCGGGTGGCAGCGATTCGAGGTCGTACGGCGGCTCGAGGCCGAGGGCGGGGTCCGCGAACAGCAGCTTCACGTATGCGTCGGTGTTGGGCAGGCCCTCTATCTCGGGGTCGGCGAAGCCGGCGAGGGAGTCGCCTCGTGCCGTGATGCGGACGAGATGCCGGCTCACCTCCTCGGACTTGGTGACGGTGAGTACGTGCTGCGGCCGGGGACGGCGCGGTGCGGTCATAGACGGTCTCAATCTCTTAGGCGTTAGGGGTATGTGACTCCACCCTACCGATCTTCTTAGGGTTACCTATGGGATGGGTCGCGGGCGACGTACGCGTGGGGGCTGATGCCGACGGCAGTTGTGAAGTCTCGCGTGAAATGTGCCTGGTCGTACCAGCCGAGTCGGACGGCGAGGTCTGCGAGCCGGACATCCCCGTTCTCGTGCAACTCGGTGAGCGCGTCGTGCAGGCGGCACCGCCGGATCATCCATCGTGCGCCGACGCCGACGTGCGTGCGCAGCAGCCGCTGCACAGTCCGCTCGCTCAGCCCGTGCCGCGCGGCCGCGTCCGCCACCGTCGTCACAGCGTTCTCGCGGATGTCTCGCTCCAGGGTGGCAACCATGTCGAGGGGCCCGTCGTCATCGGTGGTGTGCAGGGAGTCCACCGCGGCGACCAGGTGCTCGAGGGCGGCGCCCGGGGACGGGTCCTCGTGCACCGCCGCCAGCTCGGGGGCGTCTAGACGTTCGACGCGGTCTGTCAGCGGGTGTGCGGGCCGCCCGGTGATGGCCGTGAAGCCCCCCGGCGAGAATCGGATCCCGTAGCAGTAGCCCGATTCGCTCAGCGTGATGTCGAAGCGCCGCGTCACCACGCCGTGCACGAGCTCGGCGGGCATCTCGTGGCCGTAGCGGTCGGGACCCGTCTCCGCGGTGACGTGGACGACGGGGTACGAGATCACCTGTGAGGGTTGCTGCTGCGGCGCGCGCAGCGACCAGTGCACCGACCAGAACAGGTCGACGTAGCGCCCCAGGCGCGCCGGCGGAGGCGCGGTACGAAGTTCGAACAGCGCGCCCGCGTTCTCGGGCCGCAGTATCCCCGCGGCGGGTGGCGGATTCGTCCAAGACCCCACAGGGTCAGCCTAGCGACGATGGACGATATGACAGACGCACCGCACTTCCGCCCCGACGGCTACACGACCATCACCCCTTTCCTCGTCGTCTCGCCGGCGCGCGACGCTATCGACTTCTATCGAGAGGTGTTCGGCGCCAGCGTCATCGACATCACCGACGGTCCGGCGGGGACTGTGGCGCACGCGGAACTCGACTTCGGGACCGGGCGGCTGCAGTTGTCGGACCCGGCCCCGTCGTTCTCACTCGTGCCGCCCGATGGGACGACAGCGGTCAACCATTCGTATGCGATCTACGTGCCGGACGTCGATGCGGTCTTCGCGAAGGCCGTCGAGCACGGCGCGAAGGGTTTCGAGGAGCCGTCGACATTCGTGACCGGTGACCGGTTCGGCGCCGTGCTGGATCCGTTCGGTCACCGGTGGGCGATCCTCACACGCGTCGAGGACGTCGATCCGGTCGAGGCGAAGCGGCGCGTCGATGAATGGGTCGAGCAGAACTCCTGAAGTGCATACCATGACGGAATGACCGTCGATGCCCCCACGCCCTCAGCCGACAACGAGGCTGCGCGCCGGGATGGTAGGGGCCGTCGCGCCGACGTGCCGCGGTCCGCGCACGCGGACCTGGTGATCGACGGACGCGATCCCGTCGCCGTCATCGAGCGGCAGAACGAGACGCGCATCCCGTCGCTGGTGCCGGTCCGTGTCGCGCGAATGCTGCAGTCGCCGTTCGCCTTCTTCCGCGGGTCTGCAGCGCTCATGGCGCATGATCTCGCTGCGGGGCCGTCGACGGGGGCTTCCGTTCTGGCATGCGGTGACGCACACATCGCCAACTTCGGGTTGTTCGCGTCGCCGGAGCGGCGACTGCTGTTCGACCTCAACGACTTCGACGAGACAGGCTTCGCGCCGTTCGAATGGGATGTGAAGCGTCTTGCGGCGAGTGCCGTGATCTCCGCGCGGGACAACGGTTTCCGCGAGGACCAAGCGCTGGATGCGGCCGTGGATGCCGCACGCGAGTACCGCGCTACGCTCCGCTCACTGATGGCGACCGACGTACTGGCGCGGTACTTCGACTCCGTGGACGTCGACGTGCTGTTGGACGCCGCCGGCTCGAAGTCGTTGAAGAAGGTCGTCGAGGAGACGGCGGCGAAGGCCCGTAGACGGACGTCCGCGCGGGTGGTCGAGAAGATCACCACAGTCGCAGAGAACGGCCGACGGCACATCGTCGCCGACCCGCCGCTACTGGTGCCCGCGCCGAACGGCGTGATCGACCGGTTCGACGACGTGTTCGCGGCGTACGTGCGATCGCTTCGTCCCGACGCCGCCATGGTGATGAGCCAGTTCACGGTCCTCGACGTCGCGCTGCGTGTCGTCGGAGTCGGTAGCGTCGGCACGCGGTGCCTGATCGTGCTGCTCGGCGGGCCTTCCGGGGAGACGCTCTTCTTGCAGGTCAAGGAGGCGGCGGCGTCGGTGCTCGAGACCTATGGGCGACTGGGCGCGGGCGTGGTCGTCCCCGGGGCTCCAGATGAGAGCGCGGGGCGCCACAGCTACCGTGTCGTGGCCGGGCAGCAGGTACTGCAGGCCCAGTCGGATCCCTTCCTCGGCTGGACACCGACCATCGCCGGCCATGACTACTACTGGCGGCAGTTCCGCGACATGAAGGGGTCGGTCGCAACGGAGGAACTCGGGCCGAGTCTGTTCGAGAAGTACTGCGAGGTGTGCGCGCGCCTGCTCGCTCGCGCCCACTCGCAGTCGCCGCGCGCCGCCGTGGCGGCCGGGTACCTCGGCAAGGGCACGCGGTTCGACGAGGCGATCGGCGCGTTCGCCGTGGCATACGCCGACCAGAACGAACGGGACTACGAGGCGACGCAGGCCGCCGTGCGCTCGGGGCGGCTCGTGTCGGCGGGTGAGGGCGACTGAGTCGCGGACGCGGTCTTGACGGAACCTTGACGCCCCGGATCCTTTCCGCTGCAGCGATGTTCGCGTAGACCTGGGGTCGTGACGTTGTCGGAGATCCTGCCCTCGGTGGCCCGAGCCGGTGTCGCCCGGACGTTCGGAGACGCGTGGCCCCGAGGGACCGCGATGGACGGGGACGACGTGATCGTCGGTGGGAGGCCGGCCGCGCGGCTGGCACCCGGCAGATACGGGCCGCTCGTGGTGTGCCGGACTGTGCGCGTCGTGCGGGCAGGCGCGACGGTATGGTGCGACGTCGACGGGGCCCTGCCGGCCGGCGTCGTCGCCGTAGACCTGGCCTGGTCCGGGTGCCGGTTGGCCGGGGCGCGGATGGCCGAGGTGGTGCTTCGCGGCCGCGCGGGCGGGCGGCTACGGGTACGCGCGGAGGTACCCGCCTCGGTCGACGGTGCGGTGCTGCTCGTGGCCGTTCGCGACAGCACGTGCGCCGCTCCGCGGGCGGCGACGCGGGGTCAATCCACCCGAGACCAGGAAGCGCAGCCCTGGGTCTCGAACCGGCTGTCGGACGAGTGGATGGTCACCGTCGTGCTGCCGGACGGGGTATCGCTGTCGACGACCTGCTCGCCGCCGCTACGGCTGTCGGAGTACAGGGTCCACGAGCACGAGTCGCCGCCGTCGGACCGGTACTCGCCCGGCTGGATGTCGTCGCCGACGGTGTAGTAGCCGTCGCCGGAGAGGTCGGCGCCTTCGGTCGTGGTCGTGTCCGTCGTGGTGGTGTCGGTCGTGGTGCTATCGGTCGTGTCCGTGGCCGTGTCGTCGTCCGACGTCGCTTGAGAGGTGGTCGTCGGAGCAGCCTCCTCGGTCTGTGTGACCGTCATCGGTGGGCCGCCGTCGGCCGCGGACTGGAACGACTCGCCCGGGCTCGACAGGATGCCGATACCCAGGCCGACGACGAATGCGGCGACGATGCCCACGATCCACGGCCAGCGGCGTGGACCCCGCGGCTCAGGCGGGCCGGGCTCTCGCATCGACGGGGCGGGGCTGGGCCCGGTCGGCTCGGCGGGCATGGGCTGCGTGCTCACTGCACAGCCTCCGGGACGAGATGCATGGCCCGACGTTACGCGGTGGTAGGTGCGCGCGGGCGCGCTCGCAGCGGTTTCACAGCGGACTCCCCGCGAGCGTCACGGAGCCGACGGCAGGTATCAGTCTGCGTCCGTCGCCTGCACGGGCCAATCGGCCGGGTACATATCAGCGAGTCCTTCGTGGTCGCGGTACAGACGCTTGCGCCTGCGGGTCGAAAGGCGGTCGCCGAACACGATGCCGTTCGTGTGATCGGTCTCGTGTTGCAAGCACCGTCCGAGGGTGCCGCCTGCCGTGATCTCGATCGGGTCGCCACACTGGTCGAAGCCGCGACATGTGGCGGTCGAGGGCCGCGCGAGCTCGGCATAGGCGCCGGGCAGCGAGAGGCAGCCGTCGTCGTAGTCGACGAGACGACGGTGCGCGCCCTCCGCGACGTCGACCTTCGGGTTGCAGACGACGCCCGTGCGCCTGGTGCCGCTCTCGTCCGTGCAGTCGTATACGAACACCGCGAGCGCGACGCCCACCTGTTGGGCCGCGACCCCGGCTCCGTGGGCGGCGGTGTTCGTGGCGAACATATCAGCGAGGAGCTGCTGCAACTCCGGTCCGAAATCCATTACCGGGCGCGCGGGTTCGTGCAGGATAGGCGCACTCCAACGCACGATGGGACGTGGCGAGCCGAGGCGCAGCAGTTCAGAGACGGGCATGTGCCCAGCCTGCTCTTCGCGTAGCGGCGTGACAACCCGCGACATCGGTGCAGACGAGCCTGATCGTTCCGAGCGACCCTGTCGGCGGGCGCTGCTGTGTGCCGTGAGATACACGAAACCCCCTCCGATATCGGTCGGAGGGGGTTCTGGTGTCGGGCTGACAGGATTTGAACCTGCGACCACTTGACCCCCAGAGCGCCGAACGAGGAGCAACTACGTCCGTCCAGTTTGAATATGTGCAGGTCACGGCGTTGGCGGCGTTCAGTACGTAGCATCGTGTCCACGGTGTTCGGACGTGTCTTGGCAAGCTGTTGGCAACCTGGCGGCGCGCTGTCGGCGCGTGAGAGCGCTACCCCGAGAGCATGTTTCCACCGGCGCCGCCGAGGGCATCGAGGGCGACCTGCGTCGCGGCGCCGGACAGCCAGAGCCCGATCTGTTTGGCCATGCTCCGCCGCTCCTTAGGTTCGGAGTCGTCCTCCGCCATCGCTTCGAACGCGGCGATCAGCCGATCAAGTTGGTTCTCCGGCGTCGGCCACTGCCCGACGACCCGCAGCGCATCGCCCGTCGGCGCGCCCACGCGCATGATCTGGCCGCCCGACGCCCCTTGCGTCTTCTCGAAGTACGGCTGCCGCATGAGTGCCCGTATCGCACGCTGAACAGTGTCCTGGTCGAAGTCGGTGGCTCTCGCGATCTCACCGACTTGCACAGCTTGGCCGGTCTGTTCGTACAGCTCGACCACCGCGCGGAGTACGGGTACGTCGCGGGTGCTCCAGGTGTCCTCGGTCATGGACCGTGAGCTTATGGCGCGCGGGTGGGCGCGGGGACGAACTTCGCGCAAGATTCCACCGGACGTCGCTCAGGCAGCCGAACCACCTGGTCTCTCCTGCGGTTCCTCTTCGCCGTCGAGCCCTTTGGCATGCCTGATATCAGATGACAGTACCCACGGGAGCCAGTACAACCATGTGGGTGCAGAGCGTGGAGGTTCTGACTGCTCCCATCGGCTCGGCTTCGGTGACAGCCATGCGGGTCGGCGTGCGTCTCGCCGCCGGAAATCGTCGGGCATCCCCTCGCGGACAAACCTGAACCGTTCCTCCCGGGTCATCATGACCGAGCTGCTGAACGCGTATATGCTCTCGGCCGCGATGAAGCCGAGGACGCCCAGCACGCTCCAGAGCAGCCATCCGTACGGCTTCCACCGGGGGAGCACGACCATGGCTGTCAAGAAGATTCCGTAGCCAGCGACCGCGAGCGCGTACATCGACCACTCGGTCGGGACTCGGTGATACGCCGCCACACGTTTAGAGAGGCGGCGCGCCTCAGCGCACAGTTCTCGACGCTCGACCGCAAGCTCGGGTAGTTGATCAAGCTTCATCTTGTCGAGCAGATCCAAGACTTTTTGGAGCCGCCACCCGAAATAGCGGCCTGGCCCTGCGAGAGCGAGTCCGAGCGCAACCGCAGCGGCAATCGAGGCCGCCGTAACGGGACCAGCAAGCGGCACGAACCAACTGCGCGAAGTGTCCACCGCGCAAGTATGGCGGACTTTGCGCGGAGGTCTACAGCGTCCGCACCGAGACCTTGAGTTCACCCGGTGCCCAGCCCGAGCGGACGAGAGCCAGTGTGTGCGACGTCTTCCGTCGCGACCCGTAGGCGCCCAGGGCGAACAGCACGCCGCCGTGGTCGACCTCGCCCGCGCTGGCGAGGGCGCGTGCCACGCGGGATATGGCAGGCCAGCATCGATCAACGACTTGCTCGACGTACGCGAAGTCGGGGGCCGGACCCGCCGCCGCGATCAACGCCTCATCGTGCGGGTTCTGGTCCAGCAGGTTCCGCACTTCGTAGTACCCGGGTCGGCGGCCGCGACGGAACCGGGCTTCGGCGTACGGCCCCGCCCAGCCGACGTCAGGCTGCCGATGTTCGTCCAGATGTGACATGGCAGTCTCGCCTTCCAGGTCGTCGTCGCGCAGCCGCGCGCTGATGCCCTGGCCGCCCAGGAGGACGGCCGCGACGGCATGCCCAGCCTCGTGGTACGCCAGCGCGAGCCGCTGCTGTCGCCGTACGCGTTCGACGGCCGCGCGTACCTGGGGCTCGGTCATCGTGGTCATCGGGTCCCGTCCTGTTCTAGTCGTGTTGTGGGGCCGGTGCGGCGGCGGGGGCCCGGAGCCACGCCCGCCGCCGCACCGGAGGGCTCAAGGCGTAGGAGAGGGCGCCTCGAGGCCCAGTTCCTGGAGTTCGCGGCGAGCGGCCTCGACCTCGGTGGACTGGGGGTTCGGGCGGGTCGGGGGGCCGTAGGTCTCCCGATTGAACTGGGCCTTGTCGAGCTTCCGAGACAGACTCAGGCCCGCAGAATCCAGCTCGCGCAGCACAGTGACGATCCGGTCCGAGATCGATGGCTCGCCGTTCAGATCCGACGTCCGTGCCCGGCCGAGAACGCCGGCCAACTGGTCGCTCAAGCCGTTGGCAGCCGCGTACCCCGTGAGCGCCTCGGCCCAGTCGCCGGAAGCGAGGTCGCGGTCATGGACGACGGGGAGTTCTGGCCTGGGCGCAAGTGCCGCCAGGGCACGCCGCGCACGGCGCTGCTGCTCGTAGGGAAGAACAGCGACGTCTCGGCGCGCAGCGGATTCCGCGACGATCGCGGACGCGACGTGCACGACCTCGGCACTGGCGTCGAGCACTGCGAGAACTGATCTCATGTACGCGGAGGGTGCGGGCTCGTCGGCGACGCGGCGCGCCAAGGGGGTCACGATATCCGCGACCTCGTGGGCCAAGTCCCAGCCGCCACCGAGGACGACGGGTTGCCGACGCCGACGCCGCTCACGCAGCGCTCCAGGATCGGTGGGCATAGCGGGCTCGCGCATCGCGCTGTAGTCACGCGGCCGGATGTAGGGCGCGCTCATGGGGTCCTCCTGGTGTCGAACGGGCGGGAAGCAAGGTCGGCCGCAGCGTCGGTGTGCCCGTCGAGCAGCAGGTCGAGCACCCGGCGCATCCGGGCAGCGAAGGCGTCGCGGCAGGGTCGCGGCCGAGCGTTGCAGTACGCGTCCACGAGCACGTCAGCCACCGTGTCGGTGCGGTCGACGGTGGGTGCGCTCACGCTGCCCTCCTGAACGGGATGCGTGCGGCGTGCAGGCGTGCGCGGTGCGCCTCGGTCATCCGGCCCAGGAACGTGGCCCCGCCGATCTTGGTGGCGTAGATGTGCTCGCGCGCAACGAGATCGGCCAGAGCCTCGGTGCACGTCCACGCGCGATCAGCACCGGGTGGAATCGGCAGGAATCGCCGCAGTGGTGCGAGCGGGATCAGATCGAAGTCGCCGATCTCGGCGACGGCCGCGAGGATCGCGGCCTCTATCTCGGGGTGGCGGCCGGTGTTGGCCTGGTCAGGGGTGCGCTCGGTAGGCATGGTGTATTCCCTTGCATCAGTGTGGGATTCGGTTGTGTTCCCGCCGCGCGGCCGAGGCTCCGAGCAGCGGGGATAGTAGTGACAGGGACGTTTGAGTGGAGCGGCGGGACATCCGGGCGAGTGAACATCGAGTCGACGTGCCCGCCGCTCCGGGTGCGGCCAGACCCGCGCCGCCGCAGTGGATTCGGGTCGGCCGGAGCCCGCACGACGCGGGTGAGAGAGCACGGCGCCATGCGAGCACCGCCCGGCCCGAACCGGGTCAGCGGTCAGTCGGGGGTCGGGCGAGCACTGACAAGCAGCGCGTCGAGGTCGGCGACCTTGAACCGAAGAGGGCCACCCGGGGAGAGGCGGAACGCCTGTAGACGACCACGGCGTGCCAGCTCGTGCACCGTCCAGCGCGAGACCCGTAGTCGCTCAGCGGCTTCCGGGGTCGTCAGCCACGGACCGACCGGCGACGGCGCGGTGTCCGTGTGGACCGTCGGTGTGTTCATGGTGTTGAGAGTAGATCGCAGGAGTGCACAGGTCAAGGACTACAGAACCGAAAAGCCATGCAGTTCACCGACATTGGTAGGTGAACTCCGCGTCGCGGAGAGATCATGCAGCGGTTGGCGGGTAGTCTCTATCGCAGCTCCGCGCGGCGCCTGCAGGCATGGCAGGCCCCCTCCCGCGCGGACGCACCGCAGCCCGCTGGTTCTCGGGGTCATGCCGAACCAGCGGGCTGCGTCGCGTTCGCGGTCGGGCTACGTGCCGTTCAGGGCGTGCCGCTTCACGGTGTGTCGCCGGGGCATCCAAGGCGTTAGACATGCAGAGAGGCCACCAGGCGAGTGTCTGGTGGCCTCTCGTGACTCAGAGTGCGGTTGGGCTAGAAGAGCTTTCCGTTGCAGCTCACTACCGCGTACTGCCCCTCGGAGGAGTTCTCGGCCTGCACCTTGCCGTCCACGATGATCTTGCAGGATATGGTGCCGTCGCCGCTGTTCTGGGCGGTGACCCCCTTGATGGTCGTCTTCGACTTGCTGAACGGCTTGGACCGCCACGGTAGGGCGACGCCGTTGGCCTGGGACTGCTGTGCGTTCTCACCGAAGTAGGTGATGTTGTTCGCCTCGCCGCTGTCGGCTGTGACCTCGTAGACGACGGTGCCCTTTGCGGTATCAGCCTTCGTTGTGGGCTGCGCGACTGCCGCACCGGTCGCTTCCGGGGCTGCCGACGCGACGGTGCCCGACGCGTTCGTGGTGGTGTCGTCCTTCTTGTCTCCGCCGCCCGAGGCGACCGAGATGATGACGATGACGACCACGATCGCGAGCAGTACCCACGGCCACTTGCGCCGCTTCTTCTTCGGTGGTTGCGGGGGCTGCTGGGGCGGATAGGGGTAGGGCTGCTGGGGTGGGTTGGACATGTCGGACTCCTCCTCCATCGTCTTGATAGGAACGTGAGTTGTATCACATGCCCACCGTGCGATTTTCCGACAACCCACGTATTTCGAGCGATTCCGGCGGTGCGCAAACGTCATGCCCCCCGGCACGGAGTCGCTGTCCCTGCGGCAGAACGAGCCTCGCCGCACGTCCGGGGCACTCAGCCGGTGATCCGGCGGCGCAGCATCCGCGCGCGCTCCGACGCGTTCGTTGGCAGGCCGAGCACCATGCCCTGGCCGGCGGCCAGTAGATCGTGGGCGACCACGGCGGCGGCGAGGCCGTCCGGCTGGTGCTGCCCCCGCTGCCACCGCAGCGCCTGCTCCTCGAACTTCGGAAGATGACCAGCAACCCGGCACGTGCCGGTCTCGAACGCCTGGAGCATCGCACCGCTGCGGGCCAGCGCATCACCCATCGCGCCGCGCCCCTTCTCGGGCCACATCGACACCCTGATCGGCGCGGTGTCGGGGTGCTTCCGGCGGTGGCGTTCGATCGCCTCGCGCATGATCCGGCGATACGTCTCGCGCGACGCGAACGCCTCGACCGCGACCTCCGATGCGCCGACCTCCACTGCCAGCTCCAGCGCGGTGCGCGCCCACGCGTCGCTCGTCATCGGCGCGCTGCGGTCCGCGATCAGCGCCACTACGCCGTCGCGGGTGGCCGACGCGGCGATGATTCCGGCATCGTCGCCGTGTCCACTGTCGGCGGGATCGACAGCGACGACGGTGCGAACCGGGTCCACGGGAGCCGTCGCCATGCGCCACTGATCGAACCATTCCCGCTTGACGAGCCCGCCCTCGGGCGACGACGGCTCGCCCATGTACAAAGACCACCACGCCCTCTCACCTGCGGTACGCCGCGCGGAGGCGAAGTGCTCGGCAGTGAATCCAAGGGCCGAGGTCATCGCCTGGCCGGGCTCACGTCCCAGCGCATCCTGGATGCCGACCTCGGCGACGGCCGGGATGTTGACGCGGCTCCACAGCTCTGGCTCGTCGGCCAGCAACGCGCCCGCGAGGTCGGCTTCATGCCATCGAGTTTGGACCAACAGAATGGACCCGCCGGGATAGACGCGGGTCGAGTACGTGCTGCGGAACTCGTTCAGGATGCGCTTGCGATGGGCGGCCGAGTCCGCCTCGGCGGCGTCCTTGATCGGATCATCGATGATGAGCACGTGCGCTCCGAAACCTGTAGCGCCGCTGTTGATGCCACCCGCAAGTAGTCCGCCGCGTCGGCCCTCGATCCGCCACCGCCCGACCGAGGACTTGTCCGAGGCGATGGCGAGTCCCAGCTCGGCACCGTGCTCCTGGATCAGGGCGCGGACCTCGCGGCTGTGCGACTGCGCCAGCTCGTCGCTGTACGAGGTCAGCAGGACTTCACGATCAGGGTCCGAGTGCAGTGCCCACACCACAGTCCAGATGCTGAGTAGTCGGGACTTCCCAGCGCGAGGTGGTGTCGAAACGATGTCGCGGCGGTCGGGCTCGCGGACGGACCTCGCGGCGAGGTCGGACAGCAGGGCGGTGGCGGGCACGATCCGATACGACGGATCGAGGCGGCGGGCGAGTTGTGCCGGACCCGGTGCGGGTACACGGCGGCGTGCAGTCCGCAGCGCACGAACGGCGACGTATGTACGCGTCGAGTCCGAGCCGGCCGACTGTTTGCCTGTGCTCACGACCGGCTTCGAATCGGGTCGTATTCAGTGGAAACTTGATCCCGGATCAAGTGGTCCTGGGTAGTTCTCACTGAGCATGTACCACCTGTGAGCTGCGGCGACGATCCCTCACCTGCGCGAGTAGCAGGCCGATCACCTGGCAGGGTTGCCAACAGCGTGCCAACCGGCCGCGAAATCGTCTGTGTCACGGCGCTTCACCGAACAGAACTTCGCGGCCCAGATGACGCTGAGCGCGTGCCTCGGCGTCATCTGGGCGCAGCGATCCGGCGAGCTTGCCGTGTACGCCCGCGCGGTCGCTACACACGGCGTCGTGCGATCGGCGGACGCGGAACTGGGAGCCGAAGCTCCGCACCGCTGTCGGGTCCATAGACCTGACCGACACAGGGGCATCGGGCACAGACACCTCATTCGAGGGCCGTGTGCGCCGCTGCGGGTCCGGCGCGTCGAGGGCGGGCTCCGAGTGCGGCGCCGCGCTTCGGGCGCGCAGGCGGGCAAGCAGGCTCATGGTTCCTCCATCGGATCAGTGGTGTCAGTACGTCGCCAGCGTTCGATGACCGCCTCCGCTGCTGCCTCGGCTTCGGTGAGCACGGACGCGGGCAGGCCGTCTAGGTCGTCCGGCTCGCCGTCGGTCGATGTCGCGACGTCGGTCGCCGGGGCGTCGGGCGCCGCGTTCTCCGGTCGGGCGCCACCGTTCTCGGCCCGCAATCGCACGGACAGCCACTCGCGCAGCTCAGCCGAGGTGAGGCCACCGGCCGCAATGAACTGGCGTGCCACGTCGAGGTGGAGCGACCACAGCGGGTCGTCGGATCCGCCGCCGACAATGCCGAACTCGGCGCGCATCGTCTCGGCCAGCTCGGCCTCGAGGTTCGCCGCCGTCGTGGTTCCTGCGTCGACTTCATCGAGCAGCGCGTACGAGGTTCTCACGATGTCGGAGTCGGTGGTCAGCGGGCGACTCATTCCTCGACCTCCACATCGAGCGGCGCGGGCTCGGTACCGGATGCCGCCACAGGGATGCCGCCGCTCACTTGCTGTCGTACCTCCAGGGCCCGCAGTTGTGCGTCGCGGGTCGCAGCGCGCAGCTCGGCGGCACTGCGGCCGACGGTGATATCCATCCGCTCCGGCGAGTACAGCCCGTGCAACTTGCTGGTCTCGGCGTCGGCCGCTGTGATCGCACGCGACAGGCTTGCGACTGCGGCGGCGTCCCCCGCCGCCTGGGCCCGGGCCAACGAAATGATCAGAGCGCGAACTGTGAAGCGGCGGCGTTCGAGAACGTCAGCAAGGGCCTCGTCGGCGGTGGGCGGAGGATTCCGCTGCCTGTGCCGTTTCACGGCCAACTGTGCTGCGCCGTGGCTGCGGTATCCAAGCTGCCGTGCGATTTGATTCCACGAATCGCCGCGAGCGCGCAGAGTGTTCGCCCGTTCAGCACGTTCGCGGCTTTGAGCCGTGGGCATAACAGGTGCCATGCCACAAGCCTGCCTCATGACGGTGCACCAGTTCTACTTCCCCTACAATGGTAGGCATTGTCCAACAACAGCTTTCGGTGGCGGTGTCCGTGCCATGGCTCCCCATCGCACCGGTTACGTGGGCGCCGACCACACCCACGACAGCCCTTCTCCTCATCCGACCGATCTACACCTCCGCAGCCTCCGAGGTGGTCGTGGCCGCGTATTCGGCGAACCGTCGATCCAACGTATCCGTCATCTGTCGCCCCCCTAGGGGCGCGACAGATTGACGAATACATACGTCGCTATCTGTCACAGGTCTGACAGATAGCGACAGATACATCGAGGGGAGCGATGTATTACCTGTTCAGAGAGTGTTTTCTATCTGTCACGCGATTCGACAGATGCAACGGATGCCCGTTCCGGTGTATCTGTCACGGCCCCAACGGATACCCCCTGCCGCGACAGATACATTCCGAGGCCGCGAGGCGTGGGGACAGGGTGGTCTCCGGGGCCGTGAGAAGGCCTCGACGGAGGGGCGCCGCGGGGTCGTGGACGGAGAGCTGCGGTCGCCGTCGAACGTCCCGCAGCTCGCAGGTCGTGGTCGGGGTCGGCACCGCCATCGTGGTCGTGGTCGCCGTCGCGGACACGGTCGTGGTCGTGGAGGCCGACCCCGGCCCGCGAGCTGCGGGTCCACGACCGGGTACTCAGGGAAGGGCCGTCGGTCATCGGGGGCTAGGAGCGGCGCCTGCGGCGCGGCATCGGCCCGGTGGCGGGCGTCACTGCGTTGTGAGTCACCCACGCGCGCAATGGCACCGCGTCGCCGTCGGCCGTTCGCAGGGTGAACTCGACCTCGGCGAGCCAGACCCCGGTCCACAGCGCAGCCCAACCATGGATCCGACCCGGTGAAGGCTGAGCGAGGTCCCAGCGGAGCCCCTTGTCGCGCATGAACTCGGACGGCTCCGGCCACGGTCCACCCTCGGGTCGCTGCCATCCCTCGATGGCCGGGAACGCCTTGTCGATCCACACCCGGCACGGCGTCGGCGGGTCGCACCGCCGGAACCACACCGGACCTGATCGAACGTTCACACGTTCGACTATATCTCGAGATTCGCACACTCGCGTTCGAGGTGCCGCTGACGTAACGTCGGCCGCGACGAACGAGCTGGAGCCCAGGTGTGAGGAGGTGGCGACTGTGGCGCGGATTCCGAGCTGGTCGCCGCCCTTATGCCTCGTCGCCGCGACGCTGTGGCTGGTGATAGAGGCGGCCATCGGGACGCCGCTCGGGCGGGCACTCGGCTCGCCGTTGTTCGTCTTCCCGCTGATGGCGGGCGGCGTATTCCTCGCACTGCGGGCAGTTCCCAATCCACCGCGCGGTCGGTAGCTCCGAGCCGATCAGACCGGGCGCCCGGGAAGTCAGGCAGCGTCGTCGGAGCCCTGCTCGCTGCGTAGTCGCTCGCGGGCAATACGGATGATCGCGGTGGGTAGGTTGGGGTTCTCGGCTCGGCAGACCCGCTCCGACTTGGCGATGGTCATCGGGTCGTGACGGCGGAGAATGTTCTTGGCCTCCTCGATAAGCGTGTCCCGGGCCTGCTCCCGCTCCGCCGACTTCTGTGCCTCGCGTTCCTCGGCGGCGCGTTGTGCGATCCGGTCGGCCTCGTCGGCCACGGCACGGACGTTGTCGACCAGGTTCTCGGGTGGCGCCAGCGGATCGACCCCCAGGTGCAGCAGGCGCGCACGCCCTTGCCTCCGCTCGACCAGGGCCCCTTTGATCAGCAGCTCTTCCACCAGGCTCCGCGCCGCCTTCTGCGAGAACCCGAGGCCCACAAGGTGGGTCACGGCCTCTCCGTGATTCAGCGGGCGGTCGGTCACCTTGTGGCGTACCTGCTCCAGGAGGGAGTTCGTCGCCGTAGTCGTCTTCTCCCCGCCGTTCTCGGCGCGCGCCTCGTCGGGCGAGACGTACACCAGGTGATCGTTCTCGGGGTCGATGCGAAGCTCGCCTTCGGCGACGTTCGAGACCCGGCCGAAGGAGGCGAAGGTGCGCGGCGAGTCGTCTGCCTCGCCTTTGCGCAGCAGCCGCCAGTTCTCCTCGGACCAGCCGAGTTTCGCGGAGTCGCCGCGGGCCCTGTCGCCGCCGTGGCCCATGTGGTCGATGACGACGGCCTCACCGACACCCGCGTCGCGGAGCACGGCGTCGAACATGACCAGGAACCGGGAGGCCTCCTTGTCCTCGGAGAGCCCCAGGGCGTCGAGGGCCGGTCGCAGGCAGTCGAACACCACGATGTCGTACCCGCGTAGCCGCTCGACCCACTCTGCGCGCACCTCGGGCGTGAGGAGGTCGAACGTGCCGATCCGGCCGCGCAGGTCTACCAGGCCGATGGCGTCGGTGTTCTCGATTCCCTGCCGCCGCAGCCAGGCCCGCATCATCCCCCGCGACATCTCGTCGTCAATCAGTGCCACACGCCGGCCGGGCCGCGTGACGGAGAACCTGCCCAGAAAGGGGGCGCCGTCGGCGAGCGAGCGGAGCAGGTTGTACGTCAGCGTGGTCTTACCCGCCTTGTACTGCGCGGCGAGGAGCGCCTTGCCGTCTGTCCCGAGGAGCCCCTCGATGGCGCAGGGCTCGTCCACGTCGGGCTCGGCGAGGAGGTCGGTGAGGCTGGTGAACTCCACGGTCTCGGTCTCGCCGCCGACGGGCAGGTTCTCACGCCGGACGGTCTCCGCTGCCGCCGCATCCACCCGCCTGCGGTCCTCGGCGTCCCACCGCTCCACCAACAGGACGGAAGCGGCCCTCGTCGTCTCGGTGGCTGCGGGCAGGGTCGCGAGCGCCTTCATGTCGGCACCGCGGGCGAGCAGGTCCGCGAGTGCGAACGTCGTCGGCCGTTGTGCCCGGTAAGACCGCTCGCCGCGCGCCGCGCGGTTGCGGTCCCGTGCGCGCGCATCCCACTCCGGCCTCAGTGCGGGGTCGGCTAGCAGGTCCACCAGCGACACCCGCATACGGGTGTCGAACCCGGCCCGGGCGAGCCTGATGTTCTCGCGCGACTCACGCCGCCCATTGGTGATACCCCACCCCTGAGCCCCCGCCGGGCGGACCTTGTCGACGTCCTCCTGAGTAGGGCGCTCGGATTCCTCCATGAGACGTAGGGCCACGAGGTCGCTCACGCGTACCGGCGCAGCGAGATTCCGCAGCCGCCGCTTCGCTGTAGCCGTGAGATCCGGAAGCACCTCGGCCAGGTACGCACCCGGGACGGCCTCGACGTGCCTGGGGGCGCCGGACAGGAAGCCGGGCCGCGCAGCGGGGCCGAACGGGCTCGCCTCGTCGTCGCCCTCGCCGGCATCGGGACGGGGGTCGCGTCGTATTCCGGTCTCGGAGGAGAACTCCTCCGCGTGGTCGGCCTCGGTCGCGGTATCCTTGAGGGGAGGCATGTGGTGGTGTCTCGTTTCTCTGTTGGTTGGTGACGGCGCTGCTGTCCACCCGGTGAGGGTGGCAGCGGCGCCGTTCTCTGTATGTGGCGGACGCCGCTGTGTGCGGTCTAGTCCTCGACTCCGAGCAGGGCGCGGAGGGCGGCCGTGGGCACGAGGACGCGCCCGCCGACACGGACCGAGGGGACCTCGCCCCGCTCCACGAGCGCGTAGGCGGTGGCGCGACTGACGCCGAGGATCTGCCCGGCTCGGGGCACGGAAATCGATACGCGGGAACGGAGTTCGTCCGCGTCGGTGGCGGGATGGGCATGCTGAGTGGTGGTCATGTGTTCTAATGTGCTCGTTGCATTGGTTAGTGTCCAGCCTGTAGTGTCATCATCATGAAGTCGAGAAGAGTAGCGACCGCCGAGGCGACGTATGCGGGGGACCGGTGACCGCCCCGCAGCGTGGCGATGTGGTCGAGGTCGGCCCCGGTGAACCGGACCATGCCCCGGGTACGCCCCCCGATCCCGAAGCGCGCGTGCGGATTCGGTTGCACGACTACCCGGCGACGTTCGTGGTGCGCGTCGAGGCCACCGACACCGGACCGGTCGTCGCCGCGCTGACGATCGAGCCCGACCCCGGCCACGCGGTCGACGTCGCGCTGCTGCGGTCTATCCCCGCGCGCAGGCTCGCCCACTCCGCTGCCGACTGGCACCACCGCGCCGGTGGACTGCTCGCGTTCCCCGACGACGGCCCCGCAGCGCACACCAGACCAGAGGCCGTCGAGGACGTCCCCGATCGCGTCGTCCGCGCCGCCCGGATCGCCCGCGCTGCGGTATCCGAGGGCAAGTCGGTGCGCGAGGCGATCGCGTCGCAGCTGAACGTGTCGAAGCCCACCGCCGACCGAATCATCCGCGCGGCCAAGGACGCTGGGCTGATCGACCCCGCCGACCTGCCGAAGAAACCGGGGCCGCGCCAGCGCGACCTCACCGTCTGACCCCACCGCACCACCGCACGACCGAAGAGGACACCTCCATGACCGACACCCCCGAACCCGCTGCCAGGCGCACCCGCCGCGCCGAGCCGATCAACAAGCACACCGCCAAATCCGGCGCAGTGTCGTACTACTTCCAGATCGACGTGGGCGCGAAGCCGGACGGCACACGTGACCGCCAGCGGTTCACCTACCCGAATAAGAAGCTCGCCACCGCCGAGTTCCGCAGGATCAGCGCCGAGGTCGCCTCCGGCCGGTTCAGCCGCCAGACGACCCTCACCGTGTCCGAGGCGTGCGAGGAGTGGCTGGCAGGGCGTCGCGGCGTACGCGAGGTCACGCTGCGCGGATACGCGGAGTCACTCAAGGCCGCGCAGCGCTACCTCGGCGGCAAGAAGCTCGCCGCGCTCACGAAAGCCGACGGCGATGCTCTTGTCGAGTGGATGCTCACCGAAGGACGGACCTCACCGCGTCACTACCGGCCCGACTCCCTCGCCGGTCGGATCACCGCACTGGTGTCCGAGCACCCCGCCGGGGTCACGCTGAGCGAGATCAAGGCCGCGCAGCCCGGGGATGACGTGAGCACCGCGCTCGCGGGGCTGGTCCGCTCGGGCCGCGTGATCCGCCCATCGCGCGGCGTCTACGCACCGGCTGCGCCGGAATCGGCGAGTACGCGCGGTGGGGTGAAGCCGATCAGCGCGCGCGCCACGCTGCGAGCACTCACTGCCGTGGTGCAGTCCTACGTCGACCAGGGCGCACTGCCTCGGAACGTCATCGCCCTGGTCGAACGACCGAAGGATGAATACGACGACCACACCGCCGAGAACAGCGGCTCGCGAACGCACGTCGCCTGGTCACCCGCCGAGGTAGAGGTCTTCCGCGCCTCGGTCGCCGAGAGCCGGATCTACGCGCTCTGGCTGCTCTCGATGTACGCCCTGCGCCGGTCGGAGGTGATGGGCCTGCGGTGGTCCGCGATCGACCTCGACCAGGGCACGCTGTCGGTCGTGCGCGGCCGGGTCGCGGTCGGCACCGAGGTGATCGAGGGGCGCACCAAAGCCCCGAAACGCTCCGATCGCACTCTGCCACTGCCGGACGACCTCGCCGAGGCGCTGCGCAGCTTCAAGGTCCAGCAGAAGCGCGAGGCGCTGGCGGTGGGTGTCCCGTGGTCGGGGCACAGCCTCGTGGCCGTCCGCGAGGACGGGGAGCCAATCTCCCCCGGCTGGTACTCGGCCGAGTTCGACCGGCTACGGGCAGCGACGGGTCAGCGACGGATCACGCTCAAGGGTCTACGGGCGTCGGCCGAGTCGGCCATGCTCGCGCGGAACGTCCCGCTGCACGTCGCCGCCGCGTGGTGCGGCCACAGTGAAACCGTGGCGCTGGCGCACTACGCGCGTGCTCAAGAAGACGATCTCCGCCGCGCGGGATCGGCGCTGTTCGGATGAACGGCCACACGGCAGGCGGCGATCTGCCGCCCGAACTCGATCTCAGTGGCTTTTCGGGGTGGGTGTCGTTCGCAGACCTGTCCATCGCCGAGGTGCCGCGTGGCGCAGGGGTCTACGTCGTTGTGCGCCCCGGCGACAGCCCGCCTCGGTTCCTCGACGTCTCGCCCGCAGGCCACTACAAGGGGCGGAATCCGACGCGGCCGGTCGAGGTGTTGGCAGCGCGGTGGGTAGACGGCGCTCGCATCGTCTACATAGGCAAGTCCAAGACGATCCGTTCCCGCCTATACCAGTACCGAAATCACGGGGCCGGGAGCCATTCCGCCGCGCACAGCGGCGGGAAGGGCATCTGGCAACTCGCCGACAGCGCGGACCTCCTCGTCGCGTGGCGCGAGACGCCGGTAGCGGTCGCCAGGCCCACCGAGAAGGCGATGATCGCGGCGTTCTGCGACCACTACGGATGTCTGCCTTTCGGCAACGAGAAGCACTGACCTCGGCACGCTGCGGGCCGTTGGCAAGTTCTTGGCAAGCTGGCGGCTGATCCGCCACGTAGACGACCCACCCCGAGGAACAAGAAAACCCCTTCCGAGCTGGTCGGAAGGGGTTTTCACTGTGTCGGGCTGACAGGATTTGAACCTGCGACCACTTGACCCCCAGTCAAGTGCGCTACCAAGCTGCGCCACAGCCCGTGGCTTCCGCTCACGCGGTGCTGTACGAGACTACCCCACGGCCTAGGCCGCAATGAAATCGCCCGGCCACGTCGCGTTTGCTGATGGGGCCCGATGGCATCCATGCGGCGCGTGGCGCGGGAGCCGGGTCGCAGGCCGGCCTCGGGGAGAATCGCGGGATGCCCGCCGAGCACCCCTCCCCAGCTGCGTACCGGACCATCGCGCACGACGGCGACGCCGAGATCGAGGTCAAACGGTCCCGATTCCGGTGCCTACTGCGACGCGTCGAGGACGAGGCGACCGCACGGGCGGTCGTCGACCGGGCCCGAAGGGACTTCTGGGATGCCCGGCATCACTGCTCCGCTTTCGTGCTCGGGCCGCCGCACGGGACCGTCGAGCGGTCGAACGACGACGGTGAGCCCTCGGGCACGGCGGGCGCGCCCATGCTGCAGGTGCTGCGCGGGTATGCCGACGAGGGTGTGTCCGACGTCGTCGCGGTCGTCGTCCGCTGGTTCGGAGGGACCCTGCTCGGTGCGGGCGGACTGGTGCGCGCGTACTCCGATGCGGTGCGCACAGCACTCGACGAGGTCGGAACGGTGCGGCGGGAGTTGCTGGGGGAGTGGATGATCGAGCTCCCGTACGACGGTGCGGGCAGGATCGAGAACGAGCTACGTGGCGCGGGTGTGACGGTGCTGGACACGGTCTACGGTGATCGCCTCACGTTGCGTCTCGCGCTTCCTGCGGCCGATCACGACCACGTCGCGGCGCTCGTGGCGCGGGAGACCGCGGGGGCCGTCGACCTGATCGAAGCCGGTGAACGTTGGGTGGACCGGCGGTGACGTCCCCGAGACGGGCCCGGGTCAGTCGTCGTAGGACACCGAGGCGCCCGAAGCGCCGCGTAGCGGCGCGACCGACTCGGCCTCGGCCTCGAGTGCGGACCGTGTACGCGCGGACAGGGTTGCGAACGGCGTGATCGTCAGGGCGAGGCGCGCGCCGCGCTTGCGCGGTCGCCAAACGCCGGCGATACGAACGTCTGCGAGTACGGCTCCGGGTTCGCCGACGTTCATCCACAACTGCTTCGCGTGAGACCGGTCGACCAGGGTGTCTCGGTCCCTGGCCTGGGTGTACGGATCACGCGGCGGCAGCAGACGGACGCCCGTGGGCAGCGGAGCGGAGCCGAGGAGGTGGGCGTCCTCGGAGAGCATCCACGACGTCCCCCGGAACCGGATCGGGACCAGGTCGTCCTGTACGAGGCGCCACCAGTCGGCTGCATCGCCCGCGGTGACGCCGATCCACGCCGCGAAGTCGGCCCGGGTCGACGGCCCGTAGCGGCGCAGGTATCGGCGCACCAGCTCGGCACGCGACATCTCCGGTGCGGTGATGCGGATAGGGGCGCCGAGCCACTCGTCGACCAGGACGAAGGGGGCAGTGCCGTCCGCGCGCGGCGCGAAGCACAACTCACCCTGCAGGGTCAGGATGCGGACGCAGAAGTGCACAACGGCCTCGCCCAGTGGTTGGCCGGGCGCGAAGGCCCCCTCGGACCTCCACATCCTCTGTTGCGCCGGCGCCAGGGAGTCGCCGACGCGGTCGCACAGCTCCGCGCCGAGGGGGCCGATCGCAAGCCGGCGTCCCGCGAGGACGGTGTGCAGTTGGTCGCCGACCAGTCCGACGGCGTCGGTGAGCGTGAGGCCGAGAGCCGCGAGTGGGCGTGCGACGGGCCTGATCAGGTGCAGCATCGAGCGTTCGGTCGGCGGCAGCACGCCCGCGGTGAAGACCGGCGCGTCGGCGGTCGGGAAGTAGAACGGCGCACCGCGCATCGACCAGGTCTGTAGCAGCGCCTTCGACTCTCCCACGGCTGTGTCGAGCCCGTGGGCCGTCACGCCGCGGACGCGGGCATGCAGCGCCAGGAGCGCTGCGCCCGGCGGGCTGTTCTGGATGCCGCACCGACCGGCGGCATCGATGAGCGCGGTCTCGCCGGCGTCCAGCCGCGACGTCAGCCCGTGCGCCCGCAGACGGTAGGCGACGACATCGTCGGGCGAGAACGTCGCAGTCACGCCAGCAGCCGCACGGGGAACAGCTCGGTGCGCGCGATGACGCGGTCGCGCTCCTGGGTGAGAGCCTGTCGTCGCGGGTCGGCCAGGTAGCCGTCGAGTGCGGCCTGGCTCGCGAACCGATAGACCTGCGTCTCGTGGGGGTGGTCGTCCTCGCCCGCAGCGGCGGCCCGGGCGAGCACAGCACCGTCGTGTTCGGGGACGAGCGCGAGCACGGCGTCCTCGTAAGCGCGCAATCCCGCCTCCTCGCCGGGGCGCGCCCAGAGGAGGCAACAGAACTCGACGGGATCGTGGTCGGTCATGCGCCCATGCTGCCGCATCGCACGCGGTTGGGCCGGGGAGTGGTGGCGTCTACCCTGGGGCGTGACGAACCCGGCACGATCGAGGAGCCCATGAGTTACTACGACCCCCGCGACGACCGCACGCGCGCCCTCGGCCCCGCCGACGCGTACCAGCAGGGGTACGACGATGCCTACACCCAGCAGCAGTACACACAGGGGCATGCGCAGCCGGGCTACGCGCCGACCGCGCAGCCGAAGCAGCCGCCCGCGCTCGACATCCCGAAGTTCGTGATGGGCTCGTTGCTGGTGGCCGTCGTCGCCGGCCTCGCCGCTTGGCTGACCACGGCCGCTCTCAACTGGCTGTACCGTCTCGCAGACAGTCCCGCATTCGCCGCCGCCGAGCGGCCGCTCACGCTGACCATCGTCGGCGCCGCGTTCCTCACCCTCGTCGGAGCGGGTCTACTGGCCCTGCTCATCATGTCCGCCCCGCGCCCGGGACTCTTCTTCGTGCTCATCGCGACCGGTGCGGGCCTGGTGATAACCCTGGGGCCGCTGGCCAGCGGCGCGACGAGCTGGCAGATGTGGGTGTCCACGGGAGTCATCAACGTCGTGCTCTGCCTCGTCGTCCCGATACTGCTCTACCAGGTCGGTCGCGCCACCGCGAACCCCCGGCGCGTCCGGTTCTGACGCCCGCCGGCGCTAGTGCGCCAGCTTCAACCCGATCACGCCGGCGACGATCGCCGCGATGCACAGGCCCTTGATCAGTGTGGCGGACTCTGCTCCCGTCGCCATCGCGTAGACGACGGTGAGCGCCGCACCGATGCCGACCCACACGGCATACGACGTGCCCACCGGAAGTGTGCGCATCGCGTATGCGAGCCCGGCCATGCTCAAGGCGAGGGCCACCGCGAACGACGCCGTCGGGCCTATGCGGGAGAAGCCTTCCGAGCGACTCAGCGCCGTCGCCCACACGGCTTCGAGGCAGCCCGACAGAACCAGAACGACCCACGCCATGACGTGCCCTCCTCGTGAAGCAACCGTCTTGTCGTGGGCCGGGTACGGTGCGCCTCGTCCGGTGGCCGGTCGGGCCGTCCGTGACGGTATCAGCCGTGGTGCGCGCGTTTCCGGTCGGCCGAACGCGAGACCGCCTGGCGGTGCCCCCTCGAGTGACCGGCGGCACGGCGCCGGCGGGTGAGCCGGGCGAGCACTGTGCGGCGGGGCATCTCGACGACGTCCCCGACGGCGTCGATGCCGCGCAGGGCGCCTTCGGTGTGCGGGCGCCGACGGGCGAGCAGAGCATCGGGTTCCAGGAGGGCGATATCGCCGTCCTCGAAACGAACACGGACGGCGCCGTCGGTGTGGCGTCCGAGGACGGTCGCGTTCCAGACGCGTGCCGGGCCCTCGGCCATGACTTTCTCACCCACCAGAAACAGCTCTCCGCGCATATTCACGAACTGTAATCCGATCGATGCGGCTCCGAAATCTCGCGAGCGGGCTTTGTGATGTGATCTCCCCCTCCCTGCCACGGTGAACGCCCCTATCGTTCGCTTTCAGAAGGTATCCGTTATCGCGGATTGTCGGGGCTATAAAGGGGCCGGAAGAGGGATGGGCGGCCGGCGCTCGATAGCGCGCCTGCGGCGACCGATGGTGGCAGGATCTGGATCGGGGCCGATAAGCCAGGGAGGGACAGTGGAGACCGAGCATCGTGTCGAGCGCTGGACCGACCACGTCGAGATCCTCCTGATGGTCGCGTCGCTGGTCTTCCTGGTGGCCTACGCATGGCCCATCGTGAACCCGCGGATATCTCATGACTGGCACGAGGTCTGCGACGCAGTCACGTGGGCGGTATGGGCGGCGTTCGGCGTGGACTACGTCGTGCGGCTCGCACTCAGCAGCGATCGACTGAAGTTTCTGCGCGGCAACGTCTTCGACCTGATCGTGCTGATCCTGCCCCTTGCGCGCCCGTTGCGCCTGCTGCGCGTGGTGGGTCTGCTGTCGGTGGTGCACCGGCTCGGGGCGCCGACCCTGCGCGGGCGGGTCATCTCGTATGCCGTCGGCGGCGCAGTGATGCTGCTGATCGTGTCGTCGCTCGCGATCACCGAGGCGGAGCGTGGGCGTCCAGGATCGACGATCGGCAGCGTTGGCGACGGGCTGTGGTGGGCGATCACCACGATGACCACCGTGGGTTACGGCGACCGGGTTCCGGTCACGATCGAGGGCAGATGCATCGCCGCCGGCCTGATGCTCGGTGGCGTGGCGCTGTTGGGCGTGCTGACCGGTACGTTCGCGTCCTGGCTGGTAGCCGAGGTCGAGTCGACGTCCGACAACCAGGACGAGACGCGGGCCACGGTGCGCGCGCTGGCCGACGAGGTCCGCGCCCTTCGCAACGAGGTCACGGCCCTCCGAGACGACCTCGGTGTCCGCGGCGCGTCCCACACGGGACCGGCAACGGGGCGGGATCCGTGACCCGTGTGGTGAAGCGCCGAGATTCGGGTGATTCGTCTTCGAACGTCACGTTGACGTGCTATATCGGCTCGTTCCATGTTTCATAGTGAACGTGTTCCCGATTTTCAATGTCGTAGGTCTGTTCCTCGTGGCCATGCTCGCCCCGATGCCGAACCCGACCTCCGAGCCGGCGCCGGTCGCGGCCCCACCCACGACGAGTGCGGCGCCCACCACTGAGAGCTCGACGCCGACCAAGGCGCGCCCCACCCGGCGTGCTGCACCCACTCGCGCCGTCGTGCGCCCCGTCCACACCTCGTCGCTCGAGGCGAGCTTCGCGTCGGTACGTAGGGCCGCAGGCGCCCCCGTGGGCGTGGCGTTCGTAGCGGGCGGTGGTACCAAGGCGAGGGTCCTCGGTGACGATGTCGGTGGCGACGCCTACTCGACCATCAAGGTTCCGATCGCCGTCACGGTGCAGCGCAAGTACGGGGACGACCTGCCGTCGGATCTCCGATCCGATATGTCGGACGCGATCGTGCATTCCGACAACGACGCCGCGGACGAGCTCTGGGCCGACCTCGGCAGGGGATACCATGCTTCCGCGGCGGTCCGTGAAGTGCTGCGAGCCGGGAACGACGACACGACCGTGCCGGACCCGCTCAACGGTTGGGGCGCCACCGACTGGACCGACGCCGACCAGGCTGTCTTCGCGGCGAACCTGGCCTGCATCCGCGGCGCGGGACCGGTCCTGTCGCTGATGCGGCAGACCGACGACACGCAGCGGTGGGGTGTGGCCGACCTCGACGGTGTCGCCGTCAAAGGCGGTTGGAGCCCCGGTGACGACGGCGGCTACGTCGTGCGCCAGCTGGCGGTGGTGAAGACCCCCAAGGGGCAGACGGGTATCGCGATGAGTACCCGGGCTCGCACCATGGACGCGGGCACCGCCGTGCTCGACCGCGTCGGTGCGTGGCTGAGGACCAATCTGACCAGGCTGCCCAGCGGGCACTGCTGACAGGCCCGGCCGCGTGTGGCACGGTCGAGCCATGACGCTCCTGTGGGACCAGCACACGTGCCTGGCTCTGGACCTGGACGCAGACGTCGCCGAGTTGGAGCGATATGCGCCGCTCGAGCGCGGCTTCGTATCGGTGAACGTGGGGTACTCGCCGCATTCGTACGAGTTCTCGATGGCGTTGCTGCGGGAGTTCCGCGAACGGGTCACGCGCACACCGTCGCTGGCGCTCGCCAGCACCGTTGCGGACATCGAGGCGGTCACAGCGACGGGGTGTATGGCGGTCGCGTTCGATCTCGAGGACTCCGGGCCGCTCGGCGGCCGCCTGGACGCGGTCAAGGAGTACTTCGACCTCGGGGTCCGCACGATGCTGCCGTCCTACAACCATGCGAACGCCGCCGGTTCCGGCTGCCTCGACGCCGACGACGGTGGGCTTACCCGGTGGGGCCGCGAGCTGGTGGCCGAGATGAACCGCGTGGGGATGGTGCCCGACGGGTCGCACTGCAGCATTCGCACGGGTCTGGGGCTGTGCGAGAGCTCGACGCGGCCCGTCGTGTACAGCCACTCGTGTATGCGTGCCGTGTGGGATCACCCGCGCAACATCACCGACGACCAGGCTCGGGCGTGCGCCGAGACAGGGGGAGTCGTCGGGATCACCGGCGTCGGGATCTTCCTGGGTCCCAACACGCCGACCCTCGAGGCGATGACGCGGCACATCGAGTACGCGGTAGAGCTCGTCGGCGTCGACCACGTCGGAGTCAGCAGCGACTTCTCGTTCGACCACGAGGAGTTCGTCCGGACGATCCTCGCGAGTCCCGAGCTGTACGACGAGTCCTACACGCGTTGGGGGCCGATCCAGTGGATGCCGCCGGAGGTGTTCGTGACGCTCGGCACCCACCTCGCCGGGCAGGGCTGGGACGACGCGGCGATCACCGCCGTTCTGGGCGGGAACTTTCTGCGCGTGGCGCGCGAATCCTGGTCCGCAGCCTGATATCTCACCGCAGCGCTGCGCCCAGGATCTCCGCAGCGCGCCCGAGCTGGGACGGTTCGGCCGCCGCGTAGTTCATCCGTACGTACCGGCCTGCGGGCTCCGCGGGAAACCATTCGCCGCCGTCGCCGACCGTGAGGCCATCGGCCCGGCACCGCGCCACGACGTCGGCGACCACGGCGTCGTCGGGCAGGCGGACCCACGCGTTGAGACCGCCGCGCGGCACGGCCTCGACGCGCGCCTGCGGTGCGTGCCGGACCAGCGCTTCGAGTAGCAGATCCCGCCGGCCCCGGAGTTGCTCGGTGACACGGCGCAGGTGCGTGCGCCACGCGGGCTGCGTCACGACGTCGAGCGCCACCGTCTGCAGGATCCCACTCACATACAGCGCCTCGGCCCCGTGATCGGCCAGGATGCGATCGCGCGCGGGGCCGCGGGCGACGAGGCCGGCGACGCGCGTAGCGGGCGCCACCGACTTCGTGAGCGAGCGCAGGTAGACGACGTGGCCGGCGTCGTCGCGGGAGGCGAGTGGCTGCGGCGCGGCGTCGATCGCGAAGTCGTGCGCCCAGTCGTCCTCGATCAGGAACGCGCCTGCCGCGCGGACCGCGTCGAGCACGGCATCCGCGCGGTCGCGCGGCCACAGCCACCCGGTCGCATTCGCGAACGTGGGCTGAGCATAGAAGACGCGGGCGCCGGTGCGGCCGAGCGACTCCGCGACGGCCTCGGGGGAAGGGCCCGCGGGGCCGCTCGGCACCGGCACCACCTGCACGCCCGCCTGCCTGGCGGCGAGCATCGCGCCCCAATACGTGGGCGACTCGACGAGTATCGGGCGCCCCGCGCCGGCGAGCGCACGGAACGCTGTGACAAGGCCGCTCTGGCTGCCGGGGATCACGACGACATCGCTGGGCGATACCGGGGCGACCCCGTCCGGAGTGGCGCCGGCCAGCTCTGTTGCGAACCAGGACTGCAGGTCGGGCAGCCCCGCGACCGGCGGCCGGCCCATCAGGTTCTCGGCGCGCGTTGCCCGCGCGAAGGCGGCGCGCACCAGCTTCTCGGGGAGCAGCTCCCGGCACGGATAACCCGAGTGCATCCCTATGACGGAGTTCGGGATCGTCTCGAGTGACGTGGGGCCATGTCCGTCGCGGAAGCCTGCCGTTCCGAGAGCGGTTGTCTGCCAGCCGAAGTCGACGGTGCGTGGCGTGCGTATCGCAAGGGTGAAGGTCCCCACGCCGGGTCGGGACTCCACCAGTCCTTGCGCGGCGAGGGCGTGCAGCGCCTTCTGGACGGTAGCGGGACCGGCGCGGTGGCGCTGCCGCAGCTCCCGCGACGATGGCAACCGGGTACCTGGCGGCACGCTGGCGATCCAGCGGCGTAGGTCCGCCACGATCCGGGTACTGCTATCGTCGGACATGAAGCATGATGATAGCGCTATCGAAAGCGCGCCAAGTCCGCTATCGACAGGGGTCGGCTGGGGATTCGTCGGTGTCGTGGCCTTCTCCTTGACCGTTCCCCTGACCCGCGTCGCTGTGGGCGGCGGGTCGGACGCCATGCCGGTGTTGTTCGTGGGTGCGGGCCGTGCGGTGGTCGCCGCGGTGCTCGCGACGCTGGCATTGTCCGTCACCCGGCAGCGGTTCCCGCGCGGGTACCAGTGGTCGCGCGTCGCGGTGGTCGCCTGCGGGGTCGTTCTCGGGTTTCCGTTGCTGACCTCGGTGGCTCTGCGAACGCTGCCCGCGAGCCACGGTGCAGTCGTCATCGGCCTGCTGCCCGCGGTGACCGCCGTGTGTGCCGTGCTGCGCGTCGGGGAGCGGCCGGGCCGGCTGTTCTGGGCGGCCGCCCTCGGCGGCGCGTGTGCGGCAGTCGCCTTCACGGTGGTCCAGGGCGGCTTCGGGGGAGTGGGCGCCGCCGATCTGCTGCTGTTCGGTGCCGTGCTCGCGGCCGCGATCGGCTACGCCGAGGGCGGACTGCTCGCCCGTGAGCTGGGCGCCTGGCAGACCGTCTCATGGGCGCTCGTGCTGTCGGCGCCCGTCATGTCGGTGCTCACCTGGCTGTCGGTCGACGGACAGATGCCGCATGTGGGCGTCGCGGCCTGGTCCGCCTTCGCCTACCTGGGAGTCGTCAGCATGTTCCTCGGGTTCTTCGCCTGGTACCGAGGGCTCGCGATCGGCCCTATGGCGCGCGTCAGTCAGGTTCAGCTGGTGCAGCCCGTGTTGACGATCGGCTGGGCGATGGTGCTACTCGGGGAGCGGATCACGTGGCAGACGGCACTCGGCGGCGGCGCCGTGGTGTCGTGTGCGCTGCTTGCAGTTCGGACCAGGGCCGGAAGAATAAGGCTTTTCCGGGCAAATCGTCCGCAATTCGAGGCGCCGACAAGAATGTCCGGGTGACGCAGTCTACCGTTTGATCATGTACCTCGACAGGATCGTGGCCTCCGGCGTGTTGGACGCCGACCGCGCGGATCTGTTGCGGTGGGAGACCACGAGGTACTCGTCGCGCATATATGTGGTGGTCGGTCGCCGCCGGATCCTGGCTCAGAACCTGCCCATGTGTTGGGAGGATCTGGCGATCGGACCGGGGACCCCCGTCGGAATCGAGGTGTCGAGCGGCGTTCGCAATCTGCTCGACGACGAGCAGCGCGCGGTCGCCGGCTTCGCGAATCGCTTCCAGGAACTGCTGATTCCGGTGCCGCCGCGGCCGCCGATGCGCACGCACTTCTGGCGGCGTACGCGGCGCAGGGTCGACGCCTGATAAGAAGTCACAGGCGGTCGACGATTCTCACGACCTTGTCGAGGAACGCCTGCTCGCCGAACGTGTTGAGCTTGAACATGACCGCCTGACTGCCGCCCGAGGTTATCGCCGACAGGTAGAGGTCGTCCGCCGACGCCAGGAGCGTCAGCGTCAGGCTCAACCGGTTGCTGCCGCTGAAGCTGTAGCGCTCATACACCCGTACGGCGCAGCGGACTCCGCCGACCGTGATGTCGCTGCCGTCCTCGTAGCTTGCCGACGCGCTGCCCGACAGCACCCCCTGGTGAACCGTATCGAGCACGTGCGTGAAGTCTCCCCGCAACTGCTTCTAGTACTTCGCCATCACAGTTCCCCTCGTCCCGTGGGTGACGCTACCCGAACGGGGCGCGCGACGACCTTCAGCCGATGAATCCCCGGGACAGGTACTCGTTCAACTGCATCACCGACGTCCGCATGCCCTCGGTGTGATCCTCCTGGCTGATACCGGGCGGCACGTCGCGGGCGGTCACCGTGAGGCGCGTGCGGTCGCCGTCGGGCTCGAGTTCCCACGTCATCGTCATCGTCCCGGCGTACTCGGGGTCGTCCGACTCGAATTCGCTCGCCCACGTGATCCTCGCTCCGTCGACGGCTTCCGTGATCGTCACGTCTACGACGTCTCGTCCTCCGCCCGCCTTGCCGCGTTCGGCGGGATCGGTGTAGGCGAGGATCATCCGGAACCCCTGACCGGCTGCGAACCGCTCGAACCGCCCCTTCATCCCGGCGGGCGGGAGCCAGAGGGCGAGCTCCGATGCATGCGTCAGCGCGGCGTAGACCCGCGCAGGACCCGCATCGATCGGGGACGAGAATCTGTGCGTGCGGGACATGGGCGTCAGGCCGGAGTCCAGCTCGGGTCCCGGCCGATCAGGCCGATGAGTCTGTCGACCTCGCCGGCATCGGGCGGCACAGGCACCTCCGCTTCGCCGAACTGGCCGGACTGCCGCAGGGCGTCGCCCATCGACTGCAGCCCCGTCCGCAGGGCAGCGGAGTATGCGGGATCGAGTTCCGGGTCGACGCCCTGCGATCGCGCGAGGTCCCACGTGTGCATGAAGACGTCGGCCGTGTACATGTTGTCGACCGCCGCCGAGAGCGGCATGTCGCCGACCATCGGGTGGGAGAACGGTGTGTCGGGTCCCACCAACAAACCGTGGATCTTCTGGGTCAGGTCCCGGAACCGTTCCGAATGCGTATCCCCCGTGACGGTGGCGAGGACGACCCCACCGCCCTCTAGGAAGCCGGGGACCCATGACACCAGGTGCTCGACCACATCGCCGGCCTTCCACTCGGCGACGGGTGTCTGCGCGTCCCAGTCCGTCACCGCGTCGGCGACCTCCTGGAAGCGCCCGGCTACGGCGTAGTGGCGGTCGGCAGGGGAGAGCCGGGTCAGATCCGTCATCCCACGTGCGTACCACGTTCTGCGGGTCGCGTGTCACCGGAACGGACGGACGGGCCACCGGACAGGACTGCGCGGGGAGCAGCCGCGACGAACGATTCCGGGCTCGCGCCGCGCCGGATCGCCCCGTCATGTGTCGTCTGCGCCGGATTCATGGTTCATTTGTAGGCGTGGTATCGATTCGCAACGCAGTTGGATTGTCCGTCGCCGCCGTGCTGGCGGCGCCGATAGCCGCCGTTCCCGCGGTTGCGTCCGCAGCGCCGGAGGGCCAGTCTCTAGCCGCCGGTTTCGCGGCGGCCCGGACGGCGGCGGGAGAGCCCGTCGGGGTGGCGATCGCGCCGGGCGGGGGACGCGCCGGCACGGTCCTGGGCGACGAGGCCGGCGGTTCGGCCTGGTCGACGATGAAGGTCCCCATGGCCGTCGCCGCCCTCCAGAGGTTCGGCCGATCGGTGCAGGCGGACGTATCCGCGGCGATCGTCCACTCGGACAACGACGCCGCGGAGCGGCTGTGGGTGAAGCTCGGACGCGGATCGCAGGCTGCGGCGTCGGTGCAGAAGGTCCTGCGAGCCGGGGGCGACGGCGCTACCGTCGTCGATCCCGTCCAGGGGTGGGGCGATACCGCGTGGACCAACGCGAACGCGTCGAACTTCGCCGCGGGCCTCGCCTGCGTCCCGCAGGGGCAGGCGGTGCTCGCGTTGATGAAGGGCGTCGACGCCACGCAGCAATGGGGCGCTGCGAGCCTGCCGGGTGCCGCTGTGAAGGGCGGATGGATGCCGACCAGTGGCGACGAGAAGGATAAGGACGGCGCCTACTTCGTTCGGCAGATCGCCGTCGTGCAGACGGGGCGTGGCCAGACCGCCATCGCGATGTCCACGACGGCGAAGTCCTATACCGCAGGCACTCAGGCACTCGACCGGATCGGCGCATGGCTGCGCGCCAACCAGTCGAAGCTGCCCGCCGGACACTGCTGAGATGCGCCGTCGCTCGCTGATCCCGGCGGTGGCACTGCTCGGGACGGCGCTCATATCCTCCGGTTGCACCGTGGGCGACACCGGACGGGTGAAGCCTTCGCTCGCGGCGTCGCCGTCGCAGGCGACCGCACCGTCGGACACTCTGCCGTCGGTTGCGAGACCGTCCGTGTCGGTCCCACCCCCGCCGCCCCCGTCGAAGCTCTCGGAAGCGTTCTCGACGGTGGCCCAGGGCGAGACGGTGGGAGTGGCGTTCGCGCCGGTCGGCAGCGGGGCGACGGGTGAGCGTGCGATCGTCCTCGGTGACGACGGCGATGTGGCCTGGTCCACGAGCAAGGTCCCGCTCGTCATAGCGGCGTTACAGAGGTTCGGGCCCTCCGCGCAGGCCCAGTCCCAGCGCGCGATAGAAGCGTCGGACAACGCCGCAGCCCAGGCTCTGTGGGATCGGTTCGGCGGCGGCGACGCCGCCGCGCAGGCCGTGGACCGGGTCCTGCACGACGGGGGTGACACCGAGACCGGTACGCAGTCCGAGGTGACCCGGCCCGGCTACACCGCGTTCGGCCAGACCGACTGGACCTACAAGGACCAGGCGGTCTTCGCCGCGCACCTGCCCTGCATGCCGCAGGCGAAGACCGTCCTGAAGCTCATGGGCGAGGTCGACGCCAACCAGCGCTGGGGTGTCCAGCCGGTATTCCCCGGCGCGCAGGTCAAGGGCGGCTGGGGGCCCACGGTGGACGGCCGCTATCAGGTCCGGCAACTCGCCGTGATCCGCACCGACCGCGGAGAGATCGGTGTGTCGATCGGGACGGTCGCTGCGTCGTTCGAAGCGGGCCAGCAGACGCTGAACCGGATCGGGCGATGGGTGCGTGACCACGCGGCCGAGCTACCGGCGGGACAGTGCGGATAACCGCCCCGCGGCGCACCGGCAGCGCCCGCGGGCCGAATGTGGCGGAGCCGGTCGGTACGCTCGTCGGAGGTTGGAACGGCCGGTCGATTCGGAGGGCACGTGGGTAGGTTCAACAACAAGTTCTGGAAGATGCTGGGGGCGCAGGCGTCCCGGAACCAGTCCCGCTCGGTCGCCCTCGTCGAGGCTTCGTCGGCATTCGACGAATGGGCACACGGCCTCGACGACGCCGAGTTCGCCGACGCCGCCGTCGCGCTGGACGTCTACCAGGCCAAGGGCGACGACCGCGGCAGATTCCTCGCGCTGGCGCGGGAGGCGGCGGAGCGCGCGCTCGGTCTCCGGCCGTTCGACGTGCAGTTGCAGGGAGCCGACCGCATCCTCGAGGGCGACGTCGTCGAGATGGCGACCGGTGAGGGAAAGACACTCGCGGGCGCGATCGCGGCGGCGGGTATCGCACTGTCCGGTCGCACGGTCCACGTCATCTCGCCCAACGACTACCTCGCGTATCGAGATGCAGAATGGATGCGGCCGTTCTTCGACCTGCTCGACGTGACGGTCGGCTACGTCACCGAGTCCTCGACACGCGATGAGCGGCGCGAGGCCTACGGCCGCGACGTGGTCTACGGCTCGGTCAACGAGATCGGTTTCGACGTGCTCCGCGATCAGCTCGCGACGACCGCCGAGGATCTGCTGTCTCCGAAGCCGGACGTCGCGATCGTGGACGAGGCGGACTCGGTTCTCGTGGACGAGGCGCTCATTCCGCTGGTGCTGGCGGGCTCGGTCAGGGGTGACGTGCCGCAGGCCGCGATCATGGAGGTCGTCGCGCGCCTGCGCGAAGGCAAGCACTACGAGGTCGACACCGACGGGAAGTCGGCCTTCCTCACGGACGAGGGGGCGAAGCTGGTCGAGCGCGAACTCGGCGGCATCGACCTGTACAGCGACCTGCACGTGGGCACTACCCTGCCGCAGGTCAACATAGCGCTGCACGCCTACTCCCTGGTGGAGAAGGACATCCACTACATCGTGCGGGACGGTGCGGTGAAGCTGATCAACACCTCGCGGGGACGCGTGGCCGAGCTCCAGCGCTGGCCGGATGGCCTGCAGGCCGCCGTCGAAGCGAAAGAGGGCCTGGCGCAGACGGATTCAGGTGAGGTCATCGACACCATCACGGTGCAGGCTCTGCTGCAGCGGTACCAGACGGTGTGCGGTATGACGGGTACCGCGATCGCGGCGGGCGAGCAGTTGCGCCAGTTCTACGATCTGGGGGTCTCGCAGATCCCGCCGAATACCCCGAACATCCGGATCGACCAGCCCATGCGCGTCTATGACAACAAGGGCAACAAGGTCGCCGCGATCATCGAGTACGTGCGCGAGGTGCACGAGACCGGCCAGCCCGTCCTCATCGGCACGCATGACGTGGCCGAGTCGGAGGAACTGGTACACATGCTCAAGATCGCAGGGGTCGAGGCCACCGTGCTCAACGCGAAGAACGACGCCGAGGAGGCGCGGATCATCGCCGAAGCGGGTACACGCGGTGCCGTCACGGTGTCGACGCAGATGGCCGGTCGCGGCACCGACATCAAACTCGGTGGCAGTGCCGCGGGCGACGACAGCAAGGAGCACGACGAGGTGGCAGAGCTCGGCGGGCTGTGCGTCGTCGGCACCGGCCTCCACGACACCGAACGTCTCGATCAGCAGTTGCGCGGGCGCGCCGGCCGCCAGGGCGACCCCGGCACGTCGGTGATCTTCGCGAGCGTCGAGGACCCGATCGTCGAACGGCACCTGCCCCTGAAGAAGCCGCCGACGAACGCGGACCCCGAGACCGGCGAGTTCCCGCGAGGCAGGGCAGCGGCGGACATGCTCGACCAGGCGCAGCGCGTCGCCGAGGGGGCGATGCTCGAGACCCACGCCAACACCTGGCGGTACAACCAGGTCGTGAACCAGCAGCGCGATCTGGTCGTCGCCCGGCGGGCGGCGCTGCTGACCACCGATGCAGCGTTCGACGAGTTCCGCAAGGGCTTGCCCGAGCGGTACGAGGAATTGACGGCAGCCGGCGTGTCCGACGATGTGCTCGAGGTCGCGGCCCGCGAGGCATACCTGTTCCATCTGGACCGGGCGTGGGCCGATCACCTCGCCTTCGTGTCGGAGGTCCAGTCCACGATCCACCTGCGCGCGCTCGGCCGCCAGAACCCGCTCGACGAGTTCCACCGGCTGGTCGTCGAGGAGTTCGGGAAGCTTCGTGCCGAAGCGGACGAGAAGGCCCGCGAGACGCTTGCGGAGGCCGAGATCACCACAGAAGGGATCGACCTGGAGAAGAGCGACCTCGGCCGGACGACGCTGACGTGGACCTACATGGTGCACGACAACCCGTTCGCGTCGAAGGGCCTCTCGGGCATGCTCGGGTTCGGGTGAGCCGGTGACCGACGGCGAGGGCGCAGGGGGAGAGCCGTCCGACCGGGTCTGGACGATCCCCAACGTGCTCAGCATTCTGCGGTTGATCGGGATCCCGGTGTTCCTCGTCCTGCTGCTGTGGGCGCGCCAGGATGCATGGGCGCTCGTGGTGCTGATGCTGGCCGGGGCGACGGACTGGCTGGACGGGAAACTGGCCCGGTTGCTGGATCAGCAGTCCCGGTTGGGTGCCTTGCTGGACCCGCTCGCCGATCGCCTCTACATGCTCGCGATTCCGATCGCGCTGGGGATGCGTGACATCGTCCCGTGGTGGCTGGTCGCCGTCCTGATCGGCCGGGAGGTAGTGCTTGCGGGGACGGTGCCGCTGCTGCGTAGCCGCGGTGTCATCGCGCTGCCGGTCCTGTACCTCGGGAAGGCCGCGACGTTCGCGCTGATGTACGGCCTGCCCATGGCGCTGGCCGGGACCTTCGACAACTGGATCGGCCGGATCATGCACCCGCTCGGCTGGGCGTTCCTCGTCTGGGGCACGGGCCTGTACCTGTGGACCCTGGCCCTGTACTGGTACCAGACGGTGCTCGTCGTGCGCAGGATGCCGAAGGTGCACGCACACTTCTGACCCCGCGGTTCCACCGGAGCCGCGGGGCCGGAAGGAGCCGGATCGGCTACTTCTTGGGGAAGATCTTCGCGATCTCGTCCAGGGTGTCGAGCGACCGGTCGTAGTCTGCACGGTTGACCCAGTACGGCAGCAGGTGTGCGCCGCCGCTCTGGAACGCAGGCAGGGAGGCCCACGCGGGCCGGGCCTTCAGCTGGTCGAGGGTTATGTTGTCGGCGTTGAAGCCCGTCACGAAGACGGTCTTCTGATCGAGCACCCTGCTCAGGTCCTCGTCGGGCACGTTGAAGGTGTCACCGCCGGCGGTGTACGGCTTGAACCCGGACCCGGCGAAGACCGTGGCGGGTGTGAGGCCCACGGCGGACAACTCCTTCGGGATCCCCGTCGACTCGATAGCCACGTAGGCCTTGGGATTGGCTGCGCCGCCGCTGATGGAGACGTAGCTGACCGGTAGCTCGGGGAGGGTTATCTTGGCTTTGGTCTCGGCGACCTTCGCCTCGTACGCCTTCACGGCGTCTTGATACAGCTCGGGCTTGCCGAGGGCCTTGTCCGCGAGGAACTGGAACTGTTCGCGCCAGTCGGTCAGCGCTTTGTCGACGAGTACGGTCGGCGCGATCTTCGACAGGTTCGCGTAGCCGTCCGTGGCGAGCTTGAACGGCAGGCCCCAACCGCCGGCGATGATGAGATCGGGCTTGAGAGCGGTGATCTGCTCGATGTTGAACGCCTGTGCGTTCCACCGGAGCATCTGCGTCCCGTCCTTCTTCGCTTGATCCGCCCAGGCCGCGGCCGGTTCGCCGTCTTGATCGGACGCCAGCGCCGTCACGGCGGTGACCGGAAGGCCCAGGTGGAACGCGTACCCGGCCAGGGCGTAGTTGAGCACGACGACGCGCTTCGGGGCGGTCGGTACGGCGACCTCGCCCTGGACCGTGGCGACCGTACGTACGGCTGACGTGTTCGAGGACTCGGAAGCGCTCTCCGAGTTCGACGAGCCGCAGCCTGCGAGCAGCCCAAGGGCCGCAACGGCCGCGACGAGGACACGAAGGTGTCTGGACAAGGTGTATCGCCTTCCTGCATCAATGGAGATCTGAATCAATGGAGATCTGAGGGGAGCCTAATCAAACCGTGGGCCGTATGAGAAGTCTGTCCCGAAAGGGCGTGATCGAGACACCTTGTCGCGTCGTAGGTCGGGGCCGGCAGCCGAGCCGACCCGTGTTGCCGACCGCCACGGCTGACCACTAGGTTGGGACGAGCCGCGGGCCGCGTGGCAGCCGTCGTGGGGAAAGGACCGTTCGCTTGAGCGCCAGCACGCCTGAAGAACTGCTGTACACGCCCGATCACGAGTGGCTGCTGAAGAAGAGCGACACGGTCGTGCGGATCGGTATCACCGATTACGCGCAGGACCAGCTCGGCGACGTGGTGTTCGTGCAGCTGCCCGACGACCATGCGGACGTGTCGTCGGGAGACTCCTTCGCGGAGGTCGAGTCGACGAAGTCGGTGTCGGATATCTACGCGCCGCTCACCGGGGTCGTCGTCGCCGTCAACGGGTCGCTCGATCAGAGCCCCGAGTTGATCAACTCCGATCCGTACGGCGAGGGCTGGATCGTCGAGGTCGAAGCCGCTTCGCCGGACGATCTCGAGGCCGCCATCGGCGAATTGCTGGACGCCGACGGCTACAAGGCCCTGACCAGCGGAAGCTAGGGCGGCGGGGACAACCCGCTGCCGAGTATCGCCCCCGCGGGGTACCGTGGGCCCGTAGCCCACGGGCGCCTGGCGACGCGATCTTCACTTGGGAAATCCACAGACAAAGGAGCGATGTGAGCGAGAACGACAAGGGCCGCGAGGAAACCCCCGTAGAGACCACTTCGGTGTTCCGCGCCGACATCATCCGTGAGCTCGACGCCTCGGGGGGCCCCGAGAGCGACGCTCCGGTTTCGGGCACGGAGAATCTCCCGGCCGGTTCGGCTCTGCTCGTCGTGAAGCGCGGCCCGAACGCGGGTTCGCGTTTCCTGCTCGACCAGGAGACGACGTCGGCGGGGCGCCACCCCGACAGCGACATCTTCCTCGACGATGTCACCGTGAGTCGGCGTCACGCTGAATTCCGCAGTGTCGAGGGCGGATTCACCGTCGTCGACGTCGGCAGCCTGAACGGGACGTACGTCAATCGCGAGCCCGTCGACTCGGCACCGCTGGCAGGCGGGGACGAGGTGCAGATCGGCAAGTTCCGCCTGGTGTTCTACACCTCCGCCAAGCCGGACGCCGCGGGCTGATCCCAGTGACGGCCCCGCGCCCGGAACCGCAATCCGCGACGATGTCGATCGGGAGCGTGCTCGAGCAGCTTCGCGCGGAGTTTCCCGACGTCACCATCTCGAAGATCCGGTTCCTCGAATCCGAGGGGCTGGTGACACCGGGACGGTCGCCGTCGGGCTACCGTCGATTCTCGACGAAGGACTGCGAGCGGCTGCGCTACGTGTTGACTGCGCAGCGGGACTACTACCTGCCCCTGAAGATCATCAAGGAGCAGTTGGAGGCGCACGACCGGGGCGATCACGTCGAGGGGCCCGCGCCGCGCGCGCCCCGCTCGCTCGCGTCGGTGCCGTCCGCGTCTGCGGGGGACTTCCTCGCGCGCCGGCAGACCCGGATCAGTCGTGCCGACCTGATCGACCGTGCGGGCTGCGACGACGCATTCCTGCGGGAGCTCGAGCGCTCTGCGCTCGTGGCCCCTGGCAAGGCGGGGTTCTTCGACGAGGACTCCGTCCAACTCGTCGTCGCCGCGAAGTCGCTCGCCGAGTACGGTTTCGAGGCGCGGCACCTGCGCGCGTTCAAGACGTCGGCCGACCGCGAGGCAGGGCTCATCGCGCAGATCGCGAATCCGATCGCCAGGGGCGGCGAGGGCGCGTCGGAGCGGGCCGCCGAACTCATCCGTGAGCTGGCGGCGTTGTCCGTCGCGTTCCACACGCAGTTGGTCAAGGCCGCCGTCAAGGACGCGGTGCGCTGACCGCCCAGGTGTCGGCCCGGGTGCCTCACATGCGGCGCGATGGTGCGCGCGTAGACTGAGAAGACCTTCCGAACGACCATGCAGGAGGCGGGTTCTCATGATCGAGATGAGTGTGGTGGGAATCCGGATGGATCCCCCGCAGAACGATCCGGTGCTTCTCCTCCGTGAGAGCTCTGGGTCGCGGTACCTGCCGATCTGGATCGGGCAGGGTGAGGCGGCGGCCATCGCGCTGCGTCTGCAGGGGGTCGAGCCGCGCCGGCCGCTGACACATGACCTGATCGTCGACCTGATCAAGGGCATGGGCCGAGACCTCACTGAGGTTCGTATCACCGACCTCCAGGACGGCACCTTCTACGCCGATCTCGTGCTCGACGGCGACGTGACGGTCTCGGCTCGCCCGTCGGACTCGGTTGCGGTCGCCGTTCGGTTCGAGGTTCCCATCTACGCGGAGGACCAGGTGCTCGCCGAGGCGGGCCTGGTACTTCCCGACGAGGACGAGTCCGGCGGCGATGAGCCGGAGAGTGCGCCGGACGACGAGGTCGAGAAGTTCAAGGAGTTCCTGGACACGATCTCGGCCGACGACTTCAAGGCGCCTGACGAGCCCTGAGGCGGTCGGCGGTCTCCTTGTCGGTCGAAGGTCACGGTTCGATGTCAACCTCAACTTCAACTTCAGAGTTTTGGGTGTGTCGCGTTGATTCACTCGGACCGGCCGCTTAGCGTTCTTCTCGGACACCGCGAAACGGCCCACCAGGCCGACCGGCGGGCGCGTAACCTGGAGGGGACGCGCATGGAGCGAAGAGGGAGACCGCCAGTGACCGATCAGGCTAACAGCGCGCCGCACACCGGCGGTGAGCACGCCTCGCCGAAGCCGGAGGTGGGCACGCAGGGCGCGCTGGACGACATCGCGCCCGGTCTCTTCCCGGGTGATGCGATTCCAGACGACCTGCTCGGCTACCGCGGGCCGAGCGCCTGCCAGATCGCCGGCATCACGTACCGCCAGCTCGACTACTGGGCACGCACGTCGCTGGTCGTGCCGTCCATCCGCGGTGCCGCGGGATCGGGCAGCCAGCGGCTCTACTCGTTCAAGGACGTCCTCGTCCTCAAGATCGTCAAGCGCCTGTTGGACACCGGCATCTCACTGCAGAACATCCGGGTCGCCGTCGATCACCTGCGCTCGCGTGGCGTCGAGGATCTCGCCCGGATCACCCTCTTCTCGGACGGCACCACGGTGTACGAGTGCACCAGCGCGGAGGAGGTCGTCGACCTGCTCCAGCACGGGCAGGGTGTATTCGGTATCGCCGTCTCCGGCGCCATGCGCGAGCTGACCGGCACCATCGCCGACTTCCCGGGTGAACGCGCCGACGGTGGCCACGCCGACGCCGCGCCCGAGGACGAGCTCGCCAACCGTCGCCGCAACCGCGCCCGCGCCACGGGCTAGGAATCGATTGCCCGGCGTTCGTCAGACGCTGTCCGGGTACTCACGGTACGGCCGTTCTGTTGAAGTGGGTTAGAATCACACCTGCGCTGCAACACCGCGTGGGAGAGCCCAGCGGGCCTCGTCGAGGGCTCGCAGGCGCCGAAGGAGCAACACCTCTCCGTCAATCTCTCAGGCACCCGGACCACGTGGGTTGGGCGTCTCTGGAGCCGCCCGGCGACTGAGGGGGAGGCTGTACCGGGCGTAGCGTGCGTCCGGCAACGACGCCCCGGAGGTCACCCGTGACTGATTCCTTCGCCGACCGCCACGTCGGCCCCGACACCGTCGAGCTCGAGCAGATCATGCGCGTCATCGGTGTCGACAGCCTGGACGATCTCGCGCGCGCGGCGGTGCCGTCGGCGATCTTGGACGATCCGACAGACAACGGCCTCGGCGTGCTGCCGGCCCCTGCGACCGAGCACGAGGCTCTCGCCGAGCTTGCTGTGCTGGCGGCGCGCAACACCGTCGACCGGTCGATGATCGGCCTCGGCTACTACGACACGCTCACCCCGCCGGTGTTGGTGCGGAACATCCTCGAGAACCCGGCCTGGTACACCGCGTACACGCCGTATCAGCCGGAGGTGAGCCAGGGACGCCTCGAGGCGCTCCTCAACTTCCAGACCATGGTCGCCGACCTCACCGGCATGGAGGTCGCCAACAGCTCCATGCTCGACGAGGCGACCGCCGCCGCCGAGGCGATGACGCTGCTGCGCCGGGCCACCAAGTCGTCCTCGCCCCGGGTCGCGGTGGACGCCGACGTGTTCCCCCAGACCCTCGCGGTGATCCGGACACGTGCGCGGCCACTCGGCATCGAGGTCGTCGTCGCCGACTTGGCGGGCGGCCTACCCGACGGCGAGTTCTTCGGCGTCGTCCTGCAGACCCCGGGCGCCTCGGGGCGGATCCCCGACGTCGCCGCGGTCGTCGAGGCGGCGCACGAGCGCGGTGCCCTCGTCGCCGTCGGCGCAGACCTACTTGCGATGACGCTGCTCACGCCGCCCGGTGAGCAGGGGGCCGACGCCTGCTTCGGTACGACGCAGCGGTTCGGCGTGCCGCTCGGCTTCGGCGGCCCGCATGCCGGATATCTCGCCGTGCACACGAAGCACGCCCGGCAGATCCCCGGTCGCCTCGTGGGCGTCTCCAAGGACGCCGACGGCGATCTCGCTTACCGTCTGGCGCTACAGACCCGCGAGCAGCACATCCGGCGCGAGAAGGCCACGTCCAACATCTGCACCGCCCAGGTCCTGCTGGCCGTGCTCGCTGCGATGTACGCCTCGTACCACGGCCCGGAGGGACTCACCGCGATCGCGGGCCGTGTACACGGTCACGCGGCCCGGATCGCGGCTGCCCTCGGAGACGCGGTGGTGCACGCCGACTTCTTCGACACCGTGCTCGCGAACGTCCCGGGGCGCGCAGACGAGATCGTGTCCGCCGCGAAGTCCAAGGGGTACAACCTGTGGCGTGTCGACGCCGACCACGTGTCGGTGGCGTGCGACGAGACCACGACCGACGAGGACGTTGCCGTCGTCCTGGATGCGTTCGGGGCTCCCTCGCGCCCGTTCTCCGCGGAGTTCGGCGACCGCACGTCCGAGTTCCTCACGCATCCGGCGTTCCACCGCTACCGCACCGAGACGGAGATGCTGCGTTACCTCCGCCGCCTCTCGGACAAGGACATCGCGCTGGACCGGAGCATGATCCCGCTCGGTTCCTGCACCATGAAGCTCAACGCCACGGCCGAGATGGAATCCATAACCTGGCCGGCGTTCAGCCGGTTGCACCCGTTCGCGCCAGCTGCGGACACCGTCGGGATCCGGGCTCTGGTCGCCGATCTCGAGACCTGGCTGACCGGCGTGACCGGCTACGACCGGGTGTCGCTGCAACCGAATGCGGGCAGCCAGGGAGAGTACGCCGGGCTGCTCGCCATCCGCGAATATCACGTCTCCCGCGGCGACGAGCACCGGACGATCTGCCTCATCCCGTCGAGCGCGCACGGCACCAACGCCGCGTCCGCGGTGATGGCCGGGCTGAAGGTGGTCGTGGTGGCGTGCCGTGAGAACGGGGACGTCGACACCGCGGACCTCGAGGCGAAGATCGCCGCGCACGCCGCCGAGCTCGCCGCGATCATGATCACGTACCCATCGACGCACGGCGTGTACGAGCATGAGGTGCGCGAGATCTGCGCCGCCGTGCACGACGCGGGCGGACAGGTCTACGTCGATGGCGCGAATCTGAACGCCCTTGTGGGACTTGCCCGTCCGGGCCGTTTCGGAGGCGACGTCAGCCACCTGAACCTGCACAAGACCTTCTGTATCCCGCACGGCGGGGGCGGGCCGGGCATCGGCCCGATCGGTGTCCGCGAGCACCTCGCGCCGTTCCTTCCCGGCCACCCGCTTGCGCCCGAACTGGGAGACGGCCCAACGATCAGCGCGGCGCCCTATGGCAGCGCGTCGATACTTCCCATCACCTGGGCGTACATCCGGATGATGGGTGCCGATGGTCTGCGGCGTGCGACCTTGACGGCGATCGCGTCGGCCAATTACATCGCCGCGAGGCTGAACGACTACTTCCCGGTGCTCTACACGGGCGACAACGGCCGCGTCGCGCACGAGTGCATCCTCGACGTCCGCGGCATCACCAAGGCCACGGGCGTCAGCATCGATGACGTCGCGAAGCGCTTGGCGGACTACGGGTTCCACGCGCCGACCATGAGCTTCCCGGTGGCGGGCACCCTCATGGTGGAGCCGACCGAGAGCGAGTCGCTCGCCGAGATAGACGACTTCTGCGATGCGATGATCTCCATCAAGGCCGAGATCGATCGAGTCGCATCGGGGGAGTGGCCGGTCGACGACAACCCTCTGCGCGGCGCACCGCACACGGCGGAGTGCCTGGTCGCGGACTGGGATCACCCCTACTCGCGTGAGACCGCCGTGTACCCCATGGGTCTGCCGTCCGGTGGAGCGCGAGCGAAGGTGTGGCCGGCCGTCCGGCGCATCGATGGGGTGTACGGCGATCGCAATCTGGTCTGCTCGTGCCCGCCGATCGAAGCGTTCGCGTAAGCGCCCAGGCGGCGGGCGGTCGTCAGCGGGCCTCGCTGTCGCCGAAGAAGGGCACCGTCGCCGTGCAGCGGATGGACGCGAGCGGCATCCGGGCGTGGTCGAGCGCGCGCCGCACCCAGTCGATGGCGCGTGGCGAGTAGTCGACGCTCAGGTGCTCGGACAGGTCCTGCGGGCAGCCGTCCTGGATGGTGACGTTGTCGACCGTCGCGCCGGGGCCCGCGGTCAGGAACGTGCGGTCGTACGGTGTCGACACCTCGTCGTAGCGCGTCGCGAGCACCGTGTACGAGATACCCGGCTCGGTGTCGCCGCCCGCCGCGAGGGTCCGGAGCAGCGGCGAATCGTAGATCTGCTGTACCCCCGAGACACCCACCACGTGGTTCAGGACCGGGTCGAGGTCCATGCCGAGGCGGTCGCGGAGGATACGGTCCAAGGCGCCGAGTCCGTCCATCGTGGTCCCGTGATTGGTCGCGGCGATCGTTACAACCTTGTCGGTGCTCCCGGCGAGGCCCTCGAAGCGGAGCATCTGCCGGATCAGCAGGCCGCCCTGGGAGTGGCCGACCAGGTCCGCCTTGCGAGCGCCGGTGTGCGCGAGCACCTGCCGGACGAATGCAGCGACCTCCTTGGCGGAGCGCTCGATCGGGCGCGCGCCGTACGCGCCGGGTGTGATGGTGAGTGGTCCGCCCTGCTCGAGGGGGTTCGACTTGCCGAAGTCGATCGCGTAGACGCAGTGGCCGTCGCGTTTCAGCCAGGGGGCCATGCCGGACCACGTGGACAGCGCGTTCTCCCACGTGCCGTGGATCAGGATCACGGGGTACGGGTGCGCCGCGCTCGGGCGGCAGCTCCAATCGTTCGTACCGATCGGCGCGGCGTCGGGTGCCGAGACGCTCGCGAGGAATGCGGGTGTCCAGCTACGCAGGGGTGGGCCGGTCCCGGTGGTTCCCGACGCCGGCGCGGCGCCCGCGGACGGCGCGGAGGTACACGCCAGGCAGGCGACGAGGCATGCGGTCGCGAGTGCCCTGCTCAGGGGTCTCATAGCGCGACACGGTAGATACCATGCGCCCCATGCGTCACACGGTTCTTCGGTTCGAGGCCTGATCGTTACCGATCCGGCGGTCGCCTACTCGGCGGTGACGGCGTCCGCGATAGCAGTGAGCGCGGACTCGGACGGCGTGGGCAGCGGCTCGAAGCGGCCGAAGGGCACCGCATCCGTGGCCCTCGGCGTCGGCTGATTCGGAGCGCGGAATCCTGCGGCGGCGAGTTCCTTCGCGTGGTCGCCGGTTCCCAGGAAGGACACGAACTCGGCGGCGGCTTGGCTGTGCGCCTCGTCCACGCCGTCGCCCAGCGCCACGGCGGGATATGTCGCAGTCGCGGTGGCGCCCGACGGAGACACGGCCGCGAGCTTCGCACCGGGATGTGTCTGCAGATATGCGAAGAGCTGCTGCTCGATGACGGGAACCGCGTGGATGGGGCCCGCCTTCGCGTCGCCCTCACCGGCCAGCACCGTCAGCGCCGCGTCGGCGGTGGGAGCTCGCGGCGTCGGTGCGGCCGACGCCAGTCGCGCGAGCGTCGTTCCGACCTGGGGGCCGCGTGCCGCGGCGTCGGCTATGGGGCCGGCGGACGTGTGCGTCACAGCCGCTGCGATCGATTGCGCGGCGAGGTAGGTGCCGTCACTGGAGGCGCCGGTCGGCAGCGCCATACGCAGCGCTCCCCAGCCCTCGGCGCGCGAATCGAGCCCGTCGGCCGCCTGCAGCCCTGGGACGTCGATCCATCGCACGCCGTCTAGAGGCTTCCTCAGATCGGTCGGGACGGCGAGCACGACGGGTGACGATACGAGGGGAGTCGGGTTCCCGGCCACAGCGGTGGCCTTCGAGGTCTTCAGCCGCGCCGCCCAGGTGGACGACGAGGGCACCCACAGGGCGGGCCGCTCGCCGTAGCGCTTGTCCCAGGTACCGACGAGACCGGCCATCGCGGTCGTCGAGGGTACGCCCGTGACATCGATCTTGACGCAGTAGTCGTCGGCGACCGTCCGGGTGGCGTTGAATGCGAGGGCCGTCTTGGCGAGCGGCTCGTCGATGGCGGGATCGACGGCGACGTGGACCGTGAGATCGCCCCGCACGCACTGCGCGGCGGCGGTCTTCCCCTCACGGTCCGACACCCCGCCCAACCACCTGTAGCCGATGACACCGAGCACTAGGACGGCCACGATCGCGGCCGCCACCCACACCCATGGAGCGACCCGTCGACTGCTCGTGGCCGATCTGTGTGTACCCATCGCGACGAACTTACCCCACGGTTCAGCCGAAAAGGCCGGTCGGAGGCGCGGGTGAGTCGCCCGCATCGGCGTCGGTACGCACCCGCGCGCCGCTCGCGAACCGGGCGCCACCGAGGGCCGTCGCGGGGAACGGGTCGCCCGCGACACGCCGCGCGAGCTGCTGCTGATCCACGTCTCCGGTCACGAGGACGACGTTGCCGAACCGCCGGCCTTTGAGCACTCCCGGCTCGGCGAGCACGACGACGGGGCCGAGCGCACGCGCCACCGTCGCGGCCATCGCCCGTGCGAAAGGCAGGCCGGCACCGTCGGCGCTGTTCACGGCGACGGCCGCGCCGGGTGCGAGTAGGGGGACGAGGGAGGTGAAGAACTCGACCGTGGTGAGCGCGGCCGGGGTACGCGCCCCCGCGAAGACGTCCACGACCAGCAGCTCGACTGCGCCGAGCATTCCGCCGGGAAGGACCGAGGCCGCAGACCGTGCGTCGGCACAGCGCACGCGGATCTGCGCACCGCGCGGGAACGGAAGGTCGCGGCGCACGGCAGCGATCAGGTCGCGGTCGTTCTCGAGCACCTGCTGTCGTGAACCGGGCCGGGTGTGTGCGATGTACCGGGGGAGCGTCATGCCGCCACCCCCGAGATGCACCGCGGTGATCGGCCGACCCGCCGGGGCGACGAGATCCGCGACATGGCCGATCCGGCGGACGTACTCGAATACGAGGTTCGCCGGATCGCCCAGATCGACGTAGCTCTGCGGCGTGCCGTCGACTTCGACGGCGAACGCGTCGCGCCGGTCACCGTCGGGCGTGATGCGCACCGCGCCCGACGGCCCGGCCCCGGCGGGCTGCGCGTCAGGCGCCTGAGGCCTTGAACTCACGACGCCGTGCGTGCAGGATCGGCTCCGTGTAGCCGTTCGGCTGCCTGGTTCCCTGCAGGATCAGATCCTTCGCGGCTTGGAAGGCGATGTTGCCGTCGAAGTCCGGGGCCAGCGGCCGGTAGGCCGGGTCGCCCGCGTTCTGCTGGTCGACGACGGGCGCCATCCGCTCGAGGCTCGCGACGACCTCGTCCTCGGTGACGATCCCGTGCTTCAGCCAGTTCGCCAGCAGCTGGCTGGAGATGCGCAGGGTGGCGCGGTCCTCCATGAGCGCGACGTCGTGGATGTCCGGGACCTTGGAGCAGCCGACGCCCTGGTCGATCCAGCGGACCACGTAGCCGAGGATCGACTGGCAGTTGTTGTCCAGTTCCTCGCGCTTCTCCTCGTCCGACCAGTCGGTCTTCGGGGCCAGCGGGATGCTGAGGATGTCGTCGACCGATGCCGGGTCGCGCTTGGCGATGTCGTTCTGCACCTCGAACACGTCGACGAGGTGGTAATGCAGCGCGTGCAGAGTCGCGGCCGTCGGCGACGGGACCCACGCGGTGGTGGCGCCCGCCTCGGGTTGTCCGATCTTCTGCTCCAGCATGTCCGCCATCAGGTCCGGCATCGCCCACATGCCCTTGCCGATCTGCGCGTGGTGCTGCAGCCCGGCGTGCAGACCGATATCGACATTGGAGTCCTCGTACGCCTTGATCCACGTCTGCGACTTCATCTCCGCCTTGCGCACCACCGGGCCGGCGAGCATCGACGTGTGGATCTCGTCGCCCGTGCGGTCCAGGAAGCCGGTGTTGATGAACACCACGCGGTCCTGTGCCTGCTCGATGGACGCCTTGAGGTTGACGGTCGTGCGTCGCTCCTCGTCCATGATGCCCACCTTGAGTGTGGCCGACGGCAGGCCCAGCAGCTTCTCGACGCGGCTGAACAACTCGACGGTGAACGCGACCTCCTCGGGGCCGTGCATCTTCGGCTTCACGATGTAGATCGACCCCGTCCGGGAGTTGCTCAGCCCCTCGGTGCCGAGCCCGTGGATACCCGCGAGCGAGGTGACGATCGCGTCGAGGATGCCCTCGCCGATCTCCTTACCCTCGGCGTCGAGCACGGCGTCCGTGGTCATCAGGTGGCCGACGTTGCGGACGAACAGCAACGAACGGCCGTGCAGCGTGAGCTCCGAACCGTCCGCGGCGACGTACGTGCGATCGGGATTGAGGACTCGCGTGAACGTCTTGCCGCCCTTGCTGACCTCCTCCGAGAGGTCACCCTTGTTCAGCCCGAGCCAGTTGCGGTAGCCGAGCACCTTGTCCTCGGCGTCGACGGCGGCGACGGAGTCCTCGAGGTCCATGATCGTGGTGACCGCGGACTCGACCAGAACGTCCTTGACTCCGGCCTTGTCTGTGGAGCCGATGGGCGACTCCGGGTCGATCTGGATCTCGAGGTGAAGCCCGTTGTGGCGCAGCAGGATCGCCGACGGGGATGCCTCGTCGCCGATGCGACCTGCGTACCCGGTCGGGTCAGCGAGCCCGACGGTCTGGCCGTCGACCGTCGCCTGGAGGACGCCGCCCTCGACCGAGTACTTCGTCACGTCGGCGTGCGACCCGTGCTCGAGAGGCACGGCCTGGTCGAGGAAGTCCTTCGCGTACGCGATGACCTTGTCGCCGCGGACCTTGTTGTAACCGGGCTTGCCGCCGGGCGCCTTCTCGGCCCCATCGGTCTCCGGGATGGCGTCGGTGCCGTACAGGGCGTCGTACAGCGAGCCCCAGCGCGCGTTCGCGGCATTGATCGCGAAGCGTGCATTGAGGATCGGGACCACGAGCTGCGGGCCCGCGGTCGAGGTGATCTCGGTGTCGACGTTGTCCGTGGTGATCTGGAAGTCGTCCGGCTCCGGCACCAGGTAGCCGATATCGGTGAGGAACTGCTTGTACGCCTCGAGATCGACGGGGCCCGGGTTCTCGGTGTGGAACTCGTCGATCTGGCGCTGCAGGTCGTCGCGGCGGGCGAGCAGATCCGCATTGCGGTGCGCGAGGTCCTCGATGAGCTGCGCTGCACCGGTCCAGAAGGCCGCCTGGTCTACGCCCGTGCCCGGGAGGGCCTCATTGTTGATGAAGTCGTAGAGCACCGTCGCGACCTGCAGGCCGTTGACGGACGTCCGGGCGGTTTCGACCATGATTTCAGTCCCCTTCGTCGTCGCGCTTCCTTGAGTGAAGCTGCCGACACCAAGGTTACCCGGGGGTATGTCGATCGAACCCGGGCGGTGTCGCGTCCTGCCCGAAGGGCCGGGTGCGGGTCTCGAAGTCCGACTCGTCAGGTGCTGCGAGCATGCGCTCCATCGTCGCTCGGTCGAACGGCCACAGGTCGATCGCCCCGCCCTCGGTGAGGTACCAGGACGAGCAGCCCGTGTTCCACACCGTCGGGCCCATCGCACCGGCGACCTGCTCCTGGAACCGCTCTGTGGCCGCGCCCGTGACCTCGACAGTGTCGACCTCACCGCGCCGGAAGCGCTCCAGCCACTGCGCGATGTAGCGGGCCGTGAGCTCGGCCGAGTGCTGCAGCGAGATCGATCCGGTCGGCGAGTTCGGTCCGAGCACGGTGAACAGGTTCGGGAAGCCTGGGATCGCCGTCATGCGATATGCGCGCGGCCCGGACGTCCAGGCCTGGTCGAGTGTCAGCCCGTCGCGCCCGACCACGTGCATGGGCCGCATGTAGTCGTGCGTACGGAATCCCGTGGCGAGGACGAGCACGTCGAGTTCGTGGTGGCGCCCGTCGACCGTGGTGACGCCGGTCGGGGTGACCTGCGCGATTCCGTCGGTGACCAACTCGGTGTCGGCTCGCTGGAGGGCCCTGTAGTACGAGCCCGAGACCACCTGGCGCTTGCACAGCGGCTGGTAGTCGGGCGTGAGCATCTCGCGCAGTCGCGGGTCGCGGACCTGCAGCCGCAGCGACAGGCGTGCGTACGCCTGCACCGCGCGGCGGCGCCACGACGGCGTCGTGACGATGTCGGCGAGGATGCCCGAGGCGCGCAGGAACGCGTCGTAGACACGGCTGTGCAACCGCGGAGCGCGGCGTAGGACCCTGCCGGCGATCCTCGGCTGCGGGATACGCATGGGTGCCCAGAGGATCCACTGCGGCGAGCGCACGAAGTGCGTGACCGAACGGGCTCCCGGGGCGAGCGCGGACACCACCTGGACGCCGGTGGATCCGGTACCGATCACGCCCACCCTGCGGCCGTCGGTCACGATCTCGTCGTCCCAGCGGGCCGTGTGCACCAGTCGGCCGGCGAAATCGCCGAGCCCGGGGAGGTCGGGGATCGCGGGGTTGTGCAGCACGCCGGTCGCGCAGATCAGGAAGTCGACGACGATGCGCTCGCCGCGCTGGTCGGTGAGCGTCCAGGTGCCGTCGGCGTACTCGGCGGATACCACCTCCGTGTTCAGCCGGATCCTTTCGGAGAGCCCCAGTCGGTCACACACGTCACGGTGGTAACGCTGGATCTCGCGCCCGGACGCCCACACCCGCGACCAGTCGGCCTTCGGCGCGAACGAGAACTGATACAGCTGGGACGGGACGTCGCAGGTCAGTCCGGGGTAGCGATTCCAGTGCCATACGCCGCCGACGTCACTGCCCTTCTCGAGCACGACCACATCGGTGAACCCCGCCTGCCGCAGCGTGTACGCCGTCGCTATGCCGGAGATCCCGGCGCCGATGATCGCGACGCGCGGCTCCCGGCTCACAGCCCGGCCTCGGCGAGAGCCCGCGCGACCGACGCGGGTGCGGTGCTTCGCGCAGCGGTGAAAGCGTCCGCGCGTCGGCCACGGGCCATGAAGTGCGAACCCAGGCCGCGCAGGTCCTCGGCGTCCGGCGTGATGGTCACGACCGCGGCGCCGCGCGCCCGCACCTCCTCGGCCTCGTCGAACAGCAACGCGGACATGGGCTTACGCAGCAGGTGATACTCCGCGATCCCGCCGGTGCCCGGGGCGCGCACGCCCGGACGCGATGCCATCGGAGCCAGAACGAAGACCTCGTCGACGTCCGGCGGCACGAGATCCACCGACGCCGTGGAGGCGGCGCCGCCATCGACGTACAGGTTGCCGTCGATCGGTACGGGCGGCATCCACGCGGGTATCGCCCACGACGCGCGCAGCGCCTCGCCGGCGGTCGCCGCGGGCGCGCCGGGAGCACCGAACGCGACGCGTTCGTGCCGGCGGGGATCGTATGCGACGAGTCGCGCACCGGGGTGGGGGAGCCATCCGTCGGGACCGGCGACCGCCTCGGCGAGTCGCTGCAGCCATGCCGCGTCGCCGCGGCCGCGTGGCGCGATGCCCGTGAGTCGGCTGTGCCCGCGGCCCCCGCGCCAGAGGGTGGACGGGTCGATGGGCGCGGGAAACGGAACGCGGGGGAGGCTGGGTGGCGTGTCGGCGACGTGCCGGCGGAGGACCCCGTCGTCGGTCCGGCCGGACTGCATGGCCACGAGGTCGTCGATGCCGTATCCGCCCGACAACATCGCCACCAGTTCGGCACCGGCGGATGTGCCCTGCAGGATGTCGGCCTCGCGCGGATCCCAGTCGAGGCGCTCGGCGAGTGCGGCCAGCGCGGCGACGATCCAGGCTCCGCCGATGGTGCCGCCGCAGCCGATGACGAGGGCGCGCGTCACCGGTCGGCCTCCGGATCGTGTGCGAGCGCCTGCCGGTGGATGCGGTCGGTGTAGTCCCTGCGCGCATCGGCATCGAGGGAGAGGGCACGACGGTCACGGAGCAGCGTCCGTGCCAGCTTCTCGACCGGCTCCGGCACGAGAGCTTCGACGAGGGCCCAGCCGGGCGCGACCCAGCCAGGGACGGACGTGCGCGCGGCGCGCGTACGCAGCGTGCCCACGACGGCGCGGGCCACGTCCTCGGGGTCGACGGTGGGCAGGCCGCCGCCGAGCTGCGCACCGCTGGACAGCTCCGTCCGCACCGCTGCGGGCAGGATCGCGCACACGGCCACGCCCGTGCCGTCGTACTCGCGCCGGGCGGCGAGCGAGGCGCCGAGCGCGGCGTACTTGCTCGCGTTGTAGGTGACCATGCCGGGGAGCGGCATCATGCCGGCCATCGATGCGATGTTGACTATGTGGCCGCGCCCGCGGTCGATCATCTGCGGCAGGACGGCCTGCATCCCGTTCAGCACGCCACGCACGTTCACGTCGAGGATCAGGTCGCGGGTCGCCTCGTCCTCCCCGTCGAATGCGCCGAGCGGCATGACGCCGGCGTTGTTCACCAGGACGTCCACCTCACCTACCTGGTCGAGGAACGCTGCCCACGAGGCCCGGTCCGTCACGTCCAGGGTGGCGGCACGGGCCCGTGGCAGCCTCTCGGCGGTCGCGGCCGCGACGTCCGGATCGACGTCGCCGATCCACACGTCGGCGCCCAGACGGGCGAATGCCGCCGCGGTGGCCGCGCCGATGCCGCGTCCGCCGCCGGTCACCACGACGACGGTGCCGCTGAGGTCCCGTGGCTCGCCGCCACGCCTGAAGATTCCCATGTGATGCAACCCTTCTCGATTCTGGATACCGACGGTATTCGAGTTCCTCCGGTATGTAAACACCCTCAGGGGCGGTAGCATCGCGGGGTGTCCCGTCTGACCCGTGCCGAGCAGCGTGCCCGCACACGCCAGGAGCTGATCGATGCGGCACGCGAGCGGTTCCTCCAGGTCGGCTACGGCGCGGCGAGTCTCGAGGACATCGCCGAACATGCCGGTTACAGCAAGGGGGCCGTGTACTCCAACTTCACCGACAAGCCGACGCTGTGTCGCGCCGTCCTCGATGAGATCCACCACGACAAGATCGGCGAGCTCGCCGCCCTGACCGGCGGCGAGCTCGCACTCGAGGACCGGGTCGCGGCGGCGGGCGAGTGGCTGGAGCGCACTGTCGGTGACGTGGGCTGGACGATGCTCGAACTCGAATTCGTCACGTTGTCGCGGGGCGATGCCGCGCTGACGCGCGTGATCGCGGAGCTCCGCGACGACGCCCGCGCGGCCGTGGTCGAGCTGCTCCGCAGCCTGCGGACGGAGAGCGACGCCGCGGTCGACGACGAGGTGCTCGGCCAGATCGCCGACCTGCTGCTCAGTGCGGGGATCGGCTTGGGGATCCAGCGCGCGGTCGATCCCACGATATCGATCGACCCGATGGTCGGGGCGTTGCGGACGGCGTTGGCGCTGATCGGTTAGGAGTCGGGGTGGAGACGGTCGGGATCGTAGGCGGCGGCATCGTCGGGCTCGCGGTGGCGCGAGAGGTGATCCGGCGACGCCCGGGCACGCGGGTGGTGGTGTTCGAGCGTGAGGACGATGTGGGCCGCCACCAGACGGGCCACAACTCCGGCGTCGTGCACGCCGGAATCTACTACGCGCCGGGCAGCCTCAAGGCACAGCTGTGCACGCGCGGCCGCGATCTGCTGCGCGACTACTGTGCCGAGCACCGCATCGCGTACGAGCGATGCGGCAAACTCGTGGTGGCCGTCGACAGCGCCGAGTTGCCACGCCTCGACGAATTGGAGCGCAAGGCCACCGCCAACGGGGTCCCCGGACTGCGCCGCGTCGACGTCTCCGCGATCACCGAGATCGAGCCGCACGCAACGGGTCTCGCTGCCCTGCACTCGCCGCACACCGCGATCACCGACTACCCTGCGGTGTGCCGTGCGCTCGCCGACGGGGTTCGGGCCCAGGGCGGTGACGTGCTGCTGCAGACCGAGGTGACGGGCCTGCGACGGGCGCACGGCGGGGTCGAGCTCCAGACTGCCGGTGGTGAGCCGCGCGCCGTCGGCCGGGTGGTGCTGTGCGGCGGGCTCGAATCGGACCGACTCGGCCGTCTCGCGGGCGGCCCCGCAGACCCGCGGATCGTCCCGTTCCGCGGCGAGTACATGCGTGTCGACCCGGCGAAGCAGGAACTCGTGCGCGGCATGGTCTACCCCGTGCCGGATCCGCGCTATCCGTTCCTCGGAGTGCACTTCACGCGGCGCGTCGACGGCACGCTCGAGGTCGGGCCGAACGCGTTCCTCGCGCTGAGCCGCCGCCGCTACGGCCGGGCATCCGTCGGTGCGGCCGACGTCCTCGACACCCTGCGATGGCCGGGTTTCTGGCGGTTCGTCGGCACGCACTGGCGTACCGGGTTCGCCGAGGCAGCGGGCGTGCTCTCGGTCCGCGCATACATGCGTGCCGCGCAGGTCTACGTGCCGGAGATCGGCGCGGCCGACGTCGCGCGGGCCGGGCTCGGGTTGCGTGCGCAGGCACTCGGCGCCGACGGCAGCCTCGTCGATGATTTCGTGATCCACTCCGCGTCCCGGGTGACGAGCGTTCGGAACGCCCCGTCGCCCGCGGCGACGAGTTCCCTGGCCATCGCCGAGTACATCGTGGATCGCATCGACTTCGCGGCGTGAGACCCGCTTGTCATGCGGGCCAGGTCCGGCACAACGCGAGTAGGCGGTCTCGGATGGGCGCAGCGCGCTCGGCTAGTGCGCTCTGCGCGCGCACGTACTCCGCGCGGCCCGCGGCGGTCTCGACGCGAACGGGTTCGAAGCCGTGTTCCGTGAGGTCGTATGGACTTGCCCGCATGTCCAGCTCGCGGGCGTCGCGCGCCAGATCGAACGCGTCCGCCACCAGCTCCGACGGTGCGCCCGGCAGCAGCTTGAACGCCCACTTGTAGAGGTCCATGCCGGCATGCAGGCAGCCCGGTTGCTCCGAGTCGACCTGCGATTCGCGCGACAGCGGCAGGAGGTTCTTCGGCGCCGCGTCGGACGTGAAGAACCGGTACGCGTCGTAGTGCGTGCATCGCAGTGATCCCGCGTCGACGACGGCGTCGGCACCGGCCGGCCCGAGCCGCAGCGGGACCGGATGACGTACGTCGCGCGCGCGGTAGACCATCGCCCACTCGTGCAGGCCGAAGCAGCCCAGCGCGGCGGGCCGCGAGGCCGTGGCGGCAAGTAGCCGCTCGAGGTATTCGACGAAGTCCCGGCGCCGGGCGCACCACGCGGTGTCGACGGATGCGGAGTCCCCGTCGACGGCATAGCCGCGGGCCGAGCCGTACTCGTCGGCGCCGCCCGCGAGAGCCACGCCGAAGCCGGGATGCCAGCGGAGTAGCTGCCCCGGCCGCAGCCCGTAGTAGGTGAACAGGAAATCCCACACGGGATGCTTCTCGCCTCGCCTGCACCGCTCGAGGTGCGCGTCGACGAAAGGCGCGAGCCGGGCCCGGTGCGCTCGCGCTCGCTCCCGCCACAGCTCCCGGTCCAGCAGCTGCGTTTCCGACACCGTGGCCCGCGGGCTCACACGCGGTGCGTCCCGTCCCGTACGGTTCCGACGAACTCCTCGACGAGGTCCTCGAGCGCGACGATCCCTACGGTGCGCCCGTGCTCGTCGGATACGGCCGATAGATGGCTGCCGTGGCGGCGCATGAACGCCGTCGCATGATCGAGTGACATGGAGCCGTCAATCACCGGCAGCGGGCGGATCCGTGCGGCCCCGATGACGGTGTCCGGGCCGACCGCGGAGTCCATGATCTCCGGGAGCACGTCTTTGACGTGCAGGTACCCGGTGAAAGCGCCGCCCGCGCCGCGCACGGGGTAACGGGAGAAGCCGGTGTCGGCTACAGCCGCCTCGATGGCCCCCAGCGTCGGCCCGGCCGTGCCGTCGGGGCCGCGCTCGGTCTGCAGCCCGCGGATCTGCGGAAGGGCGATGGCGACGTCGCGCACCGTCTTGCGGGAGGTGCGCAGCGCCCGTGTCAGCCGCGTCTGCTCCTCCTCGTCGAGGAGGCCCTCGCCTGCGGACTCCTCGATCAGCGCCGACAACTCGCGCGCCGAGACGGTGGCGTCCAGCTCGTCCTTCGGTTCGATGCGCAGCGCACGCAGAACGAGGCTGGCGAGCCAGTTGTACAGCGCGATGAGCGGCCGGGCGACGCGGCACCAGGCCTGGAGGATCGGCGTCAGCAGCATCGCCGCCGTCTCCGGACCGGCGAGCGCGATGTTCTTCGGCACCATCTCGCCGAGCAGGATGTGCAGCACGACGACCAGCGCCAGCGACACGGTGAAGGAGATCGGGTGCAGCAGAGCGTGTGGCACGTGCGCGAGATGCAGCGGCGCCTCCAGTAGATGCGCGATGGCGGGCTCGCCCACCTTGCCGAGCAGCAGCGAGGCGATGGTGATGCCCAGCTGGCAACCGGCGAGCATCAGTGAGAGCTTCTCCGACGCCTCCATCACGGACTTCGCACGGTGCTTGCCCTGTTCGTAAAGGGCTTCGAGGCGGTCCTTGCGCGCGGAGATCAGCGCGAACTCGGCCGCGACGAAGAAGGCGTTCGCGATCAGCAGGACCACGGTGAGCAGCACGCCCAGCAGATTGCCCGTCATCCGTCGGCCCCTTCCTCGGCCGGGCGCGGCGGGCCCTCGGCCTGCGCGCGGGCGAGCTCGACGAGGTCTACTCGGCGGCCGTCCATCCGGGCTACGCGGGCGACCCAGGGGGCCGCGTCCTGGCCGCCCTCGGCGTCGACGGCATGCTCAGGCAGCTCGACTGTGTCGCCGACGTCGGGGATGCGGCCGAGGAGATACATCACCAGTCCGCCGAGCGTGTCGTAGTCGCCCTCTGGGGCGCGGTAGCCGGTCGAGTCCTCGACCTCGTCGATGCGCAGCAGCCCGGAGCACAGGTAGCCGCCGTCGGTGGTCTGCACATCGGCCATCTCGTCGTCGTGCTCGTCGCGTACGTCGCCGACGATCTCCTCTATGAGGTCCTCGACGGTGACGATGCCCGCCGAGCCGCCGTACTCGTCGACTACCAGGGCGACCTGTAGGCCGTTGGCCCGCAGCTGATCCATGAGCGAGTCGCCGTCCAGGGACGCGGGCACCACCGGTGCCGGGCCGCACAGGACACGCATCGTGGTGTGCGCTCGGCTCGCCGGCGGTACCTTGAGCGCCTCTTTGACGTGGACGAAGCCGAGAGTGTCGTCCAGGTCTCCGTCGACGACGGGGAATCGGGAGAAGCCCGTCTCGATGGACAGGGCCATCAGATCGTCCACGGTATCCCCGACCTCGAGCGTACGGACGCGCTGGCGTGGCGTCATGATGTCCTCGGCGGTGCGGGAGCCGAAGGTCAGCGAGCGGCCGACCAACTCGGCCGTGGTCGCGTCGATCGACCCGTGTGCCGCCGAGTTCCGGACGAGCGCCTCGAGCTCCTGTGCGGACCGCGCGGAGCTGAGCTCCTCTGCCGGCTCCATGCCGAGACGGCGCACGAGCGAGTTGGCGCTCGAGTTCAGGAAGGTGATCGCCCAGCGGAACACTGCCGAGAAGGCGGCCTGCATGCCGGCGGTGGCGCGCGCGGTCGCGAGCGGGCGGGCGATGGCGAGGTTCTTGGGCGCGAGCTCGCCGAGCACCATCGACAGTGAGGTCGCGATCACCAGGGCGAGGATCAGGGTCAGGGCAGCCACGGCACCGGACGGCAGCGACATCCACTCGAGCACGGGCCGCAGGAACTTCGCGAGTACGGGCTCCGCGATATAGCCGGTGATCAGCGTCGTGATGGTGATGCCCAGTTGGGCGCCGGAGAGCTGGAACGACAGTGTTCCGTGGGCGTGCTGTACCTGCCGCGAGCGGCGGTCGCCGCGGTCGCGGACGTCCGCGCTGATGGCGGGCTTCTCGAGAGCGGTCAGGGAGAACTCGGCTGCGACGAACACCGCGGTGCCGAGGGTCAGGGCGACGAAGCCGATCACCGCGGCGGCGGTGAGGAGCGCGCTAACCATCGACGACCACCGATGCGGTCGCGTTGCGTATTCGGGTCAAGGTCCTTGAGGGGTCGAGGGGCGGTCGGCGGCAGGCCGGGCGGCCACATGCGCCGTCCGAGACATCGCCGATCATACCGGTCGAACCGTCACCATCCGGTCGGCAGCGGTCGGCCCTCCGCGAAGCCTGCCGCGCTCTGGATCCCCAGAGTCGCGCGCTCGTGCAGTTCCTCGAGGGTCCGCGCGCCCGCGTATGTGGCGGCCGACCGCACCCCGGAACAGATGTGGTCGAGCAGGTCCTCGACGCTCGGTGCCTCGGGGTCGATGCGAATCCGCGAGCTGGAGATCCCCTCCTCGAACAGAGCCTTGCGGGCGCGGTCGAAAGCGCCTTCGTTCGCGGTGCGCGCGGCGACCGCGCGCTTGCTCGCCATGCCGAAGCTCTCCTTGTACGCCGAACCGTCGGTGGCGTACTTCATGTCGCCGGGGGATTCGTACGTCCCGGCGAACCAGGATCCGACCATCACGTTGGCGGCGCCGGCCGCCAGAGCGAGGGCGACGTCCCGCGGGTGCCGGACGCCGCCGTCCGCCCACACGTGCGCGCCGAGTGCGCGCGCCTCTTCCGAGCACTCGGCCACGGCGGAGAACTGCGGTCGGCCGACGCCGGTCATCATGCGGGTCGTGCACATGGCGCCGGGGCCCACACCTACCTTGACGATGCTCGCGCCCGCGTTCACGAGGTCGCGTGTGCCGGCCGCCGATACCACGTTGCCCGCGGCGATCGGGAGTCCGAGGTCGGCGGCCGCGACCTGCTCGAGTGCGTCGAACATCCTCTCCTGGTGTCCGTGCGCCGTATCGACGACGAGCACGTCGGCCCCGGCCTCGGCGAGCGCAGTCGCCTTCGCTCGCACGTCGCCGTTGATGCCGACCGCGGCGGCTATCCGCAGGCGGCCACGCGGGTCGACGGCAGGGGAGTAGATCCCGGCCCGGACGGTGCCGGTGCGGGTAAGCAGGCCGTGCAGTGCACCGTCGCCGTCCACGAGGATCGCCACGCTCGCGCGCCCCTCCTCCAGCAGGGTGAAGACGTCCCGCGGCGCGGTGCCCGACGGTGCCCAGACGAACGACGTGTGCATGACGTCCCGCAGCCGCGCGAACCGATCTACGTCCGCGCAGTCCGAGGTGCTGACAACGCCCACCGGGCGCCCGTCGTCGACGATCACGACGGTGTCGTGCGCGCGCTTGGGCAGCAGCGCCAGGGCGTCGCTCACCGAATCGTCGGGCCCGAGTGTGAGCGGAGTGTCGGCGACGAGGTCGCGGCTCTTGACGTAGGCGATCGTGTCCGCGGCCGCCGCGAGGGGCAGGTCCTGCGGGAGAACGACTATGCCGCCCCGCCGCGCGACGGTCTCGGCCATCCGACGTCCCGCCACAGCGGTCATGTTGGCGACGACGATTGGAATGGTGGTGCCCGTCCCGTCGACGGTGGACAGGTCCACGTCGAATCGGGAACTCACGTCGGAGCGGTTCGGGACCAGGAAGACATCGTCGTACGTCAGGTCGTGGGTCGGGCTGTTGTCGCCGATGAACTGCACGTAGCGCGAGTCTAGTGGGTATATGGTCCGTGATGCGATTGTCACAGTGCTGGGGGAGGAACTGTCATGACCGATCCATACGACCCGAACCGGGTCCCACCGAGTCCACATGGCGCCGGGCACGGCGTCGATCCGCGGCAGGACTACGGCCGAGGGGAGACCGGCGGGTTCGGGTCGGGCGGGGCCGGGCCCTACCAGTACGGGCAGCCGCTGCCGCCGTACGGTCAGGCGCCGCAGGCCGGCCAGCAGTACGGCGGCGGGTTCGGCCAGCAGTACGGCGGCGGGCTCGGCCAGCCGCCGGCTGGTTTCATACCGCAGGCCGACTCCGGCTTCGTCGCGATTCCCGGTCTGGGCAACGTTCGGGTCGCCGGCTTCGGGCAGCGTTTCCTCGCGCGGCTGATCGACGCGGTGATCTATGCCGTCGTGTACGCGGTGTGCTTCGGCGTCGCGTTCGCGGCGGTGTTCTCGTCCGCGCCGACGTGTACGACCGATCCGAACACCTACGAGACGAGTTGTACGGGCGGAAACAGCGCCGGCTACGTCGCCTTGTTCGGGATCATGCTCCTCGCGGGCCTGTTCGGGCTGTTGTACGAGTGGCTGATGATCGGCCTCGTGGGGGCGACGCTGGGCAAGATGGCGTTGCGGCTGAAGGTGGTCGACCAGGCGACGGGGCGGCCGATCGGCCTGGGCCGGGCGTTCATCCGCCAGTTGATCCCCTACCTCGGATCGTTCTTCTGCGGCGTGGGCCAACTCCTGGTCTTCCTGTCGCCGCTCATGGACAACTCGGGGCGCATGCAGGGCTGGCACGACAAGGCGGCGAACGACCTGGTGATCCAGACCTCGTGAACGCGTCAGCGGCCCGCCAGCAATGCGTGCAGCTCGGTCAGCCACGGGACGGCGACGGACACCGTGGGGATCACGAGGATCGCGCCGGCCACCAGGTAGACCCCGGCGTTGAACAGCGCCGACGAGCGGTCCTGGCGCAGGCGCTCGACGCGCAGTAGCGTGCCGGTCCCGCCGACGGCGAGCGCGCCGCGGGGCGCGGAGCCGCCCGCGCAGGTCACCAGCGCGCGGGCCAGCGGGCGGGGGCCGGTTGCGGACACGGCGTGGTCGTCGGCGAGCAACTCGATGAGCAGCCGCACGGAGTCGAGGGCCTTGGTGTACCGGACCACCTGCGGGAACGCGTGGTGTACGGCGGTGAATGCTTCGAGCACGAGATCGTGGCGGGCGCGCAGGTGCGCCCGCTCGTGGGCGAGCACCGCAGAGAGCTCCTCGTGCGTGAGCTGCGCGAGGGTGCCCTCGCTGAGCACGACGCGGTGCCGCAGCCCGGGGAGGCAGTAGGCGAGTGGTTCATCGACTGCGAGGACACGTAGGTCCGCCGCAGCGGTCCGCGGGTCGCCCTCGTTGACGTGACACAACATGTCGACGACGGTGCGGTGGTGCGCCCGCCGGCGGCGCGTTCGAACGGCGACGCCGATCGTGGTCGCTATGAGACGCGCGCCGATCACCAGCGTGAGCGCGAAGACGGCCACCGATATCAGCCACGGCACGAGCCCCAGCTCACGGATCTCGGCGATCGGGTCTGTGGTGGGGCGTCCATCGGGGCCGGGGACCAACAGCCGACTCGCGATGACGAGTCCGCAACTGAACGCCGACAGGACCGCGGCCAGTGCTATGGACTGCCAGAGAACGAGCGCGGCACGCGGTGCGCGGATCGCCCACTTCGCTCGCGACAGCCACATCGGCACCGGCCACGCGAGTAGCAGGGCCAGGAGGCCGAAGACGACAGCAGACACGCTTCGAGACTATCGAAGCGATCAGCGTCGGCCGCTGTGATCGTCGGGATGGGCGGCCTCCAGATCGGCGAGCGCCCGGCGTAGTGCATCGGCCTCGTCGGCACCGACACGCTCTACGAAGTGCACGAGTGCCGCCTCACGCGAGTTCTCCGCCTGCGCAAGTGCGTCGAACATGAGATCCGCCACCAGTTCCTCCCGGCCGAAAGTCGCCGTGTACCGGTGCGCGCGATCGGTGCGCAACTGCGTGACCAACTTCTTCTTCGCGAGACGCTGCAGGACGGTCATCACCGTCGTGTACGCGAGTTCCCTGTCCCGGGACAGGGCGTCGTGGACCTGGCGCACCGTCTGCGGTTCGGTGGACGCCCACAGGTGGTCCATCACCGCGCGTTCGAGATCTCCCAATGCCGCCATTCCTTGAATTCTACCCGGGAAGGCGCAGATTGCTACGACGACGCGTCGTAAGACATGCCACATAAATTAGGACTTGCTTAGTTAGGTGAGCCTCGCCTAGAGTGGGTTCATCGCTACGAGCGATGAACCAGCCAGACCGAGTAAGCGAGCTGAGGGCTGCAGCGTTGACGCACCGGTCTGTGCCACGGCGGGACCCATGATGGCTGAGCATGGGTCCCGCCGACTCCTTCGGGAGAGCAGGAGGGGGGGGGGGGGGGG
>NZ_JARFTP010000002.1 GCF_029167375.1 Tsukamurella sp. 8F
GGCGCCCCCCCCCCCCCCCGCTCCCGCAGGTGGGAGTGGCGGCCGCAGCTGGCCCCGGGATCGCGTGTCGACGACGCCGTCGATCCCGAGGACCCGGCGGCGGCCCTCGTCCGGCTCCGCTCGCGAGAGCACCGAAACCCGATCGAATACGGTTGCGACGGAGGCTATCTCACGTTCAGCTACGATCACGGTCTCGGCGACGGCCGTCTGCCGATGAACCTGCTCGCGTTGATGTCGCGGGCCGGTGGTAGCGCCGCGCCCGACTTCGGCGTCGAGGTGCGCGGGCCCGTGGTCCGGCGGCTGGCGGGAGTGGCGCGCACCGAGCCCGTCGAGCTCGGGCGCGCGGTCGCGGCGATCGTCCGGCGCGACCGCGACGTGGGCCACCACCCGGTGGCGCGCACCGCGGTCGAGGTCGCGCGAGGCGTCCACATCGGCTCGGTCACGTCCGCCCCCGGGCTGCTGGCGCGTCTCGACGAGACCCGCCGCGCCCGTCGCCTGAGCCGGGTCGCCGTCGTGACGCACTACGTGCAGCGCGGGCTGAGCGAGGCCGGCGTGCCGATGGCGGGCGAGGCCGAAGTCCTGGTCGATCTGCGCCGCGACGCAGGATGGCAGGGGCCGGGGACGCTGGCCAACCTGTTCTCCGTTGTGGCCGTTCCTGTTTCGGGGTCTATTGCCGACCTGGCGGCTGCACTCGCCCACGACACCGAGCCCGTGCGCGCGGTGCCGAGGTCGGCACTGTCGCTCGCTCTGCGCTACCCGCAGGCCCGGCGCATGCGACGAGCCTCCGCCGGCCGTCCGCCCGCCGTGTCGCTCGGTCCCGACGTGCCGGTGCGCCTGACCGTCACGGACCTGAGCGGCGCGATCGCGCCTCGCGACGTCCAGTGGGCCGAGCCCGAGGCGGGCCCGCCTGTGTTCGCGATCTCGATCCCGCCCGCGACGGGCGATCACCTCGCTCTCGGCATCACGGCGACCCGAGGGCACCTCCACTTGACGCTCACCGGCGTCGGCGACCGCTTCGACCGGAGCGGCCTGTGTGACGGCCTGGATCGTGCCCTCGCCGGGATCGCGGAATGGCTGGAGGCGAAGGCCCCGTGACGTCACGCCTGCGCATCCTCCACGTCGTCACGCTGGCGTCACCCGACGGGGCGTTCGGCGGGCCTCTGACGGTCGCGCTCGCACAGGCCAGGGCCTTGGCGGACGCCGGACACGACGTCACGGTGGCCGCCGGGGCCCGGGGTTACACCGAACTGCCCGGCGAGCTGGGTGGTGTGCCGGCGGCGCTCTTCCCGGTCCGCCGCGTCGCCCCGATACCCGGCTTCGCGCCCCTGTGGCCGATCGGGATGCGCCGATGGTTGCGCGCGCGCCTCGCCGACTTCGACATCGTCCACGTCCACCTGGCTCGCGACCTGGTGACCATGCCCGCCGCACTGCTCGCACGGCGGATGGGCGTGCCCTACTGCGTGCAGACGCACGGCATGGTGGTGCCGGGCCGCCGCGCTTACGCGCTGATCGATGCCCCGGTGACGCGGAGCGTGCTGGAGAGCGCGCGGACCGTGCTGGCCCTGTCCGCCGACGAGCGCGAACAGGTCGACGAGATCGCGCGGTCGAATGCGCGCATATCGTTGCTACACAATGGTATACGCGTATCCGAAGTGGCTCGATCACGCAGCGGTCGTCCGATGGCGGCGTTCCTGGCCCGGCTGCACCCGCGCAAGCGACCCGAGGTGTTCGCCGAGATCGCCCGTCAGCTGCTGGGCCAGGGAGTCGACGCCGACTTCGTGCTGTACGGGCCGCCGGAGGGCGCCGAGGGGGCCGTCGACGCCGTGATCGGAGCCGCGGGCGACGACGGTCGTCTGCGCCGCACCGGGGCGGTCGCTCCCGACCGCGTCGCTGAGACCCTCGCGGGTGCCGACGTCCTGATCGTCACCGCGGAACGCGAGCCCTTCGGCATGACCGTGCTCGAGGCCCTCGCCGTGGGAACCCCGGTGATCATGCGGTCCGACGGCGGCCTCGCCGACTTCGTCGAGCGCAGCGGCGCCGGCCTGGTGGTCGACGGCGATGTGGCCTCGTTCGCGGCGGCGACCGCGGCGCTTCTCGCGGACCGCGAGGCGGCCGCGGCCATGGGCGCACGGGGACGCGAGGCCGTCGCGCAGGCGTACGGCATGGACGGCGTCGTGCGGATCCTCTCCCGTGCCTATGGAGGCGCCGGATGAGCCGTCTGATGCGCATCGGAACGCTCGTCGTCGTCGCGGTGGTCGCGGCGGCGGCCTGTGTGTGGGGTTTCACGCGCGGGGAGCCGACTCCGCCGCCGGCGCGGTCCGTCGACCTCGACCTGTCGAAGCTGCCGGACGGCCCCGCGCCTGATCGGTTCGGTCCGGACGAGCCCGCGGCGTACTCGTGGAAGGGCGAGGGCGACGGTCTGCGGCCGCGCGTTCGTGGCGGGCGGCTGGAGACCGCGCCGCAGACGACCGGCGCTGCCGCCACGTACATGACGTCGCGCAGGTTGGGCGCGGGTATCGCCGAGATCGGGGCGCGCTGGGTCTTCGAGGCGCCCGTCCGCCCGAAGGGCGCCGCGGGGCGCGGGGCGATCGCCCTCGTGGTCTCCGACGCGATCGCCGACGGGGCGGCGCAACCGGCACCGCCGTTCGGCCTGCACCTGGTGGTCACGGCCGTCAATTGGAACCTGGCGGTGAAGGGACGCGACGCCGCACAGCCGCTGACCGTGATCGCTGCCGGCTCGTTCGCGTCGCCGTTGGCCGAGGACGGGCGGACGGCGAACGAGATCCGCGTCGGGATCCGAGGTACCACCGCAACGATCGAGCCGCCGGATGGAACCCGACGCGTCGTGACCGACGCGCGCATCGGCGCGTGGCGGGGCGGCCACGCGACGTTCGAGACGTATGCCAACCACGGCGCATCGGATTCGCGCGGGGCCTTCGAGAGGGTGTGGGCACATGGCGAGCGGTAAGGTCCGGGTGCTGGCAGGCACGGTCGACCAGATATTCTCCAGCGCCGGCAACGGTTTCATCCTGTATGCCCTGGCCGTCGTGTCCACGCTGGTCGAGTTCGGCGTCCTGGCGATGCTCTTCACCCTCGTCGCCGGCGCGGTGGGCGTGCTCCGCGGCGCACTGGGCACGCCCACCCTGCTGGCGTCGGACACCGAGCCGGAGCAGTTGCGCAGCGAGGGCCGGCACGCCGTCGCGGCAGCGATGTCCGTGGGGCTGTGCTGCGCCGCGGTCATCGCCGCGGTCTCCTGGTGTCTGGCCACTCCGAGCGGCTACATCCTTGCCGCTGCAACGCCTATCGTCCTCGCGCAGGACATCTTGCGATACGTGGCCATCGCGGTCGACCGCACGCCGGTCGCCACGGTATGGGACGGTATCTGGTGCGCCGGGGCCGTGGCAGTCTTCCTGGGCGGCGGCCTTATGCGCCACGTGTTCACCCCCGCCGTAGTGCTGACGGTATGGGCCGGGTTCGCGGCTGCCGCATTCCTCGGGCTCGCCGTCACGTTGGGAATCAGACCCCGGTTCGAGGGGATCATGCGTTGGGGCCGTACCGGTCTCGGCGACCGGCTGCGGTTCGGTGCTGACGCGGGCCTGGAGCAACTCGGGGTCCTGTTGCTGCTCGTGGCCGTCGCCGGCTTCATCGGCGCCGAGGCGTCAGGTGCGCTGCGCGGCGCGACGGCGGTTCTTGCGCCTGTGGCGATCCTGTCTGCCGCAGTGCCACTCGTGGTCATCCCGCAGGCTCGCCGCGGCGGCATGTCGGGACCGCGGACGTGGTCGCTGCTGGTCAAGACCGGGGCGCTCACATCGTTGCTCGGCTTGGCGGTGGGTGTCGCGGTGTGGGCCGTGCCGGAGCGTGTCGGAGCCCTGGTGCTCGGCGACACCTATCACACCGCCCGGCCGGTGATCCTGGTCATGGCCATCGAATACGCCGCATCGACATGGCTTTTCACGCTCTCCACCTACCTGCGCGCACGAGGGCGGAGCAGCGCGGTGCTGACGCTGAAGTCTGTGCACCTGGGGATCGCGCTGGTCGTGTGCACCGCCATCGCCGCGGCGGCGCGCAGCGCCGTGCCCGTGGCAGTCGGACTCGCGGTTGTGACGGCGGTACTGGCCCTCGCCGCTGCCGCGGTGATCCGCCCGTGGCGCGCGCCGCGCGGATCGAGCGTGGTGTCGGGCGGCCTCGCTGCGCGCAGGCCTCTGCCCGAAGCCGGCCCTGGGTGGCCTCATGTGTGGGCCGCGTGGACCGTCGTCGCACTCGGCGTGGTGGTGCCCGGGCTGTTGATCACCACGACGGCCCGGCCCGACGATCTGGTATGGCTGGGTCCGGCCGCCGTCGCGGCCGTCGCTGCGATCCGGTTCGGTCAGCTGGTCGGGAGAGGCGAGCGGCGGCTGTACGAGATGACCTTCTGGGTGTTCACCTACGCGTTCATGGGGCTCGCGGCCCTGGCGCAGGTGCGCGAGCACTCCTGGCCGCTGACGGTGGCGCGGGCGGACTGGGGAACGGTCGGCCCGGCCACTGCCGTCGTCGGGCTCGGCGTGGCCGCGTTCCTCGCCGGGGCGGCGCTGGACCGGTGGCGCGAACGCAGCGGCCGGCCGAGCCGCACACGTGCGGCCGAGACCGGACCGCACGGCGGTATCGCCGACGATCTGTCGCACCGGCGCGTCATCGCCCTCGCCGTGGTCGCGATCCTGTTCAATCTCCTGTACCTCTCCCGCCTGGGATTCGGCCAGTTCCTGCTGACGCGCGAGCAGGCGTATGCGGGGTTCGTGGCAGTGTGGGGTCCGGGGCCGGTGGGCATCTTCGCGCGGTCGTTCGCCGGCATGGCGCTGCTCGTCTCGGTGGTGGCGCTCATCCGGCTGCGTCGTATCGCACGAGTCGCGCCCACGCCGCCGGGCCGTGGCGCGTCGGCGCTGACGATGACGCTGCTGATCGTGGCGCTCGTGCTGCTCGCGGACACCATGAACCCCGTGTCCAACGCGCGCTATCTTTCGGGGACCGCGATCCTGGGTGTCCTCACCGCGCTCGGGTTCTTCTCCACGCGGCTGCGCTTCCGAGTGCTGGCGCTCAGCTTCGTGGGCGGGCTGGTGGTGTTGTTCCCGCTGGCCGACGCGTTCCGGTACACCCCGGGAGGCTCGGTGAAGGCATCGAATCCGTTGCAGTCGCTGCTGTCGCCCGACTACGACTCGTTCGCCCAGATCGGCAATGCACTGGTCGTCGCGGACCGCGACGGGATCGTCCCCGGTCGGCAGTTCCTGGGTGTCCTCCTCTGGTGGTTCCCCCGCTCGGTCTGGCCGGACAAGCCACTCGACACCGGCATCTACCTCGCACAGGCTCGCGGCTACCCGTTCACCAACCTGTCCGCCCCGTTGTGGTGCGAGGCGTTCCTCAACGGCGGCTGGATCTGCGTGCTGGTGGTCTTCCTCGTCCTCGGGTGGCTCTTCCGCCGGTGGGACCGCCGCATCGAGATGCAGATGCGTCTGGTGGGAATGCCCGGCGTGCTGGGCTGCATCCTGCCGTTCTACACGCTGATCCTCCTGAGAGGTTCTCTGCTGCAGGCGATGTCGTATCTCACGGTGATCATCGGCTGCCACCTGGCAGTCAAGCGGTATCACGGTCCGCCGGCGCGCCTGGTCCGCGGGTTGCCGGAGACTCTGGCGCCCGAGAGCGTGCCGATCGGGGTCCGGTCGTGAGGCGCATGTGGCCGGTGGCGGCCGTCGCGCTACTGCTGGTCGTCGCCGGGATCTCGGCGGCGGTCGGCTGGCACCGGGCGACCGGGACCCCCGGTCGCGTCGCCGCAACCGCCTCCGACCAGGTGCAGCGCGCGAGCTCGGTCCTGATAGTGGGCGACAGCTTCGTCGGCGGCACGGGCGACCCCTCCTTCCCGGTCTACCCCGAGCTGCTCGGAGAGTTGATGGGCTGGAACGTGCGTGTGGACGGTGTCGGTGGCAGCGGATTCATGCCGCAACTCGACGCCGGAGGACGTCGGCCGCCGGGCGGCCGCCGGGCGCCGCTGATCGAGCGCCTGCCCGCAGACCAGCGGCACTACCGCCCCGACGTCGTGTTGGTGGATGCTGGCCGCAACGACCTGGGAAGGGTTCCATCGCAGGTGATTCCGTACATCGACGACTATTTCGAGCGCCTGCGGGCGGCCTTTCCGCAAGCGCGGATCGTCGCCCTGATCCCTACATACGCCACCGACCGGGAGGCTACCAACCTGCCCGCGCTCCGCGCGGCGATCACTGGCGCCGTCCGTGGCTACCAGGGTCTCGTGATCGACCCGGCTGCGCAGCACTGGTACGACCGTGCCGATCTGCGATCGCTGCTGGGGCCGGACGACGTGCACTTCAACGGGGCCGGCAATCGCTACTACGCGCGCCGGATCGCAGATGCGCTGCGCAGCGCCGGATTCGGTGTCGGGACGCAGGGTGGTGCCGCGGCACATGGTGGACCGATAACGACGGGAGACGGAGTGGGAGCGAGTACCGCGGCCGGGACGGGGGCCGGCGGATGAGGCGGGGCCTGGTGACGATCCGGGGACGCGTGGCGAGCGCGGCGGCGGTGGTCGCGGTGTGCGCCGCCGCGGGTGCCGCGGTCGGCGGCGTGGCGACCGCGCTGTGGCCCCCGAGGTACGACGCCACGACGCGTGTGATGCTGGCGACACCGGAGTGGAACGACTCCAGCGCGGTGCCGAGCGCGCAGGCGGCTTCGAGCGCATCCTCGTACGGCGACGAGTTCACGCAGCAACGCATGGCCACATACCTCGAGCTCGCGACCTCGACCACGGTTCTGGGCCCCGCCGCATCCACCGTCGGTCTGTCCGGCGCCCCGGCCCTGTCCGGTGCCGTGACGGTGCGCCTGGTGCCCGATACGGTCATGCTCGACGTGCGCGCGGAGGACGGCGACCCGCAGCGTGCGGCGGACATCGCCAACGCGGTCGCGCGCCGCTTCGCCGCGGTCGTCCGCGACGTCGAGCGGCCCACCGCCGATGCGATCGCCCCGGTTCAGCCGGTCGTGGTCACCCCGGCGACGGCGGCCGCCCGCGCCGTGTCTCCGGATCCGGCGGTGTTGCTCACCACGGGGGCGGCGATCGGCGCGGCCGCCGGCCTAACGATCGCGGTCTCGCGGCGGAGGGGGCTTGCGGCCAGATGGGCAGGCGGCACCCAGGTGGTCGAGACATCCGGCGCCGAGCTGCCCGTGCTCGGGTCGGTGCCCGGCGACACCCCGGTCGTGTTCGACGCCTGTCCGGTGGTACTCGGGGACGCGGCGCAGGCTGTACGTGCCACTCGTGCAAAGGTTCTCACGGCCGCTCGAGAACACGGCGCGCACGTTCTCGCCGTCACGGCACCCACCGCCGACGTGTCCGCATCCGGAGCCGCGGCGCTCCTAGCGGCTGCCGTGTCCGAGACGGCGAGGTCGGCTGCGGTGATCGATGCGTCCGGCCTCGTAGCATCCTGGGGCGGGGAGGAGCTCTCGGCCGCGGGCGGCGCCCACGCCGACCTAGAGCTGGGGTGCTGCGGCCGCGTCGGCGCCTACCGCGTGCCCCCGGCAGACGCGGGTCGGATCGCCGTCGGCGGCGCCGAAGTAGGCGCTGTGATCGAGAGGGCCGCGCGCCGTTTCGATCTGGTGCTCGTCGTGACCGAGCCTTGGGACTCGGGCCCGGGCGCCGTCGACGTCCTGGCGCACGCACAGGCACATGTGCTCGTGGCGGTGGCCGACACCGACCCCCGCGACCTCGACGCTGCCGCAACCGGACTCGCAGCCGATCACGCCACGCTTCTGGGGGTCGTGATCGCGGACCGCCCAGCCGATTCGCCCCATACATCCTTCGTGAGGACGGAGACACCTCGATGAACACGCTCAAGCTCTTCGGCCTGGTATTGCGCCGCCGTGCGTTCCCGGCGTTGCTGGTGGTGCTGCTCGTGGCCGCGGTCGTAGGACTGCTGGCCGGCACCACGCGCCGCGACTACGTCGCGACCGCGACCCTGTTCATGCGGGCCCCGGACGTCAAGAGTTCTGCGAGTGCCTACCAGGGCGACCTGTTCTCGCGGCAACGTGTCGTGACGTATCAGGACCTGGTTACCAGCCCCGACCTCGCCCGGCGCGTCGTGGACAAGCTGTCGCTGCGCGACCAGCCGCAGGACCTCGTCACGAAGGTATCCGCCGACAACCCGAAGAACACGGTGCTGCTGGACATCTCGGTCACCGACCCGGATCGGCGGCACGCGGTGGACCTCGCCAACGGGTACGCGCAGGTTTTCGGCGACTACATCGGCGAGGTCGAGCACGTCGACAAGAATTCGGACCTGCCGCCGCTCGCCACCGTTGTCGCGCCTGCCGATACGGCGCATACGACACGGGCCGGGATGCCGCCGGTACTGGTCGCCGTCGTTGCGGCGGTGGTCGCCGCGCTCGCGGTCGTCGCGGTGGTGGTCGCCCTGGAGTTCGCCGACCGCCGGATCAGGTCGCGGCGCCGGATAGAGGCCATTGCGGGCGTACCGGTACTCGGGGTGCTCGGATCCACCGAGGCCCACTCCGACGGCGACCGCGGTCCGAGCCCCGAGGCCGAGCGCCTAGCGGTCACCGTCGCCCATCGCCTGCGTGGCACGGGTAGCGAGGCGACCGTGCTCGTTGCGGGCGCATCGTCCGCCGACGGCGCGGACGGCGTCGCCGAGCAGTTGCGCGCGACGCTGGCGGACCGGGGCGTTAACGTGGTCGAGGGTGACGGTGATCCGGAGTCCCTCGCCTTCGCGCAGGCCGCGGCCGACGCCGACCGCGCGCTGGCCGTGGTGCGTCCTGGGGTCACGAGCCGCGTCGCGTTCGCGAATCTCATGCACGCCCTGCGGGTCTCGGAGACCGAGGTCGTCGGCGTCGTCGTGGTCGGCGCGCGGACGACTGCGACCGTGGCCGGAATCTACGCCTGAGTTCCGAGTCCGGGTCACTCCGCCACGACGTACGTGAGGTCCTGGTAGCGCGGGGTGGAGATCACCTGCTCGGGTGAACGGGTTCGCACGCCGACGCGCCCGTCACGTTCCAACTCGGCCGAGACCGCGCCGGCGGCGAGCGGGGCGATGCAGTGCCCAGGGCCCGCCGGCACCGAGCAGCGCGTCCGTCGGCCGCCGACCGTGATGACCACGGTGGCCGGCGCGGTCGTCAGTGTGACCGCCTCCGCGACGTCGACGGGGGCCGTGGTGCCTGCTGGTGTGTGGGCCAGCGCCGTCTGGACGATCGAGGGGGCCGGGGTGGCGAACTGCGTGCGGTGTACCAGGAACAGGCGGTCTCGGGTGATCTCCGGCGGACCGGAACGGAAGCCGGCGCGCCTGTATGCGTCGAGGTCCAGCAGGGCGTGCCCGCTCCGCTGCGTCGGCGCGAATGCGGTGCTCTCCGCGTAGTCGTTCCACGTGATCAGCTGCGCCCATTCGGCGTTCGAATCCTCGGCGGCCGCCCACATGTTGTCCAGTGTCTCGGTGCCGCCCGCCTCGTAGTACAGGTCAGCGTCCGGCCGGTAGTCCTGGAACGCTATGGGGGACATCCATATCCGCCCCAGGCGGTGCGCGCGTCGAGCCAGATCGACGGTGGACCCCCGGACCCGCCGATCCGGATCCGTCGTCTGCGGGTCACGGGAGCCGCCCCAGGAACCGAGACCGTACGAGATCGGTGCGAACGCCTCGAGATTGCGGTCGGCGTCGAGTAGGACGGGGACGAATGCGACCGGTCGCGTGAGCCGCGCGGCGAACTCGTCGAGCGTGCTGCGCCACCATGCCGGTGACTGTCGCTCTGCTCGGTAGGCCGACAGCACCGGGCGGCCGTCGGGTAGGTGGTACGCGGACGCTGAGCGCAGCGATCCGGCGAGACGATCCGCGATCGTCGCCGGGCTCTCCCTGCCGAGCGCCCCGTCCATGTCGATCGTGGGCACGATGACGAAGCGCCCCACTCTCGAGGCCGCGGTCTCGAGGTCCGTGAGTACGGCGAGGTCGAGATCCGGGGCGATGACGTCGACGGTGAACCCGTCGATACCGGCGTTCCTCGCAGTCCGTACCTCCGACTCCAGATCCGTCAGGCGCCAGTCTCGGTCGAGTGGTGGCCTGATGCGCGGCCGGTCGCGCAGATAGCCGCCGTGCGCGAGATGCCGGCCCTCCTCGCCTGCCGGGGCGAGGTACTGCGTGGTGTAGTAATCCGTCGCTGCGGGCTGGTCGTCGATCGAGACGGGGAAGTGGGGGAGGTAGTGTGCGAACACCATCCGTTGCGGGTGCGGTGTGGGCCGGCTCGTCGGAGCGGACGCCTCGGTCCCGGAACAGGCTGCGGCGACGACGGCCACGAGGGCGAGGGCCACGGTACGGATCCTCATCGCCGAATCAACGCTCCTCGCCTGTGGTTTCCGGACATTTTACCCGCTACGGTGGTGCGGTGCGCTATGTGGAGTTGCTGTGCTGGCTGTTGCCGGCGTCGCGGGTGAAGAACCTGGTCTTGCGACGGGTGTTCCGCCGCTCGGTCGCGCCCAGCGCCCGGATCGGTCCGACACTGCTGCTCGGTGTCCGCGAGGTGGAGATCGGCGAGGGCGTCACCGTGGAGGCGGGTAACGCGTTCCGCGGCCTGTCCCGGTTGCATCTCGGTGCCGAGGCGAAGGTGGGCTCGTGGAACTGGGTGTCGGCGCACCCGGTCTACCAGGAGATCGATCCAGCGGCCGGCACCCTGTTCGTCGACTATCGGGCGAAGATCGGCAGCAGGTGCTACGTGGACGCCTCGGGCACGGTGACGCTGGGGCGATACGCCGTGCTCGGGGGCAACCGGTGCACCGTACAGACGCACGAGCCGGACTTCGAGGCGGCGGTGCAGACCGTCGGCCGCATCGATCTCGAGGACTACGCGTTCGCGTCGACCGCCTCCGTGCTCCTCAAGGGCGCCCGGCTACCGGAGCGGTCGCTGCTCGCCGCGCACGCGACGCTCGTTGCGCCCCGGAGCGATGACGATCGCCGGCCCGGCGGGCTCTACGTGGGTACGCCCGCTCGGTATCGCAGGCCCGTCGACGGCGAGTACTTCCGCCGCACCGAGAACGTCATGACCGAGCATCGCATCGACTCACCTCAGGGCGCGATCGACTCCCTGCGCGCCGTGGCCGACTCCCCGCGCGCCGTGGCCGACTCCCCGCACGGCGTGGTCGGGTCGCCACGGGAGGGCACGCACTGACGGCGCGGCGTTAACGTGGGGGCATGCCCGAGACCCACGCCCGCCGTCGCGCTGCCGCCCGCGCCGCGCTCGGCGACACCGCTGACGCCCTCCTCGTCACCGATCTGGTGAACATCCGCTACCTCACCGGTTTCACCGGTTCGAATGCGGCGCTGTTGATCGACTCGGAGGCGAGCGGCGACGTGGTGGCCACCGACGGTCGCTACACGACCCAGATCTCCGAACAGGCCCCGGATCTCGAGGCGATCATCGAGCGGGATTGCGCTGCGGTTCTGCTGGGGCGCCTCGCGGCCGGCCGGCGCGTCGCATTCGAGGCCGCGAACGTTTCGGTCGCGGCGCACGGGCGCCTCGCCGGGATCGGGCCGGCGCTCGTGGCGACGCAGGGCCTCGTCGAGGGTCTGCGCGAGGTGAAGGACGCCGACGAGGTCGCGCTGATCGCCCGCGCGTGCGCCATCAGCGACGAGGGGCTCGCGGCTTTGATCCAGGCGGGCGGCATCGTGCCGGGCCGTACCGAGAAGCAGGTGGCTCGTCAACTGGAGAACCTGATGTTGGACTTCGGTGCGGAGGACGTGGCGTTCGAGACCATCGTCGCCGCGGGTGCGCACTCGGCGATCCCACACCACCGCCCGACGCAGTCGGTGCTGCGAGCGGGCGACTTCGTCAAGATCGACTTCGGCGCGAAGTACTCGGGCTACCACGCGGACATCACCCGCACATTCGTCCTCGGCGAACCCGCGGCGTGGCAGCTCGAGGTCTACGACCTCGTGCGTGACTCGCAGCGGGCGGGGCGGCAGGCCCTGGCGCCGGGCGCGGACGCACGGGCGGTCGACGGGGCCGCGCGCGCCGTGATCGCCGACGCGGGCTACGGTGAGCACTTCGTGCACGGCCTCGGCCACGGCGTCGGACTCGAGATCCACGAAGCGCCGTCGGTGGGATCGCTCAGCACCGGTACACTGTCCGACGGTGCTGTGGTCACCGTCGAGCCGGGCGTGTACCTGCCGGGGCGCGGCGGCGTGCGAATCGAGGACACCCTGGTGGTCCGTTCGGGCGGGCCTGAGCTCCTCACCCACACAGCCAAAGACCTGATCACACTGTAGGAGATAGTAATCCGTGGCGACTACCGCTGACTTCAAGAACGGCCTGGTGCTCAACCAGGAAGGCCAGCTCTGGCAGATCATCGAGTTCCAGCACGTGAAGCCGGGCAAGGGCCCCGCGTTCGTGCGCACCAAGCTGAAGAACGTGACGTCGGGCAAGACGGTCGACAAGACCTTCAACGCGGGTGTCAAGGTCGAGACGGCGACGGTCGATCGCCGCGATTTCTCGTACCTGTACCACGACGGCAGCGACTACGTGTTCATGGACGCCGAGACGTACGACCAGATCAACCTCCCGGCGGAGACCGTCGGATCCGGCGCAGACTACCTGCTGGAGAACATGACCGTGCAGATCTCCGTGCACGAGGGTGAGGCGCTCTTCGTCGAGTTGCCCGTCACCGTCGAGCTCGTGGTCCAGCACACCGACCCGGGTCTGCAGGGCGATCGCAGCACCGGTGGCACCAAGCCCGCGACTATGGAGACCGGCGCCGAGATCCAGGTGCCCCTGTTCATCAATACCGGCGACAAGCTGAAGGTCGACTCGCGCGACGGCAGCTACCTCGGTCGCGTCAACTCGTAGGTGACGGGCAACCAGGGGGCCAGGACTCCCCGCAAGAAGCTCGGTGCGCGCCACAAGGCGCGACGCCGGGCCGTCGACCTGCTGTTCGAGGCGGAGGCCCGAGGTGTCACCGACCTGGCCGAGCTCCTGACCGAGCGCGCGGCGATGGCGGAGGACGATCAGGCGATGGCCCCGGTCAGTGATTACACCGCGACGCTCGTCGCGGGCGTCGGGACGGACCGCGGGCAACTGGACGCCGTCATCGAGTCACACCTGCAGCAGTGGACGCTGGCGCGGTTACCGGCGGTCGACCGCGCGATCCTGCGGGTCGCGGTGTGGGAGCTGCTGAACGCCACCGACGTGCCCCCGGCCGTCGCGGTCGACGAGGCCGTAGAGCTCGCCAAGGAGCTGTCTACCGACGATTCGCCGAACTTCGTCAACGGTGTATTGGGCCGCGTCGCGACTGTCGCGCCCCAGGTCCGCGCAGCCGCCGCCGCGGAGCCACAGGAGACTCGGGAGTAGTCCGGAACGGGCAGATCGGCGCCGTCCGAAGGCCAGCGGTCATCCGATCGCACTCGTGGACCGCAGCATGCGATCGGTCACTGTAGCCGGCCGGCCAGCGCCTGCGCGTTGAGGATCGCGAGCGCCGCGATGGACGCCATCGGGTGCACGCCCGCAGCGCTGGGCAGCATCGACGCGTCGGCGATCACGACGTTAGGCACGTCCCAGAGCGCCCCCTCCGGGTCGGCGGCGGAGTGCCGCTCGGCCGAACCCATGCGCGCGGTCCCCATGGCCTCCTGCGACATCAGGGCCAGTTCGCCCGGTCCGTAGCCGGCGTCGTGCTCGCCGCGCAGGAAGGCCTCCCGCGACCGCACGCCGGGGACGTAGTCGCCGCCGCGCTGGTGGCCGGTGAAGATGCGCCGCGCGCCCGCACCCTCCAGGATCCGCACCGCGGTGTCGATGCCGTGCCGCACGTGTCTCCGGTCGGCCTCGGACAGGTTGTACTTCACCGTCGGCTCGCCGGACCGGTCGACGGTGACCTCGCCCGAGCCCCGGTCGCGTGTCACGATGCGCACGTGTGACAGGTGCGGGAGCTGTCGCATGATGTTCAGATGCTCGTTCGCGCCGCGCCACGGGGCGAACGAGGCCGCGAGCGCCGGTGTGGCGGGCGCGGTGTCGTAGAGGACGCCGAAGCCCGCTCCGTCGAGGTCGGCGTGGTCGTCGCAGTAGCGAGCCGTCATCGTCCCGGACCACGGTGCGACCAGGCCGTCGAAGACCCCGAAAGCCGTTGCAGTCGGGTGCAGGTGCAGGTGGCGTCCCACGTGCGGGCCGCCGATGCCGGACCTGCGCAGTAGTGCGGGCGTCTGGATCGCGCCTGCCGCGACGACTACGGCACGGCACTCCACGGTGAGCCAGGATCCGCCCGACGTACGTGCGACGACCCGCCGGGCTCTGCCGTCCCCCACATCGATCGACCGCACGTCCACGCCCGTCACGATGCGCGCGCCGCGTCGTTCCGCGTCTCGCAGCCACGTGGCGGTCGTCGTCCGCTTCCCGCCCAGGCGGCAGTTCAGGCATCGTCCGGACCCGTCGACGTGGTCGCAGTCCTCGACGGCCCGTGGCACGGTACGCACCCCCAGCCCGAGCTCGCGACAGCCCTTCTCCAGCAACTCGTCGCGAGTCGACGGGCTGGATCCGCTCGAGGTCACGTCGAGCCGGCGCCACACCGCTTCGAGCGCGGCGTCGAAGTCCTCGTTCATCGGGAGGCCGCGGGACCCCCAGTCGGCGCGGACCTGTTCGGAGGGCCGGAAGCAGCCGGCGTACCCGACGACGCTGCTGCCGCCCAGGCACTCCCCGGCGAGCAGCGTGGTCTGCGCGTTGTCCGTGAGGAAGGGCGACCCCGCGTACAGGTCGGTGAGTGCGTGGAACTCGGTCGAGAGGTGATCGGGCGGCGCGTGGTAATCGCCCTTCTCCAGCACCATGACGTCGAGCCCCGCCTCGGTGAGCACCGATGCGGCGGCCGATCCGCCCGGGCCCGAACCGATCACGACGACATCGCACTCGGCACTCGCATCGATCTCGTACCGCGTGGGTGAGAGGGGCTTGAGGGCCCGCTGCGCCCGCCCGCGCAGGCGCTTGCGGTGCGGCGCAGGCGGGAACCCGATCGCCTGCCACACGGGGGAGTAGCCGGAGGAGCCGGGCGCGACGTAGTAGGACATCACCGAGAGGCTGCGAATCCGCTTGAACAGGACCCGCTTCTGCTCGAACCGCGACTGCGCGAGGTCGATCAGGATCCGCTCGCGCTCCGCCTGCGACAGGTCCCGGAACAGGCGGCCTCGCGTACCCAGCACCGCTGTCGCGAAGATGCGGTTGTCCCACGTCGAGAGGAACGACCGGAGGCCGCCGTCGTCGTCCCCGTAATGGGGGCTGCGGTCGACGAGGTCGAGCGCGACGCCGACGGTGCCGATCGCGGTCGCCGCGGGGATGGCGACCCCGTCGCCGGGTGCGAAGGTGTCCACGATCGCAGCGAGCGTCGCGCGCTGGTCGGCGGAGAGATCCATAGGCCGAACGTACTGGTAGGCTTCCGGCTGCATCAAGACATCCTTTGGAACCGTCCGGTGAGGCGGAGAGTTGCCGTCCGGTGAGGCGGAGAAGGAGGTCCATATGGCTCGAGAGCTGATGTCCGCGGCCGATGTGTCGCGGACGGTGGCGCGCATAGCGCATCAGGTCATCGAGAAGACGGCCCTGGACACGGCGGACGGCGCACGTGTCGTCGTATTCGGCATCCCCACGCGCGGTGCGGTGCTCGCGAACCGGCTGGCCGCCGACATCAAGGAGTTCACCGGCGTCGATGTGCCGGTCGGCACCCTCGACATCACGCTCTATCGCGACGACCTGCGGCATAAGCCGCACCGTCCGCTCGAACGGACCACCGTCCCGGAGGCGGGGGTCGACGACGCGCTGGTCATCCTCGTCGACGACGTCCTCTACTCGGGACGCACGGTGCGCGCTGCGCTCGACTCGCTGCGCGACATCGGCCGTCCGGCGGTCGTGCAGCTGGCGGTCCTGGTCGACCGGGGCCATCGGCAGCTGCCGATCCGAGCCGACTACGTCGGCAAGAACATCCCCACCTCCCGGCATGAGGACGTTCGGGTGAAGCTGATCGAGAAGGACGGCGAGGACGCTGTGATCATCGAGCCCACCGGGGGTGACCAGTGAAGCACCTGCTTTCGACCGCGGGGCTCGGGGCCGACGACGCCGTCGCCATCCTGGACGAGGCCGACCGGTTGCAGCAGGCGCTTCTCGGCCGTGAGGTCAAGAAGCTGCCGACGCTGCGCGGCCGTACCGTGATGACGGTCTTCTACGAGAACTCGACCCGCACGCGCGTGTCCTTCGAGGTGGCCGGAAAGTGGATGAGCGCCGACGTGATCAATGTTTCGGCGTCGTCCAGCTCGGTCGCCAAGGGGGAGTCTCTGCGGGACACCGCGCTCACCCTCCACGCGGCCGGCGCGGACGCGCTCATCGTGCGACATCCGGCTTCGGGTGCGGCCCAGCAGATCGCGGAGTGGACCAACCCGGCGGGAGGCCCGCCGGGCCCCGCGGTGGTGAACGCCGGCGACGGTATGCACGAGCACCCCACCCAGGCGCTACTCGACGCGCTGACCCTTCGCCAGCGGCTAGGCGGGATCGCCGGTCGTCGCGTGGTACTGGTCGGCGACATCCTGCACAGCCGTGTCGCGCGGTCGAACGCGCATCTACTCGCGACGCTCGGCGCCGAGGTCGTGTTGGTCGCGCCGCGCACACTGCTCCCGGTCGGCGTCGAGACGTGGCCTGTGACGGTGTCGGACTCGCTCGACGCCGAGCTGCCCGGCGCCGACGCGGTGATGATGCTGCGCGTGCAGGCCGAGCGCATGAACGGCGGCTTCTTCCCGAGTGAGCGCGAGTACTCGGTGCGGTTCGGGCTGAACGACAGGCGCGCATCCCTGCTGCCCGAGCACGCGGTGGTGCTGCATCCCGGCCCGATGCTGCGGGGAATGGAGATCGGCTTCTCGGTGCCCGATTCGTCGCAGGCGGCGGTGCTGCAGCAGGTCAACAACGGTGTGCACGTGCGGATGGCCGTGCTGTTCCATCTTCTGGCCAAGGACGGGGAGGCGTAATGCTGCTGCGAGACGTACTGCTGTACGGCGAGGGCGAACCCGTCGACGTGCGTATCGAGGGCGGGATCATCGCGGAGATCGGCGCGGGGCTCGCGGACGCCGGCCACGATGTGATCGACGGCGGCGGGCGGGTGCTGCTGCCCGGCTTCGTCGACCTGCATACGCATCTGCGCGAGCCCGGCCGCGAGGACACCGAGACCATCGAGACCGGATCCGCCGCGGCCGCGGTCGGTGGATACACGGCGGTCTTCGCCATGGCCAACACCCAGCCCGTCGCCGACAGCGCGGTCGTCACCGACCACGTGTACCGGCGGGGCCAGGAGATCGGTCTGGTCGACGTACACCCCGTCGGTGCGGTCACCGTCGGGCTGAAGGGTGAGAAGCTCGCCGAGATGGGGATGATGTCGAGCGGCGAGGGCCGCGTGAAGATCTTCTCCGATGATGGTGTGTGCGTCTCGGATCCGTTGCTCATGCGCCGGGCGCTCGAGTATGCGGCGTCGCTCGGCGTGCTTGTTGCACAGCACGCTGAGGAGCCCAGGCTCACGAAGGGGGCGGTAGCCCACGAGGGCCCGACTGCGGCTCGCCTGGGGCTGAGCGGGTGGCCCCGCGCCGCCGAGGAGGCCATCGTCGCTCGTGACGCGTTGTTGGCCCGCGATGCCGGGGCGCGTGTGCACATCTGTCACGCGTCGACGGCCGGCACCGTTGAGCTTCTGAAATGGGCGCGTGGGCAGGGGATCTCGATCACGGCCGAAGTGACCCCGCACCACCTGCTGCTGGACGACTCGCGCCTCGAGACGTATGACGCGGTGAACAAGGTGAACCCGCCGCTTCGTGAGGCCTCCGATGTCGCGGCCCTGCGCACCGCGCTCGTCGAGGGGGTCATCGACTGTGTCGCAACCGATCACGCGCCACACGCGGCGCAGGACAAATGCTGTGAGTTCGCGGCCGCCCGGCCCGGGATGCTCGGCCTGGAGACCGCGCTCGCGATCGTCGCGCGGATCCTCGTCGAGCCGGGGGACCTGACGTGGCGTGACGTCGCGCGGGTGATGAGTGAGCGGCCCGCCGAGATCGCCGGTCTCGACGACCAGGGGCGGCCGCTGGCCTTGGGGGAGCCCGCCAACCTGGTGCTGGTCGATCCAGACCTGCCCTGGACGGTGCGGGCCGACGATCTGGCCAGCATCTCCCGCAACACCCCGTTCGCCGAGATGGACTTCGGGGCGAAGCCGGTACTGACCGTCCTGCGCGGCCGCGTGACCGCACGGGACGGTGCCGCCCGCAGGGATGAGCTGTGAGCGCCAGCGATATCGCGACTTTCGCGATCGTGTTGCTGGTGCTGTGCGGGCTCTTCGCTCTGATGTGGCGAGGCTGGCACGCGCGCGGGCGGCGGCAGGCCGACGCGATCGGAGACGTCCCGACGGCGCCGGACCCGCTACCGGAGATCGAGGTCGGGCCATGCGGCGGCGTGTACGTGGGCTCCACGATCGCGCCGCACTGGCAGGACCGGGTCGCGGTGGGGGACTGGGGATTCCGGGCGACGGTGAATCTCAGCCGATACACCGGGGGCTTTCTCATGGAGCGCGCCCGCGGTAATCCCATGTGGATCGCGGACGCCGCCCTCGTCGAGATGCGCCGCGCGAGCAAGCTGGCCGGGAAGGTGATGCCCGGCGGAGGACTGCTGGTGTTGCGGTGGGAGCTGCCCACCGGGACCGTCGTCGACACCGGGTTCCGGGCGGACGACAAGGCTGATTACGACAGATTGATGAACGTGAAGGGCAACCGATGAGCGCACCACTGATGAACCCCGGGCAGGGGCCGGACGGCCCCGCCCTCCTGGTCCTGGAGGACGGCACCGTCCACCGGGGCGCCGCATTCGGCGCCGTCGGTCAGACGCTCGGCGAGGCGGTGTTCTGCACCGCTATGACCGGCTACCAGGAGACGCTGACCGACCCGTCGTACGACCGACAGATCGTGGTCGCCACCGCGCCGCAGATCGGCAACACCGGCTGGAACGACGCGGACGACGAGTCCCGCGCCGGGGCGGGCGGCGGCGGACGGATCTGGGTGGCCGGTTACGCAGTCCGCAACCCCACGCGCCGCGTCAGCTCGTGGCGCGCGACGCGATCCCTACAGGACGAGCTGGACGCGCAGGACGTGGTCGGCATCGCCGGGATCGATACCCGCACCGTCGTGCGCCACCTACGCAATCACGGCTCGATGCGTGCCGGGGTGTTCTCGGGCGATGCGCTCGCACCCGACGCCGAGCTGCTCGAACGGGTGCGCTCGCAGCCGGAGATGGCCGGCCGCAACTTGATCGGCGAGGTGTCGACGCCGGACGCCTACACGATCGAGCCCGTCACGCCGAGCGGGACCCAGCCCCGATTCACCGTCGTCGCCGTGGACCTGGGGATCAAGACCAACACGCCGCGTATGTTCGCGCGCCGCGGGATGCGTGTGCACGTCGTGCCCTCGACGGTCGGCATCGACGAGGTGAAGTCGCTGAACCCGGACGGTTTCTTCCTCTCCAACGGTCCGGGCGACCCCGCCACCGCCGACGCGGAGGTTGCGCTCACCCGCGAGGTGCTGGAAGCGGGCCTGCCCCTGTTCGGCATCTGTCTCGGAAACCAGTTGCTGGGCCGGGCACTCGGACTCGGCACCTACAAGATGAAGTTCGGCCACCGCGGCATCAACATCCCGGTCGTCGAGCACAGCACTGGGCGCATCTCGATCACCGCGCAGAACCACGGCTTCGCGCTCGAGGGTGAGCGCGGGCAGGAGTTCGACACGCCGTTCGGGCGCGGCCGCGTCAGCCACGTGTGCGCCAACGACGGCACCGTCGAGGGCGTGGAACTCCTAGACGGCCGTGCGTTCTCGGTGCAGTACCACCCGGAGGCCGCGGCCGGTCCGCACGACGCCGCCTACCTCTTCGACCGCTTCGCAGAAGTCATGGGAGACAAGTAATGCCACGCCGCACAGACATCGAGCACGTCCTGGTGATCGGCTCCGGCCCGATCGTCATCGGCCAGGCGTGCGAGTTCGACTACTCCGGTACCCAGGCGTGCCGCGTGCTGCGTGCCGAGGGATTGCGCGTCTCGCTGGTCAACTCCAACCCGGCCACGATCATGACCGACCCCGAGTTCGCGGACGCGACGTACGTCGAGCCGATCACTCCCGAATTCATCGAGAAGGTGATCGTCGCGGAGCGGGACAAGGGGTTCCCGATCGACGCGGTCCTCGCGACGCTCGGCGGTCAGACGGCGCTCAACGCGGCGGTCGGACTGCACGAGCGGGGAATCCTCGAGAAGTACGGGATCCGCCTCATCGGCGCCGATTTCGATGCAATCCAGCGCGGCGAGGACCGGCAGAAGTTCAAGGACATCGTCGAGAAGATCGGCGGCGAGTCCGCACGATCCAAGGTGTGCTACACGCTCGACGAGTGCAGGGCGACGGTGGCCGAGCTCGGCTACCCGGTCGTGGTGCGGCCGTCGTTCACGATGGGCGGCCTGGGCTCCGGGATGGCGTATGACGAGGCCGATCTCGAGCGCATCGCGGGCGCGGGACTAGCGGCGTCGCCGACGGCGAACGTCCTCATCGAGGAGTCGATCCTCGGGTGGAAGGAGTACGAGCTCGAGCTCATGCGCGACGGTAGCGACAACGTGGTCGTCGTCTGCTCGATCGAGAACGTCGACCCGGTCGGTGTGCACACGGGCGACTCGATCACGGTGGCGCCCGCCATGACCCTCACGGACCGTGAGTACCAGGTGATGCGCGATCAGTCGATCGCGATCCTGCGCGAGGTGGGTGTCGACACGGGCGGCTGCAACATCCAGTTCGCCCTGAATCCCGCCGACGGCCGGCTGGTCACCATCGAGATGAACCCTCGGGTGTCCCGCAGCTCGGCGTTGGCTTCGAAGGCGACCGGTTTCCCGATCGCCAAGATCGCGGCGAAGCTCGCGGTCGGCTACACGCTCGACGAGATCCTCAACGACATCACGGGGGAGACCCCGGCCTGCTTCGAGCCGACCCTCGACTACGTCGTCGTCAAGGCGCCCCGGTTCGCGTTCGAGAAGTTCCCGGGCGCCGACGACACGCTGACCACCACCATGAAGTCGGTCGGTGAGGCGATGTCGCTCGGCCGCAGCTTCGCCGAGGCGCTGGGCAAGGTGTTGCGGTCGCTCGAGACCAAGCGGCACGGCTTCTGGACCGGCCCGCCGGTCGAGGGGACGCTGGAGGAGCTGCTCGAGGCGATCAAGACGCCCAAGGACGGCCGGATCTACCAGATCGAGCGTGCCTTCCAGCTGGGCGCGTCGGTCGCCGACGTCTACGCCGCCACTGCGATCGACCCGTGGTTCCTCGAGGAGATCAAGGCGATCAGCGACCTGGGGCGCACGATCGCCGGGGCCGCGGATCTCGACGCGGACGCGGTCCGTGTGGCGAAGACGATGGGGGTGTCCGACCTGCAGATCGCCTCGCTCCGCGCCGGGAGCGGGACGAACGGCTGGGACGGTGGAGCGCCGAGGCCCTTGTCTACTGAGAGCGCGGTACGAGACTTCCGGCACAGCAACGGGATCCGTCCCGTCTTCAAGACCGTCGACACCTGCGCTGCGGAGTTCGAGGCGAAGACGCCGTACCACTACTCGGCGTACGAGTTGGATCCCACGACGGAGTCCGAGGTGGCGTCACAGCCGGATCGCCCCAAGGTGCTCATCCTCGGCTCGGGACCCAACCGAATCGGCCAGGGCATCGAGTTCGACTACTCGTGCGTGCACGCGGCGCTGTCGCTGTCCGAGGCGGGATACGAGACGGTCATGGTCAACTGCAACCCCGAGACGGTGTCAACGGACTACGACACCGCGGACCGGCTGTACTTCGAGCCGCTGACGTTCGAGGACGTCCTCGAGGTGTACCACTCGGAGGCGCAGTCGGGCACTGTGGCCGGCATCGTCGTGACGCTGGGCGGACAGACGCCGCTGGGTCTCGCGGCGCGGCTGAAGGACGCCGGGCTGCCTATCGTCGGCACCTCGCCCGAGGCGATCGACCTCGCCGAGGACCGCGGCGAGTTCGGTCGCGTGCTCACCGAGGCGGGACTGCCCGCACCGAAGTTCGGCACCGCGACCACCTTCGGCGGCGCGCGCGACGTCGCGGCGTCCATCGGCTATCCCGTGCTGGTGCGGCCGTCGTATGTGCTCGGCGGCCGCGGCATGGAGATCGTGTACGACGAGGCTGCGTTGCGCGACTACATCTCCCGGGCCACCGAACTCACGCCGGAGCATCCCGTTCTGGTCGACAGGTTCCTCGAGGACGCCGTCGAGATCGACGTGGACGCCCTGGTCGACGCCACCGGCGAGGTATACGTCGGCGGCGTCATGGAGCATATCGAGGAGGCCGGCATCCACTCCGGAGACTCGGCATGCTCCCTGCCGCCGATCACGTTGGGGCGTGCGGACATCGACGCCGTACGCCGCTCCACCGCCGCGCTTGCGAAGGGCATCGGCGTGCACGGCCTGCTCAATGTGCAGTACGCGCTCAAGGACGACATCCTCTATGTGCTCGAGGCCAACCCGCGCGCATCGCGCACGGTTCCGTTCGTGTCCAAGGCCACCTCGGTGTCGCTGGCCAAGGCGTGCGCACGGGTCATGCTCGGCGCCACCATCGCCGAGCTCCGCGAGGAGGGCATCCTGCCCGAGGAGGGCGACGGCTCCGACCTGCCGCTGACGGCGCCGGTGTCCGTGAAGGAGGCGGTGCTGCCCTTCAATCGGTTCCGCCGCGTGGACGGCACCGGGGTCGACACCGTACTGTCGCCCGAGATGAAGTCCACCGGCGAGGTGATGGGCGTGGACGCCGACTTCGGCACTGCGTACGCCAAATCGCAGACGGCGGTGAGCGGTTCGTTGCCCTCATCGGGGAACGTGTTCGTGTCCGTGGCGAACAAGGACAAGCGCTCCCTCATATTCCCGGTGAAGCGTCTGGCGGACCTGGGATTCAAGATACTTGCGACCGAGGGGACGGCGGATGTGTTGCGCCGCAACGGGATCGATGCAGAACGGGTGCATAAACACTCAGACGTCATACCGGAGGGCGAGGTCTCCATCGTGCAGCGGATCAAGGACGGCGACGTGGGCCTGATCATCAACACGCCCTACGGCAACGCCGGACCACGCGTGGACGGCTACGAGATCCGCACCGCGGCCGTTCAGGCATCGGTGCCGTGTGTGACGACAGTGCAGGGCGCTTCCGCCGCCGTACAGGGCATCGAGGCGGCTCTGCGCGGCGACGTCGGGGTGCGCAGCCTGCAGGACATGCACGCTGCGCTGCGCGCATGAACGCGGCGGCGGGGGTGGCACCGGACGGCTTCGGGGTGCGGCTGCGCGCAGCGATCGCCGAGCGCGGGCGGCTGTGCATCGGCATCGATCCGCACCCGCCGCTACTCGAGGCGTGGGGTCTGACCGACGATGCCGTGGGCGCGGCGCGGTTCGGTCTGTTGTGTGCCGAGGCGTTCGCTTCGGAGGTCTCGGTGGTCAAGCCCCAGGTCGCCTTCTACGAGCAGTACGGCGCGGCCGGAATCGATGCGCTGGAGGAGGTGATCGCCGCGTGCCGGAGCCGGGGTGCGCTCGTGATCGCGGATGCGAAGCGCGGTGACATCGGCTCGACGATGACCGGCTACGCGCGGGCCTGGTTGGGTGACGGCCCCCTGGGTGCCGACGCCGTGACGCTGTCGCCGTACCTCGGTTACGGGGCGCTCGCCCCGGCGATCGACGCCGCGCGCGCCGCCGGGCGCGGCGTGTTCGTGCTTGCACGCACTTCCAATCCGGAGGGCAAGCAGGTGCAGGAGGGCGGTGTGGCCCAGGCGATCGTCGACGATGCCCGCGCCGACAACGCGGACGGCACCGCGACCGTGGGTCTGGTGGTGGGCGCGACCCGCGGCCACGGACTCGACCTCGGGAGCCTGGGCGGGCCGGTGCTCGCGCCGGGCCTAGGCGCCCAGGGAGCGACGGCGGAGGATCTACCGCGCATCTTCGGCGGAGTGGAGTTGCTTCTGCCCAGTACGTCCCGCGACGTCCTGCGCGAGGGTCCGGCTCTCCCGGCTCTCCGTGCCGCCGCCCGCCGCGAGCGTGACGCGGTCGAGCGCGCGCTGGCCTGACGCCCCGCCCGCCGCTCCGTGGGCGTCCGCGCTGCTGCGGGGGTGCAGGTGGCCGCGCGGCCGCGTGCTGCAGACCCTCACGCGTGGGTCGAGGGTCTGTGACCTGCGGGTATCGACCGCGCGACACGCGGGTGTGCCCGATTTTCTTGCCGATCACTCCCGTTTCTCCCGTCACACCGGAGTGGAAGTCGATCGACTCGCGAAGTACCTTCGAAATACGTTGTCACACTGCGATTTACGCTTTCATGTTGCAGCGTCGGCCGGTACGGGACGCCGACGCCCGGCGAGCGCTACCGCATGTTCCTTCGCAGGTCGCAGCGGGGGTGGGGTTTCGTCCCGGCCGTGGTCGTGGGTACCGTTCTGATTCGCCGCCCAACGCGGCGAACATCTGATGATGATCGATACGGAGGAATCGTGGCCCTTCCCCAGTTGACCGATGAGCAGCGTGCTGCTGCTCTGGAGAAGGCGGCTGCCGCTCGCCGTGCGCGTGCCGAGCTGAAGAACAAGCTCAAGACGGGTGCCACCCACCTGCAGCAGGTGCTCAAGGATGCCGAGACCGATGAGGTCCTCGGCAAGATGAAGGTCTCGGCGCTGCTCGAGGCTCTGCCGAAGGTGGGCAAGGTCAAGGCCCAGGAGATCATGAACGAGCTCGAGATCGCCCCGACCCGTCGGGTCCGCGGTCTCGGCGAGCGCCAGCGTAAGGCGCTGCTCGAGAAGTTCTCCGCCTGACGTACGCGTGGCGCAGCCTATTACCGCCGACGCGGTTACGAGGGGTCGACTGGTAGTCCTGGTCGGCCCCTCGGCCGTCGGTAAGTCCTCCGTCGTCGCGCGCCTGCGCGACGAGGTGCCCGACCTGTTCTTCTCCGTGTCCGCGACTACGCGGGACCCGCGTCCCGGCGAGGTCGACGGACGGGACTACCACTTCGTCGGCGACGCCGGCTTCGACCGCCTGATCGCCGACGGTGACCTGCTCGAGTGGGCTGAGATCCACGGCGGCCTCCAGCGCTCGGGCACGCCCGCAAGGCCTGTCTACGACGCGCTGGCGAACGGGAGGCCGGTCCTCGTCGAGGTCGACCTGGCCGGAGCCGCGAGCGTCAAGAAGGCGCTGCCGGAGGCCGTCACGGTGTTCCTCAGCCCGCCCACCTGGGAGGAGTTGGAACGTAGGCTCCGCGCCCGGGGCACCGAGAGCGAGGATGTGATCGCTCGCCGGCTCGGAACCGCCCGGGCCGAGATGGCCACCAAGGACGAGTACGACGTGGTCGTCGTCAACGACGATTTGGACGCCGCAGTCGCGCGCTTGGTATCCTTGCTGGTCGGCGTAGAATCGCCCAAGATATAAGACCGAAGTACCGGTCCCTGCGTGGGCCCGGGACGATCGACGAACGATGGAGACGCGTGAGCACCCCCACCCCAGCACCGATCGATGCCACCGAGACCGCGGCTCCGCAGTACGACCAGCCGCTGGGCATCACCAACCCGCCGATCGATGAGCTGCTTGCGCGCACGTCGTCGAAGTACGCGCTGGTGATCTACGCGGCCAAGCGTGCGCGGCAGATCAACGACTACTACAACAGCCTCTCCGAGGGCGTGCTCGAGTACGTCGGGCCCTTGGTCGAGCCCGGCCTGCACGAGAAGCCGCTGTCGATCGCGATGCGCGAGATCCACTCCGACCTCTTGGAGCACACCGAGGGCGAGTGACGTCTGCCGTATGAGCGATCCGGACCACAAGAGCGCCTCGAAGAGGGTCGTCGTCGGCGTGGGTGGCGGCATCGCCGCCTACAAGGCCCCCGCCGTCGTCCGCCACTTCACGGAACGCGGGCACTCGGTCCGTGTGATCCCTACGGCCGCGGCCCTCGAGTTCGTCGGCGCGGCCACGTTCGAGGCGCTCTCCGGCAACCCTGTCTCGACGTCCGTCTTCGACGCGATCCCGGAGGTTCCGCACGTCAAGCTGGGGCAGGAGGCGGACCTCGTCGTCGTCGCCCCGGCCACCGCGGACCTCATGGCGCGGGCAGCGCAGGGGAGGGCCGACGACCTGCTGACGGGGACACTCCTCACCGCGCGCTGCCCGGTGCTGTTCGTACCGGCCATGCACACGGAGATGTGGGAGCATCCGGCGACTCGTGCCAACGTCGACACCCTGCGTGCCTATGGAGCGACAGTGCTCGAGCCGGCGCGTGGGCGGCTCACGGGCAAGGACACAGGCGCCGGCCGCCTGGCCGAGCCCGACGAGATCGGCGCGTTCGGTGACCTGCTCCTGGACCGTGCCGAGTCGCTGCCACGAGATCTCGAGGGCCGTCGTGTAGTCGTCTCCGCGGGCGGGACCCGTGAGGCCCTTGACCCGGTGCGCTACCTGACCAATCGCAGCTCCGGTAAGCAGGGCTACGCACTCGCCAGGGTCGCCGCGCAGCGCGGCGCGAACGTAACCCTGGTAGCCGGCAACACCGTCGGGCTGCCGGACCCGGCCGCCGTCGACGTCGTGCGTATCTCGTCGGCCCTCGATCTCCAGGCCGCCATGGCCGAGCACAGCCGCGACGCCGACCTCGTGATCATGGCCGCTGCCGTAGCCGACTACCGTCCCGCGGAGGCTGCCGCCACCAAGCTCAAGAAGGGCGGTGCGAGTGAGGCGCTGGAAACGATCACGATGATCGAGAACCCCGACGTGCTCGCAGGCCTCGTGGCCACGCGCGCCGAGGGCGCCCTGCCCGGGCGCTCCGTCATCGTCGGGTTCGCCGCGGAGACCGGCGACGCGAACGGTACGGTACTCGAGTACGGTCGGGTCAAGTTGAAGCGGAAGGGCTGCGACCTGCTTGTTCTCAACGCCGTCGGGGATGGGCGAGCGTTCGAGGTGGACGACAACGCGGGTTGGCTGCTCGGCACGGACGGCTCGGAGCGCACACTCGCGCTCGGCTCGAAGAACGTGATGGCGAGTCACATACTGGATGCTGCCGTCGCGCAGATGTCCGATCTTAACTAGGGTGGGTGGCGCCCGATCGAGGCGCCGCCGAACGAATGCGAAAGGTTCTACCTGTGGTCGATTCTGCAAAGTCGGGACACCGCCTGTTCACCAGTGAGTCGGTGACGGAGGGGCACCCCGACAAGATCTGTGACGCGATCTCCGATTCGGTTCTCGACGCTCTGCTGTCCCAGGATCCCGGTTCGCGTGTGGCGGTCGAGACGCTGGTGACGACCGGGCAGGTGCACGTCGTCGGTGAGGTGACTACCGAGGCGTACGCCGATATCCCGAAGATCGTGCGGGACAAGGTGCTCGAGATCGGTTACGACAGCTCCGCGAAGGGCTTCGACGGTAACTCGTGCGGTGTGAACGTCGCTATCGGTGCGCAGAGCCCGGAGATCGCGCAGGGCGTCGACCGCGCGTACGAGCACCGTGTCGACGGCGCGGACGACGAGATCGATGCGCAGGGTGCGGGCGATCAGGGCCTGATGTTCGGATATGCGTGCAGTGACACCCCGGAGCTGATGCCGCTGCCGATCTCGCTGGCGCATCGTCTGTCGCGACGTCTGACGGAGGTCCGCAAGAACGGCACGCTGCCGTACCTGCGTCCGGACGGTAAGACGCAGGTGACGATCGAGTACGCGGGTGAGCAGCCGGTCCGGCTGGACACCGTGGTGATCTCGAGCCAGCACGCCGCGGATATCGATATCGACGGCATGTTGGCGCCGGATCTGCGGCGGCACGTGCTGGAGTCGGTGCTCGGCGACCTCGGTGTCGAGTCGCTGGACACCTCCGACGTGCGGCTGCTGGTGAATCCGACGGGCAAGTTCGTGCTGGGCGGTCCGATGGGCGATGCGGGCCTGACGGGTCGCAAGATCATCGTCGACACCTACGGCGGTATGGCCCGTCACGGTGGTGGTGCGTTCTCGGGTAAGGATCCGTCGAAGGTGGACCGCAGCGCGGCGTACGCGATGCGTTGGGTAGCGAAGAACGCTGTCGCCGCGGGCCTTGCGGAGCGGATCGAGGTGCAGGTCGCCTACGCGATCGGCAAGGCGGCGCCGGTGGGCTTGTTCGTGGAGACGTTCGGGACGGAGAACATCGACCCGGCCAAGATCCAGGCGGCTATCGCGTCGACGTTCGACCTGCGGCCCCGCGCGATCATCCGCGACCTGAACCTGCTGCGCCCGATCTATGCGGCCACCGCCGCGTACGGCCACTTCGGCCGCACCGACATCGAGCTGCCCTGGGAGCAGACCGACCGCGTCGACGCCCTGCGCGCGGCCGCGGGTATCTAGTCCCGCCCGTGTCGGAGGCCGAGGGGCCTCCCGAGGTCACCTCCGCGGCACCCGCGCTACCCGTAGCGCGGGTGTTGCCGCTGCTGCAGGTGAGCCATCTGGACCGGGAGTTCGACTACCTGGTCCCGCCCGAGCTCGATGGGGATGCGCAGCCCGGCGTCCGCGTCCGTATCAGGTTCTCGGGGCGGTTGGTGGACGGCTTCGTCCTGGAACGCCTCGCGCGGTCCGAGCACGACGGCAAGCTCGCGCGTCTGGACCGCGTCGTGTCCCCGTTGCGGGTGCTGACCCACGAGACCCTGGAGCTCGTGACCGAGGTGGCGACTCGGTACGCGGGGACCCGGGCCGACGTGCTGCGCCTCGCGATCCCACCCAGGCATGCGCGCGTCGAGAAGGACGCCCTCGCGAAGCTCGCCGGCGGGGTGCCCGCCCTCGCGCCGGTCGAGCAGCCGCCTGGTGTGCTGGAGGACTACGTGTACGGCCCCCAGTTCGCGGCCGCCGTCGCCGACGGGCGTGCGCCCCGCGCTGCATGGCAGGCACTGCCCGGCGAGGACTGGGCGGCCAGGCTCGCGGAGCTCGCTGCCGTCGCGCTCTCGACCGGGCGCCGCGCGCTGCTGGTCGTGCCCGACCAGGCCGACGTGGACCGTCTCGCCGAGGCGTGCCGCGACCTGCCGGAGGTCGTAGTGCTCGCCGCGGGCCTGGGCCCATCGGCGCGGTACCGCCGCTGGGTCGCGGCTCTGACGGGCACGGCGCGCGTCGTCGTCGGAACCCGCAGTGCGGCCTTCGCGCCCCTGCCGGACCTCGGTCTCGTGGCCGTGTGGGACGACGGTGACGATTCCCTCGCCGAGCCTCGTGCGCCCTACCCGCATACGCGGGAGGTGCTGGCGCTGAGGGCATTCCAGTGCAAGTGCGCGTTCGTGATCGGGGGATTCGCGCGTACCCCGGAGTCGCAGGCACTGGTCGCCTCCGGTTGGGCCGGCGACATCGTCGCCGCCCGCGACCGAGTGCGCGCGGTGTCGCCGCGCATCGTCGGGGTGGCCGACTCGGACATCGAGCTCGCCCGGGACCCGCTCGCGCGGAGCGCGCGCCTGCCCGGATCGGCGTTCGCCGCCGCACGGTCCGCCCTCGACGGCGACCGTCCCGTGCTGGTGCAGGTGCCCCGCCGAGGGTATGCGCCGGCCCTGTCCTGCACTCGATGCCGGACGCCTGCGCGCTGCAGGCACTGCAACGGGCCCCTGCAGGCCACATCGGGCACAGCTGCAGCATCGGTCGGGCCCGCTCGCTCCGCTCCCGGCGCCCTGACGTGCAAGTGGTGCGCCCGGGTCGACAACGGGTATCGATGTCCAGCGTGCGGTGGCACCACGGTGCGCGCGGTGATCGTGGGTGCCGCGCGGACTGCGGAGGAGTTGGGGCGTGCGTTTCCCGGCGTGCCCGTGTCGATGTCGGGCGGAGAACACGTCCTGAGCGAGGTCGGTCCGGGGCGCCGGCTGGTCGTGGCGACCCCGGGCGCGGAACCCGTGGCCGAGGGCGCGTACGGGGCGGCGTTGCTGCTCGACGGATGGCTGCTGCTGGGCCGGGCGGACCTGCGCGCTGGTGAGGAGACGGTGCGGCGCTGGCTCGCCGCGGCTGCGCTCGTCGGGCCGGACGGCACCGTGGTCATAGGTGCGGACGCCGGTATACGGGAGGTGCAGGCCGTGATCCGTTGGGACCCGGTCGGTTATGCGGTGGGTGAGCTGGAGGAGCGTGCGGCCGTGGGCTTTCCACCCGCCACGCATCTGGCCGCGCTCGACGGCGACGCGGCGGATATCGCCGCGGTCGCCGAGCTCGCGGATCTCCCCGACGGCGCCGAGGTGCTCGGCCCCGTCGACCTCCCGCCGGGCGTGCGACTCCCGGGAGGCGCTGACGAGGCGTCCCCGCCGCAACGATTGCTCGTACGCGTCGCGCGGCGGGACGGCCGCTCGCTCGCACGTGCCCTGTTCGTCGCGCAGGTGAGCCGCAGCGTTCGGCGAGTGGGGGAGCCCGTGCGGATTCAGATCGATCCGTTGCGGATCGGGTGATGTTGTTCCGTTGCGGATCGGGTGATGTTGTTCCGTTGCGGATCGGGTGATGTTGTTCCGTTGCGGATCGGGTGATGTTGTTCCGTTGCGGATCGGGTAGCTCAGCGCGGCCGCTGTGTGACGCGGCGTTCGTTGCTGGAGTCCAGCAACCGCAGGCCGTCTTCGACCTCCTTCGTGACATCGGTCGGGGCGTCGGACCACCACGTCGCCGAGTGCACCGGGAGCCCGCGCGGCCGATACCGATCCATGATCACGACGTGGTAGGGGAGTGAGACGAAGGCCCCGAGGGCCGCCTCGTCGGTCCAGACCGAGAGTGAGCCGACCTCGATACTGCGACGACCAGGTCGGATGTAGGTTGCGACACCTACCGCGCCATCGAGACGGATCAGCTGATCCGCGAGGCGGATACCCGCGAGCCAGATACCGGGTAGGTCCCGGGTGTGCTTCGGGGTGAAGCGGGTGAGGCTCGTCAGGAACGGCCCCGCATGATCCGATGCGGGACCGGCCCGCCACTGGGAGACGAGAACGAGGTCGTCCGACGGTCGCGTCCCGCGGTGTCTGAGACTTCGGCGGAGGGCTCCCGGCAGGGCGCGGGCCTCGTCGAGGACGAGGGTCGGTGTAGCAGTGGGGGTCTGATGGGTCGTCACGGAGGTCCTCCTTCGGCTGTGCTGCCCACTCTCCGCGTTCGCCCCCGCAAGCCGCAACGAGGAATGTAACCTACCTGGGGTATGTCAGAGATTTCGCGAAGGGACGAGAACGCGGCGGCGACGCGCGCCGCGATCGTGGCCGGTGCTATCAGGCTGTTCTCGGAGGACGGCTATGCGCGGGCGTCTATGGACCGGATTGCAGCATCCGCCCGCGTCACGAAAGGTGCTGCATATCATTACTTCCCGGCCAAGCGGGAGCTGTTCCTCGCGGCGCTCGAGGCGGTTGACGAGCGCACGATGACTGCGATAGCGGAGGCGACCGCTTCCGCACGGAGCCCATGGGATGCAGTGGAGCGGGGGCTCGACGCGTTCCTCGACCGCTGCCTCGACGTCGATTATCAACGAATCTGCTTTCGCGACGGGCCGGGCGCCCTCGGTTTCGTCCCGTGGTGGGAGCATGCCGAGTCCCATGTCCACGGTGTGTTGACGGATGTCATCGGGGCGCTGCGGACCGATGAGTCGATCGCGGTAGCGGACACCACCGCGACCGCCACCGCGTTGTACGGCTCGCTGACCGCGGCCGCCCTGGCTATCACCCGCTCGGCGGACCCGCGACAGACGCGGGATGCGATGGGCCGGACCATCCTGGCGTTGCTGCACGGCCTGCGACCGGCCCATGCGGGCGCGTAGCGTGCGGGTCGTGGCAGAGCAGCGATTCCGGGCCGGCTGGGCGAAGGTCGACATCACGGGCGAGCCGTGGGGCGTCGGCATGATGGGCTACGGTATGCCCGGGCAGCGCAGTACGGGGCTCCTCTCGCGGCAGTATGCCCGCGCCTTCGTGTTCGAGGCCGGCGGCAGGCGCCTCGCTTACGTCGTCGCGGATATCGGCATGTTCTTCCAAGCCACGGTCGACGATGTACGCACCCGCCTCGAGCGTCGCTGCAACGGCCGTTATACGGCCGCGAACACGGTGCTGACGGCGACGCACACCCACTGCGGCCCGGGCGGTTTCGGGGACCACGCGCTCTACAACGTGACCACCGGAGGAAGGCACCCCCGCACACGGTCGCGGCTAGTGAGCGGTGTGGTGCGTGCGATCGTCGAGGCGGACGCCGGGCTGCGGCCCGTCGACTTGTCTCTGGCGCGCGGCGAGCTGCTCGATGCGTCCGTGAACCGGAGTCCGGATGCGTTCGCCGCCAACCCTATCGGCGATCGTGATGCGCTTCCGGACGGCATCGATCCGGCGATGACACTGCTGCGCGTACATGCCGAAGGGGAGCTCGCGGCAGCCCTCGACTGGTTCGCCGTGCACTGTACGTCGATGACCAATACGAACCGGTTGATCAGCTCCGACAACAAGGGCTGGGCGGCGTCGGCGTGGGAACGTGAGCGCGGATCCGGCTTCGTTGCGGCGTTCGCGCAGAGTAATTCGGGTGACATGTCGCCCAATCTGAACGGCAGCGCCGGGCACGGACCATACGACGACGAGCGGGAGAACACCGCCGAGATCGGCAGAAGGCAGCTGGATCTCGCTCTGCGGTTGGCCGCAGAGCCGGGTGAGCCGCTGGCGCCGGCGCTGGATTGGCGTGCCACCGTCGTCGACCTCGCCCGGTCGCGCACGCCCGACGGGCCCACCGGGCGCGCAGTGCTCGGCGCCGCCTTCGCGGCCGGGACATCGGACGGTCTGGGCGCCAGGGTGTTTCGACAGGGCCTGGGAAACCGGATCGGTGCGGCGAGCCGGTGGATGTATCGACGCCGCCCGGAACTTGCTCGGGTGCAGGCCCCGAAGGAGATGTTGCTGCCGGTCGGGCCGATGGGCTGGGTCGCCGAACAGGTCCCGGTGCAGCTGGTGCGGCTGGGAGAGCCGGACGCCGCGCTGCACCTTGTCTGTCTGCCGGTCGAGGTCACCGTCACCGCGGGCCGGCGGCTGCGGGCCGCGGTCGCCGAGACCTTGAGTGTCGACCCGGATTCCGTTCTGGTGCAGGGATATGCGAACGGGTATGCGCACTATCTGACGACGCCGGAGGAGTACGACGTGCAGCGCTACGAGGGAGGTAGCACTCTGTTCGGCCGCAACGAGCTCGCGGCGTTCGTGGATGCGTCGACGGCGCTGGCGCGGGCGATGGCGGACGGTACCCCGGGGCCGGCCCCGGTTCCCGCGCGCCACCCGCGGCCACGGCTGCCGGTATCGCCGCTCGGCTCGCCTCTGCTCGCGGCGCGGGCGACGTCGCGCATCCTGAGGGTCCGCGACCTCGGCGAGAGGGTGGTGGTGGACGTGACGACGGCGCACCCCAATGCATACATTCCGTCCTCGTACGTGCGGATCGAGCGACCGGACGGGCGGGAACTGGGCGACGACGACCCCGGCGTGTCCATCGAATGGCGCAGGCGTGGCACCGGTTTCGTCGCCCGCATCACCTATTCGCCGTCCGACGACGGCCCGTTCCGCATCGGTTTCCGCGGGCGTCGGGCGACGGTCTGGACCCACGAGTTGCGTGGGGCCGTCACTGGGCGGGCTTGACCAGGTCGCTCCAGTAGCGGATCGAGGTCCGCTCGTGCGCTATCGCCGCATCGAGTGCCCTGCGGGGTCCCTCGTGTGCGATTCCGCCCGCCTCGCGCAGGTACTCGTACTCCTTGAGTCGCGCCTGGTGCGCCAGGAGCTGGACGCGGGCTATGTCCTCGGGGGTGGCGCCGAAGAAGATCTTCAGAATGGAGAGGTCGCGTAGCTGGGGCATGTCGCCCGAGGCCTGCGACAGCCAGCTGTCCATCGCCGCGCTGCCTGCATCGGTGATGGAGAAGCGTGTCTTCGCGCGGACCGCGTCGTCGCTCTCGGCCGTGAGCAGTCCGGCTTCCGCCAGACGCAGGGGCTCCCGATAGATCTGTGAGCGCTGGATGGTCCACATGTGCGACACCGTCGCGCCGATCCTGCGCTCCAGTTCGTAAGCGGTCGATCCCGGCTCCCACCGGACGAGTCCGAGAACGATGTAGGAGGTCGGTGTCAGCCGGAGGTCCATTCGTCAGAGTCTATTGCCTCGCGCGGACGTCTATGTAATAGTCCTACATGGACTATTACGGTCGACGGTGGGGAGCGGAGATGAAGCTCACGGGAGCTACGGCGCTGGTGACGGGGGCGTCCCATGGGATCGGCGCCGGCACCGCACGGAGGCTGGCGGCTCGCGGCGCGCGAGTCGTGCTGGTAGCGCGAGGCGAGAGCGCACTCGAAGGGGTCGCGGAGCAGGTACGTGAGCGGGGCGCGCAGGCCTACGTGGCGCCGTGCGATCTCGGTGACGTCGAGCAGGTCCGGTCGATGGAGCGACGCGTGAGCGAGCGGTGGGGGACACCGGACGTGATAGTCAATTGCGCGGGGGCGGGGCGGTTCCTCTTCGTCGATGAGACTTCTATGGAGGAATTCGCGAGCCAGATCGAGGCGCCGTATCTCGCAGCGTGCTTCACCACCCGCGCGTTCGTCGGACGGATGATCTCGCGGGGTACCGGATGGATCGTCAATGTCAACTCGCCGGCGTCCAGGGTCGTCTGGCCTGGAGCCGTCGGATACGCGGGAGCGCGCTGGGCACTGCGGGGCTTCAGCGATGCCCTGCGGGCCGATCTGGCAGGCACCGGTGTCGGCGTCACCGAGGCGGTTATCGGCAAGGTGGCGAGCAACTACTGGAACGCGAACCCCGGTGCGCAGGAGCGTGTCCCGAGCATCGGTGACGTGGCGTCCGCGCTGTCGCCGGACCAGGCGGGGGCCGTCGTGATCCGCGGGGTCGAGCGCGAGACGCCGGTGGTCGCGGCACCGTGGAGCGCGCGGCTGTTGCAGTTGCAGGCGCGTTTCGCGCCGCGGGCCGCGGCGGCCGTGATGGCCCGTACGGGGGCGAAGCGAGCCGCGGCCGCGGAGGAGGGCGGCGCATGTTCGATCTGATCGTCCGCGGCGGACTGTGGTTCGACGGCACCGGTGGTGACCCGCGGATCGCGAACCTGGGAATCGCGGGTGGCCGTGTCGTCGCCGCTTCGGCCGACCCGCTGGATGAGACCGGCTGTCCGGATGTCGTGGACGCGTGCGGTAAGTGGGTGATGCCGGGGTTCATCGACATCCATACGCACTACGACGCCGAGGTCCTGCTGAACCCGGGCCTGGGGGAGTCGGTGCGGCATGGGATCACCACGGTGCTCTTCGGGTGCTGCTCGATGTCCACCGTGTACGTCGAGAACGACGACGCCGCGGACCTTTTCAGTCGGGTCGAGGCCGTGCCCAGGCGGCATGTGATCGGCGCGCTCGACAGATTCCGTGACTGGGACGGCCCCGAGGGGTATATCGAGTGCATCGACGGGCTGCCGCTGGGTCCCAATGTGGCCTCGTTCGTGGGACATTCGGATCTGCGCACCGCCGTCCTGGGGCTCGGGCGGGCGACCGACGGTTCCGTCCGGCCCACCCGGGCCGAGATCGACACGATGGCGCGCATGCTCGATAGGGCGCTGCGCGCCGGGATGCTGGGGATGTCGGGGATGGACACCCAGCTGGACAAGCTCGACGGCGACCGTTACCGATCGCGCGCGCTGCCGTCGACCTATGCGCGGTGGCCCGAGCGATGGCGGCTCGTCGACGTGTTGCGCGAGCGGTGCGGTGTGCTGCAGAGCGCGCCCGACATCGATCGGCCCCTCACCGCCCTGATGTTCTTCCTGGCGTCGGGCACTCGGCTCTTCCGCCGCGAACGTGCCGTCCCCGTAAGTCTTCTCGTCTCCTTCGACACGAAGACCGCGCGCGGTGCCCACATCGCGCTGCGTCGGCTCACGCAATGGGGTAACACGGTGCTGCGGTCCGACGTGCGATTCCAGCATCTGCCTGTTCCGTTCACCCTCTACTCCGACGGCATCGACCTTCCGGTGTTCGAGGAGTTCGGTGCCGGGACCGCAGCGCTGCACTTGCGGGATCAGATCGAGCGCAACGCGCTACTGGCAGACGAGGACTACCGCCGCCGGTTCCGGCGGGAGCTACGGGGCAAGCTGTTCAAGCCCAGCGCCTGGAACAAGGACTTCTATGAAGCGACCGTTGTCGAATGCCCCGACGTTGCGAACGTGGGCAAGAGCTTCGGCCGGATCGCCGACGAGCGCGGTGTCGACCCGGTGGACGCGTTCCTCGATGTGCTGGTCGAGCACGGCGAGCGCAACGTCCGATGGACGACAACCCTGCATAACGACCGCGAGGCGGTGCTGGATCGGATGGCGACCTATCCGACGGTGCACCTGGGCTTCTCGGACGCGGGAGCCCACCTCAGGAACATGGCGTTCTACAACATGCCGCTGCGTTTCCTGCGGCGCATGCGGGATGCGCGTGAGGCCGGCAGCCCGATCATGTCGATCGGGCATGCGGTGCACCGGCTGACCGGCGAGCTCGGTTCGTGGTTCGGTCTGGACGCCGGCTATCTCCGCCTGGGCGATCGCGCCGATCTCGTGGTCATCGATCCCCACGCCCTAGACGCTCGTGTCGACGAGTATCACGAGTCTCCGGTCCCGTTCTACGACGGGCTGTCGCGCATGGTGAACCGTGACGATGCGACGGTGGTGGCCACCGCCGTGGGCGGCACCGTCGTCTACCGGCTGGGTCGCTTCGCGGACGGCTACGGCGAGACCGTGCGAACGGGGAGGTACCTGAGGCACGGTCGATATCCGTACTGACGCCGTGCATGTACTCGCGGGGTAATCGTCATTCGTCGGCCGGTGGCGCACAGTGGGGCATGGCGACGACACGATACGAGCGGGCGGTGCAACTCGCTATGCGCGCAGACAAGGTGGGCTCCGACTGGTTCATCGGCGGCGGATTCTTCGTGGCGCCGGCGCTGATCGCTATCGGGAAGTGGTGGCCTGCCGCGATGCCGGTGGCGATCGGTGTCCTGGTCACCGCGGCGATCCTCCTCGCGGTGCTCGGCGTGGTGATGGCCTGTGGGCTGACGGTACTGGCGCGGCGCGGGGCCTCGTTCGACAAGGACTTCTGGCAGCAGGTGTTCCCGCAGGCCCGGCGCATCGACTGGCCCGAGCGCCGGCCTTCGCAACGCGACTAGCTGTGGGGTCGAAGTGCTGCCCAGGCGCCGAAGAACAATGCCACCAGCACCAGGACCCCGCCGACCCACAGGTTGGACGAGCTGCCGACCGACATGTCGATGGGGTCTGCGGAGTGCTGGTGGTCGCCCGCGCCCGCTCCGGCCAGCCCGGGCGCGAAGCCTGCGATCAGGAGCAGCACGCCGTATAGGCCCAGCAGTGCGGCGATGATCGTCCGGATGTCGAAGAGTCGCGTGAACAGGTTGCCCCTCCTGGTCTCGTCGGTTGCCGAGCCGTTCGGAATATCTTTGTCGCTCATGGTTTCTCGCTTCTTCTCGAATGTCAGTGGAAGACCACGTTGAGGATGACGACCAGGATGATAACGACGCTGCCGAGCGGCACGGGCCGTGCGATCCACGGGGTCTTGGTGTCCTCCTCGCCCGCGAGGGTCTTCTTGTCGGTGAGGGAGTAGACGAAGCCGCGCAAGTCCTCGTCGGGCTTGGGACGTGTCACGAGGGAGATCAGGACCGACAGCGCGATGTCCACGACGAACGCGGCGGATGCGGCGATGAACGGCATGCCCTGGCCGGGGAGATCGATGACGCCGGTCTCTTGAAGCACGAAGACCAGGACGGCCGATGCGGTGCCGGCGACCAGGCCCACCCAGCCCGCGGTCGGCGTCATGCGCTTCCAGAACATGCCGAGGATGAACGTCGCGAACAGAGGCGCGTTGAAGAAGCCGAACAGCGTCTGCAGGTAGTCCATCAGGTTGGAGTAGCCCGCTGCGATGGTCGCGGTGCCGATGGCAAGGAGGACGGCCGCGACCGTCGCGATGCGGCCGACCGTGATGTAGTAGCGGTCCTCGCGGTCCTTCACGACATACTGCTGCCAGATGTCGTACGAGAACACCGTGTTGAATGCCGATACATTGGCGGCCATGCCGGCCATGAACGAGGCGATCAACCCCGCGACGGCGACGCCGAGCAGGCCGTTGGGGAGGATGTCACGCATCATCAGAAGGATCGCGTCGTTGTACGTGAATCCCTGTGCGGTGCCGGTGTTCTTGAGATGGATCATGTCGCCGATCGAGGCCGCGCAGATCATGCCTGGGACGATCACGACGAACGGGATGAACATCTTGGGGATCGCGCCGATGATGGGGGCGCGGCGCGCGGCAGACGTGGAGTCGGAAGCCATGGCGCGCTGGACCTCGACGAAGTTGGTTGTCCAGTAGCCGAACGAGAGCACGAATCCGAGGCCGAACACGATGCCGACCACCGACCACACGGGCGATGAGAATCCGCTCAGCGCCTGGCCCGGCCATGAGTTCAGTTGCTCGTGCACCGTTGCGGTCACGGCGCCCTTGTCAGAATGCGTGTCGATCACGCGCTCCTCGAGGCCACTCCAGCCGCCGACCTTGATGAGGCCGATCACGGTCAGCGGTACCAGCGCCGCGAGGATCACGAAGAACTGAAGAACCTCGTTGTAGATGGCTGCGGAGAGACCGCCGAGGGCCGTGTACGTCAGGACCACGGCGGCCGCGACGATCAGCGAGACCCATTCTGGCCAACCGAGAACCGCTTTGATCACGGTGGCCAGCAGGTACAGGTTGACGCCGGCGATCAGCACCTGCGCGAGCGCGAAGCTGATCGCGTTGACCAGGTGCGCGCCGGTGCCGAAGCGGCGACGCATGAACTCGGGGACGCTGCGCACCTTCGAGCCGTAGTAGAACGGCATCATCACCAGGCCGAGGAACACCATGGCCGGGATGGCACCGATCCAGTAGTAGTGCATGGTCGAGATGCCGATCTGCGCGCCGTTGGCGGACATGCCCATGATCTCGACCGCGCCGAGGTTGGCGGACACGAACGCGATGCCCGTCACCCAGGCCGGCAGGCGACGTCCCGACAGGAAGAAGTCGAGGCTCGAGGATATCTGGTGCCGGGCGAGGTAGCCGATGCCTAGCACGAACACGAAGTAGATGGCGATGAGCACGTAGTCCAGGGCCCCGGTGTTGAGCCTCAGGACCGCGTCGGAAGCCACGTTCACGGGCAACTCCCTTGTTGCTTCGGATGACAGGTGTAACGGAATCTAACATTGTCGAACAGAAATGCACCAGCAAATCGCATGATTGTCCGTCCAACGTGTTCGAGTTTGGTAGATTTCGTGGCGTGCTTGCAGCCGAGCGACGTGGACGCGTGCTAGCGGCGGTGGTGACCCGGGGTGCTGTGCGGGTGACCGATCTCGCCGCCGAGCTCGATGTCTCCGAGATGACGATCCGCCGCGACCTGGACCAGCTCGAGGCCGACGGCGAGGTGACCAAGGTGCATGGCGGCGCGGTGCGCGCCGGCGGTGAGCCGGGGGTCCGCGGGGCGGAGCCCTACTCCGCACATAAGGCCGGGAGGGAGACACATGAGAAGCGGGCCATCGCCGACGCTGCCCTCGGACTGGTATCCGACGGCATGACGCTGGCCATCGGCGCGGGTACGACGACGCTCGAGCTCGCTCGCCGCCTGCGCGGGCGCGATGTCTCCGTCGTCACGAACTCGGTGTCGATCTTCCATGCGCTCACCGACCGCGACGATGGGCTGCCAGACCTCCGCGGAGGCGCGGGCGCGGTGCAGCTGACCGGCGGTCAGCGGACACCGTCGGATGCACTCGTCGGGCCGGTCGCCAACGCGGCCCTCGAGCGCTTCCGCACGGACCTGGCGTTCCTCGGCACCCACGGCATAGACCCCTATGCGGGCTTCACGACGCCGAATATCGGTGAGGCCGAGACGAATCGGCGGATCATCGGCACATCCCGTGCCACGGTGCTGCTGGCCGATCACACCAAGTACGGGGAGATCGGCGCGCACCTGTTCGCCGAGTTCGGGCGCGTCGACAAGCTGGTCACGGACGCCGGTCTCACCCCCGCGCGGCGCACGGAGCTCGCGCGCCGTATCGAACTGACGGTCGCCGACACCGGCCGCGAGGAGGAATGACGTGAGCAGGGCTCTGCCACAGCCGATTCGAGCCACCCTCGCAGACGGCCGCGAGATGATGTTCTTCGACGGTCCGGGGGACGCGCCGACCCGGCCCGGGGTCGACCATCGCGATCTGCCGCACCGGCCCTCCGAGAGTCCTACCGGCGTCCGCTACGACATGCAGACCGACGACTGGGTGATGACGGCGCCTGCGCGCCAGCAGCGGACGTACAAGCCCCCACGCCGGATGTGCCCCCTGTGCCCGGACCCGGCCGGTCTCTCCAGTGAGGTACCTGCCGAGGACTACCACGTCGCGGTGTTCGAGAATCGCTTTCCGTCACTGTCCACCGCGCGTGCCGGATCGGGTTTCACGCTTCCGGGCGACCGCGCATCCGGCAGCGAGGCCCCGGGGTACGGCCGCTGCGAGGTCGTGTGCTTCACCAGTGACCACGATGGCGCCTTCTCGTCCCTCTCGCCCGAACGTGCCCGACTCGTGGTCGATGTGTGGGCTCAGCGCACGGCCGATCTGCTCGCCCGGGACGGCGTCGAGGAGGTGTACTGCTTCGAGAATCGCGGCGAGGAGATCGGTGTCACCCTCACACATCCGCACGGGCAGATCTATGCGTATCCGTACCGAACGCATCGCACTCAGACGATGCTGCGTGCGGCGGCCCAGCATCGCGCCGCGACCGGCACCGACCTGTGGGAGTCGATCCTGCAGTACGAGACCGATCCGGGCACAAGGGTCCTCGTGCGAACCGAACACACCACGGCGTTCGTGCCGTTCGCCGCCCGATGGCCGGCTGAGGTGCACGTCTACCCGAATCGTCACTGCCGCAACCTGACCGAACTCAGCGACGCCGAGGCGGATGATCTGGCGCGTGTGTACCTGACCGTGCTCCGCGGATACGACGGCCTGTACGGCGACCCGCTGCCGTACATCGCGTCGTGGCACCAGTACCGAGCGAGCGCGGACGAGGGCTACCTGCACGCCGAGCTGTTCTCGGTGCGTCGCAGCGCCGACAAGCTCAAGTACCTCGCCGGGTCCGAGTCCGGGCGGGACGCATTCGTCACCGACAAGACCCCGGAGCAGGTCGCGGCCGAGCTGCGGGTGGCTATCGAGGCCGTGGTGACGGTATGACCCGTCGCGCCTACGCGCCGGGTCGCGTCAACCTGATCGGCGAGCACACCGACTACAACCTCGGTTACGCCCTGCCTATAGCGCTGCAGGTCGGTACGACCGTCGAATACGACCCGGGGCCGGGCGATCTCGTCGCTTCCTCCGCCGACGAGCCGGACGTTGCAATGATCCCGACGGATACCGTGCCGGGCGGCGTGACAGGCTGGGGCGCATATGTCGCAGGTTGCCTCTGGGTGCTGCGTGACGCCGGGCATCCGGTGGGCGGCGGACGGGTGAGGGTTGCCTCCGATGTACCTGTGGGAGCAGGTCTCTCGTCGTCCGCTGCCCTCGAATGTGCAGCGTTGCTGGCGCTCGTCCCGGATGTGGACGACCGACACGCGGTGGCGAGGCTCGCCCAGCGCGCCGAGAACGAGTACGTCGGCGCGCCCACCGGTCTGCTCGACCAACTCGCCAGCCTCTACGGTGCACCGGACACCGCTCTGCTCATCGACTTCCTGACGCTCGACGTGCGGCCCGTTCCGGTTCCGTCGGGCGACGGTGTGCACGTTCTGATCATCGATTCCCGTGCGCCGCATAGGCATGCGGCGGGGGAGTACAGGCAGCGCCGTGAGGCGTGCGAGGCCGCGGCGGCGGAGCTCGGGGCGGACTCGCTGCGCGCCGTGGGTGACGTCCTGGGCGTGGACTCGTGGCGGCGTCTCAGCGACGACGTCGTGCGGCGGCGAGCCCGGCATATCCTCACGGAGAACGTGCGGGTGCTCGAGGCGGCTGACGCTCTGCGTGGTAGCGACTTCGAGAAGCTGGGCGCGCTGATGAGCGACTCGCACGCGTCGATGCGGGACGACTTCGAGATCACGATTCCGTCGATCGACAGGATCGCCTCCGCGGCAGTGGATCTGGGAGCCTACGGCGCCCGCATGACAGGCGGCGGCTTCGGTGGTTCGGTGGTCGCCTTCGCCCCTGCCGGGGCGACCGAGCGGATCGAGGCGGAGCTGCCCGGCATCATCGAGAGCCTGGGACACCCGCGGCCCACGGTGCGGAGAGTCAGCGCGGGGCGTGGCGCGCAGCGGCTGATCTAGCCGCCCGTGTCAGCCGACCGGCGCGGTGATCGTTCCGCGCGGTCCCGGGGCGGCGAGTACCGGGTTCGCCTCGCGCGTCGGCACCGAGTTCTGCGTGAGGTGCTCACGGGGCTTCGTCGCGGTGGTGCTGCCCGGTGTGCTCGTGCTGGGCGCGGAACGGAAGTCGTCGACGTAGTCGAGGATCGCGTTCTGTACCTGCGGCCAGTACGGGTTGCTCGGCGAGTACACGTTGTGACCGGCGCCGGGAAGCAGGACCGCGCGGCCGACGCCGCCGTCGGACTTCAGGGCGGAGATGAAACGCGTGCACTCGTGCGCGCGTACCACGCTGTCCCGGGTCCCGTTGAAGCATGTCACGGGCACCGCGGGGTTGATGTTCTGAATCGGGTTCGCGACGGCGTAGTTCTGCGGATTCTTCTCGGGGTCGCCGAGGAACTCGCGAGTGTGCCTGTTGCCGTCGGCCACGGCGACCCGCATGTCGAGGACGCCTGCGGTCGCAACGATCGCCGCGGGACGTACGGCGGGGACCGAGCCCATAGCGCCGGGTGTGAGCATCTCGCGGGCCGCGGCCCACACGGCGAGCTGGCCACCCGCGGAGTGCCCGGAGATCACGACGTCGTCGAGGTCGATCGCGGGGGCGATCTGTGCCTTGATGGTCTGTAGATAGTCGATCGCCGCGGCGGTGTCGGTGAGCGTGGTGGGGTAGCCGCCGCCCGCGCCGATGCGCCGGTATTCGACGTTCCACACAGCGACGCCGTGCGACACCAGGGACCGGGCCATGCTGGACATGGCCTTGTAGCTCGCGGGGACGCGCCAGCCGCCGCCGTGCAGCAGCACCACCACGGGGACCGGGCCGCCGACACCCGAGGGTAGGTAGAGATCGCCGATGTTCTGGTTCGGATCGCCGACGCCGCCGGGAACGGGGTACTGCAGACGAATGGGCTGTGGGATCGGGACCGAGCCGGTCACCGTGGGTGGCACCGACGGGTTGCCCTCGACCTCGTCGTCCTCGGTCGCGCGCGGAGCCGCCGTGTGCGTCGTCGAACTCGTGCGGTGATCATCGGTGACCGGGCCGCATGCGGTGAGCGTGATCGCTGTCGCCAGGCCTAGCGTCATCAGCACGCGGAGTCGCGCTCGCTGCACCGGGCCTCGCTCTCGGGTCGTGTGGGAATCGCGCCACCCGGCGCGAGAACGCCCCACAACATACACGCCGGAACGGTCGCCTGAGCTCAGGCGCGTGCGCAGTGTGACGAGCCTCTAGGATAATGGCCTGATGACCGTTCTACCCATCCGCATGTACCCGGATCCCGTCCTGCGCACCCCTGCGGACGAGGTGACCAGCTTCGACGGTGACCTCGCCCGTCTGGTCGACGACATGATGGAGACGATGCGCGCGAACCACGGTGCCGGTCTCGCCGCGCCGCAGGTCGGCGTGTCGCGTCGTGTGTTCGTCTACGAGTGCGGCGGGCGCTCGGGCCACATCGTCAACCCGGTGTGGCGCGCGGTCGGGGACGAGATGCAGACAGGGCCGGAGGGTTGCCTGTCGATTCCGGATATCCGGGAGGACTGCACGCGGCACATGGATGTGGTCGCCGACGGGTTCGACGTGACGGGCGAGCCCATCACCGTCGAAGGGACCGAGATCCTCGCCAGGTGCATCCAGCACGAGACGGATCACCTGGACGGTGTGCTGTTCCTGTCCCGCCTGGATCCGGAGGTGCGGAAGGCCGCGATGCGAACTATCCGCAGTTCGCCGTGGTTCACGGGCGGCCAGGCGGTCGGGGCCTGATGCGGCTGCTCTTCGCAGGGACTCCGGAACCCGCCGTCCCGGCGCTGCGCGCGCTGCTCGAATCGGACCACGATGTCGTCGCCGTGCTCACCCGGCCGGACGCGCGTTCGGGCCGTGGACGCGGCACGAGCCGGTCTGCCGTCGCGGCGGTCGCCGACGAGCACGGCATCGAGGTACTCACTCCACGCTCGCTGCGCGATGAGGAGGCGATCTCGCGCATATCGGAACTCGCCCCGGACTGTGCGCCGGTCGTCGCGTACGGCGCCATTGTTCCTAAGGCTCTACTAGACGTTCCTCCCCATGGCTGGGTCAACCTGCACTTCTCGCTCCTGCCCGCGTGGCGCGGCGCCGCGCCCGTCCAGGCCGCGATCGAGGCGGGTGACGAGATCACCGGTGCGTCCACGTTCCGGATCGAGGAGGGACTCGACACCGGTCCGGTACTCGGCGTCATGACCGAGACGGTGCGTCCTGACGACACCGCGACGGTTCTGCTCGCCCGCCTGGCGGACGCGGGGGCGGAGTTGCTCGTGCGCACCGTCGACGGCCTCGAGGCCGGCGCGCTCGCGGCGGTCCGGCAGCCCGAGGACGGCGTGTCCTACGCACCCAAGATCACGGTCGACGGTGCGCGTGCGGACTTCACCCGGCCGGCTGCAGCCGTCGACCGCCACATCAGGGCGATGACGGACGCGCCCGGTGCATGGGCGGTGGTCGGCGGGGTCCGGGTCAAGCTCGGCCCGGTCGCGCGGGTGCCGAGGTCCGGTGAGCCGCTGGCCCCGGGCGAGTTACGCGTGACGAAGCGAGAGGTGCTCGTCGGGACGGCGAGCGACCCCGTACGTCTAGGCACTGTCCAGCCACCGGGGAAGAAGGCGATGGCCGCGGCCGACTGGGCTCGCGGAGCGCGCCTGGAGTCCGGAATCCGAGTGGAGGTGGGGGAGTGATCGACGCTCCGCGGGCCGCCGCGCTCGAGACCCTCGGCGCTGTGCGGGAGAAGGGTGCCTACGCGAACCTGGTGCTGCCGGGCCTGCTGCGTGAGCGCCGGATCAGCGGCCGCGACGCCGCTTTCGCCACTGAGCTGGCCTACGGCACCTGCCGGGCGCAGGGCCTACTGGACGAAGTCATCGCCTCTGCCTCTGGACGCGCCGTCGACGCGATCGACCCGCCCGTGCTGGACGCCCTGCGACTGGGCACCTATCAGCTGTTGCGCACGCGGGTCGGCGATCATGCCGCCGTCTCCACCACTGTCGACGCCGTCAAGAGCGGACCCTCCAAGGGGGCAGCGGGTTTCGCGAACGCCGTGCTGCGGCGGATCGCTCGTGACGACGCCGATACCTGGGTCGCGCGCGTCGCCCCTGCGGCGTCGGACGACCTCATCGGCCATCTGGCGATGCAGTATGCGCATCCCCGATGGATCGCCGAGGCGTTCTGGGATTCTTTGCAACGCAACGGTATACGATCGATGGGCCAGCTTCAGCGCCTGCTCGCCGAGGACGATGCCCGGCCCGACGTGCACCTCGTAGCCCGCCCCGGTGCCATCACAGCAGAGGAACTCGCGCTCGTGACGGGCGGCGAGGAGGGCCGGTTCTCGCCGTATGCCGTCTACCTGCCCGGCGGAGATCCGGGTGCGCTCGATGTCGTGCGCGACGGGCTCGCGGGGGTGCAGGACGAGGGCTCGCAGCTCGTCGCCCGCGCGCTGGCGGTCGCGCCGCTCGAATCCGACGGTGGTCGATGGCTCGACCTGTGCGCCGGACCGGGAGGCAAGGCCGCTCTACTGGGCGCGCTTGCCGCCGTCGACGGTGCCGCCGTCGACGCCGTCGAGCCCTCCGTGCACCGTGCAGAACTCGTCCGGAAGGCTGTATCCGGGCAGCCTGTGACAGTGCATGCCGTCGACGGCAGGGCGTCCGGTCTGGAGCCCGGGTATGACCGCGTACTCGTCGACGCGCCGTGTTCCGGCATCGGCGCCCTACGCAGGCGGCCTGAGGCGCGCTGGCGCAAGAAGCCTGCCGATATCGCCGATCTGGTGCTGTTACAGCACGAACTGATCTCGGCCGCAGCCGATCTCGCGCGCCCCGGTGGGGTGGTGCTGTACTCGACCTGCTCGCCACACGTCGCCGAGACCGTGGACGTCGTCGATGCCGTTGCGGCCGACGGGCGGCTCGAGCCCGTCGACACCCGGCCGCTCGTCCCATCCACGGTGCTCAGCCCGTTGCCCGAGAACGGGACTCACGTGCAGCTATGGCCCCACCTGCACGGCACGGACGCGATGTTCCTGCAGGCGTTCCGGCGCGTGTGAACCAGGCCGCATCTGTGCCACACTCGGGGTGTGGTGCACGATGCGATAGACGTGGCCGGGAAGCTGGCGGCGTTCACGGAGCGATGGTCACCCAAGGTTGTGGCCAGGCTGAACGACTACGAGATCAAGGTCGTGAAGCTCGAAGGCGAGTTCGTATGGCACAAGCACGACGACACCGACGAGCTCTTCCTCGTCGTGGCGGGTGACCTGACCATCCGGATGCGCGACGGTGACGTCCGCCTGGGGCCCGGCCAATTGTTCGTGGTGCCCAAAGGGGTCGAGCACTGCCCGGTGGCGGGGAGCGGCGAGGTGCACGCGCTGCTCGTCGAGCCCGTGGGTGTGGTCAACACCGGCGACGCCGGCGGCCCCATGACGGCAGGCTACGACGACTCCCTGTCCTGAGGCATCGCCTTCGTATGGGGCTCAGTCGTCCTGCGCCGCATCAGGATCGGGGCGAGGCCGAGGGCGACGAGAACGATCATGAGTACGGCCGTCGCGACGTTGTTGGGCATGCCGAGCGTCTCCGGACGCTGTAATGGATGGCTGTATACGGGGTCGTCGACGAAGAAGTACGACGTCCCCGGCCAACATCCTGCCGCGAGCACCGAGATCCAGAACGCCCCCGCGAGATAGCCGCCGACCGTCATGGCGAAACGGTCGGTCACCGGGCGTGCCACGAGGCATATGAGCGCGCCGATTCCTAGCGCGGCGCCCGCGAAGAAGGCCATCGCGGTGTGCAGCTTGGCGTGCGGCAGCCACGCGGGGTTGTCCATATGCGCGCCGCGCAGGATCACTCCGTCGAGCAGGACCGGCAGCACGACGGTCGCGATCGCGACGACGACGAGCAGTGCTCGCCCCGCTCGCGCCGGCGCAGGGGTGGCGATGGATTCGCGCATGGTCATCTCCGTATCAATATGTATTGAGTGAGAATATCTCAAACGAGACTATATCGAAAGAGGTAATCTCCCGCCATGGCTACCAGCGACGACGCCCCGAACTACATCATCGGGCCGCTCCTGCAGCGGGCACACCGTCATGCGGCCGACGCCTTCAACAGGGCGTTGGTGTCACTCGAGATCCAGGGGCGGCATTTCGCCGTACTGATGGCGCTGGACCGACTGGGGTCGACCAGTCAGGCTCGGCTGGTCGAGCACCTGGGCGCGGAGAAATCGGCGATGGTCCGCATGATCGACGACCTGGAGTCCCGCGGGCTGGTCGAGCGGGGTGCCGATCCCGCCGACCGCCGGGCGCTTCCGGTCACGCTCACGGCGTCGGGGGCGGAGACCTTCGCGGCCGCCTCGGCGATCGCCGCCCGCGTCGCCGATGACCTGCTCGACGGGTTCGACGCGGGCGAGCGCGTGCAACTCAGGGCGCTGCTGACGAGGTTCGTCGGGGCATCGCCGGGGGTGTCGCCGTGAATGGTTGTTGCGGGCGTCCCCGACGCCGTGTTCGGGTCCGCCTCGCCCTCGGCGTCCGGTTCGGGGCGGTGGCCGGTCAGGCCGGCACGTGCGGCGGTGCCGTCTCGGCGACCCAGATCTGCATCACGTCGGATTCGCTCGGTGCCGAGGGTTGCCGCGACTCCAGGCGGTCCAGGCGGTAGCCGAGTCGCCGCGCGACGGCAGCGCTCGCCATGTTGCTTGCATCGCAATGGATCTCGACTCTACCGATGGCCGGAAGCCGCAGGCACTCGGCGGTCACCGCACCGGCTGCGCGGGTCACGATGCCACGGCCTCCCGCGCCTGTACGACGCCAGTATCCGATCTCCAGGGCGCCCGGACCGACACGGTCCTCGATGCCGACCACGCCCGACACCTTTCCGGCTGAGAAGATCCCGTATGCGAACGAGCCTCCGGGAGAGGGCCATTGCGACATTCGATCGATGAACTCGCGCTGGTCCTCGAGATTCGGGGGTGCGGAAGCCCACGGCATCCAGGGGTGTAATTCGTCATACGATGCGGCGACCGCATCGCGGAGCTCTTCGGCGTCTTCGGTGCGGAATCGGCGCAGGATCACATCGCCGAGATCGAGGCGGGGCGGTAGCGGGTGCGGTGCTGCCATCGTCGGACGGTAGCCGAGACGCGAAGCGGCCCGCACGCGGATTTCCCGGTGCGGGCCGTTCATCGGGTCGTTCTCAGCCCTTGATGGTGACGGTGCCCTTGTCGAACTGCTGCTCGAGGCCTCCGGCGATCTTCTTCTGGTCGGACACCGGGTAGCCCAGGCCGTTGGCACCGCCCTTGGCGACGAACTGGTCGCGTACCTTCCCGGTGACGACGTGCGCGCCGTGCTGCGGCGACCAGTAGATCGAGCCGTGCTGGAAGTCGTTGTATGCGCCGACGACCGGGTTGCCGATCTGCATCTCGCTCATGACCGGGTAGCCCAGAGGGCCCTTGGCGCCGCCCGCCTTCTGCCAGGCCTTGGCGATATCGCCGCCAACGCCGGCCGCCTTGCCTCCGTTCACCTTCGCGTTCCAGAAGATCGTGCCGTCCGTGAACTCCTGCTGCTTCCAACCGCCTGCGAGCGACTTCTCGGTGCCGGTCGGCTGGCCGTACCGTGCCAGGCCGCCGTCGGCCTTGAACGCGTCGCCGATCTTTCCGGTGACCGGGAACGCGAGCGGCTCGTCGGAGGTGGCCGCGGGCTGCGACGTCTGCGCCGACGAGCTGAACATCTTGATGAGCGTCGCGACGTCGGTGGTCGGCAGCTTGCCGGACGCGACGATCTTCTGGAACTCGGGGTTCTGGCTCAGCTGGGTCAGCAGGGCGCTCGGGTCCTGGCCTCCGGCGACCTGCGCGATCGCCGGGTTCTGCGACGCCTGCGCTACCGCCTGTGCGACGGCGGGATTCTGGGCGACCTGGGCGAGCGCCGGGTTCTGGGACGCCTGTGACACGGCGGCCGAGACTGCGGGACTCTGGGCAGCCACCGCCTGGGTGGCCGCAGGCGCCGCCTGCGCTGCTGCGGCAGGAGCGGGTGCCGCCGGTGCGGCCGGGGCGACCGGAACGACAGGGTCCGCGTGCGCCGGAGCGACCGCGATGGCCGCCGCCGCGGCGACGGCGGCGAAGGTGGCGATGGGGCGTGCGATCCGCATGACGACCTCTCAGGTCTAGCTCAGGTTGGCGTTACTGATGGTGCTGATGTTACAAAAGTCTACTACTGGGATCAACACCATCGCCGCACGCGGGTGAATGAGCTCACGTCGCGTTCGCCTAAACTGCTGCCCATGTCTGCGCCGATGATCGCCCCGTCCATCCTGTCCGCGGATTTCGCGTGTCTCGGCGACGAGGTCGCAGTGGTCGGGGGCGAGGAGGGTGCCGACTGGGTGCACGTCGACGTCATGGACAACCACTTCGTGCCCAATCTGACGCTCGGTCTGCCCGTGGTGCAGAGCCTGCTCGGCCACACCGACATCCCGCTCGACTGTCATCTCATGATCGACGACCCGGCCCGCTGGGCCCCGCCCTACGCGGAGGCCGGCGCCTACAACGTGACCTTCCACGCGGAGGCCACCGACGACCCGCTCGCCGTCGCCAAGGACATCCACGCCGCAGGCGGCAAGGCCGGGCTGGCGATCAAGCCTGGCACGGCGTTCGATCCGTACATCGAGATCCTCAAGTCCTTCGATACGTTGCTGATCATGAGCGTCGAGCCCGGATTCGGCGGGCAGAGCTTCATCGCCGACGTCCTGGAAAAGGCACGTGCCGCGCGCAGGCTGGTCGATTCCGGCGAGCTGCGTCTCGTCATCGAGATCGACGGAGGTATCAACGCCGACACCATCGAGCAGGCCGCGGAGGCGGGGGTGGACTGCTTCGTCGCCGGCTCCGCCGTCTACAACGCCGACGACCCCGCCGACGCGGTGCGCCGCCTGCGCGCACTCGCAGCCGCCCGGCAGTGACCTCCTGGGTCGACGCGCCGGAGGTCACCGCGGCGCTCGAGGAGGCCGTGGCCGCCTCGGTGGCGGCGCGCGGCGTGAGCACGCCCAATCCGCCGGTCGGCGCGGTGATCCTCGCCGCCGACGGCACCGTCGCCGGCGTGGGCTGTACTGCTCCGGCGGGCGGTCCGCATGCCGAGATCGAGGCATTGCGTGCAGCCGGCGACGACGCCCAGGGCGGCACCGCCGTCGTCACGCTCGAACCGTGCAATCACACGGGCCGGACAGGACCGTGCGCCGTCGCGCTGCTCGAGGCCGGAATCGAGAGGGTCGCGTTCGCCGCCGCCGATCCGAACCCCGTCGCGGCGGGCGGGGCGGAGTACCTGCGTACGCACGGGGTGGAGGTCGCGCACCTGGGCTTCGAACCATGGCCGCTTCGCGAGTGGCTGTTCCGTCAGCGCAACGGCCGGCCGATGGTCACGTTGAAGCTTGCTGCCACCGTCGACGGCCGGATCGGGGCCCCGGACGGGACCTCGCAGTGGATCACCGGTGCGGAGGCACGTGAGCGAGCTCACGTCGAACGGGCGCAGCTCGACGCGATCGTCGTAGGGACGGGCACCGTCGCCGCCGACGATCCGGCGCTCACGGCGCGCCGGCCGGACGGGGCCCTGCATCCGCATCAGCCGACGCGGGTGGTGCTGGGCATGCGCGATCTTCCCGCCGGAGCCCGGATCGGCGATGCCGTGCACGTCCGCAGCCACGATCCCCGAGCCGTGCTCGATGCTCTGCCCGACGTACTGAACGTGCAGGTCGAGGGCGGCGCGACGGTGGCCGGGGCGTTCGTGGACGCGGGCCTCGTCGATCGTGTCCAGGCCTATATCGCGCCTGTGCTGCTGGGCGCAGGTCAGTCGGCCGTCGTGTCGGCCACCGTCGGCACGCTCGCCGACGCACTACGGTTGCGGACCGACTCCGTCGAGCGGCTCGGCGACGACGTTCTGCTCACGTTGAGCCGTGGGGAAGACGCTGGTCGCCGAGGGGGCGCCCGGACGCCCTGAACACCCGGGTGGGCCGCGGTCCGTATCGGTGCTAACCTCGGAAGCGGAAGTTCTCAGGGCGGGGTGCAATTCCCCACCGGCGGTGATGGTCCTATGAGGCCGAGCCCGCGAGCGCCCCGGTCAATCGGGGGACAGCAGATTCCGGTGCGATCCCGGAGCCGACGGTCACAGTCCGGATGAAAGAGAACAGCGCGGGCCCATCCCGCGCCGTCGTGCCGCCCTGGGAAGTGGACGGCAGGAGCAGGATTCGATGTTCACCGGGATCGTCGAGGAGCTCGGCGTGATCACCGCCCGGGAGGATCTCCCCGACGCAGCACGATTCACAGTGCGCGGTCCCACGGTCACCGCCGATGCCCGGCACGGAGACTCGATAGCAGTCAACGGCGTATGCCTCACGGTCGTGAGGGTCGACGACGGCGCCTTCACCGCGGACGTCATGGAGGAGTCGCTACGACGCAGCTCGCTCGAGAAGCTCGGCGCGGGCGATCGAGTGAACCTCGAGCGCGCCGCGTCGGTGAACTCCCGCCTCGGTGGGCATATCGTGCAGGGGCACGTCGACGGCACCGGCAGCATCCGGTCCGTGACGCCGTCCGAGCACTGGACCGTCGTCCGCATCGCCCTCCCGGACGCGCTCGCACGCTACGTCGTCGAGAAGGGTTCGATCACCGTAGACGGCGTGTCCCTTACCGTGTCGTCCCTCGGGCGCGACTCCGAGGGGCACTGGTTCGAGATCTCGCTGATCCCGACGACCTTGTCCCTGACGAATCTCGGAGCCGCGGCGGCCGGCACCGTCGTGAATCTCGAGGTCGACATCATTGCGAAATATGTGGAGCGTCTGACCACACTGAAGGAGGGCGGCAACGCATGACCAGGCTGGACACCGTCGAGCGGGCTATCGAGGACATCGCGGCGGGCAAGGCCGTCGTCGTCATCGACGACGAGGACCGCGAGAACGAGGGCGACCTCATCTTCGCCGCCGAGAAGGCGACACCGGAGACCGTGGCGTTCATGGTGCGGTACACGTCCGGCTACCTCTGCGTGGCCCTCGACGGCGACGCCTGCGACCGACTGGGCCTGCCGCCCATGTACTCCACCAACCAGGACAAGCACGGCACCGCGTACACCGTCACGGTCGACGCTGTGGAGGGCGTCGGGACCGGTATCTCCGCCGCGGACCGCGCGACCACCATGCTCAAACTTGCCGACCCCGAGGCGACGGTCACCGACTTCACCCGCCCCGGACACGTGGTCCCGCTGCGCGCAAAGGAGGGGGGAGTCCTCCGGCGCCCGGGGCACACCGAGGCCGGTGTCGACCTGGCCCGGATGGCCGGCCTCGCGCCCGCGGGCGTGCTGTGCGAGATCGTGTCCGAGAAGGACCCCGGCGGCATGGCTCAGACCGACGAACTACGCGTCTTCGCCGACGACCACGGGCTGGCGATGATCTCCATCGCCGATCTCATCGCGTGGCGGCGCAAGCACGAGAAGCACGTCGTGCAGGTGGCTTCCGCGCGGATCCCGACCCGGCACGGTGACTTCCAGGCGGTCGGCTACACGTCCATTCACGACGACGTCGAGCACGTCGCGCTGGTGAAGGGGGATGTGACCGCGGACGGCGGCGCGGACGTGCTGGTGCGCGTGCACAGCGAGTGCCTGACCGGTGACGTCTTCGGGTCCCTGCGTTGCGACTGCGGTCCGCAGCTCGACGCCGCGATGGAGATGGTCGCGAAGGAGGGCCGCGGCGTCATCCTCTACATGCGCGGGCACGAGGGTCGCGGCATCGGTCTGATGCACAAGCTGCAGGCGTACCAGTTGCAGGACGCAGGCGCGGACACGGTCGATGCGAACCTGCAACTCGGGCTGCCCGCCGACGCGCGAGACTACGGTCTGGGAGCCCAGATCCTCGTGGACCTGGGAATCACGTCGATGCGGCTCCTCACCAACAACCCGGCCAAGCGTGTGGGGCTTGACGGCTACGGTCTGCAGATCACCGAGCGCGTCCCGATGCCGTTGCGTGCCAACGCCGAGAACATCCACTACCTCAAGACCAAGCGCGACCGCATGGGGCACGACCTGCGCGGCCTCGAGCTGGTGGAGGAGCCGGGGGGCACTGCGTGAGTGGCGAGGGCGTCCCGTCGATCGACCTGTCAGGTGCCGAGGACCTGCGACTCGCGATCCTGTGCTCGCGCTGGCATGACACCGTGTGCTCCGCGCTACTGGCCGGTGCCGAGCGTACTGCGGCCGACGCGGGAGTGCGCGCCGTGACGATCGAGCGGGTCGCGGGTGCGGTCGAATTGCCGGTCGTTGCCCAGGAGCTGGCCCGCAGTCACGACGCGGTCGTCGCTCTGGGGGTTGTGATCCGCGGCGGGACACCACATTTCGAGTACGTCTGCGACGCGCTCACCGCCGGTCTGTTGCGGGTGTCGCTGGACTCCGGCGTTCCCGTCGGCAACGGCGTGCTCACCACCAACACCGAGGCCGAGGCACTCGACCGCGCCGGGCTGCCGGGCTCTACCGAGGACAAGGGGGAGCAGGCGTGCTCCGCCGCCCTCGACACCGCACTGACTCTGCGTCGGCTACGGGCGTAGTCGAACCGGGTCGTCCTCATCCCTACGGGGCACATGGCGGGTACCCGGAGAACGACGGGTGATCACGCGGGGCCCTCTATGACCAGGTCCATGGCGTCGGGGCGAAGCCGGGATCCGTAGAATCGGCGGACGTGATGACCGACGAGGCGCAGACGCACGTGTTCGAGGCCAGGCCGCGCAAGTCGCGGATCGTGGCGTGCATCATCGCCGCCGTGGTGCTGGTCGCGCACGTCGTCGTGGCGCTGCTGCTGCGGGTCGGTGGCAACACGGGCGTGTACTTCCGATGGGAGGACCAGGCCGCGCTCGCCGGGATCGGCGTGGTTCTCGCAGGTCTCGTGCTCCTGTTCACGCGTCCGCGCCTGCGGATAGCCCCCGAGGGCGTGACGGTCCGCAACGTGGCCGGCGACAGATTCTTCCCGTGGGACGTCGTCCGCGGATTCAGCTTTCCTCCCGGCGCCTCGTTCGCGCACCTCGAGCTACCCGACTACGAGTACGCCGCCGTCATGGCAATCCAGGCGAACGACGGCGAGCGCGCGGTCGAGGCCATCGACCGCGCGCGCGAACTCACCGCCGAATACAAGGGCTACTAGGGCCCTATGCGGGCCCCTAGGCCTATTCGGGGTCGATCGTGCCCCCACGGCCGTGCAGCACGGTCATGATCTGCGTCAACTGTGTCTCGGCCGCCTTGGTGCGCGCGAAGGTGGTGAGCGCCAGGAGTGGCTTGATCCGCTGGCGCGTGATGCTCTTCGCATAGCTGAACTCACGGAGGCCGTCCGGGCCGTGGATGCGACCGAAGCCCGAGTCGCCGACGCCGCCGAAGGGCAGTCCCGGCACTCCCGCGAACGTGATGATCCCGTTCACCGACGCCATGCCGCCACGGATGCGGTCGGCGATCTCTACGCCGCGCTTCTTGGAGAAGACGGCGGCCGCGAGGCCGTATCGGGTCGCATTGGCCAGCTCCACCGCCTCGTCCATCGAGTCCACCTTGGCGACCGTCACGGTCGGCCCGAAGGTCTCGTCGGTGACGGCCACGGAGTCCTCGGGGACGTCGACGAGAACAGTCGGCTGCACCCAGCGGTCGCCGACCGCGTCCGCGCCTCCGACCACTGCGCGACCACCACGGGCAAGCGCATCGTCGATGTGGCGCTTGATGATTCCCAGCTGACTGGGCATCGTGATCGGGCCTATCTGGGCGTCGTCGGCGTCGTATGCCGTGAGCTCGCGCGCCTTCGCGGACAGCTTCTGCAGGAACGGTTCGTAGACGTCGCGGTGCACGTAGACGCGCTCGACGCCGACGCAGGTCTGCCCGGCGTTGGCGAAGGCGCCCCAGGCAGCCGCGTCGGCGGCGGCGTCGAGATCGGCATCGGCGTCGACTACGAACGCATCCTTACCGCCGGCTTCGATGACGACGGGAGTGAGCGTCTCGGCACATGCCGCCATGACCTTCTTGCCGGTCGCAGTCGAGCCCGTGAACGCGACCTTGTCCACTCCGGACGTGCACAGCGCTGCCCCCGTCGGGCCCAGCCCGGTGACGACCTGCAGGACGGGCCGGCCGACCGCCTCCTCGAATGTCGAGGCGAGCCACTTGCCGACGCCGGGTGTGTACTCGCTCGGCTTGAAGACCACGGCGTTGCCGGCCGCCAGTGCGTAGGCGATGGAGCCCATGGGCGTGAACACCGGGTAGTTCCACGGGCCTATCACACCCACCACGCCGAGCGGGTGGTAGCGCACCGTCGCCGCCTGGTTCGCCATGACCAGTCCCGGATTGACCCGCTTCGGCCCCAGCACCTTCTTCGCGTGCCCGGCCGCGTAGGCCAGGTGGTCGATGCCGAGCGCGGCCTCGATGAGCGCGTCGCCGTGGGGCTTGCCGGTCTCGTCGTGCACGATCTGCGCGAGTTGGTTGATGCGTCGGGTGATGACGCCCTTCCACCTCGTGAGCTGGCGTCTGCGGCCCTCGAAGCCGATCTCGACCCACCAGTCGGCCGCCTCGCGGGCCCGGGCGACTGCGAAGTGCACGTCGTCCGCGGTGTGCACGGGGTAGGTGGCGACGATGTCCCCGGTGCGGGGGTTCAGGGAGTCGAAGGTCGTCCTGGGCTGGGCTGTGGTCATGCTGCGCTCCTGATCTCGTCGGCCGCCTTCTCGGCGATCATGATGGTGGGGGCATTGGTGTTACCGCGGACGATGGTGGGCATCACGGACGCGTCGACCACGCGTAGGCCCTCCAGCCCGTGCACCCGCAGCCGGGGGTCGACGACGGCGCCGTCGCCCGTCCCCATCGCGCAGGTACCGACGGGGTGGAACAGGGTCTGGGTGTACGCACGGATGTGCGCGAGCAGATCGTCGTCCGACGGTGACTGGGGTAGCCGCCAGAGCGCCCCCATCCGCTTCGAGAGCGGCCCCTGCCGGCAGATCTCGATGGCGTACCGGACGCCGGCGAGTAGGGCCTCGACGTCCTCGGGTCGATCCAGATAATCGGGTTCGATCAGTGGATGCCAGCGCGGGTCTGCGGACCGCAGCGAGATGCGACCGCGGCTCTGCGGCGCGACGAGAGTGGGGCCGCAGACGAAGCCGCGGCTGGTCGGTTCGTGCAGCATGTTGTCGTAGAAGCTCGATGCCATGACGTGAAATTGCAGATCGGGCAGGTCCAGGTCGTCACGGGAGCGCAGGAACCCGCCGCCTTCGCCGGCGTTGGACGCCAGCGGGCCCTTCCCGGTGAGCCGCCACTTGATCAGGTTTCCGACGGTCTGCGCCTCCATCAGGTCCGTGGTGCCGCGTGTATGGAAGATGACCGGGACGATGGGGTGGTCCTGGAGGCCACGTCCGACCCCGTCGAGTGCGGTGTGGACGTCGATGCCCAGCTCGCGCAGGTGCTCCGCCGGGCCGATACCGGACAGCATGAGCAGTTGCGGGCTCCCGACGGCGCCGCCCGAAAGGATGATCTCGCCACGCGCACGTGCCGTGCGCGTCGTTCCCGCCTGCCGGTAGGTGACACCGGTGGCTCTGATGCCGTCGAGTTCGATCCTCATCGCCAGGGCGCCCGTCGCGATGGTGAGGTTGGTGCGCTCGCGGACGGGCGTGAGGTATGCGCTCTCCGTAGACCAACGCCGTCCACCCCTGCACGTGACCTGGTAGAGGCCTGCACCCTCTTGGTGGTCGCCGTTGAAGTCGTCGTTGGGTTTCAGACCCCAGGCGACGGCGCTCTGCACCCAGTCGGCGCACAGTTCGTGGGTGAAGACGCGGTCCTCGACGTGCAGCGGTCCGTCCTGCCCGTGGTACGGCCCGCCGAAGCGGGTGTTGGCCTCGGCCTTGCGGAAGTAGGGCAGCACGTCGTCATGGGACCAGCCGGTCGCGCCCTGTGCAGCCCAGTCGTCGTAGTCGGCGTGGTTGCCGCGGATGTAGATCATCGCATTCATCGAGGAGCAGCCGCCGAGTGCTTTCATCCGCGGCCAGTAGGCGGTGCGGTCGTCGAGGTGCTTCTGCGGTGTCGTGGTGTAGTTCCAGTCCCATTTCGTCTTGAACAGCGAGGCGAAGGCGAGCGGGATCTCGATCTCCTCCGCGTCGGTCTCGCCTCCCGCCTCCAGGAGCAGCACCGATGTTCCGGGATCCTCGGACAGGCGTGCGGCCATCACCGCTCCCGCGCTCCCGGCACCCACCACGATGTAGTCGAACTCCTCGGCTGGCATCCCTCTCCCTACTCACATGAGACGTACACGGTGCACGTATCTCTGTGATGAAAGTTACCCGCGGCTCCGGGCAGGGGGAAGAGGTCTGGCGCGCTACAGGAGGTAGCGGCTGCGGTGGACCTGCTCGCGGAGGTAGTGGAACTGCGCGTCGAGGTTCGCCGAGAGATCGCGGAGTTGTGTGGCGTGGTCGCGAACGCGCACGGCGTCGGCGCGTCCGCCGGTGGCGTCGACGTGGAGTTGGCGCAGCAGATCGTCGTTGCCGTGGCCCGATGCGCGGTTGAGCAGTTCCAGATCGTGAAGCATGCGCTCGAGCGGCCGGAGCTCGCCGAGGTACTCGGCCAGGGCGGTGACGTGGTCGCGGAGAGCGTGTTCCGCCGCCCGGGCGGCCTCGGAGTACTCCTCGAACTGCTGGTGCAGCGCCGCCGAGTATATCGAATCTCCCTGCGGCACACCGGCTTCCGTGCGGATCCGCCACACACGGTATGCGCGCTGTGAGATGTCGGTGAGCGTCGCATCGAGATCGATGCGTACGGCGTGTCGATCGAGTACCGGGTCGTTCCACGCCGGGGAACGACGGATCTCCTCCGTGATGAGGACGGCGAGACCCAGTAGCCGGGTCTCGACCCGGGTGGAACCGTGCTCGGCGTGCGGGTTGTGTGCGGGGACGTGCTCGGCGCCCCACGGCCAGGGATTCGCTTCCAGGAGGGCCTCCTCCTGGCGTCGGTAGCGTTCTTTCTTCGACGTCCGCTGCTTGTACTTGAGTGCGCCGAGCCCCGCGGCGATCAGGACCCAGAAGGCCAGCGCCGCAACGGCGCTGCTCACCACCGCCCCTGCTATCAGGGCGACGAAGCCGCCGCCCAGAAGGACCCAAGCGAGATAGCTCCACGTCGGCCGGTCGAGCTGACGCGCCCGCAACGCCTGCGCAGCCGGATTGTTACTGGCGGTGAAGCGCAGGTATGCGTCCTGCACCGCGAGATCGGCGACGTTCCCGAGGTAGTTCCGCGCGTCGCGGGCGGCCACGAGCGCGCGATCCCGTGCGAACGGGTCCGACTCGGCCTTCGTGGTCACGCGCGTTGCGATGTCCTCCGGCACCGATGCGCTCATCGCATACCCTCCCAGTGTCTTGCGCGCTCCGCCGCGCATGCATTCGAAGGTACCTGCATGCGGCAAGTGCCCCGCTTGTGTCCGGGTTGGACGAGTGGTTCGGCCGTCGCAGCCTCGTCCGCGCTGCGCTGGTTTGGGGCCCGCAGCCCGCGTAAGGAGTCCGTCGATGCAGTCCGCGTCCCGCACCGTCCGGCCCGCCGCGCCGGCCACGGCGCTGTCGCTGCCGTTCGCGACAGGCTGGGCAGCCAACCACTTCACCGCGTTGCTGCCGGCACTACGCGCCACTCAGCACCTGTCGACCGCGGTGCTGGACGGGGCCTTCGGCGTATATGCATTGGGCCTGCTGCCCGGCCTGCTCGGAGGCGGTGGGCTGTCGGACCGGATCGGCCGCCGCCCGGTCGTGCTGACGGGAACCGTGACTGCGGCTACGGGCAACCTCGTGATGCTGTTCGCGCACGGGCGGCGGGCGTCTTCGCGGGTCGCACCGTCGTCGGCGCAGGCGTGGGGCTCGCGGTGAGTGCGGGCACGGCGTGGGCGGCGGACCTCGGAGGCAAGCGGGGCACGACGCTGTCCGGCGCGATCCTCACCGGCGGGTTCGCCGTGGGCCCCGTCGCCTCGGGCCTGCTCGCGCAGTTCCTCCCCGCGGCGGCCGGCCTGACGGTTCCGTTCGCGGTCACCGTCGCCGCGTCACTCGCGGTCGCCGCGTCAGCAGCACGCGGGGGAGAGATCGTGCCGGTCATAGAACCGCAGCCGGAGCCCGGTCACGACGTCGAGGGCCGCCCGGGCCTCGTGATCGGCCGGACCGGCGAGGCGCGCAGGGGATTCGGCGTCGCGCTCGCCGCATCCGTACCGATGGCCCTGTGGGTCTTCGCGAGCGTGACGGTCCACGGTGGCCGGTGCATGCGTGGCGACACGCGCGTGGCATCTCGCCGCGACGGACCATTTGGACCGCTGAGGCTCGCGCGAAGTGCGGAAACCCGTTGGGTTCGAGATGGTTTCGTCTCAGACGAGCGACGGCCCCTGCTCCGAAACGAACAAAAACGTCATTTTGCTAATTCTTTACTAACTCTTGTGCTAAAGAACACGCTGCTTGTAGCATCAGCAATCGACTTCGGGTCTGCCGCCGCTGAGGCGTCACGCCGAGAGGGGCGACCAGCGACTGGTCGGCACTCGGGTGATCCGGTGTCACCGGTATCGAAGTAGGGCTCGCCGAGCCGATATGCAGCAGGAGGTCACGTGTCGGCTTCCTTGTCGTCGACGGTGCTCGAAACGTCTCGTCCGCTCGGGGAGCGGGTCAGATTGGCGCGCGCCCGGTGTGGGCTCACCCGTGCGGAACTCGGTGCTCGCGTCGGTGTCTCTGCGCGCACCGTGGCCGCCTACGAGACCGGGGACGTCCCATGGGGCGCGGGCCCGGTCCTGGCGGACGCTCTGGACGTTCCCGAGCAGTACCTGGCCCGTCCCTCCGTACCCCACGTGGATCCCGACCGTCTGTGTTTCCGGGCCGGTCACCGCGTCACCCGCCGACAGCGCGGTATCGCCGCATCGTGTGCGGCCACTGCGATCGAGATCGACCGCTGGATCGACGCGCGCTTCGACGGGCCCGACCTGGACCTGCCTTCGTACTCGGGCGAAGGGCCGGAGCTCGCCGCATTGCTGCTGCGTGATCACTGGCAGCTCGGCGCCGCACCGCTGCCGAATCTGGTTCAGCTCGCTGAGGCACGCGGTGTCCGCGTCTTCAGCCTCCCGACGTCGGCGGAAGCCGCTCGCGCCTTCTCGCTGTGGACCGACGAGATCCCGCTGGTGTTCGTGTCGCGGCGCCAGACGCCCGAGGAGACCCGGTTCGACCTCGCACACGAGCTGGGGCATCTCGTCTTGCACGACGCCTGCGTCGACGGGCACGCGATGCTCGAGCGCGAGGCGGATCGTTTCGCCCGCGAGTTCTTGGTGCCGCGGGACGCGGTCGAGTACGAATTCGATCCTCGGCCGTCGGTCGACTCTGTCGTTTCCACCGCTGCGCGATTAGGTGTGGCGCCGGAGCTGCTGGCATCCGTCGCATTCGAGGCGGGACGGATGGGCGAACGCGACTATCTGGACCTGCGGCGCGGGCTCACGGCCCGCGGGCGGGGTGGTGATGGCCGCGTGACACGCCATGAGACGTCGTGGACCTTCGCACACGTGCTCTCCGGTCGGCAGGGGTTCGGCACCGATGCCGCCGCCATCGCCGCCGATCTCGCGGTGCCCGTGGCGGACGTCCATGCACTGACATTCGGTGTCGAGCTGCGCGCCGTGCGGAACGGCGAGCCCGTGGTCGGATGCGCGCCGTATCGCCGGGCGCCGCTCGCGTTGGTGCCGAACACGGTGCGCTGAAGTCCATGCTTCCGCCTTTCGGCGGACCGGTCTCACCTTCTCGGGAGTTCGCCGCGTGCGAGGTCTCGGAAACGGTCTGCGCCGGGACTCGTTGCCGCCGCTGAAGATTCGCGTGGGCAACAGGTGAGGACGGGCTGTTCCCTCCTGTGTTGCGGCGGTAGCCTTGGACGATCGGCCGGGCAGCAGCGAGGGGGAGCGGACGATGATGTCGTATTCGGGAGGGCGATACGCACCGGTCGTTCCGGGTTCGGGGAAGGCGTCTGCCGGTACTCGCGTGAAGCAGACCCTGTGGGTGCTGTGCGGCGTGTTCAGCTGCGGGTTCCTCGGCTTCGTGGGATACGTGATAGTCGCGCTGCAGACCAAGGTGGACCGGTGGTGGGCTGCCGCATCGTTCTTCGCGGTGGTCGCGGTCGCGACGCTCGTCGCCGTGCTCGTAACTCCGAGCAACGAGCGGGGCGAGATCACCGACACCGCGCCCGGCACGGTCTCGCTCATCCTGATGCTCGTTCTGTGGTTCGGTGGCGGACTCGCGACCGTCGTCAGCGTTCCGCTGATCTGGAAGGACTACGACGCGGCGGGGGTGTGAGTGGTGAGTGGCTGCCGAAGCGCGCGATGAGTGTGGATCGGGTAGCACTGCCGCCGCCCCAGGAGAGGTCGCGGCAAGTGCGCCAGGTCCGCAGCGTCTTCGGCGTCGATCGGCATCCGCACCCTGGCGCGTACGGAAACGAGTAGTCGACTACGCGGGTGTAGGGGCGCTCACCCACCTAGCGTCGATACCGGCGGTGCAGCCCGGGGAGCTACCTCGAAGGGGACGAGGAGCAAGCCGGACTGCCGCCGCTCTGACCTGCCGTGCAGACCACGCGGCCCCGACCCGAGAAGGATTCGAGCCATGACCGGCGGACGCAGCGTGGTGGTCGCGGCAGACCCCGCAGATATCGCAGCGGCTGCTCTGGTCGAGGTGCTCCATCGACGGGGCCGGGTGCCGGTGCTGCGGCTCGGACCTGCGCAGCTCGCGGCGGCGACGGTGCTGCCGTCACCCGCGAGCGGGCGTGTAGGGGGACGTACGCGGACCCTGTCGGACGATGCCCTGGTGCTGCCCGACGGGGTCCGCGTCGACCGTGCGTCCTGTCTGGTCCTCTGGCGTCTCGAACCTCTGCCGCGCGGCCGCCACGACGAACTGCTGTTGTGGCTCAACGCCTTAGGGGAGTCGGCGGTCAACGCTCCTGACCCCGCTTTCCCGGCGGGCAGGCACGCGCGCCTGCTGCACCTCGCTCCCGCGGGCGAGGATGCGGCACCGTCGTACTGCGTCTACGGCACCGCCGTCGACGACTCGGTGACAGCCGAACCGGTCGAGCTCCGCCCGCCGGCGCTGGTGTTGGACGGGCACACCGTCGGGGGCCCGGCGTGGGCCGGGGTCCTCGCGTCCGCGCTCGGGCTGCACGTGGCCGAGGTGCGATATGGGACGGTGCGCGGTGACACCGTCGTCGTAGGCGTGTCGGCTGTGCCGGGGCTGACGGGTGCAGGTCAACTCGGGGCGCTCGCCGGGTATCTCGAACGCCGGGCAGCCGAAGGGGTGGCGAGCGCTGCCTAGCGAGTCCGGCTGTCGGCCGGCTGGTGGACCGCAGATGCGAAGGCAGGCCTCGGCGGCCGTGAAGGCGTGATTACAACCAGGGTGAAGTCGTCTCAGGCTGGTCTCAGAGAGTGTCGGGCAGATTCCCAGTCGTGCCCATGTCGTCCTAGACCCGTGTCGTCGAAGACTCGCAGGGCCGAACCGACCGAACACCCGACAGGAAAGCGAGTACGACCATGACCTTCGCACCCCGCCGCCTCATCGCCGCCGCAGGAATCGCCGCTGCGCTCGCCGTGCCCGCCGCCGCGGTCGCGAACGCTGCGCCCGCCGCCCCGAGCAGCCCGGCCGCGTCCACCACCCAGGCGAAGCCTGCTGCCAAGCCCCAGGCGAAGCCTGCCGCCAAGCCCGCCCAGAAGCAGGCCAAGGTGACGCTCACGGACGTCAAGACAACGCTGAAGTCCATCGAGACCGCGAAGAAGCCTGCCGACCTGGCCAAGTCGCTCGCCGCCGACGTCACGACCCTGACCAAGGGCGAGAGCACCGTCTCCAAGAAGGCGAGCAAGCAGTACACCGCCTTCGTGAAGGAGCTGCAGACCGCGTCCACGAAGAAGTCACTGACCGGCAAGGACGCGGCGAAGACCCTGACGAAGATCCAGGCCGACGCCAAGAAGCTGGGCTCCGGGCTCGAGTGACCCGTTGCGGGCGGGTTCTTCTCGGCTCGTGCGAGCCTGGCGGAACCCGCCCGTCACCGTCGGGCTTGCGGTAGCAAGGACGCATGCCCGACCGCATCCTCCCCATGCACTCCACCATGCAGGACGAGCAGCTGTCGCTCGCCACCCTGCTCGAGTACGGCACCGGCTGGCACGGCGACGCCACCGTCTCCACGTGGACCGACGCCGGTACCCGCCGCATCACGTTCGCCGAACTGGGCCGCGAGGCCGCTCGGCTCGCGAACGGTCTGCGGTCCCTGGGTATCAAGCCCGGCGACCGCGTGGGCACCTTCTCGTGGAACAACATCGAACACATGACGGCGTACGCCGCCATTCCCGCTATGGGCGCGGTGCTACACACCGTCAACATCCGGCTCTTCGCGGAACAGGTCGCGTTCATCGCCGATCACGCGGCAGACCGGGTCATGCTCGTCGACGGCAGCCTGTTATCGCAGCTGAGCGCGGCGCTTCCGGGCATCCGCACGCTCCGTCACGTCGTCGTCGTGAACGGCGACGCCTCGGCCCTCGAAGCGCCGATCGGCGTCGAGGTGCACGACTACCGCGAGTTGCTCGACGCGCAGTCGGACTCCTACCCGTGGCCCGACATCGACGAGCGCGCAGCGGCGGCGATCTGCTACACGTCGGGAACGACGGGCGACCCGAAGGGCGTCGTCTACTCTCATCGCTCCATCTGGCTGCATTCGCAGCAGGTCACCGCCAGCTACGGCATGGACGTCTCACCTGAGGACACGGTCCTACCGATCGTGCCCATGTTCCACGCGATGTCGTGGGGGATCCCGTACGGCGCGCTGATGGCCGGGTCGTCGGTGGTGATGCCGGATCGGTTCCTGCAGCCGAATCATCTTGTGCGCCTTCTCGCCGAGGAGCGGCCGACCTTCGCCGCAGCTGTGCCCGCGGTGTGGATCGGTGTGCTGCAACAGCTCGACGCACACCCACAGGACATCACCCACCTGCGGCACGTGGTGGTCGGTGGATCGGCGGTGCCGCCGTCTCTGTCGCGCGCGTTCTCCGAACGGCACGGTGTCGAGATAGTCCAGGCGTGGGGCATGACCGAGATCTCGCCGTTGGCGTCGCTCGCGTGGGCGCCCCGGGACACATCCGGCGACGAGGCCTGGAACTACCGCTATACGCAGGGCCGCTTCCTGCCGGGCATCCGGGCACGCCTCGTCGACGACGAGGGCCGACTGGTACCTCCCGACGGGGAGTCGTTGGGAGAGGTGGAGATCCGCAGCCCGTGGACGACCGCGTCGTACTACTCGCCGGGGTCGACTCCGGTCGGCGACGACAAGTTCGACGACGGCTGGCTACGCACCGGTGATATCGGCAAGGTGACGCCCAACGGGTACCTCACGCTCGTAGACCGTTCCAAGGACGTGATCAAGTCCGGCGGCGAGTGGATCTCGTCGGTGGACCTCGAGAACGAGGTCATGGCGCACCCGGACGTGCTCGAGGCCGCGGCGATAGGCATACCCGACGAGAAGTGGGACGAGCGTCCCCTCCTCGCCGTCGTACTCCGTGAGGGTGCGACGGTGACACCCGATCAGCTCCGCGGGCATCTCGCGGCGAAGTTCGCGAAATGGCAGCTGCCGGAACGCTGGTCGTTCATCAGCGAGGTCCCCAAGACCAGCGTCGGGAAGTTCGATAAGAAGGTGCTGCGAGCCCGCTACGCCGATGGCGAGTTGGACGTCGTCGCGTCGGTGCGCGGCGACTGACCGGCGAGCGGGTCACCTCACGATCCGCTCCAGATCGTCGAGGATCTGCCGCGCGCCGGTCACGCCGATCCCGGTGATCCACAGACGGTAGTCCACCTGGTGGACGCCGTTGGTCCTGGCGGCGGGGAACTGCGACAGCGTCGGTCCGGGGATTCCGAAGTCGCCCTTGGGAAGCGTGTTGGGGATGAACACGAGCTCCGAATCCACGGTCGCGGCCTGCTCGAACGAGATCTCCGCCATGTCGTTGGAGTTCCACGCCCGCTGCGGGATCCGCAGGCCGCTGTCGGTGAGTACGGACCCGGAGAACGACTTCGGGCCGTGCAGGCGCAATGTGCTCGTCATGACGCGCAGGATGTCGGCCGTATGCGTGCCACCCCGTGCGCGGAGCGCCGCGGTGCGGCCGCGGTACTCGGCGAGCAGCCTGTCCGCCTCGGCCGTGCGGCCCATCGCGTCGGCGTAGAGCTGCACCGAGCCCTGCCAGTCGACCGCCGGAGACGCGGCGAACACCGTAGGCGCGATCTGCGACAGTTTCTCGTACAGGGCGCCGTGACGGAGCTCGTTGGAAAGGATGAGGTCCGGCTTCAGCGCCGCGATCTTCTCGAGGTCCGGTTCGGCGATCTTGCCCACGACCTCGGTGTTCTCGAGACCCGCGGCGAGGTACTCGGGAAGCGACGACGCCGACCCCGCCTCTGCCGCACCGACCGGGTGGACGCCCAGGCTCACGACGGTGTCGATCGCGAGGCTGTCGAGTGCGATCACGCGCTTCGCCTCTGCGGGGACCCGCACGGCTCCGTGTACGTCGGTGACGGTGCGCTGCGCCGGCTGCTCGGTCTCGGTCGACGACGAGCCGCACGCCGTCATCACGGCGGCCAGCGCGAGAGCGCCGACCGTGGCGCCGAACCGACGGCGCGTGCGGGTGGTAGTCGGGGTCGTGGACGTCGTCCGCAACGGGCTCGGCGGGACGGCGAAGGTCGTGGGCATTCGGTCTCCTATGGGTAGGTTTGCCTAAAGTTTCTAGCACGCGCCGGATTGTGACCTGCGTCGTTGCGACGTTCGGTGCGTCGGAGAAAGGTGTCGGTGCCCGGGCCTACGCTGGATACGTGGCAGACCCGTCGACCTACCGGCCCGCGACCGGCACCATCCCCACCGAGCCGGGGGTCTATAAATTCCGGGACCCGCACGGACGGGTCGTGTACGTCGGCAAGGCGAAATCGTTGCGCAGCCGGCTCAACTCGTACTTCGCGGATGTGTACTCGCTGCATCCGCGCACCTATCAGATGGTGCACACCGCAGCGTCGGTCGAGTGGACGGTGGTCGGGACCGAGGTCGAGGCGCTGCAGCTCGAGTACAACTGGATCAAAGAGTTCGATCCGCAGTTCAACGTGCGTTATCGCGACGACAAGACGTACCCGATGCTCGCGGTCACTCTGAACGAGGAGTTCCCTCGGCTCTACGTCTACCGCGGACCGCGGCGCAAGGGTGTGCGCTACTTCGGGCCGTACTCTCATGCGTGGGCGATCCGCGAGACCCTCGACCTGCTGCTGCGTGTCTTCCCGGCGCGAACGTGTTCTGCGGGGGTGTTCAAGCGGCACAGTCAGATCGGGCGGCCGTGCCTGCTCGGGTACATCGACAAGTGCTCGGCACCGTGCGTGGGCAAGGTGACTGCGGACGAGCACCGCGTGATCGTCGAGGACTTCTGCGACTTCCTCGCCGGCAAGACCGAGGTACTGATCAAACACCTCGAGACAGACATGCTGGAGGCTTCGGAGGAACTCGACTTCGAGCGGGCGGCCCGCCTACGGGACGATGTGGCGGCGCTGCGGAAAGCTGTCGAGAAGCAGGCTGTGGTGCTCGGCGACGGCACGGACGCCGACCTCGTCGCTTTCGCCTCGGACGAGCTCGAGGCAGCCGTGCAGATATTCCATGTGCGCGGCGGGCGCGTGCGCGGCCAGCGCGGGTGGGTCGTCGAGAAGGCAGGCACCGAGACGCTGGACGCAGCTGAGGACAGCTCGTCCGAGACCGCCGAGATGGTGGGTCAGTTCCTCACCCAGTTCTACGGCGGCGAGGTGGACCAGGCGGCCACCTCGCCGGACGGTGGCACCCCCGTTCCACGTGAGGTGCTCGTGCCCGAGCTGCCGGAGGATGCCGACGAACTTCAGAAGTGGCTCAGTGCGTTACGCGGATCGCATGTCTCGCTGCGGGTTCCGCAGCGCGGAGACAAGAAGGCCCTGGCCGAGACCGTTGCGCGTAACGCCGACGAGGCGCTGCACCAACACAAGCTCAAGCGCTCGGGCGACCTCACGGCGAGATCCGCAGCGCTGCAGGGACTTCAGGATGCGCTCGAACTCGACTCGGCGCCGCTGCGGATCGAGTGCGTCGACATCAGCCATGTACAGGGCACCGACGTGGTCGCGTCGCTCGTCGTGTTCGAGGACGGGCTGCCACGCAAGTCCGACTACCGCCACTACGCGATCAAGGAGGCTGCGGGCGACGGCCGCAGCGATGACGTCGCGTCCATCGCCGAAGTGACCCGGCGCAGGTTCCTGCGCCACCGGGCCGACGCTGCCGGGATGGCAGGGGAGGCCGCTGAGGAGGCGCCCGGCGCGGCCGCGCCGGCAGGGGCACCCGGTGTCGCGCCGGACGGCAGGCCCGCCGACGCAGACGGGGGAGACCTCGCTCCCGATGCGGGTGTCGACCCCACCACGGGGCGCCCGCGTAGGTTCGCGTACCCGCCGAACCTCTTCGTAGTCGACGGCGGCGCGCCCCAGGCCGCGGCGGCGCAGGCGGTGCTGGACGAACTCGGCGTCACCGATGTCGCGGTCGTCGGTCTCGCGAAGCGCCTCGAGGAGGTGTGGGTGCCCGGCGACGAGGATCCGGTGATCCTGCCGCGTAGCTCGGACGCGCTCTTCCTGCTTCAGCGGGTGCGCGACGAGGCACACCGGTTCGCCATCACCTTCCATCGAAGCAAACGCGGCAAGCGCATGACGGCGAGCGCGCTCGACGAGATCCCGGGGCTCGGCCCGACGCGAAAGAACGCGCTCGTCAAGCACTTCGGCTCAGTCGCGAAGTTGCGCGATGCAACGGTCGACGAGATCACCGCGGTGCCAGGGATCGGCCGCGCGACCGCGGAGACCATCGCGGCGGCGCTTGCCCCCGTCGAAGCGAGCTGACGGATCCCGTTGTGGTCGTTCACCCGCGGGAAACGCGGCACCCGACCGGGGCTCAGCGGTCCGAGGCGTCCGTGAGTGGCGCCGGGCACGTGCCGCCGGGAGCGGTCAACACCTCGAAATGCCACCACTCATTGGCGTAGGCGCGGCACAGGCCGTAGCGGGATCCGTTAGCGCGCAACCAGTTCGCGCCCGTGGCAGGGCCGACGTCGATGGCCTTGCCGGTCACGTGCGTCGACTCGGAGGGTGGCAGCACCCACCTGCGCGCGGCCGCGGGGCTGCCGTACTGGGCGATGCCCTGCTCCCACAGTCGTTCCTGCTCGGACCAGGAGCGCTTGCCGGAGGTGATCCACGTGGTCACGCCGTCTCGGGCCGCAGCCGCATGGGCTTCGCTGTATGCCTCGGCGAGCGCTGGTGTGAGGCCTCCAGTCCCTGGGGCGTAGGCGTGCGCTGAGGGCGCAGCGCCCAGACCACCGATCAGCAGAGCGGCGGACGAGGCGAGAACACGGCGGGGAATACTCATGGCATTGCCACCGTAGCTCCGACCGGCGCTCGGCGGTACGCATGCGGTGCTCAGCGATACACGCGCAGCGGTATCTCGCGCGGTTCCGGCCCATTCGGCACGACCGCGCCCTCGAAGCGGAATCCGAGGCGCGACGCGAGGGCTTCCTCGACGATGTACTCCAGGTCGAGGAAGTCCGGATCGACCTGGTCCTCGCCGTGTTCGGCCCGCTCGAACGTCAGCGGTTCGCCCACGTCCTCCTGTACCTCCCCGTCGGCGCCCGCGATCGCGCGGACCAGGTTGCCGCCGTCCCAGTGTCCATAGATTCCCAGTGCGGATACAGAGTGCAGGGCGAACTGGTCGACCGTGCCGCCCCGTGCAGCCGCGATCAGCCCCGGTGGGATCTTGGTCGGCTCGGTGACGAAGCCCTCGTAGGCGACGATCGCCACGTCGTGGAACACTCCGGCCGCGATGTGCCCGTCGCGCGGATCGGCGTCGGTGAAGAGGTCGCCCGGACGCCTGAACCGTCGCCGTCCGAACAGGTCGTCCACCAGAGCGTCCGTCGCCGCGATGTCGATTCGAGGGCGGCGCAGCACGTCCGCCGGAGCCGAGTGTGCGAGGACGACGAACCATGCCTTCATTCCCATGGCCGGGAAGCTAGGGCGCGTTACTTGCCTCCGGGTGAACGAACGCCTGGCATGCACGAGCTGCACTACCGGACGAACCGCCCGGACCCGAGTGCGGTCCCGGACTACTGTGGAGCGCAGTGCGCCGGGAGAGAGGGAGTGCAAGTGGTCGGAGGCCGCGGGACACACGGCGAGGAGATGCAGAGTCGCGAGACGCACGGCGAGGAGCGGACCGTCGGCGCGAACAGCAGCGACGGCCCGATGGACGTACTGCTGGTGACCGGCCTGTCGGGTGCCGGGCGCGGTACGGCCGCGAAGGTACTCGAGGATCTGGGCTGGTACGTCGCGGACAACCTGCCGCCCGCCCTGATCCGCAACATGGTGGATATGGGGCTCTCGGACGAGTCCCGCATCCCCCGCCTGGTCATCGTTACGGATGTGCGCTCCAAGACGTTCACCGGCGATTTCGCCAGCATCCGCCGAGAGCTGGCCGAGAAGGACATCGAGCCGCGCGTCCTGTTCCTCGACGCCTCCGACCAGACCCTGATCCGTCGCTTCGAGGCGGTCCGGCGCCGTCACCCACTCCAAGGCGACGGCACGCTCGCCGAGGGGATAGCCGCCGAACGCCGGATCCTGCAGCCGATCCGGTCCACCGCGGACCTGGTCGTCGACACCACTGCCCTCTCGGTCTCGAAGCTGCGCGGAACCATCGAGAGCGCGTTCTCGAGCGCACGCTCCGGCATCGTCACGGTGACTGTGCAGTCCTTCGGCTTCAAGAACGGCATCCTGCTCGATGCCGACATGGTGCTCGACGTGCGTTTCCTGCCGAACCCGTACTGGGTCCCGGAGCTCCGCCCGCACAACGGCCGGGATCGCGAGGTCGCGGACTACGTGCTGGGCCAGCCGGGCGCGAGCGACTTCCTCGACACCTATATCGATCTGCTCGATCCCGTCATCGCGGGCTATCGCCGCGAGGGCAAGCTGTATCTGACGGTCGGGATCGGCTGCACGGGCGGCAAGCACCGCAGCGTCGCGATGACCGAGGAACTAGCGCGGCGCCTATCGTCCCGCGCAGATCTGCAGGTTCGCGCGACCCACCGGGACCTGGGGCTCGAATGACGGGCCGGGACTTCGCCGTCGCCTCACTCGGCGGCGGTCACGGGTTGTTCGCGACACTGCAGGCCGTCCGCACGCTGACGCGAGACATCACGGCGATCGTCACGGTCGCCGACGACGGCGGCTCCTCCGGCCGGTTACGCACCGAGCTGGGCATCATCCCGCCCGGCGACCTGCGAATGGCGCTCGCGGCGCTGCTGCCGGACACCGAGCAGGGCCGGTTCTGGGCGGGCGTTCTGCAGCACCGGTTCGGGGGCGGAGGTGCGATGGCCGGGCACCCCGTCGGCAATCTGGTGCTGGCCGGCCTGTGCGAGGTGCTGGGGGATCCGGTGAGCGCCCTAGACGAGTTCGGCCGGAGGTTCGAGGTCCAGGGCCGGGTGCTGCCGATGGTGTCCGGGCCGCTGCGCATCGAGGCGGATGTTGCCGGACTGGAGGACGACCCGCGGCTGACCAGGGTGATTCGCGGCCAGGTAGCGGTGGCGGCGACGCCGGGCAAGGTGCGTCGGGTGCGGCTGGAACCGCCGGAACCGGGCGCCACGGAAGAAGCCGTGCATGCCATCCGGAATGCCGACGTGGTGACCGTCGGGCCCGGATCGTGGTTCAGCTCGGTGATACCGCACGTCCTCGTCCCGGCTCAACTCGAGGCTCTGCGGACGACGAATGCCCGCCGGATCCTGATCCTGAATCTGGCGCCGGAACCGGGTGAGACCAGCGGATTCTCGGCAGAGCGACATCTTCATGTTCTCGCGGCGCATGCGGAGGGACTACAGTTCGACGACATCCTGATCGACGCGGACACTGCGCCGTCGGGGGCGGACCGGGCGCACCTGGTGCGTGCGGCGTCGGTGTTCGGCGCGAAGGCGCACTTCGTACCCGTATCACTGCCTGGAACGCACCGGCACGACGTCGCGGCGCTCGCGTCCGCGATCAGGCGGTGTCACGTACAGTGAATCAAGTACAGTGAATCGCTTGCAGGACTATTCTGAACGATAGTGAAACGGAGGACACCCCGTCGTGGCATTGACTGCCGAGGTGAAGGACGAACTGAGCCGGCTGGCGATCACCCAGGTCAGTTGCCGCCGCGCGGAAGTCGCCTCCCTACTCCGATTCGCGGGTGGGCTGCACATCCAGGGCGGCCGGGTCGTCGTCGAGGCCGAGGTCGACATGGGGATCATCGCCCGTCGGCTCCGCAAGGAGATTCTGGACCTGTACGGCTATAACGCGGACGTGCATGTGCTCGGCGCAGGTGGCCTGCGGAAGGCCGCTCGATACATCATCCGCGTCGCGAAGGACGGCGAGGCGCTGGCGCGCCAGACCGGTCTGCTCGATCAGCGTGGCCGCCCCGTTCGGGGGCTTCCGCCCCAGGTCGTGGGTGGTTCCGTGGGTGACGCCGAGGCCGCGTGGCGGGGCGCCTTCCTCGCCCACGGCTCCCTGACCGAGCCCGGCCGCAGCAGCGCGCTCGAGGTCTCGTGCCCCGGCAACGAGCTCGCGCTCGCGCTCGTAGGGTGCGCGCGCCGCCTCGGCGTGACGGCCAAGGCGCGCGAGGTCCGCGGCGGGGATCGCGTCGTCGTTCGGGACGGCGAGGCGATTGGCGCACTGCTCACGCGCATGGGCGCCAATGACACCCGCCTCGTATGGGAGGAGCGGCGCATGCGCCGCGAGGTCCGGGCGACTGCCAACCGGCTCGCCAACTTCGACGACGCAAACCTCCGCAGGTCCGCCCGCGCGGCGGTCGCAGCCGCCGCGCGTGTCGAGCGGGCCCTCGAGATCCTCGGCGACGACGTGCCCGACCACCTCGCCAAGGCGGGCGCGCTCCGCGTGGAGCATCGGCAGGCGTCTCTGGAGGAGCTGGGCGCGCTGGCCGACCCGCCGATGACCAAGGACGCGGTCGCGGGAAGGATCCGGCGACTGCTCTCGATGGCCGACAAACGCGCAACTCAGGACGGCGTTCCCGACACCGAGTCCGCCGTCACGGCGGATATGCTCGAGGACGGCTGAGCCGCTCCCCGGGGCGGTGCCGAAGAACCTTTCGCCCGGCGGAAAGCGGTGATCGCCGATAGGGTGATTCCGCACACAATCACCTACACCAAGGAGCACTCGAAGTGACTGTTCGAGTTGGCGTCAACGGGTTCGGCCGGATCGGCCGCAACTTCTTCCGCGCGGTCGCGGCCCAGAAGAAGCTGGGTACCACCGACATCGAGATCGTGGCGGTCAACGACCTGACCGACAACGCGACTCTGGCCCAGCTGCTGAAGTACGACTCGATCCTCGGCCGCCTGGATCAGGAAGTGAGCCTGGAGGCCGACGACACCATCGTCGTCGGCGACCAGAAGATCAAGGCCCTCGAAGTCCGCGAGGGCCCGTCGGCGCTGCCGTGGGGTGATCTGGGCGTGGATGTCGTCGTCGAGTCGACCGGCATCTTCACCGACGGTGCCAAGGCGAAGGGGCACCTCGACGCGGGCGCCAAGAAGGTGATCATCTCCGCGCCGGCGAAGAACGAGGACATCACCGTCGTCATCGGTGTGAACGACGACAAGTACGACGGCAGCCAGAACATCATCTCCAACGCCTCATGCACCACCAACGGCCTTGCGCCCGTGGCGAAAGTGCTCAATGACGAGTTCGGTATCGCCCGTGGCCTGATGACCACGATCCACGCGTACACGCAGGACCAGAACCTCCAGGACGGCCCGCACAAGGATCTACGGCGTGCCCGCGCCGCGGCGCTGAACGTAGTGCCCACGTCGACCGGTGCCGCCAAGGCGATCGGGCTCGTGCTGCCCGAGTTGCAGGGCCGACTCGACGGCTACTCGCTGCGTGTTCCGGTGCCTACGGGCTCGATCATCGACCTGACCGTCGACCTCGCGAAGACAGCCTCTGTCGATGAGGTCAACGCCGCGCTGAAGGCTGCTGCGGACGGACCGCTGAAGGGCATCCTGAAGTACTCGACGGACCCGATCGTCTCGAGCGACATCGTCACCGATCCGCACTCGTCGATCTTCGACGCGCCGCTCACCAAGGTGATCGACGACCAGGTCAAGGTATTCGCGTGGTACGACAACGAGTGGGGATACTCGAACCGACTGGTGGACCTCGCCGGGCTGGTGGGCAAGTCTCTCTAGTATGTCCTCTGTGCCTACCCTTACCGATCTGATCGAAGCCGGTGTAGCCGGCCGCACGGTGCTCGTCCGTTCGGACCTGAACGTCCCGCTCGACGGCGACGTGATCACCGACGCGGGCCGCATCGCCGCCTCCGTCCCCACCTTGAAAGCTCTCGTCGAGGCGGGTGCGAAGGTGATCGTCACCGCGCACCTCGGCCGCCCCAAGGGTGAGCCGGACCCGAAGTTCTCGCTCGCGCCGGTGGCCGTCGAGCTCGCGAACAGGCTGGGGCGCAACGTCCAGCTCGCGACCGACGTCGTCGGGCAGGACGCTCTCGCGCGCGCGGAGGGGCTCACCGACGGCGACGTCCTACTGCTGGAGAACGTGCGCTTCGACCCGCGGGAGACCAGCAAGGACGACGCGGAGCGTGAGGCCCTCGCGCGCGACCTCGCGGAGCTCGTCGACGTGTCCTCGCACGTCGGGCCGGGCGCGTTCGTCTCCGATGGCTTCGGTGTCGTGCACCGCAAGCAGGCCTCCGTCTACGACATCGCCAAGCTGCTGCCGCACTACGCCGGCAACCTGGTCGACTCGGAGGTCCGCGTTCTCGGGCGGCTCACCGAGAGTCCCTCGCGGCCATATGCCGTGGTGCTGGGCGGGTCGAAGGTATCCGACAAGCTCGGAGTGATCCGGGCCCTCGCACCTAAGGTCGACACCCTGGTGATCGGCGGCGGCATGGCGTTCACCTTCCTTGCCGCGCAAGGGTATTCGGTCGGAACCTCGCTCCTGCAGGAGGATCAGATCGAGGTCTGCAAGCAACTGCTCGATGAGTTCGCCGATGTGCTGCACCTGCCGACCGATGTCGTGGTCGCGGACGCGTTCTCTGCGGACGCGAACTCGCAGACCGTTGCGGCATCCGAGATCCCCGACGGCTGGATGGGGCTCGACATCGGCCCCGAGTCGGTCAAGCGGTTCGCGCAGGTCCTCACCCAGGCGAAGACGGTGTTCTGGAACGGCCCCGCGGGTGTGTTCGAGTTCCCGGCGTTCGCGGCGGGCACGAAGGGGGTCGCCGAGGCCGTCATCAAGGCCACGGGTGGTGGCGCGTTCACCGTCGTCGGCGGCGGAGACTCGGCCGCAGCCGTGCGCACGCTCGGCCTCGACGAGGACGGCTTCAGCCACATCTCGACCGGTGGCGGCGCGTCGCTCGAGTACCTGGAGGGCAAGGAGCTGCCCGGCCTCGCCGTACTGTCCGAGCCCAACGCATAAGGAGTACGCATGAGCCGCAAGCCGCTGATCGCCGGCAACTGGAAGATGAACCTGAACCACCTCGAGGCGATCGCGGTGGTTCAGAAGCTCTCGTTCTCGCTCCCTGAGAAGTACTTCGCCCACGTCGACGTGACGGTGATCCCGCCGTTCACGGACCTGCGTTCGGTGCAGACCGCCGTCGACGGTGACGACCTCCTCATCACCTACGGCGCACAGGACCTGTCGCCGCACGACTCCGGCGCGTACACGGGGGACATCAGCGGGGCCTTCCTCGCGAAGCTCGGGTGCACGTACGTCGTGGTCGGGCACAGTGAGCGCCGCACCATCCACGGCGAGACCGACGAGGTCGTTCTCGCCAAGGCCAAGGCGGCGCTGCGCAACGGGCTCACGCCGATCGTCTGCATCGGCGAGGGGCTCGACGTGCGCGAGCGAGGCGAGCAGGTGGCCTACAACGTCGCGCAGCTGAAGGGCTCGCTCGCGGGACTCACCGCCGAGGAACTGGCGAAGACCGTGATCGCCTACGAGCCGGTCTGGGCGATCGGGACCGGCAAGGTCGCGACCCCCGCCGACGCGCAGGAGGTGTGCGCCGCGGTACGTGGCACGATCGCGGAGCTCGCGAACGACGAGGTCGCCGCAGGCATCCGCATCCTCTACGGCGGCTCGGTGAGCAGCAAGAACGTGGGAGACATCGTCGCCGAGACCGACGTCGACGGTGCGCTCGTCGGAGGTGCGTCGCTGAAGCCCGAGGAGTTCGCCTCACTCAGCGCCATCGCCGCCGGTGGGCCGCTCTGACGGCGTCCGACGACTGATCGCGTAGACTGGCCGACCGTGGAAACGTTGCGGACCGTGCTGAATATCGCACTCATCGTGCTGAGCCTGCTGCTCGTCATGCTCGTGCTCCTGCACAAGGGCAAGGGCGGCGGCCTGTCGTCGATGTTCGGCGGCGGCGTGCAGTCGTCGCTGTCGGGCTCATCGGTGGTGGAGAAGAACCTGGACCGGCTGACGATCTTCGTCGGCATCGTGTGGGTCGTCTGCATCGTCGGCGTGACGCTGAGCATCAAGCTGGCTTAGCATCTGACGAAGAGAACGCCGCGAGTCCTTTTGGGCTCGCGGCGTTCTCGCGTGTCGGGATGTCGCAGCGCACGTTGCTCGCACTGAGAGATCGGGGCAGCGGCGGCATAATGCTCTCTCATGACGACAGCCCCCGATCGTGGCGCGACCGAACCCCTGCGGGACGACATCCGTCTGCTCGGCGGGATCCTGGGGGAGACCGTGCGCGAGCACGCCGGGGAGGAGACCTTCGACCTGGTCGAGAAGGCTCGCGTCGAATCCTTCGCGGTGCGCCGCTCCGAGCTCGACCGCGCCGAGCTGGCGGCGATGCTGGCGCCCATCCCCACGGCGCAGGCGCTGCCCGTCATCCGGGCGTTCAGCCACTTCGCCCTGCTCGCCAACCTCGCCGAGGACCTGCACCGCGAGCGGCGTCGAGCGATCCACGTGCGTGCGGGGGAGCCGCCCCAGGCGTCGTCGCTGGCGGCGACATACGCCGTGATCGACGACGCCGGCCTGGCGCCGTCGGACGTGGCGGCGGCGCTTCGTCATGCATTGGTGGCTCCTGTGATCACCGCGCACCCGACGGAGACCCGCCGACGCACCGTGTTCGAGACGCAGCATCGGATCACCGAGCTCATGCGGTACCGCGACCGTACCGAGCTCGATGCCGGGGAGGAGGCGCGCATCGAGCTCGCGCTGCGGCGGCAGGTCCTCACGCTGTGGGATACGGCCCTTGTGCGGCTCGAGCGGCTGCGCATCCAGGACGAGATCGAGTCGGGCCTGCGCTACTTCGAGGCGTCGTTCCTCGAGGTGATGCCCGAGCTCAACCGCGAGTTGCGTACCCGGCTGCGCGAGATGTATCCGGGTGTCGACCTGCTCGCGGAGCCGATGCTCCGGCCGGGTTCGTGGATCGGGGGCGACCGCGACGGCAATCCGAACGTCACGGCGGAGGTCGTCGCCATGGCGACGCAACGCGCGTCGGCGACGGTCCTGCAGCACTACCTGCGGCAGCTCGCCGAGCTCGAGCGTGAGCTGGCCCTGTCGGTCCGCCTCACGACGGTGTCCGACGAGTTGCTCGCGCTCGGTTCGTTCGACGAGTCGCCCCGCCGAGCCGACGAGCCGTACCGCCGCGCGCTCAACTGGATCCACGGGCGGCTGTCCGCGACCGCGGATGCGCTGCTGTCGGGTGAGTTCGATGGGCGCCTCGACATCGGTGCGCCGCGCTATACCGACCCAGCCGAGTTTCGGGCGGATCTGGACGTCGTGGACGATTCGCTGCGCGGAGGCGGCGACGGCCTGCTCGCCGATGACCGCCTGCAGGACCTACGCGAGGCGGCCGCCACGTTCGGCTTCCACCTCTCGTCGCTGGACATGCGGCAGAACTCGGACGTGCATGAGGAGACGATCGCCGAGATCTTCGCGTGGGCGGGCGTGCACGACGACTACGTGTCGCTCGATGAAGACGATCGGGTCGCTCTGCTGTCCGCGGAGCTTCGTACCCGGCGGCCGTTGACAGGGCCCGGTGCCGAGTTCTCCGAGCAGACCACCAAGGAGCTCGGGATCCTCCGTGCCGCTGAGCACGCGGTCCGCACGCTGGGCTCGGCCGCGGTGCCCAACTACATCATCTCGATGTGCACGTCGGTATCCGACATGCTCGAGGCCGCCGTATTGCTCAAGGAGGCCGGTCTGCTGAGGCCCGGCGACGGTGCAGCGGGCGGCCCCGCCTGCCCTCTCAACATCGTGCCCCTGTTCGAGACCATCGAGGACCTGCAACAGGGGGCGCCGACGATACGCGCCGTGCTCGGCGTGCCCGAGTACCGCGCCCTGGTCGATGGCAAGGGTGGGCTGCAGGAGGTGATGCTCGGCTACTCGGACTCCAACAAGGACGGCGGCTACCTGGCAGCGAACTGGGCGCTTTACCGCGCCGAGCTCGACCTCGTGCAGGCGGCGCGCGACACCTGCATCACGTTGCGGCTGTTCCATGGGCGCGGGGGCACCGTCGGACGCGGCGGCGGTCCGTCGTACGAGGCCATCCTCGCGCAGCCGCCGGGGGCGGTCCGGGGTTCGCTGCGGCTTACCGAGCAGGGTGAGATCATCGCCGCCAAGTACGCCGAGCCGACCCTCGCGCGGCGCAACCTGGAGTCCCTCGTCGCGGCGACACTCGAGTCCTCCCTACTCGATACCGAGGGGCTGGGCGACGACGCCGGGGACGCCTACGCGATCCTCGACGAGCTCGCGGCGCTGGCGCGAGAGGCCTACAGCGACCTGGTCCACCGCACCGAGGGGTTCGTCGAGTACTTCACCACCTCGACGCCGGTCGCCGAGATCGGTTCGCTCAACATCGGGTCGCGGCCGAGCTCGCGCAAGCAGACGTCGAAGATCTCGGATCTGCGGGCGATCCCGTGGGTGATGTCTTGGTCGCTCTCGCGCGTGATGCTGCCCGGCTTCTACGGTACGGGCGCTGCCTTCGAGCAGTGGGTGGGCGGAGATCCGGAGCGCCTGGAGAAGCTGCGGGACCTGTACCGGCGGTGGCCGTTCTTCCAGACCGTGTTGTCCAACATGGCGCAGGTGCTCTCGAAATCGGATCTCGGTCTCGCGTCCCGCTACGCGGATCTCGTTCCGGATAAGACGTTGCGGGACAAGGTCTTCGGGATGATCTCCACGGAGCACACACGCACTATAGATATGTACTTCCAGATCACGGAGACCGATGACCTGCTCGCTGACAACCCGGCTCTGAAGCGCTCCGTATTCAACCGGTTCCCGTACCTGGAACCCCTGAACCACCTGCAGGTGGAGTTGCTGCGCCGGTATCGAGCCGGCGACGCCGACCCGCAGGTGCAGCGCGGGATCCTGCTCACCATGAACGGCCTCGCCACCGCCCTGCGCAACTCGGGCTAGCTCGCAACGAGTGCAGACGGTCCTAGAACGTCCGGGTGGTGCCGCTGGGGCCCGCGGTGTCGGAGATGAACTTGGCGAGGCAGTGCTCGTTATCGAACCCGCTGGTCTTGCACCAGTTGACGGCCGAATCGGGATCGGGGAACGAGAACGCGGTGACGGTGACCCACGCGTCCTGCATGTCGAAGACGGTCCAGTCGGTGCTGTAGAGCAGGCGCGCGCCGCCGTATCGCTGGCTCAGCGAGTTCTCCTCGTCCAGGATCGCCGCGGCGTCCCAGACCTTGCCGTCGACGTTCCACCCCGGCTGCTTCGTCGACAGCTGCGCGACCCAGCGGTTGTTCAAGGACGCCAGCACGTACGGCCGATCTCCCGCGGCACGGGCCTGTAGGTCCGCGACGGTGACCGCAGGCGCCGCGGAGGTCCCGGTCTGCGTCGGCGGTGCCGCGATCACGGTGGTGGCCTGTCCCTGTGCCGTCACCGTCTGTGTCGCCGTCTGGGTCGCGGTCGGTGGAGCCGCGGCCGAACCCCCGGCCGCGGTAGTCTCGGGACGCGAATCGCGGTTCCCCAGAAGCACATACGCCAGCACGCCCACGATCGCCACGAGCGCGAGCGCCGCCGTGGCCAGGACGGGGACCGCGATGCCGCGCCGCGGCGCGGGGGCGGGGTACGGGTGGCCCAGGGCTCCCGGATATCCGGCCTGCGGGTACGACCCCTCCGCCCGCGGATACGAAGCACCGCGATAGCCCCCGGGATGCGAGACGCCCGGATATGAGGCCGCCGGATACGAAGCCGCGGGCGGGAGGCCGGGCTGCGAGACGTGCGTAGGTGCGTCCACCGACCGTGAGGCTCCGGTCTCGCCGCCGGCGGCGACAGCGGGACGGATCACCGTCTCGTCGTACCCGGTTCCCGGGTCGGGGAGGCGGACCGTCGGGGCGGAGGCACCGTCGAGGGCGGCCCGCGCGGCGGCACTGAGCTCGCCGCAGCTGCCGTACCGATCGCCCGGCTCCTTGGCCATGCCGCGCTCGATCACACCGTCCATCGCGGTGGGGACAGCAGCTGTATCGGACACCCGCGGGATCTCGGCGGTCGCATGCAGGCGCAGCATGGCTCCCAGCGAATCGGCATGGAATGGCGGCCTGCCCGTGAGGGCCTCGAACAGAACGCAGGTCAGCGCGTACTCGTCGCCGGCCGCCGTCGGCGTCGTGCCGTCGAACCGCTCGGGCGCTGCGTACGCCTGCGATCCGACGAACATCCCCGCCGACGTCATCCGGGACTGGCTGTCCGCGACCGCGAGCCCGAAGTCGACGAGGTACGGGAACCCGCTCGCGGTGAGTCGGATGTTGGCGGGCTTGACGTCGCGGTGCACCAACCCCTTGGCGTGTGCGGCGTCGAGGGCGCCGGCGACCTGCGCGACCACGTCGACGGCCTCTGCCGCATCGAGTGGGCCGTCGCGCAGTACATCCGCGAGGTCCCGGCCCTCGACGAGGCGCATGTCGATGTAGAGCACGCCGTCGATCTCGCCGAAGTCGTGGATCGGGATGACATGCGGGTCGGCGAGCCCCGCGGCGGCATGCGACTCCCGGTCGAATCGCGCTCGGAACGCCTCGTCCTCGGCGACGGAGGAGTGCAGCACCTTGAGTGCCACGTCGCGGTCGCGGCGCTCATCGTGCGCGCGATAGACCTCTCCCATGCCGCCTCGCCCGAGCAACCGGCCGATGCTGTACGGCCCGAGCGTCGTACCTGTGCGGGCCCCGTCGGTGTTCGACATCCCCGTCCCCCTCCTGAGGCTCCGCGTGCTTGGGGAACCGCTGGAAACGATGGTATTCCGGCGGTGCGACAAGTTTTGCGAGACGGACGGGAAATCGTCTCTACTCTTGGGTCATGACTACTCGGATCCAGGCAGATCAGGACGTCGTGACCCGCTTCCTCGCCGATATGGCGGCAGGCCGCGTGGACGCGGCGATCGCGGCCTTCGACGACGACGTCGTATATACCAACGTCGGGCTCGCGACGCTACGTGGCCGCCGCAGGGCCGGGCGCGTCATCGCGTTGCTCGATCGCCCGGCTCTCGGGTTCGACGTGCAGTTGACGTCGATAGCGGCCGACGGTGGCACCGTCCTCACAGAGCGGATCGACGAGCTGCGCATCGGGCCGATGCGCATCCGGTTCTGGGTGTGTGGGCGATTCGACGTGTCGGACGGTCGGATCACGTTGTGGCGCGACTACTTCGACAACGTCGACGTCCTCAAGGGGCTCGCCCGGGGCGTCGTCGCCCTCGCGATCCCGGCTGTGCAGCGGCCGCTTGCACCGATCGAGAGATGACGGGCTACGGTCACCCGCCGCAGCGCGGGGGGAGTGTGGTGACCGCGGTCGTCGTCGGGGCGATGGTGGTCGCTCTGGCGGCCGCGGCGACGTTCGTGTACGTCGGCGTGCAGATCGGTTCGCGCGCCGTGGTCGGCCGAGCTGTGGCCATCACGCCCGACTACGGCCGCGCCGACCAGGTGGCCGTGCGCTATGCGCGAGGTGCCGCAGCGATCGACTACCGGCGGATCGATGCGTGGAAGTCCGCGGTGGTGTGGCATACCTCGCCCGAGTTGAAGGCCAGGCTGGAGGGCACATTCGGCGCGATGACCAGCCTCGTCACCGGAATGCAGTGGGTGTCGACGGTGACCGGCGAGCCGGACGCCGTGCGCAGGCAGGCCAAGGGGCTCACCGCGGTCGTCGACGTGTTCATGCACATTCGGACCGTGTCATCGGCTGCTGCGCAGGGGTCTTCGTCTACCGTCCAATACGTCATCACGCTGGACGGGGCGCGGGACTGGCTGATCACCGACGTGGGCGCACCCGGCACACCCAGGTAGTGACCACGGACGCCGATTCCAGACGAGAGCGCCGGCCGCCCCACTCGGGGACGGCCGGCGCTCTCGCGTGAGATCGCGCTAGAGGGTGCGCGCGATGATCTCCTTCATGATCTCGTTGGTGCCTGCGTAGATCATCTGCACGCGGTTGTCGACCCAGAAGCGGGCCGCGGGGTACTCGGCCATGTACCCGTAGCCGCCGAACAACTGCAAGCACTCGCTCGCGACCTGCTGCGCACGGTCGGACGTCCACCACTTGGCCATCGCGACCGTCGGGATGTCGAGCTCGCCCTTGACGTGCTTCTCGATGCAGTCGTCCACGAAGACCCGGGCCACGGTCGTCTCGGTGATCGCCTCGGCGAGCTTGAACTTGGTGTTCTGGAAGCCGAAGATGGGCCGGCCGAACGCCTCGCGCTCCTTGGTGTAGCGCAGGGTCTCCTCGAAGATGACCTCCATGCCGGCGGTACACGCCTGCGCGATGATCAGTCGCTCCTGGGGCAGCTGCTGCATCAACTGGTAGAAGCCCTGACCCTCGTCGGTCCCCAGGAGATTCGAGGCAGGGATACGGACGTCGTCGAAGAACAGCTCGGACGTGTCCTGACCCTTCTGACCGATCTTGTTGAGCACGTTGCCGCGGCGGAAACCCTCGCGGTCGCCCTCGACGAGCACCAACGAGATGCCGGAGGCACCCTGGCTGGGGTCGGTCTTGGCGACCACGATGATGAGGTCGGCCTGCTGGCCGTTGGTGATGAACGTCTTGGACCCGTTGACGACGTACTCGTCGCCCTGCTTGATGGCGCGGGTCTTGACGTTCTGCAGGTCCGAGCCGGTGCCGGGCTCGGTCATCGCGATCGCGCCGACCACCTCGCCGGACGCCATCTTGGGCAGCCACTTCTTCTTCTGCTCCTCGCTGCCGTAGGACAGGAGGTAGTGCGCGACGATCCCGTTGTGCAGCGAGACGCCCCAGGAGGTGTCGAACGCCTGGGCCTGCGCGGCGATGAGCACGGCCTCGTGGCGGAAGTCACCGCCGCCGCCCCCGTACTCCTCGGGGATCGAGAGGCACAGCAGCCCGAGCTCGCCGGCCTTGTTCCACAGGTCGCGGTCGACGTGGTGCTGCTCGGCGTACTTCTCGATGTTGGGCGTCAGCTCCTTGGCGAGGAAGGCGTCAGCCATCTCGCGGAGCTGGTCCATCTCCTCGTTCATCCAGCTCGAACGGCGTCGGGCCATAGCGGTCACCTCTCTGCGAAGGAATCGGCGAAAAACAATCACCAGTGCATGTATTTGCGATGGTAGCGCGTCCCGGATTCTTCCCGAAACCGAGGGGAACCGAACAGCGCGCCCGCGCGTCTAATTGTTGCGGGACACACAGGGGCCGCAAGCGCGTCGGCCGATCAGGTGGGGCTGTGTGTTCTCGCAGATCCGCGACGCAGGCCAGCCGGTCCGAGGGCCCCGGGCTGGGAGCGCGTCGAGGAGGCATGCGGGGCCGTGGGCGAGAGGGGAGCGTCCACGGCCCCACTCGTCGGCACGGAGGGGGATTCATGGACTTCACACTCGACTCGGACGCCATGCGTGAGCGCCAGGGCCGTCTGGACGGCGTGGCGGTCCTGGCGGAGGGGGCCGCGACCGCGGCACACTCCAGGCTGGACTCGACCGCGATGGGGACGCTCTTCGGGGCGTTGACAGAAGCGGTAAACGGGGGCCTGGGGGCGATCGACGGTGCCGTATCGCGTCAGGTGGCCGACCTCATCGAGTATTCGGGTGGTCTGGAGCGGACGTTGGCCCTGCTGTCCGCCGCCGACGGTGCCGGGGCCGACGGCCTGACTCGCGCGGCGGCGGGCTCGGGGGCGCCGTGAGCGGCGCGGTGGGGCTCGCCGACGGCATCCCGGTGGTAGAGGCGGTCGAGGGCGCCGCCGGCGCGGTCGCCAGCGGCGACTGGACGGGCGGAGTGTCCGCGGGCATGGCGTTGTCCACGGCCGGTTCCGCCGCGGTGGCCGATCCGGTCGGGACGATCGTGGCGGGCGGTTGGGGCTGGGTGTTCGAGCACGTCCCGGTCCTGCGGGATGCGCTCGACTGGCTGGCGGGTGACGCGCAGGCGATCGAGGCGACCTGTGCCGCGTGGTCCGAGCAGGTCGCCGTTCCGCTCGGGCGTGCGGGGGAGTCGCTGGCCGATACGGTCGAGGGAACGAGGGGGATCTGGACCGGTGACGCGGCGGACGCCTATCGCGACGCGGGCCGCCGGCTCGCCGAACGGCTCGGATCCGTCGCGATCGCGGCCAGGGCTGCTGCGGTCGGGATCCGGATCGCCGGCACTCTGGTACTGGAGACACGAAACCTCATTCGCGACATGCTCGCTGAGTTCGCAGCGTGGCTCAGCGTCACATGCGCGGCCGCGGTGGCGTCGTCCGTTCCGACCGCGGGCTCGTCGGTCGCGACCTGGATGCAGATCGCGACCGCTCGGGCCGCCGCCCTCGGGGAGAAGGTCACGTCGAAGCTGGCCGCGCTGGCGCCGAGACTCGAGGCCTTCACCTCGCATGTGGGCACACTCGCCCGGGTCACGGAGAGACTCGGGCGGGTAGCGGCGGGCCTCGAGGGTGCGTCCGGATTCGCCCGGCGCGTCGCCGCCGCGCCTTCGCCGAGCGCTGAACTCGCAACTCGGTTGAGCCGCGCCGCATCGGCGGTGCCCACGGGCGCCGCGGCCCGGGAGGCCGTCGCGGGGGCAGCCCCCACGGCGGTCGTCAAGGCCGTCGGCGACGGATGGAAGGCGGCGTCGCAGTCCGGCCCGCCTGAAGCCGCCGGTGCAGACGCGGGTAGCGGTACGTAGTGCAGGATGGGCGCGTGACCGAACCGCCAGTAGATGCCGTCCCGGCCCGCGACGCCGTCATCCTCGATGTGCCCGAGACCTCTCGCGAAGCGCACGCCCGGCTGCTGGGCAAGCCGCCGGGGCCCGCGATCACGGTGGGCGGCGTGGAACTCGTTGTGGGGCTGCCCGAATGGGCGTCGTCATCGGGACTGCTGATCGGTGAGGCGGACGATACAGGCGGTGCCGTCCGCCTCACCCGTCGGCGGGGGCTCGCGGTCGCCGACGGCGGCCGGTACCACCCGGCGGCTGTGCACGGGCTGACACTCGGCGTCGTCGGGCCGGAATCCCGAGAATGCGAGCAGGACCGAGCATCGGACGGGGAGTCGGACGTCGTGGGTCTCGACCATCTGGTCCTGCTGTCCCCGAATGCCGACCGCACGATCGCCACGATGTGTGGCCGGCTCGGGTTCGACCTGCGCCTGGACCGCGTGCAGGACTGGGGCGTGCATCAGCTGTTTCTCCGCCGCGCCGCGCTGTTGGTGGAGGTCGTGATCCAGGACGGCGATCCGTACGGCGACGACGCCCTGTGGGGAACCGCTTGGCGCACGGCCGATATCGACGCGACTCACGCCCGCCTCACAGCGGAGGGCGTAACGGTGAGCGAGGTGCGCACCGGCCGCAAGCCGGGCACTCGCGTCGCCACCGTGAAGGACCCCGCGCTGGGGATCCCGACCATCGTCATCGAGCAGCGATGACCACATCCGCCGCTGATGCCGTCGGCCCCGTTCGTGTGGGCGGGCGATGGATGCGTCGGAACGGTCAGGACTGCAACTCGGCCGCCGCGGCCTTGTCGATGTACCAGACGGTGTCGTCGATACCGTGGGCACCGGCGCACGGCCAGTCGTCGGGATCCGCGTCGCCGACGCCCGCGGCGACGGCCTGAGCCTTCGCCTCACCGGACACCAGGAACCACACCTGCCGCGCGTAGGCGACGGCCGGCAGGGTGAGTGTCAGGCGCTTCGGCGGGGGCTTCGGTGAGTCGGTCACTGGAACCACGAGTCGTGATTTCTCGCGCACCGCGTCGGTGTGCGGGAACAGCGAGTTGATGTGACCCTCGGGGCCCATGCCCAGCAGGTGCACATCGAAGGTGGGCAGTGGTCCGGCGAAGCCGCGCTCGGATGCGTTGTCCGACAGCCGCTTAGCGTATACCTGGGCGGCCAGCGCGATGTCGCCGCCGAACTCGTCGGATGTTGGATATCGGAACAGTCGCGGGCCCTGCACATGCGAGAACAGGGCCTCGTCGGCCTGGACATCGTTGCGGTCGCGGTGGCCGTCGGCCACGAACCGCTCGTCGCCGTAGAACACGTCGACGCGCGACCAGTCCACCGCGGCCCGCCGCAGTTCGCGCAGGATCGCGATGCCGTTCGAGCCGCCGGTCACCACGATGGACGCGAAGCCGCGTGCCTCTTGCGCGGCGGCGATGAGCGCCGCCAGGTCGTCCGCGGACGCCGCTGCCAGGGCGGGGGAGTCCGGGAAGATCTTCACGGTGGTCACGATGCGGCCTCCTCGACCTCGGGCACGCCCGCGAGGGCGAGCTGATAGATCACGTCGTCCTCGAGGCGGCGCAGCTCCTCGGCGACGCAGTCGCTGATGTCGCGGCGCGCGATCGCGACCCGGCCGTCGGGTTGGCCCGGACGGCTGATCACGGCGGTGTTGTTCTGGTCGACGGCGAGCGTCAGCGTGCGTTCCCCGCGGGACAGGCGCACCTCGAAGCTGCCGACCAGGCGCTGGACGGGCACCCCGAGCTGAGCGCGCAGCCATCCCGCGAGCAGGTCGATCTCGGGGTTGCCTGCCGGTCCGGACACCCGCGCAGCCGTGATCGGACCGTGGGGCGGCTGGTCGAGGGCGGACGCCAGGAGCGCGCGCCACGGCGTGATACGCGACCAGCACAGGTCAGAGTCGCCGGGCCGGTAGCCGTCGCGCCGTGCCGTCAGCGCTGAGCGGGAACCTTCTCCCGCGGCGACGCTCTTGCCCGCATCGGTGATCCGTCGGGAAGCGAGGCGGCCCAGCCCGTCGTCCGCGGGCACGGCAGGGGCCCGCCCCGGCCACCAGGCCACCACCGGGGTGTCGGGCAGCAGGAACGGAACGACCACGGAGTCGGCATGGTCGGCGAGTGGTCCGTACAGGCGCAGAACGACCACCTCGGACGCACCGGCGTCGCCGCCGACGCGGATCTGCCCGTCCAGCCGGGAGCGCTCGGAGCGTGAGCCGCGCGCGATCACGATCACGCGGCACGGGTGCTCGCGCGACGCATCGTTCGCGGCCTCTATCGCCGTCTCGGTCGGTTCGCCCTCCTCCGCGGACACGATGAGCGTCAGGACGCGGCCGATGGTGACCGCGCCGCCGGATTCGCGGAGGCTGATCAGCTTCTTGCTGACCGCCGCAGTGCTGCTGTCGGGAAGGTCCACGATCATGGTCGCCGCCACGTCCTTCCTGTGCGGGCGAGCATCTCGTCCGCGCTTTCGGGTCCCCAGGTACCTGACTCGTACTCCTCCGGACGACCGCCGGCCGCCCAGTGCCCGATGACCGGGTCGAGGATCCGCCAGGACAGCTCCACCTCGTCGTTCACGGGAAACAGCGAAGGCACCCCGAGCAGCACGTCCAGGATGAGGCGCTCGTATGCCTCGGGAGAGCTTACGGTGAACGCGGTGCCGTACGAGAAGTCCATGTTGACGTCGCGGACCTCCATCGACGAGCCCGGCACCTTGGAACCGAACCGCAGGGTGACGCCCTCGTCGGGCTGGACGCGGATGACCAGGGCGTTCTGACCGAGCTCCTCGGTCATCGTGTCGTCGAACGGCAGATGAGGCGCGCGCTTGAACACGAGCGCGATCTCGGTGACCCTGCGCCCCAGGCGTTTTCCCGTGCGCAGGTAGAAGGGCACCCCGGCCCACCGCCGCGAGTCCACCTCGACGGTGATGGCCGCATAGGTCTCGGTGGTGGAGTCCTTCGAGAAGCCCTCCTCATCGAGCAGCCCGACGACCTCCTCGCTGCCCTGCCAGCCCGGCCCGTACTGCCCGCGTGCGGTCGTCTCATCGAGGGGCTCGGCGAGCTTCGCGGCCGACAGCACCTTGATCTTCTCGGCCTGCAGCTCCGACGGGTGGAAGCTCGTGGGTTCCTCCATCGCCACCAGCGCCATCAGCTGGATCAGGTGGTTCTGGATGACGTCCCGCGCGGCGCCGATGCCGTCGTAGTAGCCCGCGCGCCCGCCCAGGCCGATGTCCTCGGCCATCGTGATCTGCACGTGGTCCACGTAGTGACTGCTCCACACGGGGTCGAACAACTGGTTCGCGAAGCGCAGGGCGAGGATGTTCTGCACCGTCTCCTTGCCGAGGTAGTGGTCGATGCGGAACACCGACTGCTCGGGGAAGACGTCGTTGACGATCCTGTTGAGCTGCTTCGCGGATTCGAGGTCGTGACCGAACGGCTTCTCGATCACGACGCGGCGCCAGGACGACTCGCTCTGGTCGGCCAGCCCCGAGCGCTTCAGCTGTTGCAGCACCGTCGGGAACGCGCCCGGCGGGATGGAGAAGTAGAACGCGTGATTGCCGCCGGTGCCGCGCTCGGTGTCCAGTTGCTTGAGCGTGGCCGCGAGCTTATCGAAGGCGTCGTCGTCGTCGAAGCTGCCCTGTACGAAGCGAAAGCCCTCGGAGAGCCTGTCCCACACGTCCTTTCGGAATGGTGTGCGGGAGTGCTCCTTCGCGGCGTCGCGGACGATGGCGGCGAAGTCCTCGTGGTCCCAATCCCGGCGCGCGAAACCGACGAGTGCGAAGCTCGGCGGCAGCAGGCCGCGATTCGCGAGGTCGTACACGGCCGGCATGAGCTTCTTGCGGGCCAGATCGCCGGTGACGCCGAAGATCACGAGCGACGACGGTCCCGCGATGAGCGGGAGGCGCCGGTCGCGCGGCTCCCGGAGTGGGTTACTCCACGAGTCTTCCGGCGCCCCGTCGGGGGAGTCCGCCATCAGGCCTGTGCCTTCAACTGCTCCGCAGTGGCGTCGAGGAGCTCCTTCCACGCCTTCTCGAACTTGTCGACGCCTTCGTCCTCGAGCACCCGGAACACGTCGGCCAGGTCGACGCCGACCTGCTCCAGCGCGCCGAACACGGCCTCGGACTCGTCGCCCCGCCCGACGATGGAGTCGGTCTTCGGCGTGCCGTGGTCGGCGAACGCGTCCATCGTCTTGCCGGGCATGGTGTTGACCGTGTTGGGTGCGACGAGGTCGGCCACGTAGAGCGTGTCGGGGTAGTCGGGGTTCTTCACGCCGGTGGACGCCCACAGCGGTCGCTGCTTGGTGGCGCCCGAGCCGATAGCCTTGAACCGCGCCGCCGAATCGGAGGCGCCGTCCTCGGGGCGTACTCCGTCGGTGCCGTTGAAGGACTCCTCGTAGGCCACGTACGCCAGGCGCGCGTTCGCCAGGCCGGCCTTGCCGCGCAACGCCTTCGCCTCGTCGGAACCGAGGGCCTCCAGGCGCTTGTCGATCTCGGTGTCCACGCGGGAGACGAAGAACGACGCGACGGAGTGGATCCGCGACAGGTCGTGGCCCGCCTTCTTCGCCTCCTCGATGCCCGCGAGATAGGCGTCGATGACCTCCCGGTAGCGCGCCACCGAGAAGATCAGCGTCACATTCACGGATATGCCCTCGGCGAGCACACGGGTGATCGCGGGCAGGCCCTCGACTGTGGCGGGGATCTTGATCAGCAGGTTCGGCCGATCGACGATCTTCCACAGCTCGACGGCCTGCACGACGGTCTGGTCGGTGTCGTGCGCCAGGCGGGGGTCGACCTCGATGGAAACGCGGCCGTCGACGCCGCCGGTCTGCTCGTACACCGGGGCGAGGACGTCGCACGCCTCGCGGACGTCGTCGGTGGTGACGGTGCGGACGGTCGCGTCGACATCGGCTCCGCGCTGCGCGAGCTCTGCGACCTGCCCGTCGTACGCGGTGCCCTTCGACAGCGCGGCCTGGAAGATCGACGGGTTCGTGGTGACGCCGGTGACCGACTTCGTCTGGGTCAGTTCGGCGAGCCCGCCCGACTTGATCAGGTCACGGGACAGGTCGTCCAGCCACACGGAGACTCCGGCGGCATGCAGGGCGGCGAGATTGGGGTTCTGCGACATGTTCGGTCTTCTTCCCTGTCGGTTCTCTATGGACGTAACTGGGGGGTGGCGTACTGGGTTTCAGCCGCGCGCAGAAGCGATCGACTCCTCGGCCTTCGCGGCGACGTTGTCCGCCGTGAAGCCGTACTTGGCGAACAGCACCTTGTCGGAGGCCGACTCCCCGTAGTGCTCGAGCGCCACAGCGCGGCCGTGGCTGCCGAGGATCTTCCACCAGGGCATCGAGATCCCGGCCTCGACCGAGACGCGGGCGGTCACGGCAGGTGGGAGCACCGAGTCCCGGTAGGCCTGATCCTGTGCGTCGAACCACTCGAAACAGGGCAGGGAGACCACGCGGGCCTTGATGCCCTTCTCGGCGAGCAACCCGGCCGCGCCTACCGCGTACTGCACCTCGGATCCCGTGCCGATGAGCAGCACGTCAGGGGTGCCATCGGTGTCGACGAGGACGTAGCCGCCGCGCGCGACCCCCTCGGCGGACGTGCCCTCGAGGATGGGAACGCCCTGACGGGTCAGGGCGAGGCCGACGGGCCCCGTCGACGACGTGCCCTCGAGTGTCGTCTTCCATGCGTAGACGGTCTCGTTGGCGTCGGCGGGACGCACGAGCGACAGGTTGGGGATGGCGCGGAGTGCCGCGTAGTGCTCGACCGGCTGATGCGTCGGGCCGTCCTCGCCGAGGCCGATCGAGTCGTGCGTCCACACATAGATCGGATGGATGTCCATGAGTGAGGCGAGCCGCACGGCGCCGCGCATGTAGTCGGAGAACTGCAGGAATGTACCGCCGTACGCACGGGTCGGGCCGTGCAGCACGATGCCGGACAGGATCGCGCCCATCGCGTGCTCGCGGACGCCGAAGTGCAGCGTGCGGCCGTACGGCTGAGCGTTCCAGGTGGACGTCGCGATCGAGGTGGGCCCGAACGACTCCGCGCCCTTGATGGTCGTGTTGTTGGAGCCCGCCAGGTCGGCCGAGCCGCCCCACAGTTCGGGGAGGGTCTGGCCCGCGGCGGCGAGGAAGGCGCCCGACGCTGCGCGCGTCGCAAGCGGCTTGTCGCCGGTCGACCAGCTGGGCAGATCCGCGTCCCAGCCGTCGGGCAGCTCGCCGGCGGTGAGGCGGTCCAGCAGGGCCTTGCGCTCGGGATTCGCCGCCGCCCACGCGTCGAACCGCGTGTCCCACTCGGCGTGGGCCTTGCGGCCGCGCTCGACGAGCCCGCGCGTGTGCTCGATGACCTCGTTCGGAACCTCGAACTTCTTGTCGGGATCGAAGCCGAGGATCTTCTTCGTGGCGGCCACCTCCTCGTCGCCCAGGGCGGACCCGTGCGCGGCGCCGGTGTTCATCTTCTTCGGCGCGGGGAAGCCGATGATGGTGCGCAGCACGATGATGGAGGGCTTGTCGGTGACGGCCTTGGCCGCGGCGATGGCCTCCTCGATGCCGGTGACGTTCTCGCCGCTCTCGACGTACTGCACATGCCAGCCGTACGACTCGTAGCGCTTGCCCACGTCCTCACCCAGTGCGATCGACGTGTCGTCCTCGATCGAGATGTGGTTGTCGTCGTAGAACAGGATCAGGTTGCCGAGCTCCTGGACCCCGGCCAGCGACGACGCCTCGCCCGTCACGCCCTCCTCGATATCGCCGTCCGAGGCGATCACGTAGATGAAGTGGTCGAAGGGGCTCTCCCCGGGGGCGGCGTCGGGGTCGAACAGGCCGCGCTCGTAGCGCGACGCGAACGCCATGCCGACGGCCGACGAGAGCCCCTGGCCGAGCGGCCCGGTGGTGATCTCGACGCCTCTGGTGTGGTGGTACTCGGGGTGGCCCGGCGTCAGCGAGCCCTCGGTGCGCAGGGCCTCGATGTCGGAGAGCTCGAGGCCGAAGCCGCCCAGGAACAACTGCAGGTAGAGGGTGAGGCTCGAGTGGCCGCACGACAGGACGAACCGGTCGCGGCCGATCCAGTGCGTGTCGGACGGGTCGTGGACCATCGTCCGCTGGAACAGGGTGTAGGCGAGCGGCGCCAGGCTCATCGCGGTGCCGGGGTGGCCGCTGCCCACCTTCTGCACGGCGTCGGCCGCAAGGACACGGACGGTGTCCACTGCTCGCGAGTCGATGTCGGTCCAGTCCGCGGGGTGTGCGGAGGCGGTGAGGGCTTCGATCTCGGGGGTGGCAGTCACGGGTTGCAGACTCTCCTGTTCGCAGTGGCGATTCCAACCAGTGAGCCTACTCGGCACAGACGTGCCGCACAGTGCGCGTGCGACCACTGGATTCATGAATCCTGACGGCGAGGGTCTACCATGCTCTGTAGTAGACCGAAGGTCTGTCGATCGGGTGCGCCGCGAGGCGTGCAGGCGCGCCGAGAGTCGGCGCGCGTCAAGAGAAGCGGGTACGGATGGTGGAGAAGCTCGGGCACGGTTTCGACGCGCCCGGGACAGGTGGATCCGCCGCGGCTCCGGCACCGTCGGGCTCGGTCGGCCGTATCCGGCAGACCGTCCTCGCATACATCGGCCTCACCAAGCCCAAGGTGATCGAGCTGTTGCTGGTCGCCACCATCCCGGTGATGCTCCTGGCGGATCGCGGCCACGTAGACCTCCCACTGATCCTGTCGACCCTGTTCGGGGGCTGGCTCGGGGCGGCGGCGGCCAACACGCTCAACATGGTCGCGGACGCGGACATCGACAAGAAGATGAAGCGCACCGAGCAGCGGCCCCTCGCGCGTCAGGCGGTGCCGACGCGGCACGCCCTGATCTTCGGGCTCGTGCTCACCGCCGCGTCCTTCGCCTGGCTCGCATGGCGCGCGAACGTGCTCTCGGCCGTGCTGGTCCTGGTGACCATCGCGTTCTACCTGTTCGTCTACACGATGCTGCTGAAGCGGCGTACCTCGCAGAACGTGGTGTGGGGCGGCGCCGCCGGTTGTATGCCTACGCTGGTCGGCTGGTCCGCGGCGACGGGCCACATCGGGTGGCCCGCGGTCGTGCTGTTCCTCGTCATCTTCTTCTGGACGCCGCCGCACACGTGGGCCCTCGCCATGCGCTATCGCGAGGACTACAAGGCCGCCGGGGTCCCGATGCTGCCGGTGGTTGCGCCGGAGACCACCGTCGCTCGGCAGATGGTCTGGTACACGTGGGCGACCGTGATCACGACGCTCGCCGTAGTGCCCGCGGCCGGCGCGGTGTACGCGGTCGCCGCCCTCGCATGTGGCGGTTGGTTCCTGTTCGCGGTGCACCGCCTGTACAGCCGGACCAAGGCCGGTCAGGAGATCAAGCCGCTCAAGGTCTTCCTACAGTCGAACAACTACCTAGCGGTGCTGTTTCTAGCCCTGTCGGTCGACTCGATCCTCAACACTCCCACCATCGGCCACCTACTCGGCTGGTGACGCGGCGGGGTAGACCTGGCTCCACCTCGGAGTCTCGCACGCACCCCACCGACGCGGCCGCCGCGCGCACCTAGCGTCTTCGGTATGGACACCACCACCGATCCCGAGCCGGATCTCGGCGCAGTCTGGCGCCCGCTCGCGCACCCCATCGACTACCTCGACTCGTCGCGTCCCTGGCGCGCGGTCGCCTACAGCCTCGTCACGGCCGTCCTGGCCGCGATCACAGCGGGCCTGGTGCTGTCGATACTGCTCATCCCGCTGCTGCCGCTGTGGGCGTACATCCTCGGCAGACTGGACCGAGTGCGTGTCACGCTGCTCGGGACCGAGCGCATCGCCGATCCACACAGGCCCGTCGCGGGGCCGTTGATCGAGCGGTGCGGAGCGCGGCTGGGTGAGGGTGCTACCTGGCGCGAGACGGTGTATGTCGTCGCCATCGCGACCCTGTCCGGCGCGGCGGCCCTGGCGGCGATGCTGTTCTGGGCGATGGCCGGCGCCCTGGTCGTATCGCCGCTGCTCGTCCGCTCGGAGCCGATCGACGTCTGGCGGGTCACCGTCACGACGTCCCAGCAGGCCGTGCCGCTCGCCGTGGCCGGGCTCCTGTTGGTGCCCGTGGGACTCTGGCTGCACGGTCTGCTCGCGGCCGTCGAGTCGAGCCTCGCGGTGTGGCTGCTGGGACCGACGCAGGGGGAGCTGGCACGCCGCGTCGCGGGCCTGGAGACCTCGCGCAGTGTGCTGGTGGACTCGTTCGAGGGCGAGCGCCAGCGGATCGAGCGAGACCTGCACGACGGACCCCAACAGGATCTCGTCGGACTGGCCATGACGCTGGGTGAGATGGAGGCCGAGCTGGGGGAGCGACCCGAGCCGCGCGCCCAGCTGGCGACCGCGCAGGCGCAGCTCGACCGTGCCCTCGCCTCCCTGCGGGCTGCGGTGCGCGGGGTACATCCGGCTGTGCTCACCGACCGCGGCGTCGCGGCTGCCGTAGCCGAGCTGGGCGGCCCGTCGCTGCCCGTGACCGTCGTATGCGGGGAGGGCTGGTCGCCCGGGTTACGGCTGCCGCCGGCCGTCGAGGCGACGATGTACTTCACCGCGAGCGAGGCGGTCACCAACGCCGCCAAGCACGGCGCGGCCACGGCGGTGTCCGTCGCGCTCGACGCGGACCGCGACGGTATCCGGATGACGATCACCGACGACGGCGCCGGCGGGGCCGACCCGGACGCGGGATCCGGTTTGGCGGGCCTGGTGGAGCGGGCCGCGACCGTCGGTGCCGAACTGCACGTCTTCAGCCCGCAGGGCGGCCCCACGACGCTGGCGTGGCGGATGGCAGGCTGACCTGGTGCGAATCGTGCTGGCGGAGGACTCGGTACTGCTGCGCGAGGGGCTCGTCCGCATCCTGGAGCGCGCGGGACACGACGTGGTCGCTGCCGTCGGAGATGCGGCCGCACTGGCTGATTCGGTTGCGGCGGACGCCCCGGACCTGGTCGTGACCGATGTTCGTATGCCCGCCCGGGCCGGTGCCGACGAGGGCGCTCTGGACGAGGGGCTTCGGGCGGCGCTCGCGCTGCGTAGGGGCACCGCGGGTGTGCCCGTGCTGGTCCTGTCTCAGTACGTCGCCGGCGCGTACGCGCGGGAGCTGGTCGAATCGGGCGGGGGTGTCGGCTATCTGCTCAAGGAGCGGGTCGGCCGGGTCGCCGACTTCCTCCGCGCCGCAGACACCGTCGCGTCCGGCGGCGTGGTCGTCGACCCCGAGGTGGTGACCCAGATGTTCCGGTCGTCACCCCTCGACCGGTTCACGCCCCGCGAGCGCGAGGTGATGGAGCGGATGGCGCGCGGCGACGGTAACGCGCAGATCGCCGCGGACCTCGTCGTGTCGGATGCGGCGGTGTCGAAGCACGTCGCGTCCGTGTTCGCGAAGCTCGACCTGCCGCCCGAGGAGGGGAATCGTCGAGTGCGCGCCGTGCTCGCGTACCTGGCCGAGCACCCGACGTGAGCGGTCCGGGCGCTGCGCTCAGGGGATGAGCACCACGGAGCCCGTGGTCTTGCGCGCCTGCAGATCCGTGTGCGCCCGGGCGGCGTCCGCGAGCGGGTACGAAGCGCCCACCAGGAATCGCAGGGTGCCGTCCGCCAGCCCGTCGAAGACGAACGACGACCGGCGCTCGAAGTCCTGCGGCGTGGCGACGTACGAGCCCAGCGACGGCCGCTGGATGTACAACGAGCCGTGGCTGTTGAGCTGCTGCAGGTCGAACGGCGGGATCGGCCCCGACGCCGCGCCGAACGCGATGATGTACCCGTGCGGCCGGGCCGAAGCGAGCGACGCCTGGATCGTGTCCTTCCCGACGCCGTCGTAGACCGCGGCCACGCCCGCCCCGTCCGTCAGCTCGCGGACCCGACCGGCGACGTCGTCGGTGTATCGGAGCGTCGCGGCGGCACCCGCGCCGCGCGAGAGCTCGGCCTTGGCGTCCGATGACACAGTGCTGATGACGCGCGCCCCCAGCCCCTTCGCCATCTGCGTGACCAGCAGGCCCGTGCCGCCCGCACCCGCGTGCACGAGGACGGTGTCGCCGGGCTGCACAGGGTATGAATCGTGGGTGAGATAGTGCGCGGTCATGCCCTGCAGGAGCACCGAAGCGGCGACGTCGGATCCGACCGCGTCGGGAACCCGGACGGTCCGGTCGGCGGGCACGGTCGCCAGCTCGGCGTAGGTGCCGGTGCCGTCGGCGAACGCGACGCGGTCCCCGACCGAGCGGGAGGTCACGCCGTCACCCAGCGCGACAACGGTGCCGGCCCCCTCGGTGCCGGGTGTGTAGGGCGGCTTGGACGGGTAGATGCCCTGGCGGAAGTAGGTGTCGATGAAGTTCACGCCGACCGCCTCGACGCGGACCAGCACCTGGCCCGGCGCGGGAGTCGGATCGTGTGCCTGCCCGTACTCGAGTACCTCTGGGCCGCCGTTCCGCTGGACCGTGATTGCACGCATGGCAGGTACTACCTCGGCGTCCGGGACGTTATTCCGCCTCGGTAGGCTGCCGGCATGAGCGATGAGGCTACATCCGCTGCTGAGCAGGCTGCCCCGGCCGCGCCCGCCGGCGTCGTGAAGATCGTCAAGGCGTTCGCATCACGTCACGGCGGCGCGAACGCGGTGCTGCAGGACATGGGGGAGCAGGGCGTGCGTATCACCCTCGTAGGCGAGGACGGGATCCTCGGGGACCAGGTCGTCGCGGACCGGCCCACGGCGGAGGCCGTCGCCGCCGAAGCCGGGATCGAGACCTCGGAGTGGGTGCGCGATCTGGTCTCGAAGGTCACGCCCGAGGAGCCGAAGCACTTCCGGCTGATGGCCGGCTACCGGGCTCGGTCGCTGTAACGGAGCTCCGCACCGTTCGAGGCGCCATGGCCTGGTACAGGATCGCGGTCTCGGCGATCACGGAGCACGCGCCGGCGACGTGCAGCACGACCAGCACCGCCGGCACGTTGGTGAAGTACTGCACCACACCGATCAGCGCCTGTGCGCACACGACGGCGAACACGATCCGCAGGCGGCGGCGCACCGCGTCGGACGCTCCGCCGCGCACGGCCACGAAGGCCGCGGTGATCAGCAGCACGAGATAGACCACGAGCAGCCCGCCGTGCACCGAGGTCAGCGCCGGGATGGACCAGTGAAGCCGGTCGATGGCCTCCGGATTGGTGCGATCGCCCGCGTGCGGACCGGCCCCGGTCACCATGACCCCCGCGGCGAGCACGAACGCCATGACGGCTGCCGACAACGCGACGATGCGGCGGGCGACGGGCGGTGCGGCGGCGCTCCGCGCGCCGTCGTCGGGCTGCGCGATCTTGATGTACAGGGTCGCTGCAAGCCACACCATCGCGCACGATGCGAGCATGTGCGCGCCGACGACCCACCACTTGAGCCCCGTCAGCACGGTGATACCGCCGAGGACGCCCTGCACGAGAGTGGACGCCGGCATGATCCACGCGTAGACCAGGACCTCGCGTCGGCGGCGAGCGCGCGTGACGGCGAGCACGACGGCGGCGGACAGCGTCACCACGATCCAGACCGCGATCTGCCGGTTCGAGAACTCGATGGCCTGATGCCACCACGGAACGTCCTCGTGCCGGATCGGGACGAGGCTGTCGTCGAAGCACTTCGGCCACGTCGGACAACCCAGGCCGGACGCGGTGACGCGCACGACCGAACCGGTCACGGCGATGAGCGCCTGGCTCAGGATTACCCAGAGGGCGATGATCCGCTGCGCCCTCGCGCCCGGGAGCGGGAGGAGATCGACGAGACGGAGGAACCCTCGGTACAGCACGCGCCCATACTACGGGCTGTCGTTGACCGTTCCGAATCCAGTCGGGTCAGCCGGTGAAGCGGAAGTACCGGACGGCGGCCGCCGTCCCCACCATGCCCCACACCAGCAGCGTCGCGATCCCGAACCAGTCGAACGAGCCGCGGTCGGTCGCCCGTGTGAGGGCCTCGGTCAGGGCGCCCGACGGCACCAACCGCGCGACCCAGTTCAGCGCCGTGGGCACGTGCTGGTGTACGAGCACCACGGAGCCGACGGCCGCCAGCACGAACCACAGCAGATTTGCGAGTGCGAGCACGACCTCGGCTTTGAGCGTGCCACCCAACAGCAGGCCCAGCGATGCGAACGCGAACACGCCGAGCGCGAGCACACCTGCGCCGATCACGAGGCCCAGCGGCTGCGGGCGCCACCCGAGCGCGAGCCCGATGGCGCCGAGGATCGCCGACTGCAGCGCGACCACTATGACCACCGCGAGCGTCTTCCCGACGATGATCGCCCAGCGTGGCAGCGGCGTCGCACCCAGCCGTTTGAGCGCCCCGTAGCGGCGGTCGAAGCCGACGGCGATGGCCTGGCCGGTGAACGCGGTGGACATCACGGCCACGGCCATGATCGCCGGCACGAATACGTCCGCGCGGGTCTCCGCGTAATGGCCGATCGGCAGCAGTGACAGCCCCACGAGGAGGGCGATCGGGATGAACATCGTCAGTAGCAACTGCTCGCCGTTGCGTAGCAGCAGCGTGAGCTCCATCCGGGTCTGCGCCGCGACCATCGGCCCGGGCGCCGCAGCCTCAGGCTGGGGTGAGAACGTGCCGGGCCGGAAGCGGTGCGCTGGTGCGGTCATGGTCATCCCCTCAGATCGCGCCCGGTCAGGTCGAGGAACACGTCCTCGAGGCTCTTGGCGCCCACGTGCAGGTTGCTGATCAGGGCGTTCTCGCCCGCACACCACGCGGCGACGCCCGCCACCTCACGCGGCGTGACCGCGCGCCCACGCACGACGTAGACGGACTGGCCGTCCGCGCCGCCGCGCTGCGTCTCGTCGACGGCGAAACCCGCGCCGAGCCGGGTCGCGAGCCCGGCGGCGTCCAGGCCGCGGACGGCGGTGAAGCGCAGTTCGTTCTGGGACCCGGCGTGCGTCAGCTCGGTGGGCGTGCCGGCGGCGACGGTGCGGCCGTGGTCGATGATGACGACGCGGTCCGCCAGCTCCTCGGCCTCGTCGAGCAGGTGCGTGGTGAGCAGCACGGTGACGCCGTCGCGGCGCAGGGAGTCGACGAGGTCCCATACGAGCAGGCGGGCCTGCGCGTCCAGGCCCGCGGTCGGCTCGTCGAGGAAGACGAGCTCGGGACGTCCGACGATGGCGCATGCCAGCGCGAGCCGCTGCTGTTGCCCGCCCGACAGACGCCGGTAGCCGACCGTCGCTGCGTCGGCGAGGCCGAGCGTCTTCAGCAGCCAGTCGGGGTCGAGCGGGTTCGCGGAGTAGGCGGCGACGAGCCGGAGCATCTCTCCGGCTTTAGCGCCGGGATACGCGCCTCCGCCCTGCAACATCACGCCGATGCGCGGCCGCAGCCGCGCCGCGTCGGCGACCGGATCGAGGCCGAGGACTTCGATAGTGCCCTCGTCGGGAGAGGCGAAGCCCTCACACATCTCGACGGTCGTGGTCTTACCGGCGCCGTTCGGGCCGAGAAGGGCGAGGACCGTGCCGTCGTCGATCTCGAGATCGAGGCCGTCGACGGCGGTGAGGTCGCGATACCGCTTGGTGACGGCTTTCGCGGACAGGGCAACCACGGGTGCTCAGCGTACAGCCCGGTCCGACGGACCCCGTCGGCGCACGCGTGCCACGACGGCCGAGGTCAGCGCCCGCCCGCCGCCGAACGTCAGGTAGAGATACAGCGCCACCACGATCGCCGTGGTGATCGCCGACCGCGCGATCACGTACGGCTCGATCTCGCCGCCGTTCGGCATGAGCATGAGCGACACGACGCACGACGCGATCACCGCGGACAACCGGAACGCGGGCGCCGTCGCCCAGGCCGCCAGCGGGATGATGGCCCACAGCAGGTACCAGGGCTGGACGACGGGGAACAGCAGGACGATGGCGGCCATCGAGACGCCGATCGCACCGACGGGGTGGATCCGCCCGGAGAGCGTGCCGAGGAGCATGCGGCACACGATGACGGCCGCGATCGCGGCGGCGAGCGGGCGGGTGAGGGCGAGGATCGCGGTGGTGTGGTCGCCGAGCCCGAGTAGGACACCGATCTGTCCGGTCCCGAGCCCGAGGATCGTCGGGATCGACATCCACGACCGCACCTTGTTCGCAGTGCCCAGCGTGCTGGCGTCGAGCCAGCCGTAGCCGAGGCCCGTCACCTGGCACACCAGCACGACCACGGCGACGAGGACGACGGCCAGCAGGCAGGCGGACGTGGCGAGTGCCAGCGTCGTGCGGCGCCACGTTGGCCGCATGCCCGTCAGTGCGAGGCGCCAGTTCCCGGCACGCCCCCCGATGTTCGGGAAGACCGCGCCGAGGCGCCGCGCCAGGGCCATCCCGACGAACCCCATCGCGAGCACGGACGTGATCTTGATCAGGCTCGACGCCGCGATCGTCGCGGCTCCGGCGACGAGCAGCCAGCCCGTGCGGGATGGCAGCCACGGCCTTTCGAGCCTCGCGGTTCCGCCGAGGAACGATCGGCCGGAGTCGATCGCGCGCAGTGCCCACTCGATGCCGACCAGCATCAGCCCGAGCATGAGGGCCTCGTTGTGGATGCCGGCGATCAGGTGGAAGATCAGTAGCGGGTTCGCGGCGCCGAGCCACAGCGCGGCGACCTCGTTGACCCCGCAGCGCCGCGCGAGCCGCGGCAGCGCCCAGACGATGAAGGCCACGCCTGCGAGAGCGAGGAGCCGGTGCAGGACCACCGCCTCGACGATGTTCTCACCGGTCAGGGCCGTGATACCGCGGCCGAGGTAGAGGAACAGCGGTCCGTAGGGCGCGGGGGTGTCGCGCCAGATGTTCGGCACCGAACGGGTGAACACGTGGTCGATGCCCAGCGCCGCGGCGGGGCCGATCCGGTAGGGATCCATGCCGCGCGCGGTGATCTCGCTCTGCGCGAGGTAGGAGTACACGTCCTTGCTGAACATCGGAGGCGCGAACACGAACGGCAGGCACCAGAGTGCGAGGATCCGGTCGAACGCCCTGCGCTGCAGCCGCCGGGGCGGGGCGGGCGGACGGTGTGCGTTGGGTGCGAGGTATCCGACCGTGTACCGGCGCAGCAGTACCCACGCGAGCATCAGCATCGCCGTGCCGGTCATCGCGACCGTCAGCGCGGTCGACGGCATGCGGAACATGAGACCGAACAGTCGGACACCCGCGATCGGATTCTGCACGACCGGGAACGACCCGACCCCCAGTGCGCCGAACGCTATGAGGACCGCGCCGACGCCGCCGAACATCGCTATCCTGCGCGCCTGACGCTTCTCGGCAGGCAGGAGGTCGGGATATTCGCCCTCGTCGCCGTGCAGGCTCGTTACGGTGGCCGACGACGACGCCTCCGTGCGCGTAATGCCCAGGTAGCGGCCCACGGCCTTCGCGGCTGCGGGACTACGGACCGTGGGCGACACGGATGCAGCGTACTCGGGGCGGCTCGGGGCGCCGTGGCGTGCGCGGCCGCGACCTCAGCGCACGGGGTGCGATGCCGCCGCGGCGGCCGCGACGACGCGATCAGCTCGCATTGCGGCGGCGGCCACACGGCGGGCGTTCGGCTCGTCCACCTCGCGCACCCAGGCCCACGCCGCGTCTGGGGTCTTACCGAACCGGATGTGCCTGCGCACCAGTCGTTCCCGGCGTATCGCATCGTCGACGACTACGAACCACACCTCGTCGAGCGCAGCGCGCACCGGAGCCCACACCTCGTCGTCGAGCAGCAGGTAGTTGCCCTCGGTGACGACGATGCGGCATGCGGGTTCGATGGGGATCGCTCCCGCGAGGGGTTGCTCGAGCGTCCGCTCGAACGCGGGCGCATAGGCGGTGCGACTCCTGTCGGGATCGACGAGTCGGCGCAGCAGGGCGGCATAGCCGTCGGCGTCGAACGTGTCCGGAGCGCCCTTGCGGCCGAGCCGACCCAGTCGTAGGAGCTCGGCGTCGGCCAGGTGGAAGCCGTCCATCGGCACGTGTACCGCTCGATCGGGGCCTATACCGGCGGGCGGCTCCGCGGCCAGCGCGCCCACCAGTGCCTCGGCGAGGGTCGTCTTCCCGGCTCCGGGTGCCCCGCATATCCCGAGTACGACCGGGCGGTCCGGCAGCACCAGCGCACGCGCCGCCGCGACGGCGTCGGGGAGCGTGTCGAGCATCCCGCCATTCTGCCGGGTGATATGCGACACGGGGATTTCGGCCAAGCGCTGGCGAGCTTAGCCTGCCCTTGCTAGCATGCGCGGCGGATTTACGAAACAATCGTGTTGTGAAAAACCACGAGACGACTGTGCGCGAGGGTGGTGTCCGCCCATTGGAGGGCGACACCCGCCACGCCATCGTGTCTCTGCTCGTGGCGAAGGGGGCCTGCACCGCGGCGGACATCGGTGAGGAACTCGACATCACACCCACGGCCGTCCGTCGCCATCTCGACATCCTCATCGATGCAGGTGAGGTGACCTCAGCGCCACCGTCGACTCGTAGCGACCATCGTCGCCGCGGGCGTCCGGCCCGGCAGTTCCTGCTGACGCAGGCCGGCCGCCGGCAACTGTCCCAGGGCTACGACGTCCTGGCCGGTGACGCGCTCCGCGCCCTCCGTGAGGTAGGCGGGGAGGAGGCGGTACGGGCGTTCGCCCGCCGCCGGGCGGAGGCCGCTGTGGCCTCGGCCGACACCAGCGCCACGGCGGACACGGGCACCAACGCCCGGAGGATCGCCGTCGCACTGTCGGATGCCGGCTTCTCGGCCGACACCCGCATCGTCGGGTCCGGCGTCCAGATCTGCCAACACCACTGCCCGGTGTCGGAGGTCGCCAGCGAGTTCCCCGAACTCTGCGAAGCAGAAATAGAGGTCATCGGGGAATTGTTGGGAACACACGTCCAGCGTTTGGCGACGATCGCCAACGGGGACCGCGCATGCACCACACACGTGCCCCTGACCACGGGGCAGCCGAAGGAGCTTCGATGACTACCACCGAGAACGAGATCGTGTCCCCGGGCACGATCGCCCAGCCGGCGAGCTCGGGGCCGCTCACCCAGGAACAGACCATCGAGTCGCTCGGCAAGTACGGCTACGGTTGGCACGACGCCGACGCCGCGGGGGCTTCCGCCCAGCGCGGGCTGTCGCCCGCCGTCGTGGCGGACATCTCTGCGAAGAAGGACGAGCCGCAGTGGATGCTGGAGAGCCGGTTGAAGGCCCTCGGCATCTTCGACAAGAAGCCGATGCCCACGTGGGGCAGCAACCTGGACGGTATCGACTTCGACAACATCAAGTACTTCGTGCGCTCCACGGAGAAGCAGGCCGCCAGCTGGGAGGATCTGCCCGAGGACATCAAGAACACCTACGACAAGCTCGGCATCCCCGAGGCGGAGAAGCAGCGCCTCGTCGCCGGTGTGGCCGCGCAGTACGAGTCCGAGGTCGTCTACCACCAGATCCGTGAGGATCTGGAGGAGCAGGGCGTCATCTTCCTGGACACCGACACCGGCCTGCGGGAGCACCCGGAACTGTTCCGCCAGTACTTCGGCTCGGTGATCCCCGCGGGAGACAACAAGTTCTCCGCGCTGAACACCGCCGTGTGGTCCGGTGGCTCGTTCATCTACGTGCCGCCGGGCGTGCACGTCGACATCCCGCTGCAGGCCTACTTCCGTATCAACACGGAGAACATGGGCCAGTTCGAACGCACGCTGATCATCGTGGACGAGGGTGCGTACGTGCACTACGTCGAGGGCTGCACCGCGCCGATCTACCAGTCGGACTCGCTGCATTCCGCGGTCGTCGAGATCATCGTCAAGAAGGGCGGCCGCTGCCGTTACACGACCATCCAGAACTGGTCGAACAACGTCTACAACCTGGTCACCAAGCGCGCCAAGGCCGAAGCCGGTGCCACGATGGAATGGATCGACGGCAACATCGGCTCCAAGGTCACGATGAAGTACCCGGCCGTGTGGATGACCGGTGAGCACGCCAAGGGCGAGGTGCTCTCGGTGGCGTTCGCGGGCGAGGGACAGCACCAGGACACGGGTTCCAAGATGGTGCATCTCGCGCCCAACACGTCGAGCAACATCGTCAGCAAGTCCGTCGCACGCGGCGGCGGTCGGGCGTCCTATCGCGGCCTCGTGCAGGTGAACAAGGGTGCGCACGGTTCGCGCTCGACGGTGAAGTGCGATGCGCTACTTGTGGATACGATCTCGCGCTCGGACACGTATCCGTACGTCGACATCCGCGAGGACGACGTCACGATGGGGCATGAGGCGACCGTATCCAAGGTGAGTGACGACCAGCTCTTCTATCTGATGAGCCGCGGCCTGACCGAGGATGAGGCCATGGCCATGGTGGTGCGCGGCTTCGTCGAGCCCATCGCCAAGGAGTTGCCGATGGAGTACGCCCTAGAGCTGAACCGACTGATCGAGCTGCAGATGGAAGGGGCCGTGGGCTAAGTGACAGAGTCTGATTCGCGCCTCGCCGGGCCGTCGGTTGCGACGCCCGGGAACAACGTGGCGGCGGCCGCAGAGTCCGCACAACCGGTCACCAACAAGGGCGAACTCTTCACGTCGTACGACGTCGACGCCTTCGAGATCCCCAGTCACCGCGACGAGGCGTGGCGGTTCACGCCGCTGCGCCGACTGCGCGGCCTGCACGACGGCAAGGCGACCGTCGACGGCGTCGTGTCCTTCACGACGGGCGATGTCCCGGCCGGCATCACCGTCGAGACCGTGGGGCGGGACGACTCCCGCCTCGGCGCCGCCGGTGTCCCGTTCGATCGCGTTGCCGCGCAGGCGTGGTCGTCGTTCAGCGAGGCGACCGTCGTCACCGTCGGGCGCGAGGTCGAGGCGGATGGCGCGCTCATCGTCACCGTCGAGGGCCCGGGCGAGGGTCGGACCGCGTTCGCGCACCTGCAGATCCGCGTCGAGCGTTTCGGGCGAGCGGTCGTGGTGCTGGACCATCGTGGCTCCGGAACCGTCTCGGAGAACATCGAATTCGTCATCGATGACGGCGCCCTGCTGTCCGTCGTGGACGTGCAGGATTTCGCCGACGACGCCGTGTGGGCGACGCAGCATCACGTCACCGTGGGGCGCGACGCGACGGTCAAGCACTTCGCTGTGCAGCTCGGCGGCGACACGGTACGTATGACACCGCACGTGCGGTTCACCCAGCCGGGCGGCCATGCCGAGATGTACGGCCTGTACTTCGCCGACGCGGGCCAGCACCTGGAGCAGCGTCTGCTGGTAGATCATGCTGTACCGCACTGCAAGTCGAATGTCGTGTACAAGGGTGCGCTACAGGGCGACCCGGCTTCGAGGAAGGGTGACGCCCATACCGTCTGGGTCGGGGACGTGCTCATCCGTGCCGAGGCCGAGGGCACGGACACGTTCGAGCTGAACCGCAACCTGGTGCTCACCGACGGTGCGCGGGCAGACTCGGTGCCCAATCTGGAGATCGAGACCGGCGAGATCGAGGGTGCGGGCCACGCGTCGGCGACCGGACGGTTCGACGACGAGCAGCTGTTCTATCTGCGCTCACGCGGAATCCCGGAGGACCAGGCCCGCCGCCTCGTGGTGCGTGGCTTCTTCCAGGAGCTGATCGAGCGCATCACGGTGCCCGAGATCCGCGCCCGGCTCGAGGCAGCCATCGAGACCGAACTCGCCACAGCCGGCGTCTGAGACCACTAGAAGCGAAAGCCCAAGGAAAGCAACTGATGTCTACTCTCGAGATCCGCGACCTGCACGTCAATGTGGTGCAGTCGGACGAGAACGCCGAGCCGATCAACATCCTCAAGGGTGTCGACCTCACCATCAAGTCCGGTGAGACGCACGCGATCATGGGACCGAACGGCTCCGGTAAGTCCACCCTGAGCTACGCGATCGCAGGCCACCCCAAGTACGAGATCACCCGCGGGACGATCACTCTCGACGGCGAGAACGTCCTGGACATGACGGTCGACGAGCGTGCCCGCGCCGGCCTCTTTCTCGCGATGCAGTACCCCGTCGAGGTACCCGGTGTCTCCATGTCCAATTTCCTGCGCACCGCCGCCAGTGCCGTCCGCGGCGAGGCGCCCAAGCTCCGGACCTGGGTCAAAGAGGTCAAGGAGGCGATGGGCGACCTGGACATCGACGCGCAGTTCGGCGAGCGCTCGGTGAACGAGGGCTTCTCGGGCGGTGAGAAGAAGCGCCACGAGATCCTGCAGCTGGGCCTGCTCAAGCCGAAGTTCGCGATCCTCGACGAGACCGACTCGGGTCTCGACGTCGATGCGCTGCGGGTCGTGTCGGAGGGCGTCAACAGGTACGCAGAACGAGAGCACGGCGGCATCCTGCTCATCACCCACTACACCCGGATCCTGCGGTACATCCACCCGCAGTTCGTGCACGTCTTCGTGAACGGCCGCGTCGTGGAGTCCGGGGGACCGGAGCTCGCCGACGAGCTCGAAGAGAACGGCTACGTCCGGTTCACCCAGGCCGTCGGGGCCTGATCTCACGAACAGCGAAGGGAGAGAAGCGATGACGGTCGACACACACCGGACCGACCGCGAGGTACCCGAACCGACCGTCTTCACGGATGCGATCGATGTGGCGGCCGTCCGCGCCGACTTCCCGATCCTGGCCCGCACGGTGCGCGACGACAAGCCGCTGGTGTACCTGGACTCGGGCGCGACGTCGCAGCGGCCGCTGCAGGTGCTCGACGCCGAGCGCGAGTTCCTCACGCATCACAACGCGGCCGTGCACCGGGGGGCGCACCAGCTCGCCGAGGAGGCCACCGACGCCTACGAGGACGCCCGCGCTGCGATCGCGTCGTTCGTGGGGGCGTACGACGACGAGATCGTGTTCACCAAGAACGCCACCGAGGCGCTGAACCTCGTGGCATACACCCTCGGTGACGACCGGAGTGCCGCGCTGTTCGGTGGAAAGCAGCTGGGGGAGGGCGACACCGTCGTCGTCACCGAGTTGGAGCATCACGCGAACCTCGTTCCGTGGCAGGAACTCTGTCGCCGCAGCGGCGCGACGCTGAAATGGTACGGGCTGACCGACGACGGCCGCATCGACCTCGACTCGCTCGAGCTCGACGATAGCGTGAAGGTGCTCGCGTTCACGCATGTGTCCAATGTGACCGGAGCGGTCGCGCCCGTAGACGAGCTCGTCCGCCGGGCACGTGCTGTGGGCGCCCTCGTCGTTCTCGACGCGTGTCAGTCCGTTCCTCATACGAAGGTCGACTTCCATGCGTTGGACGTGGATTTCGCGGCGTTCTCGGGGCACAAGATGTTCGGCCCGTCGGGTGTCGGCGTCGCCTACGGGAAGCGCGAGTTGCTCGCCCAGCTGCCGCCGTTCCTCACCGGCGGCTCGATGATCGAGACGGTCACCATGGAGGCCACGACCTACGCCGCGCCGCCGCAGCGCTTCGAGGCCGGCGTGCCCATGACGTCGCAGGTCGTCGGGCTCGGTGCCGCGGTGGACTACCTGGACAAGCTCGGCATGGACGCCGTCGCCGCTCAGGAGCACGCTCTGGTCGACGCGGCGCTCGCGCGGCTCGGGGCGATCGAGGGCGTGCGAATCATCGGTCCCGAGGTGAACGCCGACCGAGGGTCCGCCGTGTCGTTCGTCGTAGACGGGATCCACGCGCACGACGTAGGTCAGGTGCTCGACGACGAGGGCGTGGCGATCCGCGTAGGACACCACTGCGCGTGGCCGATGCATCGCCGGTTCGGCGTCGCCGCCACCGCCCGCGCGTCGTTCGCGGCGTACAACACCGTTGCCGAGGTCGATGCTCTGGCCGACGCGATCGTCAAGGCACAGAAGTTCTTCGGGGCCGCCTGATGCGAATGGAACAGATGTACCAGGACGTGATCCTGGACCACTACAAGCACCCGCACCATCGGGGGCTGCGTGAGCCGTTCGGCGCCGAGGTGCATCACGTCAACCCGACGTGCGGCGACGAGGTCACGTTGCGCGTGCAGTTGTCGGACGACCGCGAGATTGTGGTCGACGTCTCGTACGACGGGCAGGGCTGCTCCATCTCGCAGGCCTCGACCTCGGTCCTCACCGATCAGGTGATCGGCGAGCCCGTGGGCGAGGCGCTGAAGATGCTGCAGAGCTATACCGAGATGCTGTCCTCGCGTGGCACCGTCCCGGGTGATGAGGACCTGATAGGCGACGGCATCGCCTTCGCCGGGGTCTCGAAGTACCCGGCGCGCGTGAAGTGCGCCCTGCTGGGATGGATGGCGTTCAAGGATGCGTTGGCACAGATCGTCGACGGCGATCGCGACACCGCCGACGACAGCAAGGAGAAGACGGCATGACGGATACCGAGCAGACGCCCAATCTGCCGACGCTGGACGACGTCGAGGAGGCGATGCGCGACGTCGTCGACCCGGAGCTGGGGATCAACGTCGTCGACCTCGGCCTGGTCTACGACATCAGGGTCGACGACGATGCGGCGGCGCTGCTGGACATGACCCTGACGTCCGCGGCCTGCCCCCTCACCGACGTGATCGAGGACCAGACGCGTTCCGCGCTGGTCTCGAGCGGACTGTGCACCGACGCCAAGATCAACTGGGTCTGGATGCCCCCGTGGGGCCCGGACAAGATCACCGACGACGGTCGTGAGCAGCTGCGGGCTCTGGGCTTCACCGTCTGACGTATAGGCTCCTGTCGCTGGGGCAGTATCTGCAGGTCACCGTCGGTATCTGTGCCGATTGACCGGCCGTGCTTGCGGCAGCTTCTTGGTGTATCGCACGGCTTGGGCGTTCGGTGGGTGCGGATTGAGCAAGGGCTCAGATTTGCCGATTTTTCTATCACTGTGTGTCGTTTTGTGTGTTGCTGGCGCTACGGCGGTGTGGCTCGCTGGTGATACAGGGTGGTCATGGACCGCACAGGTGTTGAACGTGCGGGATAAAGGTGTTCTGGATGCTGCCGTAGGTATGGACTAGCCGCCTAACGCCTAAGGTTCACTTTGCACCGCGCTGCTGTAGCTGCTGCCCGACAACGGGGCGTGGCCTTGACTCATCGGGCCGACTGCCGAACCTGGTGGTCAAGCATTTGTTCTCGCGACCTGAGTACATCCGGAAAGTGGTCCAAGAAGCCGGCGAGCTCGACCGCGACGACCGCGTCCAGGGGCTACCTCGGCGTGCTCTTCACGCCGGACTACGCCGGGTTCGGCACGCGGTTGTAGCTCCTCTAAGAGCAGGCCTGGCGGAGGGATCAGGTGTTCGATGCTGCGCACCGCGCCGACGTGGCCTCATCGCAGGCGGGAAGGACCACTCGTCGCGGCGCTGGCGGCCTGACCGAGTCGAGGTGTGCCGCGCGTACCGGGCCCCGCGTACCGAGCCTCGCAGCCGGGGGCCCGAGGCGAAGTACGCTCTCGAGGTGGCTGTCGCAGGGCGCATCACATCACGATGACGGGGCCACCGGGCACCTAATGCGGCTCCAAGTGACCTGTGCCCTTATGTGAGCACGTGAGTGACCTCTACAAACGTCAGTGACTTCACCGAACTTGGCGAGATTTTGTCGGTGTACGTCCTTAACTGAGCATGCAACGGGCTTAGTGGCGACTATTGGAATGTCGATTGGCGGACGGGCACAGGTGTCGTGTCAGTGTTCAACGTGGGGCGCACCTGCTGAAGACGACGACTGGCAACACGCGCTCATGACGCTATATGCCCAGGCTATCGCCGGTAGGCGACAGTCGGCGTTTCTGTCAGTCGCCGTGAAAGAACAGGGTCTCGAACAATGCTGCAGCGTCAAGACGCTCGTCGGTCGACACCTGGATCTCGCCTGCGGTCACTTCGTCGTTGGCGTCTTCGGTCAGCATCCAGGAGACCTGCACCTCGGTGGCTTCGGGGGCCCGTGCGACAACCACATAGTCGTCCACGTCAGTGGTCCAAGGCACATTCGGGCGAAAAGACTCTGGAGTGAGGACGACCTCGGCGTTGTCGTCGCGGTTGTTCCAGGTAACGGGATAGCCGCGAGGAGTGAACTGCAGAGTCGACGGATCGAACGAAGGTCCATACGGCTCCTGGGTGCGCACGACCGGCTCGACGGCCTTCTCGAAATCGGCGTTGCCCGGGTCCAGATGATCGAGGACTTCGCAGCCGTGGAAGGTCACGATCAAGTGAGGTTTTGCGACGAATCGGTCTCGGCTAGTTGTTCTGACCACGGACGTTAGGGGCACGGCGTGGTGAGGTGACAAGACGAAGACCTCCGGGTGAAGTGCGAACTGTCGAGGAAACGCACACACCCTGGAGGTCTTCGTGGTCCACCGTAACGCGTCGTTGTCGGAAACCGGGCGGCTGCGGCTCGCTCGGTGTGTGGTCGATGAAGGGTGGCCGGTGCGTCGTGCTGCGGAGCGGTTCCAGGTTTCGCCGACGACCGCAGCGCGCTGGGCCGGCCGGTACCGCGCTGGTGGCGCCGCGGCGATGGCCGATCGACCGAGTCGCCCGCATCACAGCCCCATGCGCACACCGACGCGGACCGAACGCCGCATCGTCAAGGTCAGGGTTCTGCGTCGCTGGGGCCGGCACGAATCGGTTACCTACTGGGTTTGCATCCGTCGACGGTGCACAGGGTGCTCACCCGCTACGGCCTGGCACGGTTGCGCTGGCTCGACCGTCCCACCGGCCGAGTGGTGCGGCGGATCGAGACCACCGCCTGCGGTGAGTTGGTGCACGTTGATGTCAAGAAGCTCGGCAAGATCCCTGCCGGCGGCGGCTGGCGGATGCTCGGGCGCGAGGTCGGCGGCCGCAACTCCCAGGCCGACCGCAGCAGCGGCCGGTTCAACAAGTCCCGCCAACCGCTGCGCGGGCATCATTTCCTGCACACCGCCCTCGATGGGCACTCCCGGATGGCCTACAGCGAGATCCTGACCGATGAACGGAAAGAGACTGCGGCAGCGTTCTGGATCCGCGCCAACACATGGTTCGCAGAGCGCGGGATCCTTGTTCGGAAAGTGTTGACCGACAACGGATCATGCTACCGCTCACATGCCTTCCGGGATGCGCTCGGCGTCATTGAGCACCGCCGGACCCGCCCCTACCGACCCCAAACCAACGGCAAGGTCGAACGTTTCCACCGCACACTCGCCGACGAATGGGCCTACGCCCAGCTCTACCGCACCGACGCCGAACGCAACCAGCGATACCCGGCCTGGCTACACACCTACAACTACCATCGAGGCCACACGGCACTCGGAGGAAAGCCGCCCGCGAGCCGCGTCCCTAACCTCACAGGGCAGAACAGCTAGTGATGCGGATACCCATCCCGGTTAGCCCGACACCGAGAACGTGCTCGCGTCCTTTCATGATGTGTTCGTCCTTGTCGGCGCGCCAGGTGGCCAGGGCGTCAGCGCGTTCCTGGCGCGATAGCGGCTCGGCGCGACCGTAGAGGCTTGCTGCGAACTGATGTGCTCCTGGCGGGAAAGCGGTCGCTGCCCCGCGCTGTGCCTTCTTACTGAACTGCTCTTCCCGGTAGTCCCGTAGCTTCTCCAGGACCTCTTTCACACGATCGACGCGGTGGACCCGGCCGAGCGTTCGACATCAAGGGTGATCGGCGGCTTCCCAGCACCCCGCGCGCGTTCGACAAGTGCTAGGACCTCCCCGGCGCGTGCAGGTCGGGTATTGCTGGTTCCTCGCACATAGATTGCGCCGTCCTCGAGGCTGTCACGGCGGTCGTCGCCCTGGTAGCTCTTGTGGCAGGGGTACATCGCCTGGCCGTCCTCGGGTGGCTGAGCGATGACGAACAGAACCTCGTTGCCGGAGTCGATGCCGATCCTGCCGAATTCGAACGCGGGGAACTGCGGTCCGAGGTATGGACGGAGACGGTCTTCGAGCTCATGAGCCTCGGTTCCGCGCGGGACTCCGGGGCACTGTTCTGTTGTGCACCGATCACCAAGACCGCGTAGCCACGGAAGTATCGGACCGCATCTTGTGGCCGGCGGTTCGCCGCTCCGAGAAGGAACTTCGCAATCTTGGCCGTGGTCGCCTTGCTTGGCATGTCGAGTGAGCCCTTGACCTCAAGGTAGTTCGTCTCCGCTTCATCACCGACCGCGATTACATGATCGAGGATGCTCTGGAGCGCTCGCGCGCCGAGCGGGATGATGTTGGTGTCGAACTTGGTTGGCGCAGGCTCAGCGCCGGGAAAGCGACGGATCGGGCATGGTGGGATTCTCCCATTCGGGACGACCGCGATATCGCGGAACTTGGATCCACTGTCGCTGTCTTGGAGGACTCTGGCCCATATGTCCAGAGCGCCCTCCGATCCGACGCTCGTGACATGCTGCGATAGCGGAGTTGCGCGCGGACGGAGCGATCAGACCTGGAAGACTGCTAGGCATGCCGGTGACGATCCATGACCTCCTCGATGACCTCCGCTCTCGCGCTATCGATGAGCGCGACAAGGGCGACAAGTTCGAGCGGCTGATCAAGGCCTACTTGTCGAACGAGCCCGAGTGGACCGCGCGCTTCGAGAACGTCTGGCTGTGGTCCGAGTGGGCGGGCCGAGGCACGCGCACCGACACCGGCATCGATCTAGTCGCCCAGCGCCGCGACGGTCAAGGCCTGGCGGCGATCCAGTGCAAGTTCTACGCCGCCGACCACAAGGTCGCGAAGTCCGACATCGACTCGTTCATTTCTGCCTCGGCCAAGAGCGAGTGGACGGAGCGCTACGTCTTCGACACCGCCGCTGGATGGAGCGGAAACGCCGAGGAAACCCTCGAAGGGGTCGCCCAACGAATCGACATCGGATTCTTCGACGACGCACGCGTCGACTGGTCGCAATACTCCTGGTCCAAACCGGATGCCGTTGCATTGGCGACCGCCCATAAGCCGCGCCGACATCAGCGTGCTGCCCTGGACGCTGTGCGGACTGGACTGGCCGAACACGACCGCGGCAAACTGATCATGGCCTGCGGCACGGGCAAGACCTTCACGGCGCTCAAGATCGCTGAGGACCTCGTCGGCGCGGGTGGCCGCGTGTTGTTCCTGGTGCCCTCGATTCAGCTGCTCTCGCAGACGCTGCGGGAGTGGATGGCCCAGTCGGAGGTCGACATTCGGCCATTCGCGGTGTGCTCGGACGTGCGCGTTGGACGCCGCACCAGCACGGCCGACACGGGCGACATCTCGACGATCGACCTCACCGAGCCCGCGACCACGGACGCTCCGACACTGGTGAAGCGCGTGAACGCCGGAACGGACGCCGCGGACCGGATGACGGTGGTGTTCTCCACCTATCAGTCGATCGACGTCATCTCGCAGGCGCAGCTGCTCGGCCTTGGCGACTTCGACTTGGTGATCTGCGATGAGGCGCACCGCACCACGGGGGTGACGCTCGCCGGGCAGGACGAGTCGCACTTCGTCAAGGTCCACGACAATCGGTTCATCCAAGCGGCCAAGCGGCTGTACATGACCGCGACGCCGAAGGTCTTCGACGACGCGGTGACGAAGAAGGCGATCGAGAACGACGCCGTGCTCGCGGACATGAATCGGGAAGACCAGTTCGGACCGGAGTTGCACCGCCTCGGATTTGGTGAGGCTGTCGAGAAGGGCCTGCTGACCGACTACAAGGTGCTCGTGCTGAGTGTCGAGGAGGAGTACGTCGCCGCCCACTTCCAGAAGGCGATGGCAGAGTCCGGCGAGATCCAGCTCGGCGACGCGTCGAAGCTCCTCGGCTGCTGGAACGGCCTCGCGAAGAACTTCGGCTCCGAGATCGGGACCGCCGGCGACCGCACGCCGATGCGGCGCGCGGTGGCGTTCGCGAAGGACATCCGGTCGTCGAAGGCGGCTTCGGCCGCGTTCCCTACCCTTATTGACCGAGCACTGCAGGACGATGTCCGCGCCGGCTCAAACAGCCTGCGCGTGGAAGCGGCCCACGTCGACGGCGGAATGGGCATCCACGAGCGAAACAAGCACCTCGACTGGCTCAAAGCCGAAGCTGACCCCGATGTGTGCCGGGTGCTGACAAACGCGCGCTGCCTGTCCGAGGGCGTCGACGTTCCGGCGCTCGACGCGGTGATGTTCTTGACGCCGCGCGGGTCTCAGGTCGACGTCGTCCAGTCGGTCGGCCGCGTGATGCGGCTCGATCCGACGGGCCGCAAGAAGCTCGGCTACATCATTCTGCCGGTCGTCGTACCGTCCGGGATCCCGCCGGAGGAAGCGCTGAAGGACAACCAGCGTTATAAGGTCGTCTGGCAAGTGCTGCAGGCGCTGCGGTCCCACGACGACCGGTTCCACGCGATGGTGAACTCCATCGAGCTCAACAAGCGGCGGCCCGACCAACTGCCCATCATCGACGCCACGCCCCGCCCTCCAAGTGACGATTCGGACTCGAGTGGGGGCGGTCAGAATCAGTCCGGCGACGAGCAACTCACTCTCGACTACGGCTTCGAGGGCTTCCGCGACGCGATGTATGCCCGGATTGTCAAGAAGGTCGGGGAGCGCAAGTACTGGGACACGTGGGCGAAAGAGGTCGCCGACATCGCCCACCAGCACGTCACCCGCATCAACGGCCTACTGAATGATCCAGAGTCACCGCAAGCGGTCGAGTTCGACAAGTTCCTGACTGGATTGCGCGACTCGTTGAACGGCTCGATCACCGAGACTGACGCGGTGGACATGCTCGCGCAGCACCTGGTCACCCGGCCGATCTTCGAGGCGCTGTTCGAGGGCTACGCCTTCGCCGAGACCAACCCCGTGGCTCAGATCATGGAGCGGATGCTCGCGAGCTTAGACGAGCACCCGCTGAGCGCCGAGAACGCACCGTTGGAGAACTTCTACGACTCCGTCCGCAGGCGCGTCGCTGGCGTCGACAACGCCGAGGGCAAGCAGAAGATCCTCATCGAGCTGTACGACAAGTTCTTCACTGTCGCGTTCAAGAAGACCGTCGACAAGCTCGGCATCGTGTACACCCCGGTGGAGATCGTCGACTTCATCCTCCGCTCCGCCGACGACGTGCTGCGCCAGGAGTTCGGCCAGGGATTGACCGACGAAGGCGTGCACATCCTCGACCCCTTCACCGGCACCGGCACGTTCCTCGTCCGGCTGCTGCAGTCCGGCTTGATCGAGCCGCACGACCTGGCCCGCAAGTACGCCAACGAGCTCCACGCCAACGAGATCCTGCTGCTCGCCTACTACATCGCCGCCGTCAACATCGAGACCACCTACGCCGACCTGGCGGGGGAGCAGACCGAGTTTCCGGGCCTGGTGCTGACCGACACGTTCCAATCCTGGGAGCCCGACGACACCCCCGACCTCGGAATGTTCGTCGAGAACAACGAGCGCCTGCAGAAGCTCAAGAAGCTGCCGATCACGGTGATCATCGGCAATCCACCGTATTCAGTTGGCCAGGACTCGGCCAACGACGATTCGGCGAACGAGAAGTATCCCGCTCTCGACGAAGCGATCCGGACGACCTATGCGGCGAGAGCAGCGACGTCCTCGATCAGAGGCATGTATGACTCATATGTTCGGGCACTGAAATGGGCGTCGCTTCGACTCGGCCAGCGCGGTGTGATCGCCTACGTAACGAACGGCGGATTTCTCACTGCGAGCTCCTCGGTCGGTCTTCGAAGGTCGCTTGTAGAGGAGTTCGCGGAGATCTACGTGTTCAACCTGCGCGGCAATCGCCGTAACGCTGGAGCCGAAGGTCGACCGATCTTCGAGGCATTCGCGAAGGGGTCTGGGGGATCAATTGCCGGCATTGCAATTGTCGTGCTCGTCAAAGACGACACCCGCGAAAAGCGGGCTGCGACCTTGCGCTACGCCCAGGTGGCTGACTTTACGACCGCCCAAGAGAAGGTTGACGAACTAGTCGCGACGCAGTCGATTCTGCGTACAGAAGCGTGCGACATCATCCTGGACGAACACGGCGACTGGTTTGGGCAGCGTCGCGGTGACTTCGCTCGATGGCTTTCTCTGCACGACCTCGATGGCCCCTCCGTATTCGGCGTCACTTCCAAAGGGCTGACAACCAATCGAGACGCCTGGGTCTACCGCGCCTCGCGAGCGTCGCTGCTTGCGGACCTGGAGCGCCTCGCGGCTACATACAGAAAAGCGCTGGACAGTGGCGTTTCTGTAAGAGATTTGCCCAGAAATCCGAGTAATATCGCGTGGTCGCGGCGCTTGTTGGCCCGATTCGCGAGCGGACAAGGAATTGAAATCGAGGACGGCGCGACGCGGCGGGCGACATATCGTCCCTTCGTGCGTCAGTTTGTATATTTTGACCCAACGTTGAATGAGGACCGTCGACGGCTGCCGATTCTATTTCCAACGTCTGAGCTGGGGACTCAAGGAATCTTGCTGACCGGGGTGTCCTCGCACTACGACTTCGGTGCTATCGCTTGCGACAGCATCCCAGACCTCCACCTCCTCGACACCGGACAGTTTTTCCCGCGTTGGCGGTACGAGAAGGTCGACGATTCCGGCATGCTCGACCTCGGCGACGGCGGCGACTCGGTGGACGGATACCGGAGGATCGACAACATCACAGACGATGTGTTGAAGCGGTTCCAGTCTCAGTATTCATCGGCGGACATAACGAAGGACGACATCTTCGACTACGTCTACGGACTCCTTCACTCGCCGGAGTACCGCGAGACGTACGCCGCCGATCTGAAGAAGTTGCTGCCCAGGATTCCGTTCGTGCGGGACTTCGTCGGCTTCGCGACCGCTGGCCGGAGGCTGATCGAGTTGCACCTGGACTACGAGAATCAGCAGCCGTACCCGCTCGATGGTCTCGACGTGGTCGCGAAGGGGGACTCCTACGATTTCTTCGCGGTCGGCGACAAGAAGATGCGTTTCGGCGGCACCGCCAAGCAGAAGGACCGCACGACAATCCACTACAACGACCGGATAACGCTGTCTAACGTCCCGGAAGACGCCTACCGCTACACGCTGGGCAGCCGCTCGGCGATCGAGTGGATCATCGACCGTTACTACATCAAGACGGACAAGGCCTCGGGGATTGTCAACGACCCCAACGACTGGTCCCGCGAGATAGGCGATCCAAGGTACATCCTCGACCTGCTCGCGCGGATCGTCACCGTGTCCGTCGAGACGATGAAGATCGTTGACGCACTGCCGCCGCTGGACACCCTCAAGGCGGCCGAAGACGAATCGGGATAACGATGGCAACGGGAACCGATGCTGGGCTGTTGGAAAGCCCGAAGCCGCAGTCGGTCTACAAGCACGCGATCCTGGAGCAGTACATCATCCAGTACGCGACCATGACCGCCAGCAAGCTGACCCCAAAACGGTGCGTCCTCTTCGATGGCTTCGCGGGGAGGGGACGGTTCGACACCGGCGAGGCAGGATCAGCCGAGCATATGATGGTCGCTGCGCAGAAGCGGAAGGGGTCGACCCAGATCGACTTGCTTCTGGTGGAACAGGCACATAAGGACTACGAGATCCTCGACAAGGTCGCTGACGAGTACCGCTCCCGCGGTATCCGTATCGACAGTCACCACGACGACTGCAAGAACCGCCTCGACGAGATGCTTCAACTTGCGAAGCAAGCCAGCCTGTTCGTCTTCCTCGACCCGTGCGGTGCGGTGCTCCCGATGGATTCAATCAGGGACGTGCTCGCCAAGCGCGGGACATGGCCGCGGACAGAGGTGCTTCTGAACTTCAATGCTGGCCTGATTCGGCGCGCGGGCGGACAGTTCAAGAAGGGACAGCTAGACCTTGGCGGAGTGGCTCAGGCGGACAGGGTGTGCGGCGGTGAATGGTGGCGCGACGTGGCGATTCGAGCCCATGAGGACTCCGGCGGTCAAAACTGGGAGTCGGCGGCTGAAGCGGTCGCCCACGAGTACGCCCGTCGTCTAACCGCCGCGACACCGTACGGCTCGGTGGTCGCGCCGGTCCGCCGACAGGTGCACCAACAACCCATCTACTACCTGATTCTCCTCACCTCGCAGCCCCACGGATTCTGGGTCTTCGGCGTGTCAGCGGCCAAAGCTCGGGAGAAGTGGATCGACTTCCTCGGCCCCGATCCGGACGAGCGCGAGAGCATGCTGTGGGACACCGTGGCCGATCAGCTCGAGCGTGAGCGCGCGTGCGCCATCCAGCACATCACCAACAATCTGCGTACGTTGACCGCCGACGGCAAGCCGAAGAAGGCCGTCGATAACGTGCATGCGATCTTCGGAGCCCTCTACGGCGAAGCGAGGGAGACTGCTTTCACTGCGGCACTACGGGAGTTGGTGAAGTCCGGCGAACTCGAGTACGTGACAAAAGGGAGTAAGCCGAGGGACTTTGTGTTTCGGCGGGTGAGCTAGGCCGATGTCCGGGCCAGCTCCGGCATGTCGTCCCAGGTACGGCCGTCGAGCTCGCGACCGTTGGCCTTAGGCGTCCTGCCGCCCCACTGCTTGAAGAAGAACGCGACGTCGGCCGCGAGGCACTGGTCGCGGATGTCCTCCACCCACGCCGGGTCCATGGGTCGCGCGCGTGGACCGGACTCGCCGCCGGCGATGACCCAGTCGATGCCGCGCAGGTCCAGGCCGGGCAGTGCTGTCAGGAGGGGTTCGCACGAGAGGAAGCGCGTTGCGGCCGGCACGGCACGTAGGTGGTCAATTCTGTCGACGACGTCGGACGATTCGACAGAGACGCCCATCCAAAGGTTGTTGGGCCACTCGAGCTTATCGGCGATTCGCGCTGTGCGATGGGCGCGCTTGGTGAGTACTTGATATGTGTGCTGCGGTGTCTCGCGGATCACATCGAATACCTCGCGGATGAAGCCGAGCGGGACCTTGGCGTGGAAGAGGTCGCTCATCGAGTTGACGAACACGACCTTGGGGGCACGCCAGGTGAAGGGTTGTTGCAGCGACCGAGGGTGGAGTGTCACTCCGAACCCCGGGCCTGAGGTGCGAGGGTCGCCGTCGTGCTGATACTTCTCGGCCCCCATCGCCTTGAGCCTCTTGGCGAGCGCGAGGGCGTAGCAGTTGTCGCAGCCAGCTGCTACGCGGTCGCAGCCCGTGACGGGATTCCACGTGACCTCTGTCCACTCGATGGCGGTGCCGCTTGCCATGTGTCTCCCATCGCTGCCTGTGGTGCTGCCTATTGTGCACCCTCCCCAGAACAATCCGTTAACTCACGTCACAGTGGTCACGTCGACTCGCGACTGTGTCATGTACTCCTCGGTGTGACGAGCGTCCCTATAATCAGTCCAAAGTGGGCTGATCGTCAGCGTGGCTAACGATGTTTCCTGTCGCCGTCGGGGCACATCAGACCGGCACCGCCCATCCTCAGACAGGAGCGAACCGCTATGGCAGGTAGCAACCCCGTACCGTGGTCAGCTGATCAGCACACCAAGGCCAAGCATGCCGTATATGCCCAGTACCTCGACAAATGGATGCCCATCATGGTCAATGGCTGGGGAGCAGACATCACGTACGCGGAGGGCTTCGCAGGCCCGGGAGTCTATCTCGACGGCTCCGCCGGCTCTCCGGTGATCGCAGTCAAGGCGCTCGTCGGCAACAAGGCCATTCGCACCAAGGTGAGAAATGGTGGAATCCGGTTCGTCTTCATCGATCGCGATCAACGGTGCATCGATCTGCTGCCGATGGAGATAGCGAAAGCAACCGCGCCTGTCCCTCTTGACGGACTGAGCGCTCACGGCGTCCACGTGACGGTGGAGAAGGGGGACTGCGAGCCAGATCTGCAGCGTGTGCTGACCCGGGAGCGGGCATGGGGGCGACCCATCCTCGCCGTACTCGACACGTGGGGCGGGGCAATCTCGTTTGATCTTGTCCAACGGGTCGCGGAGAACCCTGGCAGCGAGGTGATCATCACCATGCAACCGCAGTACTTCTCGCGCTTCGCCTCCGTCGACTCGATCGAGCATGGTGACCGAGTGTTCGGAGGGTCTAGCTGGCGTGAGGTTGCAGGCCAGCCACCCGAGAAGAAGGATCGCTGGTTGTTGCAGCGATACCGCCAAACCATTCAGCAAGCGGGGTTCCAGTACGTGCTGGACTTTGAGCTCATCGATAAGCGCGGTCAGTCCCTGTTCTTGGTGTTCGGAACGACCCACGAGAGAGGCCTAACCAAGATGAAGGAGGCCATGTGGGAGGTCGATGATATCGCCGGCGTTGGGTACCGAGATCCGCGAGATCCGAACCAGGAGGCCCTCGCGATTGAGATCGAACCGAATACTGCGCCGCTCAAGCGGCTGATCGTGGACCATCTCCGCGCGCTTCCTGGGAACCAGGCTACCGTCAACCACCTTCGCAAGTTCGCTTTGCGAAGCACCGTGTACAAGGAGAGTCAAGCGGCGTCGGTTGTTCGTGAGATGGTCGGCGAGGGACAGCTCACACGCACTGGCGGAGGATTGCACCGCTCGCGACTTTCATCCACCGACGTGGTCGCACTGCCGACGTAGAGCGCTGCTTGAGATCAAATGGCGGGGGAGCAACTGCTCGAGAGTGCGCGGCCCTCGTTCCGTACCGTGGAGGAGCATGAAGGAGATCGTGCATTGGTGCGAGGTCTGCGGCACGGAGGAACTGCTGACTTCCGAAGAGGCGTACCGGGGCGGCTGGGACTTCCCGCTGAAGATGGGAAGTGGGGTGTCATCTCCCCGCGCACGTGTGGATCCTGCCCGATGAACGCCACGGTCTGGTGGCCACCGCTATGGGCGGGTACGACGTCGAGCAGCTCAGCGCACGACAACGCAAGGTTCTCGCCCGCATCTTGAACGAGAAGCCTGACGAGCCAGCCAAACCCATCGACGGCTACGAACGCCGGGATCGGCTCGGCCTCGAGGCCGGCGGTTCGTGGGTCGTCTCGACGCGGTCGGGCTCCCACTATCTTCTTCAACTCGATGGGGAGGAGAAGACGCTCGTGCGTCTGGCCGTCGATCACGGCCACTCCTATCCGGACGGGACGCATGCGCTTCGGCGAGACGGACAGGTGTTGCCTCTGCTCGGCCTGGTGGACGGACCGATCGAAGTCGGCAGACCCGCGTACCTGGTGATCGGCGGTCTGACTGATGCCGAGGGCTACGTCTCCACGACACGGGCGACCTCGGACGTGACCGAGATCAAGAGCGCGACGTATAGCCCACCTCCGGTGCACGAGGGGAAATGACACTGTGATCATCCGACTCGGCCGCGCCCGGCACGGCTGCCTCCTAGGCTGACGGCATGCATATCGAGCAAGTCCACATCAGGCGTCTTTTAGGCTTTGAGACCCTGTCGCTTGACGTGGATCCGGCCCTTCAACTCATCGCAGGGCCGAACAACGCTGGAAAGTCTTCGTTCATCCGTGTACTCGAAGCCTTTTTCTCGGATCCGACAGCCGACGATTTCAGGCGTCTGAAGCCGCTGAATGACTACTACGTCGATGGCGGCCGCAGGATGCTGTCGAGCATCAAGGTCCACTTCGGTGGACTCACTGACGCCGAGACCGACGAGCTGGACGGCACAGTCGGCCGCGACGAGACCTTCTGGGTCCAGATCACGTGCTCGCGAAATGGCAAGATTAGTTACCGCACGTGGCGGGGTACAGACGCACGATCTCGCGAGATCTACGAATGGGTGCTTCAGTCGTTCGACTTCGTGAAGATCCCCTCGATCAGGGTGAGTGATGCTGACCAGGGTGACGCGGACCAGTCATTGACGCGGCTCCATGACACGCTGGAGGGGGTACTGGTTCGCTCGGGAAGCTCCCGCTCCACGCAACTCCAGAAGGACTTCGCCAAGGCAATCGAGCCTGTAGAGAATCTGGTGCGGGAGGTCCTCAGCGAGTCGGTACAGTCGGTCGCGGTCGAACTCCCTTTCCAGGATCCGGTCCTCGGAGTTGACCTGCCGACGCCCCGGCACGCGCTGCGCGGGATGCTCCGGGAAGCTGTCATCACCAGTCAGGACGACGTCGTAGTCCCGATCGCCGAGCGCGGCACGGGATTTCAGTCGGCTCTAGTGCTGGGTATCCTCCGTTACGTCTCGTTGAAGAGCAGACAGGCAGGCACCAACGTCCTCTTCGCCGTCGAAGAGCCTGAGGCATTCCTCCACCCGCAGACGCAACGGGCGATGGCCAAGATCCTGAAGGACATCTCGGCGGAGGCACAGTTGCTTGTAACGACACACAGTCCGGTGCTGGTCGACTCGTTTTCCGTCACCAGGATTGCGCGACTTCCGCTCAGTCCGGAGGGTATGACGTACTCAGCGTCCAAACCGGACTTGGCGGTTGACGAAGAGGGGCGGTTGACTCGCTACTGCGACGCGACCAACAGCGAGCTGGTGTTCGCCAGCTCGGTGATCCTGGTCGAGGGCCACAGCGACAAGCTCGTTATCGACTTTCTGTTGGAGAGGATCACCGGTGGTCCGGGTGGACACTACGCCCTGGGCATCGCGGTGATCGAGGCGTCCGGGATCACGACGATCTCCCATCTGCTCCGGCTCGCCCAGCTCTTCGGCGTCCGCGCCTACGTGCTCACCGACAAGGACGGCGTGCACAAGAACGGGGACAACAAGCGCGCTCTGGTCGAGATCCTCAAGGCCAAGGACCCGAAGCCGCCCACACTCTTCCTCAACAGTCTGCGAGAGCTGGCTGACCGGCAGGTGAAGACCCTCAAGGCTGCACTCGAGCACCAGGAGGAGCTCAACACGATGTTGAAGCAGTGGGACGCGTTCGTGCTGAGCTCCGATCTCGAAGGCCTGCTCCTCGACGTGGTCGGGCAAGAGAAGCTGGCGAAGTTGCTCGGCCCTGACGAGACAGGGGAAGTAAGTAAGGAGACCGCGGAGACGTTCGCGACAGGGACCGCCGGCCGCGAGGCGATGGCGGCGTACCTCGGTGCGAAAGGGTGGAACTCCGACCGCAAGAAGTCTGGCAAGGCGAAGCCGCACATTCCGTCGGCTTTGCTGCGGCAGCACCTCGGATCGGCGTCGGGACATCGCCGCGCCATCAAGCCGTTGACGAATTGGCTGAACGAGATCGTAGACGCGCATAGGCGCGCGCCGCTTTGATTCTTCCTGTGATGCGTGCTCGAACTTCGTGATCTGTGTGGACCGCAACATCGCATACACGCGTGCGATATTGGAGCCAAGGGCCTCCCTGGTTTGAATCACTGTCGCTGCCGGCCATGGAATCTGCACACAGGCTCGCCTTGTGGTGGCAACCTTTGATGGATGGCGACAGCGGAAGAGGAGGCTGGGCGTCGTTTGTCCGAGACCGTGCTGCGCGACGTCGGTCAGCCGATCCCGCACGAGGCTCGTGACTACTCGCTGGCCTCCTATCGGTCTGAGTTCTCGTCGCGAGAGGCACCGCTGCCGGTCCTGCTGCGGTACGCGCTGTCCCTCGTCGGGCTGAAGCACCACGGACCGCGCGAGAAGGTCGCGTGGTGGGTGCCGTTCACGTATCGGGGCTACCCGTGCGAGCTTGCGCACGAGAAGTTCGGCGTCCGACTGAGAATCGTCGGCGACCTCAGTGAGGAGCACGCCGACGACCTCATGGCCGAAGTGCGTCAGAAGCTGACGTTGGCGGTCAAGACCGTCGAGCAGCTGCTCTCCGAGAGCGCGGGCGGGATCCTCGACGCCGGCGACGTCACCGTGGTGAACCAGCACTTGCAGCTGCGGCGCGCCTACGACTACTTCCGTGAGCGCGCGAGCAACCCGGATGTGGTTGAAGACGTCCGCGAGAGCGGCATGAGCGATGTGGGCGAGTGGTGGTCGATCCTGTTGGGGGAGGAGGTCATGACGCTCAACGCCAGTCACGATCTCGTCGCCGCGATCTCGGCGTTCCTCAGCTCGCTGGAGCACGACCTTGTCTTGGCGCTGCCCTTCCTTGATTTCGACCCGAGCATTGACTGCCTGACCAAGATCATCGGAGCCCGTTGGGGTGACAAATGGCGGCGGGTGGTGGGTCACTCCGACCCGGAAGCAGTTCGTCTCCGGGAGCGTCTGACTGAAGTGATCGAGCGGTGGCGGAACCCGTACTCGCACGGTGGGTTCGAGAAGGGGCACGGTGCCACCGTGTACCTACACACGCCGGGACTCGGGGCGCTCCCGGTCGGGTTGTCGGGCATCCGCGACAGCCCTCTGTTCTCTTTCCATGCGGTTTCGGGTACCGACATCGAGGGCGTGTTCGCTCTCTTCGACGAGATCGACGTCTACTTCGCCAAGGCCTTCCCTCACGCGATGGGCTGGATCGACTCCGGCCTCGACGTCCAGTTCAACGCGGCGTTCCGGATGGAGGTGATCGAGCGCGTCGGGGCCGAAGGCAGCCTCGCGCGGATGATCGACGTTTACGCCAACCGGGTCGACCGGATCACGAACATGGACTTCTAGCGAGGCTCTCGAACCTCGTGCCGACAGACCAAGTGGGCGGCGAGATTGACGTAGATTGTCCTGCTTAACGACCGTTTGCGGAGCCATCGTCAGGATGACTCGACGACCCTCCATCGGAAATCGACGAACGGCGGGACGTACTGACGATCGCTTGTGTCCTCGCGCTGCACGTCAAGAATGTCGACGACTGCGAGTCGCCCGTGCGTGTTCATGAGCACGACACTCTGGCCGACGCACGGAGTGACGGGGATTGTCCAGGCGTGAGCTGCTGTGCGACGGCGTGGTCGACGCCCTTGACTCGAACGAGCCCGACGGCCTTGATGGGACCTTTGTAGACGTACACCGAGTTGTCGGCGCATCCGCTGACCTGCAGCGCGAACTCAGAATGGCGGACGCCCCAGCGAAAGGTCTTCTGCGGCGCTTCTTCGTAGACGAAGTGCGTCTCGCCGGCGAGGTCCGGGCTTCTCCACTGTGTTGGGTCACTGCGCAGATCTTGATGCTCGAGCCGTGTGGCCCGCTCTCGAAGAGTTGCGATCGGCGTCGCGCTGTCGAGATTGGCCGGGAGTCCCGCGGCCCACCGCCACAGGTCTTCGATCTGCTCGGCACCCGGGGACTCTTGCTGGCTTCCCGGAGCGTGGTTGAAATCGAAGCCCTTAGGCATCCTGTCGCCGAGCCACGCCGGTAGGACGTAGGAGCGGTTATCGACGAAGAGGGCTGACAGCCAGGCGGCCTCACGAGACGCGTCGACCTCGGCGATCCAGCGGTTCTCTTTGCCTACGCCAGACTCAGGGATGGTGTCGGCCCTCTGGACGTAGTTCTGGTCCACGATGAGCAGCACACGCTTACAGTCTGAGACTCGACGCATGAAGCCGTTGAGGTCGTCGCCGTAGTCGACGTCCGCGTCGATGAGGACGTCGAAGCCGAGCGCCTTGAGCTGCGCCGCGAGCAGGCGCACCCACTCCCGGTGCGCCTCCGATGTCCAGGCGTACGAAATGAACAAGTCTGCGCCCACACGCTTCCTTACGTCGATTCGCTCAAGGTTGCCTAGCGTGAGCAGCCGTCCTCACGAGACTACGGGGCGTTTCGGCCCGAGTGCGGGGACACCAGTTGAAGCTTCATCCACGTCTGGAACGAGACGACCCGTGGTCGCTCGGCTGCTTCGCCGGATTCCAGCCGCCCGGTGGTTAGACGACCAACCGTGAGACGCCCGCACAGCAGTTGGGGCGCATCCGCTCGCGGGTACCGAGACTGCGATCGCATTCCACGGAGCGGTGGAGGGGGCGGTTACCGCGGAACACCGCGCCGCCACAGAGATCGTCGCTGCGCAGGCGGCGGGGGTGACGAGCCGTGAAAGCTACAAGCATGCTCGGCCCGTTGTAACCCGTGGTCCACCGTCGTCCCCTACCGTCCCCCGCTCCGGTGTCCTTGAAATTTTTGTGTGTCGTTTTGTGTGTTTTTCGTCGACCATCATCCCGATCGTTCAGTCCATTGATGCAGGTAGAAGCACATATCTGGTCAACAAGGCCGTAGGCCAACTGGGTCTGGATGCCCCCGTGGGGCCCGGACAAGATCACCGACGACGGCCGCGAGCAGCTGCGCGCCCTCGGGTTCACGGTCTAGCCGGGACGGCATAGGGCCGGGCCCGCCGCACATGTGGCGCTGACCCGAAGGCCCGGCCGTTCCCGCTCCCGCTCGGTGGCCGGCTTTCAGCCGTCCAGGCCGGCCAGGAACGGCAGAGACGGCACGAAGAACGTGCAGCCGGTGACCGCGGTGGAGTAGTCCAGGATCCGGTCGTGCAGCGGCGGGGGCGCGCCGACGAACATGCGTTGCAGCATCTCCTGCATCACCCAGAGGTGCCGCGAGTAGCCGATGAAGAAGGTGCCGTACTCGCCTTTGCCCGGTGTGGCGAAGGGCATGTTGTCCCGAAGAATGTCGTGCTCACCGTCCGCGTCGGTGACGGTGCAGAGCGTCTTGTGTGCCTTCTGCTGGTCCGCTTCGGCATCGGGAAGTTCGACGTTGTCGAACTTGGTCCGACCGATGACCGCCTCCTGGACCTGCGTGGGCTGGCTCCGCCAGCTGCCCAGGTCGTGCAGGTACTTCTGGGTGATCACGTAGCTGCCGCCCGCGTGTGCGGGGTCCTCCTGGCCGACGATCGTGTCGTGCAGCGCATCGGTGCCGATCGCATTCGCCGTGCCGTCGACGAACTCGAGCATGTCCCTGGTGTCGAAATACCGGAAACCGGCGACGTCGTCCACGGCCGTAACAGCATCGCCGAACGCTTCCAACAGCAGTTTCTCGAATTCGACGATCAAATCCATACTGTCCGCCCGCAAGTGGAACAACAGGTCACCCGGCGTCGCGACCGCGACGTGCTGTGCGCCCTTCACCTCGGTGAACGCCGCTAATTCCCGCGGTGCGGGCTTGCGGGTGAGGGCGTCCCACACTCGGTGGCCGATTCCGACGTTGCAGCTGAACGAGCCGTGTGTGGCGCGGATGCGAACGTCTTTGATCAGGTCGCCGGTACCGGCGACGACCGAGCGCGCGGTGCGCATCGCCTCTTCGCCGTCGTTGATGGTCAGTACCAGAAACGCAGCCGACCGAGTCAAGGGTCTGGTGACGTCCTGCGGCTGGGGGAGGGCGGACGCGTCGGTCATGGCCACAGGCTAGCCACGTCTCCGATGGCTCACGGCCTCGGCGCCGCCTCGATCAACGGCTGCCCAATCTTGTCTGTGCTGTGCGACAAACGTCGGGAGGGGGCACGCGCGGCTCGGCTCTCGGCACCATGCTGATCTCGACGTTCCCGCCACTACCGAAGGGGTAACAATGCCGACTACCGATGAGCTCGCCGCCCGGTTCCACAGCGCGTCGTCGTCCGGTGATTCCGAGACGCTCCGCTCGCTCCTGGCGGACGACGTCCGATTCATCGGCCCGGTCGCGCACACCTCGGGCGTCGAGGACACTGTGGCGGGACTTGTCGAAATGGCCGAGGCGATCCGGGTCGACGAGGTGGCGGTGCTGGTCGGCGGCGATGCCGATGCGATCATCTGGTCCGATGTGTCGCTGTCCGAGCGCCCTGCGATCCCGGTCGCCACCTGGCTGCATTTCGATGCCGACGGGCGCATCGGGGTGATCCGCACGGTGTTCGATCAAGGGCGGTGACGACCGGTCCGACAGCGCTCCCGGCACTCTGCCCCGTCCCTTCTAGCGGGCTCCCGATCTGGGGCCTCGGGTAGCATGATCTCGCGATCACGGGAACGTCTCTGGTCGAGTCTCCCGCGATCCGGCGATGGCGTGAGGACAGGGTTCTCGACGATGGGAGTGCGCGGGGTTGATCCCTGAGCAGCGGAGCGACATCGCGGCCTGGATTCGGTCGCGCATCGGTGACATCGCAGATGTGGTCGTCAAAGAGGTGGTCGTCCGCGTCGCCTTCTACGCCGACAGGAATTCGACGGTGCCCGACAGTGAGTTGCGTGCCGCTGTCGAGGCGGCGCTCGAACTCGCCGCCGACTCCATCGCGGTCGGCACGGGCGACGGTCTCGACCTCGGATTCGCCCGCGAGACCGCCGCGCGGCGTGCACGCGAGGGAGCGCCGCTCCCCGAGGTGCTGCGTGTGTACCGGATCGCGTTCGGTGTGCTCTGGAAGGATCTGGTCGACCGGGATCGGAGTGCTGTCCCGGCCACTTCGGAGCTCCTCGATGTCGCGACGGTGATCCTGGATCTGATGGACCAGCACGCGGTCGCGGTGACCGAGGCCTATCGCGAGGCCGGCGCCAGCATCCTCAAATTCCAGCAGCGACGCCGTTCCGCCCTGGTGGAGGCGTTGCTCACAGGCCACCCCACTCCGGAGGTCGGGCCCTGGGAGGCGGTGAGCCTGCTCGGATTCCCACACGGCGGAAGGCATGTCGTCGTCGCCGCGGACACCCCGCGCGTCGCCGATGAGGCCCTGCCCGAGGTCGAGGAGAAACTCGCATCGCACGGTCTGGCGTCCGCATGGCGCCTGGCGCCACTGCAACAGCTCGGGGTGATCGCGCTACGGGGCGAGTCGGTGGACGCCGTGGCCCGGGTACTCGAAGCGATCCCGGGCGCGCGCGTCGGTATCAGCCCGGTCTACGACACCCTCCCGGAGACGCCGAGGGCGCTCCGGCTGGCCCAGGCAGCTCTGGAGATCCTGCCACCGAAACGGGCCGGGGTGCATGTGTTCAGCTCCAGCCCACTGGCCGCTCTCGTCGTGTCCGCGCCGGCCGAGGGGATACGGTTGGCGCATCGCGTACTGGGGCCGGTGCTCGCGATGGCGGCAGACGACCGAGCGGTCATGATCGAGACGCTGTGGGTGTACCTGAGTCGATCGGGATCGGCGGAGAACGCGGCCCAGTTCCTCTACTGCCACCCGAACACCGTGCGCTATCGACTGCGGCGGCTGCAGGAGATGACGGATCGGCGCCTGTCCGAGCCGCGTGAGGCCGCCGAGCTGACCGCAGCTGCATACGTCGTGCGGCTGAATCCGTCCGCATTCTCCGAGACGCGCAGCGACCCGAACTCCTGACGCCGGCCCCGACGCACACGGGTCGTGCGTCAAGGACGATCGCCCCATTCTGTCACCCCGCACAGTGCTTGTTACACCGCGGAACAAGGGGCCGACGATGGTTACCGCACAGCTCATTTCGGCCGCTAGCGTGAGTGTGGCCCGCGCTGCGACGGTCACCTCCATGGGGCCCATGACGGAGATGCTCCGATCACCCTCGACTGCGCCCGCGCGGGATCTTCGTGGTGCGTGAGTCGGCCGCCGCCGGGTCGTCGGCCGCGCCGTACGTATCACGGATACGCACGCACCACGACACGGACGATCGACACTTCGGGAGATTGAGGAAGCGCATGGCTAAGGCTGTCGGCATCGACCTGGGTACGACCAACTCTGCGGTAGCAGCGACGATGGAGGGTGGGCGCGCGGAGATCATCGCTAATGCGGAGGGCGGGCGCACCACCCCGTCCGTCGTGGCGTTCACCGACGACGGGCAGCGACTCGTGGGTCAGGTCGCCCGGCGGCAGGCGATCATGAATCCCGACGCGACCGTCTACTCCGCCAAGCGATTCATCGGACGCAAATGGGATGAGGTCGACGACGAGTCGAAGATCGTCTCGTACAAGGTGGACAAGGGGCCCAATGACGCCGTGCGCTTCGATGTCCGCGGCCGGCAGTACGCCCCCGAGGAGATCTCCGCCCAGGTCCTGCGCAAGCTCGCCGAAGACGCGAGCAAGTTCCTCGGCGAGAAGGTGACCGAGGCGGTCATCACCGTGCCGGCGTATTTCAACGACGCTCAGCGGCAGGCCACCAAGGACGCCGGGCGGATCGCTGGACTCGAGGTGTTGCGCGTCGTCAACGAGCCCACGGCGGCCGCGCTCGCCTACGGACTGGAGAAGAAGGGTGCCGAGACCGTTCTGGTCTACGACCTCGGCGGCGGCACGTTCGACGTATCGATCCTGGACGTCGGCGACGGCGTCGTCGAGGTGCGCTCGACGAGCGGTGACGGTCACCTGGGCGGCGACGACTTCGACAAGTGCGTCGTCGATTGGGCGGCGGCGGAATTCCAGCGCGAGCAGGGCATCGATCTCGTGAAGGACGCGCAGGCGCTGCAGCGGCTGTACGAGGCCGCCGAGAAGGCCAAGGTGGAGCTGTCCACGACGACCACCACCACGCTGAACCTTCCGTTCATCACCGCCGACGCGTCCGGTCCCAAGCACCTCGACCTGACGCTCTCGCGGGTGAAGTTCGATCAGTTGACCCAGTCGCTGGTCGAGCGCACGCGCAAACCGGTCGAGCAGGCGCTCAGCGACGCCAAGCTGACCGCCGACGATATCGACGAGGTGATCCTCGTCGGCGGGTCGACACGCATCCCGGCCGTTCAGGAGCTGGTGCGCCGGCTGACCGGTGGCAAGGAGCCGAACATGTCGGTCAACCCGGACGAGGTGGTGGCGATCGGTGCCGCCCTCCAGGCGGGGGTGCTGAAAGGCGACGTCGAGAACGTCGTGCTGCTCGACGTCACGCCCCTGTCGCTCGGCCTGGAGACCATGGGCGGCGTGATGACCAAGGTGATCGAGCGCAACACCACGATCCCCGCTCGCCGCAGCGAGGTCTTCTCCACGGCCGAGGACAACCAGACAGCCGTCGATGTCGTTGTCCTGCAGGGCGAGCGCGAGCTGGCATCGGACAACCGGCAGCTGGCGCGATTCCGGCTGGAGGGAATCCGGCCCGCTCCGCGCGGCGCCCCGCAGATCGAGGTCACGTTCGACACGGATGCGAACGGCATCCTCAACGTATCGGCCAAGGACAAGGACACGGGCCTCGAGCAGAAGGTCGAGATCACGGAGTCCGCGAACCTGATGTCGGACGAGATCGACCGGATGGTCACCGAGGCCAAGGAGCACGCCGCCGAGGACAAGACCCGGCGCGAGGAGGTCGACGCCCGCAACCAGCTCGACGGTCTCGCGTACCAGGTGGAGCAACTGCTCGGGCAACTCGCCGAGTCCGTCCCGGTCAACGAGAAAGCACGCGCCGAGCAGCTCGTGACCGACGCCAAGGCGGCGGTCGGGGACCGCGCCGGTCTCGATCGGGTCCGCCCTCTGATCGCGGACCTACAACAGGTGGTGCACAGCCTGCCCGCGACGGCGGCCGCAGCGCAGGGGCCGGCGCAGGGATCCGGCGGCGAGTCCGGCGGCGGTCCGTCGGGCGATGACGACGTCGTCGACGTCGACTTCACGCGCGAATGAGTGGCGACGACTCCGTGGCGGACGAGTCCGCGGACGGACCGGAGCGGGAGGGCGCTGCGCCGGGCGAGGAGTCCGAGGACCCCGGTTCGGCGGCCGCCCAGCTCCGTGCCGAGCTCGAGCAGTCTCAGAACCGGTACCGGCGGGCCCTGGCCGACCTGGACAACTACCGCAAGCGCACGGAGCGCGAGGCGCAGCGCCAAGCGGCGGCGGCCGGCACCAGGATGTTGCGGGACTGGCTGGACGCGGTGGACAGCGTAGAACGTGCGCTGAAGATGGAGCCCGGTGATCCCGGTCTGACGGCGGTCCTAGAGCAGATGAACGCGATCCTGACCCGCAACGGCGTATCCCGGATCGAGACCGCGGATGCCCGATTCGATCCGGAACGTCACGAGGCAGTGGCGGTGGTCGACGGTGACGACCAGATGATCGTCGACGTAGCCCGGTCCGGATACGTGCGTTCCGACGGAGAGGTCGTCCGCCCTGCCCAGGTCGTGGTCGGCCGGCGAAAGGTGGACTGAATCGGATGCCCGTCGGGTACCAGGACTACTACGAGGCGCTCGGCGTCCCCCGGGACGCCAGTGAGGACGACATTCGGCGCGCCTACCGCAAGCTCGCCCGCACGAGCCACCCGGATGTCAACAAGGAGCCGGGCGCAGAGGACCGGTTCAAGCAGATCTCCGAGGCATACGAGGTGCTGCGCGATCCGGAGAAGCGTGCCGAATACGACAGATTCGGCGCGAATTGGCGTGCCGGCCAGGATGTCTCGGGTGAGGGTGGGTTCGGTGGCGCGGGCTTCACCGGCGACGTGCACTTCGGTGACGGTGGCGATTTCAGCGACTTCTTCGAGTCGCTGTTCGGCGGCGGTCGCGGCGGACGCACGCGGGGCGGCGGCCCCGGATTCGCCGGGTATCCCACGCGCGGGGCCGATCACGAGGCCGAGCTCGACCTGACGCTCGAGGAGGCGGCCGCCGGCGGGCACCGGCATCTGAGTTTCGCCGACGGACGCGACTACGACGTGGATGTCCCGAAGGGCGTCCGCGACGGCCAGCGGATCCGGCTCGCGGGTGAGGGCGGACCGGGGCATGACGGCGGTCCTGCGGGCGACCTGTTCCTCCGGGCCAGGATCGCGCCGCATCCGAGGCTGCGACGCGATGGCGATGATCTGCACGTCGACGTGCCGGTATCGCCGTCGGAGGCGGCACTGGGCGCCGATATCCCGGTACCGACCCTGACCGGCACCGTCAAGGTGCGTGTGCCGGCCGGTTCGTCCAGCGGACGGACGCTCCGCGTGCGCGGTCAGGGGATGCCGGCGACACGGGGAGCGACGGGATCGCTCTTCGTGCATCTGAAGATAGTGGTGCCCAAGCATCTCGACGACGAACAGCGCGAACTGTACGAGAAGCTGGCCGCCACCCGATTCGATCCCCGTGAGGAACTGATATGACGGGACCTCGAAGCTATGCACTCGTCGCCGTCCAGCGCGTCGATGCCGACGGGGCGCCCCTGGTGCCGCTGGAGGTGGTCGCGGTGGAGGCGGGCCTGCACCCGGATCTGGTGCACCGGCTGGTGGCCCTCGGGGCCCTCGAACCGGCGACCGCCACGGGCCGCCCGATGTTCCGGCGCGACGCTGCAGCGCATCTCGCGCGGCTCCAGCGCCTGCGCCACGACCTCGGACTGAACTACACCGGTGCCCTGCTCGCAATGGATCTGCTCGCGCGTATCGAGGCGCTGGAGGGCGCGCTGGGTCACATCGAACGGTGGGAACGGAGATAGCCATGGCACCGGCCGATCTGACCGAGAAGTCCCAGGAGGCGCTGCGCGATGCGCAGGCACTGGCTCTGGAGAATCACAACACCGAGGTCGGCGCCGACCACCTGCTGTTAGCACTCGTCGAGCAGCCCGACGGTCTGGTCGGCAGGCTGCTCGATCGAGTGGGCGTCGACACCCACGCCCTGCGCGATCGACTGACGGACGCCGTCGCGCGCCAGCCGAAGGTGACCGGAACCGCTGCAGGGCAGAGCGTGCACACATCGCGCGCGCTGAGCGAGGTGCTCGTCGCGGCGGGACGCGAGGCGGAGCGCTTCAAGGACGAGTACATCTCCGTCGAGCACCTGCTGCTCGCGCTCTGCGAGAGCGGTAGCAGGAATCCGGCGGGGCGCGCCCTGGCCGAGTGTGGCGCGACCCGTGCCGCGATCCTCGGGGCGCTCGTACAGGTGAGAGGAAGCCAGCGCGTGACGACCGATGATCCGGAATCCTCGTACGAGGCTCTGGACAAGTACGGCCGCGACCTCGTGGCCGCCGCTCGCAGCGGCGACCTCGACCCCGTGATCGGACGCGACGCCGAGATCCGGCGGGTCATCCAGATCCTGTCCCGCAAGACGAAGAACAACCCGGTCCTGATCGGCGAGCCCGGGGTCGGCAAGACGGCCGTCGTCGAGGGCCTGGCGCAGCGGATCGTACGCGGCGATGTACCCGAGGGCCTCCGGGACAAGACGGTCTTCGCCCTGGACATGGGTGCGCTCGTCGCCGGCGCCAAGTATCGGGGCGAGTTCGAGGAGCGACTCAAGGCCGTCCTCCAGGAGGTGAAGTCGGCCGACGGCCGGATCCTGCTGTTCATCGACGAGCTGCACACCGTCGTGGGCGCAGGCGCCGGCGACGGCGCGATGGACGCCGGGAACATGCTCAAGCCGATGCTCGCCCGCGGCGAACTGCACTGCATCGGCGCGACGACGCTGGACGAATACCGACGCTACATCGAGAAGGACGCCGCACTCGAGCGCCGCTTCCAGACGGTGACCGTCGACGAGCCCACAGTCGAGGACACCGTCTCGATCCTGCGCGGCCTCAAGGAACGGTTCGAGGTCCACCACGGCGTGCGGATCCAGGACGCCGCGCTCGTCGCCGCCGCCGTGCTCTCGCACAGGTACATCACGGATCGGTTCCTGCCCGACAAGGCCATCGACCTCGTCGACGAGGCGTGCGCGGTGATCCGCACCGAGATCGATTCCATGCCGGCCGAATTGGATCAGATCACCCGCCGGGTGATGCAGCTGGAGATCGAGGAGGCGGCGCTCCGCAACGAGACCGACGCCGCATCGAAGGAACGGCTCGAGCATCTGCGCAAGGATCTGGCGAACCAGCGGTCCGAGGCCGATGCGATGACGGCGCAGTGGGAGGCGGAGCGCAGCGCGATCCGCAAGCTGCAGTCGCTGCGCTCGGAGATCGAGCGCGTTCGGCACCAGATCGAGGAGGCCGAGCAGGCCTACGACCTCAACCGGGCGGCCGAGCTCCGGCACGGGCGGCTTCCCGAGCTGGAACGCCGGCTGCAGGGAGAGGAGGAGCGCCTCACGGAGAAGCAGGGGCGCGACCGCCTGCTGCGCGAGGAGGTCACGGCCGACGAGATCGCCGAGATCGTGGCGCGGTGGACCGGCATCCCGGTCGCCAGGCTCGTCGAGGGCGAGCGGCAGAAGGTGCTTCGGCTCGACAGCGTCCTGCACGAGCGGGTCGTCGGCCAGGACGAGGCGGTACGACTCGTCACCGACGCCGTGATCCGGGCACGGTCCGGGGTCAAGGATCCGCGCCGGCCCATCGGGTCGTTCCTGTTTCTCGGGCCCACCGGTGTCGGCAAGACCGAACTCGCTCGGGCCGTGGCGGCCACCCTCTTCGACTCGGAGGAGAACATCGTCCGGCTCGACATGAGCGAGTATCAGGAACGGCACACGGTGAGCCGGCTAGTGGGGGCGCCTCCCGGTTACGTGGGCTTCGAGGACGGCGGGCAGCTCACCGAGCAGGTCCGTCGGAAGCCCTATTCGGTCGTGCTCTTCGATGAGATCGAGAAAGCCCACCCGGACGTGTTCAACACCCTGCTGCAGATCCTGGACGACGGCAGGCTCACCGATTCGCAGGGGCGCACCGTCGATTTCCGCAACACCATGATCATCATGACCGCCAACATCGGGTCGGTGCATCTGCTGGACGGGATCGGGGACGACGGGGCCGTCACCGACGAGGCGCGCGAGCGGGTCATGGGCGAGCTACGGGCGCACTTCCGGCCGGAGTTCCTCAATCGGATCGATGACATCGTCCTGTTCAAGCCGCTGTCGCTCGGGGAGATCGAGACGATCGTCGACCTCCAGGTCGAGGACCTCCGGCGCCGCTTGGCCGAACGCCGCCTCACGCTCGAGCTCACCGATTCGGCGCGCGAGCTCATCGCCCGCGAAGGCTACGACCCGGTGTACGGGGCGCGCCCCCTGCGGCGCTTCATCTCGCACGAGGTCGAGACGAGCATCGGCCGCGCCCTGCTGAGCGGCGACATCTTGGGTGGCGCGGTCATCATCTTGGGCGCGGACGACGATCGGCTCGTGACCCGGTGGGAGAACCCCGAACCCGCTGCCACGGCGGTCCACGCCCCCGCGGACCGACTCGCGCCGACCCGCCCCGACGAGACCGTCGGGTCCGCTATCGAAGGAGACACAGCATGAGCGACCTGCCCCTCGAGCCCTCGTCGTGGCTCATCGACCCCGACCACTCGTCGATCGACTTCTCCGTGCGGCACCTGATGGTGAGCAGAGTCCGGGGGACGTTCCAGTCCTTCTCCGGCACCATCACCGTGGAGGACGGAACGGCCGGGGTCGTCGTCGAGATCGACACCTCGTCGCTGACCACCCGCAACGCCCGACGCGACGAGCATCTACGAAGCGGCGACTTCCTGGACACGCACGACCACCCCAAGGCGACGTTCGAGTCGACGGGCATGACGGCGTCCGGCGACGGCTACGTCCTCACGGGCGACCTCACGCTGCGCGGCGTCACCAAGCAGGTGGATCTGCACGTCTCCTATCTCGGGCGCAACGGCGGAGTAGGCAAGGGCGAGGTCGTCGGTTTCGAGGCGACCACGACGATCACGCGTCAGGATTTCGGCATCACCATCGACGTGCCGACCGAGACGGGGGACAAGGTGGTGGGCGACGCCGTGTCGCTGTCCTTCGACGTCGAGGCCGTGCGCCTACAGACGCCGTGACGGTCCGATCCGTCTGAGACGCAGATCGATACGAGGTGACCTGAAGATGGACGACGCGTACGCCGCCGCTGAGCAGAGTGCGGCCTCCCGTGACGGTGCCGCTGTGCGGTCGTCGTGCGCCGGGCCGCGTCCGTATCCAAGACGATCGACCTAGGAGAACGCATGAGTAGCAGCCATATCACCGAGATCGAAGGAGTGACCGAGATCCTCGACACCCTTGCCCTGTGGACGTTCGAGCAGACGACGAAGGCGTCGGGAGTCGAGACGGCGAAGCCGGAGGTCCGGCAGTCGGCCGTGGAACTCGCCAGCGCTCTGTACGACGCGGCCGCCGTGGTCGAGCTGAAGAAGAGTATCGAGCAGGCCGTCGCTCCGCTGGAGCTCGGCGGCCCCGCCAGCGAGCACGTGAGTCTGTTGGCGGGCGATGCCGCGCTCGCGGCGATCCTGCTGGCGCAGGATGCAGGGCACGATATGGCCGGCGGTCTCGAGGCCCCGTGGAAGTCCGTCGTCGCGGCCTGACCGACGTGTGGTCGAGACGTAGAGGAAGAAGGGAACCGAGCCCGTGGTGATTCTGTTCGAGGTGCTACTCGTCGTCGTCTCGCTCGCGATCGCGGCGTTCGCCGTGCTCGTGTTGTACAACCTGCTGTACGACGGGAACGAGGGGCCCGACCGTGATGTGCCGTCGCGCGCTCGTCGGCCGCGGTCGCGCGATTGATGCCACGCCGCCCCGGTCCGCCCGTTCCCGCCTCGGCCACCCCGAGGCTCGCCGTCTGTCTCCTCGTCGGGGCGGTCGTGTCCGGCGCCGCGGGCGGCCTGGCGGGCACCCCGATCGCGCTGTGCGTTCTGCTCTGGGTGGCAGTCACCGCAACGCTGTTCGTGATCGCCGGTTGGCTGGTGCTGTGGCCGATGGACGCCGCCGGCACGCGTGCCGATGTTCGGCGTGAGGAGTTCCGGCCCGTCCTCGACGAGATCGTCGTCGTGTGTGCCGCGCTCGCAGGACTCGGTTCCATCGGCGCCCTGCTGGCGCTGGGGGGAACGAGGGCCGGTCCTCTCCCGGCGGGTCTTGCCCTGCTCGGCGTCTTCGCGTCGTGGGCCTCGCTGCATCTGATGTACGCGGCCCGTTACGCGGCGACCTACTATGCGACCGAGCGTGGTGCGGGCATCGACTTCAACGATGACGAGCCGCCGCGGTACCGCGACTTCTTCTACTTCAGCTACAACCTGGGCATGACCTATCAGGTATCCGACACCAGCGTGACCGATGCGCGGTTCCGTTCGATCGTGTTGCGGCAATGCCTGCTGTCGTACGTCTTCGGAGCGGTGATCCTGGCGACCACCGTGAACCTCGTGAGTTCCGTCTTCACCGGGTGACGGGCCGTCTCGGATATCATTCGGCGCCCGACAGCGGGCGCAGCCGCAGGGTCACCGACGAGTGCACCGCCGACTCGGCAAGCGTCCACTCGACACGGCTCACGAGATACCAGCCGCGACCGATGGTCACGGTCTCGCCGATCCGCGGGACCACAGGCAGGTCGTAGGTGACGGGCTCCCTGTCTACGTCGGGAAAGACGACGTGTACGAGCATCTCCAACGGTCCAATCCTTAGAGGGCACGCGCCCGCGCGCGATCGAAACCTATCGCTCTGCGGGGCGATAGGTGTGCTGATATCAACTTCTTGCGTTGTAGGCCACCGGAATTAGCGGCTGCGACAAGCCGGGATGGAGGCACCGACAAGTCTCACGGATCACTATCCGATCCCATCGACGACGACCGGACGGGCGCCTTTCCCGGACGCGCCGCGCGAGCGCGACGGCGCTCGTAGGGTTGACGCATGTTCGTGGATCTCGGTGTGCAGGACTTCCTTGACCGTGCAGAGCTCGTGTACCCGGAGCGTGTGGCGATCGTGGACGAGCCGGAGCAACCCGCGCCGTCGTGGGGTGAGGTGACGTACCGCGAGATGGCGAGGCTCGCCCGGGGACAGGCGGCGGCGCTCGACGATCTAGGCGTGCCGGTCGGCGGCCGCGTAGCGATCGTGTCGCACAACGCGGCCCGGCTGCTGGTGTCGTTCTTCGGGGTATCGGGGTGGGGGCGGGTCCTCGTGCCCGTCAACTTCCGGCTCGCCGCGGCCGAGGTGCGGTACATCGTGGAGAACAGCGGCGCCGAGGTCCTCATCGTCGATCCGGAGGTCGAGCACCTGCTCGACGCGGTCACCGCGAAGCACGTGTTCGTGCTCGGGCGCGACGACGAGAAGATCTTCGGTAACGACACGCGGGCGGAAGCCATGGGCGACCGCGTTGCGACTCCACGCCCGTGGCAGGGCGACGAGAACGCCACGGCCACGATCAATTACACGTCGGGCACCACCGCGCGACCGAAGGGCGTGCAGCTCACGCACCGCAACCTGTGGCTCAACGCCGTCACCTTCGGCCTGCACGTCACGCTGACCGAGAACGACGTGCTCCTGCACACCTTGCCCATGTTCCACGCGAACGGCTGGGGGATGCCATACGCGGCCACCGGGGTCGGTGCGCAGCACATCGTGCTGCGGAAGGTAGACGGCGCCGAGATCCTGCGCCGCATCGAGGCACACGGAGTCACCGTCATGTGCGCCGCCCCAGCAGTGGTGACGGCTGCGCTCGACGCCGCGACCACGTGGCAGGGCGAGATACCCGGCCGCGACAGGGTACGCATCATCGTCGCGGGCGCACCGCCGCCGACCCGCGTGATCCACCGCGTTCGAGCCGAGCTCGGCTGGGAGTTCATCCAGATCTACGGCCTCACCGAGACGGCGCCGCTGCTCACCGTCAACCGCTTCCGCCGCGAGTGGGAGTCCGCCGATCCCACCGAGCAGGCGCGTCGACTGGGCCGGGCGGGCGCGCCGGCGCTCGGCGTACACATCGAGATCGGTGACGATGGAGAGGTGCTGGCGCGTAGCAACCACGTCTTGGACGCCTACTGGGCCAAGCCCGCCGAAACCGCAGCCGCGCTGGCAGGCGATCGCTTCCACACGGGCGACCGGGGCACCATGGAAGACGGGTACCTCACGATCGCCGACCGCAAGAAGGACGTCATCATCTCGGGCGGCGAGAACGTCACCTCCATCGAAGTCGAAGACGTGCTCAATTCACATCCCGCCGTGCGCGAGGTGGCGGTTATCGGGATCCCCGACGAGAAGTGGGGCGAGCTGGTCACCGCGATCGTCGTCGCCGACGGCGTGACCGCCGACCGATTGATAGCGCACTGCCGCGAGTCGCTCGCAGGATACAAGTGCCCCAAGAGGATCGAGTTCACCGATGCTCTGCCGCGGACGGCGACGGGGAAGATCCAGAAGTTCGTCCTTCGTCGTCCGTTCTGGGAGGGGCGGGACCGGCAGGTGAACTAGCTGCGGGCAGAACTGGCGGCGGTCGGCGCAGGTGCCGTAGAGTCTTTCGCGCTGCTCGTCCCCCACGGCAGCGCGAGTGTGAAACGGGTTGTGACTCATCGGTAGCCGCGTGTCGGGTCCGCCCACCGACAGGCCGAGCAGACCAGGAGACCACAATGACGTCGACCCCCGAGAAGTCGGTCTCGGCCCGGGAGATCACCAGCGAGGACATCTTCCGCGCGCACGAGAGCGGCAAGCTGTCCGTCGGGCTGTCCGCCCCGCTGGAGACGCAGCGTGACCTGTCCATCGCGTACACGCCCGGCGTCGCGCAGGTCTGTACCGCCATCGCGGAGGATCCCGCGTTGCGAAAGGACTACACGTGGACCAGCCGCCTGGTCGTGGTGGTCAGCGACGGCTCGGCGGTCCTGGGGCTCGGCGACATCGGCGCGGCGGCCTCGCTGCCCGTCATGGAGGGCAAGTCGGCGCTGTTCAAGCGATTCGCAGGCCTCGACTCGATCCCGCTGGTGATCGATTCCAAGGACCCCGACGTGATCGTCGAGACGCTGGTGCGGATGCGGCACAGCTTCGGCGCCGTCAACCTCGAGGACATCTCGGCCCCGCGCTGTTTCGAGATCGAGCGCCGTGTCAAGGACGCCCTGGACTGCCCGGTCATGCACGACGACCAGCACGGCACGGCGATCGTCGCCCTCGCGGCGCTACGCGGCGCGTGCACCGTCCAGCAGCGTGAGCTGAGGGATCTGCGCGTGGTCATCTCGGGCGCCGGCGCTGCGGGCGTGGCCATCACCGACATCCTGCTGGCGTCGGGTGTCAGCGATGTCGTGGTGCTCGACTCGAAGGGGATCGTCTCGGCGGACCGGAGTGACTTGACCGAAGTCAAGAAGGCACTGGCCGCGCGCACGAATCCGGTCGGACGCACCGGAGGCGTCGTGGAGGCACTGGATGGAGCCGACGTCTTCCTGGGCGTCTCCGCAGGCACCGTGCCCGAGGCGGCGGTCGCTTCGATGGCGCCCGACGGGATCGTTTTCGCGATGTCCAACCCGAACCCCGAGATCCACCCCGAGGTCGCACAGAAGTACGCTGCGATCGTCGCGACGGGTCGCAGCGACTTCCCGAACCAGATCAACAACGTTCTCGCGTTCCCGGGCGTCTTCAAGGGAGCACTCGACGCAGGCGCCCGCGCGATCACCGAGGAGATGAAGCTGGCGGCCGCCGAGGCCATAGTCTCCGTCATCGCCGACGAGCTCGCTGTCGACAGGATCGTCCCCAGCCCGCTGGACCCCCGCGTCGTCCCGGCCGTGGCCGCGGCCGTAGCCGCCGCGGCCCGCGCAGGGGAGTAGCCGCTACCCGACGGACCCCGCCGGTCCGCTGCTGGTCGAGGTATGCCGGTAGTCGGCGCCCATCAGCCCGGTCCCGCAAGCGCGAGGCGCGCATGGGCGCGGACGTCGGCATCGGGATCATCGAGAACGGCGCGCAACGCGGCGTCGACGGCGGGGTTGCCGGGCCAGGCTCGTAGGGTCACGACGGCCGCCTTGCGCACATCGAGGTGTGGATCTGTGAGAGACGAGGCCAGCGCGGCCGATGCGCCGTCCGGCCCCAGGCACCTCGCTCCACGCGCCGCTCCCTGCCGCACCTGCCATGCGGGGTCACCTAGGCCGGTCGTGATGCGGTCGGAGTCCGCCGCAGAGCCGAGCGTCCCCAGCGCCTCCAGCGCGGCGGCGCGCACGAGCGGATCATGGTCCGCCACAATCGAACGCACCGCTCCCACGCCTCCGGACCCGACCGTGGCGAGTCCGCCCGCTGCGGCGATCCGCACCTCGCGGTTGCTGTCGGCGGTCGCCTGCGCCACCGCCTCCCATGCATCCAGCGATACCAGGCCGCGGAGGCCGACGATTCGCACGCGATGATCGGGATCGTCCGCGAGAGCGGAGAACGCTTCGCGAGACCCGGCCTTCCGGGCCCGCAGGAGGTCGCCCACGTGCGCGCGGACCACGGGGTCGGTCGATGCGAGATGGTCGGCGAGCCCCGACGCCGACGGCAGCACCTCCACCAGCTCGGTGAGTCCCTCGGCGGCGCAGCGGCGCACACGCGCGTCGCCGTCGGCGAGCGCTTCCTGCAGGCGCGGCGGGTATCCCTCGGGTGTCTCCTCCACGAGCACAGTCACCGCGGTGCGCCGTACCAGCGGGTCCGGATCGGCCAGGAACGGATCCAGTTCTGTCGCATCGGGTGAATCGAGGGCGAGTAGTTCGCGCAGCGCGGGAGCGGGAGCCGAAGGCCGCCGGCTCCGCTCCGCGGCGGCCGGGACGGCGGTGCGGGGCTGCACATCGATGGCGCCGAGGTGTTCGGGATCGGTTGCGGCGGTGGGGATGTGGTCGAACTCATCGACCGCCACCAGGTAGGGGGCGACCGGCCGGGTCAAGAACTCCATGGATCCGTCTGGTCCCTTGCGCAGGTTCAGGTGTCGGCCCCACCGCGCGTCGTCGCGTCCGGTCATGTCGGCGCGGTCGTGATACAGGCCCCAGCGCGACTCGGTGCGCACCAACGAGCTGCGCGCCGCCATCTCGGCGCAGTCACGGATGAAACCGACTTCGGCGCAACGCATCAGCTCGTGCGGAGTCCGTGCTCCGAGAGACTCGACGTCGGAGCGCATCCGCTCGAACGTCTCGACCGCGATGGTGAGCTTGGCGGCGGTCTTGGGCGGCGCGATGTAGTCGTTGACGAAGCGCCGCAGCTTGTACTCGACCTGGGGTTGGGGCGGGCCGTCGGGATGCCGCGCCGGGCGGTAGACCGATTCGTGCGCCGCGAGCACCTGGTCCTCCGGGAGTGACCGCGGCGCGGAGGATTCCGCGGCGCGGGCAGCCGCCGCCGCCCCCGCGAGCTCACCGAAAACGAAGGCCCCGATCATGTAGTTGTGCGGTACGCAGGCGAGATCGCCCGCAGCGTACAGCCCGGGGACGGTGGTCGCGCCGTTCTCGTCCACCCACACCCCGGACGCGGAATGCCCACTGCACAGCCCGATCTCGGAGATATGCATCTCGATGTCGTGGGTGCGGTAGTCGTGTCCGCGGCCCGCGTGGAAGGTGGCGCGGGTAGGTCGCTCGGTGGTGTGCAGGATCGACTCGAGCGCATCGATCGTCTCGTCGGGGAGATGCGACACCTTGAGGTAGATCGGCCCGCGCGCAGAGTCGACCTCGGCTTTGACCTCGGCCATCATGTCGCCGGACCAGTAGTCGGAGTCGACGAAGCGTTCGCCGGCCGCGTTGACCTGGTACCCGCCGAATGGGTTGGCCACGTACGCGCATGCGGGGCCGTTGTAGTCCTTGATGAGCGGGTTGATCTGGAAACACTCGATCCCGCTCAGCTCCGCGCCGGCGTGGTATGCCATCGCGTAGCCGTCCCCCGCGTTGGTGGGATTCTCGTACGTACCGTACAGGTATCCGGACGCGGGCAGCCCGAGTCGCCCGCACGGGCCGGTCGCCAGTACCACCGCCTTCGCCGAGACCTCCACGAACGCACCGGTACGCGTGTGCAGCGCCGCGGCGCCGACGGCTCGGCGATCGTCGCCCTCACCGTGTGTGAGCACGCGAACAGGCATCAGCCTATTCTCGATCCGGATCAGCTCCCGCATCTTCTTCTGCCGCAGCACGCGATAGAGGGCCTTCTTGACGTCCTTGCCCTCGGGCATCGGCAGCACGTAGGAGCCGGAACGGTGAACCCGGCGGACTGCGTACTCGCCGTGCTCGTCCTTCTCGAACTTCACGCCGTATCGTTCCAGCCGCTGGATCATCGCGAAACCGCGGGTCGCCGTCTGATAGACGGTGCGCTGGTTCACGATCCCGTCGTTGGCGCGGGTGATCTCGGCGACGTAGTCCTCGGGGGTCGCCTTGCCCGGGATGACGGCGTTGTTCACTCCGTCCATGCCCATGGCCAGTGCGCCCGAGTGCCGGACGTGGGCCTTCTCCAGGAGTAGCACCCGCGCGCCGGCCTCGGCGGCGGTGAGCGCGGCCATCGTGCCCGCGGTGCCCCCGCCGATCACGAGGACGTCGCAGTCGATGCGTTCCCGATCGGCGGGATCCGGGATCTCGAATGTCATTGCGTCCATTCCTCTCTCGAGCTGGTGAGCGCGGCCTGCACGGCCGCCAGTGCCGCGGCGCGGCCGGCGGGGTCGTCAGGCACGTCGACGAGAGCGCGCATCGGTTCACCTCGCCGCCCCATCACGGCGACGCGGTGCCCCAGCAGCACGGCCTCGGCGACGTCGTGCGTCACGAACACGACGGTGGCCGGGTGCGCGTCGAGGGTGCGCAGCAGGAGGGCCTGCATGGTGGCCCGAGTCTGGGCGTCGAGGGCCCCGAACGGCTCGTCCATGAACACCGCGCGCGGCGCGCCGGCGAGGCCGCGGGCCAGTTGCACGCGCTGTCGCATGCCGCCAGAGAGTTCGCGGGGGAGGTGTCCCGCGTATCCGTCCAGCCCGACCTCTTCGAGCCAGCGGTCTGCGTCCGGCCGTCGCCGCTCGCGCGGCACACCCCGAAGCCCGAGCGCCAGAACGACGTTGGAGCGAACTGTGCGCCACGGTAGTAGGGCGTCCTCCTGGAAGACCATCGCGCGGTCTCTGGAGGTCGAGCGCACCGGCTCACCGTCGGCCCGGACCTCACCTGACTGGGGCGGAAGGAGCCCTGCCAGCGCACGCAGTACGGTCGACTTCCCGCAGCCCGACGGTCCGGTGAGGACCAACCGCTCGCCGCTGCGGATCTCGAGCGTGAGCGAGCGGACCGCGGGGATGCCGCGGTAGCCGACGGTGACGTCGTCGAGGTCGAGGGCGAGTGGACCGGCCGCGCGATCCGAAGCTGTCTGCGGCGTCCGTGTAGTGATCATCGCTCGCTCCTCGGTAGCCAGCGGGTCGCGCGGCGACCGAGTAGTTCGAGCAGTGCGGATGTGGCGAATCCGAGCACGCCGATCGTGATCATGCCGACGAACACGCCCGGGTAGTCGATGACGGTGTAGGCCTGCCACGTTCGGTAGCCGACGCCTAGGTGGCCTGAGATCATCTCCGCGGATACGAGGCAGATCCAGGAGACGCCGATCCCGACCGACAGCCCGGAGAACACCCCGGGCAGAGACCCGGGCAGCACGACGCGGGTGATCACCGCGATGCGCCCGCCGCCGAGCGTCCGGACGGACTCCTCCCAGACGGTGGGAAGGGCACGCACGCTGTGCCGGACACTGACGACGATCGGGAAGAACGCGGCGATCGCGGTGATAGCGACCATGCCTGCCTCTGCGCTCGGCAGCATCAGGATCATGATCGGCACCAGGGTTATCGCCGGCACGGGGCGGGCGAGCTCGAACAGCGTTCCGATCGAACGCTGCGCCCAGCTGGACCGCCCCAGCGCGACACCCGCGGGTATCCCCAGCGCGGCGGCGAGAGCGAAGCCGATGCCGATCCGGATCAGGGACTGCAGCAGGTCGAGGTAGTACATGCGGGTGCCGAGGGCGTGGCCGAACTCGGCGAAGATCTGTGACACCGACGGCAGTGTGTCGAACCGGATCCAGGGCAGTGCCACATGATTCGTGGTGAGCAGCTGCCAGACGAGGGCGGCCACCGCGACGACGCCGATTCGTACCGCCCAGCCGCCTGCCCGGTGACCGGCGCCGGGTCTTGCGGGCGGCACCCAGGGCAGGCCGGCGTCGCCCGCGGGCGTATCCGTGGGCACGTGCTTGGCCGCTACGGTCATCGGTTCGCCTCCTTCTCCGCATCCGCGAACGAGAGTTGTTGCGCCCCGGCATGATCGCCGATGTAACGGTTCGCATTGTCCTGGGTCGCGAAGGGGAGTAGCCGGCCTCCGTCGCGGAGCCAGACCATGCGGTCCGCGAACCAGCGCGTGCCTGTGAGGGTGTCCGGGATGTACGCCGCGCGCACCTTACGAGGCCCCGAGCCTGCCAACGCCTTCAACAGGCATTCGGGACCGGCGGCGGGCGCAGTCGTGGTGGCGCCGGCGTACCAGATCTCGCCCGCGTGCGCGGCATCCGTGACGTCCTGGCCGCACACCGGGTCGTGACCCCGGATCCGGGCGGTGCCGCCTGGGTCGCGGCCGGCGGAGGCTCGCTGCAGGGGTGCGTCGTCCACGAAGCGGTCCACGTCCAGCGCGCGGTCGAACTGGCCTATCGACTCGAGGTATGGCGTGTCGCGGCGCAGTGCTGCGACGAGCTCCGGCCGCAAGCGTGTGTCGAAATCGGTTCCACCGGGGCCGTTGTAGAGGTAGACGACCTCGGCTGGCAGCCCGGTGTCACGTGCGACGTCCTGCGCAGCCTCGAGCGGATGCCGGATCAGGTAGTCGGTCGCGTCGAGCTGCGCCTGCAGGAACGCCGTGACGATATCGGCGTGCGTGTCCGCGTAGCGCTTCCCCGCGACGACCCCGTGCAGCGTCGGAATGCCGAGTGCGCCGCCGTCGTACAGCAGTCTGGCGCGGTTCTGGAACACCAGGAGCCCGGGCCACGCGACGAACTGGGCGAGAGCGTCCACCTGTCCGGAATCGAGCGCCGACGCGCCGACCTGCGGCTGCTGGTTCACCACGGACACGCCCGACGTCGGATCGATCCCGAGACGTGTGAGGGCGGCGACGAGAGTGCCGTGCCCGGCCGATCCGACGGACGCGGACACGCGCTTGCCGCGTAGATCCGAGAGCGTCCGCGCGTTCGATCTCGGCGCGACGACGACGTCGTTGAGCGCGCCCGTGGCACTCGAGCCTGTGATCGACAGGATCCGGGTCTCGGTGGACGGGCTCTGCTGCGCGCGCGAGCCGTTGATGAGTAGCGGGTAGTCGCCCATCGACCCGATGTCGATCTTGCCGGCGAGCATGCCGGTGGTGATCGGAGCGCCGGTGTCGAAGTCCTGCCAGTCGACGCGGTGGTGCCCGCCCAGGGCCGCTAGGCGCTTCTCGAAGAATCCCTTGTCGCGCAGTAGGGTTCCGGCGGTCACGGTGTCGATGGTCTTCGACTGGTAGCCGACGACGACCGTGTCGGCGGCCGGTCCGTCGGCATCGGGTGCGAGGGAGCATCCGGCTGCGGTGACGGTGACTGCCGCCGCCAGGACGAGAGCGGCGAGGGTGGATCGGGACGTTCCGGGCATGGCTGAGCCTCGAGGGTCTGGGTGGGCGGGCTGGACAGGTGATTCAGCGGAGCAGGTACGGCATGTTGATCGTGACCGCCCCGGTGGGGCATCGGGCGGCGCACGGTCCGCAGTACCAGCACTCGTCGACGTGCATGAACGCCTTGCCGGTGTCGGGGTCGAGCGCCAGCGAGTCGAGGGGGCAGGCTTCGACGCAGATGTTGCACCCTTCGATGCATAGGGATGCGTCGACCGTGACGGGGACGTCTATGCGCTGGTTCACCTGAGTCATCGGTTCTCGCTCTCGTGGATTCGGGACACGTTGCCGCGCATGGTTATCCGGTCGGCACGCATCCGGATGTACTCGAGGTCGACGGGCCGTCCGTCCGCTAGCCGCGTGAGTCGCTCCAGCAGCAGCACGGGGGAGCCCGCTGCCACGTCGAGGTCGACGGCGGAGTGCGCGTCGGCTGCTGCGGCGCTCAGGCTCAGGTCGGCGTCGCCGAGTGCGCAACCCGCCACCTGCTCGATCAGCGGGAACACGTCGTTGGTCTCGAGATCGGCGTCGAGCAGCGGTATCCCGATGTCGCTGACAAGGTAGGTGAGGTCGAGGCTGATGGTCTCGCCGTCCAACTGGCGGATCCGTTCGAGGTATACGACCTGCTCGTCGACGGCGAGCTCGAGCTTCCGTGCCACGACCGGCGGCGGGACCAGCACCGTGGCGATACGGACCGCGTTGCGGACCTCGCCGTACCCGACGAGGGTCTCCTTGAGGCCGCGCAGGCAGTCCAAGCGATGATCGACCGGGCGCTGTGCGACGGTGGTTCCGAGGCGCGGCGTCCGGTCGATCCAGCCTTCTGCGCGCAGCGACGAGAGCGCGACGCGGACGGTGTTGCGCGACACGCGGAACTCGCGGGCCAGTTCGTCCTCCAGCGGCAGCCCGGTGGGATACGCGCCGTCGACGATGCTCTGCCGGATCACGTCCGCGACCACCCGGGCGTTGTCGGCCCGGGCGGCACGCCGGGTCGACGTACCCGCTCCTACCTGCATCGATTCCATGGCGATCAGAATAGGAAGGGTTTCTGCCGGGCCCGAGATCCCTGGCCGGCGGGTCCGACCGACGGTGGTCATTGCGCCACCTGCACGGGGGCGGAGCGCCCGTTCACCAGGAGGTTTCGCCGGCCCGCCCGGTCATTACGCCGGGTAGTGGCGTGAACGGGCAATTGAAATCACGCAGAGTCTTCTGTCGGAAGTGCCTTCTCGAACCACAGCTGTGCGTACGGGTTGTCGTTGTATGCAGGGATCTCGTGGTAGCCGAGAGCCCGGTACATCGCGATCGCCTCAGTGAGACATGCGTTGGTGTCCAACATGATCCGGGCTGTTCCCGCCGCGCGTGCCCGGTGCTCGAGCTCGCACACCAGCCGGCGGCCGAGTCCGAGACCCCGCATCGCCGGCGCCGCCCATACGCGCTTGATCTCGGCGTCGCCGGCGTCGAATGTCAGGGCCCCGCACCCGACTGGGTCACCGCGCAGCGTCGCCACCAGCAGCAGGCCGGACGGCGGGGTGATCGACGGGTCGGCGACGGCGCCGCCCACTGTGGGATCGAAGCCCGTCTCGAAGCGTGAAGCCAGTTCCGTGTAGTACTCGCGCGCACAGAACCGGGCCGCTGCGGACGTCGCGTCGGCCTCCTCCACGGACACCTGCGATGCGAGGAGCAGCCGCTCCACCTCGCCCATCGCAGTGACCAGTCGTTCGCGTTGCCGCTCGCTCAGCGGTTGGAGGAGGTCTCGGGCGGCCTCGTCGGACAGGCGCTCGAGTTCCCCGAACTCCACCCGACCGGCCGAGGTCAGGCGTGCGGTACGCACGCGCGCGTCGGCACCGGCGCCCGCCGTGGTGACGAGCCCGTCCGTCTCGAGGGCGCGCAGCAGGCGGCTCACGTAGCCCGAGTCGAGATCGAGGCGGGCACGGAGGTCCCGGACGTCTGTGCCCGACGCGGGGTCTGCGCCGGTGCCCACCCCGATCTCCCACAGCAACCGCGCCTGCCCGAGCGGCCGGCCGCGTGCGAGGTAGCGGTCCTCGAGGACGCCGATGCGCGCGGTGACCGTGCGCTTGAATCGTCGCACCGCGACGATATCCGAGATATCTCTGACCACAGTCAGACGATATCCGGGAATCCTCCGCAACGCTCGTTCGTTGAGTCGGTCATGGCAACCGTTAACCTGACAGCCGACCAGTTCGACAAGACCGTCACCGACAACGAGATCGTGCTCGTGGACTTCTGGGCCGACTGGTGCGGGCCGTGTAAGGCCTTTGCACCGACCTTCGAGAAGAGTTCCGACTCGCATACCGAGATCGTGTTCGCCAAGGTGGACACCGAGGCCGAGCAGCAGCTCGCGGCGGCCGCGAACATCCGTTCCATCCCTACGTTGATGGTCTTCAAGAAGGGCAATCTGGTCTACAACCAGGCCGGCGCGCTCCCGCCCGCCGCGCTGGAGGACCTCATCCAGCAGGCCAAGGATCTCGACATCGATCAGGCGACCTCGCAGGGCGACGCCGAGTAGGCGCGATGCCCGCCCGTGCGGCGGCGATGGCGGTCCTGATCGCGGTCGCTGCATCGGCGTGTGGGAACCGCGGTGCGCAGTGGGCTCCGGACGAGGCGTGCCCGAGCGGTATGGCCGCCGTCGGAGGCACGCTCTACCTCGCGAATCTCAGAGGCGAACGGCTGCGGACGATTCCGATTGCGGACCCCTCCCGTGCCACCGAACTGTTCGTCGGCCGCTACGGCCGCATCCGCGATGCGGCGGCCGGGCCCGACGGGTCCGTATGGATCGTCACCAACAACACCGACGGCCGCGGCTCCCCGAGAGCCGGCAACGACAGGATCCTGCGCATCGCTCGGTGAGGTTCGTAACGCCGTCAATCCGCAGGGCGACGTGGCGGGAAGACCGTCAGGAGACGATCTCGGTCGCGGTCCTCGCTCAGGTCGTGCCGGCGCGCGACCAGCAGGTCCTCGAAGCGCATGTGCCCGACGAGTTCGCCGCCGCCGTCGACGACGACCAGCGGTCGAGTCCCCGACTCCGCGATCACGTTGGCCGCGTGCCGCAGCGTGTCGCGCGGCGCGACGGTACCGCCACCGGCCACGGGAGGCGGGCCGGGAATCATCACGTCGGCGACGAAGAACGTCTCGAGCGGATCGGTCGAGTAGTCGCGGGTGAGGTGGAGGCCGCGGCGCGCGATCTTCTCCGTGAGCACCGATCGTTTGAGCGCTAGCACGGAGATCCCGTAGGCGCAGGTCGAGGCGATCACCATAGGCAGTAGTGCCGGCCATGCGTGTGTCAGCTCTAGCGTGAAGACCACACCCGTGAGGGGAGATCGCATCACCCCGCCGACCACCGCGGCCAGGCCGAGGATCGCCCAGAAGCCGGGGAACTGAGCGGGCAGCACCTGTCCGACCAGCGCGCCCAGCGCGCCGCCGATCATGAACACGGGTGCGAGCACGCCGCCCGACGTGCCGGAACCCAGTGAGAGCGCCCAGATCAGCGTTTTGACGATCAGGATGCCCACCACGAGCGACGTCGTCGCCCGCCCGGTGAGTAGTGCGTCTATGACGTCGTACCCCACGCCGAGCGCTCGGGGCTCGACGAGCCCGCCGAGGCCGATGATTACGCCGCCGATGGCCGGCCACCACATCCAGTGGATCGGGAGCCGCCGGAAACCGTCCTCCGCCAGATACACGAGCCGGGTCGCAACGACCGCGACCGCAGCGCCGCACAGACCGATCACCGCCGCGAGGGCGTCGATGGTCCACGCGGGTTCGCCGACCGCCGCGGCGACCGGGAACACGGGTGCGCTACCCAGGACGGCGTGACGCACTACGGTCGCGACCGCCACGGCGGCCGCGACCGGGACGAAGCTGCGCGGCCGCCATTCGAACAGCAGCAGCTCGACGGCGAGCAGGATCGCGGCGAGCGGTGAGTTGAACGTCGCCGCCATACCGCCCGCTGCGCCGGAGACCAGGAGGATCTTGCGCTCGTCTGCGGTGAGCTGTAGGTGCTGCGCCAGGATCGAGCCGACGGCGCCGCCGGTCATGATTATCGGGCCCTCGGCGCCGAACGGGCCGCCGGTGCCGATGCTGATCGCTGCCGAGACCGGTTTGAGCACTGCGACCTTCGGCTCGATGCGGCTGCCCCGCGTCAGGATCGCCTCGATCGCCTCCGGCATCCCGTGGCCCCGGATCTTCTCGGATCCGAAGCGCGCCATCAGGCCGACGACCAGGCCGCCGGCGATGGGAGCCCCGAGGATCAGCCACCACGGGTGATGCTGCGCACCCGGGGCGACGAGGGCGCTCGACCAGCGCTGGTAGAACACCAGATTCGTCACCAGGCCGATCAGGTGTAGCAGGCACCACGCGGCACCCGCGGACAACGCGCCGATCGGCAGGGCCAGCGCGGTGGTCACCAGCAGCCGGCGGTCGACCGCGAAGTCCCCCAACGTGTCACTCATCGGCGGCCCCCTGCGCGATGTGATCGCAGACGGCGCCGAGCCCCTGCGCAAGTGCTGTGCGGCGGGCCTGGGACATGCCCGCGAGCGCTACGCCGAAGAGCGCGGCGCGGGCTGCGGTCACGCGGTCGACGGTGGCGTGCCCGTCAGCCGTCAGGGTGAGCTCGACGACGGACGCGTTCGCCGGGCTGTGCCTGCGCGCGACGAGCGCGACCATTTGCGGGCGGGCCACGAGCCGTGTCACGGACGAGACGCTGACGCGCAGCCGGGCCGCGAGTGCGCTGCAGTTGGACACGCCCGTCTCGTGCAGCGTGAGCAGCAGGCGCATCTGGGCGAGGGTCAGGCCGGCATCCTCGGCGCTGCGCTCGGCGAGCGCAGCGAAATCGCGTGTCGCGCGAAGCAATACGCCGACCGTGTCGGGGTAGTCGGTTGTCGTCACCCAGTGAGTATTGCACTATGCAAAGCCCGGGCGGGATCGAGGTCAGGTGAGGCGAGCGAGGAACCCGAGCAGCACATCGTCGAACGCGGCCGGATCCTCGAGGCTTGGCGTATGCCCCGTGGCGTCGAGAACCACGAGCTCGCAGCCGGGAATCGCTTCCGCCAGTCCCAGGGCGAGCTTCCCTCCATCGAAGACGTCCTCGGAGCCCGTCAGCGCGAGCGCAGGCACCGTCAGCCCGCGGGCAGCGTCCGACAGGTCTGCGCGATCCGCGCGTCCGCGCAGGGCCGCAGCCGCGGACGGGCCGTCGGCGCGCTCGATCATCGCCAGGGCGGTGGCACACACCTCGGGACGCGAGGCCAGCGTGGTCGCGCCCAGCACCGCAGGCAGGAACTCCCGCGCGTAGTCGTGCGTGCCCTCCGTTGCCAGCCGATCCGCGAGTACGCGGCGGCCCGCTCGCACCGCGTCGGCGTCGAGATGCGCGAACGTATCGGACAGAAGGATCGCGCGGACCAGCTCCGGATACCGCCGGGCGAGGTCGAGGGCCACCTGACCGCCCATCGAATGTCCCACGACGACCGCCGATTCCACGCCCAGGCGACGCAGTGCGTCGGCCGCCGCATCCGCGTGCTCGGTGAGTGGCACGGAATCCCGATCGACCACGGAGTCGCCGAATCCGACGAGGTCGGCCGCGATGCCCCGGTATCCGGCGGCGGCGAGGGCATCGAGTTGCGGCTCCCACATCGAGCGATCGAACAGGAAGCCGTGCAGAAGTACCACCGCCGGGCCGACCCCGCGCGCGGTCACCGTCGAGACCGGCACCGCGGCGCTCACGACGTGAGCCTCGCCAGCAACTCGTCGGCGCCGATCCCGAAGGTCTCGGCGATCACAGCGCCGCCGCGGCCGCATTCGATGACGGATTCCGGCGTGTAGACGCGATTCACGCACCCCAGCCCCGTGAGCGGATACGTGCATCGTGGTACGAGCTTCACCGAGCCGTCCTTCGCGAACAGCGACATCATCACGTACACGCTCTTGGCGCCGATCGCCAGGTCCATCGCCCCGCCCACCGCAGGGATCGCACCGGGCGCACCCGTGTGCCAGTTCGCGAGGTCGCCGACGTAGGAGACCTGGAACGCGCCCAGCACGCATACGTCGAGGTGCCCGCCGCGCATCATCGCGAACGAGTCGGCGTGATGGAAGTACGAGGCCCCGGGCAGCTCCGTGACGGGCACCTTGCCCGCGTTGGTGAGGTCGAGGTCGACCTCATCGCCCTCAGCCGCTGGACCCATGCCCAGCATCCCGTTCTCCGTATGCAGCACCACGCCCCGTTCGGGCTCGAGGTAGTCTGCGATGAGGGTCGGCTGGCCGATCCCCAGGTTCACGTACGAACCGGTGGGGATGTCGTCTGCGACGCGAGACGCCATGTCGCCCTTGGCCAGTCGATGGCCGCCGTGCTCGACGACGTCACCCGCCACCGTCAGTGTGGTCATCGCGCCCCCTCCACGGCCATGCGCCGCGTGGGAACCTCGACGATCGTGTCGACATAGATGCCGGGTGTGACCACGATCTCGGGATCGATCGCGCCGGTGGCCACCAGCTTGTCGACCTGCACAATGGTGCGCGCCGCTGCGGTGGCCATCACCGGCCCGAAGTTGCGGGCCGTCTTGCGATAGGTCAGATTGCCCATCCCGTCGGCCCGGTCCGCTGCGATGAGGGCGACGTCGCCGTGGATGGGGTATTCGAGGATGTAACTGCGCCCGTCGATCTCACGCGTCTCCTTACCTTCCGCGAGCGGGGTGCCGACGGCCGTGGGGCAGAAGAAGGCCCCGATTCCGGCCCCCGCGGCACGCATCCGTTCGGCGAGGTTGCCCTGCGGCACCACCTCGAGATCGATCCGCCCCTCGGCGTACAACCTGTCGAAGACGTACGAGTCGGACTGACGGGGAAAGGAGCACAAGACCTTTCGCACGCGTCCCGCCGCGAGCAGCGCCGCCAGGCCGTAGTCGCCGTTGCCCGCGTTGTTGCTCACGACCGTCAGGTCGGTGGCCCCCTGCAGGATGAGCGCGTCGATCAGGTCGAACGGCATCCCTGCCAGGCCGAAGCCGCCCACCAAGACGGTGGCTCCGTCTTCGATTCCGGCTACCGCCGCGTCGACGTCGGCGGCTACTCGGGGTGCTCCCATCGAGCCTCCTTGTTCGTGTGGCACGGCCGCGCCCGCTCTCAGACGTGGCGCAGGTGCGGCTATACCGGGTCAGTTGATGGCGGACGGGTGCTTGGCGAGCGGCGTCACATCCACGGTCATCCACCTGAAGAGTGGTAGGCCCCATAGGATCTCGTGCAGACGATCGTTGTCGGTCACGTCGAAGATCGAGATGTTCGAGTACTGCCCGGCGCAGCGCCAGATGTGCACCCACTCGCCGCCGCGCTGCAACTGCTGGCTGTAGGCCTTCTCGCGGGCGATGGTCTCGTCACGGACCGCGGGGTCGACGCCCTCCGGAACGGCGACGTCCATCCGAACCGCGTAGAGCGGCATCTACCGGCCCTCGGTGGCCGGGTCCAGCACGAAGTCGTAGACGACGACCTCGCCCGGGCCTTCCAGGGCGGGCTGCGGCGCGAGCATGAGCTCGGGCTTGACGGCTTGCGCGACGTCGTCGCCGTTGTGCTCGTCGCCGGGGAAGTACAGCTGCGCGGTGAGCAGGTCGTGGCCGGGGGCCGACACCTTGAGGTGCAGGTGTGCGGGCCGCCACGGGTGCCAGCCGGCGGCCGCGATCAGCTTTCCGCACGAGCCGTCGGTCGGGATCATGTACGGCGCCGGGCGGATCGTATCGATCGAGAATCGGCCTTCGTCGTCCGCTGTGAAGGAGCCGCGCAGGTTCCACTCGGGGATGTCGGGGGCGAACTGCGAGTAGTAGCCGGCGGCATCGGCCTGCCACAGCTCGACCTTGGCGCCCGCGAGCGGTGCCCCACCGAGATCGCGGACCTGGCCCGAGAACGTCAGCGGCGTGCCCTCCTCGCCCTCGCGCATCGGTAGCGTGCCCCGGGCGCCGAACTCGGGTGCGTCGGGCACGTAGTAGGGGCCCTCGATGGTGCCCTTGTTGCCCTTGTGGTGCTCGTTCGCGACCTCCTCGACGACGTGCTCCAGCCACACGTCGAGGAACAGGGGCCACTCGCCATCGGCGCCGACCTGGATCAGCCACGCCTTGAGCGCGTCGTACTCGGGGTAGGTGACCTTGTGCTTACGGATCGTGTCGTGCACGGCGTGGATCACCTCCCACGCCAGCTCGGACACGCGCTCCGGCGGGGTGTTCGCCTTGGCGCCGGCCTTCTGCAGGAACTGCGCCGTGGCACCGGCCCCTGAGTCGGCGGCCTTGGCCTCGTATTCGGTTGCAGTCATGATGTTCTCCTCGGTGGTGGGGTTCAGGAGTCGATGCGGTAGTGAGCGAGCTTGTCCATGTCGACGGTGACGCCGATCCCGGGCGAGGTGGGGGCGATGAGTTCGCCGCCGACGATGCGGAGCGGCTCGGTCAGCAGATCGTCCGACATGTCGAGGAAGTTGGACAGCTCTCCCGCTCGGGCGCTGGTCGAGCGGTGGGCCGCCCCGAAGGCGACCGTGCAGGCCGTGCCGAGCTGGCCGTCGATCTGATTGCCCATGACGACCTCGACGCCGAGTCCCTCGGCGAGCGAACGGATCTCGTCGGACACGGTGAAACCGGTGCGGGCCGTCTTGATGGATAGCGCCGTCGCGGAGCCGCCGAGCAGCTCTCGGGTCGCCTCTGCCGGGGTGGTAGCGGACTCGTCGGCGACGAACGGCACGCCACACTGCTCGACGAGCCAGCGGCGGCCCAGGACGTCGTCGGCGGGGTTGAGTTCCTCGGCGAGGGTCAGCCCCACGTCGGCGAGCTGCCGCAGAGCGCGAGCCGACTCGGACGCGGTCCAGCCCCGGTTACCGTCGATGTACAGCTCGACCTTGTCTCCCAATGTGTTCCGCAGCGCGCGCACCACCTCGACGTCGAGTTCGACGGGTCGCCGGCCGACCTTGATCTTGAAGGTGGTGATGCCGTACCGGTCGCGCATGGCGCACGCTTCGTGCGCCATGGCCGTCGGGGTGTCGAATCCCAGCATGTGCGAGACGCGCATCCGGTCCGTGTACCCGCCGAGCAGACGGGTCACCGGCTGACCGAACGCCTGACCGAGGACGTCCCACACAGCCATGTCGACGGCGGACTTGGCCGCCGGGTTGCCGACGGTGCGGTGCAGGCGGGCGTGCAGTCTGGAGCGCTCGGTCGCGTCCAGGCCGATCGTCTGCTCGGCGAAGACGTCCTCGATCACAGCGACGATGCCGCGCTGCGTCTCGCCGTAGGTGAACGGCCGCGGCGGGGCGTCGGCGCAGCCGGTGAGGCCGCCCGCGGTGCGGACCCGCACCAGGACGTGATCGGCGTGCACGACCTCGCCCGACGCGAACTTCAGGGGTTTGCGGTAGGGGATCCGATAGGGGATCGCCTCGACCCGTGTGATCGTGAGGTCGCTCATGCGGCCGTTCCTTCGGCTGGCAGGGGGTGACTGTCGAGGACGGCCAGGGCCGCAGCGATGAGCGGCGACGAGTCGCCCTCCCGCCACGCGATCGCGAGATCGACGGTCTCTGTGCCGGGCAGATCCATGAAGACGGCGCCGGGCAGCTTCACGACGGTCGCGCTGCGTGGCACGAGTGCGACGCCCAGACCGGCGGCGACGAGGGCGAGCATCGTCGAGGTCTCACCGACGCGGTATGCGCGGTGCGGTGCGAAACCTGCTGCGGCACACGTGCGCACCACGGCGCCGTCCACCACGGAGCCTGTGTCCGGCGGGTACGTGATGAAGGGTTCGTGCACCAGGTCGGCAACGGCGATGCCCCGGTCTCCTGCGAGGCGGTGCCCCGCGGGCAGGGCGAGCACGAGCGGCTCGCTGTGCAGCGCGCGCGTCGTGATGCCCTCGACGGCGACGGGCGGGCGCAGCACTCCGATGTCGAGCCGGTCGTCGAGGAGCGCGGCGGCCTGGTCGGGTGTGAGCATCTCGGTGCGGATCTGCAGACTCACGCCGGGAAGCTCGCGCTGCAGCAGGCGCGCGAGCTCGGGCAGCACGCCGTAGGACGCCGATCCGGTGAACCCGACGCGCAGCACGCCCAGGGCGCCCTCGCCGACGAGCCGGGCGCGGGCCACGGCATCGTCGAGCCCCGCCAGCAGTGCCCTGGCCTCCCGCTCGAACAGCCGACCGGCCTCCGTGAGCTCGACCTGGCGGGTGGTGCGCGTGAACAGCGCTGTGCCCACTTCGTTCTCGAGCTGACGGATGGTGCGCGACAGTGGCGGGCCCGCGACGTGTAACTGCTCGGCCGCGCGCCCGAAGTGCTCGGTGCGAGCGACGGCGAGGAAGTAGCGCAGGTGTCGCAACTCCATAGCGGCTTCCTCTCCCGATGGCTGTGACTCAGCTCTCAGGCATCACGCTATGGCGTCGCATTCAGACAGACAAGGACTCATTTCGAACTGATTAAGACTCGAATGGTCTCAATCTGATCCGTGGGCCTGCCTACGACTCCGCGAGCTCGCGTCGGAGGACCTTGCCGGTCGCGTTGCGGGGCAGAGCGTCGAGGAAGACGATCTCGCGAGGCACCTTGTAGCCGGCGAGTTCGCTCTTGACCCTGGCCTTGAGCTCGTCGGCGCTGACGTCGGTGCCGTCGCGCAGGACGACGAACGCGCGCAGGCGCTGGCCGAACTGCTCGTCCTCGACGCCGATCGCGGCCACCTCCGCGACCGCCGGATGCCGGGCTATCGTGTCCTCGACCTCCTTCGGGAAGACGTTCTCCCCGCCGGAGACGATCATGTCGTCGTCACGTCCCTCCACGAACAGACGGCCGGCCGGATCGAACCTGCCCACGTCGCCCGTGGCCATCATGCCGTGCATCCGCTGCTTGTCGCCGCCGCCCGAATAGCCCTCGAACAGTTGCGAGTTACCCACGAAGATGCGGCCGACGGAGCCCTGCGGCACCTCGATCCCAGCGTCGTCGAGAAGCTTGACCGTCGTGCCGCGCGTCGGCCGCCCTGCGGTGCCGGGCGCGGCACGCAGGTCGGCGGGCGTCGCGATGGTCGCGTTGGCGACCTCGGTCGAGCCGTACAGGTTGTAGAGGTTCTCGCCGAACGTGTCCATCCATCGATCGGACAGGTCACCGGGCAGCGCAGATCCCGAAGCGGCAACGATTCTCAACGACGACGTCTCGTACCGGCCGCGGGTCTCCTCTGGAAGCTCCAGGATCCGTGACAGCATCACCGGCACCACGACCAGCGCTTCGAGCCGGTACTCGTCGATCGCGGCGAGCCAGCCTTCGGGATCGAACTTGCGCAGGCACACCACGGTGGCGCCGAGCGCCTGCGACAGCAGGAGGTTCGACAGCCCCCAGGCGTGGAACATGGGTGCCGCAAGCCCCACCCGCATCCCCTCGCGCAAGGGGATCCGCTCCAGCAGCGCGGCCGGGGCCTCGAGCGTCGGACCTTGCGCGCCCGACGAGGCCCCGCGGCTAGCACCTTTCGGGGTGCCCGTCGTCCCCGAGGTGAGAATGGTGATCCGGCCCGCGCGGCCGGGCGATGCGGGGCTCCGGCCCTCTCCGGCGGCGGCCAGCGAGGTGAGCGTGGGGACGCCGGCGGAGTCGGAGATCCCGTCCGCGATCACCTGCCGGCGGTTGATCACGGCGTTCGCCACCAGCTCGCCGAACTCCGCGTCGTAGATCACCGCGCTCGGGCCCTCGCGCCGGCACACGTCGGCGATCTGCGGGCCGGAGAATCCGGTGTTCAGCAGGAGCACATCGCAACCCAGCTTCGCAGCCGCGGACATCGCCAGCAGGAAACCGCGGTGGTTACGTGCCAGCAGCGCTACGGCGTCACCCTCGCCCACGCCCGACTCACGCAGCGCCGAGCCGATGGCAGACGACTGACGGTCGAGTTCGGCGTACGTGAGCTCGCCGTCACCGTCGACGACTGCCGCGCGGTCGGGGTGCCGCGCCTCGCCGACCGCAGCGAGCGCACCGGGGGATAGGCCCCAGTTGCGGGCCGCGAAGGCTATGCGTACCAGACGATCCGGCCGCATCGGAGCCACGATCCCGGCACGTGCGAGCACACCGAGATGGCCGACCTCGTCGATGAGCCGCTGGGGCAGCGCGCGGCCGCCCGGCATCTCGGCTCCGCCCTCGGCTGCCGCCTTCATGCCGTGCAGCGCGTTCTTCATCGTCGACCACATCGCCGGGTAGGAGGCGAAGTCGGCGATCGCGCCGAACGCACCCGGCGCGTCGTAGGTGAAGCGCAATGTGACCGCCGTGCCACCCGGTACCGGGCGCAGCCGAAGGCGCACGCGGTGTGAGACACCGGTGATCGATGACCACGAGAACTCCCACGGCGGTTGGCATTCCACGACGATGACGTCGCCACCCACCAGCGCGCCGCCCACCCGGACGAGGATGCGGTAGCGGGCGTCCAATTCGGGCTTGCGGCCCGGCACGGCGGGCGTCACGCGCACGCCGGAGTCCACGTAGCGCGCCAATGCCATGGGGTCCGCGCAGATGTTCCACACATCCTCGATCGGGGCGGCAACGACCACCCGGTGCTCGATCTTCATCCGATCACCGGCAGCTTCCGGTCGGCCTGCAGGGATGTCAGCACGTCCTGCATCGCGGCGACCACATCGTCGTACACCTGGTCCAAGTCCGGGTCCTCCCCATAGCGTTGCCGCAGGTCGATCGGCGGCAGGTACTGGATGACGATCTTCGAGGGCAGCGGCACGAACGGCGAGAACGGCAGCGTGAGGCCGAACGGCGCCGACAGCACGATGGGCAGCACCTTGATGCGCATCGTCCGATCCAGCCCCAGCATTCGCGCCAGATTGTCGCCCCGGGTCAGGAACAGCGCCGTCTCCTGCCCGCCGATCGTCACCTGCGGCACGATAGGCACGTCGTGCTTCAACGCGAGTCGCAGGAATCCCTTGCGTCCGCCGAAGTCGACCACTCCGGACTGTCGCGACGGTCGATAGTTCTCGTAATCGCCGCCTGGGAAGACCTGTAGCAGGCCGCCGCTGGCGAGTACGGTGTGGCCGTTGTCCGGGTCTGCCTCGACGGTGCCGAACCTCCTCAGGATCGGAGCCAGTGGGGAGTTCAGGACCATCCGGTGCGCCAGCTGATAGAACGGGCGCTCCACCCCGAAGTAGCTCGTGATCGCGAGTTGGCTGATCATCACCTCCGGCGACATGATGCCGCCGGTGTGGTTGCCGACGATCAGCGCAGGCCCCTCCGCGGGTATGTGGTGTAGTCCGCGGACGTCCGGTCGGAACCACGCGCTCACGGCCAGCCACAGGGCCGGCAGGAGCTCGCGGATGGCGTCCGGGTCCCGATCGTCGAGGTTGCCCTGACGCAGGCGCGGAAGGAAGCGCTTCGCCTGCCTCCCGGCCAGTGCGAGCAGCGCGGGCCCGGCGGATGCGAGACCGTTCTCGGCGGCCATCGGTGGTACCTCCTCGGCAGGGGATCGCGGCACCGAGACTCTAGACCCGCTCCCGGGGTGCCACCTGCTGATTCACCAAACCCACGGTCGGCCAGCGGAGGCCGCGAGCACGCGGCGCAGCTCCCACGGCACGGAACGGAAGACCGCAGCCATCGCCGCAGCCGTCGCGACCGGACCGGACCGTGGGGACAGGTAAGCCGCCACCGGCCGGGACGGAAGCGCGAAGAAGGCCTCGAAGAAGTCGCGCTGCTGCTCCGCGTCGAGCGCCAGGAGGGCACGCAGCCCCACGATTCGCATGCGGTGCGCGACTGTGTCGGCGCGGGACACGGGCGGGTGCCCCGAGGCGACCGCGTCCGCCAGCGCCAGTGCCGCGCCGACGGAGTATCCCGTCGCCGGGTGCAGAGTGGTCCCGCGCACGCCGGCCCCTGCCCAGCCGGGCCCCGACCTCCGCCCGGGAACGGCCAGCGTGAAGTCGACGGTCTCGTCCACTTCACCCGCCGCGACGCCGCGATCCGCGAGCCGCAGTCGCAGCCGCCGGTCCAACTCGCCGACGGCCAGCGGCGGCGCGCCGGCCAGGCACGTCTCTTCGAGCAGCAGCCGATCCGACGCGACGGGGACCGCGTAGAGAAAGGACGCCCGGGCATGCGGCGGCACGCCCGGGGCCGGCCGCCAGTCCATCCACAGCTCCGAATGCGTGCCGCGGGGCACGACTACACCGGCTGCCGTCTGCCGGGGCGCATGCGCACCGGGTTCTGCGCCGCGCGCATCGAGCACGAACGCTGTGCCGTGGCCGTCTCGGTCCACCGCCCGCGCGACCACGTCGACGCCGTCCAGGGTGAGCGCGTCCTGCAACGCCGGGGTGTCGAGCAGCGCGTACTCGCGGTCGAGGTCGCGCAGGGTGCGCGCGAAGACCTGCGGGCGCGAGCGAACGGCGACCGTCGACGGCGGGAGCCAGGCGGGCACCTCGTCGGTCCATACCCCGAACCTCTGGTGCCAGCGGCGGTCCGGCGCGGGGTCGAATGCGCGGACCGCCATCCCCGCGGCGGACGCGCGGTGTGCCGCCGCGCGACCCGCGGGACCGAGCCCGAGCACCACGACATCCGGTGTCACAGTGCGGTTCCCAGCAGCGCGAGCTGAGTGCGGTTGGCGCAGTCGAGACGTGCCATGAGCGTGGAGACGTAGCCCTTGACGGTCGACTCCGCGAGGTAGAGTTCCGCTGCGATGCCGGCGTTGGAACGTCCGCGTCCGAGTTCGCGCAGCACGTCCCGCTCCCGCTCGGTGAGTGCCTGCAGGCGTGGGTCGGGCCGGTTCGCCGGGCGCTCGGCCAGCGTGACCAGCCGTCGTAGCGCGTCGGGGGAGAGCAGGGAGCCTCCTGTCGCGGCTGTGCGGACGGCGTCGGAGATCAGCTCGGGAGGTGCGGTCTTGAGGATGAATCCCGCTGCGCCGCTGCGCAGCCCGTCGATCAGCACATCGTCTGTGTCGAGGGCGGTGATGAGTACGACGGCCACGGGCGGCGTCATCGCCGTCAGCTCGGCGGTCGCGGCGATCCCGTCGACGCCCGGCATCCGCACGTCGAGTAAGGCCACGTCGGGGGTGTGCGCCACGGCGGCCTCGACGGCGGCGGCGCCGTCTGCTGCGGTCGCGACCACGTCGATGTCATCGCCCAGAGCCGAGGTCAGGTACTGGCAGACCAGGGGATCGTCGTCGGCGATCAGAACCCGCACGCTCACGCGAACACCGCCTCGAGCCGGAACCCGCCGGCGTCGTCCGGGCCGTACCGCAGCGAGCCGCCGAGCATGCGCGTGCGTGCCGCGAGTCCGCGCAGCCCGGTGCCGGATCCGGTGGGCGCGAGCGCCGCGTCCGCGTTCGCAGCTGGATTGGCCACCGCCACCGACGACGCCGTGACCGTCACCGTGACGGGCGCGCCGGACGCGTGCTTGCGGGCGTTGGTCAGGCCCTCGTCCACGACGCGGGTGAGGCAGTCGGCCGTCGCGCGGGGGACGGGGGCATGCACGGCTGCGTCGACGGTGACCGTCTGACCGGCCCGCCGCGCCAGGTCGACGACGGTGGCGATCCCGTCCATCACGGCCCGCCCGTCCACAGGCGTGGGCGCATCGAGCTTCTCCATCGGTGCAGCTGCCGTCTGCAGACCGAGGACGAGCGAGCGTAGGTCCGCGAGGGCGGCGTGCGCGTCCGCCTCGATCGCGGCGGCGGGTTCGCCGAGCGCCCGGGCGCCGATGACGATGCGTGTCAGGCGTGCCGTCGCCAAGTCGTGTAGGCGCGCGGCGAGCGCGAACCGCTCGTCCGTGCGGGCCTGTTCCTCAGCGAGGCGCCGGCGCTCGGTCTGCGCCGCGCGCAGGCGGATCCACAGGGCGACGGTCGTACCGCCGAGGATCGGTGAGAGCGTGCCGAGGGCTCCCAGTGCAGAGTCCGCGTGAGTGGCGACCACGACGGCCAGGGCGGCGAGCGGGCCGAACGCGATCAAGGCATCGGATCGGGTTCGGGCGGCGTGCACGGCCGCACCCGAGCACGCCGACAGCGCGCACGCGATCCAGACGACGATGCCAGAGCGGGCCGCTTCGGCCCACGGTCCCAGGAACAACCACGCGGATGCGGCCGCGATCGCGGCGGGCGAGAGGCGTGTGCCCGCGGGTACCGCGGAAGCCGCGCACATCACCGCTGCGCCGACGACCAGCACGACACTCGACAGCGCGGGAAAGATCGCTGCGGCCGCGGCGGTCGACCCGAGAGCTACGGCGCCCAGGACGGCCGCGTACCAGGAGCGGGCGCGGACGGTGGTGGGCATGGGCTCATCGTATTCGGTGCGGGGCCGTACTTTCGTCGGTGAATGCACCTGCGGGCGTAGGTCGGCCGGGCACCGTCGGCGGTATCCGACGGGTGGGCGCGCGCGGTCGACTTGCTGCATGATCACAGCACCGGCCCTGCAGGCCACCCCAGCCCCGCCCCCCAGGATCGCGGCCCGGACACTCGCCGGCATCACCGCGGCAGTCGCGCTCGTGATGCTGGTGGCCAGCCGCAACTACGGCTACTTCTTCGACGAGGCCTATTTCGTGGTGGCGGGGCGCGATCACACCGCGCTCGGCTACTTCGACCAACCTCCGCTGGTGCCGTGGCTGGCGGCCGCGATGGATGCCGTCGCGCCTGGGAACCTGGTGGTCCTGCGACTCCCCGCGACGCTCGCGGTCGCCGCGGTGACTCTGCTAGCGGGCCTGATCGCCCGAGAGCTGGGTGGCCGTGCCGGCGCCCAGGCGCTCGCTGCGGCGGCTACCGCTATGACGCTGGTGAGCACGGTCGGGCACTGGCTCGCGACGTATTCGATCGATCCGCTGTGGTGGACCCTCATCGTCTACCTGCTGGCACGGTGGACCCGGACGCGAGAGGACAGGCTGGTGCTAGCGGCGGGCGCCGTGACCGGGCTGTCGCTCGAGACGAAGTTCCTCGTGCCCGCCCTGTGGTGCGCGGTGGGTGTGGGGGCTCTGGTGTGCGGCCCCCGCCGGCTGCTCGCGCTCCCCGCGCTGTGGGGCGGCGCCGGGGTCGCGCTCGTTCTGGCGGCACCCACGCTCGCGTGGCAGGCTACGCACGGCTGGCCGTACGCGCGGATGGGCGCGGTGGTCCGCGACGAGTATCCGGGCGCCGCGGGGTTCGCCATGGTCGGAGTGGTCGGTGCCGGGCTCTTCGTCGGGGTGCCGCTGCTGGTGATCGGCGTGACGTCGCTGCTGCGTTCTCGCCGCTACCGGTACCTCGGCGTCGCGCTGCTGCTGGTGATCGCTGCGATCGCGCTTGCGCACGGGCGCTCCTATTACCTTGCGTCGGTGTACGCGCTGCCTATCGCGGCCGGGTCCGTAGCGGTGGAGCGGTGGACCCTGCGCCGCGCCCGCGCCCGGTGGTGGGCGGCGCTGACGGGTTCTCTCGCCGTCGCCTCCGCCGTCTGCTGGTTCCTGGCGTCACCCGTGTGGAGCCCCGGTGTCGCGAAGGCGATCGGGCACGTGCCCGGCCGTGCTCCCGCGACGCTGCTGATGGACGCCGACCGCATGACCCGGTCCTTCGCCGACGAGGCGACAACGGCGTACCGCTCCCTGTCTCCCGCAGAGCGGTCGTCGATCGCGATCGTGGCAGAGAGCTACCCGTTCGCCGCAGCCGTCGATGTCTATGGGCCCGCCGCGGGGCTGCCCCGCGCCTACAGCGGGCATCGCGGCTACTACTACTTCGGCCGCCCCTCCGACTCGGTCGCCTCGGTGCTCTGGCTCGGAGAGCCCTCGACAGTGCTCGACCGTGCGTTCGCGAGCCGGCGCCGGGTCGCGGACGACGCGTGGCTGTACACGGGGCGGCGCCTCGCCTGGCCCGCACTGTGGGAGCAGCTACGCGCGCGCTAGCGGGAACTCCTACCACGGGCAAGTAGGGTGTGCCGCGTGATGATCGCGAGCTTCCCCAGCCCACCGCAGGGCGTCTGGCACCTCGGACCGGTCCCGATCCGCGCCTACGCGCTGTGCATCATCGTCGGCATCCTGGTCGCCTGCTGGTGGGGCGACAAGAGGTGGATCGCGCGTGGCGGCAAGCCGGGAGAGATCGTCGACGTAGCCGTATGGGCCGTGCCCTTCGGTCTGATCGGCGGTCGCCTGTACCACCTGATCACGGACTTCTCCACGTACTTCGGTGCGCACGGGCGCGGTCTCGCTGCTGCGTTCAAGATCTGGGACGGGGGACTCGGCATCTGGGGAGCCGTCGCCCTCGGCGCCGTCGGCGCGTGGATCGGCTGCCGCCGGAAGGGGATCTCGCTGGCGCACTTCGGTGACGCGATCGCGCCGTGCATCCTGCTCGCGCAAGCGATCGGACGGCTCGGCAACTACTTCAACCAGGAGCTGTACGGGGCCGTCACCCAGCTGCCCTGGGGGCTCGAGATCTTCGAACGCGCCAACAGGTTCGGGGAGCGCGGAGCCAACGTGCTCGACGGAAGGAGTGATGGTGTGGTGCTCGCCGTCGTCCAACCGACGTTCCTCTACGAGATGGTCTGGAACCTGCTCGTCGTGGTCGCCCTGGTGCTGCTCGACCGGCGTTTCGACATCCGCGGCGGCCGCCTCTTCGCGCTCTACGTCGCGGGCTACTGCCTCGGCCGGTTCTTCATCGAGCTGATGCGTGACGACCACGCCACGCACATCCTCGGGATCCGGGTCAACGTGTTCACCGCGGCGATCGTGTTCGCCTGCGCCGTGGCCTACTTCGTGATCCGGAAGAACCCGCGACGGGAGGTGTCCCCCGACGCGGACGCGGCCGACGCCGGGGCCCCGGCGGACGACAGCCCGGTTGCTGAGGTCCCGGCAGCCGACGTCTCGACTGCGCACGCCGCCGATCCCACAGAAGTGGACTCAGCCGCCGATTCGGTGTCGCCCGAGGCGGATTCGGCCGCCGTCCCAGAGGCGACCTCCACGGACACGGAGACCGACGGCGGACGCTGACGGAGCCCGTCCCAAGGCTTCGACGCCATGCCCGTGTGGCGGGCGCCCGCTGCCACTAAGCTTTCCGGCGTGACCCGTCGAACCAAGATCGTGTGCACTCTGGGCCCCGCCGTCGGAACCGACGAGGGCGTTCTGGCCCTCGTCGAGAACGGCATGGACGTCGCCCGGCTCAACTTCAGCCACGGCGAGCATGCCGACCATGAAGCCAACTACAACCGCGTCCGTCGCGCGTCGGACACCACCGGCCGCGCAGTCGGGATCCTCGCCGATCTGCAGGGCCCGAAGATCCGTCTCGGCCGCTTCACCGAGGGCAGGACCGTCTGGGAGAACGGCGAGACCGTGCGGATCACGGTCGCCGACGTCGAAGGCACTCACGACCGGGTGTCGACCACCTACTCCGAGCTCGCGAAGGACGCCAAGCCCGGCGACCGGCTGCTCGTCGACGACGGCAAGGTCGGCCTCGTGGTGAACGCGGTCGAGGGCGACGACGTGGTCTGCACGGTCACCGAGGGCGGCCCGGTCTCGAACAACAAGGGTGTATCGCTGCCCGGCATGAACGTGTCGGTGCCCGCACTGAGCGAGAAGGACGTCGAGGATCTCGAGTTCGCGCTGAGGTTGGGGGTCGACTTCATCGCGCTCTCGTTCGTGCGTTCGCCTTCGGACATCGAGCGCGTGCACGCCGTGATGGACCGCGTGGGCCGATTCGTGCCTGTGATCGCGAAGCTGGAGAAGCCGGAGGCGATCGAGAACCTCGAGGCCGTCATCCTCGCGTTCGACGCGGTGATGGTCGCGCGTGGTGACCTGGGTGTCGAACTACCGCTCGACGAGGTGCCGCTCGTGCAGAAGCGCGCCATCCAGATCGCGCGCGAGAACGCCAAGCCCGTGATCGTTGCGACGCAGATGCTGGAATCGATGATCGAGAACTCGCGTCCCACGCGCGCTGAGGCCTCCGATGTGGCCAACGCGGTGCTGGACGGCGCGGACGCCGTGATGCTCTCCGGCGAGACGTCGGTCGGCAAGTTCCCGATAGAGACCGTGAAGACCATGGGGCGGATCGTGTCGACGATCGAGCGCGGCCCCATCAAGGTGCCCGGCCTCAACCACGTCCCGCGCACCAAGCGGGGGATCATCTCCTACGCCGCGCGCGACGTGGGGGAGCGGCTGGACGCGCGCGCCCTGGTCGCATTCACGCAGTCGGGGGACACGATGCGGCGCCTCGCGCGTCTGCATACGTCGCTTCCGCTGCTGGCGTTCACACCGCTGCCGGAGGTGCGGAGCCAGCTTGCTCTGTCGTGGGGCACCGAGACGTTCCTCGTCCCGCGCGCCGAGACCACGGACGCCATGATCCGGCAGGTAGACCTGGCGCTGACCGGCCTCGACGGGTACCAGCCCGGCGATCAGGTGGTCATCGTGGCCGGTGCGCCTCCCGGGACCGTGGGCTCCACGAACCTGATCCATGTGCACCGGATCGGCGAGGAAGACCACTAGTCCGCCACTAGTAGGGTGAGCCGCATGACGGTTCACGAGCCCGAATCACCCGTTGCGGCCGGCGCCGCCGACGCGCCGACCGCGACGGGTGACGACTTCTCCGAGTTCCTCGACGTCCTCGATCTGGCGAACCCGACGGAGGACGCATTCATCGGGAGGCACCCGAGCAAGGTCGCGGCGCGCACGTTCGGCGGCCAGATCATGTCGCAGGCGATCGTCGCCGGCGGCCGTACCACCGACGTGCCTCTGCACGTCGCGCACACTCACTTCATCCGCGGCGGCGAGACCGATAAGGACCTCGAGTTCCGAGTCACCCGCCTGCGTGACACACGCAATACCGCCAACCGCCAGGTCTCCGTCGAGCAGAACGGCGAGGTCCTCGCCCTCGTGCTGCTCGGATACCAGACCGACGCCCGTAACCCGCTGGAGCATGCAGATCCCGCCCCCGACGTGCCCGGTCCCGAGGGACTGCCTCCCGTGTATGACTCGTTCGCCGGGTACGAGGAGGTCATCTCACAGTTCGTCGAGGCGCCGCATCCCATGGACATGCGATACACCAACGACCCGGCGTGGATCATGAAGAAGGCGGGGGACTCACTCGACTACAACCGTGTCTGGATCCGCACCGCACGCGAACTGCCCGACGATCAGGTGCTACACGACGCGTCGCTGGCGTACGCCTCCGACACAACGATCCTCGATTCGATCATCACCCGTCACGGCCTCTCCTGGGGCTTCGACCGCATCATGGCGGCGACGCTGAACCAGTCCATCTGGTATCACCGGAGAGTGCGGTTCGACGAGTTCCATCTGTACGCGACCCATTCGCCGGTCGCGGCCGGTGGCCGCGGGACCGCGCACGGACAGATCTTCGATCGGTCCGGTCTGCTCACAGCTTCCGTCACGCAGGAGGGCGTCTTGAAGTACTTCCCCGCAAAGGCCGAGTCGTGAGCGCGCCGCACGCGCGCCCCGGTACTCAGCCCGTTCTGCCGGTCCCCGTCGGCACTCCGGGCCGGGATCCGCGCGCCGGGCTGCCGCCTGTCGGCATGCCGGGCCCACAGCAGCCGTGGCGCCGGCACGGCCCCGGTACCCGCGCATGGGTCGCGGTCGTCACCGCCGTCGCGTGTGTACTGCTCGTCGTCGTGACGCTGACGGCGCTGGTGATCGGGGCCGTCAAGGTCGCCGACCGGGAGAGCGCCAGGTCGCACAACGGCACCGTCGTCGTCACCCGATAGGCCCGAACACCTGCGGCTCGAGGAGTTCGTCGTATCTCTTCGGCACACTGGTCGGGTGCAGAACACTCGACTGACCCCGCGGCAGATCGCCGAGGCCGCCGCGCTGGCGGACGTCGGTGCCGTGCTGTGCCTGGTCGCGCAGATCTTCCCGATCGCGGGCGGCGCGGCATTCGCGGCTTGCCTGCCGTTCGCGGTCGTGGGCCTGCGGCACACGGCGCGCACGGTTGTCGTGGCGATATTCGCTGGTGCGGTCATGGCGTTCGTCCTCGGCGGGACGGCGACGGTGACCATGACCGTGGCGGCGGCGCTCGTCGGCACCCTGGTCGGGGTCTCCGTGCGACGTCGCTGGTCGGTACTCGGGACGCTCGCGGCGGCGATACCGCTACTGGCTCTTCCCGTGGCGGTCGTCGCACTGGCCTTCATGACCGTGCTGCCGGGTCTCCGGGATCTGGCGTTCAAGATGACACGCGCCACCTGGACGGGCGTGGCGCGGCTGTTGTCGGCTGCGGGGCTCGGGCGTCCGGCGGACGCCGCGACGCGCATGCTCGACTGGTCGATCTCGCACTGGGTGGTCGCGGTTCCCGGCCTCATCCTGGTCGGCGTGCTCGTCGGCGTCTGGCTGGTCCGAGCGTCGATGGGCCCTCCTCTGGTCCAGGCGCTCCAGATTCTGCCGCGGGATTCGGCGACGGTACCCACCGCTGAGCTCGACGGCGCGACGCCCGGGCCGGTGCCGGTCTCGCTGCGGGACGTGCGGGTGCGGTTCGGCAAGCACACGGCCCTCGCGGTAGAGCGGTTCGCGCTCGCGCCCGGCGAGCTGGTGTCCGTCGTGGGCGCGAACGGCGCCGGCAAGTCGACGTTGGCGCGCGTCGTCGCCGGGGTCCCGCCTACCGACGGCACGGTGGTCCGTCCGGGCGCCGCGGGCCTGGGGCACGAGGGCGGTACGGCGATCGTGTTCCAGCGTCCCGAGTCACAGGTGTTGGGCGTCCGGGTCGCCGACGACGTCCGCTTCGGCCGCGAGTTGCGCGAGGACCTCGACGTCGACGGTGTTCTCGCCCGTGTCGGCCTCGCGGGTATGGGGGACCGGGAGACGTCGACGCTGTCGGGCGGGCAACTGCAGCGCCTTGCCATCGCGTCGGCGCTCGCGCGCGAGCCGGCGCTCCTGATCAGCGACGAGTCCACGGCCATGCTCGACACGCGCGGGCGGGCCGACGTCATCGACCTGTACCGCCGCGTCGCCCAGGGCGGAACCTCGGTCCTCCATGTCACGCACCACGAGGCCGAGGCCCGCCTGTCCGACCGCACGGTCACCGTCGAGCGGCCGGGTACCGCCCGTGCCTTGGAGACGGTGCCACCCCGCCGCTCCGGCCCCCTGCATCCCGCGCCGCACACGCCGTCGGGTTCCGTCCCCGGGCGCCCGCGCGACCGGCCGGGCACCGTCGCCGCCGTTGGCCTGCGTTACGTGCGAGACGCAGGTACCCCCTGGGACCATCCCGTCCTGGACGGCGTGAACCTGCTGGTCCCGGGGGGCACCGCGATGGCCGTGACGGGCGCCAACGGCGCGGGGAAGTCGACCCTGGCGTGGCTCCTCGCCGGGCTGCTGACGCCCGACGCGGGCACGGTCACCGTCGACGGTGAGCCCGTGATCGGTGGCCGCGGCCACGTGCTGATCGGCGTGCAGCACGCGCGGCTGCAGGTGCTGCGTGCGACCGTCGGGCGTGATGTCGCGGATGCGTCCGGCGCGCTCGAGCACGAGGTGCGGCGCGCGCTCGCGACGGTCGGCCTGGACCCCGATGTCTATTCGGGCCGCCGTGCCGACGAGCTGTCGGGCGGGGAGCAGCGGCGCGTCGTGCTCGCCGGGCTGCTCGCCGCACGCCCCCGCGTGCTGATCCTCGACGAGCCCCTCGCCGGGTTGGACGAGGCGGCGACCGCAGCGATGCGGGACGCCCTCGCCGCGGTCAAGGCGCGCGGAACGACGCTGATCGTCGTCACGCATGACCTGCCCGCGCTGGGCGGACTCGTCGACGGGTCCGTGGAGGTACACCCGACTGATGCCGTGCCGGAGCCGCACCGACCGCGGCGCCGACGCCCCGATCTGTCGACGGTGCTCGGACGCCCACTACCCGGGCCGACGCCCGCGCACCGCCTGTGGGTCGGCACCAAGCTCGGCGCGCTCACGGCGATGGGTGTCGTAGTCGGCGTGTGGACCAACTGGTGGGTCCTCGGCGCCTCCGCCATGCTGCTGGCCGGCTGGTTCGTTCTCGCCGGATCCCCGTGGCGTGCGGTCCCCAAGATGCCACGGTTGTTCTGGGTGTTCGCGGTCGTCAGCCTCGTGATCACAGGCATCGGCTCGGGCAAGACGTCGGCGACGGTGCTCGGCACGACCATCAGCGTGTCCGGCGTGGACGCGTTCGCCCGCGGTCTGGTGGCGACGCTGTTGTCTCTCGCCGCGGCTCTGTTGTTCTGCTGGACGACGCCGCTCGGCCGGTTGCCGGCTTTTCTGCAGGAGTGCCTCGACCGCTTCGGACGGCTCGGCCGCAGAGGACTCGCGGCGGCGACGTCGGTGGCCCTCGCCGTGCGGCTCGGCCCGCTGGTGCTGAGCGAGGTTCAGACGATGTGGCGGCTCGCGGTGCAGCGGCGCCCCGTCACGCGGTCGGGGCGGCGCAAGATGATCGGGCTCGAGGACCTCTTCGAGATGCTCACGCTGACGACCGTGCAGGCGTGCCGCCGCGCGGGCGAGATGGCCGACGCCATCGCCTCCCGCGGCGGTCTCGGTGCGGTCGCACAGCCCGCTCGAGGACCGACGCGCCTCGACCTCGCCGCCGCGCTCGGCGCCGTGCTCGTCCTGGCGGCCGGGGTGGTCGCCGGGCTGTTTCTGCCGGGCATGGTGGACTAGTCGCATGATCGACACGCCTCGGACCACCCGTACCTGGCGTCCCGTGCTGACCTACGCCCTGATCGCCGCGAACGTGATCGCGTACCTGTGGAGTGCCTCGAAGTCGGGGAGCATTGTGGACAACCAGGCGAGCGAGGCGTTCGCGAAGCTCTGCCTGTCCCTGCCGGCCACCTCCGAGGGCTGGTGGTGGACCGCCGTGACGTCCGGCTTCCTGCACTTCGGCCGGTCCACTTGCTGATCAACATGTACTCGCTGTGGGTGCTGGGCCGCACGGTCGAGGCGGGTATGGGCCGTGCGCAGTACGCCATGGTGTACGCGCTGTCTCTACTCGGCGGCAGCGCATCCGTGCTGTGGTTCGACCTCGGCCCCGGGCATTTCACCGCGGGCGCATCGGGCGCGATCTTCGGGGTGATGGGCGCCGAGCTGATACTGCTCCTGAAGCTGCGGCTGAACCCGACCGGGCTGCTGGTGGTGATAGGTGCGAACCTCGTGCTGTCGTTCACGGTGTCCGGCATCTCCCTGTTCGGACATCTCGGCGGGCTGGTCGTGGGGCTCGTCCTCGCGGCGGTGATGCTGTACGGGCCGCAATTGCTGCCGAGCGCTTCACGCACCCGCATGAAGGCCTCGGCGATCGGCTGGGTGGGCGCCGCGGCCGTCGCGTTCGTGGTGTGCGCTCTGATCGGGGTCCGCTTCGAGGAGTTGTCCGGCGTGACCAGGATCCTGACGACGGTGCCGGTCGGCTGAGCCCCGCCGGGTCGGGGGCGCCTGTCGGATCTCAGCGTTCCCTGCGATTGAGCTCCGCGAGGCGTGCGTTGTAGGCGGCGAGGGCGGCCTCGTCGTCGTCGATGTCGGTATCGGGGTCGCTGTCGCCGATCAGCGTGCCCCGGCGCGCCGAATCGAGCCACGTGCCCATCGACGCACCGTGCTCACGGTTGGAGCCGACGCCTTCCGCGCGGATCCACTGGAACGCGACCACGAGGAGTAACAGCATCATGAGCCCGTCGCCGCCGAACCACATGATGGCTCCGGCGGCGGACTGGTCGGACAGCCCCGTCGGACCCCAGCCGGCGCGAGACGCGGAGTAGCCGGGCGCGAGCTCGTACGACGTCATCATCAGCACGACGCCCACGAGGGTGTCCGGGCCCATGGCCAAGAGGAACGAGGCGAACCGCAGGGGTGGGCTCAGTCGTCGGCCGCACAGCTCGTCGCCGATCAGCGGCATCATGAACAGCCAGCCCGACACCAGGTAGAGCAGGTACTCGAGATGCTGCGCCCATGAGTGGGTGAGCGCGAAGTCCTGGAATCCGGTGAGGTGTGTTCCGATCAGCACCGCGGCGTAGAACGGCAGCCCCACGATCGGACTCGTTGCGACCGCCATCACGGGGTTCTCGAGTACCCGGTGCATACGTGCCGAGCCACGCTCGCCGGTCGCAGCCGCCAGCAGCCGGACCGGCTGTGCGAGCACCAGGAACAGCGGTACCACGGTGATGAGCGTCAGGTGCACCACCATGTGGGCCCAGAACAAGTGCTCGGCGAACACCGTCATCGACGAGTTGAGGGCGAAGACCAGCAGCACCATCGCCACGGCCCACCAGACCACACGCAGGAGCGGCCAGCCGCTCGGTCGTGCCCGAACCGTTCCGGCGAGGTAGGCGACGGTCCCGAGGACCATCACCGCCCAGACCACCGGTGTCGCCACCCAGGTGCCCAGGACAGATGGGGAGGCGGAGGCGAGGTGAGCGTTCATCAGCGCCGTTCTACCACCGCCGAGAAATTAATCCAACCGCGGTGTAACAAAGGCGTATGGACCGCCGATACCTCCTGTGACCCGAGTACGTCGGTCGGTCCCGCAAGGGACTGCCGGACAGCCAACGATCGGCGTCGACGAACACTCGCCGGCGGCGGAGAAGACGGAGAAAAGCTATGCCTAAGGTCCCCGAGCCCACTCCGCAGGAGGTCCGCGACTACCTCAGCCCCATCTCTCACTGGGCGCACCTCAAGGCGAACGCCGAGGACCAGTACCGCAAGACCATCCTCGCCGCCTACGCGGCACGGATCCCGATCGTGCACATCGCGCGCTACACCGGGACGTCCCCGCAAGCCGTGAAGAAGGTCATCGACCGCCAGAACGAGAAGGCCGCCGCCGAGTCGCAGGCCTACCGGCACATCCCTCGCGCGGGCTTCTTCCCGGGCGGTCACCCGATCCCGCCGCGCCCGATGCGCGCTGTGTGACCCCGCCCGCCATGTGATCGATTCCACGCGCAGTCGCGACTGATCCAGCCCGATTCAGTGCGACTCGCAGCGTGGGTTCAGGGACCTCTCAGCGGCGCACCGGACCGTGGGCACCGTGGATGGATATCGCGGCGGTGTCTCGCTGCTCACCGGTTGGCTCCCGACCACCGTGTTCATCATCGCGGCGCTCCTGGTGATCGCCGCGCTGTTCCGTCGCAGGGCGCGCTGGTACCTCATCGCGCTACCGATCTGCGCCGTCGTCGGCGTGGTCTGCGCGCTGGCCGCCCGCACCTATATGGACTCCGAGGGGCTCGCGGGTGACCCTGCGCCGTTCTGGTTGTGGCTCTGGATCGGTGCCGCGGGAGCCGCTCTCGCCGCCTGGATCCTGCGGTTACGGCGTGGCGGCTGGGTGGGTCGGACGGTACCTCTCCTCGGAGTCGTAAGCGCTCTCGTCGCGGCGGTCCTCGTCGTCAACCAGTGGGTCGGCTACTACCGCACGGTGCAGGTCGCCTGGGCGTCGCTGTCCGCGGGCCCGCTGCCCGGGCAGACCGATCCGGATCAGCTCTCCTCGTTGCGCGACACCAAGCAGACGGCGGGGCGCGTCGTCCCCGTCGACATCCCGGATGAAGCCAGCGGATTCAAGCACCGCACCGAGTACGTCTACCTTCCGCCCGCCTGGTTCGCGGGTAAGAACCCGCCGGCGCTGCCGGCGCTGGAGATGATCGGCGGCGAGTTCAACACTCCGGCCGACTGGATCCGGCTCGGCAATGCGACGTCGGCAGCCGACAAGTACGCGCAGGCGCACGACGGGGTCGCACCCATCGAGGTGTTCGTAGACTCCGGCGGCAGCTTCAACAACGACACAGAGTGCGTCGACGGTCCGCGCGGCAACTCCGCCTCTCACCTGACCAAGGACGTGCGGCCGTACGTGGTGAACAATTTCGGGGCCAGATCCGACGCGGCGTCCTGGGGCATCATCGGCTGGTCGATGGGCGGCACGTGCGCCATGGACCTGACGGTGACACATCCCGACTTGTTCTCGTCCTTCGTCGACATCGGTGGCGATCTCGGGCCCAGCTCGGGAACCAAGGCGCAGACGATCTCCCGGCTGTTCGGCGGGAACGCCGCGCAGTGGAACGCCTACGACCCTATGACGGTGATGGCCGAGCACGGTAAGTACGCCGGAGTCTCGGGGTTGTTCGTCGATGCCGACGGCCGGAGGCAAGGGGGTAGGGGCCACAAGTGGAAGTTCCCGAAGGGCGGCTTCCATCGCCCACAACCTCAGAACCAGGCGCCCGCCGGGTTCGGCGGCAACGGCGGCGACGACTTCGCCGATCCGGGTGCCAAGGGCAGCTCGCAGAAGCTGTGCACTGCGATGAAGGGCGTCGATATCGACTGCAGCATCGACTCCGTGGGCGACGGGCACACGTGGCAGTCTGCGACCAAGGCACTCACCGTCGCGCTGCCCGTGATCGGGGCGAAGGTCGGCGTGACGTGACTAGTTGTTGCGGTTCAGGAGGTTGGTCACGGTATGAGGCTTAAGTTCAGATGGCTGGAGTGGTCGGGCGGCGTCTGCGAGAGGTGGCAAGTAGTTCGTCGAGCAGCGATCGAGTGTGGGTGAGGCGGTCGATGTCGTCGGTCATCCGGCGACGTTCTGCTTCGAGGCGGTCCCGGCAGTTGTCCAGCAGCAAGGATTCGCCGGACAGGCATGCCAGGATCTCGCCGATAAGGTCCATGCCGAGACCTGCCGTCAGCAGAGTCTGGATGTGTGCCACCTTGCGGATGTCGGAGTCGGCGAAGATTCGGTATCCGCTGGGAGTCCGGCCGGGAGTCAGGACGCCCTTCTCCTCGTAGTAACGCAACGCTCGCACGCTGGCTCCGGTCCGATCCGACAGCTCACCGATCTTCACCTGACGCTCCGTTCGCGATTCAAGACTTGACCCTCACGTTGATGTGAGAGTTTAGCGTGACGGTCATGCTTCGACTTGCCATCCTCATGTTTTGCGTCTTCAGCATCACCACCGGCGAGTTCGTGGTCGCCGGAATCCTGCCCGAGGTCGCTACCGACCTCGGGGTCGCCGTCGGCACCGCGGGGTTGCTGGTCACGGCGTACGCCGTCGGCATGATCATCGGCGGCCCGGTGCTGACAGCGGTGACAGCAGGCATCAACCGGAAACCCCTGATGCTGGGATTGCTGGCTGTCGCGGTCGTCGGGAATGCAATCTCCGCTCTGGCTCCGGAGTTCCCCTTGCTGTTGGCGGCCCGTATGGTCACCGCGCTGGTGACCTCGACCTTCTTCGCCCAGGCCATCGTGATCGCTGTGCAGTCCGCAACGCCCGAGCGAGCCGGAACCATGGTCGCCCGGCTGGCGTTCGGGATGAACCTCGCCATGATCCTCGGCGCACCTATCGGCACCAAGATCGGCGCTCAGTGGGGTTGGCGGGCGACGTTCGCGACGATCGCGGTTGCGTGCCTGATCGGGCTGGTTCTGGTGTTCTGGCAGCTCACCCGGCCCCGTACGGAGCGCAGAGCCTCCGCGGCCTCGGAGCTGCGAGTGCTGCGACGAGCGCCAGTGCTGCTGGCGCTGGCCGTCACCGCCGTCGGCAACGTCGGTGTGCTCATGGTGTTCAGCTACCTCGGGCCCCTGCTCACGGATCTGGGTGGTCACGCCACGACCCAACTGCCGCTTCTCCTGCTCGCCTATGGCATCGGCGCGACGATCGGCAACCTCGTCGGCGGCGCGCTCTACGATCGCAACCCGCGCCTGTTCCAACCCGCCCTCCTCGGCCTGCTTGCCGCAACCCTTGTCGGCACCTGGTTCGTCGCGACCTCAACAGCCCTCACCGGAGTGGCCGTTGTCGCCATCGGTCTGTTCGGCTTCGCAATCATTCCCGGCATGCAGGCTCGCGTGATGATGACCGCGGGCGACGCCCCGACATTGGCTATGGCCGTCAACGCCTCTGGCTACCAGGTCGCAGCGGCCTGCGCCGGCTTGTTCGGTGGCCTCATCGCCGACTCCAGTGCCGGCCCTAGACCCATCTACCTGGCAGCAGCGGGTCTGACCATATGCGGCCTACTCATGACCGTCATGACTACCCGCACCCCGCGCGGGGCCGACCACAAAGACGCCATAGTCGCTGCAGATTGACCCGGCAACGCTGGACTCCCGGCGACTCAGGACGACGCCACCCCCATATGCCTTGCTCAAGCGAAGCCTTCGACCTGAGCCCCTCGCATCTGCCGAGCTTGCCAGCCAGGTAGCCAACGCAGAAGGAAGCAAACGATGACACATGCCAACTCACCCCTCACCATCGAAGGGCGTCGACGCCTGATCGAACGCTGCCGCACCCGCCCGATCACGCACGTGGCCGCCGAGATGGGCATCTCACGGGCGTGCGCTTCGAACGTGGGTGAACAGGTGGCGCAAGGCACGGCGAAGTCGGACTGCTGGATCAATCCTCGACGCCACACCGTCTACCCACCGCAATACCACCGGAGATCGTGCACCAGATCGAAACGATGCGACGCGAGCACAAGTGGTCAGCGTCCCGAATCGCCTTCGAACTCAGCGAAACCGGGACGATGATCAGCCGCCGGACTGTGACCCGGCTCCTCGCGCGGCTCGGGCTGAACCGGCGATGGTTCATCGACCGGGACGGCGACGCGAATCGTCAACCAAAGGTCATCGTCGCCAAGCGTCCTGGGCACATGGTCCACGTCGACGTGAAGAAAGTCGGTCGTATCCCGGACGGCGGCGGGTGGCGAGCCCACGGTCGCGACTCCGAACAAGCCCGGCGCCGCGGCACGATCCAAGACCAAGACCGGCAAGCGCGGGTACGTCTACCTGCACTCCGCTGTCGACGGTCACACCCGGATGGCCTACACCGAACCACTACCGGACGAGAAGGCAGCAACCGCAGTCGCGTTCGTGCACCGTTCCAGGGTCTGATTCGCCGCGCACGGCATCGCCCATATCGAGAAGATCGTCACCGACAATGGAGCCTGCTACCGCGCCGACGCCTTCGCCAGGTCACTGCTCGGCGCGGTGGCAAGATACAACCGAATCTTGTCGGAAGAGTTCCTCTACTCGCGCACCTGGGCCAGCGAGGCCGAACGATCAGCAGCGGTCGCGACCTGGAACGTGCACTACAACCATCACCGACCGCACAGCACCGCAGCCGGTCAACTCTCCCGCTTCTCGTGCCCCGGTTGGCGTAACAAACGTCATGGCCTCATACAACTAGTCTTTACCCAGAGTGTCGATCACTACGTGAGCGATGGTCTTCATGCTCGTGCGGCGGTCCATCGCGGTGCGCTGGATCCATCGGAAGGCATCGGGCTCAGTCAGGTTCTGCTTCGCCATGAGCAGGCCCTTGGCTCGGTCGACCAGCTTCCGTGTCTCGAGCCGTTCCGTGAGATCGGTGACTTCGCGCTCTAGCTGCTGCAACTCACCGAAGCGGCTGACCGCGATCTCGATCGCTGGAACGAGATCCGACTTGGTGAACGGCTTGACCAGGTAGGCCATGGCGCCGGCCTCGCGGGCCTTCTCGACGAACTCGCGCTGGCTGAACGCCGTGAGCATCACGACCGGAGCGATCCGCTCCCGCGCGATCTCGGTGGCGGCGTCGAGGCCGTTACGCACAGGCATCTTGACGTCCATGATCACCAGATCGGGGCGAAGCTCGGTCGCCTTCTCGACGGCGACCTGGCCGTTCTCCGCTTCGGCGACGACGTCGTAGCCCTCCTCGCGCAACATCTCGACGAGGTCGAGCCGGATGATCGCCTCGTCCTCCGCCACGAGCACGCGGCGGGCTGGAGCACCGTTGTCGTCAGCCATCGGATCCCTTCGATTCGCGCACCGCCCAGAAGATCTACGGCGCTTGCCGGAAACCCTACCGGCCGGGCATCGGACGATGCGACACGCCGCGACACGCCTGGCCGTGAGCGGGCGGAAAAGTCGGACATCCTGCTAATCTCCTGTGAGATTCGCGCCTGACCGCAGGTCGTGGAGACGTTGCGACCCGGTCGTGTACGGGCGATGGGGAGAGGGACCTGCGGACCTTAGGCGTCTGGTCGAGGTGGGGAGCCAAATATGTTCGGCACGCATTGGTCAGGCCACGATCTGCCACGCCCGCCAGGGGGGACGTTTCTCGGCGGGGACCTGGGAGTGCTGACATCGCGGGAACGTTCGCGTGCCGCACTCGACTGGGTGCGCCGCGAGCGCCCCGATCTCGTCGAGCTAAGGCTCGGTACCCGCCGCGTGACCCTGGTGCCGAGCGTCCGGATCGCCTCGGAGCTGTGTGACGCCTCCCGGTTCACGAAGGCGCTCGCTCCAGGCATGGCGGAGCTACGGCAGTATGCCGGCGACGGCCTGTTCACCGCCTATTCCGATGAGCCGAATTGGCAACTCGCACACGATATCCTGATGCCGGCCTTCAGCCGTCGCGCGATGGAGGGGTACCACGCGATCATGGAGCGTGCCGTGGGCCAGCTCTGCGATCGTTGGGCGGATGCCGACGAGATGGTCGACGCCACCCACGACGCCGCGAAGCTCACGCTCGACACCATCGGCCGGGCGGCGTTCGGCTACGACTTCGGCTCATTCGAATCCGACGAGCGGCACCCGCTCGTCGCCGCCCTGTTGCGCGCCCTGTACACCGCAGGCCAGAAGACGAAGCTGGGCTCGGTGCCCGGAGGTCGAGTGCTGGGTCCCTGGTACGACTGGCGCAATCGCCATCACCAGCGCTACGCGGACGACCTGCTGAACGAGCTGATCGGCGGGCGTGCCGCCGACGCGGGCGCCCCCGGCAACGGCGACATCCTCGACCTCATGCTCTCGACCCGACACCCCGAGACGGGGGAGTCGTTGAGCCACAGGAACATCCGCTATCAGATCCTGACCTTTCTAGTGGCCGGCTACGAGACCACCGCGAGTGCGATCTCCTTCGCCCTCTACTACCTCTCCCAGCACGACGACGTGCGTCGCCGCGTACGTGCCGAGGTCGACGCCGAGATGGCCGGGACCGATGTGCTGCGGTTCGACCAGGTACCCAGGCTGCGCTACCTGCGGCGCGTCCTCGACGAATCACTGCGGTTGTGGCCTGCGGCGCCGACGATGGCGCGGGCGCCGCTCGCGGACACCGTCATCGGCGGGCGATACCGCATGCGCACCTCGGACAGCGCCGTCGTCGTCCTCCCGCTCACGCACCGCGATCCCGAGGCCTGGGGCGACGACGCCGACGCGTTCGACCCCGACCGCTTCGTCCCCGATCGCGCTCGCGGTCGGATGCCGCACTCCTACAAGCCTTTCGGAACCGGCGAACGCGCCTGTATCGGTCGGCAGTTCGCACTGCACGAGACGGTGCTGGCGCTCGCGCACATCGTTCACCGGTTCGACCTCCAACCGGAGCCGGGCTACGAGCTCGACATCACCACCCGGATGTCGCTCGCGCCGCGGAGGCTCCGGATCGGAATGGATCCGCGGGTGCCCGCCACGGCCGTGTAGCACGACGCGGTGGGCGGCTGCCTACACTCACTCCGTGATCGATGCGGTGATGGAAGGCGCGCGCGAGCGCGCAGGCAATCTGTGGGCCCTCACGGTGGGCGGAGGAATCCGGCCGGAGCGGCGGACCCCACACGTCGTGGTGGCCGAGGGCGAACATCGCACCCTACGCCGCTTCGCGGACGACGGTGCCGTCGCCGCCGCCCGAGAAACGGGCCGACCGCCCGTGCTGTTGATCCCGCCGATCGCGGCACCGGCCACCTCATACGACCTCTCGGATGAGCACTCGCTCGTCGCTCATCTGGCCTCGACCGGGCGCGTGCCGTACGTCATCGACTTCGGCGAGGTCGGGTATCGCGACCGCTGGATGAGTTTCGAGACCTTCGTCGTCGACATCATCCCGCAGGCCATCGAGCGGGCGATCGCGGACTACTACGGTGAGGACGCCGGCGACGGCGAGGTGGACCTGCTCGCGTGGAGCCTGGGCGGGACGCTCGCCTTCCTCACGGCCGGTACGGCCCCGCGGCCGATCCGGTCGATCACCGCCGTGGCGACGCCGCTGGACTACATGAAGCTGTGGGGGTACCCCACGGTGATCGCCGCGAACCGCCCTACCGGCGGGGTTGTGCCGTCTGCGCTGTTGCGTCTGGCCGGCGGGATTCCGGCGCCGATCGTTCGGCTCGGTTACCGAGCCACGTCATGGGACCGCGAGTTGAAGAAGCCCTGGTTCATCCTCACCCACCTGGACGAGACCGAGACGCTCGCGCGGATGGAGATCATCAACCGCTTCCAGCGGACCTTCCCCGGGTATCCGGGGAAGATGACCGTGCAGTACTGGGAACGGCTGATCCTCGGCGGGCAGCTGGCCGCCGGGCGGGTGGAACTCGACGAGGCGGTCGCCGACCTGCGCGGGATCGACGTCCCCATCCAGCTCTTCGGGAGCCACCGCGATGCCCTCTGTTCCTGGCAGGCTGCGCGGTACGGCGTGGACCTGTTCGACGGCTCCCCGCGCGTGCAGTTCTCGACGGTGGAATCCAGCCACCTAGGCCTCATCGCCGGCCCGGACGCGGTCCGCGAGACCTGGCCCACCATCGACACGTTCCTTGCGTCACTGGACGAGGACGCGTCCGTGTCAGCGGAGAGCGGGTCCGACGACAAGACGGGGCCGGCGGATACCCCGGTCGCACCCTGAGTCTCACCCGCCTCTAGACTCACCTGGTCCGGCACCACGGCGATCCCGGGGGCCGGTCCCGCCCCCGTAGCCCAATTGGCAGAGGCAACGGATTCAAAACCCGTCCAGTGTGAGTTCGAGTCTCACCGGGGGCACCAGAATTGCTAGGTCAGAGCGTTGCAGGTGTGTCGGAGACGGCACGGAGTCGGTCTCCGGTAGGCAGCCGGTAGGCAGCAGCGTCGAAGGAGTCGGCTAAGTTGTCGAGGTCGTCGGGGAACAGGTGGCGGTATCGGTCGAGTGTCAGGGTCGCCGTCTTGTGCCCCGGGAGCGTCTGCAAAGACCTTCACGTTCGCGCCGCCGTGGATTGCCAGGCTCGCGCAGGTGTGTCGCAGTTGATGGGGGCGTGAGTCCGTCTCTCTGACGGCCGTCGCCGCCGCGTCGAACACGTACCGCAGTTGCCCGATCGTCAGCCACTCGCCGTCGCGTCCGGGGAACACGAGAGCATCGGACGCCCGTCCACGCATCTCCGTCGTCAGCAGGGGGAGCAGGAACCGGGGGATCGGCACCCGTCGGCTCGTCCGGTTCTTGGGCGCTCCCTCGACCAAGCCCTGCCCGGTGAGCGAATGCGGACTTTGCCGTTAAGGGGGGGCGACGCGCATGAGGCCGACGCGCCGTCTACTGCCGCAGCCGGGGCAATGGACAAGCACAACAATGGCACCGGGCGTGCGGTTGGCCTCCGCCACGAGGACGACGAAGCGGGGATACGGACAGAGTGCCGTCAGCTCGCGAGCGCAGCCGCAATCGTCCCGCACCCCGACTCAGCTGATATGAGCCCGTACTCCGGCGCACTGGTCATACTCCACGAATAGCCAGCAGACAGACAGGCGGAAGATGAGATGAGCGACGACAACCCGAGTGTTACGGGTGCGGCCGCGGCTCCAGCGTGGCTCCGCTCGGCACAACAGTTCGCCCGCGCCGCAGTAGCGTTCATCGCTGGCGGCGTCCTCGGTGTCTTCGGCGCCTGGGGGCTGATATTCCCCGCGGCAGTAATCAGCACCCGGCCCGCCGTATTCGCCAGCATCGCGTGCATCGCGCTGTTGGTGCTGGGAGCAGTAGCAGTGTTCGCGACGCGTCGGCGCGGTTTCGTATGGCGAGCCGCGATCGCCGGTTTCGTCATCGCCGGGCTGATAACAGTCGTGCTCCTGGCATGGGTACTCGGATCATTCACACGAGGGATGGCAAAGCTCGACGCCGCAGAGTCCGGCCGCGGAAGTAGCCCGCTGGCCGCTGACCTTCAGAACATCCCGGGGCAGCTTCAAGCCTCGGGCCCCTCCGCCGGCGGCTACACCGTGGGCTCCTGCGTCAACCTGTCGGGCTCGCGCGCATCCACGACCGCTATCACTGCTCGATGCGATGCCACCGATGCTGCGGGCGCGTACAAAGTCGTCGCGATCGCTACATCGGCCACAGGATGCCCGTCGGACGTCGACCAGGTGAACTTCCAGAAGAGAGACCAGACCGGCTACGCGCTCTGCCTCGACTACAACTGGGTCGCCTCGAGCTGCTTGCTTGTCAATACCGGGTGGAAAGCCGAGCGCGTCAGCTGCGATTCTCGCCCAGCGGTTGGCGTGGTAGCTCGTCCGACTGATCTGCTCGTAAGCACCGCTGACAAGAAGAGATGCGCCAACGGCGGCATCGATCACCCCGTTCGCAAATACACCGTGTGCATCGCACGACAGAATGCGCACTGAAAGGTCGCCTCACTTGCGAATCTCACATCTGTGTGGCTGTAGCTCCCAGAAGGCACCTAGTTCTCGCTGGTCAGCGGCTCACCGGTTCAAGGGGTGCTGTTTGGAAATCGTGGGTGTGCTCTCGTTCTTGTGCGAAAACTTATTCTCCTGCGTAAGGAGCGCGGTGACGAACAACGGCAGTCGCTGGATTGTCGCCTGATCGGGAGCGTGCCACGTGCCGAGCCTCGTGGCCCGGCCCGGCAATAGCGGCGCGATCGCGCGAACTCGCCTCCCGAGCGCTCGCGCGGTGAGCAGGGTGACATCGGCGCACGCGTCGCTGCCAGGCGGGCCGCCGATAACGGTCGCGAGCATACATCCGATCCCGATGACCGTGAAATGGTAGCGCTCGATACGGGCTTCACCGCCGACGATGCGGTTCAGCGGAAGGGGTGCGTGGCTTCGTTGGATGTGGTGCCGCCAGCTCCGATCCAGTCGTGTCAGGGTGACGATCCACCCAGCCGGCACTACTCCGTTTTGGATCTCGGCTCGGTCATCCGCCGCGACCGGCGCATCGTCGTCGCCGCGGGCGGCCGCCATCTCGATCACAGCGGCGGTCTTGGCGCACCAGAGCCGAACCACGTTGACGTCGTTTGCGGTCAGGCTGTCGGTACCGTCAATGAGCCTGCGCAGGGTCGTGTTGGCCTCCGACTCGAGCTTGCTCATCCAGCCGTTGTTGCAGCGTTCGCAAACAGTGCGCGCAGTGACATCCATCAGGTTCACCGGCCGGGTGCATTGGCTGTATTCGAATTCGGCGATCTTCCGGCCAACCGCTTCGGTGACGACGTGGTCTCCGTGATCGTCGACCGTGTCCCGCAGGGCTTGCGAGAACACGTGCTCGCGGCTCAGGCGCACCTCGGGTGTGGACTTCCCGCACATATCGCAAGTCCGTGCGCTCATCCGATCCCTCCCAGCTAAGGTCCCGTCGACAGTGCCAGCCTAGCGTTGGGGCACGGCGAACTCCCGCTTTCCTTGGCTTGCAGTTCTATTGGTGGTCAGACGGGTGTGCGTTCATTACGGAACGAGCGAGGTCGTAGTCTCTCCGGGCAGCCACCATGCTGGAGAGACTGGTCAATAATCCTCAGGCCGGGGTGCTGTTCGCGACATGTCGGCACTGTCCCCAGCGGTTTGGCTGTACATGGTCAACTACCAGTTAATACGACGGCCGGTGTGGCGGCGCTGAACCGTCCTGGTCCGGTCGGAGACCTCGATCAAGCCACTTCGGGGGTCGAGGCGACGTTCTGACGGTATCTGTTCTCGCACTCGGCGGGTGCGGTGTAGCCGATCGCCGAGTGCAGGTGTTCGGTGTTGTACCAGTGCACCCAGGTTGTGGTCTCGTGTTCGACCTCGGCCCTGCCAGTCCACGAGCGGCGGCGGTCGACGTCGATCAGCTCGGTCTTGTACAGGCCGATCGTCGATTCCATCAACGCGTTGTCGAGGGCGTCGCCGACCGATCCGATCGATCCGGTGATCCCGGCCTCTCGCAGTTCCTTCGAGAAGGCGACGGACGTGTACTGGCTACCGGCGTCGCTGTGGTGAACCAACCCCGTCGTCGTGAAATCGAATTCACCTCGACGGCGGGTGAACAGCGCTTGCTCTACGACGCTGGTCACCAACGGCGTGTGCTTGCTGGACATCACCCGCCAGCCGAGGATCCGGCGGGAGCAGACGTCGACGAGAAAGGCCACGTAGACGAACCCGGCGAGGGTCCACACCGCTGACGCCGTCTTCAAAATCTCGTTGGCCCTTCGCAATTCAGCAAACCTCTTTACGGAGGGCCCTCAATTCCGCCGAGCCGCTCGCGGCGCCCGACTCGCCGGCCGACGTTCCGAAACCCGAGTCGGATTCGATCCAGTTCCGGAGCGTGGCCGGGTTGATGTCCAGGAGCGCACCGACGTGTTTGCGGGCGCCGAGCTTCGATTCGCGGTCGTTCTCCTTCAACCGGTCGTGATACATCCGGACGGCCCGCTCACGGGTCTCCTGATCGAACTTGCGCGGTGCTGCCATGATCGCATTCTCCCGGTGCGTTCACGGTCTCCACCAGCCCCAGGACGGTTCAGCCCCAGGCTGCATCAGCAACTCTTGCACCCACTGCTCAAACCCACTTCGCGAAGCAAGATCGAGCCCGAGCTGATTCGCGACACCGAGGCCGGCCCCAGGCTGATGGACCCCCACGCCACCCCACTCATCGCGTGAATCCAACCAGGACTCGTACAGACTGGCACTCGGCGCGACCAAACTGACTCCGCTCATACCCCAATGCTCCGCTACGCACCCCAAAAGCGGCAACTGAAGCCGAATCGGACCGCCCCGCTGATCACGAACGAATTCATACGATGTGGATCGACCACGCCGAACCCCAGGCACCGTGCCGACTGTCCATGTCGAACTGGTACGTCGGCGAATGAGACTGCACCGCATACGAATGCAGTGAACTGACCGTTCCTCCCCCGGGTACCGGGATACGCCCGACGCCACGTCCATATCGGGGCGCAGCCGGCATCGTGGTGATATGGCACATGCCCCAGGGGGCCTCGTGACCACGGATCACCGCGACGACGACCCCGGACTCAGGAACCTTCTCGGCCGCGCTCAAGCAGCGCCCACCGTGCACCGCAGCTGCCGCCGTCGCCACTTGAGCGTGGATAGCGTCCGAGGGTCGGGGGCAACGCATGAGCAATAGGACTAGTACGACTAGTCCCATTAGGTATAGCATGGGCTCATGCGCACCATCACGAGCACCGAGGCGAAAGCCAAGCTCAACTCCGTCCTCGCCGAGGTCGAGAAGACCGGCAGTCCGGTCACCGTCACCTCGCACGGCCGCGCGGTCGCTGTCATCTCACCGGCGACACCGAGGACGCGCACGTTCGGTCAGTTCCCCGGGCTGATGATCCCCGACGACTTCGACGCGCCCCTTCCCGACGAGGAGTTGGCAGCTTGGGACGCCGCCTCGTGACCGCGGTCCTACTCGACACCAATGCGCTGCTGTGGCTGGTGAAATCACCCGACCTGGTAGCAGAGTCGGCACTCGAGGTGCTCGAGGATCCCGCCAACGACCTGTTCGTCTCGGCCGCCTCGGCCTGGGAGATCGCAATCAAGACCCGGCTGGGGCGCCTAGATGGCGCAGGAATCCTGTCGAGCTGGATGGACACACTGAAGGCGATGGCCGCGCAGGAACTCGTAATGGATTCGGCAGACGCCACCCTGGCCGGACAACTGAACTGGGATCACCGGGATCCGTTCGACCGAATGATCGTGGCCCAGGCCACGCGCCGCGGGCTCGCGATCGCCACCAGCGACCGCACGATCCGCGAGGGGGCGATGACGCCGGTCATCGCCATCAAATAGCCCAGCCCCACAGCCCAGCAATCGGCACAGAGAACCAGGAGTCTGGCAATCAGTGGAGACTCGAGGAGAGTTGCTCGGCCGAGGCCCGACCTTCCGGCGATCTCGCCGCTTCCTCCATGGGAGTGTGCACTTCGTTCGACCTGTCGGCTTCGGTCAGGTAACGCACCACCTGTCCGTCATCGCGGCCGTGCCGGGCGGGGCGTGGCTTGATAGGACGCCCGCTAGGTCTACAAGCGACACCCGAATGACCTCCTCGTAAGTGCACAGCGGGTCGGCGCACAATCGGACCGGTCATTCACAACGCCATTACAGTCGAGCCATCTACTTGATAAGGAGATGCCATGACAGTGACGGTCGTCGCCCATCGAGGTCTGATGAACGGCACGGCGGAGAATACGATCGCGGCCATTGAAGCTGCAGTCGCACGAGGTGTCGATGCTGTCGAAGTAGATCTGCGGTCTACCAGCGATGGTCAGCTGGTGGTCATGCACGACGAGACCGTTGACCGCACAACCAACGGCATCGGCGCCGTCGCGAATTTAGCCTTGAGCGACATCAGATCTCTGGACACTCGCGACCCGCTCTCGGCGGGACTCACGGGCGAGCGAGTGCCCACCTACCATGAAGTTTTGGAAGCCGTTCGGAACACGAGAACGCAGATCGTCGCTGATATCAAGAACGTGACTGAGTCCCTCAGGCGAGGTCTTCTATCCGACGCCAAGGCGATGAAGGCTTTAGATCGACTGATCGTGGCACCCCGCACCGCGGGCGAAGTCGCAGCGTTCAAGAAACTTGATCCCGGTGTCACTGTTCTGGGCCTCCTACCAGGTCGATCGGACGTCCCATCCGCTGCCGCGGCCGATATCGCTGCCTTCCTCGAAGGTGGTGCTGACATCCTGCGGTTCTGGCCGTCCTCGATTCTCGACAACGAACAGCAGGTTCTGCCGCTCGCGGCTGAACTACTCGCTGGTGAAATACCAGTATGGACCTGCGCAGACACCCTCTACGGAGACATCAGCGTCAAGGAGCCTGAACGGGACCTTCGAGCACTGATAGCCGCGGGGGTCGCGGGCATCATGACCAATTTGCCGGAGCTGTTACTTGAGGTCATCGGGGGCGAAGGACATCCGACCACACAACGCACTTGACGTGTATAGGACCGTCAGCCGGTCCTGCATGACACCGCTCCCGGCGGGATCGTCGTCATCCCCGACACCGTCTACCTCGGAGTACTCGAATGCGCGGTGATCGTGTGTGCGGCTCCTTTGATGGACGACCGGGCCGGGAATGAACAGGCGCCGAAGCGCGGCGTTCTTCGAACCAATGCTCTCGGTGTCCTCATCGCGGCGTGCCGCCCTCTGTTTCGTATGAACGGCGATGGACGGATCTATCTGGGTCTCGTGCGATGAGGATGCGGGTTCCGCCGTTCGATGGCGGGCCCGCGAGGAGGGCATCGGAGCACGGAAGTTCGACTGAGGGCGCCCGCACACCTGACGCACCGCCAGAGTGGTATGGATTAGCGACTGTAAGCCGCGGGCCGGGTGAAGAAGACGGGCCGATAGATGCTGTGCCCCGCCTGCGATAAACGCCGCTACGTTGAGCTGGTGATCGTATGGCTGAACGGCTCCCACGGCGTGGGTAAGACAACGACCAGTCGACTCGTGCAAGACGTGATCCCCGACTCGCGTGTGCTCGACGCGGAGAAGGTCGGCGCGACGTTGATGGGCATCACCCCGGGACTGCCGCCTACTGACAATTTCCAGCATTGGGATCCGTGGCGACCGCTGGTCGTGGATACCGTGCGGCGCGTGCTCGACTACACCGGCGGGACCCTGGTGATGCCGATGACCGTACTTGTCGAGAGGTACTGGGATGAGATCAGTGGAGGGCTGGCGGAGCACGGTATCCCTGTGCGGCACTTCGTGTTGCACGCCGACCGAGACACTCTTCGCCAGCGCATCCGTGACGACGCGATCATGGGAATCTCGCGGTTCCGGCTCCAGTACGTCGAGCCCTACCTCGAGGCCGCGAAGACGTGGCTACACGCCTCCGCTGAGGTCATCGACACCGCCGGTCTCGACCCCGCCGAGGTCGCGCAGCAGGTCGTGCTGCGGCTGCGTGGGTGTGTCTGACGCCCTGGTGGGCACAGCTCCATGGTGTCCGACCTTGCAGCGTCGACGCGGTCCGGTGTGCATGAGAGTTCCTTGTCCGCGACGCCTTCCGCCTGGATGCTCTTGAGCATCGCTGGGGTGACTAGAACGATCCCGATTCGGGACTTACCGAGCCCCTTGTCGATTGCACGCAGCAGAGACGTTCCAAGGGTGACGTCCTTCTCGCTGAACCAGACTGTGACGCCGAGTGCTTCGAGCAGATCGTGCAACTCTTTCGCGGCGCCGCGACGATCGTCCCAGGCGTGACAGAGGAACAGGTCGCGGCGATCCGGGTAGGACTGGGAGGGGTACGACTGTGCTTGACGCTCGCATGCCCGACGGACCGGGGCGAGACTGCGCCGCTCAGCAGTCGTGTAAGCCACCTTCGTCGCTCGGCCTGCTCGTCCGGATGATCCACTCTGGTAGGAGGCTGCGCCGCCGACCCCTGCTCGGATACTGGGAGTCGGGGTGGGGTAGCTGGGGCGGCCGTAGTAGCGATACCGGCATGCTGGACAGTTGGCCGCGGCGCTGGCCGAGCGGTGTCCGCGTACGGGGGCGGTGCATGATATCGCGACTAGTCCTTTTCAGTGACGGTCGTACGCGGGTGGCGCGTGGCGGTGGCCTTGTTGACGTAACGGCCGGAGATGGCGCTGCGGTGATGTGTGCCTGAGCTGTGATTGCCGCCGTGCTCGGTGACTGTGGTGCGCGGATTCCGGGTCGCGGTGGCCTTGGTGACGTATCGGCCTGTGATTGCGCTGCGCGCGTGTCCCTTTGCCATGGTGGTGCTCCTTCGTGTTGGTGACCTTCCGTTGTTGGCCGGTCACCTACCTACTAAGTGGAGTCGTGCCGGAAATCACTGAAAAGAGTTTCGGATCAACCGAAGACGTTCACTTTCGTGGCGACCGTGATGTCGCCGAGGCGGCCGTTTGGGCTACTTCTCGACCGCGTTGAGCGGGGATGGTGCTTCGTGCCTTCCGTGCGGATGGTGTTCCAAGAGAGGACTTTTCGATGAGCATTTGGATTCGCTGTTCGCGGCTGGAGTGGGTGTTCATGCTGTCTTCCTTGCTTGCTTCCGGGCGTAGCTGATCATGTTCTCTACGGTCTTTGCGCCTCCCTCGATGCCGAGCTGTTCGGCGATCTGCTGGTAGGTGTGGCCCTCGGCATGGAGCCATATCGCATGACGTGTCCGAGGCTGGGACACGGCTCGCGTTGCTCGTTGAACCTCGGAGCTGGCGACGGCAGTGTCTTCGGTGCCGTCGATTGAGGAGCTGAACATCGCTAGGGTCTCGTCGTCGGCGAGCGTCTCATGTTGCCGTCGAGATCGCTCTCTGTCCCAGAGCTGGCGATGCTGGTTGGGGTACTTGTAGAGGCACTGCCCGATGAAGTAGGTGCCGTAGGCTGGCTCCCTTGGTCGGATCCCACTTACCTGCCCTGAGGACCTTGTCCTTGAAGTAGGTCAACGCGTCAATCACGACATCGGTAGCGAGGCCGTCCACGATGTCCTTGTCGTCGGTCAACCAGTCGGGCAACGGAGGTAGGCCGTGGCCGGTTCGGGCCTTGACGTTGGTGGTGATTTTGCGCGTGCGAATCCAGCTCGTGATTACGGCGAGCCCATACCGTGCGATGACGAGCTGGTCGCCGGCGCGGTTCGCCGACAGCAGTGCCTTGTCGAGCTGGGGCCGTGAGGCGAGCTTGCCGGAGGCCTTGTCGATGAAGATCTCGTCGCAGCCGGCTGCGACGAGCGCGTCGTGCTGAGCTTCGGGGTGTTGGTCACGGGTCGAGACCCGTCCGTATCCGACTCGCATGGCCACGGCTGTATCGGGAACGAGGGAGTGCGTGACGTTGTTGCGGACGCGGGTCGCGTTACATCTGTGACCTGGGGGAATGGGGCACCAGCTGGAGCGTCTCATGAACGATCGTTACGGACACTTTGTCCAGCAATCGAGGCCTCGGCCTCGCCGAGCTCGCGCGTAGCGGGTAACGGGCTCGTCCCTGTCCGCCCAAATCCCGTTGCGTAGATGAGTGCAGCTGAAGCTGCGCAGAGGCCTGCTCCGGTGAGGAATGCGGTTGTGGTCCCGAGGGTGTCGATGATTTTGCCGAGCACGAGGGAACCGGATATCTGCCCGATGGCGATGGCGGTGAAGGTGATCGCGGTGCCGGCACCGACCGCGTTGGGCCAGGCGATGGCGGCTGCGGTGATTTGGGCTCCGCAGAGGATGACGTAGGTGGCGCCGAAGACGAGGCCGATGGCGAGGTAGCCGATGAGCTGGGTGGTGACGGTGGTTGCTGCGATCGAGAGGGCGAGGAGACTGCTGGCGAGGGACCATGTTCGGCGGAATCCGATTTTGGTGACAGAGTCACCGGAGAGCGCGCCGAGGATCCCTGCTCCGCCGACTGCACACCAGAAGACGAGTGATGCGGTGGGGGGGAGGTGTGCGCTGTGTTCGGCCTGAGTGCGGCCGAAGGTCCAGAAAACAGCTGATCCGGCGCCCATGAGGATGGCCAGGGTAACGGGCGCGGCAAGCGCTGTAGCTTTTCCGCGTTGCTCGCGGTCGGTTGTGCTGTGATGGGCACTGGCGGCATTGGTTTCGTCGCGCGCGCCTATGGCGCGGCGAAGGATGATCACTGCGATAGCGCAGATGCCGGTGAGGATTCCATAGGTGACCCAGGATGCGCGCCAGGAGACCCAGGCGGCCAGAATTCCCGCAAGTAGGACGCCGAATCCGGTGCCCGCATTTGCGATGGCTTGCCAGCGCGGTTCTACCGGCGGTGGCGCGATTTTCCGCATGCCGGCGGCAATGGTGGGGGAGACGAATCCAGCCGCCGCGCCGGCGACCGCGATGCCGAAGAGCAGAACCGTGGAGCCTGAGGAGAAAGCGACAAGAAGGCACCCGACCACCGCTGTCGCCGCGGCCAGCAATGCTGCGGCAGTCAAGCGACCACGCTGCACCAGTGCTCCGGTAGCGAGGGCAGATACCGAGTACGTTGCGAAGGCTGCCGCGGCGGCGCTACCGGCAAAGGAAGAGCTAATACCGAGGGTTTCACCGATCCTCGGTAGGGTCAGTCCGAATCCGAAGCGGCACATTCCGTAGGTGCCCGCGACGAGACCTGTCGCGGCGATCAGATAGGCATATCTGATTGAGACCGCGCCGTCGTGCGGTGCGTTCTCGGTCGGTGTCGATTGCGTGATGGGCTGACTGTCATCCATCGGGCTAGGCGGCGGTGGGCTTGCGGAGTGTGAAGTAGTCCGCCCCCTCTTCGCCGATGTAGGGGGCGTTGAAGAGGGCGCTTGTTAACGTGGCGGCACCGCCCTCGGTGAGGCGGTGGACCGCGCCTGCGAAGTCCTCTGCCCGGGAATGGTTGAGGCGCACGCTGAAGGTCAGGTGCCCGTTCGGGGCGGTGAGTGCAAGGAGGGCGCCGATTCCCTCTGGACCGATGTGCCCGTTAGTCAGAGTTCCGCAGCACACGACATGGTTGGCCGGCTGAACCGCGGCGTCGGTGCTGACTGAGGGGGAGAGCAGGTTGATGTCCCCTACAGCTCGGTCGTAGGCGCCGGTCTGGTTGGCGATCGCTGCCATCTCCGGGGAAAGATCAAGGCCGATGAGCGTTAGCCCGCCGCGTACGCGCTTGAGTTCACGGCCGACAAGTCCTGTTCCACATCCAACGTCGAGAACTGTTGCCGTCTCGGTGTTCGGCAGTGTCATGGTGATCATTTGCGCTGTGAGCCAGGGGGCCGTGTAGCCGTCGCGCAGAACGTCGTGGTCGTAGTCAGGTGCCCAATCGCGGTAGAGGGAGACCAGCATCGCAGTGTCTCCGTTGAGGTCGTGTGACCGGTGCATCGGCTTTTCAGTGATGGCCATTGCCGTTCTCCGTCCAGGGCGTGTGATCGTGTGCGGCTGCGGGGATGAGGTCGATGATGTGTTGCTGGAAACGGATGATGTTGCGTTCCATGACCGGTGAAAGTAGGGCTCGCTTGAAGGACTCGGAGCGTGCTCCGCGGTGCATGTTCTGCACGATGGTCCAGTCCTCGTCGTTGACCTGCATCCAGCGGTCGAGGGTGAGCTGGATGTGCTCGGCGAGGTCTGGAGTGGTCGACTGCGGCCCGACGAAGAAGAAGTGCAGCTTTTCGATCGCCTTCTCCGGGGCGACGGGATCGAGGGACCAGGCGAAGAGATGGTCCGGCATGACGCCGAGCAGCAGGTTAGGGAGGACCGCGTAGTACTCCGCGAAGTCTGCGGGGTAGTCACGCCCGCCGGTTGGCTGCCATGTCGGCAGGCATCGGTTGTTGATCTGTGCGGCACCGTAGGGCCGCGTTCCGATGCCGCTGATGTTGCCGGGGAGCTGGAACTGGTAGCGGCCGGTTGCGGGCGAGTAGCCGTCGAGGGTGTGGTGCAGGAAGGGAACGTGGTAGCTCTCGAGGAAGTTCTCGACGATGAATTTCCAGTTCGCTTCGAAGTGGTATTCGAGGCTGGAGTGGTACTGCATCTGGTCGAGCTGGAGCCAGCCGATGCGCTCGATCACGGGGGCTAGGGTGTCTCGAAGCGGTCGAGGTGACGGTGCGGTGTTGATGAACAACAAGTCGTGCCAGACTTCGAGGGAGACCGGCTTAAGGCCGGTGACCTGCGGGTCTGAGGTGGGGATTGTTGTTGAGCCGTCTCCGCCGAAGCTGCGGGCGGAGACGAGGTTGCCGTCGAGGGTGTAAACCCACGCGTGGTAGGGGCAGGCGATGCGCTTGACTGTCGCGGGTTCGGTGACCAGGTGGCAGGCGCGATGTGCGCAGACGTTGAAGAAGCCATGCAGATCGTTGGCCTCGTCGCAGGTGATCAGCAGATCGAGGCCCGCGATGTCCACTGGGGCGGCGGTGTTTGTTGACCGGTAGGCGCTTGCCGGCCCGACGAAGAGCCAGCGGCCCCGGTACAGCGTGTCGATCTCGAGTTTGTGGATCTCAGGTGAGGAGTAGGCGCGGGACGGAAGCGGCGCACGGATGGCATCCACTGGAGGGTGAGCGCGATCGAGGGGGTACGGGTGTTCTTGGACTGTCACGGGGGGCTCCCCAAAGTCGGCAGAAAGCTGAGTGTGTTGCAGCGCAAACGATCTGGGCTGTAGTCCGAAGCTACCGAGGCTTGCGATGCAATATCACCGGCAGCTATGCCAGATAAGCGTAATATTGTGCCATGTCTCACATTGTCGCTCTGCCGGTCTGCGATGGAATGACACTGTTCGAGTACGGGACGGTCGTTGAAGCGTTGGGGTTCTCCTGGAGCGACCTGCCCTCGCTCGGATATGATGTGCGCAGCTGCGGCCCCGCCAGCGGCGTCCACGCCGTTGGAGGAGCGGTGCTACGTCCGGGCTACGGCCTCGCGGAGATCGACTCCGCGGACACCGTGGTCGTGACCGGCGTGACCGACCCGAGCCGCAACTGCAATCCCGAGTGGAACGCGCACCTGCGGGCGGCCGCAGACAACGGGGCCCGGGTGGTGTCGATCTGCACTGGAGCTTTCGCGCTCGCTGCCGCCGGCCTCCTGGATGGTCGCCGTGCAACCACTCACTGGCGGCACGCCAGCCTTCTTCAACGACGGTTCCCCGAAGTGCGCGTCACCGCCTCCGAGCTGTATGTCCAAGACGGCCAGGTCATCACCGGAGCCGGATCATCCGCCGGTCTTGACCTGTGCCTACGCTTGATCGAACATGACCACGGCCCGGCAGCCGCGAACGACGTGGCCCGTCGCCTCGTCACCCCGCCCTACCGCGACGGAGACCAAGCTCAATTCGTCAACACAGACACCTTGGGTGCCGACATCGACAGCGAATTCACTGAGTACCTCCAAGTACTCAGCCATCAGCTCAACTCCATCGTCGACCTCACAGACATGGCCGACCTTGCCAACACCTCCAGGCGCACCCTCCATCGACGCTTTCGACACAACACCGGGCACTCCCCACTCGAGTGGCTCATACGGCAACGCGTCTACCGAGCGATGAGCCTGCTCGAAACAACCTCACAGCCGATCAGCACCATCACCATCACCGCCGGCTTCGACGCCGAAGAAACCCTGCGCTACCACTTCAAACGCCAAACCGGACTCACTCCCACCGCCTACCGGCAACGCTTCCGCCGCAGCAAACGGAACATGGCAGTATCTTGACCTTCAATGGCGTTCGCGCCCCTGCCGTACGCCTCCACATCGACCTAGTGTCAACACATTGAACCGCCCCGGCGAGTCCGGAGGGACTGTCCGATTAACGGCGTGTGAGCCCGGCGGATCATCGGTTGACTGGGCTCTAGTCCAGTCGGTCCGCGAAGGTGATCGCGAACGCGTTGAGGGCGGGTTTCCACCGCATCATCCAGCGTGCCCGTCCGCCACCGGTGGGGTCAAGGGATCGGGTGGCCAGATACAGGCACTTCATAGCGGAGGCCTCGTTCGGGAAGTGTCCACGGGCCCGGACCGCTCGCCGGTATCGAGCGTTGATGGACTCGATCGCGTTGGTCGTGCAGATCACCCGCCGGATCTCGACGTCGTATTCGAGGAACGCACGCGTTCTCGGCCCAGGCGCTCTCCCAGAGCCGGATGATCGCCGGATACCGTTGGCCCCACTGCTCGGTGAACTCGGCGAACCGATCCCGCGCCGCCCTCTCGGTTGGTGCGGTGTAAACCGGTTTGAGAGCCTTGACGATACCGTCGCGGTGCTGCCGGCCGACGTAACGGAAACTGTTGCGCAGCAAGTGAACGATGCACTGCTGGACCACCGTCTGCGGCCACGTGCTGTTGATTGATACACCTGCTCGAATCGCCCATGTCCGATTCGAGCCGGCTCCCGGGGAGCGATCCCGGACGCGGCGGTGGGCGAAGGTGTGCAAGGGTCAGCTCGCCATCCGCGCCCACAACTCGCGCGCCGCATCGCAGACAGCGGTGACCGCTGCCGGGTCCGGCGCGGTGCCCGAGACGAACATCTGCATCTGCAACACAGGTCCGTACACGCCGGTCGACGCGACCTGCTCGCGGGTGACCGGCTGGATCACGTAATGCACGTGCCCCGGCACACCGCCCGCGTGCGACCACAGGGTGTTGTACACCTGCTCCGCGCCGACCAGCTCAGCGGCGAGCCGGGAGCACCGCCGCAGCAATGGACCCAGTTCTGCTGCCTCGTCGTCGGTCAGGTCCGCGACGGCGGTCACGTGCCGGATCGGCTTGAGGATCAGCGTTCCCGCGCCCAGGGGTCCGACGCAGTGCTCGACCACCCAGCGGTCGGTCTCGGCGATCCTCCCGCCGGGGAGAGTCGACGGGTCCGCGATCAGGTCACACGCCATGCAGTCACCGGTCATGGCCGCCACCGTAGTAGTGCTGGGCCCGCGCGAGATGCTCGATGACTTCCGGGATGTCTGACAGACCCGTGGACGGGTAGCACATAAGGTGCTACATTGTCGGTATGGAGAGCATCGGCGTACGCGAGCTAAGGCAGCACGCGTCGAAGTACCTGGCACGAGTCGAAGCCGGTGAAGAGCTCGAAGTGACCAACCACGGGCGCCTAGTGGCCCGCCTCGTGCCTGTTGCAGCGACTGCGCGTTCGCGTCAGACATTGATCGAAGCCGGGATCTTGACGGCCGCGAAGGCTTCTTCACGAGACCTCGCATCGCTGCGGCCGCGCGCCCTGAGGTCGACGAAGCGCGGGCTGTCGGCTGTTCTCGACGATATGCGCAACGAACAGTGATCTACCTGGATACGTCAGCCCTGATCAAGCTCCTCGTCGAGGAGGAGGAGACCCGGTCTCTCCTGAGCTGGCTAGCGGGCCGGAAAGGCGAAGCGTCTATCAGTAGCGATCTCTCGCGCGTCGAGGTCATGCGGACCGTCCTGAGAGCGGGCGAATCAGGACTCGTCGAACAAGCCCGGTACGTTCTCGACAGCCTGGACATTCTTCCGCTGTCGGAACCGGTCATCGCGCTCGCGGAGACCGTGGGATCACCAAGCCTTCGATCCCTCGACGCACTGCACCTCGCCGCTGCGCTACAGGTCGAATCAGAAGTGACCGCGTTCGTGACCTACGACCATCGCCTTCAAGAAGCGTGTCGTGACGTCGGCCTACCCGTCGCGGCACCCGGTGCGACAACCGGTCCATGAGACACCCGCCGCATCCGCCAGCATCCGTGGCGGATCCGCAGCCCGGGAGGCGGCGGCTCGACACATCGGCTCGGGCTGATCCCGGTGCTCACGCGAATCCACGTTCGCAGAGTTCGCCGCGCAGCTCATCGGCATGGCAGTCGACGATGACGGCCCTCTGGCAGGTCGGATGACTCGGGCCCCGTGGATGCCGCTGAGTACCACGACATGGGATACGGCAGGTAAGGAGTGCACGACGTTGGGTGCGAAGGTTCGCGTCATCGCCACCGATGCGGTTCTCACCTGCAGGGATCGGGGATCCAAGGGGTACATGTGGGTTACAGGGTCCCACTGATGGTCCGCCCCGGCTGTCGCCCCGATCGCTGCGCACTGGGGCTCCAGAGTAGCTTTGTGCGCCGGCACTCCGTGAAGATCCACATGGCCGTCATCGCGGTGTGTGGCGACCGAGCGAACCTGTGACGCCGCTGATCAGGCGCGTATTCGCGGAGTCCTGGTGTTGCAGCTCTCCGGCCGTGACTATCTTGCGATGCGCTCGATGCAGAACTCCGTGACAGCGGCGACCATCTGGTCGAGTCCGGGTTGCTCGAGCGGATAGTGACCTGCGTTGTCCAACATCACCGTCGTCACGGGCACTCTGCGGATCCTGGACAGGAAGGGTTCCGCCAAATGGAGCGGTGTCCACCTGTCGGCTGCCGGCTGCGTCAGTAGCACGGGGCAGATGTCGAAGTCTTCGGGTTCGATCGCCGGCTGGTAGGCCATGTAGCTGTGCAGGAAGGCGACCGTCGCGCTGTTGCCTGCCGAGGTCTTGTCCGCATAGCAGGCGCGTTTCGCCGCCCGGTCGTTCACGAGCGTGCGCATCTTGCTGACCAACCGCATCGGGAGCCGCATTCCGCGCAGTGGTGTGCGGGCCAGCGTCGCCATGACGCCGGCCCCGAGCAGACCGCTGACCGGATCGAAAGCAGTCTCGACGCGCACTCGGCGATCGCGCTGGTCGAGAAAGGTCATCCCGACGATGCCTGCGACATGCCTATTGAGCGCGGCGACGTGATAGGTCTCCATGCCGCCGGCGGACAGGCCGTAGAGCACGATCGGACGGTCATCTTCAGCACGTTCGGCGTCGATGAGGTCCGAACCGATGGCGACCCAGTCGTCGTAGGTCACGAGTGCATCCGGAGCGGTCTCGGTGACGCCGTAGGTGGGCATGTCGATCGCGATGGTTTCGTAGCCCCGTGTCGCGAGGGGGCGCCCCAGGATCGTCGACATCTGGCGGCCATTGGTGCCGACCCCGTGGAACAGGATCACTTTCACAGGTGCCTGCGGGTTGCGGTAGGTATCGAGATGGATCCGGTGGCCGCGATGATCCCACCACTCCTCGGTCGGCGCGGTCTCGTCGGTCATGCGGAAGGCCTCGGGAAGGTAGGTCTGGATGGTGCGCCACTCGGGCTGGGCTGCGTAGTTCATGGCGATGACTATGAACCAGCCCCAAGGCTAATGCAAGGGCGACTAGCGTTTAACATGGTGTTGTGAGCCAGAGGACGCCCAAACCGCGGCCCGGAGGAAGAACGGCGCGTACCCGCCGTGCGGTCATCGAGGCCGCGATCGTCCTCCTGTCCGAGCGTGGGCTGTCGGATGTCACCATCGGGGATGTCGCTGCGCGGTCGGGCGTCCACGAGACGACGATCTACCGCAGGTGGCGCAACAAGGACGCCCTGATCAGCGACGTTCTTCTGACGCTATCGGAGGAGACCCTTCCGGCGCCGGATACAGGCTCCCTGCGCGGCGACCTCGTAGCCGTCGTCGAGGGGGTCGCCGCCTTTCTGCGGACTCCGCCGGGCTATGCCCTGACCTACCTCAACGCGGCGAGTAACGGCACGACGGCCGGGCAGGCCCGCGACGCATTCTGGGCTGACCGATTCGCGAAGGCGCAGGGGATCTTCGACCGAGCAGTCGAACGGGGAGAGATCGTCGATGCCGCGGTCGCGGAACTGGCGTACGAGGCGTTGATCGGGACGATGCACTTCCGGATCCTCGGACGGCGCCGTGAGCTCGACCCGGATATCGCGCACCGTCTCGTCGATCTCGTTCTCGACGGCGTTGATGCGATCCCTCCGTCCGGTGACTAGCGGAGCGGAGGACGGCCTAGTGGTCGCTTCGTGCGTCAGACGTGCGAGATGCCCCGCAGTACCGGCGGTGACGAGTGAGCAGAGGTCAGCTCGCCGCGATGCGGCACAGACCGTCCGCCAGGCGGCGTAGGACGTTCGCGTCCTGGTAGGTACGGGGTGAGACCGTCGCCCCGGTCGTTGCGCCACGGCACAGTTCGAGGTTCGACGAGCACCACCCTCACGTACGGATCGGGGACCGTCGCCGGACCGTTGCGGTGAAGCCGGCGTTGAAGGTCAAGCCGCGGTCGTCCATGACGTGGTCGGTGGGCACGGACCATTCGAATGCGCGCAGCAGATGGTGCAGCGTCGTCAGCACTTCGAGGCGAGCGAAATTCATGCCGAGGCACTGATGCGGCCCGCCGCCGAACGGCATCCACGCCATACGGTGCGGCAGGTCGCGGGTGAAGCGCAGTGGGTCGAACTCGTCGGGGTTCTCCCACACCTCTGGCATGTGGTGGTTGGCCTCCACCAGTACGACTACGAACGTCCCCGCGGGTATGAAGTACTCGCCCAGAGCGGTGTCGTGCCGCGTTGCACGGGGCAGCGCCGGTACGGGCGGACGCAGCCGAATCGCTTCGCGCATAACAAGATCGAGGGTCGTCAGATCGGCGAGATCTCCGTATCCGAGCACGTCGGGCGCGGCGACCGCCTCTGCGCGTGAACGCTCCTGCCAATCAGAGGATTTCGCCAACTGGTATGCGGCGGAGGTGAGTGCGATCGTAGCGGTGTCGTGGGCCGCGAACAGCATGAACACCATGTGGTCGACGATCTCGTCGTCGGTGAAGACGGCGCCGTCGGGGTCCTGCGCGGAGCACAGGGCTGAGAACAGGTCCGCCCCGGGGTCGGCGCGCTTGGCGGGAAGAATGGCGCGGAAGAACTCGGTGACCGTCGCACGGCCGCGGATTCCTCTGCGCCACAGGGTTCCCGGGAGGGGGGCACGCACCATCGATCCGGCCGCGGCGATCATATCGGCGCAGGCGCGGTTCAGACGTTCCGTATCGGTGCGCGGCAGATCGATTCCCGCGAACACCCGCAATGCGACATCGAGGGTGAGTGCCTTGAACTCCGAGCGCATCTCCACTTCACCCGTCGGGAATCCGTCGACGGTCTCGGTGATCACCCGGTGCAGCTCGCTCGCGTATCCGCGCAGCCGCTCGGTGGTGAAGGCGTGCTGCATGATTCGTCTGTGGTCACGATGCTCTTCGAAATCGAGTAGTAGGACGCCGCGCTGGAAGAAGCGGCCGATCGCGTAGCCGTAGACGGGGCCGTTGGCGAACGCGCGATCCCGGTTCCGCACGATCTCTTCGGCCAGCGCGGGGCCCTGGGCGATCACTACGTCGCGTCCCAGCGCGTTGACGAACGCGACCTCGCCGTACTGCTGATGGAGCGTGCGCGCCAGTGCCGACGGATCCCGGACCAGCATCCTGGCCGAACGGATCGGATTCCATCGCGGCCCGGGGACGGCCTTCAGGTCGGCACGCGTCGCAGGGACTCCCAGTGATCGATCCATCGGCGACTCCTGATCGTCTGCTTCGTGCCGAACCTACGCCTCGGCGCCGCTTCCCGCCACGATCATGAAACCCCAGTTGTGTTGGTGCCCTTGGATAATTCACCCGTACGCGTACTGCTGGGCGGATTATGCGCAGGCGCCCTCTGCCGTGCGGACGGCGGCCTCATCCACCGTCACCCGTCCGTGGCGCGGCTCGCGAGGTAGGCGGTGTCGCCGGCTCCGTCGACGGCGCCCCGCCTACAGCGTTGTCCCAGCGTCGGCGGACCGGCCCCCACCGCGCATCGAAACGCGCGGTTCGGGTGGCCGCGTGTGCCCGGCGTTCCGGGCCGTAGAAGCGTCGTGCCCATGGGGAGTGTGGTCGCGCGAGCCGCAGCGCAGCGATCACCGAGACCGGGATGAGGAAGACGGCTATCAGCGCCGTCGGGTACTTGCCCTTCGCGGCAGTGACGCAGACGCAGACCAGATGTAGCGCCAGTACCGCGAGGCCGACGCCTCGCACGACCGCGATACCGACGGGAAGACCGTTGATCCCGAGCGGCGACAGGCCGGTCGCCGCGAGCCCCAGGCACGCGGCCGCGAGGCTCACGACCGAGACCGAGAGCTGCCCGTCCTTGGTCCAGTAGTCGTCCTCGAGGTGGAAGATCATCGCGAACTCGTCGAGAACGAGCGAGGCTCCGACGCCGATCATCGCCCCCGCTACATAGATCCATGCAGACGGTCCGGGTGTCCCGACGGCCACGAAGCCGCCCGTGACCAGAAGGATGATTCCCGGTGTCGAGTGGTGGAGATGAACGCCGCCGCTGCTGACGTTGTGGAATGGGCCGCGGCCCGCTCGGATGAGCCGGGTGATCGTTCGCGTGGCCGCGAACGTGACCACGAAGGCGATGAAGGTCAGCAGGATCGGGCCCTTGCCGCCGTCGATGACCTCGTGCTGCCACCACGTCTGCCACCAGGACCCGGGGGAATGCGACATCGTCGGGACGATAGCGGAGCGATGTGCGCGCCCACCATCGTTCGGCTCGCCTACGCGCGCGAACCGGCCATACCCGACGCCGGGTCGAGGCCCTGGAAGGAGGGCTCTACGTCAGCGTGGCGAGTTCCTGACGTTCGACGGACACGGCGCGTCCGTCGTCGAGTTTCACCGCCACGTTGACCGGGTCGTTGCCGATGACGGTTCCATAGGTGGCGGTCTCGCTGATCAGCCGCACGCGGTCGCCCTGTTCCATGTGTGTCTCCAGACGTAGGGGTGGGATCTCAAGGTAGGCCGGGTCGCTGCCTGACGCGCGGCGCCACGGACTTGTTCACGAGATGTTCATGTTGACAAAGATCCGATTCGCATTAGAGCGTACCGTGATATGGGTCACGGTGCCGTGGTTGGACCGGACTAGTCTGGTTTCAGCCGATTCCCAGCCGAACCCGGTAGACACGGTGAGGATCGGAACCGAGGAGGAGCCAGATGGGGTTGATGGACCGGGTGCGAGGCGAGCTGGTCGACATCATCGAATGGATCGATGACAGCCGCAGCACAATGGCGTGGCGCTTCCCGCGCTACAACAACGAGATCAAGAACGGCGCGCAGCTGATAGTGCGCGAGGGCCAGGAGGCGCTCTTCGTGTACCGCGGCCGGCTTGCGGACCGCTACGGCCCCGGTCACTACGAACTCATCAGCGAGAACATGCCGATCATGTCGACCCTGCAGGGCTGGCAACACGGATTCAAGAGCCCCTTCCGCAGCGAGGTCTACTTCGTCAACCACCGTCCGATCACGGATCTGCGGTGGGGCACCCCGAATCCGATCACGATCCGCGATCCCGACTTCGGCATGGTCCAGGTGCGCGCCAACGGGCTGTGCGTGGTTCGTGTCGTCGATGCCGAGGTGTTCCTCCGCGAGGTGATCGGTACGGACAGCAACGTCGACGCCGACGAGATCGCCGAGCTACTGCGCCGCACCATCGCCACCGCGTTCTCGGACATGTTGCTGCAGACCGGTGTGGGCGCGATCGACCTCCAGGGTCGCCAGGTGCAGCTCGCCGATCAACTGAGGCAGTACGTGCAGACCCGCGTGCAGGCGCAGTACGGCATCACGTGCGAGTCCATCGAAATGAACATCTCGCTACCGGACGAGATAACCGCGGCAATGACCCGGGGCGTCGCACGCGGCGTGGAGGAGCGGGGCTTCATAGACAACGTGGGTGACATGAATCGCTTCCAGCAGGGCCGGGCGGGCGATGCGATGCTCGCGTCAGCGCAGAACCCCGGTGGCGGCACCATGGGCGACATGATGGCCGCCGGGATGGGCATGGCCATGGCCCAGCAGTTCGGGCAGAACTTCCAGGGCGACCCACAGCAGGGGCAATGGCAGCAGGGTCAGCAGGCGCCTCCGCCGCTCCCGGGCGCGTCGGTGTATCACGTCGACCAGGGTGGCCAGGCCGCCGGGCCGTTCCCTATCGCGCAGCTGCGATCGATGGGGCTCACGCGCGAGACGCTCGTCTGGGCGCCGACGATGCCCGGCTGGGCCCCGGCGGGCCAGGTCGCCGAGCTCGCCCAGCTCTTCCATCAGAGCCCGCCGCCGCTGCCCGGCCACCAGCCGCCGGAGCCGCCCGCCGGCGGTGCGCAGTGACCCAGCCGCCGCCGCTGCCGCCGCCTCTGCCGCAGGCTCAGCGGGCCCACGCACCCGTGGCCGCCGATCGCGCGATGCTCCAGACCACCGAACAGACCCGCACCTATACATGCGAGTCGTGCGGAGACAACCTCGTCTTCGAGCCGGAGACGGCTCAGCTGGAGTCCCCGAGCTGCGGGCGGCGATACCCGATAGTGGTCGACCCGGATGCAACCCTGCCCGTGCACGACCTGAACACCGCGATGACCGCGCTGCGCCAGCAGCAGGCGCGCGGGCTCGCGGCGCCGGCGGTGGACAAGCAGGTGGTCTGCCAGTCCTGCGGCGGGAAGACGATCTTCAGCGGCACCCTCACGGCGGTCCGGTGCCCGTACTGCAATGCCCCGATCCAGCGCACCGACGTCCAGGACGCACCCGCGCGCCTCGCGGTCGATGCCGTGGTACCCATGCGCGTCGGGGAACAGCGGGCGCGCAGCGAGATCGAGCGCTGGATCGGCAAGCGCTGGTTCGCCCCGCGCGAGTTCAAGAGATACCGCGTCCTCGGTTCGTTCACGAGCGTCTACATGTCGTACTTCAGTTACGACGCGCAGGCGTTCACGGAATACACGGGTGAGCGCGGCGACAGCTACACGGTCACGGACCGGGAGGGGCGCCAGCAGACCCGGATCAACTGGTACCGGGTGCGCGGGCGGGTCCGCGACGACTTCGAGAACCTCACCGAGCTGGCCAACGGTGGATTGGACGGCGACAAGGTACGCGCGCTCGAGCCCTGGCCCGTCGGGGACGCCGAGCCGTACCGACCCGAGTTCGTCGCCGGGCACCTGGCGCGCACCTACGACGGCGACGCGGGTCAGGTCTTCGAGGCGCAGGCGAAGCCGCGCATGGAGTCGATCATCGAAGGCACCATCCGGCGCGATATCGGCGGCGACTATCAGCGGATCCACCAGCGCAGCACCAGCTTCTCGATGCTCAACTTCATGTACGTGCTGCTACCGCTGTGGCTTCTCACCGTCACGTTCAGCGGTAAGCCTTTTCAGGTCTTCGTCAACGGCGTGACGGGCGAGGTCTCGGGACAGCGGCCCTGGAGTGCGGTCAAGATAGCCGCCGCGGTGATCGCGGCGCTGGTCGTGGTGGTGATACTGGTATTGCTGTACCGCTATTACCAAGCCTCCGGAGGTACCCGGTGAAGGTCGCTATCGTCGTCGTCGCGCTCGTGGTGCTGCTTGTCGCCTGTGCGGCGACGCTGTTCGGGATCGCATTGGTGCGCTCATCGCGCGCGCACCTGCGCAGCGAGTCGTCCCTGCCGTACCCCTCGGCGGTGCCCGCGTCGTGGGCGGGCTCGCACGACCCCGAGGCGCGCCTGCACCGTCGACTCCGGGACGCGATGCGGGCAGTCATCTCCGCCGACGCGGGTGCGGCGCAGATCGACGGCCGTGTGCGCCTGATGATCGCGGCCGAGGAGATCGACCGGCGGCTCGTCGCCGTCCATGCCTTGCCGGCGGACCGGAAAGCGCAGCCGCTCGCGCAGGTGGAGGGCTGGATCACCGTCATCGAGCAGGCTGCCACCGAGCTGGCGTCGGACCCCTCCGCTTCGCTGCCGCTGGACAGCGCGGTCGGCCGGCTCAGCGGGCCCGACGGCCCGGCCGCGTCCGCTCCGCGTGCTCCGGGCGGTCCGGCCGAGATCGGCTGATCCGCCCGGATCCCAGGAGATGCACGGGAAACGTCCAGGCTCGGCGCAACCACCGCCGTAACGCTGATCGCGTGAACCTCGTCTTGGACCAGCCGTCCGGTGCCGCGCCCGAAGCCCCGCGCCGACGCCTTCCGCGCCGCCAGCACCTGCCGCTCGCCGTCCTGCTCGTCGTCACCGCGGTGGTGTATCTGTGGGGCATCACCCGCAACGGCATGGGCAACGACTTCTACGCCGCGTCCGCATGGGCGGGATCGCAGAGCTGGAAGGCCCTGCTGTTCGGGTCCCTCGACCCGGGCAACGTCATCACGGTTGACAAGCCACCGCTGTCGCAGTGGGTGATGGGTCTGTCCGCCAAGGCTTTCGGCTTCTCGAGCGCCTCGATCCTCATCCCGCAGGCGCTGATGGCAGTGGTCTCCGTCGGGCTGATGTACGGGACGGTGCGGAGGATCGCGGACCACACCGGCGCCGGGAGCGAAGCGAGCGGGCCGCATGCGACCGGCGCCGGGAGCGAAGCGAGCGGGCCGCATGCGACCGGCGCCGGGAGCGAAGCGAGCGGGCCGCATGCGACCGGCGCCGGGAGCGGAGTGCGGTCGACGGTGGCCGGCCTGATCGCAGGCGCGCTGCTCGCGCTGACCCCGGTGACGGCGCTCATGTTCCGGTTCGACAACCCCGACGCCGCGATGGTGACGCTGATGATCGCGTCGGCGTACTTCACCGTCCGCGCGGTACAGACGGACAGGAGGGGCGGCCGGTGGCTCGCGCTCGCGGGCGTCGCGCTCGGGTTCGCATTCCTTGCGAAGATGCTCGAGGGCCTCATGGTGCTGCCCGCGCTCGGAGTCGTATACCTGGTCGCGGCGCCCGTCGCGCTGCGGCGTCGGCTGCTGAACCTCGTCGGCGCTGCGGCGGCCCTGGTGGTGTCGTCCGGCTGGTACGTGGTTCTCACGATCCTGTGGCCCGCCTCCTCCCGGCCGTACCTGGCGGGTTCGACGAACAACACGTTCATGGATCTCGTGCTGGGCTACAACGGCTTCGGTCGCCTGGCGGGCAACAACCATCACGGCGGGGGCCGCCCCAAGATGAGCCCCGAGATGGTCGAGATGATGGAGCAGTTCCGTCGGCAGATGGAGCGTTCCGGCGGCTGGTCGGCGTTCGGCGGTCAGGCCGGCGCGGCAAGGCTCTTCACCGGCGAGTGGGGGCTCGAGGTGTCCTACCTGCTTCCCGCCGCTCTCGTCGCCCTGGTCTTCGTACTCGTCTCGCGCGGGCGGGCGCCGCGAACGGATCTCATGCGGGCAGGCGCGCTGCTGTTCGGGTTGTGGACCGTGATCGATGCGGTCGTGCTCTCCGAGGGCAAGGCGGTGGCGCATGCCTACTACAGCCTGGCCGTGCTGCCCGGCATCGTCGGTCTGGTGGCGATCGGCGGAGCCGAGGCCTGGCGTCGACGCGACGACTGGTACGGCCGCGCGGGCATGGCGCTGATGATCGTCGCCGCCGGTGGCTGGGGCGTGGTCCTGCTCGCGCGGGAGTCATCGTATGCACCGGCTCTGAAGTGGTGCGTCGGGGTGGCGACCGTGTTGGCGGCCGCTGCCGCCCTGGTGCCGCCGGACGCGTACCGCCGCGCCCGTGTGACGACGGTGCTCGGTGGCATCGGGCTCGTCGTGGCGGTGTTCGCGGTCTTCGGGGCGACGACGTCTTTCACGCTCACGGCCCTCGTACACCCGCATACGGGCGGATCGCCGTCGGTTCTCAGCAACCGCGGCTTCGGGGGCGGAGGCATCGGAGGAGCACGCGGCCACTCGGCCTCGGCAGGAAGGAGCGGTTCGAAGAAGGCTCGGGACGCCGCCGGATCCAGCGGTCTCGCCGCCTGGTTCGGCGGGTCGGGCGACCAGAAGCGGATCGACGCGATGCTGGCCGGGACGAATTCCGAATGGGCTGCGGCCGTGAGTGGTTCGTCGCAGGCGGCGCAGTACGAGCTGGCTACGGAGCGGCCCGTCATCGCGATCGGTGGTTTCACGGGTCAGGACCCTGCGCCGACGCTGGCCCAGTTCGCGGGATATGTGCGTGACCACCAGGTGTCGTACCTGATCGCCCGGTCGCAGTCCTCCGGAAGAGGTTTCGGCCCGGGCGGGCGCGGTAACGCGACCACCGACGAGGTGACCTCTTGGGTCGAGAAGTACTTCCCGTCCTCCACCGTCGACGGCCAGACCGTGTACGACCTTCGCAGTCCTACTCAGGAGGCGCTCGCGGCCGCGTGATCGTGCCCCGGAGGCTACACCGGGGGGCGCCATGTCAAATCTGCGTAACCAATGACGTTGCATATGGCGCAATGCCTACGCACATCCACCGATTCGGGTCTAGATTCACCGAGCAGGTCGCCGTGAAAGCATCCGACGGCCGCTGGCTGAAGAAGATCGGTGGAGGTCACGAAATGCATCGTCGTCTCGCAACCGGGGGAGTCGCGCTCTGTGCCGCGGTGGCCCTCACTCTGACTGCGTGCGGGTCCAAGTCCACGTCCGGTGGAGGAGGCGAGGCGTCCGGCGGTAGCGGGTCGGCCGCGGCCACGGGACTCACCATCACGCCGCTCGCCCAGATCGACACGTCGGGCAAGGAGGTGCCCACGTCCGATGCGGGGCAGGCCGTGCTGCCGTCCGCACTCGGTAACGCGCCCTGCCCTGCGACGAATATCGCGATGGCCGGTGCGCTGACGGGCGACAATTCGGCGCTCGGCATCAACATTCGCAACGGTGCGCAGCTGGCCGTGAATCAGCACAACGCCGCCAACCCGAACTGCAAGATCACGCTCAAGTCGTTCGACACCGAGGGCGACCCGCAGAAGGCCACGCAAGTCGCCCCGACGATCACCGGCGATCAATCGATCATCGGCCTGATCGGCCCGGCGTTCTCCGGCGAGACCAAAGCCACGGGTTCGATCTTCGCGCAAGCCGGTCTCGTCGCCACGACAGCGTCGGCGACCAACCCCGATCTGGCGAAGAACGGTTGGCGGACCTTCTATCGCGGTCTCGCCAACGACGCCGTGCAGGGGCCGGCCGTCGCCAAATACATGGCGGGCAAGCTCGGCTACAAGAGGGTCTGTGTCATCAAGGATGATTCCGATTACGGTGTGGGCCTTGCGAAGACGATCACCGAGGGCCTCGGCTCCGCGCACGACGCTTCGTGCGACGCGGACGTCAAGAGCAAGGAGCGGGACTTCTCCGCGGTGATCAACAAGCTCTCGCAGGCGAAGCCGGACGCGATCTTCTACTCCGGCTATTACGCGGAGGCGGCGCCGCTCGTGACGCAGATGCGCCAGCAGGGGCTCCAGACCGTGTTCGTCTCCGGTGACGGCACCAACGATCCGAACTTCGTGAGCCAGGCCGGCCAGAGCGCCAAGGACGCCTACCTGTCGTGCCCCTGCGGCCCTGCCAAGGATCCGTTCAAGGGTGACTACACCAAGGCGTTCAACATGGCGCCGGGTGTCTACTCGGTCGAGGCCTACGATCTGGCCACCATCCTGATGAAGGGCATCGAGGAGGGCAAGCGCACCCGCCCCGAACTCCTCGACTACGTCAAGAACTACAGCGGCCAGGGCCTGGCCCGCCACTACCAGTGGAACGCCCAGGGTGAGCTGACCAGCGCGCTCATCTGGATCTACCAGGTCAAGTAGGCAGGTGCTGGCGGCGACGATGGTCGACGGGGCGTTGCACGCCTCGTCGATCACCTTCAATCCGTCCGGGCTCGTATCCGGGTTCTGGACGCTCACCGTCGAGGGGCTCACGTACGGGGCCATCTACGCGCTGGTAGCGGTCGGGTACACGCTGGTCTACGGCGTGCTGAAGCTGATCAACTTCGCGCACTCCGAGGTATTCATGGTCGGGATGTTCGGCCAGTACTTCGTGCTGACGGTGCTCGGCTTCAGTCCGAACGGCAATACGTACGACCAGGGCGTGCCCCTGACGGTTCTCTACCTGCTGGTCGCTGGTCTGGGTGCGATGGTGGTGTCCGGCCTGGTCGCGCTTGGGCTCGAGCGGGTGGCGTACCGCCCGCTGCGTCGGCGCGGCGCGAAGCCGCTCGTCTTCCTCATCACCGCGATCGGCATGTCGTTCGTACTGCAGCAGTTCGTCGAGTTCGTGCTGCCCGACATCATGCGGGGTCCGCCCGCGATGGGCGGGACCACTGCGCAGCCGGTGATCTCGCTGGTGCGCCCGTCTCAGCAGTTCACGTTGTTCGGTGCGCAGATCACCAATGTCACGCTGATCATCGTGGTCGGCGCGCTGCTGCTCACCCTCGGTGTGGACCTGCTGATCAATCGCACGGGCTTCGGCCGGGCCATCCGCTCGGTCGCGCAGGACCCGGACGCGGCGACACTGATGGGTGTCTCGAAGGAGCGGGTCATCATGCTCACCTTCGTGATCGGCGGGTTGCTCGCCGGTGCGGCGGCGTTGCTGTACACGCTCCGGGTGCCCAGTGGCATCGTCTACAACGGAGGTTTCCTCCTAGGCATCAAGGCTTTCAGCGCTGCCGTGCTCGGCGGCATCGGCAACATCCGCGGCGCTCTGCTGGGCGGTCTGCTGCTAGGGGTCTGCGAGAACTACGGCTCGATGCTGTTCGGGAACCAGTGGAAGGACGTCATCGCGTTCGTGCTGCTGGTGCTGGTCCTGATGATCCGGCCCAGCGGCATCCTCGGCGAGAAGTTGGCGAGGGCCCGCGCATGACGGATACGACCAAGCGTTGGTCCGCCCCCTCGTCGGGCGAGGACTCGGGTGGGCGGCGGAAGGGGTTGGTCGACCCGCTCCGCGACTGGTGGGATGGCCTGTCCCGGCCTGCGCAGTGGTGCGTCGGCGTGCCGGTCGTGCTGCTGCTGGCTCTGGTGCCGGTGGTTCCGTTGCCGCTGATCCCGACCACCGCAACCAACTTCGGCGGCGTGATGGCCCAGGTAGCGATGCTTGCTTTGATCGCGATCGGCCTCAATGTGGTGGTCGGCCAGACCGGCCTGCTCGATCTGGGGTACGTCGGGTTCTATGCGGTCGGTGCGTATACCGTCGCGATCCTCACGAGCCCGACGAGCCCGCTGTGGGGCTCGAAGTCGCACGGACTCTTCGACCACGGAGGCACCTGGGCGTGGCTCGCGTGCGTGCCACTCGCCATCGTCATCACGGGCGTGTCGGGCCTGATCCTGGGCACACCGACGCTACGGCTGCGCGGTGACTACCTGGCCATCGTCACACTCGGGTTCGGCGAGATCGTCCGGCTGTCGGCCGAGAATCTGACCGACATCACGAACGGGTCGTCCGGTCTGTCGCAGGTGGCCTTCCCGCCCGTCGGGAAGTCGGCAGCGAACAACGGGTCCGGGGTGTTCTCGTCGGGCAACAACGCCGACACGATCAACTCGGGGGTGTGGTGGTACTGGCTCGGGATAGTACTGGTCATCGTCGTGCTGCTGTTCGTGGGCAACCTCGAGCGGTCCCGGGTGGGGCGCGCGTGGGTGGCGATCCGTGACGACGAGGACGCGGCCGAGATCATGGGTGTGCCCACGTTCCGATTCAAGCTGTGGGCCTTCGTGATCGGCGCCGGCATCGGCGGGCTCTCGGGTGCGCTGTACGCGGGCCAGGTGCAGTACGTCGATCCGCTCAACTTCAACGTCATCAACTCGATGCTGTTCCTGTGCGCGGTCGTGCTCGGAGGCCAGGGCAACAAGCTGGGTGTCATCGTCGGAGCGTTCCTCATCGTCTATCTACCGGCGCGGGTGCAGGGAATCCACGTCGGGTCGCATTCGCTCGGCGACTACAAGTACCTCTTCTTCGGGATCGCGCTCGTAGTGCTCATGATCTTCCGCCCGCAGGGCCTGTTCCCTGCGCGGCAGAAGCTGATCGCATTCGGTCGCCGCATATACCGCGGCGCGGCGATGGGAGGTGCGCGATGACGGGATCCCCGGGCGACGTGCCCCCGGAAGGCGTGCCTGCGGACCGCGCGCCGGCTGACGACGTGGTTGCCGAGGAGGTGGCCGAGGCGCACGCCGAGGAGGTGGCCGAGGCGGTCGCGCCGCAGCGCGAGGTGGCCGCCGACGTGGGCGAGACCCTGCTGTCGGTCGAGGGGTTGTCGGTAGCGTTCGGTGGCCTCAAGGCCCTCGACGACGTCACCTTCCAGATCAGGCGGGGCGAGATCCTGGGGTTGATCGGACCCAACGGTGCCGGGAAGACGACGTGCTTCAACGCCATCACCGGCGTGTACCGGCCGAGCGCGGGGCGGGTGCTCTTCGACGGGGCGCCGCTGGCGAAGGTCAAGCGCAACAAGATCACCCGGCTCGGGATCGCACGCACCTTCCAGAACATCCGGCTGTTCTCGGAGATGACGGCGCTCGAGAACGTCGTGGTCGGGACGGACGCTAGGCATCGCACGTCGGTGATCGGCGCTGCGCTGAGGCTGCCGCGGCACTGGTCGGAGGAGCGCGACGCCGCCGAACGCGGCATGGCGCTGCTCGAGTTCGTGGGCATCGGGCACCGCGCGGCCGAGCGGGCGCGCAATCTGCCGTACGGCGACCAGCGGCGCCTCGAGATCGCCCGCGCCCTCGCGACGGAGCCGAAACTGCTGTGTCTCGACGAGCCGGCCGCCGGATTCAATCCGAGCGAGAAGGCCGCACTCATGGCGCTCATCCGCAAGATCCGCGACGACGGTTACACCGTGCTGCTCATCGAGCACGACATGCGCCTGGTGATGGGTGTCTGCGACCGGATCGTCGTACTCGAGTTCGGCCGCCGCATCGCCGACGGTCTGCCCGCCGAGATCCGCGAGAACCCGGCTGTGATCGCGGCCTACCTGGGGGTCCCTGATGACGAGATCGCCTGAGCCCGAAGGGGCTGAGCCGGAGAACGGCGCTGCCCCCGTACTGGAGGTCACGGATCTGGCGGTCCGTTACGGACGCATCCAGGCCCTGCACGGCATCTCCCTGACAGTCGCTCCCGGCGAACTGGTGACCCTCCTGGGGGCGAACGGCGCGGGCAAGTCGACGACGATGCGCGCCCTGTCGGGACTCGTCCATCCTGCTCGCGGCCGGATCTTCTTCGAGGGCCGCGACATCACGGGGATGGCGGCACACGACCGCGTCAAGGCGGGCATCGTGCAGGTACCCGAGGGGCGGAGAGTGTTCCCCGGTATGACGGTGCAGGAGAACCTCGACATGGGTTGCCACGGCCGCAAGTTCGACGACAAGGACTCGTACCGTTCGACGCTGGACTACGTGTTCGAGCTGTTTCCGCGGCTGGCGGAGCGCCGGAAACAGATGGGCGGCACCATGTCCGGTGGCGAGCAGCAGATGTTGGCGATAGGCCGCGCCCTGATGGCCAGGCCGAAGCTACTGCTGTTGGACGAGCCGTCGATGGGGCTCGCGCCCATGGTGATCCAGCAGATCTTCTCGATCATCGCGAAGATCCACGAGGAGGGCACGACGATCCTGCTGGTCGAGCAGAATGCACAGCAGGCACTGAGCCGGTCCGACCGGGGCTACGTCCTCGAGACGGGAAATGTCACCATCTCGGGGGAGGGCCGTGCGTTGCTGAAGGACCCCGCGATCCGCGCGGCGTACCTGGGAGTGGCGTGAGCTGAGGGTTACTTGTCGGCGTCGGTCACTAGACTGCCCGTGTGACCTCCCCTACGAGCCAGCCCACCGCAGTCGATACAGGCCCCGCCGAGGACGCCGCAGAGCGTCCGACGATGATGCTGATCGACGGTCACTCGATGGCGTTCCGCGCGTTCTTCGCGTTGCCGCTGGACGGGGGCAAGTTCCGCACCACCACGGGGCAGGCGACCAACGCGGTATACGGGTTCACCTCCATGCTGATCAACCTGCTGCGGGACGAGAAGCCCACGTACGTGGGTGCGGCGTTCGACGTGTCGCGGCAGACCTTCCGGACGGAGATGTACCCGGAGTACAAGGCGCAGCGATCGTCGGCACCTGACGACTTCAAGGGGCAGGTCGACGTGACCAAGGACGTCCTCGGCGCCATGGGGATCCCCGTAATGGCGGTCGAGGGGTACGAGGCCGACGACGTCATCGCGACGATGGCGACACGTGCGCAGGCCCAGGGCTACAGGGTGCTCATCGTGACGGGCGACCGGGATGCGCTGCAACTGGTCAACGACGACGTGACGGTGTTGTACCCACGCAAGGGCGTGTCGGACCTGACGCGTTTCACCCCCGAGGCAGTGGAGGAGAAGTACGGCCTCACGCCCGCGCAGTATCCGGACTTCGCGGCGCTACGCGGCGACCCGTCGGACAACCTGCCCGGCATCCCGGGCGTAGGCGAGAAGACGGCGACCAAGTGGATCCGCCAGTACGGCGATCTGGACAGTCTGGTGCTGCACGTCGACGAGGTGAAGGGCAAGGTCGGTGACAACCTGCGTGAGCACCTCGCGAGCGTGCAGTTGAACCGGCAGATCACAGAGATGGTCCGGGATCTGTCGCTGCCCTACACGCCCGACGAACTGGCACTGCAGCCGTGGGATCGCGATGCCATCCACCGGCTCTTCGACGACCTCGAGTTCCGCGTGTTGCGAGACCGCATCTTCACCGACCTCGCGTCGTCCGAGCCGGAGGTCGACGAGGGCTTCGAGATCTCGGGCGGGCTCGTGCCGGCCGGCACCGTCGAGGCATGGCTCGACGAGCACGCGCGGACGGGCGAGCGGCACGGTCTCGGTGTGGTCGGACCCGAGGTGGTGGTCGACGGGGACGTCGACGCCGTCGTCATCGCAGCCTCGGACGGTGAGGGTGGCTACATCGACACGGCGACCCTGACGCCCGAGGACGAGGCTGCGCTCGGGGCTTGGCTCGCCGACCCTGCGCAGCCCAAGGCGGTGCACGAGGCCAAGTGGGCGATACACGCGCTGCACGCGCGCGGGTGGGAACTCGGCGGGCTGTCGTCGGACACGTCGATCGCCGCGTACCTGGTGCGGCCCGGGCAGCGGACGTTCAAACTCGACGACCTGTCGCTGCGCTATCTAAAGCGGGAGCTGAGGGTCGAGGGCGACAGCGGTGACGGGCAGATGTCGCTGCTCGACGACCCGGACAGCGTGGATGCGGACAAGGTGCGCGAGCAGATCTTGCGGTCGCGCGCGATACTCGATCTCGCGGCGGCTCTGGACGAGGAACTCGACGAGATCGAGTCGCAGCCGCTACTCGCGGAGATGGAACTACCTCTGCTGCAGGTGCTCTCGGTGATGGAGGAGACCGGGATCGCGGTGGACACCGATCAGCTGGAGGGGCTGGCGAGCGACTTCTCCGATCGGATCAGGGCCGCGGAGGCGTCGGCATTCGAGGAGATCGGCGAGCAGATCAACCTGGGCTCTCCGAAGCAGTTGCAGGTGGTGCTGTTCGACAAGCTGGGACTGCCGAAGACCAAGAAGACCAAGACCGGCTACACCACGGATGCGGCGGCGCTGGAGTCCCTGTACGAGAAGGAGCCGCACCCGTTCCTCCAGCACCTGCTCGAGCATCGGGATGCGACCAGACTCAAGGTCACGGTGGATGGATTGTTGAAATCCGTTGCGGCGGATGGCCGTATCCATTCTACTTTCAACCAGACCGTTGCCGCGACCGGGCGGCTGTCGTCGACCGAGCCGAATCTGCAGAACATCCCGGTGCGTACGGAGGCGGGGCGGCGGATCCGGCACACGTTCGTTGCCGGCACCGGCTACGAGACGCTGATGACGGCCGACTACAGCCAGATCGAGATGCGCATCATGGCGCACCTCTCCGAGGACGCGGGGCTGATCGAGGCGTTCAACACGGGCGAGGACCTGCACAACTTCGTCGGGGCCCGGGCCTTCGGCGTGCCGATCGACGATGTCACGCCCGATATGCGGCGGCGGGTCAAGGCGATGTCGTACGGGTTGGCATATGGGCTGTCGGCGTTCGGGCTCGCAGCGCAGTTGAAGATCTCGCGTGACGAGGCCAAGGAGCAGATGGAGGCGTACTTCTCGCGATTCGGCGGAGTGCGCGACTATCTGCAGCACGTCGTCGTGGACGCGACCCGCAAGGAGTACACCGAGACGATCCTCGGCCGTCGTCGCTACCTGCCCGATCTCACCAATACCAACCGGATGCGGCGCGAGGCGGCCGAGCGGATGGCCCTCAATGCGCCGATCCAGGGTAGCGCCGCCGACATCATCAAGGTGGCGATGATCGGTGTGGCAGAGGCATTGCGAGAACAGGGGCTCCGGTCCCGGATGCTGTTGCAGGTCCACGACGAGCTGGTGTTCGAGGTCGCCGACGGCGAGCGATCTGCTCTGGAGGAGCTGGTGCGGCAGGAGATGGGCCATGCGATCGACCTGTCGGTGCCGCTGGACGTGTCCGTAGGGTACGGGCGCACGTGGGACGAAGCGGCACACTGAGCCGTCGGCCTGCTCGCCTTCGCGGGGCTTAGACGCCGTCGAGCAGGGCGCGCCGGCAATGGGCGGGACCTGAGCGGATCGACGAGCACGTCGCTGCGGCACTCGACCGGATCCTTGTCGAGCGACATTGACCTGCGGCGTGTCGCTTCGGCATCATGGCCGGATGCGGTGCGGGCCGGGTGAGGCGGGACCCACGGGTCCGGCTCAGCGGCAACCGCTGGGTGCTTCACACGGTTACACCTCGCGTCCGACGCCGGTCAGTGCGCTTCGCGCACCCGACGGCGCCGCGGGCGACAGTTTCTGGTCACCCGGCCCGCGTCGCTGCCATGAGTAGGGTTGTGGTGTCCCGGCCGCTCCCGAGGCATGTCCAGGTCAGCGCCGTACGCACGCTCGCAGCAGTGCATCCCGACGACTGGAACCGTCGCGACCTGACCAGTGACCTCGGCCGAGTCGTCGACGCCGCCCTTGCCGAGGAACTCGCGCGGCATGTCCTACGCAACCACCCGCGCCCGCCGCGCCCCCGGCTCGCGCTCGCCACTGCGGTAGGCGCATTCCGCGTCGAGGTCGCGCTCGAATCCGAGGCGCCCGGCCGCCTCGTCGGCCGAACGCTCGCCGACATCGGCGACGTCGCGCGGCTACTGGACTCGACCGTCCCTGAACTGGAATGGTTCGCCGACCTGGGTGGGTGGCTGCGGACGAAGCCTCCTCCACTGCGGCACTACAAGGTCGAGCGGATACCGAAGCGCGGCGGCGTGCGGCTCCTGGAGATCCCGAAGCCGCGGCTTCGGGAGGCGCAGCGGCGCGTATTGCGCCACGTACTGGATCCGGCTGAGCCCCATTCGGCGGCAACGGGCTTCCGGCGAGGAGGATCCGTGCACGGGTTCGCGCAGCCGCACACCGGCGCCGCGATCGTGCTGCGGGTCGACCTCCGGCAGTGCTTCGCGACGGTCACGTATCCGCGCGTTCGAGGTGTGTTCAGCTCGCTGGGCTACCCGCGTGGAGTTGCGAAGATACTTGCCGGACTGTGCACTACGGCGACATCACCGACCGATCTGCGCGGCCTCGACGCCTGGAGCGCCGCGGTCCTGCGGGCGCGTCACCTGCCGCAGGGAGCGCCGACGTCGCCCTCTCTGGCGAACCTGGCGATGCGTCGTCTGGACGCCCGCGTGGCCGGGCTTGCAAGGGCACGCGGGCTCGAATACACCAGGTACGGCGACGATCTCGCACTCTCGGGTCAGATGGATTCCGGGCTTGTCGCGGCGGTGGTAGCCCGGATCGTCGCGTCGGAGGGCTTCGAGGTGAATCCGGCGAAGACGCGCGTGATGCACCGGCACGGGCAGCAGGAGTTGGCGGGCGTGGTGGTCAACGAGCGCGCGCAGGCGCCACGCGCGGAGTACGACACGTTGCGTGCGCTGCTGCACAACGCGGCGCGCTTCGGTGCAGAAAGCCAGAACCGTTCTGGGGTACCAGACTTCCGTGCGTATGTGTACGGGCGGATCGCATGGGTGGGGCAGGGGAACTCCGTTCGCCGAGAGCGATTGCTGTACCTCGCCGATCGAGTCCGGTGGTGAGCGTGCGGTGGTGTTCGCGACGAGGGATACTTGTCGGTGTTCGATACTAGGGTGTGAGTATGAACACAGTATCGAATTCCTTGGAGAACGATTCGACCTCGACGGGTGTCGTGGCGGCGCGTGTCGCACTTCTCGCAGACCCCCTGCCGGACGGTGACGTCGAATTGCTGCAGCGCATAGGCGAGCTGGAGCAATTGCGCTCGCTAGTGGGGGCTGAGATGTCGCGGGCGCTCAGCGGGTTCCGCGATCTTCGGGTCGCAGAGCGCGCCGCTCGCGGAATCGCGCCCGATCGCCGCGAGCTGGGCGTGGCGCACGAGGTGGGCCAGGCGATGGGCGCGTCTCCGCATCGCGCGTCATCGGCGCTGAGGACGGCGAAGGCGCTGTGCGGTGCTCTGCGCCACACGATGGCGAGGCTCACGGCAGGCGAGCTCTCGCCGGAGCGTGCGCATGCCGTCGTGGTCGGGACCTCCCATCTGGACGATGCCGAGCGTCGTCAGGCGGACGAACGTCTGTGCGCGGACTCGGCGGTGCTCGACGGACTGGGAACAGCGCGCACGATCGATGCGGTCCGCAGGGTGTCGTACGAGCTCGATCCGGAGGGCACGCTGGCCCGTTGGGCGAACGCGGCGAAGGACCGCCACGTGTCGATCCGCCCGGTTCCCGACGGTCTCGTCAGGATCTCGGTGCTACTGCCGACCCCGCAGGGGGTCGGGCTGTGGGCAGCGCTCGGACGGGCCGCCGACCAGCGTCCCTGTGACGGCCGTACGCACGCTCAGTTCATGGCAGACACCGCGTACGAGCGGATCGCCGGCCGCCCGGGCACGGCCGCGCCGCCGGTGCACGTAAACCTCACCGTGTCGGACGCGGTGCTCGTCGGCGATGCCGCCGGGACAGGTTTCCTTGCCGATGGTGGCGGACTGCCCGGCGAGATCGCGCGCCGGCTCGTCGCGGAGGCCAGCGAGGACGGCCTGGCCTGGCTGCGTCGGCTCTACGTGACGCCCGAGACAGGAGCTGTCGTCGCTATGGACTCCCGCGCGCGCACCGTGCCGGAGGGGATGGCTCGACTGATCCGCGCACGCGATCAATACTGCAGGACCCCCTACTGTGACGCGCGCATCCAGCACATCGACCACGTCCATCCCGCTGCGGAGGCAGGGGAGACGTCGGTCGATAACGGACAGGGGCTCTGCCGGGCCTGCAACTTCGCGAAGGAGGCCGACGGCTGGTCGGCGCGGCCGGTAGCGGATGCGACCGGGCGCCACACTGTGGAGACGACGATGACGTCCGGCGTCGGCTACCGCAGCACTGCGCCCCGGCAGGCTCCGCCTGCCGCAGCGTGATCGGGAGCGGGCGCGAGGACTCCAGGTTGCGGCCGAAGCCGTGTCGTCGACAATGGTCGGGTGTTCACCGTGGGATTCGATCTGGATATGACGCTCGTCGACACCTCCGAACGCATCCTTCGCGCCGGTCTACGTGCGTTCGAGGAATTCGGCGCATCGGTGGACCGCGCCCAGGTCGTTCCGTTCCTCGGCGTGCCGATGGCGGACGTTGCGGAGGCACTCGTTCCCGGCATCGACACGGAGGCCTATATGCGGGCCTACCGGCTGCACTACGACCACGACGACGCCACTGCAGTACCTGTGATGCCGGGCGCACGCGAACTCCTCGACCACATCCACGTCACAGGCGGGACCGCTGTCGTCGTGTCCGCGAAGCAGCATGCCGCAGCGGAACGAGCGCTCGTCGACGCCGGCCTGGCAGACCGAGTCGATACTGTGTGGGGCGACTTGTTCGCGGCGCGCAAGGGTGAGGCGCTGCAGGATATCGATGACCTCGTCGCGTACGTGGGAGACCACGTAGAGGATGCAAAAGCCGCGGCGGCGGGTGGTTGCCCGTTCATCGGCGTAACGACCGGGGTGTTCGTCGAGGCGGAGTTGCGCGCGGCCGGCGCTGTGCTCGCCGTGCGGGACCTGCGCGAGATCATCGATTGGCTCGACGCGGCGCCGAGACCCGCTGTCTTATAGGCGGCGTCTCGGCGCCGCCGCGACCCGTGCGGTGACTGGCGCCACAAACGATGACCAATGTGTTGGGCAGACTATTTGACTTGCTTACGACAATGTAGTCGGAATGCCACGTGAGGAATCGTCGATCGAGTGGGTGACCTACGGTGACTCGTTGGCGCACCGGCTGGTCGCCATCCGCAAAGAGCGGGGCCTGTCCCAGGAGGCGCTCGCGCAGCTCGCGGGCGTCCATCGCAACCAGGTGTCCAACATCGAGCGGAACGTGAGTTCGGGCGATCGCTCGGCGGACCCGCACCTGTCCACGATCTATGCGCTCGCGTCGGCTCTCGGTGTCGCCCCTAAGCTGCTTCTTCCGGATGTCGATACCCTGGTGGCGCGGCGATCGGCGGAACAGGAGTCCGCCGAGGCCATGTCTCGGGTGGAAGACGACTTGCGAGAGCTACTGCAGCGCACGTACTTCCGATCCACCGAGGAGTAGTAGCCCAATAAACGACGACGCCGTCCCGATCGAGTCGGGACGGCGTCGTCGTTATTCCTGCGCGCCTACCGTTTGGCGGGCGCCTTGACCGCTTGGGCGGGGTACTTGCCGCAGTCCTTGTACGCCTGCCGCAGTGTGCTCTCGATGTCGGCCTCTTGGCCGACCATCTGTAGACCGGTCACAGAGCCGCGCAGCACGAGTCCTACGAGCTGTAGCTGTCGAGATCCCGGGTCGGCGGCGACGATGTCCGAGAACGTCTTCGGCCCACCGGCGGCATCCTGCAGCCGGTCGTATAGCCCCGGCGACAGATGGTTGGCCGCCGCCCGGACCTGGCCGACGGTGCACGAGGTGCCGGGCACCTTCCTCGCCAGGTCGAGCTTGCCGGCAGCGGGCCGCGGCTTCGGTGTCGGCGCAGGAGCTGCGGCCGCGATCGGTGCCGCGATCATGGCGGCCGCGCCGAGACCCGCTACGGCGGCCACGGTGCGGCGAGCGAGCGGGAGTGCGCGCGTGGGCATCGTTCCGCCTCTCAGTACTGGCTGCAGGTCGCGATGACCTTGGCGATCTTGGCGTCGATCTCCTGCTTGTGTGCCGCGTAGTACTTAGCGGCCAGCGGATTCTCCTTCTTCAGTTTGTCGATCAGGGCGCCTCGCTGCTCGGGCGTCGACGTGATGAAGGTTTCGGCCTGGGCCTTGCCGCCGGGTACCTGGGCGAGCGCGGCGGTCGCCTCGGGCGCGATGGCGTTGGTCGCTCGCTCGACCTGGGCGACGGTGCAGTTGGTGCCGGGGACGTGGTCATTGGGGGCCGCATTGGCGGTCGCAGGGATCAGCGAGAGCGATACGGCGCCCGCGCCGGCCGTGACGGCGCACGCGATGCGCTTGGTGACGGTGTTCATTCGGGCCTCCTTGGCTTCGGGTACGCACACGACTGTGCGTGGCGAGCCTGAGATTACTGTGAGAATGCCGTCTTGCGTTGGTAAACCAGCACATCAGTGGGGCGGACGTGGCTTGTGATACCGCGACCGGGGTTGCCGATCCGCTGGCGACAGAGCTCGTCTACGCCGGTTTCTCGCAGCAGAAGATCGCCGTCCCGGGGAAGATCGCGCCGCGTAGCGGGCTCCACTGACCCCACTCCTCGGTCAAGCCCTCTGGCCACTCGGGTTCGAGCAGGTCGTACAGCACCAGCCCGGCGCTCACGATCTCGCGCACGCGGTCCCCGACGGTGCGATGGTGCTCGACATAGCTGGGCACGCCCTCGTCATCGACCTCTACGTACGGTGATCGGTCGAAGTAGGGGAGTACGGCCTCGAGGCCCGCCGGCCCAGGGTCGTCGCGGAAGATCCACCGCATCGGGTGGTTGACCGAGAAGACGAATCGGCCTCCGGGGCGCAGCACTCGCGCCACTTCGGCCATCACCCGTGCCGAGTCCGCGACGAATGGAATCGCCCCGAAGGCGGAACACGCCAGGTCGACGGACGCGTTCGCCAGCGGCAGGTCCTCGGCCCCCGCTTGCAGCAGCAGCGGGTTGTCGCCCCGGACGAGCGGCCGTCCGACGTCGAGCATCCCGCGGGACAGGTCGAGCGCGACGACCCTCGCGCCCTGCGTCGCGAGCCACCGTGCGCACGGCGCGCTTCCGCAGCCGACTTCGAGCACCGTCCGGCCCGCGACGGTGCCCAGAAGCCGCATGTCCTCCTCGTGCAGGCCCTCGGGGCACCACACGAACTCGCCATCGGCGCTCGCAGTTCCCAGGAATGCCCCGTGTTCGACGTGGTAGGCGTCCGCGTCGGCGTCCCACCACCGCCGGCTCGCGGCCTCGCTGCCGGCGGAGTCCCGGCGCAGGTCCGGGGTGGAGCGGTGGCTCACGGCGGCCCTCCTGAGGCGACGACTAGGGTGATTCCAAGGTTGCTCTGAGCTGCGCGGGGCCGGGTTTGCCCAGCTAACAGGCCGTAGAGTACTGTGGCACACGCGTGTGCGCATGCACCCGTATCCCTGTACCTACTAGCACCGTGTCCGGAGCAAACCACCTAATGCCCACCACTACAACTTCGTCGCCGCAGGTCGCAATCAACGACATCGGGTCGGCAGACGAGTTCCTGGCCGCAATCGACGCCACGATCAAGTACTTCAACGACGGCGACATCGTCGAGGGCACCATCGTCAAGGTCGATCGCGACGAGGTCCTTCTCGACATCGGCTACAAGACCGAGGGTGTCATTCCCTCGCGCGAGCTGAGCATCAAGCACGACGTCGACCCCTCCGAGGTCGTCAACGTCGGCGATGAGGTCGAGGCCCTTGTTCTCACCAAGGAGGACAAGGAAGGCCGCCTCATCCTTTCCAAGAAGCGCGCACAGTACGAGCGCGCCTGGGGCACCATCGAGGAGCTCAAGGAGAAGGACGAGGCCGTCAAGGGCACCGTCATCGAGGTGGTCAAGGGCGGTCTGATCCTGGACATCGGCCTCCGCGGCTTCCTTCCCGCCTCGCTCGTCGAGATGCGCCGCGTGCGCGATCTCCAGCCGTACATCGGCAAGGAGATCGAGGCCAAGATCATCGAACTCGACAAGAACCGCAACAACGTGGTGCTCTCGCGCCGCGCGTGGCTCGAGCAGACGCAGTCCGAGGTCCGCTCCGAGTTCCTGCACCAGCTGCAGAAGGGCCAGGTCCGCAAGGGCGTCGTGTCCTCGATCGTCAACTTCGGTGCGTTCGTCGATCTCGGCGGCGTCGACGGTCTGGTGCACGTCTCCGAGCTGTCCTGGAAGCACATCGACCACCCGTCCGAGGTCGTCACCGTCGGCGACGAGGTCACCGTCGAGGTTCTGGACGTCGACCTGGACCGCGAGCGCGTCTCGCTGTCGCTCAAGGCGACGCAGGAGGATCCGTGGCGCCAGTTCGCACGGACCCACGCCATCGGTCAGATCGTGCCCGGCAAGGTCACCAAGCTCGTCCCGTTCGGCGCGTTCGTGCGTGTCGAGGAGGGCATCGAGGGCCTGGTGCACATCTCCGAGCTGGCTGAGCGTCACGTGGAGGTCCCGGACCAGGTCGTCTCCGTCGGCGACGACGCGATGGTCAAGGTCATCGACATCGACCTCGAGCGTCGCCGCATCTCGCTGAGCCTCAAGCAGGCCAACGAGGACTACACGGAGGAGTTCGACCCGTCGAAGTACGGCATGGCCGACAGCTACGACGAGAACGGCGAGTACATCTTCCCCGAGGGCTTCGACCCCGAGACCAACGAGTGGCTCGAGGGCTTCGACAAGCAGCGCGAGGAGTGGGAGGGTCGCTACGCCGAGGCGGAGCGTCGCCACAAGATGCACACCGCGCAGATGGAGAAGTTCGCTGCCGACGAGGCCGCGGAGGCCGCTGCGGGTACGTCCGCCGGCGCGAACTACTCGAGCGAGTCGGGCGACCGCGAGCAGGTGGCGTCCACTTCGGGTGGCGGCTCGCTGGCCAGCGATGCGCAGCTGGCCGCTCTCCGCGAGAAGCTGTCGGGCAACGCCTGATCGCATAACGCATAGTCACTGAAGGCCCCCTCCCACGGGAGGGGGCCTTCAGCGCGTTCCGGGGCCCGTGCCTGGTTCCGGCCCGTGCCTCGTTCCGGCCCCTGTCGAGACTCTGCGTCGTGCCCGGATGCACGCATGGCGATATGCGCCTTTGACAATCGGCAATCATTGTCTATAAGACTTCTTTACATGAACAGCAACACGATTCGACACAGGGCTGCGCTTCTCCTCGCCGGCACAGTGATGCTCGGCGCATGCGCGCCCGGCGACGACAGCGCGTCGGAGTCCGAGACGGGGACCGGCACCACCTCATCGGCCTCGGCGCCGGTGGAGGAGCGGCGCGTGACGCCGCGCCTCGCGATCACGCACGACGGCGGGGTCACCGTCGTCGACGGCAGGACCCTCGAGACAGTCGCCGACTTGCCGGCCGCGGGCTTCGTCCGAGTCGCTCCCGCCGGCGACGGGCGCCACGTGCTGCTCTCCGAGACCGAGGGTTTCCGGGTCCTCGACATGGGCACGTGGGCCGAGCCGCACGGTGACCACTCGCACTTCTACACAGCGGATCCGAGCAGTACGGACGTGGTGTTCGAAGCCGAGAAGCCCGGCCACGTCGTTCGTCACGACGGTCGCACGGTCCTGTTCGCCGACGGCAGCGGTGTGGTGACATCGTTCGAGTCCGGAGCCCTCGCCGAGCCGGGCAAGGCGGCTCAGAAGCCGAAGACCGAGACCTATACAGCCCCGGACGCGCATCACGGCGTGGCCGTCGAGCGTGGCGACCATTCGCTGCTGGTGACCGTCGGCACGGAGAAGGCGCGCTCGTCTGTGGTGATCCTCGACCGCGACCGGCGCGAGGTCGGCCGTACCGATCAGTGCCCCGGCGTGCACGGCGAGGGAGCGGCCGCGGGCGGCGCCGTCATGTTCGGCTGTGAGGACGGCCCGGTCGTGGTGCGCGGCAACGAGATCCGCAAGGTTGCGACGCCGACTCCGGGCTACGCGCGCACCGGCAACGCTGCGGCCACGGAGGCGCACAGAGTGGTCCTCGGCGACTACAAGGTCGACAAGGAGGCGGAGCTCGAGCGACCGACTCGGGTCTCCCTCATCGATACCGATGCCGGCACGATGAAGCTCGTCGAGCTCCCGGCGTCGTACAGCTTCCGGTCTCTTGCCCGCGGCCGGTTCGGTGAGGCGTTGGTACTGGGGACCGACGGCCACCTGCGCGTCCTCGACCCGGACACGGGCCAGGTCGTGGGAGATGTCGAGGTGACGAGGCCCTGGACCGAGCCCGAGGATTGGCAGGAGCCGCGTCCGGCGGTCTACGCACAGGGCGATACCGCCTACGTCACGGACCCGGCGACCAAGACGATCAAGGCGGTGACCATCTCGTCGCGCTCGGTTGCGCGGGAGGGCAGGCTCGCCGAGGTGCCCAACGAGACCACGGGCGTGACCGGCGGGAACAGCTGACGGCTCAGTCGAGTCGTTCGCCCGTCTGCGGATGGAACAGGTGCACGGTCGGCTCGACTTGGCGCAGCCGGATCGCCTGGCCTATCCGGGCGACCGTCTGGCGCGGGCAGCGGGCGACCAGCGTGACGGGGCCGCCGCCTGCGGCCTCGACCTTCGGGTCGTCGATGGTTGCGTAGACATAGGTGTCGCTGCCGAGGTCTTCGAGGATCGCGACCTCGGCGGGCACACCGTCCTGCCCCGCGGCGAGCCCTAGCGACTCCGGCCGGATCCCGACGGTGACCCGGTCCAGGCCGGAGCTCCGGAGGCGGGCGGCATCGTCGTCGGTGAGGTCGACGGTGCCGCCCGCGACCTGTATCGCGCCACCGGCTACGGGCGCATCGAACAGGTTCATGGCGGGCGACCCGATGAACCCCGCGACGAACGCGTTGCGTGGGCGGGCGTACAGCTCGGCGGGTGAAGCGAACTGCTGCAGCTCACCGAATTTCAGCACTGCTACCCGGTCGCCCATGGTCATGGCCTCGACCTGGTCGTGGGTGACATAGACCGTGGTAGTGCCCAGCCGCCGCTGCAGTGCTGCGATCTGCGTACGAGTCTGCACCCGCAACTTGGCGTCGAGGTTGGACAGCGGCTCGTCCATACAGAAGACCTGCGGCTCGCGGACGATGGCGCGGCCCATCGCCACGCGCTGTCGCTGACCGCCGGACAGCTTGGCCGGCTTGCGGTCGAGATAGTCGGTGAGATCGAGCAGCTTGGCGGCTTCCGCCACTTTGGCTTTGCGCTCATCGACGGGAATGCCTCGCATCTTGAGCGCGAAACCCATGTTCTCGCCGACCGTCTTGTTGGGGTACAGGGCGTAGTTCTGGAAGACCATGGCGATGTCGCGGTCCTTCGGCGCGACGCCGACCATACTGCGCCCACCGATCTTGATGGTGCCGGAGTCGATCTCCTCGAGACCGGCGAGCATGCGTAGGGCGGTCGACTTGCCGGAGCCGGACGGCCCCACCAGGACCACGAACTCGCCGTCCTCGATATCGAGGTTGAGCGAGTCGACGGCCAGGGTGTCGGCGCCGGGGTACACGCAGCACGCGTTCTCGTACGTGATGGAAGCCATCGGTTTCTCCTACTTGATAGCGCCGAAGCTGAGGCCTCGGACCAGCTTGTTCTGTGCGATCCAGCCACACAGCACGACGGGCAGAGCGGCCAGCACGGAGGCGGCCGAGAGTTTGGCGTAGAACAGTCCCTCGCTCGACATGAAACCGACGAGCGCCACCGGCACCGTCTGAGCCCGCACAGCCGTCATGTTGACGGCGAAGAAGAATTCGTTCCACGAGAAGATGACGCAGATGAGGGCGGTGGCGGCGAGGCCGGGTGAGATCAGGGGCAGGATCACCTCGCGCACCGAGGTCCATAGGCTCGCGCCGTCCATGCTTGCGGCTTCGAGAAGCTCGCCCGGCACCTCGAGGAAGAACGAGCGCATCATCCACACGGCGATCGGGAGGTTCATCGACGTGTACAGGATCACCAGCGTCCACACGTTGTCGAGCAGGCCGATCTTCCCGACGATGACGTATAGCGGGATGATCGCCGCGACGATCGGCAGCATCTTCGTGCTGATGAAGAAGAACAGCGCGTCACGGGTCTTGCGCACTGGTCGCAGCGACAGTGCGAACGCCGCCGGAACCCCCAGCAGCAGAACGAGGATCATCGATACGACGGTGGCGAAGAGCGAGTTGAGGATCGCCGTGCCGACTCCGCCGCTCAGCACGCTGGAGAACTCCGACAACGTCGGGGTGAAGAAGAGCTTCGGCGTCGGCGTGGCCGCGTCCTTCTCTTGTTTGAACGCCGTCAGCACCATCCAGAGCACCGGGAAGAAGAAGCCGATGCACAGGATCCAGGTGAGGGCGGTGAGCGCAGATCCGCCGGGGGAGAAGCGCTTCCGCCGGGTGACCCGTGCCGCGCCGGGCGGCGTCGTTCCAGTGGTGGTGATCGCGGTACTCATGCCGCCTCCTCCGTTCCCGAGAAGCTCGTGAAGATCAGGCGCAGCGCGAGTGTCGACACGATGATCGTGACGATCACTGTCACCACGCCCATAGCCGCGGCCTGGCCGATGTCGAAGCCGAGGAAGGCCCGTTGGTAGATGTAGTAAGGCAGGTTGGCGCTGGAGACTCCCGGGCCGCCCTGCGTCATCATGTAGACGGTGTCGAACGTGTTCACCAGGTAGATGGCGCCGAGCACCGAGCCGAGCTCGATGAATCTACGTAGGTGCGGCAGCGTCAGCTCCCGGAACAGCCGGACGCTGGTGGCGCCGTCCACACGTGCGGCCTCTGCTATGTCGCGGGGCATGGACTGCAGACCGGCCAGGATCAGCAGCATCATGAACGGTGTCCACTGCCAGACGAGCTCCGCCATGACACACGGCAACGGGAAGCGGCTGAGCCAGTCGACCGGTCCGATTCCGACGAGGCTGAGTAGCCAGTTGACGATCCCGTTGGACGGATCGAAGAGGCTGGTCTTCCACAACAGCGCACCCGCGACGGGGGTGACCAGGAACGGAGTGATGAGCAGTGTACGGACAATGCTGCGCCCCAGGAACTTCCGGTCGAGGAGGAGTGCGAACACCAGGCCCAGTAACACCGAGACGATCACCGTCCCGACGATCAGGACGACCGTGTTGAGTGCGACCTGCCGGAACTGACTGTCCTGGAAGACCGTCGCGTAGTTCCGCAGCCAGACGAAGTGCTCGGAGCCGGGGCGCACCAGGTTCCACGACTGGGTCGAGTAGAAGAGGGTGAACAGGAATGGGATCTGCGTGACGACGATCATGAAGATCAGCGCTGGCAACAGGGGACCGCGTCGGCGCCACCCCTCCGCACGGGAGACGTTGTCGCGCTTGGACTTGATCGTTGCCGGTCGCGGCCCCGATGCGGCCGCGGGCTCGAGTGAGGCGGTAGCCATGGCTAAGCTCCGTTCCGGTAGGTCTTGCCGACGGTGTCGGCGTACCGCTGGGCTTGTGCCAGGGCGTCGGAGACCGACTTCTGGCCTGCGACAGCGGCGCTGATCTGCTGGCTGACGAGGGTGCCCATGTCCTGGAACTCCGGGATGGCGAGGAACTGGATTCCGGTGTAGGGCACTGGATCCACCGTGGGCTTCAGCTGGTTCGCGTTCTGCATCGCCGTCAGCGTCGGACCCGCGTACGCCTGTGCGACGGCGGCATAGGCCGGCAGCTTGTACGTCGACTCGCGGCTACCCGGCGGGACGTGGCTGGGGCCGAGTCGCTGGGCCACATCGGCGATGTACTCCTTGCTCGTCATCCACGACACGAACTTCCACGCGGCGTCCTTATGGGTGCTCTTGGCGGGAATGCCGAGGGACCAGGTGTACAGCCATCCGTTGTCGCCCTTGGCTGCTCGCGGTGCCGGGACGTACCCGACCTGACCGTGGACGGCGCTGGTCGCGGGGTCCTCGAGCACCGAGACCGCGGACGTCGCGTCGTACCACATCGCGGTCTGTCCCTGTGCCATCAGGTTGGCGCACTCCTGGAAGCCCGCGGACGCGGCTCCCGGCTCGCCGTATCTGCGCACGAGATCCACGTACATCCCGACCGCCTTGGCGACCTCCGGGCTGTCGAGTCTCGCCTGCCAGCCCTGGTCGAACCAGCGGCCCCCGTAGGCGTTGATGACCGTGTCGAGTGGGGCGAGCACCTCGCCCCAACCCGGGTCACCGCGTAGGCAGATACCGTACTTCTTGGCTGCGGGCCGGTCGAGCTTCTCCGCATACGAGACGACCTGGTCCCAAGTGGGATTCGGGTCCATCGCGATGCCCGCGTCCGCGAACATCTTCTTGTTGTACATGAGGAACGACGACTCGCCGTAGAACGGGACCGAGTACATGTGCCCGTTCTCGGACAGCGCATCGCGGAGGCTCGGGATGAAGTCCGCGGCGTCGTAGCCCTGCGTGGCGTCGATGTGGGGCTGCAGGTCGGTGAGCCAGCCGTTCTTCGCCCACATCCGGGTCTCGTAGTTGCTCACCATGACGGCGTCGAACTCGCCGCCGCCGGTCGCGACCGAGGCCGTGATCTTCGCGCGAGCCTCGTTCTCCGGCAGCGACACGAAGTGAAGCTTGATTCCGGGATTGGCCTTCTCGAACTCGCCGGACAGCGAGATCGCGTCCTGCATCTGCGAGTTGGAGACGATGGCGATGGTGATGGAGTCGGAGCCGCCGCCGGTCAGCGAGCCGGCGCCGGCGCAGGCGGATACGCCGAGTCCGACCGCCGCCGCGACGGCGGCGAGACGGCCGGTGATCCGGCGGCGTGAATGCAGGAGCCGAGGTCTCATCGGCTGCCCTCCTTGCGGTCGAGGAGCCAACGCGCGGTGGCGACGTCCGTCACGGCGGTGGTGGCGTAGCCGCCGCGCAGGGCTCCGAGGATCGATTCGCGGCGGTGCTCGCCGCCGGATACGAGGATCGACGTGCGGGCCGCCCGTATGTCGTCCAGTGGCACGGACACGGTCCGCTCCACCAGGCTGGATGCGACGGCGACACCGTCGGCGTCGTAGAAGCGACCGCCGATCTCGCCGACCGCGCCCAGCGCGCGCAACTCGTCGAGGACGGCGGCATCGATGTACGCGCCCTCGAAGAGGGTTGTGGACGTCGATACGGAACCGACGCCGAAGAGCATGACGTCCGCCTCGCGGGCGGCCGAGAGCGCCTGGGACAGAACCGAGTCCCGGGTCATCGCGCGAACCGTCTCCGGGTCCGCGAACAGGGGTGCCACCAAACGCAGCGGCCGGGCGGAGAGTCGCTCGGCGAAGCGGGACAGGGCGTGGTCGACGCCGGTGTGGTAGTCGACGGAGGTCATGGATCCGTCCATCTGCACCACCCGGGCGCAGGTCGCGCCGCCGCCGAGGGCGTCCGCGACCGCGACTTGCTCTGGGCCCCAGGTGAATCCGAAGACGTCATCCTCGGAGAGACGGCGCGTGAGCACCGAGGCGCCCGCGCGTCCGAGTGCGGCGTCGCCCGACGGCGTCCCGTCCGCGTCCTCGGCCATCAGATAGGCCTCGTCGAGTTGGTACGCCTCCTCGAGTTCGCGTTCGAGGAGCGGGTGGATCGACGCCGCGAGGTGCGGAGGAGCGGAGACGCTGACGGTGACCAGCCCCTGAGCCCTGGCGCGGGCCACCAATCGGCCGGCGGTGGGGCGTGAGACTCCGAGTCGCTCGGCGATCTGGGCCTGGGTCAGCCCTTCGAGGTGGTACATGGTGGCCGCTCGCACCAGCAGGCGCAGGTCGTGGCCGGCGTCACCAGATGTGCGCGGAGTGGGGGTCACGTCGGGGCTCCGTTGCTCCAGCAGATGGCAGTCGTCCATCTGTCGTTCTCATCGTGAGCAAATGCTCACTAGCGATGAATATGCTCACTACGCTACCATTCAGGTGTGACCCACGCAACAGTCATCGGACACGTGCCCGCAGCGATGCGGGCCGCCGTCCTGTACCCGGGTGGCACCGTCGTGGTCGAGGACCGAGAGGTGCCAGCCCCCGCGCCGGGAGACGTACTGGTCCGCGTCGCCGCCGTCGGCGTGTGTGGGTCGGACGCGCACTACCTCCGGCACGGCCGGATAGGCGACTACATCGTGGACGGGCCGATCGTGTTGGGGCACGAGGCATCCGGAGTCGTCGTCGGTGTCGGTGACGGGGTCGAGCGGGCGCGTATCGGTCAGCGGGTGTCGATCGAACCGCAGCGTCCCGATCCGGTCAGCGCCGAGTCGTTGCGGGGCGAATACAACCTGTGCCCACACATGCGCTTCTACGCCACCCCGCCCGTGGACGGCGCTCTAGCCGAGTTCGTCACCATAGGTGCGGCTTTCGCGCATCCCGTACCCGACTCGGTCAGTGATACCGCAGCCGCCCTGCTCGAGCCGCTCTCGGTCGGGCTCGCGGCGGTCCGCAAGGCGGCGATCGGTCCCGGCGCCGCGGTGCTGGTTGCGGGTGCGGGGCCCGTCGGGTTGCTCGTCGCTCAGGTCGCGCACGCGGCGGGGGCCACAAGGATCGTCGTCTCCGACGTGATGCCCGGGCGCAGGGAGCAGGCGGAGCGCCTCGGCGCCACCGAGACCCGCCCCGCCGATGTCGATCCCGGCGCCGGCTACGACGCGTTCGTCGACGCGTCCGGGGCGCCGTCGGCAGTGCGGTCCGGAATCCGCGCCGTCCGGCCCGGTGGGCGTGTCGTACTGGTGGGAATGGGCGCCGACACGATGGAGCTGCCGGTGTCGCTCATCCAGAACCGCGAGCTGTCGCTCACCGGCGTCTTCCGCTACGCCAATACCTGGCACGCTGCGATCGAGCTGGCCGCCACGGGGAGGGTGCGGCTCGACGCCATGGTGACCGGTAGGTTCGGCCTAGACCAGACCGTGGAAGCCCTGAATGCGGATCGCACGCCGGGGGCGATGAAGGCGGTCGTCTTCCCGGGAGTGCCTAGCATCGACCGTGTGGATCAATGAGCGCGTCAACGACAGGAGAGCCGACCATGAGTCTCGCCGCCGACCAGGCCCCATACGAACGCGGCGGGATCCGCACGGGCATCGTTCATTTCGGCGTCGGCGGATTCCATCGCGCCCATCAGGCGATGTATGTCGACCGGCTGCTGGCCGGTAGCGGCGACGCCTCAGGATGGGGTATCTGCGGCGTCGGCCTCCGCCCCGGCGACGCGGCTATGCGCGACGCCCTGGTGCCGCAGGCGGGGCTCTACACCCTCACTCTCAAGGCGCCCGACGGCACGGTCGAGACCTCGGTGCTCGGTGCGATCGTCGACTACCTGTTCGCGCCCGACGACCCCGAGGCAGTGCTCGAGCGGATCGCGCACCCGGATACCAGGATCGTGTCGCTGACGATCACGGAGGGCGGCTACAACTTCGTCAAGTCCACGGGCGAGTTCGACGCCGCCGCAGACGACGTCGCCGCCGACCTGCGTCCCGGCGCGGTCCCTACGACGGTGTTCGGCTACGTGATCGAGGGTCTGCGCAGGCGCCGTGACCGCGGGGTCGGACCCCTGACGGTGATGTCCTGCGACAACATCGCAGGCAACGGGGAGATGGCGCGGCGCACTTTCCTCGCATTCGCCCGTCTCGCCGACCCCGAGCTCGCGGACTGGATCGAGGAAGAGGTGGCGTTTCCGAACTCGATGGTCGACCGCATCACCCCCGCGACACCACCGGGCCTGCGCGCAGAAGTGCTGCGTCGCACGGGAATCGACGACCGGTGGCCCGTGGTGGCCGAGCCGTTCACGCAGTGGGTGCTCGAGGACTCGTTCGCCGCGGGTCGCCCGCTGTTCGAGGAGGCGGGAGTGCAGGTGGTGCCCGACGTGGCGCCATACGAACTCATGAAGCTGCGCCTGCTCAACGCGGGCCACCAGGCACTGTGTTACTTCGGCTACCTGCTCGGCTACCGCTTCGTGCACGACGCCGCCGCAGATCCGGACATTCGGAAGCTGTTGCGCCGCTACATGAATTCCGAGGGGCGTCCGACGTTGCGCCCCGTGCCGGGAGTCGACCTAGACGCCTACGTCGAAACCCTCGTCGAACGCTTCTCCAACCCTGCGATCGCGGATACCGTCGCCCGGCTCTGTCAGGACTCCTCGGACCGCATCCCGGCGTGGCTGGTGCCCGTGATCCGCGAGCGCCTGGACGCGGGGGGTGACGTTTCGATCGCCGCCGCGATCGTGGCGAGCTGGACCCGCTACGCGGAGGGGGTCGACGAGGCGGGACATCCCATCGATGTCGTCGACCCCCTCGCTGCCACGCTCACCGAGCGGGCGCTCAGGTCCCGCACGGAACCGCTTGCCTTCGTGTCGGATCCGGCTCTGTTCGCGGACCTGGCCGAGCGGCCCGGATTCACGGAGCCGTACCTGGCGGCGCTGTCCTCGCTGCGCCGGCACGGAGCGCGCGCGACGCTGGCGGAGATCCTGGCGTAGGGCCACGTCGCCGCCCGGCGTCATCGTCCAAGCGTGAGGGGCTCCGCCTCCCGGTAGCGCTTGCGCACGTCGGGAGTCGGCGCTGCCGTGAACGTCTCGAACCTGGCCGCCGACCAATCCGGGGCGACGTCCTCCAGCACCCATGCCGCCTGCCGTGCCGCGCCCAGCGCCACGTACTCGCCGGGCAGCGGCGTGGTCACTTCCCGTCCGAACACCGCAGGTGCGATAGCGCGCACAGCCGCGGACCGAGAACCACCGCCCACCAGCACGATTCGCTGCACGGAGGTGCCCTGTGCCTCGATCGCGTCCAGGCAGTAGGCCAGCGAGCAGAGCAGTCCCTCGACCGCGGCACGAGCGATGTTCGCCGGAGTGAGGTTGGTGCCGGTCATGCCGTGCAGCGCTCCCGAGGCCCCGGGCAGGTTGGGGGAGCGCTCGCCGCCCAGGTACGGCACATACGCGAGTCCGCCGGCGCCCGCGGGAGCCGAGATCGCCATGTCGGCGAACGTGCCGAGGTCGACGCCTAGCGCGCGCGCCGTGGCGGCGAGCACCGGAGCGCCGTTCAGCGTGCAGACGAGCGGCAGGTGGTGCCCGGTCGCGTCCGCGAACCCGGCGACGATGCCGGACGGATCGTTGGGCGCCCCGGTCGCCACCGCGCTGACCACACCGGAGGTTCCGATCGAGACGATCGCATCGCCGGGTCGCGCGCCGAGGCCCAGTGCGGCCGCGGCGTTGTCGCCGGCGCCGGGACCGAGAGCGGCTCCGTCGGGGGTGGCTCCCGCGACCGCGGCAGGGCCCAACACCCGGGGTAGTTCCGGCCGGCGCCCCCGCAGCGCGAGTTCGAGCAGATCCGTTCGGTACTCGTCCGCCGCGGCCGAGAAGTAGCCGGTGCCCGACGCGTCGCTGCGGTCCGTCGCCAACGTGCCGAGCTCGGCCGCGCCCGAGAGCCGCCAGGTCAGCCAGTCGTGCGGGAGGCATACCGCCGCGGTCCGATCCGCGTGCGCAGGTTCGTGATCCGCGAGCCAACGCAGTTTCGCAGCGGTGATCGCGGCGACCGGAACAACGCCGACCGCGTCGGCCCACATGTCCGGCCCACCGAGATCGGAGACCAGATCGGCCGCGGCGTCGGCAGAGCGTACGTCGTTCCACAGCAACGCATCCCGGACCACGGCGCCGGCGTCGTCGAGACACACCATGCCGTGCTGCTGGCCGCCCACCGCGAGCGCAGCGACGTCACCCACACCGCCGGCAGCCGACACCGCTACCTGCAATGCGTCCCACCAGGATTCGGGGTCGACCTCCGTCCCCGGGGGGTGCGGTGCGGCGCCCGAACGGACGACTGCGCCCGTCGCCGCGTCGCAGACGACCACCTTGCAGGACTGGGACGACGAGTCGATTCCGGCGACCAGTGGCATTCCGCCATCCTCGCAGACGGTCCGTATTCTGTACGCATGATTCGCATCGGACTCACGGGCGGCATCGGCGCCGGCAAGTCGACGGTGGCGCGGGAACTCGCGGCTCTCGGAGGGGCGGTCGTGGATTCGGACCGGATCGCGCGCGAGGTCGTCGAGCCCGGTACTCCGGGCCTGGCGGCCCTCGTGGAGGCGTTCGGGGAGACGATCCTCGCTGAGGACGGAAGCCTCGACCGCCCCGCGCTCGCCGCGGTCGCGTTCGCCGACGACGAGTCCCGGAAGAGACTCAACGCGATCACGCATCCGCTCGTCGGGGCACGGGCGCAGGAGGTCATCGATGCGGCCGGCCCCGACGCCGTCGTAGTGCAGGACATCCCGCTCCTCGTGGAGGGCGGCTTGGCGCCGGCGTTCCATCTCGTGATCGTCGTCTGGGCCGACGCCGAGGAGCGGGTGCAGCGGCTCGTGACGCAGCGCGGCATGTCGGAGGAGGACGCCCGCGCCCGCATCGCGGCGCAGGCCACCGACGAGCAGCGCCGGGCGGTCGCCGACGTGTGGCTGGACAACTCCGGAGCCCCCGCGGCCATGCCTGCTCGCGTGCGTGAGCTGTGGGAGAGGCGTATCGCGCCGTTCGCCGCGAACCTGGCCGCCGGTCGCCCTGCGGGGCCGGGTTCCACATCTTCGGGTGGGGGAGCGTCGGGCGCAGTCGCGGACGCCGATCGCCGGGCGGCCCGCGTGCGGTTGGCGCTGGGGCAGGACGCCGCCGTGGACGTGGCGAGCGGCGTGGTGGAGGTGACCCCGGTCTCGGGCGTCGACGCCGCAGCGCTCGCTCCGAGGTTCGCAGCGGCCGGTTTCTACCCGGTCGCGGGCGGCTATGCGGGCGCGGATCCCGGCGTCGATACGCCGATCAGGATCCGGCCCAACGCCTGATGGTCCCGTCGATGAGGTCTGCGATGGTCTCGTCGGGGGCGTAGGTGGCGACGATGGCTGGCAGCTCGGGCAACATGCGGCTCATCGTGGGAGCCTCGGGCAGCTCGGTGTAGGCGCTGGTCCACGGTGGGTCTTGTTGTGCCTGGCCCATCGCGCACAACACCGTCACCTCGCCGACTACGTGGCCCCACACGGCGCGCCACAGGTGCACCGCCTGTTCGTCGCTCGCACCCTGCTCGAGCGCGGCCGCGAGGAAGCAGTCGTTGCTCTCGAGTGCTCCACGGCCCACATGCGTGCCCCGCGCCAGGATCGGCACGATCCAGGGCATCCGCATCATCATCCGGAACGTGTCCACTCCCACCGCGACCATGCGGTCCCGCGGTGCGCCGTCCGGTATCACCCAGTCGATCTCGTCGGCGACCTGCGTGACGATGAGGCCGAGCAATCCGGACTTGTTGCCGATGTGGTGGTACAGGCCCATCGGGCTGGAGTCGAGCTGCGCGGCAAGACGGCGCATGGAGAGTCCGTCGAATCCGTCGCGCTCGATCATCGTGCGCGCGGTGGAGACGATCTTCTCCCGCGTGAGGTTTGTCACGTCGCCGAAGTCTACGCAGTCTCGTGGGACATGCCCATCACGAGTGCCACGCCACCGGCGCGCCGGATGCGGCGAGCCACGCGTCGACGCTGTGCCCGTGCAACGTGATCCCCGACGACGCCTCCGCCGCCACGCGGATGGCCGTCTCGGCGTCGGTGATCGAGACCAGTCCGGCGGCGGCCGCTTCGAGCAACTCGTCCACGTCTACGAGCTCGATCGGGCGCCCGGGGTGCTCGACGAGGTCGAGGTACCAGTCCTCCGTATGCCACACCGCCCCTTCGCGCCAGACCCGCGCCACGTCGAGGTAGACGCGCTGGTCGCGCTCGTGCCCCGGCGTGAAACGGAAGCGCGTCGCACGCAGATGCATCCGAGGCAGCAGCCAGGACTCGAGGTAATCGAACTGCGGGTGGTCCGCGGGCCGCGCCATGTAGAGACCGAACGGCTCGTCGCGGAACTCGTCGACCGGGCGGGCGACGCCCTTCGGGTCGATGTTGACGGTGGCGGCGGTGTCGAAGGACTCGCGCTTGGGCGGATGCAGGGCGGCGTCGTCGACCGTCGCGTCGACGGTGAGTCGCTTGACCAGTGTCAGCTCGGTCGCCCCGGTCGGGCGGTCGCGCACGGCGCCCGAGGGCCGGAAGCCTCGCCGCTTGTAGAACTCCGGTGACTGGAAGTCCCAGATGCGTGCCAGTATCGCGTCCGCACCGGCCTCGCGTACGCGTGCCTCCGCCCGTTCGAGCAGGTTCGTCCCCAGGCCCAGCCGGGGCTGGCGCACCCATATCGCGCCTATGGTCAGCCAGCCGTGGGTGAGTGAGCCGACGAGGCCTCCGGAGAGCGATCCGTCCTCGTCGTAGGCGAAGACGTGCACCGCATGGGGATCCTCGCCGAAGCGCTCCAACGCGTCGCGGACCGCTGCCGAGCGTTCGAGTGCCTCGGTGTGGAGATGTCCCCGTAGTTCGTCGATATCGCCGGGGCGTTCGGGTGAATCGGTGAACCGCATACCCCGACGATACGATGCCCGCCGTGGCCCAGTACGCGCTTCTTCCCGCCCCGTCCGCGAACCGGGTGTACGCCCGCTCGGCCCTCGACCTCGTGGTGGCGGAGCTGACGGTGCTCGGCGCCGGCGCATTCGGTGGCCGGCTCTCGTCCCCCGAGGTGCGGGAGCTCGCCGGCGTCGAATACGTCCTGTTCACAGCCGATCTCAGCGCTGCCGACCTCGCATTGTTCGCGCACGCGTCGTCCGTCTACGCACTGTTCGAGATCGCGGGGGATCTGCTCCGGCCGGTCGCGGTACCGAGTCCGGACCGATACCCGAGCGACCTGCTCACGATCCTGAAATACCAGGGTAAGACGAACGAGCAGTTCACGCGCCTGTTGCTGACGGTCACCGCGGCCTCCGCCGAGCGGCCCGAGCGGCTCACCGAGGGACGTATGCGCTTGCTCGACCCGGTGTGCGGCCGCGGTACAACGCTCAACCAGGCCGCGATTCTCGGGCTCGATGCAGTGGGGATAGACGTGGACGGTAAGGACTTCGACCTCTACTCGGTGTTCCTCACCACCTGGCTCAAGGACAATCGACTCAAGCACAAGGCCGCGACGACGCCGGTCCGCCGCGAGCACGCGCTGCTGGCGAAGAAGTACGAGGCGGTGTTCGCGCCCACGCGCGAGGCATACGCGGCGGGTCACACGCAGTCGGTCACGATGTACCTCGCCGATACGGCACGTGCCGCGCAGCTGATCAGGCCGGGCACCGTCGACCTCGTGGTCGGCGACCTGCCCTACGGCGTGCGGCACGGTTCCAGCGGACCGAAGGGGCTCGCGCGCGGGCCCCTGGACCTGCTCGACTCAGCGGTCGGCGGTTGGGCTGCCACGCTGCGGACAGGTGGTGCCATGGGCCTGAGCTGGAACACGCTCGTCGCGCCGCGTGCCGACGTCGCGGCAGCCCTGGACGGTGCCGGACTCGATGTGCTCTCGGGGCCGGGATACGACGGCTTCGCGCACCGTGTCGACCGCTCGATACTGCGCGACCTCATGGTGGCGCGGAAGCGCTGAGAGCCCCGATCGTCCGCCCTGAGCTGCTCCGATCGAAACTTGTCGGTAGAGCGACCTAGGCTGGGCGCATGGCATTCGCGGCAGAGCAACCGGTGGTGGCGCACTCCGAGTTCCGGCCGGTCGGGGAGATCGAGCGGACGGGGGCCGAGTTCCAGGTCATCAGCGAATACGAGCCCGCGGGAGACCAACCGCAGGCGATCGACGACCTGGAACGTCGTCTGCGTGCCGGTGAGCGGGATGTAGTGCTGCTCGGGGCGACGGGCACCGGCAAGTCCGCGACCACTGCGTGGATGATCGAACGGATGCAGCGCCCCACCCTGGTGATGGCGCCCAACAAGACCCTCGCGGCGCAGCTGGCCAACGAGCTGCGCGGCCTGCTGCCGAACAACGCCGTCGAATACTTCGTCTCCTACTACGACTACTACCAACCCGAGGCCTACATCGCGCAGACGGACACGTACATAGAGAAGGACTCGTCGATCAACGACGACGTGGAGCGGCTGCGGCACTCGGCTACCTCGGCGCTGTTGTCCCGTCGCGACGTGGTGGTGGTCGCGTCGGTGTCGTGTATCTACGGCCTAGGTACTCCGCAGAGCTATCTCGACCGGTCGGTGCAGCTGGAGGTCGGCCTGGAGGTGGACCGGGACGCGCTGCTGCGGTTGCTCGTCGATGTGCAGTACACCCGCAACGATATGGCCTTCGCGCGCGGCAGCTTCCGCGTGCGCGGGGACACCGTCGAGATCATCCCCTCCTACGAGGAGCTCGCCGTCCGCATCGAATTCTTCGGGGACGAGGTCGAGGCGCTCTACTACCTGCACCCGCTCACAGGTGACGTGGTGCGGCAGGTCGATTCGCTACGAATCTTCCCGGCGACGCACTACGTCGCCGGGCCGGAGCGGATGTCGCGCGCAATCGAGGGGATCGAGGCCGAGCTGGAGGACCGGCTCGCCGAGCTCGAACGTCAGAACAAGCTGCTCGAGGCGCAGCGGCTGCGGATGCGCACGCAATACGACATCGAGATGATGCGGCAGGTCGGGTTCTGCTCCGGTATCGAGAACTACTCGCGGCACATCGACGGCCGCGGCGCGGGTTCCGCACCGGCCACGCTGCTCGACTACTTCCCCGAGGACTTCCTGGTCGTCATCGACGAGTCGCACGTGACGGTGCCGCAGATCGGCGCCATGTACGAGGGCGACATGTCGCGTAAGCGCAACCTCGTGGATTTCGGCTTCCGGCTCCCGTCGGCGGTGGACAACCGCCCGCTCACCTGGGACGAGTTCGAGGATCGCATCGGCCAGACGGTCTACCTGTCGGCCACGCCGGGCCAGTACGAACTCGGCCAGTCGGGTGGCCAGTTCGTGGAGCAGGTGATCCGCCCGACCGGGCTCGTCGACCCCGAGGTCGTCATCAAACCCACCAAGGGGCAGATCGACGACCTCATCCACGAGATCCGCGAGCGCACCGACAAGGACGAGCGAGTCCTGGTCACGACACTCACCAAGAAGATGGCGGAGGACCTCACCGATTACCTGCTGGACGCGGGAATCAAGGTGCGGTACCTGCACAGTGACATCGATACCCTGCGCCGCGTGGAACTGCTGCGGCAGCTGCGGCTCGGGGAGTACGACGTGTTGGTCGGCATCAACCTGCTCCGCGAGGGGCTCGACCTGCCGGAGGTGTCCCTGGTAGCGATCCTGGATGCCGACAAGGAGGGATTCCTCAGGTCCACCACCAGCCTCATCCAGACGATCGGCCGCGCTGCGCGCAACGTCTCGGGTCAGGTGCACATGTATGCGGACAAGGTCACGGACTCGATGCAGAACGCCATCGACGAGACCGAGCGGCGCCGCGAGAAGCAGATCGCCTACAACGCGGAGAAGGGCGTCGATCCGCAGCCGCTGCGCAAGAAGATCGCCGACATCCTGGACCAAGTCTACACGGAGGCCGAGGACACCGAGTCGATCGGCGGGTCCGGACGCAACGCGTCCCGTGGTCGCCGGGCACAGGGCGAGCTGAAGCCGGCGAGCGCCGGCGTGTACGAGGGCCGGGACACTTCCGCGATGCCGAGGGCCGAGCTCGCGGACTTGATCCAGCAGCTCACGGATCAGATGATGGCGGCCGCCCGGGATCTGCAGTTCGAGCTGGCGGGGCGCATCCGCGACGAGATCGCCGACCTCAAGAAGGAACTGCGGGGGATGGACGCCGCGGGCCTGCAGTGACGGCATTCACGGCCGTTCCGTGTTCGGCCTCGTGCGACATTCGGCCAGACAGCGTGTCGCTGCACCCAATCTCCGCCCATACGACGTTTACGACGCTACAGTTGCTTCGACATCTGATGCCCCGAGCCGTGTGCTCCACTGCAGCTCGCGGCCCTGAGAGGAAGAGGGATTGATGAGCGGTTACAACACCGTGGTCGTCGGTACCGACGGTTCCGAGTCGTCGTTGCGCGCCGTCGAGCGCGCCGCCGCACTGGCCGGCGACGGCGAGCTGATCATCGCATGCGCATATGTGCCCGGCGAGCACGCGAGCCCCGCGGACGCCGACGTGCTCGGCGACGACGCCTACAAGCTCGAGGGTCTGAACCCGGTGAACGACATCCTGCGTGAGGCCGAGGGGCGCGCCGCCAAGGCCGGCGCGAAGTCGGTCGACAAGCGTGCCATCAAGGGGCAGCCGGTCGAGTCGCTCATCGACCTCGCCAAGAAGGCGCAGGAGCCGGCGCTTCTCGTCGTCGGCAACAAGGGCCTGAACTCCCTGACCGGGCGCCTGCTCGGCTCGGTGCCGTCCGACGCCGCCCGCAAGACCACCGTGGACATCCTCATCGTCCACACGACGTAGCCCGTCGTTTCAGTTATCCAGCCTGCGCAGCGCGGGCGGTAGCGACCCGGACGCGACCAAGGTCAGCGTCTGGGTCGCTCGCGTCAGTGCCACGTAGAGATCCTGCAGCCCGCGGTCCGACTCGTCCGCGATCCGGCCCGGCTCGACCACGATCACATGGTCGAACTCCAGCCCCTTGGCGTGCCGCACGGGCATCACCCGTACGGCCGGCGCGGCCAGTGTGCGCAGCCTGCCGACCAGATCGGGGGGCGCCAGAACTGCGGTGAGGCGCGGCGCGTCCCCGTCCCCGTCCTGTTCCTCCGCCTCCGGCAGCACATCGGCGACGGTGGCGACCAGATCGCCGTCGTCGGGGACGCGGACCAGGCCCGGCGTCTCGCCCTGACGGACGGACGTCGGGACCGACGACGCGGGGTCGATCTCCTTCAGGACGGCCGCAGCCAGGTCCATTATCGCCTCGGGAGTCCGGTAGTTCACCGTCAGCTCGGCGAGTCTCCAGCGGCCCGGGGTGTACGGGTCCAGGACGCTTGCCCATGACGACGTCCCCGCGGCCTCGGACGTCTGGGCGGTGTCGCCGACCACCGTCATCCAACGGTTGGGGATCCGGCGCATGATCATGCGCCACGCCATCGCCGACAGTTCCTGCGCCTCGTCGACGATGACGTGCCCGAACGTCCACGTGCGGTCCGCGCGGGCGCGGTCGGCGGTGGTGTTGAACTCGCTGACGTTCTGGCGCTCGGCCAACTGCTCGGCGTCGATCAGGTCGTACGCCATCAGGATCTCGGACGAGTCGAGCTCGTCGTCGAGGTCCGCCGGCGCCGAGCCCGTGAGGATGTCGAGCGCTTCCTGCGCATCGGTGAGACGCTTGCGCCACTCCCGCTCGGCGCGCTCCGCGTCGGCCTCGTCATCGATGCCCAGCAGTTCCGCGAGTTCGTCCAGCAGAGGGGCATCGCCGGGCGAGAAGCCGTCGGTCGCGCGGGCGAGCGCGGCGCGGTCCGCGTCCGAAAGATCCGGTGCGGCCCTTGCCAGCCGCGCCGTATCGGCCCACAGGTCCGCGAGTACGTGCTGCGGGCTCAGCTCAGGCCAGAACTCGGCGAGGACCGAAGTGACCTCGGGGTCGTCCGCGAGTTCGTCGCGGATATCCGCGACGTCCGTCCGCGAGAGCAGTAGCGAACCGTCGACCAGGGACGATCCGATCGTCCTGGCGTGCTGCTCGGCGAGCTGGTCGAGGGCGGACTGCATGAAGAGCGGCCTGGCGAGGTTGTGCGCTCGGCGCGACGAACGCGCACGGCCGCGGGCCCGCGTGACCACCTTCTTGTCGATCGTCAGCGGATAGCCGTCGAAGCGCAGTTCGACCGGCGCGGGAGGCAGCGTCTGCCAGCTGCGGACGGCCTGCTTCATGACCTCGATCATGTCGGTCGATCCCTTGAGCTCGGCCGCGCGTGACGCGTCCTCCAGGGTCGCCACAACGCCCGGGTAGAGGTCGCCCACCGTCGAGAGCAGGACGCCGGTCTCGCCGAGGCTGGGCAGCACGCGGCTGATGTAATCGAGGAACGTCTCGTTCGGCCCCACAATGAGCACACCTGTACGGGACAGGTTCTGGCGATACGTGTACAGGAGGTAGGCGGCACGGTGTAACGCCACCGCGGTCTTGCCGGTTCCGGGGCCGCCCTGCACGACCATCACGCCGCGGTGCTCGGACCGGATGATCGCGTCCTGTTCGAGCTGAATGGTTTCGACGATGTCCGTCATGTGTCCCGTGCGAGCCGCGTCGAGGGCCTCCACGAGCGCGGACTCGCCTGCGACGTTGGCGCCGGGTCCCGTGCCGGGATCCTCACCTGCGGTGAGCGCGAGCCGCTCGTCGGTCACCGCCGTGACGCGCCGGCCGCGGGTGCGTATATGCCGGCGCACGTGCACGCCCTCGGTCTGTGCCGGGGTCGCGAGGTAGAACGGGCGGGCTAGGGGAGCGCGCCAGTCGAGCAGCAGCGTGGACAACGAATCGTCACCGTCGAGCACGCCGATCCGGCCGATTCGACGGACGGCGTCCTGATCGTCGTCCTGTTCGTCCATGTCGAGGCGGCCGAAGTACAGGTTGTGCTCGGCCGCATCGTATTTCGCCAGGTCGTCCGTGTAGAGCTGGTGGAAGGAGTCCCGCTCGGACAGTTCCTGCGGGTTCTCGCCGACTTCCGCGAGGTTGTCCGTGCGTCGCCGCGTCGCCGTCGCCCGCATCGCATCGATCCGTGTGTATACGCGGTCGAGGTGCATCTGTTCGTCGGCGAGGCGAGCTTCGGCGGTCGCCGACGGTGCTGTCTGGTCCGTCTCGGTGACGGGTCGAGGCGTCACGGTGCTCCTAGGTGCGGTCTCGGGGTGGTGAGAACAGACTCTCCATTGTCCACGAAACCTCGCCCGCGCGCTGCCGCAGCGGCTGTGATGCGTTCGGTCGTTCAGACCCCGCAGACCCAGTCTTCGCGTTCGACGGCGCCGGGGCCGCCGACGGTGGGAGCGCGGTCCGGCGCCGGGAAGTGGCGCCTTATGGTGAATGCCTCGGGCGTCGGGCCCTCGGCGCGCAGGATCCGGAGGCGCGTCTCGGCCTCCGAGACCGACGGGCGGTGCCCGGCCGGCACCCACCAGCACACGGTGTACGCCTCCCGCATGGGCAGGAACCACTCCCGTCTGCGGCGCATGATCGCCTTGTGCATCGGGCCGAAGACGAACGCGGCCAGGCTGTCGACGTCGCGCCAGGTCGACATGTTGGTGATCACCCCGACGCCATCGCCCTGGTCGCCCTCGAAGGCGACGATGTCCGTCGCGTTGCCGTCCTCGGTCTGTAGGCGCCAGACGAATCCCGGTGCCGCATCTGCAAGCGCGTTGACCGGATCGAGGGCGGAGACGAAGTCGGCCAGCTGTGGGCTGTCGAGGTCGGCGGCGAGTCGGGCGATGTTCACCTGCGCGAGGTCGTACTGCATGCCGACAAGCTACCGGCTGAGCGCGTCGAACCGCCTGCGGTAGGCATCCGGTGTGGTGTCGAGTGCGTTGTGCATGTGCCTTCGGAGGGCTACCGGGCTGCCGAAACCGCATAGGTGTGCGATGCGCTCGACGGTGAGGTCGGTCGTCTCGAGTAGTTGCTGAGCGCGCCGGACGCGAGCTGCGTTGAGCCATTCGAGGGGCCGGGTGCCGGTGCGCTGCACGAAGTGTCGATGCAGGGTCCGCGTGCTGACCTGCGCGTGCCGGGCGAGCTGCTCGATCGTGAGTGGCTCGTCGAGGTGGTCGAGAGCCCACGTCAGCGTGTCGCCGATATCGCGCCCTGCGGCCGTCGGCGCGGGAACGGGATCGACGTACTGCCGCTGGTTGCCGTCCCGATGCGGTGGGCTGACCAGTCGGCGTGCCACGCGATTGGCCACATGCGCGCCGTAGTCCGTGCGCACGATGTGCAGGCAGAGGTCGATCCCAGCCGACTTTCCTGCGGACGTCAGCACGTCACCGTGATCGATGTACAGCGGATCGGGGTCGACCAGGACTCGCGGGTATCGCTCGGCCAGCTCGGCGGCGTACAGCCAGTGGGTCGTCGCCCTGCGTCCGTCCAACAGTCCGGCGGCCGCGAGAACGAACGCGCCGGTACAGATCGAGGCGACCCGTGCGCCCCGGCAGGCGGCCTCCCGGACGGCTTCGACGAGGTCGGGAGCGGGATTCAGTGCGGCGTCGTGGCAGGCGGGGACGATGACCGTGTCGGCGCGCGCGAGGTCGTCGTATGTGTGCGTCGTCGTGGCGCGGAACCACCTGTCGACGGACGCGTCGCGCGGGCTGCATACGGCGAAGTCGTACCAGTCGGTGCCGGCGAGTTCGCTGCGGTCCGTGCCGAATATCGCGCACGGTCCCGCGAGCTCGAATAGAGGGACACCTTCGCTCAGTGCTAGCGCGACCTTTCGGGGCATGGCCGAAAATGTATCACCAGTGACAGTCCGGACACTGTCCGTCGGCCTCGGCGGTCACGATGGTTGAGGGGTGACCGAGACACATCCCCCCAGACGTCCGATTCCCCCGGCCCGTGCCGAGCAGATGCCTCAGCTCGCCGGCCCGACGGTGCTGTTCATGTCCGTTGCCGCCGCCCTGGGCACCTCCGCGGTCTACTTGTTGCAGCCGTCCGTGGCGCAGGTCGCTTCTTCGCTCCGGTCTCCGATCGGTCATGTCGGCATGGCCCTGGCATGCGGCCAGATCGGCTACCTGACCGGATTGATACTCGTTGTGCCGCTGGTGGATCGGTTCGCGCCAGGGCGTGTCATCGGTGCGCAGTTCGCATGCCTTGCCGCTGCTCTGAGCCTGAGTGCCGCGGTCGCAGACACTCAGCTGCTCGCCGCGCTGATCGCGCTGACCGGGGCGAGTTCTGTCGTCGGAGCCGGGATGACCTCGGTGGCGGGGCGTCTGACTGTACCGGAGCGTCGGGCGACGACGCTCGGCGTGCTGACCTCCGGCATCTCCGCCGGGATCCTGGGTGGACGGATCGTCGGGGGTGTGCTGGCCGATCATCTCGGGTGGCGCGGGATGCTGCTGTGCATCGCTGGTGCATGCGTCGCATTCGCGGCGAGTTGCGCTGTGGTGCTGCCCAACCCGCGTCGCACGCGTCCCGCGACCGGATACATCGCAGGCATTCGGTCGATCCCGATGCTGTTCGTCCGCCACGCAGCGCTGCGGCTCGCTTCGGCGCGAGGGGCCCTGTGGTTCTTCGGATTCTGCGCGATGTGGGCGGGGCTCGCGGTTGCGCTGGCGCAGCCGCCGTTCGCATATTCGCCCGAACGGATCGGCCTGTACGGTCTGGCCGGCCTCTCCGGGATCGTCGCCACCCAGGTCGCCGGTCGCTGGACGGACCGGGTCGGCGCCCGTGCGGTGATTCTGGCCGGCCTGTCGGTGGCGTTCGGCGCCGCGGCGACGAACGCGGTTGCCCTGCATAGTACGGTCGCGACCGTCGTCTGCCTCGCCTTGTTCGATGCCGGGTTGTTCGCGGCTCAGGTCGCGAACCAGAGCACCGTCCTCGCTATCGACCCGGCGGCTCCCGCGCGATTCAACAGCGGCTACATGGTGGTGTACTTCATCGGCGGCAGCGCGGGAACTGCGTTCGGAGCGGCCGCGGTGGGGTGGTTCGGATGGACGTGTACGGCATTGGTGGTCGCGGCAGTGGTCTTCGCTGCCGGAGTGCTGACCTGTGCTGTGTCAGCGGATCACGGGGAGGGGTGAGTGGTCGGCGCGTCCGGTAGCGGCCTCGATGAACGCGATCGGGTCCGCGACCTCGGCGAGCAGCGCGGCCGTCTCCTGCAGGGCGTCGTCCGCCACCGCGGGTGACATGCCCACCGCGTCGAGTACGTCCAGCAGGTGCACCACCGACTCCATGAGGATGATGCGGACCGCCTCGACGAGTCGGATGCTGGTGCCTGCCGCTGGCCACGGCACCAGCGTCTCCGCGTCGGCGGCCCGCAGCGTCGCGATAGCACGCGGACCGTCGTCGGCGAATGGTTGCACGAGTTCGCCCGGATCGCCTACGGCGCCGGCTCGTCCGACAGCGGCGTCGGCGACGGAGGCAGCCATCTGTTCCGCCGGACCGTTGAACGAGTTGAAGCCTCGTAGTATGCCCGCGGCGGTGGTCGGCGGCGTGGCCTGACCATCGGTGGAAGGAAGCCCACGGGCGAGTAGCGCCGGGAATCCCGCGACGTGCGCGTACACGGCGGCCACATCCCAACCGGTGCATCGGGTCGGAGCATGCCAGAGTCTCCCCAGCGAGCGACCTACTTCGGTCCACAGGGTCCACACGTCGGCCAAGGCGACGACGCGTCGCTCGAACAAAGCATCGGACACCGCGATGCTCACGACGCATCCTGCGGTGCGCCGGCCGCGGCGGAGCGGTCGATGGCCACGGTCACTCCTCTCCTCAGCGCCGCCGGATGACCTTGATCATCAGCGCGCCCAACACGATCAGATAGACGAGCATGAATCCGCCGAATGCCATGCTGAGGCCGCCGCCGTGATCGAGGAACGCCGTTGCGATACCGGTCAACGGCAGGAAGGCGATGACGAACATGAGGGCGGCGACGCGACGCGACCGCCGCGGCTGAGTGGGTGTGCTCACCTCTCCGGTCCTGAGCCACTGGCGCGCGCTTGCCACCGGCGTGGGCGGATCGGCCTCATCGATCGGCTTCATGGGGCCACGGCCTCGGTCGCATCGGTGGATCCGGCGTCGGCCAGATCAGCGTAATCGGGGAGTCGCACCCCATTGATGGCGCGCTCCAGGAGTTCGGCGAACCACTCGGACTCGAAGTCGGGTCCGGGCCCGTGCGCGGTGACGTCGCGGCTGCGCGCGTGTAGCCGCGCGATCTCCTGGTTGGCCTCGACGTACGGTCGCATCTTCCTCTCGTACGCATCGAAACCCGTCGCCGGATCCCAGCCGGCGGAGGCGAGCTCGCCGGCCAGCAGGTATGCACCGACGAGGGCGATCCCGGTGCCCTGACCCGACATCGGTGATGAGCTGCACGCCGCGTCACCGAGGAGCCCCACGCGTCCGCTCGACCAGCGGTCCATAACCACCTGGGCGACCTGATCGAGGTAGAAGTCGGGGGTGTCGTCGATATGCGCGAGAATGCGTGGGGTCAACCAACCGAAGCCGTCCATCCGTTCGCGCAGCAGTTGCTTCTGGGCCTCGATATCGCGGTAGTCGACGTCGAAATCAACTGCGGGGAAGGAGAACATGGCGACGGCGAGGCTCGCGTCCCGGATCGGACGCAGGCCCGCGGAGCGCCCCGCCTCCTGGTATTCGAGCATCCACTGGTCCAGCCCGAATTCGTTGGGAACGGTGTAGAAGGCGAGCACGTGCCCGAGGTGGCGGACGAACCGCTCGCGGGGTCCGAACGCCGCCGCACGCAGTGCCGAGTGCAGCCCGTCCGCGCCAATCACCAGGTCGAAGCGCCGCCGGCTACCGCCCGCGAGCGTCACGTCCACGCCGTCCGCGTCCTGGGTGATCTCGGCGATCCGGTCACCGAAGACGTATTCGACGCGGTCGCGGGTGTCGTCGTAGAGCACGCGAGACAAGTCACCACGCAGGATCTCGATCTCGGAGATGAATCCATCGCCGCCGTCGTCCTCCACACTGAAGGTCTCGAGCACGTTGCCGTCGGCGTCGACGGTGTGCGCGCCGGCGGCGAAGGTGCAGGCGGCACGCACGGCACCGTCGAGTCCCATTCGCCTGACGACCTCACGAGTCACGCCGCGTGCGTCCACCGCCTGTCCGCCCGGACGCAGGACGGGCGAACGCTCGACGACGGTCACCTCGGCTCCCCACCGGTCCAGCCAGTGCGCCAGCGCGGGACCGGCGATGCTGGCCCCCGCGATCAAGACCTTTGTCCCGCTCATGCATACCCCCGCTCGAACAGCTTCTCCCGGATAGTACCTCGACCTAAGGGGTTCGACCTCACCTGTGGTGAAAACCATTGTCGGCCAATAGGTCCATGCGAGAACCGGAGAACGTCTCCGATCGCGACGACGAGCTTGCGGTAGGACTCCGTGCTGATGCCTGCGGCCCTTGCGATCTGGAGCGTCGTGACCGATCCGCCGACCTCGGTCGGGAGAGCGGGATGGTGGCTTGCACGATCATGGCACGGCGCTATACGTGTGACAGTTCGACCGTCATGAAGACGCTGTTGGGATCGTGGCGGTACGTGCCGAAGGGGTCGCACTCGACGAATCCGACGGCGCGGTACAGGGCGCGGGCCGGGGCGAAGAAGGCCATGCTGCCGGTCTCGAGCGAAACCCGGGTCAGTCCGCGGGCGCGAGCGTCGTCCAAGGCATGTAGCGCGAGTGCTCGGCCCACCCCTCGCTCTCTCGCGGCGGGCGCGGTGCGCATGCTCTTGAGCTCGTCGTGTCCTCCATCGATCGGCACCAACGCCACGGTCCCGAGAAGCTCATCGTCGGGCGCCTGGGCGACCCACATCCGCACGCCGGGCGCGCGCAGGGCGGCGACATCGAGGGCGTGCCGGCTCGCCGCCGGTGCGGTCGGCGCCATATCGGCGAGGTGTGCGGAAAGGAACTCGACGAGGGTCTCGTCCGCGAGGTCTGCGTCGACGACTCGAATCATGTTTTCATGGAACCAGATCCGGCTCCAGCGAGGAGAGGACGGCCGCGCAGGTCTCTGACATCGATCCGTGAGATCAGCCCGTTTCGTGTGGCGACGTCGATAGTCGCGATCGGGTGGCCGCCGGGAGCTATCACGTGCGTTGCCCGCCCACCGATGAGTAGCACTGTGCTGGTGCGGATCCGGTCGACGAAAGTCCTCGTCTCGTCGGCTACGGCTGCCCGCCCGCGCACGACGGCTGCCGTGGGGGTCGGCGACAGCGAGGGATCTACGGTGCGCGCGCAATCCGGGGCCATCAGATCCAGCATCCGGGTCATGTCTCCGCCCGCCGCGGCGCTGAGGAAGGCATCGACCAGGGCACCGTCGGCATCCGACGCCGGCACCGAGGTGTTCTGTGCGATGCGACGCCGCGCGCGGCTCGCATGCTTCTTCGCGTTGTCGCGGCTCGTATCGAGGACGGCTGCGATCTCCTGGAACGGCACGTCGAACAGGTCGTGCAGCACGTAGGCGATGCGCTGTGGGGGAGTGAGAGCATTCAGGACGATCATCAGCGCGCGGGACACGCTCTCGCGCTGGAGATAGCGTTCGTCGGCTGCGAGTTCCTCGGCGTGGACCTCGTCTGCCGGGAGGGTCTCCTCGCGGCGTCGCCGTCGCGCGCGCAACTGGTCGAGGCATACGTTGCCGAGGACCGTCGTCAGCCACGCGGCGGGTCTACGGAGGTGCTCGGTCTCCCCGTTCGACACCTTGATCCAGGTGGTCTGCACGGCGTCCTCCGCATCGTGGATCGAGCCGAGTAGCCGGAACGCGATCGCGGTCAGCTGCGGGCGGGCGGCTTCGAAGTCGGATGCCGGTATCACCGGGTGTCACCTTTCGCGGGTGTGAGACGTCGGGAGAACGAAACGACCGATCTCCTATCCGACCATCCCATTGGAGGCCACCGTATGACGACACTGCTGACGATCGCGACCATCCTCTGTATCGGTGCGAACGTGTTCGTCGCGTTCGCCGATTACCTGAGGGCGCCGTTCGTGCTGAAGAACTCCGCCCAGGTCCACTTTCCCGCTTGGGCGATACCCTATCTCGCCACCCTTAAGCTGGCTGTGGCGTCGACCGTTCACATGATCGCCGCCGTGTGACGGTTCGCCGCAGCCGGCCACTCACGCACGGTCGTAGGTGAGAAACAGGGCGCCGCTGTCGATCCTGTGGACATCGGTGAGGCCCCAGTGCGCGGGCTCGAACCCGGCTGCGAACAAAGGGATCCCGGCGCCGATCGTGATCGGAGCCAGCTTGACGATCAATCGGTCGATCTCCGAGTACAAAGCCCCGGCGATGGTCGCGCCACCGACCAGCCAGATGTCTTTGCCGCTCTCCCGCTTGAGGGAACGGACGGTCGCGACCGGATCGTCGGGTATCACCTCGACCGACTCGTTCGCTCCTAGCGTGCGTGAGAACACCAGGTGGCGTAGATGAGGAAAGGCGTCGACGATGCCGGCATCCAGACCGAGCGAGTAACTGTTGCGCCCTTCCACCACGGTGTCGAAGTGGGTGCCGAGGTCCGTGACACCCATCGCTCGACGTGCCGGCGCGGGCAGGATCTCGGGGTAGTTCTCGATCACGTGCGAGACGTAGTCGCCTGGGACGGGCCAGAAACCGTCGGCGCCGCTGGGGTCGGCACCATCCGGCCCGGCGATGAAGCCGTCGATGGTCGACGCGATGCAGTAGACGAGTCTGCGCATGACCCCACCGTAGGTGGTGCGTGCACCGTCCGAGCCGGATCGGCGCCGGATGCCTACGAGTCTGCTACTCGGACGCGCCGTATGCAGTTCGATATAGGGAGTCCAGCGCACGATCGATCTGGTCGGGCATGGGCCGGCCCTTGCTGTCCAGCTGGCTCCAGCGCTGTCGATTGATCATCACGGTCATCTGTCGCGCGCAGTCCGACCGCGTCATGGTGATGGTGCCGCCACCCCACACCGATCCGTCGTGACCCCAGAACGTTCCCTGCCCCGCAACCTCTTTGCGATGTAGGCCGAGACCGTAGTCGATGACTGTCCCCTCGAACGACACCACCGGTGTCGTTCGTTGCATCTGTGCGAGCGAAGCCTCGCCGACGATCTCCCCCGCCAGTAGAGAACGATAGAAGCGGTCGAGGTCCGAGGTGGTCGAGATCAACGATGCGGCGGGGCCGACCCAGGACATGTCGAAGACGCTGTAGTCGCGCGAAGGGTCCAGCATTCCGAACCAGGACTCGTACAGCCGCGAGTGGGGTCCTTCGATCTCGACTCCGTTCGGGAATCCGGTGTCGCGCAGTCCTACTGGTCTGATGACCGTCTCTTGGACGAACCGCTCGGCGACGCTGTCCGTGATCAGTTCGATGAGCCGGCACAGCAGTAGGTAGTTGGTGTTGGAGTACCGGCCCGGCGCGGAACCGGGGCTACCGGAGGGCGGGGCCTGAACACCCATCGCGATCAGGTCGGCTTGGTCGAATACGGCGAACCGGTTGTCCTCGAGGCTCCGCGGCGACGTATCCGCCAGGACGGGGAAACGGGCGAGGGACGGGTAGGCCACAGGGAGGTACTCCGCGAGACCGCTGGTGTGGTTGAGCAACATCCGCGGTGTGATGCAGCGACCTCGCTCACCGGGGACGAGCCGGGGGAGATAGTGGCCGATGGGCTCGTCCAGGTCGACGTGGCCGTGCTCGGCGAGCAGGAGAACGGCGGTCGCGACGAACGTCTTCGAGACGCTACCGACTCGATGTCGCATCTCCGGCACCACCGGTGCGCCGGTGTCGATGTCGGCGACTCCGGAGGCGCCGCGCCAGATCGATTCCCCGGCAACGACTTCGGTGAAGACCCCGGGGATACCTGCCGCGCAGACCGCGGTCGCCGCACGTTCGAGGTGGTCGACGTCGAGTTCGACACTCGGAGATCGGTCGGTCAGGTGGTGGGTCATCGGGTGCTCGCTTTCGCCGCGGGGCTGGTTTACAACGTAAATCTCGTTTTGTGAACGGTAGACTTACGACGTACAACACGTCAACATGTTTCTGATGCGACCGGCCCGAAGACATAGGAGGCGCGATGCCGACGTCCCGCGAGAGAGGGCGACACGCAGGGTTGAGCCGCGGAGCGATCCTCGATGCCGCCGTCGCCCTCGTCGATCGGGACGGCCTCGCCGCCCTGTCGATGCGCCGTCTCGGCACCGCGCTGGGGGTCGAGGCGATGGCCCTGTATCACCACTTCCCGAGCAAGGGAGCACTGCTCGACGGCCTCGTCGAGCGGCTGGTCGGTGCGGTAGCACTTCCGGGCGAGGCCGACGAGGACTGGAGAGACGGGCTGCGGAGGTACGCGGGTTCTGCTTTGGAGACCCTGGCGGCACACCCGAATCTGGTCTCCCTGATGCTCACGCGCCCCGGTGACACCGCTGCCAACCACGAGGTCATGGAGAGCCTGTTGCTGGTGCTGGTGCACTCCGGATTCGAGCCGGGCCGCGCGCTCGATCTGCTCTACGCGCTCAACTCCCTGATCGTCGTCAACGGTGCGTTGCGCGCCGGCGGCGGCCCGGAGCCGCGCGGCGAGGAGGCGCAGACCGGCCGGCTCGGCGCACTCTCGCCACAGGACTACCCGCTGCTGGTCGAGGCAGCGCGCGCCGGCCGGGACAGAGGGCCGACAGCCCGGTTCGACGCGGCGGTGGACGCGCTGCTGGTGGGCTTCACGCCGTCTGCGGCCAGTCTGCCGCCCGGTCCGGCACGGTGACCAGCTGATAGAGAGTCGGGTCCATCGCCGCCGGCGCATCTGCCGTGCTGACGAGGCGCAGCGCCGTGGGACCGCGCGGACGGCCGGTCCCGGGCTACTTCAGCGTCGAGTCGAGTAGGCGCGCCAGGCGCCCGCCTCCCAGGCGCAGCTGCGAATCGACCACCGGACGGAACTTCTCGACGTATGCGTCGTCGATCTTCGATGACGCTGGGTACACGGTGCGGGCGAGGCGGCAACTCGCCTCCGCCCAGCCGACAGGATCGGTGCCCCCGAGGTCCGGTGCCGGGAGTGCCTTGACCTCGGCCGGGGTGTTGGACGTGAGGAGGCCGGAGTCCCACAGCGCGTGCAGGTTCGTGGTCTTGCCTTGGTAGGTGACCGGGATGCTGTTTCCGCCACGGTCTTTCGCGTAGCCGGCGTGCAACGGCTGTTCGATGTCGCCGACGAAGTGCACGACGTACTTGAGCGCGTCGCTCCGTTCGGACTCGGACCTGCTGTGGTCGGCGAGGATCGCGGTCTGGTTCTTGATCGCGTCGATAACGTTGTTACCGCCGTTTCCGTTCTTGGAAGCGTTGTATTTGCAATCGTTCTCGCCCATGTTGATGTAGTGCCACGGCGCCGTCGCGCTGGACTTGTGCTCGTCCGCCCAGGAGGCCACGCTGGCCAGGCTCGCGCCGCCGAGAAGCTCCTTCGCCTGCTTGGTCGCGGACGCGGTGAGCTCGGACTGGGCGACCTCGGCGACGATCTGATGCCCTTCGACGCCCCATGCGTTCGAGGGGGCCGCAGCGAGTGTGCTGGCGGCGATGGTCGTGGTGGCGGCCAGCGCCGCGACTATTCGTTTCATGCCGTAACCGTCCCGCAGGGCGGACGGTCCGGCAACCGGAGGCCGCAGAGGATTCGCCGAGTCGTCACCAGGGTTTCACCTTGCTATTCCGGCCAGTGGTCGAGCCGCTCCCATGTACCGAAGCGTGGTGCCGACTCCCGTCGTATGACGATGCCGGTGTCCGCTACGACGGAACGCGGGTCGTAATCGTCGATCTCGCATCGCGCCGGAGACTCGTCGACGGGCATGTCGTCCGGATAGTGCCCGTCGACGATCACCAGCGGACCGATGCCGGTGAGATCGCTGCGGACACTGGTCGAACCGCCGTCCGTGCGGTGGAAGACCGCGGGCTCGGAGGGGGAGGGCATGCATCGAGCGTAGCGCCGAAGGTGCCTCGAACGTTCTGTCCTTCGTCGGGTGACTTCTGGGATCGGATTGTGTGCCGGCTACGGCGGATGGGTCATACGCGATGCGCGCGGAGGTGGGCGCTGAAGCGCTCTCCGATGCGTTGGTGCGCCTCTGGGCCGGGGTGCAGATTGTCGGCGAGGGGTAGATCCGCGTCCTGCGGGCCGAACAGTGTGAGGCCGTCGATATACGTCAGGTGCGGGTCGTCGACGGCGCGCGCGTCGACGAGCTCGGCGAGCTCCGCGCGGACGATGCGCAGGGTCAGCTGTCCTCGTGCGCTGCCGTCGGGGTCGCCGCCGGCGACGAATCGCATTCGACCGTCCGCGAAGTCGGGCACGACGGGGCCCGGCGTGTCTTCGTGGATCGGACAGTGCACGGCCGAGACGACGATGAGTGGCGTGGTGGGGTGACCGTCGCGGATCGTGTCCAGGAATCCGTGGACGGCCGGGCCGAAGGCGCGCCGACGCATCAGATCGGCATTCACCAGGTTGATGCCGAGTTTGATGCTGATCAGGTCGGCCGATGCGTCGCGAATCGTGCGCGCCACGAACGGATCCAGGAGCGCGCCACCACCGAATCCGAGGTTGTGGAGTTCGAGGCCGGCTCGTCTCGCGGCGATGGCAGGCCATGTACCCGTCGGATGCGCGGCGTTGGAACCGTGGCTGATCGAGCTGCCGTGGTGTACCCACAGCGCGCCGGCACCGGCGGCGGGGGACAGCGGACGGTCGCTGCGGAGGTCGACGAGCTCCGTGATCTCGTTGTGGGGTAACCAGATCTCGATCGTCTTCGCCCGGTCGGGTAGATCGGTGAAGGTGATCGTCCCGATAGGGCCCGCCTCCGTCTCCGCCGTCCCGGTGGCGATGTCCATGACCAGTACGTCGCCGCCCGTCGACGTCTCCTGCGCCGCGAGGGTGCCGTCGACCACCAGGTCGTAGACACCGTCGGGGCGGGCCGGGACACCGCGATACATCGGTCGCGTCCGTATGACGTCGAGCTCGACGATCGTCGCCGTGGTGTGGAATCTGAGACGGGCGCCAGCGGGTTGGGTCTCTGCCATGGCCATCTGAGGATCGGAACACTGCCGGCGGGCATGCGCGGGCAACCGGTGGGGAAGCAGGCCGCGGCTCGTCGGTTCGAGTTCGGCGATACCCGGCAACAGCTCGGTGGTGATCTGCGTGGATGTCAACGGCGGCACAGTGTCTCCTCGTTGTCAGCGGTCGAACGTTTCGAGGACTGGATGGGCGTCGAGTCCGGTCATACCACGACCTCAGTCCTTGGCATCACCGAAGGGACCGTCACGCTCGGTGACCGCGTTGCGGAATCCTGTGGTCGCGGCTCGCTGTTGGAATGCGTATCCCTCGCGGGTATGGCGGGAGATGCCGTCGAAGACCGTGCTGATCATCCCGGACGTGGCGACGCCCTGCGCGAGCAACGCGCTGTTGAGGGCGAGTTTGGTCATGATCAACTGGTTGATGGGCACCTGCGCGATGCGGCCGAGGAGATCCTCTGTCCGCTGGTCGAGCAGGTCGGCGGGCGGTGCCTCGACCGCGAGTCCCCACTCCGCTGCCTGCGCACCGGTGATGCTGTCGCCCGTGAGCAGAAGCCGTTTGGCGCGCTGGTCGCCGACGCGATGCGCCCACATCCCGGCGGCGGGGACGCCCCATACCCGGGCGGGCGGGTAACCGATGCGGGTGTCGTCGGCGCAGATGATCTGGTCGGCGTAGAGCGCTATGTCGGTTCCGCCCGCGATGCAGAATCCGTGCACCTTCGCGACGGTCGGTTTGTTCGCATGGAGCAGGCTCGCGAAGCCGCGATTGAAACGGCTCATCATCTGGTAGTCGATCATCGGATCCCAGGTTCCGGCCGGATCGTGATTGCGCGCCTGTACGACGGGATCGAGCACCGTTCCGGTCGTGTCCCGCCCGTCGTGATCGGGATCGTCGGTGTTCTCGGCGTACATCGCCAGGTCGTATCCGCCGCAGAAGCCCTTGCCCCTACCGGAGACCACGATGACGTGGACGTGCGGATCGAGATCCGCCCGCTCCACGGCTGCGGCGAGATCGGTGGGGGTGTCGGCGGTGATGGCGTTGCCGCGTTCCGGTCTGTCGAACGTGATGCGGGCGACGCGGTCGGTGACCTCATACGTCAGTGTTCGGTAGTCGTGATCCGGGTCGGCCGACTCGCGACCTCGGAACAGCGAGCGGTCGCCGGCGGCGAGAGACTCGCGCCAGGCTCCCGGGCGCGATCCCGGATGATTGCCGTGTGCGGTCATGGGTTCGCTCCTGTCTCAGGGGTGGCGCGATCGATCAGGGTCGTGGTGTCGACGCCGATGGGGAGTGTGCCGAGGACGTCGCCGCGGTCGCCGGCGAGGCGGGTGGCCGTGTAGGCGTCGGCGACGGATGGGTGGCCGAAGCGGAGCAGCAGTGACCCCTGGAGGAGAGCGGCCATGTCGCCGACGATGCGGCAGGTCCGGTATTGGAGAGCATCGAGATCCGTGAGGTCGACGTCCGCCAGAGTCCGCTCGATGCTACGCATGGCCGCGTCGAACCGAGGATCCGTGCCGGTGGCCGTCCTCACCTCGTCGTAGAACACGCCGAGTACCTCGGGCTGGCGGGATATCGCCCGTAGGGCGTCGAGGGCGGCGACGTTGCCCGAGCCCTCCCAGATCGACATCAGCGGTGCCTCGCGGTACAGGCGGGGCATGCGGGACTCCTCGACGTAGCCGTTCCCGCCGAGGCACTCGAGGGCTTCGGCGGCGTGCATCGGCGCGCGTTTGCAGACGTGGTATTTGGTGACCGCCAACGCGATACGGCGGAGCAGCGTGGCGCGTTCGTCGCCGGCGACGGCGAGGTCGGTCAGTTCTGCCAGCCACAGGCCGACCGTGGTCGCCGATTCGGCCTCGACCGCAAGATCGGCGAGGACGTTGCGCATCGCGGGCTGCTCCGCGAGGAGGGCTCCGAACGCCTTGCGGTGGGCGGCGTGGTGGGCGGCCTGTGCGATCCCAGTACGCATGACCGTGGCGGATCCCAGGACGCAGTCGAGCCGCGTGAGATCGACCATCTCGACGATCGTCTTGATGCCGCGGCCCTCGCCGCCGACGAGCCAGCCGACGGTGTCGTCGTATTCGACCTCACTGCTGGCGTTCGAGTGATTGCCCAGCTTGTCCTTCAGCCGCTGCAGGTTGAAGGTGTTGCGGGCGCCGTCCGGTAGTACCCGGGGGACGAGGAGACAGGCCAGACCGTCCGGGGCATGGGCAAGCACGAGGAACAAGTCGCACATCGGCGCGGACGTGAACCACTTGTGGCCGGTGATGCGGTAGCTGCCGTCCGGCTGTGGCGTCGCGGTGGTGGTGTTGACGCGGAGGTCTGAACCACCCTGCTTCTCAGTCATCGACATCCCGGCGAGCAGACCGCGTTTGGTCAGGGGCGCCCGCAGTCCGGGGTCGTACTCGGTACTGCACAGCAGCGGTTCGTACTCGGCTGCGAGAGTCTCGTTCGCCCGCAATGCCGGCACCACCGCATAGGTCATCGACACGGGGCAGCCGTGACCGGCGTCGACGTGGCCCCACACGCTCAGTTTCGCCGCCCGGATCAGGTGTGCGTTCGGCCGCGTATCGGACCAGGGTGTCGCATGCATGCCGTGGCGCACCGCGTGCTCCATCAGCCTGTGGTAGGCCGGGTCGTAGACGACCTCGTCGATGCGGTGGCCGTACCGGTCATGCGTCGCGAGGACGGGCGGATGGGCTTCGGCGAGGTCGCCGAGTTCGATCACCGCCTGGTCGCCGCCGAGTCGGCCGACCAGCCGGATCTCGTCGGTGGTGCTCGGGTGCAGCCGGTTTCGACGGAGGGCCTCGGCGATCACCGGCGTGTCCGCGGCGTTGAACCCCGTGAGGGGCGGGGGCTGGTTGGTCACGGCGTGGGTCGGCATGGCGTGTCCTCTCGGAGCGGCTGGATCATGCGTCGTCGTCACCCCGCCGGCATCGACTGGCGCGCGCGTGGTGGTCGCGGTGCAACTCGCCGTCTAATGAGGATTACATATACACATCACATGATGCAATAGTGTAATAAGAGTTCGTGGTGTAGCGTCCCGGCTCGATGGATGCCCCGCTCGTGCCACCGGTGTCAGCGCGATCAGCCGTGCTGAGCCTGCTGCTCGGCGCGCATCCGCCCAGCCTGACGGGACGCGAGATCGTCGGGGCCATGGATCTTTTCGGCATCGCTGAGACGACGACGCGGGTCGCTCTCACTCGAATGGTCGCCAACGGGGACCTTGTGCGAAGCGACTCCGTCTACACGCTGTCTGCACGGCTCGCGCAGAGGCAGAAGGACGTCGAGCCGCCCGAGCGAGGCCCGTGGACGGGTGGTTGGGAGCTGGCAGTGGTCACCACGACTGGTCGCAGCGCCACCGACCGGGTCGCATTGCGAGCCGAGATGGCGCGCCGACGGGTCGCCGAGCTGCGGGAAGGCGTGTGGACTCGACCTGCCAACCTTCGTCGTAGGTGGCCGGACAGCCTGCTCGCGGTGGCGACCTGCTTCGAAGCGTTCCCCTACGACGAGCCGGCGGAACTCGCCGGACGACTGTGGGACCTGGAATCGTGGTCCGATCGCGGCGCGGCGTATCTGGAACTCCTTGCAGAGGCGGGAGACGAGCCCGCCCGATTCAGGACGATGGTCGCGGCCGTCCATCATCTGCAGACCGACCCACTTCTCCCGAGCGAACTGCTGCCGGCGGAGTGGCCCGCGGACGCACTGACCGCCGCCTACTCCGAGTACCGCCGATGGCTCGCAGCCATGCGCGGTGATACGGACATCTCCACGCGCCGCTGACGCCGAGCGCTGTCATCGACCCGCTCGGCCTGGTCGGGATACCACCTATCCTCGCGACGTGGACTTGACGCAGCGGTTACTGGAGCAGTTCGTAGTGCTGGCGCAGGAACTGCACTTCGGGCGAGCCGCCGAGCGGCTACGGATCCAGCAGCCGCCGTTGAGTCAGGCGATCGCCCGGCTCGAGCGGGGGCTCGGTGTGCAGTTGCTGGTGCGAGACGGGCGCGGCGTGCGGTTGACTGCTGCCGGTCGGGCGTTCGCCGAGGACGCGCAGCATCTGTTGGACGGTTCGGTGGCTGCGGAGGAGCGCGTGCGGCGAGTCGGTGCGGGCGAGGAGGGGATCGTGCGGATCGGGGCCCTGAGTACGGTGCTTCTCGAGTTCGTGCCGACGCTGTTGGAAGCCGCGCGCGCCCGGCTTCCCGCAGTCACGGCTCACCTGGTGCAGGACACGTCGCCGCGGTTGTTGGACATGCTTCGGGCCCGGGCCGTGGATATGGTGCTGATCCTCGGGATCACGGCCGGTGCCGAGGATTTCGCCGTCGCGAGGCTCAGGAGTGAGTCGATCGTAGCGGCATTGCCGAGCGGGCACCGGCTGGCCGCACAAAGGTCGGTCACCTTCGCCGAACTCGCGGATGGCCCGGTGATACTCGGCCCCACGATGGCTGCGTCGGGGGTCTTGCAGGTGTTGAGACAGCAGCTGCACCGATCTGATTCGCCGTTGATCCAGGCGGGTACCGCTGACACGTTGTGGGGACTGCTGGCGCAGGCGGCGGCCGGCGTCGGCGTGGCCGTCGTTCCGGCGGCGGCCATCCGGTACCAGCATCCCGGCCTGGTGTACCGCCGCGTCAGCGATCCCGGAGCTATGCAGGGGATACCGCTGCACGCGTTTCACCACGCCGATGCCGACCCGGTGGTCCTGCGCATGATCGAGCTGGCGCGCGGAATCGAACCCGCCGTTGAACTGCCCTGATACGCCATCCCATATCGGGTGGGTGAGCAACTGGTATTGGCCCGCCGGAGACCCGCCCGCGTTAGCTGAACGAGGGAGCACCGAGCCCCGACCGACGACGAGGGGAGACTTCGATGACCGCGAATGCCCGAGGATCCGGCACAGTCGATGACGTGCTGCAGGGCTTGTACCGCGACCTGGGGTTCGACCCGGCAGCGCATGTCGGCGAGGTTGACATCGCCGGCCAGGACCCCGTGGTGCCGTCCGTACATCGAATCGGCGACGCGGCGGCCGCGGCGCTGGCTGCGCTGGGGTCCGAGGTGTCGAGCCTGTGGGTCGATCGGGGCGGAGAGGCCCAGGACATCTCGGTGTCGGTGGAGGCGGCCATCTGCCAGCTGATGGCGATCTGGTCGACCCGAGTCAACGGCGTCACGGCCGACCTCTTGATGGAGGATCCGAATCTGTTGGGCAACAGCGATTTCTATCGCGCCGGGGACGGCCGCTACATCTTCGTGCTGCTGTCCTACCCGGCGCTGCGCGACATCGCCTGCGGTGTACTGGACTGTCCGCCGGACCGTCGGCGCATGAGCGAGGTGATCGCCCGGTGGAACGCTTTCGATCTGGAGGAGGCCGTCTGCAGTCGGGGCGGCACCGCGATCGCCGTGCGTACGCAGGAGGAATGGCGTGCGCACCCGCAGGGGCGGATACTGGCCGACGGTCCGCTCATCGACATCACGAGAGTGGCCGACAGCCCGCCTGAACCGCTTTTGCCGCTCGACCCGGTCGCCGACGCGTTGCCGCTCACAGGGGCCCGCGTGCTCGACAACACCCATGTCATCGCCGGACCGATCGCCGCTCGTATCCTGGCCGAGCTCGACGCCGAGGTTCTGCACGTGTCGACTCCCGTGCACCCCGACCCCATCGGAATGATCGTCGAGACCGGGATAGGCAAGCGCTCAGCCTTCTGCGACCTCACCGATTCCGAGGATGCGCGCCGGTTCCGGCACCTGGTCGGTGGCGCCGACGTCTACGTGTGCAATTACCTCGATCTCGACGCCAAGGGGTATGGGCCGCTGGCCCTCGTCGAAGAGCGCCCCGGATTGGTAGTGCTCGACTATCACGGTTGGGGATTGTCGGGCCCATGGTCGCGGCGCGGTGGGTTCGACCAACTAGCCTGCGCCGCATCGGGATTCTCCGCTGAAGAAGGCTCGTTCGATGGGCCGAGGCTGCCGCCGACCCACCTGCTCAACGACTACATGGCCTCGATCCTCGGGGCCGCGGGCGTGATCGAAGCCCTGCGGCGACGTGCCCGCGACGGTGGTAGCTACCACGTCCACGTCGACCTGGCGAAGGTCTGTATGTGGATCCAGGATCTCGGCCTGTTCGACCGAGCGCGGGTCGCCGAGCTTCCAGCCCCGGATCCCGCAGCCGTCGGACTGGAACCGGCATCGGTCACCGGTCCGTTCGGGGCCACCACGTATCTGCCGACCCAGATCGGCTACTCCACACTCAGGCCCCGGCTGCGGCGATCGGCCGAGCCGCTCGGCGCATCACCTCTCGAGTGGCGGTAGAGCCGCTGGGTCTCGTCGCGTCTCCGCGCCCGTGTCGATGTCCCCGATGGCCACCGAGCGTAGTGTTGCTGCGGTAGCCGGACGCGCTCGCCGTGACGGCGAGCGCCCGGCTCAGGCCGCCGGTGCGGCGCTCGACGACAGCAAAGGAGTTCTCATGGGGCACCACAAGGACAACGACGAACTGCGCGACGACCGACGTGGACAGGAAGAGCGCCGTCAGGAGTTGCGGGACGATGTGTTCGAGGACGCCGATGGGGCTGTCGAAGATCTCGGATCGCAGGATGAGCGACGCAAGGAGGGCCGGCGGCCGCTCTGACAGCCGGGGAACTGCCGGGCGCGTCAGGCCCGCGCACAAGATTCCGGACGCCGTCAGAAGCGGAGAACGAGACGCCCGCGTAGGCCCCCCTTCTCCAGCCGACGGTGGGCTTCCGCCGACTCGCTTGCCGGAACGATGTCCGCGCCGCGGGTGGTGATGCCGCCCGCCAGCGGCGTTCGCAGGCCCACGAATACTCCGCCGTCGCGCACCGCAGCTGCTGCATCGTCCCGCCGGAGCGCGGCGTCGATCACTGCGTCGACGCCGTCCGGGAAGACCGCACGGACTCCCTCTGCGAACCCGTCACCTCGCGCCGTCGGCGGGTCCCACCTGTTCCGCGAGACAGGTGCTGTTCGCGCGGCGCTACAGCGCCGGAGTGGGGCGTATCATGCAAGCCGTTCCGCCAGGGCGCCGTCGGGAGTGTTCGGGGGTACCAGTAGCAGGCCGCGGTGCCCGGCGGCGGCGAGAAGGTGCCCGGTCGGTGTGTGCGGGTGCGCGACCCAGTGGCCGGCACCGTCAGGCTCTGCGGGCACGATGCGCCACCGATCGGCGTGGGAGAGGCCGGTGATGGGCACGAGGTCTCGGGTGCGGGCGGTGGCGGCGGTCAGGGCATCGACGATGGCGGGGCCCAGTAGCGCGGCCGCCGACAGCGCCGCGAGCGGATTCCCGCCGAGGCCGAGCAGCACGCGCGTTCCGAGTGTGGCGACGAGCACGCTCCCGCCCGGCCGCACGGCTACCTTCTCGACGACGGGGGTGCCCCCCGCACGGGCTGTCGCCGATCGGAGGTGGTCGGCCACACCACGTCCCGTCGCGCCGATCACCGCGATGACGTCGGAGTCCTCGGCGAGGGCGGAATCGAGTGCTGCGGGGTCGTCCGCTAGGTGGCTGCCTATGGTGACCCGCGCGCCGGTGCGCGCGAGTACGGCGACCACAGGGCCGGAAGCGGTCTCGGGTATCCGGTCCGGCGCGGTGCCGCCGCGGTCGATCTCGTCGCCGGATGTGTACACCGTGATGCGCACGGGTCCGCGGATCGCGGCCCGCTCCACCCTGGCGGACCGCGCTACCGAGACCACGACGTCTGTGACCGGGGCCCCGGCAGGGATCAGGACGTCGCCGGGACGCCACGATTCGCCGCGACGTCGGGTGTCGTCCCGGTCTTCGGGGCCGGAGCCGTTCTGCCGCAGCACCTCCGAGGCGTAGCTGACCTCCTCGTCGCGGATCACGCGGGCGGCTCCGTCGGGGAGCCGTGCGCCCGTGGCGATGCGACGCGCGTGGCCGGGCACGAGTGCACCGGCGTCGGCGCCTGCTGCGACCGGCCCGCCGTCGGGAACCCAAGGCCCCTGCCCGGCGACGGCCCACCCGTCCATCGCCGAGGCGTCGTAGGGCGGGAACGGTGCTGCGGCCGTGAGGGGCTCAGCGAGCACCGCGCCCACCTCCAACGCGGCGCGGCGCGGCGGGAGGGGTGCGATGGAGTCCCGGATCGCTGCCCGCGCACCATAGGGTGTCGCGGCGGCCTGTAGTCGGGCGGCTTCGAGCTGTTCGGGAGTGTCGACGTCGGCCGCCCCGGCGGAGGGGACCAGGACGGCGTCGTGCGGTACGAGATCACGCATGCGTGGCGGAACGCCCGACAGCGCGCGGGCGAGCGCCGCGGAATCCCATACTGCGGTGAGGTATTGGGGACGGTCGTCGCAGGCCAGCGCGACCGGGGCCGTGCCCCGGGCGGCGACGAGTCGCGCCACCTCGTCGGCGGTGATCCCCGGGAGATCCGATGCGAGCACCACCACTTCGGCGGAACCCGCTGGGAGCGCGGAGAATCCGGCGGCGATCGCTGCGACCGGCCCTGCGCCTGCCGGGGTCTCGCGCACGATGCGCACACCGTCGGGTACGTCCCGCGGCGGACCCACGACGACGATCGCCTCCGCGCCGGAGACCGCGTTCAGCGCGATGTCGAGGAGCCGCCGGCCGCCTACGCGCTGCTCGGGCTTGTCGGCGCCGAGGCGCCGCGCCGCGCCGCCCGCGAGGACGATTGCGTGCACGGGCAGCTGGGTCACGGTGCTCGTTCCATCGTTGTAGGTTCACCCGGCGGGAGGGGGACGGCGCTCGGCACAGCCGACGCCGATCCAGCAGTCGATACCACTCTCGGGCGTTCCCACCATATTCGAGACTGTCGATCAGGACGACTTGGCCACCCGCACCCGCAGGTTCTTCATCAGAGGCTGGTCCGACTGCGTGCTGTAATCGGCGATACCGACGAGGGCATTCATCTCCGGCATGTACCCGGCGGCGCTGCCAGGGGGCAGGTCGTATCGCAGCGCCCGGAACCGGCGAAGTGTGCGCTCCGAGCCGTCGCGTGAGGTGGCGGTGATGTCCACGAACTCGCCTTCGACGAAGCCGCGGGAGTCCATATCGGCCGCGTTCATGAAGACCAGCTCACGCAGGTTCTTGATGCCGCGGTACCGGTCGTCGGCCGAGTAGATCGTGGTGTTCCACTGGTCGTGTGAGCGCATGGTCTGCAGGACCAGCACGTCGTTCTCGTCGGGGATCACATCGGGCATCGGGGCGAGTGAGAATTGTGCCCGACCAGTCGGGGTTCGGAACACACGTCGGCGTGCGGGCTGGGGGATACGGAAGCCGCCGGGGTGGCGGATCAGGTCGTTGAATCCCTCGAAACCGGGCAGCACTCGTGCCATCACGTCACGGATGCGATCGTAGTCGTCCACGTACCACTTCCACGGGGTCGTGGAGTCGGGCAGCGCCGCCTCGGCGATGCCGGCGATGATCGCGGGCTCGGACCTCAGGTCGGGCGAGGCCGGGCGACGCTTCCCGTGGGAGATGTGCACCATGCTCATCGCGTCCTCGACCGTGACGCCCTGCAGACCGGCCACCTGTTCGTCCTTCTCGGTACGACCGAGGCAGGGCAGGATCAGGGCTTTGCGTCCGTGCACCAGGTGGCTGCGGTTGAGTTTGGTGCTCACCTGCACGGTGAGCTCGGTATTGCGTAGGCCGGCAGCGGTATAGGAGGTATCGGGGGCGGCGAGGACGAAGTTTCCGCCCATTCCCACGAACACCTTCACCCGACCGTCATGCATGGCCTGCACCGTGTGGACCGTGTCGAGGCCGTGAGTGCGTGGGGAGACGATGCCGCACACCGAATCCATCGCGTCGAGCCACGCAGGCGGGCGATGGTCGATACCGCACGTGCGGTTGCCCTGCACATTGCTGTGCCCGCGTACCGGCGAGGGGCCGGCGCCCGGACGGCCGATGTTGCCGCGGAGCATCAGCAGGTTGGTGATCTCACGGACGGTGTCGACGCCGTGTTCGTGCTGCGTCACGCCCAGGCACCACGAGATGATCGCGCGCTCGGCGTTGAGGTAGATGTCGCCGACTCGGCGGATCTCCGGCTCCGTCAGGCCCGCCTGCGCCGTGATATCCGCCCAATCGGTGGCGGCCACCAGATCGCGATACGCCTCGAAGTCCGCCGTGAAGTCGTCGAGGAACCCACGATCGAGCACCGTCGGATCGTTCTCGGCTGCCTCGAACACGACCTTGGCCATGCCCCGCATCAGGGCGAGGTCGCCGCCCGGGCGTACCTGAACGTTCATGTCCGACACCGACGTAGCTTTGAACAGGGCCATATCGACCATTTCGTGCGGCACGATGGTCTTGGTGGCGCCGGCCTCGACGAGTGGGTTGATGTGCACCACCTGGGCGCCTCGGCGCGTCGCATCGGCGAGGGCGGTCAGCATCCGCGGCGCGTTCGACGCGGCGTTGACGCCCATCACGATCAACAGGTCGGCCTCCTCCCAATCGGCCAGATCGCATGTGCCCTTACCGGTGCCGATCGACGCCTGCAGCGCCCGGCCCGAAGCCTCGTGGCACATGTTCGAACAATCCGGCAGGTTGTTCGTGCCGTATTCGCGAGCCAGAAGCTGGTAGAGGAAGGTGGCCTCGTTGCTCAGCCGTCCGGACGTGTAGAACGCGGCTTCGTCGGGACTCGCGAGGCCCCGGAGGGTGTCGCCCACCAACGCGAACGCATCGTCCCAACCGATCGGGACGTACCGATCGCCGACCTCGTCGTACACCATGGGTTCGGTCAGACGGCCCTCGTTCTCGAGGTCGAAATCGGTCCATTCGGCGAGTGCGGTCAGGGTGTGTTGCTCGAAGAACTCGCGTTCGACGCGTTTGGGCGTCATCTCCCACGTGACGTGTTTGACGCCGTTCTCGCAGAAGTCGAGCGTGAGTCTCTTGTCGTCCGGCCACGCACATCCGGGGCAGTCGTAACCGGTGGGATGGTTCATGACGAACATCGAGTGCGTGCCTCGGAGCAGTTCGCGTTGTCTCATCAAGATGGTGCCCACCGACTTCGCCGCGCCCCATGACGCGGCGGCGTGGTGATACGGCGTGCTGGACCACGCACGATCCGTGACCGGACCGAAGCCGCCCTGGCGGGGAGTGTCGGGCATCAGTCCGGGGACGTCGGCGACGTTGTGGCGGTGGTGGTGCGTCGTCATGTTCGGACTTCCTGTCGCACTCGTTGGGGCTGGCTGTAGACGTTCAGGTGATTGCCGCGGACGAAGCCGAAAAGGGTCAGGCCCGCCTCGTCGGCGAGTTCGGTCGCAAGCGACGACGGCGCCGAGACGGCCGAGAGTACGGGGATTCCGGCCATCACCGCCTTCTGGACCAGCTCGAAGCTGGTACGACCCGACACCTGGAGAACGACGCCACGTAGTGGAAGGCGATCATTCAGGAGTGCCCAGCCGATCACCTTGTCGACGGCGTTGTGCCGGCCCACGTCCTCCCGCAGGACAAGCAGGTCGCCGCTGGTCGCGTCGAACAGGGCAGCCGCGTGCAGGCCACCGGTCTTCTCGAATACCGCCTGCTGCTCGCGAAGTCGATCGGGGAACGTCGTCAGCTGCGCCACGTCGACGGTGACGGGATCGTCACGGAGGTCGAACCGTGAGACGGTGCGCACCGCCTCGATACTGGCCTTACCGCACATGCCGCACGAACTGGTCGTATAGAAGTTGCGCGTCGCGCCGGCCGCCAACGATCGTGCACCGGCCGCGAGCCCGACGTCGAGGACGTTGTACGTGGCGACGCCCCTGCTCGCTGCCGGGTCGCCACAATAGACGGCCGAGTGGAAATCGGCGGGGGCACCGACGACACCCTCCGAGACAAGGAATCCGGCGGCGAGCTCGACGTCGTGCCCGGGCGTGCGCATGGTGATCGTGAGCGGCGCGCCAGCGACCCGGATCTCGAGCGGCTCCTCCACAGCGAGCGTGTCGATACGGCGCCTCGGTTCCTCGCCCACCGTGAGCTTGGCCACCGGGCGACGCACCGTGATCCGACCCATGACTGCCAAATTACACCCGGGACAGCAGGTGTACCGCCTCCCGAGGCGCTGTCACCACCCCCGTGTTCGCCACTCCTCGAGGTGTGGTCGCTCCGTGCCGAGGGTCGTGTCCTTCCCGTGCCCGGGGTAGACGACGGTGTCGTCGCCGTAGCGGTCGAACACCTTCTCCTCGACGCCGTCGAGTAGGGAGGTGAAAGCGTCTGCGTCGCCGGTCTTTCCGACTCCGCCAGGGAAGAGGCAGTCGCCGCTGAACAGGTGGACCGTCCCGTCGTCGTCGGTAAGCGCGAGGGCGACGGAACCGGGGGTGTGGCCGATCAGCTCGATGACGTCGAGGTTCAGCTCGCCGACGACGAGCCGCTCCCCGTCGGCGAGAGTGCGGTCGACCGGTGCCTCGATACCCTCGACGTCGTTGACACCCGCGATGGACGGCACGTCCAGAGCCTCGCGCACGTCGGCTAGTGCGAACCAGTGGTCGGGATGCCGGTGGGTGGTCACGATGGCCTCGATGCCGCCGACCTGCCGCGCGACGTCGAGGATCCGCTCCGGTTCGTTCGCGGCATCGATCAGCAGGGTGCGGCCGGAATCGTCGGACACGACGTAGACGTTGTTGTCCATCGGCCCTACGGAGACCTTGACGATGGTGGCGCCGGGAACGCGGCGGCGTGCTGCGTCGCCGCCGGGCTCGACGGCGCCGGTGTACTGGTCGGAGATCGTCACGGGCGTGCTCACGTGTCACACGCTACCGGCCGTGCCGACCGCCGGTTCGAAACTTGTCGGTGGTCGTCACTAACATGGGCCTGCGGGGAACACATGTTCGTCGCAACAGCCTTCAGAGCCGACAACCGAACAACCCGGAAAGGACCGTGACGTGGCCGATCGCCTGATCGTCCGGGGCGCCCGCGAGCACAATCTGCGTGGTGTCGACATCGACCTGCCCCGTGACAGCCTGGTCGTCTTCACGGGTCTGTCCGGCTCAGGCAAGTCGAGCCTCGCCTTCGACACGATCTTCGCGGAGGGGCAGCGCCGGTATGTCGAATCGCTGTCGGCGTATGCGCGCCAGTTCCTCGGCCAGATGGACAAGCCGGACGTCGATTTCATCGAGGGGCTCTCGCCCGCGGTGTCGATCGACCAGAAGTCGACCAACCGGAACCCGCGATCCACTGTCGGAACCATCACCGAGGTATACGACTATCTCCGCCTGCTGTATGCCCGCGCGGGCAAGCCGCACTGCCCGCAATGCGGCGCGGCGATCGCGAAGCAGACGCCGCAGCAGATCGTGGATCAGGTGCTGGAGATGGAGGCGGGCACCCGCTTCCAGGTGCTCGCTCCGGTGGTCCGCACCCGCAAGGGCGAGTTCGTCGATCTGTTCTCGCAGCTGCAGAGTTCGGGCTACGCCCGCGCGCGGATCGACGGTGTGGTCCACCAGTTGGCGGATCCACCCAAACTGAAGAAGCAGGAGAAGCACGACATAGAGGTGGTGGTCGACCGCCTGGCGGTGAAGCCGAGTTCGAAGCAGCGCCTCACCGACTCGATCGAGACCGCGCTGCGGCTCGCCGACGGCATCGTCGTCCTCGACTTCGTGGACCGTGAGGAGGACGACGCCGAGCGCGAGCGCCGCTTCTCGGAGAGGATGGCCTGCCCCAACGGGCACCCGATCGCCGTCGATGATCTCGAGCCCCGTTCGTTCTCCTTCAACTCGCCGTACGGCGCGTGCCCCGCGTGCGACGGGCTCGGCGTGCACAAGGAGGTCGACCCGGACCTCGTCGTGCCGGACCCCATGGCGTCGCTCGCCGAAGGCGCGATCGCCCCCTGGGCCGGAGGACAGACCGCCGAGTACTTCCTGCGCCTGCTCTCCGGTCTGGCGGACGCGATGGGGTTCGACCTCGACACCCCGTGGGGGAAGCTGCCCGCCAAGGTGCGGCGCGCGGTGCTCGAGGGCTCGGAGCATCAGGTGCACGTCAAGTACCGCAACCGCTACGGCCGTACGCGCTCGTACTACGCGGAGTTCGAGGGCGTGATGCCGTTCCTCCAGCGCCGTATGAGCCAGACGGAGTCGGAGCAGATGAAGGAACGGTACGAGGGCTACATGCGGGACGTGCCATGCCCCGCGTGTCGAGGGGCGCGTCTGCGCCCGGAGATCCTGTCCGTGACGCTCGACCATCCACGGTTCGGGGAGAAGTCCATCGCGGACGTCTCGTCACTGTCGGTCGCGGAGTGCGCCGACTATCTGTCGGATCTGGCCCTCGGCGCGCGCGAGGCGGCGATCGCCGGGCGCGTGCTCAAGGAGGTGCAGGCCCGCATCACGTTCCTGCTGGACGTGGGCCTCGAATACCTGTCGCTCGACCGCGCGGCAGGCTCCCTGTCCGGTGGTGAGGCGCAGCGCATCCGATTGGCCACACAGATCGGCTCGGGCCTCGCGGGTGTTCTCTACGTGCTCGACGAGCCGTCGATCGGCCTGCATCAGCGGGACAACCGGCGCCTCATCGAGACCCTCACCCGGTTGCGCGATCTCGGCAACACACTCATCGTGGTCGAACACGACGAGGACACGATCCGCACGGCCGACTGGATCATCGACATCGGTCCCATGGCGGGGGAGCACGGCGGACGGGTCGTGCACAGCGGCACCTACAAGCAACTGCTGAAGAACAAGGAGTCGCTCACCGGCGCTTACCTGTCGGGCCGGAGGCACCTCGAGGTGCCCGAGATCCGACGGCCGATCGACCGCAAGCGTCAGCTGAAGGTCGTCGGTGCGCGCGAACACAACCTCAAGGGCATCGACGTCGAGTTCCCGCTCGGCGTCGTCACTGCCGTCACCGGGGTGTCAGGCTCGGGCAAGTCGACGCTCGTCAACGACATCCTTGCGACCGTTCTGGCGAACAAGCTCAACGGCGCCCGGCAGGTTCCGGGACGGCACAGCCGCGTGGGTGGCCTCGACCACCTGGACAAGCTCGTGCAGGTCGACCAGTCGCCGATCGGCCGCACGCCGCGCTCCAACCCCGCCACGTATACGGGCGTGTTCGACAAGATCCGCACCCTGTTCGCGTCTACGACGGAGGCCAAGGTCCGCGGTTACCAGCCGGGTCGGTTCTCGTTCAACGTGAAGGGCGGCCGCTGCGAGGCGTGCGCGGGTGACGGCACGATCAAGATCGAGATGAACTTCCTGCCCGACGTGTACGTGCCCTGCGAGGTCTGCCACGGCGCCCGGTACAACCGGGAGACGTTGGAAGTGCACTACAAGGGCAAGACCATCGCCGAGGTTCTGGACATGCCGATCGAGGAGGCCGCCGAGTTCTTCGAGCCGGTCACGTCCATCCACCGTTACCTCAAGACCCTTGTCGACGTCGGCCTCGGCTACGTCCGGCTCGGCCAGCCCGCCCCCACCCTGTCCGGCGGAGAGGCGCAGCGCGTCAAGCTCGCGGCCGAGTTGCAGAAGCGGTCGGCGGGCAAGACGGTCTACATACTCGACGAGCCGACCACGGGCCTGCACTTCGAGGACATCCGCAAGCTGCTGCTGGTGGTGAACGGGCTGGTCGACAAGGGCAACACGGTGATCGTCATCGAGCACAATCTCGACGTCATCAAGACGGCGGACTGGGTCGTCGACATGGGGCCCGAGGGCGGATCGGGCGGCGGCACGGTCGTCGCGAGCGGCACGCCGGAGCACATCGCGGAGGTCCCCGAGTCATACACAGGAAAGTTCCTCTCCGAGGTGCTCTAGCGTTTCGGTTGGGGATGGAGTTGTGGACAAGATGTGCATCCAGTTCCACATCTTGTGATAATTGCACGCGTGTGACACAAGATGTAGTGTTGAGGCATGAACGAGGTGACCGTCTACTCAAAGCCCGCGTGTGTGCAGTGCACGGCGACCTACCGTGCCCTCGACAAGGCCGGTATCGCGTACACCGTCGTCGACATCTCCCAGGACGACGAGGCGCGGGACTACGTGCTCGCGCTCGGTCACCTGCAGGCGCCCGTGGTCGTCGCGGACGACGGGGCGCACTGGTCGGGCTTCCGGCCGGACCGCATCAAGGCGATGGTCGCCGCCTGACAGGCTCCACCCGGCGTGCCGGGTGACACGACGGAGCCCCGGACACTCAGTGGGAAGGTGTCCGGGGCTCCGTCTGTCTGTCGGCGTTCGGGTCCGCCCGCTCCCGTGCGGGGCACCCATCCCGGCGTGCTCAGGTGCAGACGTCCGCCATGGTGTACGGCACGGATTCGGCGCGGTCCTCGTCGACTACGACGGGCGGGCCGATCTGCGGGAACGCGCGCTGCCCGCACGATGGGCGGGGGCACACCTTGCAGCCCGCGCCGATGGGGACGAAGGACTGCGGCTCGTCGAGGGCGAGGCCACGCGAGTACACGAGGCGCCCCGCGTGCGCGAGGTCGCACCCCAGCCCGATTGCGAAAGTCCGCCCCTGGCCGAGGAATCCGTCGGGGGAGCGCTCGTCGGTGGTACGCGCGACCCACAGATATCCGCGGCCGTCCGGCATCTGGGCGACCTGCGTTCGGATGCGTCCGGGCGACGTGAACGCGTCGTGCACCACCCACAACGGGCAACTGCCCCCCACGCGCGAGAAGTGGAAGGCCGTGGCGGACTGGCGTTTCGAGATATTTCCGGCACGATCGATACGGACCAGGAAGAACGGGATCCCGCGTCGTCCCGGCCGCTGTAGCGTCGAGAGCCGGTGACACACGGTCTCGAAGCCCACTTCGAACCGGGCACCCAGCAGATCGATGTCGTAGGAGAGTTCCTCGGCGGCGCGCAGGAAGCGTTCGTAGGGGAGCACCAGCGCGCCCGCGAAGTAGTTGGCGAGCCCGACGCGTGCCAGGGCTCGGGAGCGCTCGGGGAGATCCGGTGCGGCGGCGATGATGCGGTCCATGGTGTCGGACTGGGTGAGGAACGCGATCTGTGTTGCGATCTGGAAGGCGCGCTGCCCGTGGTCCAACCGTCGGGCCAGAGTGAGAACACCTGCAGTACGGTCGAATTCGCGCTTGGGACCGCCGGTATCCGCCGTGCCGCCGCGGATTCGTACCGTCACCCCGTATTGATCGCGAGCCAGCCGTGCGAGCTGCAGGTCGAGGCCACCGAGTGCGAGGTCGCTCGTCTCGAACAGGTCCTCGGCGGCGGCGTCGAGTTCGGGGATGTGGTTACGCCTGTCGTAGAAGAAGTCGCGCACGTCCTCGTACGCCGTCGACTGCGACTCGGCATGCGGACTCAGATCCGCGGACAGGCGGTCGGCCTGGTCGGTCGCCGTGCGCAGGCGGCGGTGCAGCGCGACGACGGCTTTCGCAACCGACGGCGACCGGGCTACCAGGTCGTCGAGCTCCTCCGCGACGGCGCCCTCGCCGGCGTCCGCGAGGGCCTCATGCAGGTCTGCCACCAGGCGCGCGTCGGAGTCGGCCGAGAAGTACGTCGGCTCGAGGTCGAACGCCGAACCGAACTTGAGCAGTACCGCGACGGACAGCGGACGCTGGTCGTTCTCCAGCTGGTTGACGTAGCTGACGGACAGATCGAGCATGCGGGCGAGCGCGGTCTGCGTGAGGCCGCGCTCGATGCGTAGCCGCCGGATCCGCGCGCCCACATACATCCGTTCCACGCACGCGATCGTACAACCGCCCGCTTTTGCAACTTTCGCAAAACCGGGACCAGGGTTCCGCCGGTATACGCATCTGCAACGTATTTCGCATCGCCTGTGTCGTGCATAGCTTGTGTAGCAACAGGCAAACCGCTGACAGGAGATACGACGTTGCAGAACCACTCCGTGCGCACTCACCCCTCGGCCGCGGCCTTCCCCCGCGAGCAGCACCTTGCGTGGAAGGTCGCCGAGGTCGCCGCCGACCCGGTCGAGGTTCCGGCCGATACAGCGGAGATGGTGATCAACCGGATCATCGACAACGCGTCGGTCGCGGCGGCATCGCTGACCCGCCGGCCGGTGTCCAACGCGCGGGCCCAGGCGCAGGCGCACCCGTATGTGCCGGGCTCCACCGTGTTCGGCGTCGCCGGCCGCTTCTCGCCCGAATGGGCGGCATGGGCCAACGGCACCGCGGTGCGCGAGCTCGACTTCCACGACACCTTCCTCGCGGCGGAGTACAGCCACCCCGGCGATAACATCCCGCCGATCCTCGCGGTGGCGCAGCACACCGATGCGAACGGCACCGATCTGATCCGTGGCCTCGCCACCGGTTACGAGATCCAGATCGACCTGGTCCGCGCGATCTGCCTGCACGAGCACAAGATCGATCACGTCGCCCACCTCGGCCCGTCCGCGGCCGCCGGCATCGGGACGCTGTTGAAGCTGCCTACGGAGACGATCTATCAGGCCATCGGCCAGGCACTGCACACGACCACGGCTACCCGCCAGTCCCGTAAGGGCGAGATCTCCAGCTGGAAGGCGTACGCGCCGGCCTTCGCGGGGAAGATGGCCGTCGAGGCCGTCGACCGAGCGATGCGCGGTGAGGGCGCCCCGTCGCCGATCTGGGAGGGCGAGGACGGCTTCATCGCGTGGATGCTGGGCGGCCCCGAGGCCGAGTACCAGGTGCCACTGCCCGGCGTAGGCGAGGGCAAGCGCGCGATCCTCGACTCCTACACCAAGGAGCACTCGGCCGAGTATCAGAGCCAGGCGCCCATCGATCTCGCGCGCCGCATGCGCGAGCGGATCGGCGACCTCGACCAGATCGCCTCGATCGTGCTGCACACCAGCCACCACACGCACTACGTGATCGGCACGGGCTCGAACGATCCGCAGAAGTTCGATCCGCATGCTTCGCGCGAGACGCTCGACCACTCGGTCATGTACATCTTCGCGGTCGCCCTGCAGGACGGCACCTGGCACCACGAGCGGTCCTACGCTCCTGAGCGCGCGCAGCGCCCCGAGACCGTCGAGCTGTGGAAGAAGATCTCCACGGCCGAGGATCCGGAGTGGACCCGCCGCTACCACTCGACGGATCCGAACGAGAAGGCATTCGGTGCACGCGCCGAGGTCACCCTCAAATCCGGCGAAGTCATCGTCGACGAGCTCGCCGTCGCGGACGCGCACCCGCTGGGCGGCCGCCCGTTCGCACGCCCCGACTACATCGAGAAGTTCCGCACCCTGACCGAGGGCGTCGTAGCCCCCGCCGAGCAGGACCGCTTCCTCGACGCCGCGCAACGCACCCCGGAGCTGAAGGCGGGGGAGCTGGACCGGCTCACGTTCACCGTCGACGCCGACGTGCTCGCCCGCGCACCGCAGCTCGCCCCGGGGTTGTTCGCATGACAGCCCCGGGACAGGGCCTGATGGCCGCGCAGGCGTCGGCGAACGACAAGCGCAAGGCGCTGCGCTCGGCGCTCTCGTCCGGCAGCATCGTCCGGATGCCCGGCGCGTTCAATCCGTTGACCGCCAAGCTGATCCAGGAGATCGGGTTCGAGGGCGTGTACGTGTCCGGTGCGGTGGTCTCCGCCGACCTGGCGCTGCCCGACATCGGGCTCACCACGCTCACCGAGGTCGCCACCCGGGCCCAGCAGATCGCGCGGGTCTCGGACCTACCGACGCTGGTGGACGCGGATACCGGGTTCGGCGAGCCGATGAGCGCGGCGCGTACCGTAACGGTGCTCGAGGACGCCGGCCTCGCGGGCCTGCATCTCGAGGACCAGGTCAACCCCAAGCGGTGCGGGCATCTCGACGGCAAGGCCGTCGTGCCGGTCGACGAGATGGTCCGCCGGCTCGGCGCGGCGGTCGCCGCCCGGCGTGACGCCGACCTCGTCATCTGTGCGCGTACCGATGCCGCGGGGATCGAGGGCATCGATGCCGCCATCGATCGGGCGCGTGAATATGCCGCCGCGGGGGCGGATCTCATCTTCACCGAGGCCTTGTACACACCGGCGGACTTCGAGAGGTTCCGCGCCGCGGTCGAGGTACCGCTGCTCGCGAACATGACCGAGTTCGGCAAGTCGGAGCTGATCGATGCGGGCACGCTCGAGTCGATCGGGTACAACGCCGTCATCTACCCGGTCACCACGTTGCGGCTCGCGATGTTCGCGGCCGAGGCCGGGCTGCGCGAGATCGCGGCCACCGGCACGCAGGCGTCGCTGCTCGATCGGATGCAGCATCGCAGCCGCCTGTACGAGTTGCTGGAATACGAGCGGTACAACGAATTCGATTCCGGCATATTCAATTTCACGCTGTCGAGGAGCCAGTGAACATGACTGCACCCATCTACAAGGGCCTCGCCGGGGTCGTCGTGGACACGACCGCCGTGTCCAAGGTGGTCCCGGAGACCAACTCCCTGACCTATCGCGGCTACGCCGTCCAGGACCTCGCCGCTCATTGCACCTTCGAGGAGGTCGCCTATCTGCTGTGGAACGGCGAGCTGCCCAGCGACATCCAGCTCGAGCGATTCATGCAACAGGAGCGCGCGAGCCGACGTGCAGACCGTTCGTTGCTGTCGCTCGTGGAGAAGATGCCGGACACGTGCCACCCGATGGACGTGGTCCGCACCGCTATCAGCTGGCTGGGGGCCGAGGATCCCGAGGAGTGGGCGCACGATCCGAAGGCGCTGCGCGAGAAGGGGCTCCGCATGCTAGCGGTGCTGCCGACCGTCGTCGCCGCGGACCACCGTCGGCGCAAGGGGCTCGCGCCGATCGCGCCGCACAGCCACCTCGGCTTCGCTGCGAACTTCCTCAACATGTGCTTCGGCGAGGTCCCCGAGCCCGAGTTGGTGAAGGCGTTCGAGGTGTCGCTGATCCTTTATGCGGAGCACAGTTTCAACGCGTCCACGTTCGCGGCGCGGGTCGTGACCTCGACCCTGTCGGACGTCTACAGCGCTGTCACGGCGGCGATCGGCGCGCTCAAGGGCCCGCTGCACGGCGGCGCGAACGAGGCCGTCATGCACGACATGCTCGAGATCGGCGACCCAGCGCGCGCCGAGGCCTGGATGCGGGACAAGCTGTCCCGCAAGGAGAAGGTCATGGGGTTCGGGCATCGCGTCTACAAGAACGGCGACTCGCGCGTCCCCACCATGAAGCAGGCGTTCATCGACGTCGCCGCTCGCACGGGCGGACAGAAGTGGGTCGAGATCTACGACACGCTCGAGCGGGTCATGGACGAGGCTACCGGCATCAAGCCCAACCTCGACTTCCCGACCGGGCCGGCGTACTACCTGCTGGGCTTCGACATCGAGATGTTCACGCCCATCTTCGTGCTGAGCCGGATCACCGGCTGGACCGCGCACATCATCGAGCAGGGAGAGGCCAATGCATTGATCCGCCCGCTGAGCGAGTACGTGGGCGTCCCGCAGCGGACGGTGGTGGCGTAAACGATGTTCCACAAGGTGCTCGTCGCAAACCGCGGCGAGATCGCCATCCGTGCGTTCCGCGCCGCCTACGAACTCGGTGCCGGCACCGTCGCCGTCTTCCCTCGTGAGGATCGGAACGCGGTACACCGGGCGAAGGCGGACGAGAGCTACCAGATCGGGGAGGAGGGGCATCCGGTACGGGCGTACCTGTCGGTCGATGAGATCGTCAGGTGCGCCCGTCTGGCGGGCGCCGACGCCGTCTACCCGGGTTATGGCTTCCTTTCGGAGAACCCGGAACTCGCGAGGGCCTGCGCCCACGCCGGACTGACCTTCGTCGGGCCGTCGGCCGACGTGCTCGAACTGACTGGCAACAAGGCCCGGGCCGTAGCGGCGGCGAAGGATGCGGGGCTGCCCGTCCTGGGGTCGTCGGCGCCGTCGGCAGATGTAGAAGAGTTGCTGGCAGCCTCGGAGTCCATGCCTTTTCCGGTATTCGTCAAGGCCGTTGCGGGCGGTGGCGGACGCGGGATGCGCCGGGTGGCCGAGCCGAGCGGTCTGCGTGAGGCCGTCGAGGCGGCATCGCGTGAGGCGGACGCCGCATTCGGTGACCCGACGGTGTTCCTCGAGCAGGCGGTCGTGAACCCGCGCCACATCGAGGTGCAGATCCTCGCCGACGGCTCGGGCGACGTTGTGCACCTCTACGAACGCGACTGTTCGCTGCAGCGGCGGCACCAGAAGGTCATCGAGCTGGCGCCCGCGCCGAATCTCGATCCCGCACTGCGGCAACGTATCTGCGCCGACGCGGTGGCGTTCGCACGCCATATCGGCTACACGTGTGCCGGTACGGTCGAATTCCTGGTCGACCCCGAGGGTCGACACGTGTTCATCGAGATGAACCCCCGGATCCAGGTGGAGCACACCGTCACCGAGGAGATCACCGACGTCGACCTCGTGCAGGCCCAGCTGCGGGTGGCCGCCGGCGAGACGCTCGTCGAGATCGGTCTGCGTCAGGACACGATCGAGATACACGGGGCGGCCCTGCAGTGCCGGATCACGACCGAGGATCCCGCCAACGGCTTCCGGCCCGACGTGGGCCGCGTGACCGCGTATCGCACACCGGGCGGCGCGGGCGTGCGGCTCGACGGCGGCACGAGCGTGGGAGCGGAGATCGGCGCACACTTCGACTCGATGCTGGTGAAACTGACGTGCCGGGGCCGGAACTTCGAAACGGCCGTGGCACGGGCCCGACGCGCCGTGGCCGAGTTCCGCATACGCGGCGTCGCAACCAATATCCCGTTCCTGCAGGCGGTTCTGGACGACCCGGACTTCTGCGCCGGCGCGATCACGACATCGTTCATCGAGGAACGGCCCGGACTCCTGACCGCCCGGCGCTCCGCGGACCGCGCGACCCGCATCCTCGACTATCTGGCCGATGTCACGGTGAACAAGCCGCACGGGGAGCGCCGCTCGAAGGTGTATCCGCGAGACAAGCTCCCCGAGGTCGACCTGAGCGTGGCCCCGCCGAACGGGTCCAGGCAGCGGCTCGTCGAGTCGGGACCGGAGGGCTTCGCCCGCGCACTGCGCGAGCAGGCGGCTCTGGGTGTCACGGACACCACGTTTCGCGACGCGCACCAGTCGTTGCTCGCGACGCGCGTGCGGACGTCCGGTCTGGTCGCCGTCGCGCCCTACATCGCGCGCACCATGCCCGAGCTGTTGTCGGTGGAGTGCTGGGGCGGCGCGACCTACGATGTGGCGCTGCGGTTCCTCAAGGAGGATCCGTGGGAGCGGCTGGCGCAGCTGCGCGAAGCGATGCCGAACATCTGCCTGCAGATGCTGCTGCGCGGGCGCAACACCGTTGGATACACCCCATACCCAGAGAAGGTGACGCGGGCGTTCGTCGCGGAGGCCGCGGCGACCGGGGTCGACATCTTCCGGATCTTCGATGCGCTCAACGATGTCGAGCAGATGCGCCCCGCGATCGACGCGGTCCGCGAGACGGGCACGACGATCGCGGAGGTCGCTCTGAGCTATACGGGCGACCTGGCGGACCCGGGCGAGGACCTCTATACGCTCGACTACTATCTGGCGCTGGCCGAGCGGATCGTCGACGCCGGCGCACACGTCCTCGCGATCAAGGACATGGCAGGCCTGCTCCGGCCCGCCGCGGCGCACACCCTGGTGACGGCCCTGCGCAGGGAGTTCGACCTGCCCGTGCACGTGCACACGCACGACACACCGGGGGGTCAGCTGGCGACCTACCTCGCGGCGTGGCAGGCGGGCGCGGACGCGGTCGATGGTGCCTCCGCGCCGATGGCGGGTACCACGAGTCAGCCGTCCCTGTCGTCGATCGTCGCCGCGACCGCTCACACCGAGCGGGACACCGGTCTCGATCTGCGCGCGGTATGCGATCTGGAGCCCTATTGGGAGGCGCTGCGCGCGGTGTACGCGCCGTTCGAGTCGGGACTACCCGGCCCGACCGGCCGGGTCTATGAGCACGAGATCCCCGGCGGGCAGCTGTCGAACCTGCGGCAGCAGGCGATCGCGCTGGGCCTCGGCGATCGATTCGAGCACGTGGAGGCCGCGTACGCCGGAGCGGATAGGCTGCTGGGCCGGCTCATCAAGGTCACGCCGTCGTCGAAGGTCGTGGGGGATCTAGCCCTTGCACTGGTGGGGGCAGGTGTGTCGACGGACGAGTTCGCGGCCGACCCCGCACGGTTCGACGTACCCGATTCGGTGGTGGGCTTCATGCGCGGGGAACTCGGTACCCCGGCGGGTGGATGGCCGGAGCCGTTCCGCACCCGTGTCCTCGATGGGCGCGGCGCGGCCGAGCCCGAGGTTCCGGTGTCCGACGCCGATGCGGCACTGCTGGAGGGCACCGCTGCGGAGCGTCGGGAGACGTTGAGCCGCTTGCTCTTCCCCGGACCGTCGCGTGAGTTCGAAGAGCATCGGGAGCGGTACGGCGACACGTCGAGACTGTCCGCCAACCAATTCCTGTACGGGCTGCGCCAGGGCGAGGAGCACCGGGTACGCCTGGACAAGGGCGTCGAGCTGCTCATCGGCCTGGAGGCCGTGTCCGAACCGGACGAGCGTGGCTACCGCACGGTCATGTGCGTGCTCAATGGCCAGCTGCGGCCGGTGTCGGTGCGGGATCTGTCGGTGGGCGTCGAGACCGCCGTCGCGGAGAAGGCGGATCGCTCGGTGCCGGGGCACGTGCCCGCACCGTTCGCGGGCACGGTCACCGTCATCGCCGCGGAGGGGGATGAGGTTGCGGCCGGGGACACGGTCGCGACGATCGAGGCCATGAAGATGGAGGCTGCGATCACCAGCCCGGTCGGAGGAACCGTCGGACGCGTCGTGGTGGCGGGCCCGCGGCAGGTCGAGGGAGGCGACCTGCTCCTGGTCTTGGAGTGAAGGCGACTGCGCGCCGGGCCGGATCAGTCGAGCCCGGTGCGCCCCTCGGCCCAGTACGCCTTGCCGATCACCTTGCGGGGCTGGCGTCTCCACCCCCGCGCGTCGCGCCGGACGGCGTGCACGGTCGCCGCGTTCCCGGTGACGACGACATCGAAATCGCCGCTCGCCACATCGGCGGCCTCGCGCGCGTGAGCGAGCAACTGCGCGCGGTCCGGGCCCGCGGGAACGACGGTGCATCGATCGCTCGGTAGTCCGGAAGCGGCGAACACCTCGGTCACCTCCGCGGTGTCCACGCCCTCGAGCACATACCGGACCGACGACCCGAGCGTGTGCAGGGCGCAGGCGAGGCCGATGCTGGCCTCATCGCCGATGAACACGACCTCGCCCGCGGCCTCCGTCAGGTCGATGGAACGGCGGGGACCGAAGACGTCGCACTCGTCGCCGACGGCCGCGCCGACGAACCACTGCGCGCCCGGACCGTGCTCCCGGGTCCAGCCGAGCAGTGTCGTCTCGCCCAGGTCTGTGTCCCACCGGATCGGTGTGTAGGTCCGCATCTGCAGGCCGCGGCTCGTTCGCAATTGCAGTTTGGCGCCGGGTGTCCAACGGGCCTTGCGGAATGACGGGCAGGCCAGGTCGACCAGCGCGAAATTCGGGGTCAGCCGGTCCACGGCGGTGACCGTCGAGGAGGTCAGCACGACCTCGCCGACGATGTCGGCCAGTCTCGATGTGATGTTAGGCATACCTAACTATACAGGCTCTGGATGGCCTCCGCAGGTCCGGTCGCGCCTCGCCGGGGCGCGGGCCATGGCCCGGTGCGGCTGCGAGGAGGGCCGCCCCGAGACTCCTCGGGGGCGACCCTCCTCGTCGGGCGCGGTGCTACAGCCCGGCGCGCACGGCTCGCGCCGCCGCGACGAGGTTACGCAGGGACTCGGTGACCTCGGCGTTGCCGCGGGTCTTCAGTCCACAGTCGGGGTTCACCCAGAGACGCTGCGCTGGAACGGCTTCCAGTGCTGCGCGGAGTGACTCCTCGATCTCTCCCTGCCCTGGGACGCGCGGGGAGTGGATGTCGTAGACGCCCGGCCCGACCTGGTTCGCGAAGCCCGCCTCGTTCAGGTCGGCGAGGACCTCCATCTTGGAGCGCGCGGCCTCGATCGACGTGACGTCGGCGTCGAGGTCCGCGATCGCACCGATCACGTCGCCGAACTCCGAATAGCACAGGTGCGTGTGAATCTGCGTCGAGTCGGCGACGCCAGACGTGGACAGACGGAACGAGCCGGTGGCCCAGTCGAGATACGCCGGACGGTCCGCTGCGCGCAAGGGCAGCAGCTCGCGCAGCGCCGGCTCGTCGACCTGGATGATCGTCACGCCCGCCGCCTGCAGGTCTACCGTCTCGTCGCGGATCGCGAGGGCCACCTGAGCCGCGGAGTCGGCCAGCGGCTGGTCGTCGCGGACGAAGGACCACGCCAGGATCGTGACCGGACCCGTGAGCATGCCTTTCACGGGCCGCGCGGTGAGCGACTGTGCGTACGTGATCCACGACGTCGTCATGGGCGCCGTACGATTCACGTCGCCGTACAGGATCGGCGGGCGCACACAACGGGTGCCGTACGACTGCACCCAGCCGTTCTGCGTGGAGAGGAAGCCGTCGAGCTGGTCGGCGAAATACTGCACCATGTCGTTGCGTTCGGGCTCGCCGTGGACCAGCACGTCCAGGCCGAGCTCCTCCTGCAAGCGCACGACCGACTCGATCTCGGCCTGCATCCGGCGGGTGTACTCGGCCTCGTCGATCCGGCCGGCTCGCAGGTCGGCGCGTGCGACACGGATGGCCGTGGTCTGCGGGTACGAGCCGATCGTGGTGGTGGGTAGCGTCGGCAGCCCCAGGCGGGCGGCCTGTGCGGCGGCGCGTTCCGCAGCGGGAGCACGGCCCGTGCCGCGGGTGGTGAGCGCCTCGAGGCGTGCGCGTAACGCAGCGTCGCGGAGGCGCGGGTCGGATGCCCGTGCGGCGACGATCGCTTCTGAGGCGGCGAACTCGTCGGCCACCGACTCGCGCCCGTCGGTCAGGGCGCGAGAGAGTGTGACGACCTCTGCGACCTTCTCGTCCGCGAATGCGAGCCAGGTCCACACGTCGCCGCGCGCGGCCTCGGGTTCGGCGGCTACCGAGTACGGAACGTGCAGCAGCGAGCACGAGGTGGATACCGCCACGGCGCCTGCCGACCCGAGGACGGTGCCGAGCGTCGCGAGAGCACGGTCGAGGTCGGTACGCCACACGTTGCGGCCGTCGACGACGCCGGCGACGAGCAGCTTCTCGCGCAGGGCGGGCACGCCGGCCACCGAGTCGACGGTGCCCGGCGCGGTCACGAGGTCCACGGCGATCGCCTCGACGCCCGTGCCGGCCAGCGCGGCCAGGCCGGGGCCCGGGTCGCCGAAGTAGGTGGCGACGAGGATCGACGGGCGGTCGGTGGCGTCGGCGAGGTCGCCGTAGACGCGGGCGGCGGTGTCCGCCAGCCCCAGGCCCGCCTCGGTCACGAGGATCGGCTCGTCGAGCTGTACCCACTGCGCGCCCTTGGCCGCGATCTGCCCGAGCAGGTCGCGGTACAGCGGCAGGAGCTCGTCGACCCGCGAGACCAGGTCGCCCGCGGGATCGTCGGAGCCGCCTTCGGCGCTAGTCGCCTTGGAGAGAGCCAGGAAGGTCAGCGGGCCCATGACGACGGGACGCGCCGGCACGCCCTGCGCGAGAGCCTCGTCGAGATCGGCGAGAACCTTCCCGGGGTCGAGCGAGAATCTCGTCTCCGCTGAGATCTCGGGGACGAGATAGTGGTAGTTCGTGTCGAACCACTTCGTCATCTCGAGCGGCGTCACGTCCGCCGTGCCGCGGGCCGCGGCGAAGTATCGGTCGAGCGGGTCGTCGATGGCTGCCACGCGCGGGGGCAGTGCGCCGAGGAGGACGGCCGCGTCGAGCATCTGGTCGTAGTAGCTGAAGGTATTGGTGGGCACCGAGTCGAGCCCGGCGGCGACGAGCGCGGCCCGCTGATCGTGGCGGAGTTCCGCAGCCACGGCCTCGAGCCGTGCGCGGTCGACGTCGCCCGTCCAATAGCCCTCGATCGCTCGCTTGAGTTCTCGGTTCGGGCCGATCCTGGGAACGCCCAGGACTGTAGTGGTGAATCGGTTGTCGGTCACTGTGCGACCGGTCCTTTCGTGCGTGTCTGCAGGCGGTCCGCCCGTGGGCACGCACGCGCCTCCCGCTACCCGACGGGTAGCCCGGGAAGGCTGCGGTCGCGCCCAGTCCACGGGGCGGCACACCACCGAACGCGGCGCGTCCGGTACAGCGGGCAGGTATTCGGACTCGCAGGCTCAACGCTAACGTCTACTCGTCGCTGCTTCCCAGACTGTTCGCCCAGTGCGTCGATGCGACTTTCGTTCCTGCTCACCGCTGCGGGACAGTCCCGGATTCCCACCGGGTTCCCTCTTCGCGCCCGGGACTCGCCCAGGCGCTACGCCACCTCGACCCGCGGGGTCGAGGCAGACCAGCTGCGGCGCCATCGTAACGTCGCCCGGCCGCGCCCCGTGCGCTCGCCCCGTGCGCGGTGCCGTCGGCGCGCCCTGTGATGTGCATCTCGCCGGGAACTTCCGGCCTCCCTGCCGCGACCGGTATTGCAGACCCGCGGTCAGGCCCGGCCGCGGATCAGGAGTGAGGAGCCGGTGTGACGGACGTTGCGACGAGGCGGGAATCGGCCGGTGCGGCCGAACGCGGGGCGTGGGACAGATGGCGCCCGGTGCTCATGCGGCTGCACTTCTACGGTGGCATGCTGGCAGGCCCGTTCATCCTGATGGCCGCGTTGACGGGCCTGCTGTACACCCTCACGCCGCAACTCGACGCGATCGCGTTCCGCCATGAGCTCACGGTCGACGCCACCGCGCCGGCCCGCGCCAGCCTCTCGGACCAGATCGCCGCCGCGCGGCAGGTCTACCCGGACACGCCGATCAGCTCCGTGAAGCCCCCGACGGTGCCGAGTGAGACCACGCAGATCGCGTTCGACGTGCCGGGGCTCGCAGACGGGTACACCCGCACCGTTTTCGTGAACCCGTACACCGCGCACGTGCAGGGAACGCTCACGACCTACGGACAGTGGATGCCGATCCGGTCCTGGTTCGACGAGTTGCACCGCACCCTCCATCTCGGGACGGTCGGAAGGTTCTACAGCGAGACGGCCGCGAGCTGGCTGTGGGTAGCCGCGCTGGGCGGCGTCGCACTATGGGTGGCGCACGTCCGGCGCGCGCGGCGTGGTGCCCGTGGACTCGTCGTGCCGGACCTTCGTGGTCGACGCGGTTCGCGGCGGCGCGCCATGAACTGGCACGGGGCCGTCGGCATCTGCGTCGCCGTCGGCCTCCTCGGGTTGTCCGTCACCGGTTTGACATGGTCCCGTTTCGCAGGCGACCACGTGTCTGCGCTGCGCGCAGCACTGACGTGGACCACGCCGTCGGTGTCCACCCGTACGACGTCGGCCGGCACAGGGGCGTTCGATGGGGCCGCGGGTGCCGACACCGCGCTGCACAGCGCCGAGGCCGCCGGGCTCCGGGCGCCCATGTGGATGACGCCGCCGTCCGCGCCGGGGGAGGCGTGGCAGGTCGCCGAGCGTAAGCGCGACTTCCCGACCCGGGGCGACGCCGTCGCGGTGGACCCGAGGACGGGCACCGTCGTCGACGAGGTCCGGTTCCGCGACTGGCCGCTCACGGCCAAGCTCACCCGCTGGGCGATCGACGCTCATATGGGACTGCTGTTCGGTGTGGCCAACCAGGTCGCGCTCGCGGCACTCGCGCTCGGGCTCATCACCGTGGTGGTGCGGGGCTACCTCATGTGGTGGAGGCGGCGGCCCACCAGGGCGGCGCCTCCGCGTGGCGCGCTCGCTGGCCTGCGACCGGGCGAGGCGGTCGCCGCGATCGCGGCGCTGGCGCTCGTGGGATGGTTCGCGCCGCTGTTCGGCGCGACGCTGGGGATGTTCGTGCTCGGCGACGTCGCGGCGGGCGCGCTGTCACGACGGCGGGCGGGCGCATGATCGCCGACCCACTCCTGTCATGGGCGGCCGTCGTCGCGTTCGCGGCCACCGGCGTGTTCTGGCTCGCCCGCGGTGCGGCGCGGACGACGACGGTGGCCGGGCGTCTGACCGCGGCCCTGCACGTGGTGATGTCATTGGCGATGATCGCCATGCTGCGCGACGTCGCGGTCCCCACCGCCGCGGGGATGGCTGTGTTCGCCGCCGCCACCGCCGTCTTCCTCGTCCTGCTCGTGCGACCGGCCCACCGTGCCGAGAACGCCTATCACGCCGCGATGATGGCGACGATGGTGTGGATGTACGCCGTCATGGACCCGGCGCTGGTGCCGACCACGATGTCCGCGGGGCATGCGGACCACTCGATGCCGGGTATGGATATGGGCGGCGGGGGGATGTCCATGGCGCCTGCGGCGTGGGCGGGCACCCTCGACCTCATGCTCGGGCTGGTGTACCTGGCAGTGGCCGGGGCCTGGGTCGCCTACGCCTACCGGCGGTCGGAGGACGCCCCGGCTCGCAGGCTGACCGGCGCGATGCAGGCCCTGATGGCCGCCGGCATGGCGGTCATGTTCCTGTCCTATCGATAGCCGGTCGCGCGGCTGGGCGCTGCGCGGCGAGCAGGTCAGCGCGGGCACGGGCCACGCGTGACCGGATCGTGCCCACCGGGCAGCCCGTGATCTCGGCCGTCTCGGCGTAGCCGAAGCCCAGAACCTGCGTGAGCAGGAGCGCCTCCCGGCGCTCGGGGGCCAGCCGGTCGACCATGTCCCACAGCTCGACGCGGGCGGCGACATCGTCTACGGAGCCCGACGAGTCATGGTGCGCAGCAAGGGCTCCGCCGGTCGCCGCACGCGGTCTCGCCTGCGCGCGGCGGACGGAGTCGACGACCGTGCGCCGCGCGATCGCCAGCAGCCACATGCGCGCCGGCGATCGACCCTCGAACCGGTGGAGGGCCCCGATCGCGCGCACGTACGTCTCCTGCGCGAGGTCGTCGGCGTCCTGCGGCGAACCCAGGTATGCGACCAGGCGTAGGACGTCTCGCTGCGTCGCCTCGATGAAGGCGGTGAGCGCGCGCGAGTCGCCGCGGCCCGCCTCCAAGGCGAGGGCGGTGACCTCGTCGTCACGGTCGTAGCTCCGGTTCACGAAGGTCATTCCAGCAGGGCCCGGAATCCGTCCATACCAGCACGGGGTATGGCTCTCGTAGACTTACGGCCTGGTACCGATGCGACGAGGGAGCTGACATGGGCGTCGACTGCGCGCTGCTGCGTGAGCAGCTGTCGGCGTCTCTCGACGATGCCGGGCACCTGGCGCCGGACCTACAGGCGCACCTCGCCGACTGCCCGGCCTGCCGGTCCTGGTACGACGGAGCCGCACGTGTCACCCGCGGCCTGCGCGTGCGCCCAGCGGCGCCGGACCCCGAACCCGCGGGTCTGGCCGGACGCGTTCTCGAACTCATCGACACCCGCACGGTGTGCGGGTGCGGCGCGGAATGCGGCTGCGATCCGGTCTGCCACTGCGGCGACCTGTGTGTGTGCCGAACGGGCCGGGCCGCGCCCGGCGAAGCCTGACGTGGCGCGCCTTATCTAGGCTGGCATCCGCGCGCGTGTAAGGAAGACCGGTGCGAATCCGGCGCTGCCCCGCAACTGTGAGGCTCTCGGGCCACAGCCAGATACTGCCGCGCGGACTTTACGTGACGTCGCGATGGGAGACGGATGACCACGATGGGATCTGCCGTGTTCGGACGGCGCGCGCTGCTCGGCG
>NZ_JARFTP010000020.1 GCF_029167375.1 Tsukamurella sp. 8F
CTCTCCCCTAAGCCCTAAGCACCTAGCGCTACCCCCGCCTCCCCCTGCGTCTCGGCGCTCGCTCTTGTTCAGCGACACACCTTCTCAGCAAGTGCAGTTCGTACGCGGCTTCATACAGCGCGCTCAACGCGTCTCCCGCTTCCACAACAGCGTCCGCTAACCGACGCGCTTCAACCGGGTGTGAACCGAATCCGTCTTTGGCGATGCTGAGGTAGTAGTCGGCTTGGTGATCCATATGACAGCACGAAGCAGAGCAGTACCTATACGACACACCTTCGTTGGCGACTCTGCGAGTCATAGGTCGCGGACACCCTTCCCGAAAACACTTCGTATGTTCGGTCATGCCGCCTTACTTCCCTTCCGGTTATTGTCCGACGCACACGAGGGTCGAACGTTCTCCAACGAATGCTCCCCGCCTTTAGCCAGAGGCACGTAATGGTCTAGCTCTTGGAACTCTCCCCCGCAATACACGCATCTATCGCCGTACTCGGCTACTACATCCTCACGGGTGAACGGCTCACCTAGTACCGGAGTCACACCTTGCTCGTTGCATCGACGGATGTAGTTGGACCGCCAACGCACATGCGGCCTACCCGCGTAGTTCTCTTGGTAGTACCTCTGTGTACGGTCTAAGACACTCTGCCGGTTCTCCTGGTAATACGCGTGGTTGTACTCACTCCGGTGCTCCCGGTTGTCAGCGCGATAGCTTGCCGCACACGGTTTGCATCGTGGGGCTAGACCGTCACGAGCAGCTCGTTTCTGGCTGTACTCGCCTACAGGCTTCATCTCCCCACAAGCTCCACACGACTTCAACCCGAGTGCGAGCAGTCTGTCTTTCTCTGCTCGTTCTTCTTTGGTGATACTCGGCATTCCTCTTACCCTCTCCCTCTTAAACAGAAAAGGCCGGGAGACCTCTTACAGTCTCCCGGCTCTAATCACTGGTCTTTGCTGCCCCTACCCGAAGGCGACACCGGGAAGGGAGAGAGTTCTCCGAACTTCTCCCGAGGTGTCACCGACCCTTCGGAGCTAAGCTCCTCCGGGGTATAGCTCTCCGGGGTAGAAAGCGCCCGGATAGGGCAGGGCGTCTACCTAAGCAGCGTCGTACAGACGGACGTTAGCCGCTTCGTTCAGGTAACCGAGGCCGTAGCGGAACGTAGCCTTCAGGGCCACGCCATCCGACTGGAAGTGCGAGTCCTTGGACACCTCGACACGCGCACCCTCGCGGACGACGAAGACGTTGGACGCTCGCGAGATACCCCACGCCTTGGTGTTCGTGTCGACCTGATTCGACAGCAGCACCGGGATGCCGGCCAGGAGCATCTGGTTATCCACGAAGTCGACTAGCGCACGGTTCGAGCCGCTGGCCTCCTTGAGCTTGGCGACGGCCTTAGCGGTCGCGGTGGACATGATCCAGTTCGTCAGCTCAGCACCCGCGTCGATAGCGGCGTACTTCGCATCGACGAAGGTGTCGAGGTTGGTGAGCGATGCGCCGGTATCGACCTCCGAGTAGTCGGTCGACAGCAGGCCGTTCGGACCCTTGGCCGTGGTGTTCGCCAGGTAGGCACCATCGACAGCCCGGATAATCTGACGCTTCAGACCCTCAGCGACCATGTTCGCCGTGTCAGGGCTCGAGTCCGCCACCAGCTCGCGAGACTGAAGGTTGAAACCCGCGGTCTTGTAGATGGTGACCGGGACCTCATCGGTGGTCGGGTCGGCGGCTGCGATGGTGTCCAGCTCGAGGTAGTGGGCGGTGCTGGGGTCGGCCAGCAGACGCGGGTACAGAACCTTGTCCCGGTCGGTAGACGCGTGAGTCATCGACTGCGCGGCGATAGAGTCCGCCTTGACAGCGTTGACCACAAGCTCGCCGTACGCCTCCGGGGTGATTGCGGCGGTGGCCTGGGTGAAACCGGCACCGCTCTGGGTATTGACGAAGCTCATTCAAGCTCCCTTCCTGCCTTGGTGGAGGCATGAGAAAGGGACCCTCATCGGAGGGTCCCCAGTTTGTTATTCCTTCGTGTCGTCACGGACGACAACGGGGCGGGTGAGCCACAGACTCACCTACCCCCAGACGTTTCAGATAGAGCCAAGTAGGTCCCCGAACGTCGGGAGCTTATGACCTCCGGACCCTCCGCCTGTCCCTTGCGTCGGGTCGAACGCCGGCGACAGCTTCCCTAGCCGGGGTCGTTCGGAGAGCAAAAGCTCTGCATCCGCCTGGACCTTGGCGGGGTCTACGTTCCCGGAGTCATCGAGATAGTCAGCCGGGGTGTTCTCGGACAGCCAGAGGTCCGAACCATCAGCGAGCCGCGACCCTGCCAGTCGCTCTATCTCCCGACGTTGCATCTGCTCTATCCGTGCGGTAGCGGCCTCGAGTGCGGTACGCGCTTCGTTCCTCTCGGTTCGATATCGAGCCTCTCTACGGCTCGGATTCTCCGTACCCTTATCGTCACCCTCGGAGGTGTCTGTTCGTCCCTCTACGGGGCTCTCAGACCCCTTTACGGGGGTCTCCTGTGAAGTGTCTTCCATTCCTCTGTCTCTCCTAGTGTCCGAGGGGACTCTCGTCCCCGAGGGTCGGTGTCATCTCGGGAGAAGTTCGGAGAACTCTCTCCCTTCCCGATGACGCCTCCGGCTATCGCCGGTATGCGTCATTCCCGTAGCAGTTGCCGTAGCTATCCGCTACAAGCTCGCGGTAGCTGAATGCCGACTGGGGTCGAGGTGTGCGACCTCGGTCCCAGAGCCCGCGACGTTCGTCCTCCGACGACCACCACTCCACTACGGGGTTCTTCCCATGCGGGTTGTTCTCCAAGAAAGCGAGGTAGTCCTCGAACGTCTTAGCGTCTCGGCTAGCCACTAAGCCGCGTCTCCATCCATCTTTCGATGACGTAGCCGGTGAACCAACCGACCGCTACCGCTAGTGGCGCTACAACCACCACGGTCAGTAGCCCATCTGGGAGTCGTCTAGCCAGTCGGTGAACGTCCACGTACCGTCGTAGTCGCGGTACATCCGGGAGCTTCCGACGTTCCACACGGCGTCTGTACCGTGCCGTCTATCCGAGGGAACGGAGTTCCCGAGGGTCGGTGACACCTCCGGTGTCGCCTCCGGGTGAGCCAGCTTGTCATCAGCGACGTTTACCGCGTCTAGATCCATGTCGTTTACGATCATCGTTCCTTCTCTCTCCGGCGTGGCACCGGAGGTGACACACCTTGTGTACGCATGAGTAACCCCCGGCCAGTCGGGACCAGCCGGGGGTTCGCTACTTACATCTTGTGCAGAGCCGCTAACTACACAGTTAGCCCAACAACGAGACTGTCTCGTTGCCAACCGGCAGACGGGGAACTCGTATCCGATTCCACTGCCGGAAGTCTGTTCGGCCAGGCGGCGAGCCGACTGACCTTGTGATCCATTCCCACTTCGGTGGTTCACCCCCCGACCCGCCAGGGAAGACGTGTCGTCTCCGACGCCACGCCGTGCGGGGGGATCACCTCGGCCGGACACCTCCGGCCTGATTCTCGCGGGCACCGGGTAACCAGTCCGGTGCTCCGTCACGAGCACGACGAAAGAACGTGCCCGAGTGTGTCGCCAACCGAAGGTCGGTTGGCACGTCAAGAGGCGGCTAGGCGAGGAATGGGGAACCTAGCCGCCCGGCGTGGGCCGAGAGAGTCGCCCACGCCTACGAGGTCGCACACGACCCGTGGCATGAAGGTCCAGTCGGTGCGGTACCCCGTAGGTACTTGTTCGCCGGGGGCTACCCGGCTAGTAGAGCCTCGAGGGCTTGCAGCTTGCGGTTCGCGTCTCGTAGACGCTGGCGGTACTCTCGTTGGTTCTGTCGTGAGCAGTAGATGCACTTACCGTCGTACGGTCGTACGTCGTCCGGACCGTTAAGGGTGTGACCGCCGGAGCGGCATCGGCGCGGGTAGTTCATGGCGGTAACCTTTCGGGTCGGGGTAGCGTAGAGCTACCGTCTTCGATCAAATAAGAGAAGCCCTCGACCTAGGTGGGTCGAAGGCGTAGCTGGGGAGTTGGTGCTCCCTCTGTGAATAAATAAGATCAACTATTCCGAACACAGCACTGTAGTGTGCCGTAGTTCACAGGGTTGAGGTCTGCCACCTGGGGGTTTTGATCTTCCCCCCTCATACGTAAGTAGGTTAGTAGTTCGGCTGGACACCGGGAGTGTGACGCGTCTCCCTTACCCTCTACGTAGATCAGTACCTCCTACACCGTTGATACCTTCTCATGTAGTGACCTACTTCACGCGTATCGGCAGGCCTACCTTTACCCCCTCATACGTAAGTAGGTGTAATAATCCACCCCCCCCTACCTGATAATGGGACCGACTGCACTGGACCGGGTAGGAGACCGGACTCCGATACAGCGGAGTCGGAAGCGTCATCGGGAAAAGGGAGGTGCTTCCGGGTGCCTAGCGGCCACGTCGTCAAACCAGAGAGGCCCGTAAAGGCCTCTAGCTGCCACGCTGACGGACCGTTGAACGGCACCGGGTGCCCATTCCTGGTATCGCATACGGCCATAGAGCGACTTTTAGACACACCCGAGGGTGAGGGGGCCGGGAGGCCCCTTCGACGCCTTAGAATCCTCGACCTCTACGCGGCCCTGCGGGACGAACGGCTTCCGCCGCACACCAGAGCGTGAGGTCTACGTGTCCCCGGCCGGCTTCCACCGTTACCCGGACCTCCGCTATCCACTCGCCCCCGACCAGGCGAGCCCACCGTAGGACCACTCCGTCCAGCTCCCCGCCGAACCGGAGTCCGTGGCTTCTCAGCCACATCGGCCGCTCCCCCGCTCGGAGTCCCGCTCTGTGGAGACCGGGGAACACCCGGTCCGTACGCACCACGCACGGCGTGGGAGGTACCGGAACCTTCCACACCCTGGCCGCGTAGTCCTCCACCTACGAGATCGTACCTCCGTTCGATGTATAGGCACCTATCCGAACGGATGATGGCGTCGAGGGGCAACGCCCCTAGCCGTCGCGGTACCCACGCCACCACGTGTTCCTGGTCTTCTTCAACCGGTCGTACGGCGTGAAGCCGTTTATCGGCACGTCGTCCCCTTCCAGCGTCCCCGCTAGCGCGTTGTCCAGTAGCTCGCGGGCCGCGCCGGGTGAGCACCCGACTGCCTCCGCTGTGTCGGTGACGGTGACAGGTGTGTTCGGCGGGAGCAACCACACCCACGCCCTGAACAACTCCTCGCGGTCCCACCTGTTAAGGGGGACATACATAATACCGGTACTATGTAAGTCCCCCTTATTAGGGGACTTCCCCACACCGTGCTCCGGTCGCCAGAGCAGGTCCAGCTCGTAGAGGTTGGACTTCCCGTATTCGGTAGAGACCTTCACGGCTAGAGCCGCCGGATGCTTCCACAGTCGGTGGGTAGCTTCGTTCATCTTCTTGAAGCTCATGCTGCCGTCTATCTCTGCCAGCTCGCGGCACGACGCTGTAAACGGATTCTTCCCCACCCTCTGGGCCAGCTTGGCTAGCGCCAGCAGGCACCGCTTGTTCATCCCGCGTCGGTCCTCTGCCGCTTCTAGAGCGGCGATGAACTCTGCGACCTCACGTTGGAACTCCTGGTCAGCTCCCCCGCCCCCGGCTAGGGCCGGGTCGTACGTCTCATCCGCGAACGTGAACGCTCTGCGAGCTTGGTACTCGGTTCGGTCCCTGCCCTTGTCCAGGCTCGGATATGAGTCCCAGAGCGGTGTATCCCGAATCGAATCTACGAACTCATCATCGTCTAGACCGGCCCCGACCGCTTTCAGCGCCAGCTTGCAAGCTGTCCGCCACCACTCGTCGCGGTCGGCGGGGTACTCGTCGGTTAGCTCACTCGGTAGACGATGCACGGTCGGCCCCTGTGGCTCGATTGATCTGGTCCCGGAGAGCTATCAGCTCCTCCCGGTTCAGGTAGAGGACTCCCCGCGTCCCCGTCTTACCTATCCGGTAGACGACCTCGGTTCGGTCCAAGTTCCACTGTTGCTGGATCGCGGTCGAGGTCATCGCTCCCACTCGGTGGGATCGTCGGTCTTGTTGCTCATATTCCTTCTCTCTGTTGAAACGACGGCACAGGAACAGCGTTCCCGGTGCCTAGCGTCGCCGTACAGCGACTTTCTCCCGTCTACCCACCACGGGTAGCCGGTTCATACACCAAGCCCGTAGGAGGCTTGGTTCTCCATTCAGTTGTCGAAGTTCGCGACCCCCGCCGTGGCGGTAAGCCCCTCCGCAGCGGCTAGAACTCCCGTGCGATGACGCTGAACGTACACGAACGTAAGCGGGTGTCAAGTCCGATAGTTGACAACTAACGACGGCACTGCTAAGCGAACCTAGAGGCATCCGAAGGGTGCAGTCTGACCTGCTGCGTTGATCTTAGGTGTCGTTACCTATGCTCTAGGAATCGGTAGAGCCTCACTGTGACATCGACTGTTAGCCAGAGCCGACAGACCAGCCCTTGCAAGAGCGACTAAGGCTGTAGCTCCCAACCGCTGGTCCCGTACGTAGCACCAGAGACGCCTAGCGCCTTCATCTGCTCTAGCGCATCCGACCATGCCGCAGCAGCACCTTTAGGGGTCAACTGCTCGGTCAACTGGTAGATGTCTCCTAGGTCCAGCTCGAACGACGGCGGCCGGCGCCCTCCGCGCCCTGGCCGGTTCTCCCGCGTGTAGGTCATGGTCACGTTGTTCTCGCGGAGCCAGACGTTCCGCTGTTCCACCGTCTGGCGACCCCACCAATCGGAGAACCGCTCCCCGGTACCCCGATAAGTCCATCCGGACGGGGCTACGCCTTCCGCCGCTAGTTGTTCGTGCCGTTCTGCCAGCCCGGCTATCCGCTGGTCTAGTTGAGCCCGCAGAGGCGTACCGGCTTTGTACGGTCCTGTTCCGATGATCCCGGTTAGGTCCGCTAGTTGAGCCTCTATCTCGGACAACTCCTCCGAGTTGTCTACGCCTTCGTCCCACACCCGCTCTAGCCGCTCCGAGTCACCCAACAGAGCCAGCACAGCGGCCTCTACCGTGTCGTCTGCCGACTCTTTGATAAGCGATGAGTTGCCGCACGGGTCGTTCTCCTGCGCCGAATAGCAGAGGTACCGGTCCTTACGGGTGCTACCCGACGCCCGTTTCTGATAGACCGGCCTACCGCAGCGACCGCACTTGATAACCCCGAGCAGTAGGGACTCGTTCGGCTTACGGTACTTCTCACGCCGCTTGCTACGCGCTTCCAGCTCCCGGACTACGCGGTCGTACACCTCCCGGGAGAGCACCGGTTCCGTACGCATCATCGGTGAGCCGTCGGGGTTTCTGATAACCCCGTCGCCGGCGGTCGCGTACCCGAGCATCGCTTCCGACTTGAGACACCGCGATAGCTGTATGTGATTCCACTTCGTACCTTTGACAGGCTTCCCCTGTAGCTCCCGGTACCGGTCCATCGGAGTACGCACACCGCGTTGGTCCAAGTCTCTGACGATAGTCCTAAGGGGTTCGCCGTCTAAGACGCGTTGTGCGACCTCTCGGATAACCCTCCGGTGCTCATGGTCCGGGACGTACACGTACCCGTCGTCTACCCGGTCGGTGGTGTACCCCCACGGCGGTGTGCCGCCGATGTACTTACCGGCTTTGCGGTTGTGGTCGTAAGCGGACTTGACCCGCTCTCGCGTAGCGTCGCTCTCCATCTCTGCGATAGACGCGACCAGCATCGCTACGACCTTGCCCATCTTAGAGCTGAGGTCGAAATGCGATTCCGTCGCTGAGACGATGGCTATGTTCCGTTCCTGTGACCAGTCGATCATCTCAGCTAGGTGAGAGACCGACCGGACCAACCTGTCGATCCGGTACACGACGATTACGTCGAACTCCGGGAACCTGTTGGTGAGCCAATCCCCTAGTTCGGGTCTCTCAAACGGGCGCGTCTTGCTGGCCGATACGTCTCCGTCGTAGACGTTCCCCACCTCGGTCCATCCTCGGCTGGCGATCAGGTCACGGCACGCTTGAAGCTGACGCTCCGGTGAGGTGGTCGTATCGGTCACACGGGACAGACGGGTGACGATCAGGGCTCGCAGAGGCTCGCTCACAGGTCGCCCGTCTCGATGATGTCGGGGTGAGGCGCAGCCTCCCAGGTGCAATCGCACAGCATCACGTGCTGCCTCAACCACCGACACATGATGTCGCAGCTATCCGACTGCGGGTGTTCACGGCAGACCATCTGCCAGCATCGAGGGTCTACGTCGCACTCGATCAGCAGCCCGTCGCAGACCATCTGCGACATCAGCTCCGGGAGGGTGATCCCCAGCTCTAGGCAGGCGTCGTACAGAGACATGTCATCGGGCATATCGGTATCGTAGCTGGTCACGAACGAATCTCCTGTGTCTAGTCGGTGATTCTCGGTGGATCGACGCCGCCTGCTCCGAGATCGCCGCTGCCGAACGTCGACAGCAGGTCGGTCATCGGTTTCACCAGCGCGCCCACGTCGAGGCCCGGAACGACCGGCGCATCGGATACACCGCGCGGGACGGACGGCAGGCGCTGGTCGGGTGCGACCGCGGGCGCGACCGGAACCGGCGGCAGGCCGAGATCCTTCAAGACCTGGTCTACGGGCCGCGCGAGCAACTCGGCGATCGACGGATCGAGCCCGTCCGCCCCAGCGCCTACGCGGGACCCCGCACCGTCGCTCGCACCCCCGTCGCCGGCCCGGCCGAGACGATCCCCACCTCCGCCCGGCACAGCGTCAGACCGCGGCGGAGAGCAGCCCGGCCACGCCCGCGGACTCGGACGCGGAATAGGCCACGACGGTACCTGCGGCCGATGCCGCCATCGCGCCGTGCAGCACACCGAGTTCCGCAACCGACGAGAGGTAGCTCGCCTGCGCGCCGGTGAACGCGGCTATGAAATCCTGCCCGATCAGACCTAGTGCCGGGTTGAGTGCGGCGGTGTTCGCCGCGGCGTCTATCGAACCCGCTGCCGTGACCGCCGCGCCGATGGCCGCATTCGCTGCGCCGAACGCCCCGATCGCCGAATTGATCGCCAGGAATGTCATGGTAGTGCTCCCCTTTTCTCGACCCTTGTCTCGACCCTTGTCTCGACGGAGCGCCGCGGATGCGCGACCTCTCCCATGAATTGGACGCACCGGCCCGGCATTCGGATCCCTTGCCCGGTGCCACCTGCCGGAACGGGCGCCGGGCATGGTTCAGGCGGAGAACTCTTCGTGGAAGTCCGTCAGAATCGCTGCTCGGCGAGCCATGACCTCCCGAGCGGCCACCCCGCAGGTCGCGACGATCAGCCGTCCCAGCGCGGCCGGGTCCGAGCGCATGGCTGCGGGCGCTACGACCAGGCCCGTGAGGGCGCAGACGCCGTCGAGCCGCACCCGTACACGGCGGTCCGGGCTGCTCACCGCCACGTCGATCGCCTCCAGCCGCGAACGCACCGCGCGCAGCGTCTCCAGCTGCGCCGCGGCGCGCCCCTGGATCCGGTCCATCTCGGCACTCACGGCCCTACCCCCGCAGCCAGGTGTCGACGACCGGCGCCTCGGCGCCTGCACCCGGATCGGCACCGTCGGGATCGGGCAATCCCATGTAGGCGAGCACCCGCGCGCCGACGCCCTCGCGCTCCAGCTCGGCCCTCCGGGCGAGCCCGGCACTGCGCGACGCCTCCCTGCACAGCCGCAGGATGTCAGCGGCGAGGGCGTCGGCGCCGCGGCGCAGCTCCCCCGGTTCGATCCCGATCCGCAGCGGCGTACCCTGCTCGTTCGCCTCCACGCGCAGCCCTCCACTGCGCGACGATGCCATAGCCATACGAACCCCCCGTTGGTCTTTCGCTTCCGTCGTGTCCCCCACGCCCGACGCGCCCCAGGGCAATACCGAGAGCCCGACAGAGCGCGCTTGTAGGCTACGACCACGGACCGGAGTTTGATACGCAGAACGAGTGAATCCGCGGGGAGAAGAAGTGACGGACGAGAAGAACTCGACCACGGAAGATCAGGACGACCAGCCCGAGCCCTCGTTCGAGCAGACATCGTCGTTCACGCCGGTACCGCGCCGCTCCGAGGGCTGGGATCCCGATGCCAAGTCCGATCAGCCCGTCGCCGCTCCGTGGGAGCGAGCCGCGGGTGCCGACACACCGCACGTCGCCGGCGACGACGGCTCCGTTCCCGCCGAGACGAGCACGCCGTCTCCGAGCACGCCGCCGCCGACCACACCCGCGGCCGAGGCGCCGCCCGGTGGTGCCCAGTCCGGCGGGGCCCACGCACGCAAGGAGCCGGAGTCACCGAACGCGGCCAGCACATCGACCCCGAGCGGGCCGTCGTCGGGCGGCCCCTCGCCGACGGGCCCGAACCTGGACCAGCCGACCGAGAACATCGTGCTACCCCCCGGCGGGCTTCCGGGCCCGGCTGCCGGCGAGCACCCCGATTTCCTCGCCACCTCGCAGTTCGCTCCCGTCCAGCGCCCACAAGCACCGCAAGCGCAGTACGGCTACCCGCCACAGACCGGCGACGCGGTTCCGCCCTGGCACCAGGCCGGATACGACTACCAGCAGCCCGATGGACTCGCCGCCGCGCCGCCGCAGCCGCCGGCCGCGCCACCCACCATCGACGAGGTGGGGCTCGCGCGCGACACCCGTAAGCCCCCGACGAAGGGCTGGCGCAAGCTCGTCTACCGGATGACGGGTGGCTCGATCACGCCCACCGAGTCGGCCGACGAGATCGCACTCAAGGCGCTCACCGAACGAGTGCAGCACCCGGTCAACGGCGACTACCGCGTCGCCGTCCTGTCCCTGAAGGGCGGTGTGGGGAAGACGACGACCACCGTCGGGCTCGGGGCGACGTTCGCATCCCTGCGCGGTGATCGCGTGATCGCCGTCGACGCCAACCCCGACTTCGGCACCCTGGCGCAGCGCGGACCCCAACAGACGCGGTCGACCGTGCGCGATCTTCTCCACGACGAGGCGATCCACCGCTACAGCGACGTCCGCGCCTACACGTCGCAGGCCCCGAGCCGGCTCGAGATCATCGCGTCCGAGCGCGATCCGGCAGTGTCCGAGGCGTTCTCCGCCGATGACTACACCGGCGTCATGAAGGTGCTGCAGCGCTTCTACAACATCATCCTCACAGACTGCGGCACGGGCCTGATGCACTCGGCCATGAAGTCGGTCCTCGACGAGGCCAACGCGATCGTCCTGGTCAGCTCGCCTGCCATCGACGCCGCCCGCTCGGCGTCGGCGACGCTGGACTGGCTGGACCTGCACGGCTACGGCCGGCTCGTGCAGCGCGCCGTGGTCGTGCTCTCCAGCTCACGCCCCGGTGCCCCGACCGTCGACGTCGACCAGCTCACCCAGCACTTCCTCGGCCGCACCCGCGCTGTGCATCGCATCCCGTTCGACGATCACCTCGCCGAGGGCGCCGAGGTCGACCTCGACCTCCTCTCACCGAAGACGCGGCGTGCGTTCGTAGAGCTCGCGGCTACTGTCGCCGACGACTTCGGTGTCCCACACGTCCTGCACGAGACGCCGTAGCAGGATCTCAGCCCGCCCGGACCGACCCGACTGCGCGCATGCAGTGCGGCTCGACCGACTCCGCTCCCCTGCCCGGCTCGCAGCCCACGCTGACCTGGTGCGTGCCGTCGACGACGACGTACCAGAGCACGAACCTGTCCGGTGCGAGCTGCTCGCGATACCCGACGACGTCCCGGCCCGCGTAGTTCGTCCGGGGCTCCAGCCCGACGATGCGCGCGTCCACCCTGCCGGGCAGCGCGGCCAGCAGGTCGGCGGCGACGGCGTCGCGCGTCGCCGGCCTCGCCAACCGGTGGTGCACGACGCTGACCCGCCGGCCGTCGTCGGCACGTGCAACCCGTCGTCCTTCCGCCTCGGCGACGGCCCAGCCCGCGGGCAGCGCGACCGTGACGCCGTCGAGCGCGACGTCCACCGTCGTGGCCGGCCGGCCGGACGAAGACGGTGCCGCCCCGGCCGCGCCCACCGCCGGCGAACCCGGGCCCCGGACGGCGAGCACCGCAGCCGAGGAGACCACGACCAGGCACAGCAATGCGGCAGCCGCCAGCGCCGGTCCCGATCTCCGGCGCCGCGGGACGTCCGCCGATTGGGGCTCCTCCGGTTCCGGCTGCGGCACGAGCGCCGCCACCAGGGCTTCGCGGTCGATCCGCACGACCCGCCATTGCCGCGGCTCGGCAGCGGCGAGCGCGTCCCGCACGCGTCGGTACGCGGTCTCGTCCGCATCGACCAGAACCTGGTCCACCCCCTCGTCGATCAGCCCGCGCGCCAGCTCGACGAGATCCGTCCCGGTGCCGCCGCGCACCGCGGCCCAGTCGTCGTCGGCGAAGTCGAGGACGTGACCCACGGCGCCGTCCGCGACCGTCTCGAGGACGAGCGCGCGCCGGCAGTACAGCAGGCCCTGAGAGCGGACGATGGCCTCCGCACGCGGCACCACCACCGGGTCGTACCCGCACGCGGTGGCGGCGGCTGCGACCAGCGAGCGCCGCGGCCCACCGAACAGACTCGGTACCGCGAGTACGGCGCGCACGGGCCGCGGGCCCAGGGCGCCCGCGAGCGCCGCGCGCCACCCGGCGACGATGTCCGCGGGCGGCGCCATCGATGTCGGCCCCTCGGGCCCCACGCGCACACAGCCGTCCCCGTCCGGCCGCGCCCCGGAGCAACCCGTCGATATCGTCCAGTGATCGTCCGCGCAGTCGACCGCGGCCCAGGCCGCGCCCCCACCGGACCGGTCCCCCACCCCGTCCATGGGTCGGACTCTATATGCGCGCCCTGCGCCGGCAGGCCAGGATGGACGCCGCGATCGGGACCACTATCGTCAGCGCCGACCCGACGAAAAGCAGCTCGAGGTGATCGCGCAGCAGGGGGATGCCGCCGAGGTAGTAGCCGAGCACCACGATCCCGTCGCACCACACGATCGAACCGGCCAACGAGAACGCCGTGAACCGGCGGTGCGACATGCCGGTGAAACCCGCGAGCACGGGCACCAACGTCCGCACGATGCCGATGAACCTGGCGAACAGCACGGTGGCCGCGCCGTACCGGCCGAAGAACCGGTACGTGCGCTCCACGGGCTCGTCACCAATCCAGCGCATCACGCGACCACGCAGCGCACGCGGGCCGAGTACCCGGCCGATGGCGTAACCGGACTGGTCGCCGAGGGCAGCTGCGATCGGCAGGAACACCAGCAGTTGCCAGGGTTCCGCGAAGGGGTGCGGCTGCGCCGCGAAGACCCCCGCGGTGAACAGCAGGGAGTCGCCCGGGAAGATGAAGCCGACCAGCAGGCCCGTCTCGACGAAGATCAGCACCAGGATGCCGACGAAGCCCGCCGTCGACAGGAACTGGGACACATCGAACGGGTTCACACCCCATTGATACGCACATCGCCTGACCGCCGTGTGAACTGGCGGCGAACACCTCAGCCTCCACAGCACCCCGCGCCGGGGAGACCCCGCCGCTCGCGCGTGACGAGGTTGCGCGCGGCGAACTCGCCGTCGGCCGGATAGTCGACGCGCACGAGCGTGAGCCCGCACGCGGGTGCGACGTTGATCGCGCTCGACCGCTCCCGCTCGGCCAGCAGGCCTGCGCACCATTCGGCGGTCCGACGCCCCTCCCCGACGGCGGCGACCGCTCCCACCAGGGAACGGACCATCGACCAGCAGAAGGCGTCGGCGGACACCTCGGCGACGAGCACGCGCCCCCCGACGCCGTCGGGCTCGGCCGACCAAGCGAAACGCTGCAGCTCACGCACAGTGGTCGCGCCGTCGCGGCGCCGGCAGAACGCGGCGAAATCGTGCAGGCCGAGCAGTGCGTCCGCGGCCTCGCGCATCCCACCGAGGTCGATCGGCCGCCGCCACGCCGCGGTGTCGCGTGCGCGCACGGGCGGGGCACCGTATTCGGCGTCGGCGAGGCGGTAGACGTAGTGGCGGCGCAGGGCGGAGAACCGGGCGTCGAAGGCCTGTGGCGCGGGCGTCATCGCGGTGACGCGCACGTCGCCTGGCAGCAGCCGCGCGAGGCGGCGCACGATCCCGTCCGGCACTACGACATCGTCCGGGACGTCGACGTGCGCGACCTGCCCGCTCGCGTGCACGCCCGCGTCGGTGCGCCCGGCGACGGTGAGCGTCGCCTCGGTCCGCAGGATCGTCCCGAGGTCCCGCTCGAGTACGCCGCACACGGTGCGGCGCCCGGGCTGGCGCGCCCAGCCCGAGAAGTCGGTGCCGTCGTAGGCGATGTCGAGGCGGTAGCGAGTCATGGCCGCAGCGATGATACCGACGCCGCCAGCCCGTCCAGGTACCGAGTGACCGCGTTCTCGTAGAGCACGCCGACGTCGTACGGATACGGAGTGCGCATGATCGCAGCCATCGCCGGGAACCTCTCCGGCGGTGCCGCCGCCTTCAGCTCCTCGAGGCGGGTATCCATCCACTCGTCCTCCGTGACACCGGTCTCGGCGCGATCCGCCAGCTCGGGTTCGATGGTTGCGCCCAGCCCCCGGACCATCGTGATCAGGCACAGGTACTCGGTGAACGCCGCACCCTCCGCAAGGCCTGCGCCCATCAGTGCGCCGACCAGGCGCTCCGACATCGGCATGGCGTTCGGCAGCACGTCGGGCCGAGTCATCGACAGCGCGCCGGCCAACCACGGGTGCGTGAGCATCGCCGTCCACAGAGCGCGCAGCGCGAGCTCGATATCGGTGCGCCAGTGCCCGGATCGTGCGGGCAGGTCTAGCTCACCGTATACGGCGTCGAGCATCGCGCTCTGCAGCTCCCCGGTGCTGCGGACGTAGCGGTACACCGCCATCGTGGGGATCTCGAGGGCGGTGGCCAGCCGGCGCACGGACACCGCCTGCAGCGATTCGGCGTCGGCGATGGCGATCGCCCTGGCCACGACGTCGCCGGCCGTGAGGTCGGCCGGCCGTGGCCGGTCCGGCGCCGACACGATGCTGCAGCGTCCGGGGGCGGACTCGATGAGCCCGTCCGCCTGGAGGAGCGCGAGCACCCGGGTGGCGGTGCCCATCGCGACACCGTGGTCCCGCACGATCGCCCGCGTCGACGGCGCCCGATCGCCCGGACGGAGCCGCCCCGACGCGATGCGGTCACGCAGTACTGCCGCGATCTCCTCCGCGCGATTCACGACGCACCCGGTGCACTAGTGCACTTCTTGGTTCTATCCACGTGAACACTGTAGCCTGATGCACTCGATACGTTGTACGTTCGCACCATGACTCAGCTACGAATCCTCATCAGCGGCGCATCGATCGCCGGCCCCGCCGCCGCACTCCTACTCGCGCGGCAGGGGCACGACGTCACGATCGTCGAGCGCGCGTCGTCGCTCCGCGGCGGCGGGCAGACCGTGGACCTGCGCGGTGCGGGGCGCACCGTCGTCGAGCGCATGGGACTGACCGCCGCGACCGACGCGAGGCTCCTGGATCAGCGCGGCATCGCCAAGGTGGATGCACGCGGTAGGCGCGGCGCCGCGATCCCCGTCGAAGCGTTCGGCGGGAACGGCATCGTCTCGACGCACGAGATCCTGCGCGGCGATCTGGCGGAGGTACTCGTCGACGCCCTGCACGACGAGGCACCCGACGTCCGGTACCTGTGGGACGACACGGTGACCGCGATCCGCCAGCGCGACGGCGGCGCCGACGTCGAGTTCTTCAGCGCCGCGGACGACACGTTCGACCTGGTGATCGGCGCCGACGGCCTCACCTCGGCGGTGCGGCGGGCGGCGTTCGGCCCGGACTCGGAGACGCTCCGACCGATCGGCCTGCGATACGCGTGGTTCACGGCCGACGTCGACGAGGACCTGGACGGCTGGTACCTGATGCACAACGCGCTCGGCGGCCGGGTGGTCTCGGCCCGTCCGTCACGCACCGGCGCCGGAGTGAAGGCCGGGCTGTCGATACGCGGGAGCGACGCCACCCGCCGCAGCCGCGAGGAGCAGTACCGGCTGTTCGAGGAGACGTTCGGCGACCTCGGGTGGATCACGCCCCAGCTGCTGACCGCGATGCGTAAAGCCGACGACTGGGCTTACAACGACCTCGCGCAGGTCAGGCTGGACGGCTGGACGCGTGGCAGGGTGGCACTCGTGGGCGACGCAGGCTACTGTCCCACGCCGCTCACCGGGCTCGGGACCACACTGGCGCTGGTGGGTGCGTACGTCCTCGCCGGCGAGCTCGGCGGGGCCGCCGGCGACGTCGCGACCGCGCTACAGCGTTACGACGCGGTGATGCGGCCGTTCGTCGCGAGGACTCAGGCGCTGCCGCCCTCCGGGGTATCCGGCTACGCACCCAAGAGCCGAATCGGTCTCGCGCTGGGCGAGCTGAGCTACCGCACCATGAACCACTTCCCCGCCAAGCAGATCTTCGCCTCGCAGTTCGAGAAGGCCGACGGGATCGACCTACCGTCGTACGCCTGAACTCCGGCGACCGCGATTCGGGCGGGAGCGGACACGCCGAAGGCCCGTCACCCCGGCGGGTGACGGGCCTTCGCTGCGTGCTCCTGCGCTGCGGGCCGGGCCCGGTCGTGCTACTCGGCCTCGTCGGCCTTAGGCTGCTGCGACTTCGGCAGCGAGTAGCCGGCCGCCTCGGCGTCGGCGTCGGTCGCGAACCAGATCTCGGCCACCGTCGAATCGAAGAACCGGGTACCCGGCTTGTGGTACAGCTTCGAATCGGCGTTGCCCTTGATCGGGAAGCCCTCGGGCGCCTCGTTCGGGTCCTCGAGCGGCGCGTGCGCACCGGCGGGGAGATCCGAAGCGACCTCGTCGGTCTTCGCGTCGGCCGGAGCCGCGGCGTCCGCGACGGCGTCCTCGGCCTCGACGGCCGCGGACTTGGCGGCCGCGGACTTGGCGGCCTGCTGCGACGCGGCGACGCGAGCGGCGCGAGCGCCCTCGGTCGACGCGAGCTGCTCGGTCACCAGCTCGATGACCGCCATGGGCGCGTTGTCGCCCTTGCGGTTCTCGGTCTTGATGATCCGGGTGTAGCCGCCGCTGCGATCGGCCATCTTGGGCGCGATCTCCTCGAACAGGACGTGCACGACGTCCTTGTCGCGGATGTCCTTGAGGACCTCGCGACGGTTGGCCAGCTTGCCGTGCTTGGCGTGGCTGATCAGCTTCTCCGCGTAGGGGCGGAGTCGCTTGGCGCGAGACTCGGTGGTCTGGATGCGGCCGTGCTCGAAAAGCGCAGTGGCGAGGTTCGCCAGGATGTGCTTCTGGTGCGAGGCCGAGCCGCCCATACGGGCGCCCTTGACGGGCCTAGGCATTGTTTACTCCCTGTGGTGAAAAGTTGGCTTTAGAGCTGCTCGGTCTCGGCATAGTCCTGGTCGCCGCCGTCCTCGTTCGAGAACGAAGGCTCATCGCTCCAGGTGCCCGTGGCCGGGTCGTACCCGTCGACCTGCGACGGATCGAACGACGCCGGGCTGTCCTTGAGCGCCAGGCCGAGCGAGTGCAGCTTGACCTTGACCTCGTCGATGGACTTCTGCCCGAAGTTGCGGATGTCGAGCAGATCCGACTCGGTGCGGGCCACCAGCTCGCCCACGGTGTGCACACCCTCGCGCTTGAGGCAGTTGTACGAACGCACCGTCAGATCGAGGTCCTCGATCGGCAGCGAGAACGACGCGATGTGGTCGGCCTCGGCCGGCGACGGCCCGATCTCGATTCCCTCGGCCTCGACGTTGAGCTCCCGGGCGAGCCCGAACAGCTCGACCAGCGTCTTGCCCGCCGATGCCAGCGCGTCGCGCGCAGTCATCGAGTTCTTGGTCTCGACGTCCAGGACCAGGCGGTCGAAGTCGGTGCGCTGCTCGACGCGGGTGGCCTCGACCTTGTAGGTCACCTTGAGCACCGGCGAGTAGATCGAGTCGACGGGGATGCGGCCGATCTCGGCCCCCGTCGCCTTGTTCTGCACGGCCGGCACGTAGCCGCGGCCACGCTCGACGACCAGCTCGATCTCGAGCTTGCCCTTGTCGTTCAGCGTCGCGATGTGCATGTCGGGGTTGTGCACGGTGACCGACGCCGGCGGGACGATGTCCCCCGCGGTGACGGTGCCCGGGCCCTGCTTCCGCACGTACATCGTGACCGGCTCGTCGTCCTCCGACGACACGACCAGGCCCTTGAGGTTCAGGATGATGTCGGTGACATCCTCCTTCACACCGGGAACGGTGGTGAACTCGTGCAGCACACCGTCGATGCGGATGCTGGTGACGGCCGCGCCGGGGATCGACGACAGCAGCGTGCGCCGGAGCGAGTTGCCGAGGGTGTACCCGAAACCGGGCTCCAGTGGCTCGATGACGAACTTCGAACGCGCCTCGGAGATGACCTCTTCGCTCAGGGTGGGTCGCTGCGAGATGAGCATTTGTGAACTTCCTTCGTGTCGGGGCGTCCGCTATATGACGCCCAACGAGGCCGTCGACGGTGCTGTCGGCGGGCTGGAGGTCGCGCCCGCGCGCTGGTAGGGCTGGGCCCTGCCGTCCGCGCGGACGCTCCGCTCCCTTACTTCGAGTAGTACTCGACGATGAGCTGCTCCTGGAATGGGACGTCGATCTGTTCCCGCTCCGGGACGCGGTGCACCAGGATCCGCAGGGTCGAGGGCACGACCTGGAGCCAGCCCGGGACCGGACGATCGCCGACGAGCTCCTTGGCGATCTGGAACGGTGTGGTGCCCAGCGACTTCGGGCGGACGTCGATGATGTCGTACTGCGAGACGCGGTACGACGGCACGTCGACGCGCACGCCGTTGACCAGGAAGTGACCGTGCGTCACCAGCTGGCGAGCCTGACGGCGCGTGCGCGCCAGGCCGGCGCGGTACACGACGTTGTCGAGCCGGGTCTCAAGGATCTGCAGCAGCGCGTCGCCGGTCTTACCGGTGGCACGGTTGGCCTCCTGGTAGTAGCGGGAGAACTGCTTCTCCATGACGCCGTACAGGAAGCGCGCCTTCTGCTTCTCCTGCAGCTGGAGCAGGTACTCGCTCTCCTTGATCCGCGCGCGGCCGTGCTGGCCGGGCGGGTAGGGGCGACGCTCGAACGCCTGATCTCCGCCGACGAGGTCGACGCGCAGACGACGGGACTTACGGGTTACAGGGCCGGTATAACGAGCCATTGTTCTTCTCTCCTACCTTCCCTAGACCCGACGCCGCTTGGGCGGACGGCAGCCGTTGTGCGGCTGCGGCGTGACGTCGGAGATCGTGCCGACCTCCAGGCCGGCGGCCTGCAGCGAGCGGATCGCGGTCTCGCGGCCCGAGCCCGGGCCCTTGACGAAGACGTCGACCTTCTTGACGCCGTGCTCCTGCGCCTTGCGGGCGGCACTCTCGGCGGCCAGCTGGGCGGCGAACGGGGTCGACTTGCGCGAGCCCTTGAAACCGACGTGCCCCGAGGAGGCCCAGGAGATCACGTTGCCGTTGGGATCGGTGATGGACACGATCGTGTTGTTGAACGTGCTCTTGATGTGTGCGTTGCCGTGCGGGACGTTCTTCTTCTCGCGACGCCGCGAGGCGCCCTTCTTCGCACCGGTCGCGGCGCGGGACTTCGGAGGCATTACTTCTTCTTTCCGGCGATGGTCTTCTTCGGACCCTTACGGGTGCGAGCGTTGGTCTTGGTGCGCTGGCCACGCACGGGCAGGCCACGGCGGTGGCGGATGCCCTGGTAGCACTGGATCTCGATCTTGCGACGGATGTCGGCCTGCACCTCACGGCGCAGGTCGCCCTCGACCTTGAACTCGGTCGACTCGATGTAGTCGCGGAGCTTGGTCAGATCCTCGTCACTCAGGTCCTTGCTGCGCAGGTCCGGGCTGACGCCGGTTGCGTCCAGAATCTCGTGTGAGCGGGTACGGCCGATGCCGTAGATGTAGGTCAGCGCGATCTCCATACGCTTCTCACGCGGGAGATCGACACCCATGAGGCGTGCCATATCAGGCGGTTTCCTTCTTCTATGCGGAGGTGTTCTCCCCGTCCGTCCTCGGTGGGCCCGGTGCTTTCACACCGGCCGAGGCCCCGGCCTCCGTGCCGAGGGTGGGCGAGGGCCGTATGCCCTCGCTGAGGCGGAGAGGTCTTCTGTCAGTCCAAGCGGAGTCCGCTCGAAGTGGTTGCTACCCCTGACGCTGCTTGTGGCGCAGGTTGGAGCAGATCACCATGACCCGGCCGTTGCGGCGGATCACCTTGCACTTCTCGCAGATCGGCTTGACGCTGGGGTTGACCTTCACGTCAGTCCAATCGATCTGTTCGGTTTTCCCGTCGACCCGGGCGGGCCTACGGGGCTACGATGCGGACACGGGAGAACCCGCGCACGCACGCGACGATCCAGTCTACGCGCGCGCCGTCGTATACCCAAATCCACGCCCGTCGACCAGTCGCGCACGACTTCCGGGGATGCTAGGTTCCTCAGTCGAGACACACAGTATTCTCGTTCGTGTTAACAACGAGACGCCGCACCGGCGCCGGAGCCACCACGACAGACAGGGTCGTTCATGCCTTCTCATCTGAAGAACACGACGCGACGCGCCGCGGTTCTCGGCGCGGTCACCATCGGCGTCACGGCGGCGGCCGTGAGCACCGTCGCCGCCCCGGCCTCGGCCGCCAAGGTCTCCGTCGGCCCCGGGGCCGAGATCGCCGTCGTCGCCCAGAAGCTCGGCCCGCACAGCGCCAACGTCAACCAGTGCACGCTGGGCTTCGTAGCGACGAAGCCGGGCGGCCAGAAGGTCGGCGTCACCGCGGGGCACTGCGGTAAGGCCGGCCAGCAGGTGGCCGTGAAGGACCTCTCCGGGCAGGCGCAGCTGGTCGTCGTCGGCAAGGTCTCGCGCTCTACCAACCCGCCCACGAAGAAGGGCGCCGACGGCCGTCTCATGGCCGGCAACCCCAACATCCCCGACTGGGCGACCATCGACTTCGTCAAGGGTGTTCCGCTGAGCAGTTCCCTCGGACCCGTGCATCCGACGAAGGTGGCCAAGGCCGCCGTCGGCGACCAGGTCTGCCATCAGGGCATCACCACCGGATGGCGCTGCGGGAAGGTCGTGGCCGTGTCCGGCCACCGCGTCCTGACCGACGTCATCCTGCGCCCGGGCGACAGCGGCGGACCGTTCGTCCGCAAGTCCGACGGTGCGGCGGTCGGCATCGCGAGCACCGCGGATAAGCCGGACACCAGCCGCGGCAAGGAGTACTCCGAGTTCATCGACCTCGGCTTCGTGTTCGGCCAGGCCGGAGGCCTCACGCTGGCGAGCTGATCCCGGCCTGGGCGGCTACCCGGTCCACGGGTGCGCCGCACAGGCCCAGACACCACGAATAGGGCCACCCCGTGCGGGGTGGCCCTCGGTGCTCTTGCGAGCGGTCCGCCTACTTGTAGCGGTAGACGATCCGGCCGCGGGTCAGATCGTAGGGCGAGAGTTCGACCACGACGCGATCCTCCGGCAGGATTCGGATGTAGTGCTGGCGCATCTTTCCACTGATGTGCGCGAGCACCTTGTGACCGTTCTCCAGCTCGATGCGGAACATGGCGTTCGGCAACGGCTCGACGACCCGGCCCTCGACCTCGATGGCTCCGTCCTTCTTGGCCATACCCTCCACGATTCTTCTCGTCGGCCCCGCCCGGCGCGGGACCACATTCCCTGCTGCGCAGGGGCGGCATCAACTGCTGCCGTACCGTTGGCCGATCTTACGCGTCGGGAGGGTCCTCGCCAAAAGCAGCACGAGCCGTGACCAGGCCCAGCGCCATCTCCACCGAATCGGGTACGAAGTCGGACGGGTCGGCACGGATCGCCTCCACCAGGCCGTCGACGGTCATCCACCCACCCGACTCGACCTCCTCCGGCTGCCACACGATGTCGCCGCCATAGACACACTCGTACTGGAAGCACACGAACCTGGTCGTGGGGTCCTCGTACTGCCGGACGCCGAGGCGACGCAACGGTACCCCGTGCACGCCCAGCTCCTCGAACGCCTCGCGCGCGGCACCGTCGTCGGGCTCCTCGCCCGCGAGCAGCACTCCCCCGCAACAGAAGTCGCGCAGCCCCGGGTAGACGTCCTTGGTCGCGGTACGGCGGTGCACGTAGACCCGGCCGGAAGGGTGGTACACGAGGACACCCGTCGCCCCGTGCCGCAGGTTCTCCGCGCGCACTCGCACCCGCCGGGCCGAGCCGCACACCGCGCCGCCGGAGTCGAACAGCGCCACCACCTCGTCGTCCGCCACCCCTCGATGACACCACAGACGGCGTCACGACACGGCACGCCCGGCCGGGAGTCGTATTGACGCAAACCCTTCCCAACGCCCGCTACTCGAGGTTTCATGTCGGCCATGACGAATCCGGACGGTCCCACCTGGCACTTCGAGACGACGCAGGTCCACGCGGGCCAAGCGCCCGACGCTGCGACCAACGCGCGCGCACTGCCGATATACCAGACCACCTCGTACACCTTCGACAGCACCGACCACGCGGCGGCCCTGTTCGGCCTCGCCGAGCCGGGCAACATCTACACCCGCATCATGAACCCCACGCAGGACGCGGTCGAGCAGCGGATCGCAGCGCTCGAGGGCGGTGTAGCCGCGCTGCTCCTCGCATCCGGCCAGTCGGCGACCACGCTCGCACTGCTGAACGTCGCGGAGGCTGGAGACCACGTCGTCTCCAGCCCCTACCTGTACGGCGGCACGTACAACCTGCTGCACTACACGTTCGCCAAGCTCGGCGTGGAGATCACGTTCGTCGACGACCCCGACGACCTCGAGCAGTGGCGCGCCGCGATCCGCCCCAACACCCGCGCATTCTTCGGTGAGACCATCGCCAACCCACGCGGCCACATCCTCGACCTCGAAGGGATCTCCGGCGTCGCGCACGAGGCCGGCATCCCGCTCATCGTCGACAACACCGTGGCGACGCCGTACCTGCTGCGGCCGCTCGAACACGGTGCGGACATCGTGGTCCACTCCGCGACCAAGTACCTCGGCGGGCACGGCTCGGCGATCGCGGGCGTCATCGTCGACGGCGGCACCTTCGACTGGACCCAGGGGCGCCACGCGAACTTCACGACCCCCGATCCCTCGTACCACGGCGTCGTGTTCGCCGAGCTGGGCCCGCCCGCATACGCGCTCAAGGCACGCGTGCAGTTGCTGCGCGACCTCGGGCCCGCGGTCGCGCCGTTCAACGCGTTCCTCATCGCCCAGGGCCTCGAGACCCTGAGCCTTCGGGTCGAGCGGCATGTCGAGAACGCCGCCAAGGTCGCCGAATTCGTGCAGGCCACCGACGGCGTCACCGAGGTCTACTACCCCGGTCTGGCGTCGTCGCCGTTCAACGGCCGCGCGCAGCAGTTGCTACCGAAGGGCACGGGCGCGATCGTCAGCTTCGAGCTCGCTGGAGGCGTCCCCGCAGGCAAGGCCTTTGTCGACGCCCTCCAGCTGCACAGCCACGTCGCCAATATCGGGGACGTGCGCTCGCTGGTCATCCACCCGGCGTCGACCACGCATCAGCAGCTGTCCGAGCAGGAGCAGCTCGAATCGGGCGTCACGCCCGGCCTGGTGCGCCTCGCGGTAGGCATCGAGCACATCGACGACATCATCGCCGACCTGAGGCTCGGCTTCGAGGCCGCCGCCAAGGCGGGCGCGACCGCGGGCGCCGCGAGCTGACATGAGCGCACGCTCGCGCCGAGTGGCGCCGCCCGCACCGGCGGCGCCACTCCGCCCGGCGACTCCGCGGTCGCCGGCACCTGATCGCCGGCCCGCACCCGACGGCGCCTCACGCGCGTTCTGGGCGGTCATCCTCCAGCGCGTGGTGCTGTAGGTACTGTCACCGCTCCAGGTACTGTCACCGCTCCCGCGCCGCCCGGCGCGCCAGGTAAGCGCGCTCGGCGGGGTTGCGGGCCAGCGCGGCCGCGCGCGCGAACTCGTCGGCGGCCGCGCTGTCGCCGAGGCGGAAGAGCAACTCGCCGCGCACCGCGTGGTACACCTCGTAGCCGGTCAGTTCGATCCCGTCGACGATCGCCAGCGCTGCCTCCGGGCCGCGCAGCTCCGCGACCGCGACCGCACGATTCAACGCGACAACCGGAGTCGGGTGCACCAGCCACAGCTGGTCGTACAGCTCCAGCACCTGGTCCCAGCCGGTGTCCTCGGCGCACGCAGCGTCGGTATGCACCGCGCCTATCGCCGCCTCGATCTGGTAACGGCCCGGCCGATTCTCGGCGAGCAGCACCCGGACCAGCGCATGCCCCTCCGCGATCTGCCCCGCGTCCCACAGCGTCCGGTCCTGCTGCGGTAGCGGCACCACCTCACCGCTCGACACCCGCGCCGCCCGCCTTGCATGCGTCAGCAGCATGAGTGCCAGCAGCCCGCGCAGCTCGGGCTCGTCCGGCAACAACGCGACCAACAGGCGCCCCAACCGGATCGCCTGCTCGCACAGGTCGACGCGCACCGCCCGGTCGCCCGCGGCCAGGTACCCGGCGTTGAAAACCAGGTAGACCACGCCTGCGACATCCGCGACCCTGTCCGGGAGCTCGTCCACGTCCGGCACGCGATACGGGATGCGAGCCTGCGTGATCTTCCGCTTGGCCCGCGTGATCCGCTGTGCCATGGTGCGCTCCGGTACCAGGTACGCGGACGCGATCTCCGCGACCGTGAGACCGCCCAGGAGCCGCAGGCTCAGCGCTACCCGCGCGTCCGGCGCGAGTGCCGGATGGCAGCAGGTGAAGACGAGCCTGAGCTGGTCGTCCGCCACGACGGGGGGCGGCTCACCGTCGGGCTCGGAACACGCCGCGGCCGCCTCGGCGTGTAGCTCGGCGCCCCGCTTCGCCCGTCGCCGTCGGTCGATCGCGCCTCGGTGCGCGGTCGTGGTGAGCCATCCCGCAGGGTTCGGCGGCGTGCCGGTCTCCGGCCAGACCGCGAGCGCCTTCACGAGCGCCTCCGCGGCGGCCTCCTCTGCGACGTCGAGACTGCCGAACCGGCGGGCGAGCGCCGCGACGATGCGGTGATACTCCTCGCGGAACACGGCCTCGACCGCCTCCGCCGGTGCTGCGATCACTCCGCCTGGAAGGGCCGCACCTCGACCGGGCCCTCGCACGCCGTCGACGCCTCGCGAGCCAGCGCAAGCGCCTCGTCGAGATCGGCCGCCGTGAGAACCCAGAAGCCTCCGATGTGCTCCTTGCCTTCGAGGTACGGGCCGTCGGTGGTCGAGTTCTTCGCCGCGTCCACCACTGCCGCCGTGTCCGCAGGAAGCAGGCCACCGCCGAACACCCAGCGCCCCTGCTCGGTGACCTTCTTGTTGAACGCGTCCACCTGGGCGAACATGCGCTCCATGATCTCGGGTGAGGGCACCTCGTCGTCGGTGCTGCCGTGGACGGTGAACAGGTACTGGGTCATGATGACTCCTTCGTCGAAGAACGGCGGTGTGTTCCGCCGTCACAGTTACCACGCACGGGCCACACCCTTCTGCGACATCACCTACGAGATAATCCCCAGCGCTTCACTCGGCCCGATTCAGTGCGGCCTGCACCTGGCGTTCGAGCGCTATGGTGGCGGGCCTCGGCAGATCGATCAGACCGTCGAGTTCCTTCCGCGCGCGCCCGTACGCCTGCTGGCGTTCGGCGGGCGTGGCCCCCGAGTCCATCGCGACAGCGAGCAGGCGCTGCGCCCGCGAAAGCCGCTCCTGCTCCATCGGATCGAAGTCGCCTCGTCGACGGCGGCGCGCCTCCTGCTCGGCGACATCGAACGCCGCGGCGTAGGCGTGCACGGCGTCGCGGTACTCCTCGACGGTCGGCGCCGCCGACGTCTCTACGTCCGCCGAGTCGGGGCGGAGCAGGTCCGCGCGCCGCTTCGCCTTATGGAAGTCGACGGTGAGCGGCTCCCGCATATCGATCATCATCGGGTAGTCGAGGATCGTCGACAGGTCGGTCTCGTAGCCGAACCAGCGCTCGTCGACGGAGTCGTGCTGCGCGGATGCGCGGTGCAACTCCCGGTTCAGCGCTGCGCGATCCACCCGGCCCAGTCCCTCGGCTCGGGCGAGCGCGGCCTTGGTCTCCTGCTTGATCCGGAACCGCTCCAGCCGCCGGTTCGCTCGCCGTTCGTTCCACGCGGTGACACCGCGCACCGCGCCGCCGATCGACCCGCCGAAGACGAAGATCAACCACCAGTAGGAGCCGATGTGTTGGAGGAGTTGGTCCACACACTCCAGAATGCCACCTAATCCGCAGCGAGCCCGCCGGCCTCGAAGAAAGGCGGGCGGGCTCCGAAGCGCAGGCCCCTAGGGGCGCGGGGTGAGGATGCGTGGGCCGTCGGCGGTCACCGCGACGGTGTGTTCCCAGTGCGCGGCGCGCGAACCGTCGTCGGTCACGACGGTCCAGTCGTCGTCGAGCACCGTCGTGTCGGCCGTACCGAGCGTCAGCATCGGCTCGATCGCCAGGGTCGAGCCGACGACGAGGGACGGCCCGCGCCCGGGCTTGCCCTCGTTCGGCAGGAACGGGTCCAGGTGCATCTCGCGCCCGATGCCGTGCCCGCCGTAACCGTCGACGATGGCGAACTCGCGGCCCATGCGCGCAGACGCGGCCCGGGTCTCGGTCTCGATGGCATGCGAGACGTCCGTGAGGTGGCCGCCGTCGAGCATCGCCGCGATGCCGGCATCCATCGCGAGGCGCGTGGCCTCGGACAGGTCCGAGTCGGCCGCCGACAGCTCGCCGACACCGAACGACCAGGCCGAGTCGCCGTGCCAGCCGTCCAGGATGGCTCCGCAGTCGATCGAGACCAGGTCGCCCTCTCGCAGCACGGTCTGCCGATCCGGGATGCCGTGCACGACGACCTCGTTGACGGACGCACAGATCGATCCGGGGAAGCCGTGGTAACCCTTGAACGACGGCACTGCCCCCGCGTCCCGGATGACGGCCTCCGCCACCTCGTCGAGTTCGAGCGTGGTGACCCCCACCCGAGCCGCGTCGCGCACGGCGACCAGCGCCGAGCCGACCACCGCGCCCGCGGCGGTCATGGCGTCGAGTTCACCCGCGCTGCGGAACGGAACCGTCTTCTTCGGGCGAAACCGGACCAAGGTCAGTCGCCGAGTTCGTCGACGACGCGCTTGAACACCACGTCGACGTCGCCGACGGCGTCCACGTGGATCACGGATTCGCCGTAGTAGTCGAGCAGTGGCGCCGTCTCGCGCTCGTAGACGTGCATCCGGTTCCGGATGACGTCCTCGGTGTCGTCGGCCCGGCCGCGGGCCAGCATGCGCTCCACGACGGCGTCCTCGGGCACGTCGAACGACACGACCGCGTCCAGCTTCTCCGAGCGGTCGTCGAGGATCTGCGCGAGCGCGTCGCCCTGCTCCGTCGACCGCGGGAAGCCGTCGAGGATGAAGCCGTTCACCGCGTCGGGTTCCTTCAGCCGTGAGCGCACCATGTCGACGGTGACCGACGAGGGCACCAGGTCGCCCGCGTCCATGTACTTCTTGGCCTCGACGCCTAGCGGCGTGCCGGCGCTGATGTTGGCCCGGAAGAGGTCACCCGTGGAGATGTGGGGGATGCCGTACTTCTCGGACAGGCGCTCCGCCTGCGTACCCTTCCCCGCTCCGGGTGGGCCAAGAATCACCAGTCTCACTTCAGGAACCCTTCGTAGTTGCGTTGCATCAGTTGGCTCTCGATCTGCTTAACGGTATCGAGGCCGACGCCGACGAGGATGAGAATCGACGTACCGCCGAACGTGGCGGCGATGCCGCTGAAGTTGGCGCCCGATAGGAAGATGTTCGGGAGGATCGCGATGATGCCCAGGTACAGGGAGCCCGGGAAGGTGATCCGCTGCAGAACGTAGTTCAGGTAGTCGGCGGTCGGCTGACCCGGCCGGATCCCCGGGATGAATCCGCCGAACTTCTTCATCTCGTCGGCGCGCTCCTCCGGTTTGAAGGTGATCGCCACGTAGAAGTACGTGAAGAACACGATCAGGCCGAAGTACACCACGATGTGCACCCAGTTCTTCGGGTCCACGAGGCGGGTCTGGATCCACTGCTGCCAACCGGACAGTTCGCCGCCACCGGACATCAGCTGAATGACCAGCTGCGGGAGGTACAGCAACGAGGACGCGAAGATCACCGGGATGACGCCGGCGGTGTTGACCTTGATCGGCAGGTAGGTCGAGGATCCGCCATACATGCGGCGGCCGACCATGCGCTTGGCGTACTGCACCGGGATACGGCGCTGGCCCTGCTCGATGAACACGACCGCGGCGATCAGCACGAGCACGGCGATGATGACCGCTGTGAACACGAGGCTGCCGCTGCTGTCGAGGATGTTCTTACCCTCGGCCGGGAGACGCGCGGCGATACCGGAGAAGATGAGCAGCGACATGCCGTTGCCGACGCCGCGCTCGGTGATCAGCTCGCCCATCCACATGACCAGGATGGCGCCCGCCGTCATGACCAGCACGATGACCACCAGCTGGAAGATCGACTTGCTCGCGAGGATCTCCTGCTGGCAACCCTGCAGCAGCTGGCCGCGTGCGGCCAGGGCCACGATGGCGGTGGCCTGCAGCAGCGCGAGGGCCACCGTCAGGTAGCGCGTGTACTGCGTGATCTTGGCCTGCCCGGCCTGCCCCTCCTTGCTGAGGGTCTCGAACCGCGGGATCACGACGTTCAGCAACTGGATGATGATCGATGCCGTGATGTAGGGCATGATCCCGATCGCGAACACCGACAGCTGCAGCAACGCGCCGCCGGAGAACATGTTGATCAGCGAGTAGATGTCGGCGTTGGAGCCCTTACTCAACTGATCCAGGCACTGACTGACGGCTTTGTAGTCGACCCCGGGAGACGGGATCGTGGCGCCGAGCCGATACAGCACGAGGAGGCCCAGAACTACGAGGATCTTCCGCCTCAGATCGGGCGTTCGGAAGATCGGGACTAGGGCGGAAAGCACACATCCTCCTGCGACGGGTCCAGTGGTCTGTAGCTACAGGCCTACGCGACCCGAAGTTGCTTGGTCTCTTGCAAACGTCTGAACTCTAACAGCCGACGACGAAGCGGCTGCTCACGGAGCGTCGTCGCCCAGCCAACCGGCAGGTGACGCGCGCCGCCCGAGGCGAGGCCGCTACGAGCGACCCCACATGCGGCGAAGCCGCGGCGGGCGCGGGGCCCGCCGCGGCTCACGCTGCGACGCGATATCAGGCCTTGACGGACTGCTCGGTGACCGAGCCGCCGGCCGCGGAGATCTTCTCCTTGGCGGAGCCGGACACCTTGTCGGCCGTCACGGTGACCGCGACGCTGATGTCGCCGTCGCCGAGGACCTTCACGAGACGGTTCTTGCGGACCGCGCCGGCCTTGACGAGATCGTCGACGCCGATCGTGCCCCCCTCGGGGAACAGCCGGGCGATGTCGCCCACGTTGACGACCTGGTACTCGACACGGTTGCGGTTCTTGAAGCCCTTGAGCTTCGGCAGCCGCATGTGCAGGGGCATCTGTCCGCCCTCGAACGTCACGGGGACGTTCTTGCGCGCCTTGGTGCCCTTGGTACCGCGGCCCGCGGTCTTGCCCTTCGAGCCCTCACCGCGACCGACTCGGGTCTTCTCGGTCTTAGCGCCCTTCGCGGGGCGCAGATCGTGCAGCTTGATAGCCATTGGTTACACCTCCTCCACTTCCACGAGGTGCGAGACGACCTTGATGAGGCCCCGGTTGACGGGGTTGTCCTCGCGGACCACCGTCTTCCGGATGCCCCGCAGACCCAGGGTCCGCAGGCTCTCACGCTGATTCTTCTTGGTGCCGATGGTTCCGCGCACCTGGGTGACCTTGAGCTGTGCCATGTCCTACGCTCCCTGTCCCGCGCGGGCGCGGAGCATGCCGGCCGGGGCCACGTCCTCGATGGGCAGGCCGCGGCGGGCCGCGACCTCCTCCGGACGCTGCAGGCCCTTGAGGGCGGCGACGGTCGCGTGCACCACGTTGATCGCGTTGTCGCTGCCGAGGCTCTTGGCGATGACGTCGTGGACGCCCGCAGCCTCGAGCACGGGGCGCACCGCACCGCCGGCGATCACACCGGTACCGGGGCTGGCCGGGCGCAGCAGGACGACGCCTGCGGCGGCCTCACCCTGGATGGGGTGCGTGATGGTGCTGCCGATGAGCGGCACGCGGAAGAAGTTCTTCCGGGCCTCCTCGACACCCTTCTGGATGGCCGCGGGAACTTCCTTGGCCTTGCCGTAGCCGACGCCGACCATGCCCTGGCCGTCGCCCACGATCACCAGGGCGGTGAAGCTGAAGCGACGACCGCCCTTCACGACCTTGGAGACGCGGTTGATGGTGACGACGCGCTCGATGTAGTTGCTCTTCTCGGCCTCGCGGCCACCGCGCTGGTCGCGGTCGCGGCCACCGCGGCCGCCGCCGCGGCGCTCGTTGTTCTCGGGACCGTTGTTACCGGCGGGGCCGTTGCCGCCGTCACGACGCTGACGTCCGGGCATCAGGCTGCCTTTCCTTGAGTGGACTTGATCATCAGAACTTCAGCCCGCCTTCGCGAGCCGCGTCCGCGAGGGCCGCGATCCGGCCGTGGTACTTGTTGCCACCACGGTCGAAGACGACGGCCTCGATGCCCGCTGCCTTGGCGCGGGCAGCGATGAGCTCGCCGACCTTCTTGCTCTGTGCGGTCTTGTCGCCACCGGCGGCCTTGACGTCCGCCTCGATGGTCGACGCGGAGGCCAGCGTGTGGCCCTTCGAATCGTCCACGAGCTGGACGTGGATGTGCCGGCTGCTGCGCTTCACCACGAGGCGCGGACGGACGGGCGTACCCTCCACCTTCTTGCGAAGGCGGAAGTGGCGGCGCGCCTTGGAGATGCGCCGACGCGTCGAGACGTCCTTGCCGACGGGAACGCGCTTGCTGTTCTCGGTCTGTGCAGTTGCCATGGTTTACTTACCCGTCTTTCCGACCTTGCGACGGATCTGCTCACCCTCGTAGCGGATGCCCTTGCCCTTATAGGGGTCGGGACGACGGAGCTTGCGGATCACGGCCGACACCTGGCCGACTTGCTGCTTGTCGATGCCGGACACCGAGAATTTGGTGGGGCTCTCGACGGCGAACGTGATGCCCTCCGGGGCCTCGATCGGGACCGGGTGGCTGAAGCCCAGGGAGAACTCGAGGTCCCTACCCTTGAGAGCCACGCGGTAGCCGACGCCGTAGATCTCCATCTTCTTGGTGTAGCCCTCGGTCACACCCGTGACGAGGTTCTGCACCAGGGTGCGGGAGAGGCCGTGCAGGGCCTTGCTCTTGCGCTCGTCGTCGGGGCGGGCCACCACGACGGCGCCCTCCTCGTTCTTCGTGATGGTGATCGGCTCGGCGATCGTCAGCGCCAGCTGGCCCTTGGGCCCCTTGACGGTGACGTCCTGGCCGGCGATCTGCACGTCGACGCCCGATGGGACGACGACGGGGTGCTTGCCAATACGCGACATGTCTTTCCCCCTTACCAGACGTAGGCGAGGACTTCGCCGCCCACGCCCTGCTTGGCTGCCTGGCGGTCGGTGAGGAGGCCCGAGGACGTGGAGATGATCGCCACGCCCAGGCCGCCCAGGACCTTCGGCAGGTTGGTGGACTTCGCGTACACCCGCAGACCCGGCTTCGAGACGCGGCGGAGGCCCGCGATGGAACGCTCCCGGCTCGGGCCGTACTTCAGCGACACGACGAGGCTCTTGCCCACGGTCGCGTCCTCGGTGCGGTAATCGGTGATGTAGCCCTCCGACTTGAGGATCTCGGCGATGTTCGCCTTGATCTTCGAGTGCGGCAGCTTCACCTCGTCGTGGTACGCCGAGTTGGCGTTGCGCAGACGGGTCAAGAAGTCTGCGATCGGATCGGTCATGGTCATGACAGCGTCCGTCTACCTTTCTCGCAGCGGTTCCCATACAGCCCGCACACACCGGTACCCACGCTCACCATGCAAGGTTCACGCTTGGGCCTGGCGCATCACGAAGTGGGCCTACCACGAAGCGATTTCGTGTCCTGACCGGCTGTTGCCGACCAGGTCCCGGACCGTCTGGGGGACACCGCCAGGCGTCCCCTGGGGTTCGGGGAGGTGCGCCGGAAGTGCTCGCGCACTCCAGGCAACCGTTCTAGTGTAGGGAAACTGCTGGCCGGAGGCAAAATCACGCGTAGCGCGTATCCATGGCGAGCGCCTCCCACGCGTCGATCTCGTCGAGCTGTGTCCGCAGCTTCGCCCGGATCCGGTCCACCGATTCGGGTCCGAGCGGCAGCCGGAGCGGCGGGTCCGGGTGGTCGACGACGGCGAGGATCGCGGCCGCCGCGCGGACCGGATCGTTCGGCTGCCTACCGTGCTGTAGCGGGAACCGACGGCGCAGCTCGCCCGCGGGGCTGTCGGCGTAGGCGGCGAGCGGCTCCGCGGCCGCGATCGAACGCCCGGCGAAGTCGGTGCGGAACGGCCCCGGTTCGACGACGGTGACCCGCACACCCCATCCCGCGACCTCGCCGGCGAGTGCCTCGGACATGCCCTCGAGCGCGAACTTGGTCGTGGCATACGCCGCGTGGCCCGGGTTGCCGACGACGCCGCCGACCGACGAGAGCTGCACGATGTGGCCGGTCCCCTGCCTACGCAGGTGCGGCAGCACCGCTCGCGTGACACGCCAGGCACCCAGCAGGTTCACATCCAGCAGGCCGCGGAGATCGGCGTCCGACACCTCCTCGACCGCGCCGAGCAGCCCGTGTCCGGCATTGTTCACGACGACGTCGATGCGACCGAACTCGGTCATCGCCGCGTCGACCGCCTGCCGCACCTGCTCGGGATCGGTGACGTCGAGGCGACAGCCGTGGGTGAACGCGGCGACCGACGCCCCGTCACGTGCCGTCGCGAAGACAGCGTCCCCGCGCGCCGCAGCGGCCTCCGCGATCTCCCGGCCGAATCCGGAGCCGGCGCCGGTGACGAACCAGACCTTGGACATGGAACCTCCCAGAAGTCTTGAGTATCAAGACAAATGATACCTTGATACTCAAGACGAAGGAGGCGGGATGGATTCGGTGGGACGCGGGCTCGCGGGCTGGCTGGCGACGATGTCCGCAGAGGACACCGATCCGCTGGTCGAGGCGGTACGTCAACGGATCGGCCGGCTGGCCCGGCAGTTCGACCGGATCCTCGACGACGTCGCAAACGACCAGGACATCAGCCGGGGCGACTGGACCGCCCTCTCGGTGCTGGTCCGCGCGGGCCGGCCGTGCACGCCGTCCGACCTGGGACGAGAACTCGGCCTCACGTCGGGCACGGTCAGCACGCGGATTCGCCGCCTCGCCGCGGCCGGCTTCGCAGCGCCCGCGCCGGGCGGCGGGGACGCGCGTAGCCGCCCCATCACCGTGACACGGAGGGGACGACAGCGGTGGCGCGCGGCCACGGCCGAACGCACGCGCCGCGAGCGCGAACTGCTGCGGAGCGCTTTGGACCCGCAACAACTCGCGGCCGTCGACGACGGGCTGGCGGCTCTGCTCGGGGCGCTCGAACAACGGCTCGGAGCGGGCGGCACACACGACCTGCCCCGCCACGGCTGAGCGCACTGCGCCTGTCGGTGCGCTGTGATTGGATACCCCGAAACCCGTCTCGGATCCGCTCCAGGAGGACAGGCCTTGGCCCAGTCGAACGGCGCGCTACGCGCGCAGCTGCTGCGGCGCAAGCCGATCGCGCCCGAGGGCGCCGTGACCACGTCGGGCCCGGCCCTCAAGCGCTCCATCGGGGGTGTTCAGCTCGCCTGTTTCGGCATCGGTTCGACCATCGGCACCGGCATCTTCTTCGTCATGAGTGAGGCCGTACCCGAGGCCGGTCCCTCCGTCGTCGTCTCGTTCGTACTCGCCGGAATCGCAGCCGGTCTCGCGGTGATCTGCTACGCGGAACTCGCCTCGGCGGTACCGGTATCCGGGTCGACCTACTCGTACGCATACGCGACGCTCGGCGAATTGCCGGCGATGGCCGTCGCCGCGTGCCTGCTGCTCGAGTACGGCGTGGCGACCGCGGCCGTCGCGGTCGGCTGGAGCGAATACCTCAACCAACTGCTGTCGAACCTGCACCTGCCGGAGATACCCCAGGTCCTCGCCGCCGGCCCGCTCGACTCGACGCCAGGCGTGATCAACCTGCCGTCCGTGATCCTGGTGGCGCTGTGCGCGGTGTTGCTCATCCGCGGCGCGAGCGAGTCGGCGGTGGCCAATGCCATCATGGTCGGCATCAAACTGCTGGTGCTGGCGTTCTTCGTGGTACTCGCGTTCACTGCTTTCGATGCGCACAACCTGGCGCCGTTCGCGCCCCTGGGGATCGACGGTGTGCGCGTCGCGTCGGCCACCATCTTCTTCTCGTTCATCGGCCTGGATCTCATCTCCACGGCCGGCGAGGAGGTGAAGAACCCGCAGCGAACCCTGCCGCTCGCACTGATGGGCGCACTGGTCACAGTCATCGTCATGTACGTGCTCGTCGCGTTCGCGGCGGTCGGCGCGCAGCCCGCGGGTGAGTTCGAGCACCAGAAGGCGGGCCTCGCGGCGATCCTCACGCGGGCCACGGGCTCGGACTGGCCGTCGCTCGTCCTGTCCGCGGGCGCGGTCATCTCGATCTTCTCGGTCACCCTGGTCACGCTGTACGGCCAGACCCGAATCCTGTTCACCATGTCCCGAGACGGCATGATCCCATCGCTGTTCGCGCGAGTGAACCCACGCACGCTCACGCCAGTGCGGGGCACGATCGTCGCGGCGGTCGCCGTCGCGCTCATGGCGGGCTTCGTGCCGCTGGACAAGCTCGCGGACATGGTCTCGATCGGCACGCTCGTCGCGTTCATCGTCGTGTCCGCAGGTGTGATCATCCTGCGCGTGCGCCAGCCCGAGTTGAGGCGCGGATTCCGCGTGCCCGGCTATCCGGTCACACCGCTCCTCGCGATCGGCGCCTGCCTGTACATCCTGTACGGCCTGCACTGGTTCACCTGGATCTTCTTCGGCGCGTGGGTGGCCGTGGTCCTCGTCTTCTACCTGGTCTGGGGCCGCCACAACTCGGCCCTGGAGAAGCGACCGAGACTCGCGAAGGAGTAGCCATGTCGATCCTCGTCGGATACAAGGGCGGTGCCCCGGGCGCGGACGCATTGCTGCTCGGCGCGCGCCTCGCCGCTGCGGCCGCGCTGCCCCTGCACGTCATGGCGGTCGCGGTCCGACCCCGCAACCTGGTACCGGGTCGCGCATCGGACGCGTTCGGCGACTACACCCGGCGGATGTTCTCGGGCGTCGAGGACGAGGTCCGCACGACCCTCGACGGTTTCGGCGCGCCGGGCCTGGATGTGCGTTTCGCACACCGCATCTCGCGGTCGACGGGGCTCGCCCTCGTCGACGGGGTGGCTGAGGTCGACGCGTCCGCGGTGGTCATGGCAAGCGCGCCCGGGCGGGAGGGGCGGATCACCGTCGGCCCCGTGGCGAACCGGCTGATCCACTCGAGCACCGTGCCCGTCGCGATCGCGCCGTTGGGCTGGTCCGCCGTCGCCGCGGCTGCTCCGGACGCGCCTACCGCACTCGTGGCCGCGTTCGACGGCAGCACCGAGAACGAGCACGTGCTCGGTGAGACGCTGACTTTCGGCGAGCGGCTCGGCGCGCCCGTGCGCGTCGCGACGTTCGGCGTGCGTGGGGCCACCATGTATCCGCCCGAGGGTGGCGTCGGCGCCGAGGACGAGATCCTCGCGGAATGGTCGGATCAGGCCCAGCGCGCCATCGATTCCCTGCGCGCACCCGGCGGCATGCTCGCGGGCGTCACCAACGAGATCGTCACCGGCGACGATTGGGACACCGCGCTATCGGCTCTCGACTGGCGGCCCGGCGACCTCCTGTGCGTGGGCACCACGCCGCACGGCGGCCTGGCGCGCGTCTTCATGGGAACACGCGGCACGCGGATCCTCACCCACTCCCCCGTACCGGTTGTCGCCCTGCCCGCATGAGCGCTCGGTCTCAGGCGACCTGCAGCGTCGTGGTGACCGGCGTGGGATTGGCGGTCAGGTCGAGGACCGGGCAGTGGGCGTCGACGGTGGTCGTAAGCTCCTGGTAGCGCTCAGCCGAGTCGGGCCCGACGATGCGCACGTTCACCCGGACCGCGGAGAAACCGGGGCGTACCACCTCGTCGCCGGTGAGATCGTCGGCGAGCCCGAAGAACCCGCGGACGTCGAGGTCGCCCTCGGCCGAGAGGTCGAGCTCGTCGATGGTGACGCCGAGGCGCTCGGCGTAGAAGCGGTAGGTGACCACCTGACACGACAGCAACGCGGCCAGGTACGTCTCGACGGGGTTGATCGCGGTGTCCTCGCCGCCGAGTGTCGGGGGCTCGTCGACCGCGACGGTGTGCTGCCGCGCTCGGACCGTGCTGCCGACTGCGCCTTGCGGCAGCGCGTCCGCACGGAAGGTCACGTGCGCTGCGGCGGTGGAGCGTTCGACCGCCTGCCTCGTGACGTCGACGATGGCGTTCAGCGCCCCTGTGGTGGATGCGGTCATGAGGACTCCTCGAGTCGGTGCGTGGTCGGGTATGCGGTGCCTGGTATGTGTCCAGCCCGCCACGGACGTTAGGCGGGGCCACGACCCGAGCCCACGATTGCGCTCACCATGATCGCGGCAGCGGCCGCCCGAGGATCCCGGTGACAGTCCCTCGACATCGGATGCGTTTTCGGGGCGCATCCGCGAGCCGATAGGCTGTTGTCCCATGTCCAAGGTCCTCTCCACGCTCCCTGTCGGCGAACGCGTCGGCATCGCCTTCTCCGGTGGCCTCGACACCTCGGTCGCCGTCGCCTGGATGCGCGACAAGGGCGCCATCCCCTGCACCTACACGGCCGATATCGGCCAGCCGGACGAGCCGGACATCGATGCCGTACCCGGCCGCGCCAAGGACTACGGCGCCGAGATCGCGCGCCTCATCGACGTGCAGCAGCTGCTGGTGCAGGAGGGCATCGCGGCGCTCCAGACCGGCGCGTTCCACATCCGCTCCGGCGGGAAGACGTACTTCAACACCACCCCCATCGGCCGCGCCGTCACCGGCACGATGCTGGTGCGCGCCATGAAGGAGGACGGTGTCGAGATCTGGGGAGACGGCTCCACCTACAAGGGCAACGACATCGAGCGGTTCTACCGCTACGGCCTGATGGCGAACCCGAACCTGCGGATCTACAAGCCCTGGCTGGACGCACAGTTCGTCACCGAGTTGGGCGGTCGCAAGGAGATGAGCGAATGGCTCGTCGCGCACGGCTTCCCGTACCGTGACTCCACCGAGAAGGCGTACTCGACCGATGCCAACATCTGGGGCGCGACGCACGAGGCCAAGGATCTCGAATTCCTGTCCAACGGTGTGACGATCGTCGAACCCATCATGGGCGTGGCTCCCTGGGACGAGTCGGTCGACATCACCTCCGAGGACGTGACGGTGACCTTCGACGCCGGCGTTCCCGTCGCGATCAACGGCACCGAGTACTCCGACCAGGTCGAGCTGGTGCGCGAGGCCAATCGCATAGGCGGGCGACACGGCTTGGGCATCTCCGATCAGATCGAGAACCGGATCATCGAGGCCAAATCGCGCGGCATCTACGAGGCGCCGGGCATGGCGCTGCTGCACGCGGCGTACGAGCGGCTGGTCAACGCGATCCACAACGAGGACACGATCGCGACGTACCACAATGAGGGCCGGCGCCTGGGTCGTCTCATGTACGAGGGCCGCTGGCTGGACCCGCAGTCGCTCATGCAGCGCGAAGCCATCGTGCGCTGGGTGGCGTCCGCGGTCACCGGTTCGGTGACGCTGCGGCTACGCCGTGGCGACGACTACTCGATCATCGACACCACCGGTCCCAACCTCTCCTACCACCCGGAGAAGCTGTCGATGGAGCGCGTCGGCGATGCCGCGTTCGGCCCCGACGAGCGCATCGGCCAGCTGACGATGCGCAACCTCGACATCGCCGACTCGCGTTCACGGCTCGAGCAGTACGCGACCGCGGGCATCGTCACCGGCGAGACCGCGGCTCTGGTCGGCGACCTCGAGGAGGGCGGCGCCAAGGCGATCGTCTCCGGCGGCGAGCGGGCACCCGAGAACTTCGACCAGGTCGGCAACCACGCCGCGTTCGATCTGGGCGTCGACTAGCGGTACTCGAGCCTGATCGCCACGTCGTGGTGGATAGGCGTGTTGATCGACCGCGCGATGAAGCAGTAGTCCGCGACGCGGTGATGCAGTTCCTCCGCAAGACGCACGTCACCGTCGGCGGCGATGGTCACGACCGGATGCAGAGTGACGGACTCGAACTGGCCGGCGCCGGTCCTGTCCTCGACCATCACCGCTGTGGGCACGTCCGTGTAGGCGGTCACGCGGATGCCGTTTCCAGCCGCGAGGCCGAGATACCAGAGCATGTGGCACTGTGCGATCGAGGCCACGTAGAGCTGCTCGGGGTTCCAGCGCGTCGGATCTCCCCGGAAGGCCGGATCGGAGGACGCGGCGATCGGCGGCAGCCCCTGCGCGGAGACCTCGCAGACGGCGAACGGCCCCGGCCGGTACACGAGAGGTACCGGCCGGGGCCGTTCTACTGCTGCGCGCCCTAGGGCGCGGGAGTCACCAGCTGCTCTTGTGCACGCCGGGGAGCTCGCCGCGGTGCGCCATCTCGCGGAGGCACACGCGGCACAGGCCGAACTTGCGGAACACGGAGTGCGGACGACCGCACCGGTTGCAGCGCGTGTACGCGCGGACCGCGAACTTCGGCTTCTTGGCGGCCTTGTTGACCAGCGCCTTCTTTGCCATTCTCAGTTCTCCTTGAAGGGGAAGCCGAGGTGCTTGAGCAGTGCGCGGCCTTCCTCGTTGTTGGTGGCGGACGTGACGACCGTGATGTCCATACCGCGCGGGCGGTCGATCTTGTCCACATCGATCTCGTGGAACATCGACTGCTCGTTCAGGCCGAACGTGTAGTTGCCGTTGCCGTCGAACTGATTGCCGTTGAGGCCGCGGAAGTCGCGGATACGCGGCAGGGCGATGGAGGTCAGGCGATCCAGGAACTCCCACATGCGGTCGCCGCGCAGCGTGACGCGCGCGCCGATGGGCATACCCTCACGCAGCTTGAACTGCGCGATGGACTTGCGAGCGGTGCGGATCTCAGGCTTCTGGCCCGTGATCAGCGCGAGGTCACTGACGGCGCCGTTGATCAGCTTCGCGTCGCGAGCGGCGTCGCCGACGCCCATGTTGACGACGACCTTGACGACACCCGGGATCTGCATGACGTTCTCGTACTTGAACTCGGTGTTGAGCGCGTCACGGATCTCGCTGCGGTACTTGGTCTTCAGACGGGGCGCGGGAGCGGAGCCTGCGGAGCGACCCGACTGATCAGTCTGCTCGGTCGATGTCATCTCAGATGTCCTTCCCGTTCTTGCGGGAGATGCGCACGCGCTTGCCCGTCTCCTCGTCGGTGCGGTAACCCACGCGAGTGGGGTTGCCGTCCGAGTCGAGCACCATCACGTTGGACACGTGGATGGGGGCCTCCTGGACGACGATGCCGCCCTGGTTCGCGCCGCGCTCGGTGGTGTTGGCGCTGGTGTGCTTCTTGATCCGGTTGACGCCCTCGACCAGGACCTTCTCGGTCTTCGGGAAGGCCTGCACGACCTTGCCCTTGGCACCCTTGTCCGGGCCCGAGATCACGAGGACGGTGTCACCCTTGTGCACCTTCATCTAGAGCACCTCCGGCGCCAGCGAAACGATCTTCATGAACTTCTTCTCGCGCAACTCGCGGCCGACCGGGCCGAAGATGCGGGTACCGCGGGGATCGTTGTCGTTCTTGATGATCACTGCCGCGTTCTCGTCGAACCGGATGTACGACCCGTCCGGGCGGCGACGCTCCTTGGCGGTGCGCACGATGACGGCCTTGACGACCTCGCCGCGCTTGATGTTGCCGCCGGGGATCGCGTCCTTGACGGTGGCGACGATGACGTCGCCGATCCCGGCGTAGCGGCGCGAGCTACCACCGAGAACGCGGATGCAAAGGATCTCCTTCGCGCCCGTGTTGTCGGCGACGCGCAGCCGCGACTCCTGCTGAATCACTGCATTCTCCTCATAGACCTGGAGTTGTATGCGCGCCGGATTTCCGACCCGGGCGCGCGCGGTCTGCCACCTGGCGGGCACGCGCGAGCACGCCACCCGTCGGGCAACCGGACCATCGTACGTGAACCCGCAGATCGGAACCAAATCGCGATCGGCGGGTACCACGACCAGGCGGCCTCAGCCCCACGAAGCCGGCACGCCCACGTCCCCACCTGCGCCCGCGCCTCGAGACCCCGCGCCCGCGCCTCGAGTACGCCGTCGTCGAGTACGCACAGATCCGGGTCACACGGCAGGTGGGATGTGGTGCCGGTGGACCGTGCCGAAGCGATGAGCCGTGAGGGATACCGCCTGCTCGCGGAGGAACGGCAGGAGCTCCACGCGTCCGGCGGCGACGACGGGACCGTCGTACACGGCCACGGCGGGCGAGCCGCCCGTGGCCTCGGCGACGACCCCGCGCGCCGCGCCGACGAGCCGGATCCGGCCGCCGCCCCGCGCGAGCGCGGCCGCCCGCGTACGCCAGGCGCCTTCGTCCTCGTATGCGACCGGGACCCCGGCGGCGGACAGCCAGCGCGCGACCTCGCCGGGCAGCGCGGACGGTACGGACAGCGTGACCGCCGAGCCCGCGCGGATGCCCGCTGCGCACACGCGCACGAGCTCCGGCACCGTTCCCTCGCAGCGCACCGTGACCGGGATGCTGTGGTAACGCAGGACGTTCTGCTCGCAGGTGAGCCCTGTCCGGTCGTGGACCACACCGAATTCATCTGCCCACGCAGCCTGGTCCGATGCCAGGGCGCCGCCGAGCCAGGCATCGCCCGGAACACATGCGGCGGCGGCTGCACGCAGCGGATCCGGTTCGGCCGCAACGGTTCCGGCAGCAACTCCAGCGTCCGACCAGGTTCCGAAGCCGTACAGGTAACTCGGGCCGCCCGCTTTCGTGCCCGCCCCGACCGCCGAACGGCGCCACCCGCCGAACGGCTGACGCTGCACGATCGCACCCGTGATGCCGCGGTTGACGTAGAGGTTCCCGGCTTCGACTCCGGCGAGCCATTCGTCGATCTCGGCGGGGTCCAGCGCGTGTAGGCCGGACGTGAGCCCGTAGTCGATGCTGTTGACCAGACCGATGGCCTCGTCGAGGGTTTCGGCGGTCATGATCCCCAGCACCGGCCCGAAATACTCGGTGCGGTGGAATTCGCTGCCTGGAGCGACGCCCTCGCGGATGCCGGGCCGCCACAGGTCGTCGGCGAGCCGCTCCGGCTCGAGCACCCACGTCTGCCCGTCCTCCAGAGTCGTCAACGCGCGCAACAGCTTCCCGGAGGGGGGCTCGATGAGCGGCCCCACCTGCGTCGCAGCTTCCCATGGGCGCCCGACCCGGTACGAGCGCACGGCGTCGAGCAGCTGTCGCCGGAAGCGCGGCGACCGCGCCACCGATCCGACGAGGATGACCAACGAAGCGGCGGAACACTTCTGGCCCGCGTGGCCGAACGCAGAGTAGGCGACGTCCTTCGCGGCCAGGTCCAGGTCGGCGCTGGGTGTCACGATGATGGCGTTCTTACCGGAGGTCTCCGCGAGCAGCGGCAGATCGGGCCGGAACGAGCGGAACAGCTCGGCAGTCTCATAGGCACCGGTGAGCACGACGCGATCCACGCGCCCGTCGGAGATCAGCTCCGACCCCAGGGTGCGGTCGTCCAGCTGCACGTAATGCAGTGCCTCGCGCGGAATGCCGGCCTCCCAAAGCGCCTCGACCATCACCGCAGCACAGCGGCGCGCCTGCTTCGCCGGCTTGATGACCACGGACGAGCCGGCCGCCAACGCGGCCAACGTGGACCCCGCCGGGATCGCGACGGGGAAGTTCCAGGGCGGGGTGACGACGGTGACCCGCACGGGCGAGAACTCGGCACCGTCGACGGCGGCCAGCGCTCTGGCGGATTCGCCATAGAAGTGCGCGAAGTCGATGGCCTCGCTCACCTCCGGGTCGGACTGGTCGAGCGTCTTCCCACACTCGGAACCCATGACCTCGCACAGCAGGGCACGCCGGGACTCGAGCAGATCCCCTGCTCGGTGCAGGATCTCGGCGCGCTCGTCGGCCCCACGGTCAGCCCACGCCACCGCCGCCGACGAGGCCGCGGCGAGCACCGCGTCGAGCGCGGCAGGATCCTCGATCAGGCCACCGTCGACAGTGTCCACGCCGAGTACGGACTCCTGCATGCGCGCGCGGATCCCGTCGGCCCACTTCTGATTCGCGGCGACCGACGGATCGGTGTCCGGGGTGTTGACGAATTCGGTACGCGGCCCCGGCACCGCCGGACGGGTGCGGTCGCCCGCACGATGAGGCGCAGGAACCGTCGTCGGGACGGCTGCTACGGACGCCAGGAAGCGGTCCCGCTCACGCTCGAAAAGCGCACGGTGACTGGATATGTCGAATACCGCCGACATGAAGTTCTCCTGGGAGGCGCCCTCCTCGAGGCGGCGGATCAAGTACGCGATCGCGACGTCGAAGTGCTGCGGGTGCACCACAGGCGTGTAGAGCAGCAAGCCGCCCACGTCCCGCTTCACAACCGCAGCCTGTGCAGCGGCCATGCCGAGCAGCATCTCGAAGTCGACGGCGTCCGCGACGCCACGCTGCCGCGCAAGGAGCCATGCGAGAGCGATGTCGAAGAGGTTGTGGCCGGCGACGCCGATGCGCACGTTGCCGGTGTGCTCAGGCCGAAGGGCGTAGTCGAGCACCGCCTTGTACGACGCATCCGACTCCTGCTTGGTGTGCCACGTGGCGAGCGGCCATCCGTGCACCTCGGCGTCGACGTGCTCCATGGGAAGGTTGGCCCCCTTGACGACTCGCACCTTGATGGGCGCTCCGCCCGCGGCCACGCGCTCGGTCGCGAACGCCTGCAGATCCATCATCGCAGCGAGCGCGTCGGGCAGGTACGCCTGCAGCACGATGCCTGCCTCGAGGCCACGGAACTCCTCCTCCGACAGCAGTGTCGTGAACACCGCGATCGTGAGTTCGAGGTCCTTGTACTCCTCCATATCCAGATTGATGAACTTCCCACGCGCAGAAGCGATCCGGTACAGGGGTCGAAGCGCGTCGACGGCGTGGCCGACGGCCGCGTCGAAGCCGAACGGATTGTGCGGTGCGACCGTGGACGACACCTTGATCGACACGTAGTCGACGTCGTCGCGCAGGAGCAGCGTCCGCGTCCCTGCGATGCGCGCGGCGGCCTCCTCGTCGCCGAGGATCGCCTCGCCGAGCAGGTTGATGTTGAGGCGTACACCGTCGGTGCGCAGGCGGGCGATCGACTTGCCCAGGCGGTGATCGGTGGCGTCGACTACGAGGTGACGAACCATGCGCCGCAATACCTTCCGGGCCGTCGGCACCACGAGTCCGGGTGCCATGCGACCGGCCCCCGCCCCGACCCGGACGGCCGCGCGCAGCGGCGCGGGCAGGAACTCCGGCGTGAGCGGCACGATATCGGCGAGTTTGCGCGCCGCGACGTGGACGTCTTCGGGACGCACGACTCCGTCGACGAACCCCACCGTGAAGTCCAGCCCGTGTGGGTCGTTCAGGACGCCTGCGAGGCGCTGGGCGGCCGCGTCTACCGGCTCGCCGCGACTCGCTTCGAGCCAGCGCTCCACCTGCGCCACGGCTCGCTCCGCGAGCTCCGTCGTGATCCCCTGTTCCACCGCCGTCACCTCGATCGTCCTTTCCACATCAAACGCCTGGTGAATCCAGTGTGAGCCCGACGTATGATGAGGAAAAGCGAAAAGAATCGCACCATACCCTTCATATTTTTCGAAAGGTCACTCGATGTGGGACCTGCACCGTCTCCACCTGCTACGCGAGCTCCAGCTGCGCGGGACCGTGTCGGCCGTGGCGGCACACCTCAACTACAGCCCGTCGACGGTGTCGCACCAACTCGCGCAGCTCGAACGGGAAGTCGGCTGCGCACTGCTCGAGCCGGACGGCCGCCGTGTCCGGCTGACCCCGCACGGGGTCGCGGTCGCGGAACACGCCGCGCGCGTGATGGATCTGGAGGAGCGCGTTCGAGGTGAACTTGGCGATCTTGCAACAGATTTCGAGGTGGTCCGCGTCGCGGCTCTGCAGAGCGCTGCCCGCGAGCTCGTGCCTCGCGCCCTCACGACGCTCGCCACGACGCACCCCGGGCTGCGCATGCTGGTCACCGTCGTCCCGCCGGAGCAGGGCCTCTTCGAACTCGAGGCGCGCGGCTTCGACCTCGCGATCGCGGAGCAGTACCCCGGCCACACGCGCCGCCGCACCGCCGGGCTCGAGCGGGAGTTGCTCGCAGACGACCCCATCCATCTCGCGGTGCCCGAAGACGACGATGCTGTGTCGCTGGCCGACGTCGCCGGGCGACCGTGGGTACTGGAGCCCGCCGGAACCGCCGCGCGCACCTGGGCGGAACAGCAATGCCGCGCAGCCGGTTTCGAACCCGACGTGCGCTACGAGGCCTCGGACCTGCACGTGCACGTCAATCTCGTGGGTGCGGGGCACGCCGTCGGGATGCTTCCCGCCCTGGTCCGCGCCGAACGGTATGCGAGCGTGCGCCTGCTGGCCCTGCCGGGATCCCCGCACCGCGAGGTGTTCACGGTGGCCAGGGCAGCGTCGGGCGGGAGCGCACCGGTACGAGCGGTGCGGGACGCCTTGGTGGCGGCTGCCGTATGGCAGGCCACGGAACGCCCGGGCGGCGAGTGAGTGACAAGCCCTGCGCAAGCGGGCAGGGCTAGGCTCGACTCGGACGATACGAACAAGGGGGTCCGAGATGGTCGAAAAGGGTCGGGGTGCGAGGCGTCTGTCGACGAGCGCAGCGCTCGCCGTCGGTCTCCTAGGCCTCGCGGGGTGCGCGACCGCGGTGCCCGGCACCGGCGGCGCCGACGTCAGCCAGGTGGCCTCCTACAAGTCGGCGGTCGCGGCGAAGGCTGCGGCTCAGGTCAAGGCCGCGTGCGCCGACTGGGATGCAGGCGTCACCACTCGGAGGACAGCGAGCAAGGCGACCGCCGCTTACACCAAGAACCCGACGTGGACGTGGCCCGGGATCATGCCGCTCGTCCGCTCGGAGCTCACCGCGGTCGAGAACGAGTCCCGGACGGTGCCGTCACTGATCACGCGCGCGACCTCGGATCCCGAGGTGGTCTCCTCCTTGCGCGATTACCAGACGAAACTCGACGCATACTCGTCCGCGCTCCGTGCCGACAGCAACGCAAAGGGCTCGGGCGCCTCGACATGGCCGACCGCTAATACGGCGCGAGACAAGCTGTTGCTGTCGCAGATCGCGGTGGAGGCCGCCTGCAAGTCGTGACCCGTGCGCCGGAGTGACCCGGCGCATACCTGCCGCGCGCTTGACCTAGCATCAGCGGGGAAGAGCTTCACCCCGTCCAGTAGAAGGATCCCGCTGTGAAGATGCCCCGGCCGAGCCGTCGCGCCGTTGCCACCGTTCTCGCCGCCGCCGCCGTGCTGACGGTCTCCCCCGCCGTCGCGACGGCCGCGCCCGCAGGCTCGTCCGGTGGTTCGCCGCAGGACCGACAGGCGATCTGCTGGAACTGGAGCGCGAATCGCGGCGCCGCCTATACGTCCGGGGACAAGCTGTCGAAGTACCTCAAGGGCAAGAAGCCCACGTGGGACGGCGCGGCGCCGCTGGCCGACGCGGCGGCGCGCGCCCTGCGCTCCGAGTCCTCGCAGACGTCGGCGCTCATCGACCGCGCCGCGGGAACGCCGGATCTGCAGGGCGCCCTGCGGGATTACAAGACGCGGCTCGACACGTATGCGTCGGCGCTCACCGCGGACGTGCACGCCCAGCCGCCGCGCAGCTGGAAGCGGACCAACCCGGCGGGTAAGGCGTACAACGCGGCGTACCAGCGTGTGGTCGCGGCCTGTAAGGCCTGAGTACAGCTGACTGCAAGCCCTGAGGACGGCTCGAACGCCGCTCGCCGATCATGCCGGCCGTGCTCGGCGTCGCGGTGTGCGGGTTGATGCCGGAAGCGCGCGCTCGCGTTCTCGCGCACTGATCCGGCGCCGCATACCGGGCAATCCCCGAGGACACCGCCCCCGGCGAACACGCCACACACGCGAGAACCCCCGAATCCGCATCGGATTCGGGGGTTCTCGCGCTGGAGAGGAGGCCTACTTGGCCGCCTCCAGGACCTCGACCAGGCGCCAGCGCTTGGTAGCGCTGAGCGGGCGGGTCTCCATGATGCGGACACGGTCGCCGACTCCGGCGGTGCCCTTCTCGTCATGCGCCTTCACCTTGGAGGTGGTGCGGATGATCTTGCCGTAGAGGGGGTGCTTCACGCGGTCCTCGAGCTCGACGACGATGGTCTTGTCCATCTTGTCGGACACGACGTAGCCCACGCGAACCTTGCGGCTGGCGCGCTCTTCGGTCACAGGGGAATCCTTCACTGCATCTTTCTCGGTCATGCGGCGTCACCCTCCGGGCCCGAGGCCAGGCCGAGCTCGCGCTCGCGCAGGATCGTGTAGATCCGCGCGATCTCCTGGCGGACGGTGCGCAGGCGCCGGTTGTTGTCCATCTGGCCGGTGGCCATCTGGAAACGGAGGTTGAACAGCTCCTCCTTGGACTCGCGCAGCTTCTCGACGAGATCGTCCTGAGTCAGGCCGCGCAGGTCAGCGGCAGCGGTGTTCGCCATCAGAACTGCTCCTCTCGGGTCACGATGCGGGTCTTGCAGGGGAGCTTGTGCTGCGCGCGGCGCAGGGCCTCGCGAGCGATCTGCTCGTTGGGGTAGGTCATCTCGAACATCACGCGGCCGGGCTTGACGTTCGCGACCCACCACTCGGGCGAACCCTTGCCGGAACCCATGCGGGTCTCGGCAGGCTTCTTGGTCAGCGGGCGGTCCGGGAAGATGTTGATCCAGACCTTGCCGCCACGCTTGATGTGGCGGTTGATCGCGATACGAGCCGACTCGATCTGCCGGTTGGTGATGTAGGCGGGCTCGAGGGCCTGGATACCGTAGTCACCGAACGCGACCTTGGTGCCACCGGAGGCGGCGCCGGAGCGCTTGGGATGGTGCTGCTTGCGGTGCCTCACCCGACGGGGGATCAACATGGCGTCAGCCCTCCTGATTCTGCGTAGCGGGGACCGCCTCCGCCGGAGCGGTTGCGGCCCGACCGGCCTCGGTGCTGGTGGCGGTCGTGCCCGACGAGCCGCTACGGCGCGGACGCGAGGGACGCTCGCGACGCTGACGGCGGTCGTCGGCGGCCGGAGCGGCGAGCTCGCGCTTGCCACCCACGATGTCGCCCTTGTAGATCCACACCTTCACGCCGATGCGGCCGAACGTGGTCTTGGCCTCGTACAGGCCGTAATCGATGTCGGCGCGCAGCGTGTGCAGGGGCACGCGGCCCTCGCGGTAGAACTCGCTGCGGCTCATCTCCGCGCCACCGAGGCGACCGGAGCACTGCACGCGGATGCCCTTGACGTTGGGCTGCCGCATGGCCGACTGGATCGCCTTGCGCATCGCGCGGCGGAACGCCACGCGGTTGCTGAGCTGCTCGGCGACACCCTGGGCGACGAGCTGCGCATCGGCCTCGGAGTTCTTCACCTCGAGGATGTTCAGCTGCACCTGCTTGCCCGTGAGCTTCTCGAGCTCCGAGCGGATGCGGTCGGCCTCGGCGCCGCGGCGGCCGATGACGATGCCGGGACGCGCCGTGTGGATGTCCACGCGAACACGGTCACGGGTGCGCTCGATCTCGATCTTGCTGATGCCGGCGCGCTCGAGGCCGCTGGTCAGCTTGCGCCGGATCGCGACGTCTTCCTTGACGTACTCGGCGTAGTTCTTGTCGGCGTACCAGCGGGACTTCCAGTCCGTGGTGATGCCGAGGCGGAAGCCGTGCGGGTTGATCTTCTGCCCCATGCTTACGCTCCCTTCCGGCGGTTACGGCTGGCGGCGGGCTTCTTCGACTCCAGCGACTCCACGACGATCGTGATGTGGCTGGTGCGCTTGCGGATCCGGTACGCGCGGCCCTGGGCGCGCGGCTGGATGCGCTTCATGGTCGGGCCCTCGTCGGCGAAGGCCTCCGAGACGACCAGGGTGCGCGGGTCGAGACCCAGATTGTTCTCCGCGTTGGCGATCGCCGACGCGAGGACCTTGGCGACCGGCTCGCTCGCGTACTGCGGGGCGAACCGCAGGATGGCGAGAGCCTCCTGTGCGTCCTTGCCACGGACCAGGTCGATAACGCGACGCGCCTTCATCGGCGTGACACGCACGAACCGGGCGGTGGCGCGGGCGGTGGTCGGGGTGACGGTATCGGTGTTCTCGCTCATTACCGGCGCTTACCCTTCCGGTCGTCCTTGATGTGACCCTTGAAGGTCCTCGTGGGCGCGAACTCGCCCAGCTTGTGACCGACCATGTTCTCCGAGACGAACACCGGGACATGCTTGCGACCGTCGTGGACGGCGAAGGTGTGACCGATGAAGTCGGGGATGATGGTCGAACGGCGCGACCAGGTCTTGATGACCTGCTTGGTGCCCTTCTCGTTCTGGACGTCGACCTTCGCGAGGAGGTGGTCGTCGACGAACGGGCCCTTCTTGAGGCTGCGTGGCATTCTCTAACTCCCTCCTAGCGCTTGTTCTTGCCAGTACGACGCCGGCGAACGATCAGCTTGTCGCTCGGCTTGTTCTTGCGGGTACGGCCCTCGGGCTTGCCCCACGGGCTGACGGGGTGGCGGCCACCCGACGTCTTGCCCTCGCCGCCACCGTGCGGGTGGTCGACCGGGTTCATGACGACACCGCGGACGGTCGGGCGCTTGCCCTTCCAGCGCATACGGCCGGCCTTACCCCAGTTGATGTTGCTCTGCTCGGCGTTGCCGACCTCGCCGACGGTGGCGCGGCAGCGCACGTCGACGCGGCGGATCTCGCCGGAGGGCATGCGCAGGGTCGCGTACGGCCCCTCCTTGCCCAGCAGCTGGATCGACGCACCGGCCGAGCGGGCCATCTTGGCTCCGCCGCCCGGACGCAGCTCCACAGCGTGGATGACCGTACCGGCGGGGATGTTCCGCAGCGGCAGGTTGTTACCGGGCTTGATGTCGGCGTTGGGGCCGGACTCGACGACGTCGCCCTGTCCGAGACCCTTCGGCGCGATGATGTAGCGCTTCTCGCCGTCCAGGTAGTGGAGCAACGCGATCCGCGAGGTGCGGTTCGGGTCGTACTCGATGTGCGCGACCTTGGCGTTGACCCCGTCCTTGTCGTTGCGACGGAAGTCGATCACCCGGTAGGCACGCTTGTGCCCGCCGCCCTTGTGACGGGTGGTGATACGGCCGTGCGCGTTACGGCCGCCACGGCCGTGCAACGGGCGGACCAGCGACTTCTCGGGCGTGGTGCGCGTGATCTCGTCGAAGGTCGACCCCGACGAACCGCGCCGGCCCGGCGTGGTCGGCTTGTGCTTACGGATAGCCATTTAGCTTGCCCCTCCGAAGATCTCGATGGGCTTGCTGTCGGCGCTCAGGGTCACGATGGCGCGCTTGGTGCTCTTGCGCTGGCCGTAACCGAAGCGGGTGCGCTTGCGCTTGCCCGGGCGGTTCAGGGTGTTCACGGAGACGACCTTCACGCCGAAGACCTTCTCCACGGCGATCTTGATCTGCGTCTTGTTCGCGCTCGGGTGCACCAGGAAGGTGTACGTGTTGTCCTCGATGAGGCCGTACGACTTCTCCGAGATCACCGGCGCGAGCAGGATGTCCCGCGGGTCGGCGGGGATGGTTGCAGTAGCCATCAGGCACTGACCTCCTCGGTCTTGTTGGTCACCGCGTCGTCGTGCGACTTCGTCGCAGCAGCGATGAACGCACCCAGGGCCTCGCGGCTGAACACCACGTCATCGCTATCGAGGACGTCGTAGGTGTTGAGCTGGTCCGGGAAGATGTACTTCGCGTTCTGCAGATTGTTGACGCTGCGCTGCGCAGTCAGGTCCTCGCGGCCGACGACCACCAGGAACTTCTTGCGGTCGGAGAGGCGCTCGAGGAACTGGCGCGCGGACTTCGTCGACGCCTCCTGACCGGCGACGAGCTCGGTCACGACGTGGATCCGGTCCTCACGCACCCGATCGGTGAGAGCACCGCGCAGGGCGGCGGCCTTCATCTTCTTGGGGGTGCGCTGGCTGTAGTCACGCGGCTGCGGGCCGTGGACGGTGCCACCGCCGGCGAACTGCGGCGCGCGGGTCGAGCCCTGGCGGGCGCGGCCGGTGCCCTTCTGCCGGTAGGGCTTGCGGCCACCGCCGCGGACCTCGCCGCGGGTCTTGGTGGCGTGCGTGCCCTCGCGGGCGGCCGCCAGCTGGGCGACGACCACCTGGTGCATCAGGGAGATGTTGGGTTCGACGTCGAAGATCTCCGCGGGGAGGTCGACGGTGCCGTCGACCTTGCCCTCGGCGTTCTGGACGTTCAGAGTCAGCTTGCTCACGCGTGAGCACCACCCTTCACAGCGCTACGCACCACAACGAGGCCGCCCTTGCGGCCCGGGATGGCGCCCTTGATCAGCAGCACGCCGGCCTCGGCGTCCACCTTGAAGACGCTGAGGTTCTGCGTGGTCACCTTGTCGGAGCCCATGCGGCCCGCCATGCGGACGCCCTTGAAGACGCGGCCCGGCGTGGCGCAGCCACCGATGGACCCGGGGGCACGGTGTACAGCCTGCGCACCGTGGCTGGCGCCGAGGCCGGCGAAGCCGTGGCGCTTCATGACACCCGCGTAGCCCTTGCCCTTGCTGATGCCCGTGACGTCGACGAACTCGCCGCCGGCGAACACGTCGGCCGCGATCTCCTGGCCGACCGTGTACTCGGCCGCGGCGTCGGCGTCGAGGCGCAGTTCGGCGATCGTCCGGCGCGGCGTGACGCCCGCCTTGGCGAACTGCCCGGCGACGGGCTTGGTCACCTTGCGGGGGTCGATCGCGCCGTAGGCGACCTGGACGGCGGAGTAGCCGTCGACGGCCTCGGTGCGGATCTGGGTCACGACGTTCGGCCCGGCCTTTACGACGGTGACCGGGACGACCCGGTTGTTCTCGTCGAAGACCTGGGTCATGCCGAGCTTGGTGCCCAGGATTCCCTTGATCTTGTTCTCACTCATTGGTCAGTTATCTCCGTAGCTACCCGGGCCGCCTACTGGATGTTCACATCGACGCTGGCAGGCAGGTCGATGCGCATCAGCGCGTCCACCGTCTTCGGCGTCGGGTCCAGGATGTCGATGAGCCGCTTGTGGGTCCGCATCTCGAAGTGCTCGCGAGAGTCCTTGTACTTGTGCGGCGAACGGATGACGCAGTACACGTTCTTCTCCGTCGGCAGCGGCACGGGACCGACGACGCGAGCGCCGGTGCGGGTCACGGTCTCGACGATCTTGCGCGCGGACGCGTCGATCGCCTCATGGTCGTAGGCCTTGAGCCTGATGCGGATCTTCTGTCCCGCCACGGTCGTGTCCTCTTCCGTCAGTGTTCCAAGTGTTCGACACACGCCACAGCGCAGGGCGACTGCTCCCGCGGCCAGGGCCGCCAGGGCCCGGGACCGAGGTCCTCAACCGAGTCGATCGACGCTGTTCATGTGTCAATTTGCTCCGGCCCACGCGGTCGGGCGTGTCGCCCTTCCGCTCAGCATTGTGCGGTTCGAGAATCCCCTTGCCGCGGCCTGCCGGGCCGAACGCACCCGTGCGCCCCGAGGGGCTGGGTGCTACGTATGGTTGGCGGCCTTCCGCGGCATCCCCGGCCAGTTCGGTGTCCCGCTTGGCCGAGGCCCGGTTCGGGCCTCTTCACCCGACGGCGGCCGCAGGGGACCACGTCGCCTGGTGAAGGCAACCCGACCAGTATGCACTGTCGGCACGCGAGGTTCAAATCCTGATGGCGTCCAAGTCCACGAGCGACTCCGTCGCCGCCCTGTCGAGCGGCCGCCGTCACAGTGCGGTTCGGACGACTCCATCGCCACTCCGGTCGAGCGACTCCATCACAGTGCAGATTAAGGAGCCTCTGGAACAATCGTCGCCGTGGATCGACCGACGCGCCGCGCACGGACGGGACTGCGCGCGACCGCCGCCGCAGCCGTGGTCGCGACATGCCTTGCGGCGTGCACGACGCAGCCGACCAAGGACGACCTGGAGCTCCCCTCCCCCACGCGCTCCGGCGCCCGGCCGGGGCAGTCGGGCGAGGACGTGCACACCGTCGACTCGTCGACTCCCTATGTCTACCTACCCGCGCCCCAGGGTGACCCGGAGCAGGACTACGGATCGCTCTATCTCCCGCCCGGCCGGTTCGCGAACGGATCGATCCCGGTCGTCGTGATGATCCACGGCGGCGGCTGGAAGAAGAAGGCTGGCCTGTCGTACATGTCCGGCGCCGCACGCAGCCTCCAGGAGGCCGGGGTCGCCGTGTGGAACATCGAGTACCGCCGCGTCGGTTCGGGCGGCGGCTGGCCGACCACCTTCACGGACGTTGCGCGCGGCATCGATTTCGTCAAAACCCTGTCGACGACGGTGGCTCCCCAGCTCGACGTCGACAACGTGACCATCCTCGGGCACTCGGCGGGCGGCGAGCTCGCCGCCTGGGCGGGCGCCAGGCGCACCCTCCCGCCGGGCGCCCCGGGCGCCGGGCCGCTGGTCATGCCACGCACGACCGTCTCCCTGTCGGGGGTCCTCGACATGGCGGCGTCCGCGCACTACAACAACCATGTCCGCAACGTGCTGGGAGGCATGCCCGACCAGGTGCCGGATCGGTACGCCCTGGTCAACCCACTCCAGCGGATCGACCCGTCCGTGCCCGCCGTCGTCGTGCACGGGACCAAGGACAGGGTCGTGCCCTCCTTCGAGTCGGTCGAGTACGCCCGGGCACTGTCCGCGTCCGGCGGCCACTCCTATCTGCTCGAGCTGGCGGGCGCGAACCACGGCCAGACGATCTCGGTGTCGAGTCGGTGGTGGCCGCGCATCCGATCGCTGGTGGTAGCGGTCGCCAAGCTGGGATTCGCGGCAGCCACCACTGCGGCCGAGCCCCCTCGACCGGTGGCACCGTCGCAGGCGGGTTCCGCGGGCCTGGCACGGAACGCCGCCGGCGCTCCTCCGCGGTAACTTACCGCGGAGTAAGATAAGGCCATGGCATCGACCTATGGTCTGTGGAAGACCCTTCAAGACAAGCCGCTCGGCAAACTCGCGTTCTCTGCGGCGGCATCGCTCAAGGCCCCCTACTTCGTCTCCGTCACCCCTTACATCAAGGAACTGGAGTACGGCCACGCGGTCGTCCACGGCCCCAAGTGGTGGTACGTGCAGAACCACATCGGCACGTTCCACGCGATCGCCGCGTGCAACCTCGCCGAGGTGGCGATGGGCATGATGATGGAGGCCTCGACGCCTGCGACACACCGCTGGCTGCCGAAGTCCATGAAGGTGGACTACCTGGCGAAGGCGGAGTCCTCGCTCACCGCGACCGCGCGATTCGCCGAGGACGTCGACTGGGACGCGATCACCAAGGGGCGCGACGTCGTGGTCTCGATCGCCGTGACCGACAACTCGGGTAAGGAGGTCGTGCACGCCGACATCACCACCTGGGTCACGCCGAAGCCCAAGTGACCGACGCGGTGTCACATCTGCAACTCCAATGATCGTGAGTTGCACAATCGATCCTCTTCGTGGGACCGTACCGCGGACCCGATTTCTGCCGTGAGGAGCGTCACGCCCATGCACACGCGCCCCCGGATCGCCGCTGCGGTCCTCGCCACCGCCGCACTGGCGGCCGCGCCGACCGCCGTCGCCTCAGCCGATCCCGTACTGACGGCCGCGACGTCCACGACCGTGTCCCCCGGCGCATCGGTACTGACGGTGTCCTCGATGCACGGCAACACCGCCGACGGTCTCGCGTGCACCGTCGGGTTCATCGGGCAGCGCAGCGACGGAACCAAGGTCGGCGTCTACGCCGGGCACTGCGGCAAGGTCGGTGAGAAGGTCGCATTCGGCAACCGCGTGGTCGGCAAGACCATCGCATCGTCGGCCCCGCAGCTCACTGCACAGGAGACCTTCGTGAACCAGAACGCTGCGGACTGGGCGGCATTCACCGTCGACCCCGGAAGCGCCCAGCTCGTGCCGGGCGGCCGAGCGAAGGCGTCGTCCCTGGGCAAGGCCCGTGTCGGCGACAAGGTCTGCAGCGACGGCGCGACGTCCGGCTGGCGCTGCGGCACCGTCGTACAGGTCGACGGTTCGTACATCGCCACCACGATCGGCGTGCAGACCGGCGACAGCGGCGGCCCGCTGATCCGCACCGCCGACGGCGCCGCCCTCGGCATCGCGAGCCGCGCCGCGTCGTTCGGCAACAGCAAGACACCCACGGGCTCGCTGTACTACGACCTCGGCTCCGCGCTGAGCGCCATCGGCGCGACCCTGGTCACGGGCTAGAGCCAGAAGTCCTCCATCGCGTCCGCGGTCAGCTCGCCCACGCGTGAGCGGGTGGGCGCGAGGTCATGCGCGGCCGCGAGCTCGATGGTGCGCGTCTTCGCCGGGACGAGTGCGGCCGCCTCGGCGAGTTCGTCCGCCGTCGCGAACGGGTCGCGGCGGCCATGCACGAACAGGGTGGGCACCGTCAGGCTCGGCAGGTGTTCGATGCGCAGCTTCTCCGGTCTCTTCGGCGGATGCAGTGGGTAGCTGAGCAGGATCAGGCCGTCGGGTCTCGTCGGCCCCTCCGCGGCAGCCATCGACGCCATCCGGCCGCCGTACGAGTGGCCGCCCCACAACAGCCTGTGGTCGGGCCCGGCGAATCGCTCCGTCGCCTCCGCGAAAGCGGCGCGGTCCGCGGCCTGACCGGCCGGACTGGGCGGCCCCTTCGGACGCGTGCGGCGGAACGGCAGGTCGATGCGGACGACGCGCACCCCGCGGTCAGCGAGGGACTCCGCGACCGTGCGCAGGATGACGGCGTCGCGATTCGCACCCGCCCCGTGCGCGAGGATCGCGACGGCGCGCGGCTCACCGTCGGGCTCGTGCAGTGAGAACCACGTCATACCTAGGACAGTAGGGTCACCCCTATGACTGATGCGAAGAGCGGCCCGCTGAAGGGCCTCAAGGTCGTCGAGTTCGCGGCCCTCGGGCCCGCGCCGCACGCGGCGATGATGCTCGCCGATCTCGGCGCCGACGTGGTGTCACTGCAGCGCCCCGGCGTGGGCGTGAGCGGCCTGGCCGGGAAGCCGCAGATGGTCAAGCGCGGGCGCACGATCGTCGAGGTAGACCTCAAGAACCCCGACGACGTGGCTTCCGTACTCGACCTGTTGGACCGCGCCGACGTGCTAGTGGAGGGCTTCCGCCCGGGCGTGCTGGAACGCCTCGGCCTCGGGCCCGACGTGGTGCTGGAACGGAATCCGCGGCTCGTGTACGGGCGGATGACCGGCTGGGGTCAGGAGGGGCCTAACGCGCCCCGTGCCGGCCACGACATGAACTACATCGCCCTCACCGGGCTGCTGCACGCCATCGGACGCAAGGGCGAGCGGCCCGTGCCTCCCCTGAACCTGGTCGGCGACTTCGGCGGCGGCTCGATGTTCCTGGTGTTCGGCGTGCTGGCCGCACTGTTCGAACGGCAGGGCTCCGGTAGGGGACAGGTCGTGGACGCCGCGATGGTGGACGGTGCATCCGTGCTCGGACAGATGCAGTGGGACTTCCGCGGGCAGGGCATCTGGACCGACGAGCGCGGCGTGAACAGCCTCGACGGCGGCGCACCGTTCTACGACACCTACGAGTGCGGCGACGGGAAGTACTTCTCCGTCGGCGCGATCGAGCCGCAGTTCTTCGCGGAGATGCTGGCCAAACTCGAGATCGACCCGGCGACGCTGCCGAACCAGCTCGACATCGCGCGGTGGGACGAGTTGCGGAACGCCATCGCGACGCGGTTCAAGGAGAAGTCACGGGACGAATGGGCCGACGTGTTCGCGGAGTCCGATGCGTGCTGCTGGCCGATCCTGACATTCGAGGAGGCTCCCAAGCACCCGCACATGGCCGCGCGCGGCAATCTGCAGGAGGTCGACGGCGTCATGACCCCCATGCCGGCACCCCGCTTCTCCCGGACGCCCGCCGACAAGCCTGCAGGCCCCCGGGCCGATGTGACCCCTATCGGGGAGGTGTGGCGGTAGAACTGGTGCGCCGTTGACCATCCGCGCTGCCCGATTCGCGTAACGAATTCGGTTCCCCGGCTTATAAGCAGTCGCACATAGTGTGCTGCATCACATAATCGGGAGGGGAACCCATGAAGTCGATCCGAATCAGTGCGGCCGCGCTCGCGCTGGCTGTAGCCGTGCCCGGTGCTGCGATGTCCGGCACGGCGAACGCCGCCACGCCGGGCACCTGCACCGTCCAGAAGAACCTGTCCAAGGTGACGGTCACCCAGAGCGCGCCGGGCTACGTGGATATCGTCGTCGCGGAACCGCCGTACCTGCCGAGGCTGTCCGGGTGGTACTCGGCCACCGTGAACTGGTCGAACCCGAAGGGAATCCACGGCAACACCTGGCAGACCACCGATATGAGCAAGACCGGCGCGAAACTCAAGTTCACGGCACTGCAGGTGTTCCAGGGCTTCGTCGACTTCACGGTGACGGTCACGGACAAGGGTCAGTTCGTCACACGTGAGGGCACGTGCACCACGCAGTTCCCCGTCCTCTGACGCGGCCCTGCTGAAACCTGGCGGCCGGCGGGGTCCGGGCGGAACATGCCGCCCCGACCCCGCTGGGCCTGCGTCTTTCAGCAGGAGACGGTCGATAAGGTGGCTGCCATGAGCTTGACCCCGCACTCCGAACGCAGCCAGATCGTGAAGGTCCTCCAGGTGATCGACGAGACCGTCGATGCGAAGTCCTTCGTGTTCGCGACCGAGTGGGATTACCAGCCGGGCCAGTTCGTGACATTGCGGATCCCGTCGGATCTCACCGGGTCCGTCGCGCGCTCCTACTCGCTGTACACGTCGCCGTTCGACGCGGTGCGGCCCGGCGTCACCGTCAAGAGAAGCCCGGGCGGCTATGCGTCGAACTGGCTGTGCGACAACCTGTCTGAGGGTGATGAGGTCGAAGTCCTGCCACCCGCAGGCGCTTTCGTCCCCGAGTCGCTCGACGTGCCGATGCTGTTACTCGCGGCCGGCAGCGGTATCACGCCGATCATGTCGATCCTGTCGGCGGCGTTGTCGCAGGGTTCGCAGCACATCGTGCTGTTGTACGCCAACGCGTCCGACGCCGATACGATCTTCTACGACGACATCTCCTCGCTCGAGGCATCGCATCCCGGGCAGCTCACCGTGATCTGGTGGCAGGCGGAGTACCGAGGCATCCCCGACGCGGATTCCCTTGCCGCAGTGCTGTCTCCGTATCATTCGCGCGCGACCTACCTGTGCGGCCGGGACGAGTTCATGGCGGCGTGCAAAGAAGCGCTCCGGGTGATCGGCACCGATCGGTCGCTGGTGCACCAGGAGATCTACGCGTCCCTGTCGGGCGACGCGTTCGCCGACGTCGTGCCGCACGAGACGACCGATGCCGAGGCCGCCGACGCAGCGTCGGTGACGGTCTACAACCTGGGTGCGACGTTCACCATCGCGTGGCCCAGGGACCGAACCCTCGTCGACGTCCTCATCGCGGGCGGCCACGACGTGCCCTACTCGTGCCAGTCCGGCGAGTGCGCGACGTGCATCTGCCGGCTCAGCAAAGGCACGGTCTCCATGGACGTGTCCGACGGACTCGACCCGGAGGACAAGGAGGACGGCTACATTCTGGGCTGTCAGGCGAAGCCCACAGCCGACGAACTGGAGGTCGAATACTGATGCGCATCACCGGAGCCGTGCTGGAGGAGATCGGACGGCCGCGGCCTTTCGCTTCGTCCCATCCCCTGACCGTATGCGAGCTGGAACTCGCGTCGCCCGGCCCCGGCGAGGTGTTGGTGCAGATCGAGGCCGCCGGGCTCTGCCACTCGGACCTGTCCGTGGTCGACGGCAACCGCCCCCGCCCCGTGCCGATGTTGCTCGGTCACGAGGCTGCTGGTGTCGTGTCCGCTCTGGGAGACGGGGTGACCGGGCCGGCCGTCGGCGACCGGGTGGTGATGGCCTTCCTGCCCCGATGCGGATCGTGCGCCGGGTGCCGCACGGACGGCCGGCTGCCGTGCGTGCCCGGATCCGCCGCGAACAACGCCGGGGAACTCCTGGGCGGCGGCCGCCGCCTGTCCCGCGACGGTGCACCCATCCACCACCACCTCGGGGTATCGGGCTTCGCGTCGGCCGCGGTGGTGGACGTACGCTCGCTGACCCCGGTCGGCAGCGATGTGCCCGCTCCCGTCGCTGCGGTACTCGGTTGCGCCGTGTTGACCGGCGGCGGTGCGGTGCTGAACGCCGGCGCTGTCGCGCCGCGCGAGGACGTCATCGTGGTCGGCCTGGGCGGCGTGGGCATGGCCGCGGTGCTGACGGCGCTCGCTCTGCCTGATCGCGGGCGCGTGATCGGCGTGGACGCCCAGCCCTCCAAACTGGACACGGCCATGTCGTTGGGCTGCGACGCGGTGTACTCCCCCGCTGACCTCGCCGCGGAGGGCGTGCGTGCGCCGGTAGTGATCGAGGCCGCCGGGAACGCACGTGCCTTCGAAACCGCCTATACCGCAACCGCTCCCGGAGGCCGGACGGTGACCGTCGGGTTGCCACATCCCGACGCTCGCGCCTCGATCAGTCCGCTGGTGCTCACCGCCGAAGCGCGAACGGTGATCGGCTCCTACCTGGGATCCGCTGTGCCGCAACGGGACATCCCGAAGTACGAGCAGATGTGGCGAGAAGGACGTCTGCCGGTGGAGAAGCTGATATCCGCCGTGATTCCGTTGGCGGATATCAACGCAGGCATGGACGCCCTGGCCGATGGCCAGGCGATCCGGCAGATAATCGAGTTCTGAACACTATTGCGGCTGCCGGTTCACGTGACTGCGGCCGGCGCCGACACCTCGGCCGACGCATCGTGCTCGGGTTGCAGGAACCGGCCGGACGTCCTGCGGGTGCCACTGCCCCCTGCGGCAGCCTTCACCGTGTTCTTCCCGGCGCCGGATCGGGTACGCGAGGACCGCGAAAGAGCCGGCCAACGGACGCCGCGGAACCGTCGGGCCATCCTCCTCGACATGCCGCCGACTCTCTCGGAACCGAGCCGTCCACTGGTGCGTCTAATTCATGAGACGTACTCGTGCCGAGGAGGGCGACGATGAGCGAACCGGTATCGGTCGAGGAGATCAAGCGGGCCGCGCGGGAGCGCGTACAGGCGCGGCTGGAGATGCAGGGCGGCGAGGATATGGTGCTCGACGGCGATCCGATCGAGGAGATCGCCGCGGCGCACGAGCGGCACGCGATGCGCGTGCGCGCGACCGCGCGGACACTCAAGGACGTGGCCAGGTTCAACTATCTCGGCGATACGTCGGAGGGACGCACGGCGACGCGCAACGTGAGGCTCTCCGCAGTCGATCATCCAGAGTCCCTGTATAACGCCATGATGGCCAACGCGGATGCGGCGGTGCGCATCGCCGCGCATCTGCGCGAAGACAAGGCAGAGCTGCTCGGCCAGGAGCACCAAGCGCAGTACGAGATCACCAACACCAGAACCGCCCGGTGAAGCAGCTTGCAGTCGTGGTGCTGGCAGCGGCGATCGTGACCAGCGCGTGTGCAACGACAGTCGCCGGTGTGGCAGTGACACCATCGGAAAGTCGGACTCGTATCGCCCACCCCTCACTGCCGTTCACCCCCACGTATACCGAGCGATGGAACCGCCGTAACGACGGCTCAAGTTTCGAGCCATGTACCGCGCATATCGCCGACGACCTGGAAGCGATCGGCATCGATGCGTCGACGATGGAGGATGCCGCTATATCCGACTCCCCCAACTACCGCGGATGCAACTGGGAGTTGATGCGCAGGCCAGGTGACAGCCCGGGGACGGCCCTCAACTACGCGACGCAGGCGGTGTCCAATCAGCGCAACCTGCCGTTCTACAAGGAAGGGCACGACGAGATGCGCTGGGGGCCGGACCAAGTCATCGATGGGCGCGTGTTCGGCGTCGCCGACGCCCCGCATGACGACTTCCTCGTCGCCTTCGAGTCCGGGACCGCTCTGGTGATCACGTCCGTCAAGATCGACCGCCGCTCCCACCGCTCACCCAGCGAAGAGCGGGAGCGGGCCATGAAGTTCGCGCTCCTCGCTGCGACGAAGGCGCCGCGATGACACACCGTCGGGCCGGACTCCACCAAGACGCGTAATTCGGGTGACATGGGCACCGTCGTCGGCGAGACTGCACAGACGGACGAAAGGAGCTGCCATGCCGACCGACGAGCAGCGAGCCAAGTTCAAAGAGGCGCTGGAACGCAAGAACTCCCAGGCGAAGTCAGGCACCAGTCACCTGGACGGCCATGGGAAGGCCGAGCAGGCGCATGGCTCGCAGAGCCACCAGCAACAGTTCAGACGCAAGAGCGGATAGCAACGCGGCACCACCCGGTCGGGCAGGTCGGAACCGTCCGTCGGGCGCGTTACGCCGGAGGCGACACGCTCATAACCTCGAGGGATGATCGCTACCCTCGCACCCACCGCGTCCGGCCAGTGGGCCGACGGCGACACCGAGGTGATCCGCCTCCCGGCGGGCGCACGGGCCGGTGCGATGAGGATGAACAAGCGCCCCACCGGTGTGCGGGTTCGGCACGCACTACGGCCCGCCGACCTGTCCGACGACCTCGCGGGCCGCATCATCGACGAGCTCGGGCCGGATACGGCCGATCAGTTCGAGCGGATCATCGTCGGGCTGGTGCGCACCACCGTCGACGATCCTTACGAAGGGTGGGCGACGTACTACCGGAACTCCCTGCGCCGCTTGGCGGACGGGTCGGCGGCGTTCGCCCCTGTGCACGCGCGTGCCGCGGAGTTGCAAGCCGGTGACAGCCTGCTCGACCTCGGCTCGTGCTTCGGGTTCTACGCCCTGCGGATGGCCGCACGCGGCCTCCGCGTCACCGCCACCGACGTGTGCCCGGGCACCGTCCGGCTTCTTCGAACCGTGGCCGAGCGACTCGGCACGCGGATCGACGCCCAGGTCCACGACGCCACGCACGTCGACCTTCCGGACAACCATTCCGACACCGTCACCGTGCTCCATCTGCTCGAGCACCTCGACCCCGAGGCCGGGGCGGCGGTCGTGCGCGAGGCGGTACGGCTCGCGCGGACACGCGTCGTCATCGCCGTGCCGTTCGAGGATCAAGCGACAACGTGCCACCGTCACGTCCGGACGTTCGATCTCGACACTCTCGAACAGATCGGAACGCAGACGAGGCTGCCGCACAGCATATTCGAGCACCACGGCGGCTGGCTCGTCCTCGACCTCCCGCCCGTGTGACGGTCAGATCAGCCCGCGCTTACTCGCCTCGTATACCGCCTCGGCGCGGCGGCTCACCTGCAGCTTGCGCATGATGTTGCTGACGTGGAACTTTACGGTAGTGGGCGAGATGAACAGCTCCCGTCCGATCCGGATGTTCGACCAGCCCTTGGCGAGCATGGCGAGTACCTCCAGCTCGCGTGCCGTCAGCTGACTCTCGACCGGGCCGCCGGATGCCAGCGATGCCACCACTGCCGCGGCGGTTCGGGAGTCGAATGCGTTGCGGCCCTGCGATACCAATCGGATCGCGCGAACCAGCTCCGTGGTGTCGACGTCCTTGACGACATAGCCGCGCGCACCCGCGTGCACAGCCTCGATCACCAGCCTGTCCTCGAGGAACGTCGTCAGCACCAGCAGCCCCACCGCGGGATGCTGGGCGGTGAACTCACGACACAGGGCGAGGCCGTCGTGATCCGAACCCGCTGTCAACTTCAGGTCGACGACGGCGACATCAGGCCGCGCCGCCTCCGCGACGGCGTGCGCCTCGCCGCGGGACGCTGCCTCACCGACCACCTGCAGATCGGGCTCGCGGTCGAGCACGGATCGAAGCCCCTGCCGCAGGATCGCATGATCGTCCACCAACATGATCCGCACCGTCGTCCGTCGTGGCGGCGCCGCACGCCCTACCACTCCCGCCTGCACCATCACGACACCTCGCTATCCGAAACCTGCACGACGACAGCCACTTCCACCCCACCCAGGCGCGACCGCCGGATCGCGAAGCGGCCGCCCAGTTCGGCGGCCCGGGCCGCCATGTTCGCCAGCCCCCGACGGTGCCCGTCCGCATCTCCGGAGGCGCTGTGCCGCAATATCTCCCGTAGCCGAGCGGGGTCTCCTTCACCATCGTCGGCAATCGTCAGGGCGACGGACTCGCTGCCGTATCGGAGCCTCAGCCGCGCGCGGCGCGCATTGCCATGCACCGCAGTGTTGAACAGGGCCTCGCCCGCGATGCGCAGCAGTGCGTGCTCGACCGGCGGGTCCAGCTCGACCACCGGGCCGCTCACTCGGACGGTGACATCGAGCTCGTCCGGCTGATACACCACACCGAGCTGCTCCAGCATCTGCGGCAGCGACGAATGCTCCTCGGCCCGTGTGTTGTTCAGCGTATAGATAGAGGTCCGCAGCTGCTCGACCGCCCGCCGCGTCATCTCCTTGGCAAGCCCTAGGCGCTCCGAACGCTCGGCTGCCGGGATCTCCCCCAGCGACACCTCGATCTGCATCCCCGCGGAGAGCACGGTCTGCGTGACGCTGTCGTGCAGCTCGCGGGCGATGCGGTGCCGCTCATCGTCGAGCGCCTGGTGCCGCTGGGCCTCACTCAGCTGACGCTGCGTGGACGACAGCTCGGCATTGCGCAGCGCGAGATCCGCGGCGGTGCGTCGAACCTGCGCGTGCGCGGCCTCCGATCGCTCCAGCAGCGTCGAGATGCGTTGGTACAATGCCGAGTTGTGCAGCGCGACGGCGGTCTGACTGGCGAGTATCGACAGCACGGCACCGTCGGTCGTGTCCAGCACACGCCCCGGCGCCGTCCACGCCGCGATGGCTCCGACCACACCGCCTTCGAGCTCGAGCGGCACGAACGCGTGGTGCGCTTCGAGCACCGGCTCGGTCTGCTCATGCGTCCCCGCCGCAACGGGATCGCGGATGACGTCGAGGCAACGCAGCACATCGTCGGGCAGCGGCGGCCCTTCGACCTCGTGCACGAGGAACGGGATCCCGTCTGGGCCGAGGACCAACCGACGCAACCCGGCGTCCATCAGACGACCGTCGGTGAGCCCGAACACGACCCAACGCGCATCGAGGTGCACACGGGCTGCCTCCGCGACCGCACACACCAGCGTCTCCGGGCCGTCGACTGTGGCGACCAGCGCCCGCGAGATCAGCTCCAGCGCGTGCATGACGCGTTCGAGCCGCTCAGCCGCCCCTCGGTACTGCGGGTAGAACGAACTCTTCGAGGAGCGCAGCCCCGTCAGCATGGCCAGGTCGGAGTCGGCTACATGTGACCGGCCGCCGGCGCTCACAGTGCCGCCCGGAAGAGTTCGACCATCTCGGCGTGCGTCGCCGGCCGGGGATTGGTGGACATGCACGCGTCCTCGAGCGCGTTGGTCGCGAGCTGCGGTAGGTCCTCCTCGCGCACACCGAGTTCGGCGAGCCCGCGCGGAACACCCACGTCGAGGGCGAGCTCGTCGATACGCGCCGCGACGGCCTCGGCGGCCTCCGCGGCGGGTGCGTGCTGCTCGTCGAGACCGATGGCCGCGGCGATCGTTGCGAACGGCCCCGGATCGCGAGCTGCGTTGAAGCGCACCACATGCGGCAGCAGGACGCCGTTGATAACGCCGTGCGGGCGGTCGGTCAACCCACCTACCTGGTGCGACATGGCATGAGCAGCACCGAGAATCGCGTTCGTGAATGCGAGCCCCGCCTCCAGGCTCGCCTGTGCCATGACCACCCGCTCCGACAACTCGGCCGGCCGGCGCATCGTACCCGCGAGGGTCTGCGCCACCAGCCCGACGGCACGTAGCGCGTGATTGTCGGTGAGCGGGTTGTGCGCGAGGGAGACGAAAGCCTCGACCCCGTGCGTGAGCGCATCGAGACCCGTTGCAGCGTTGAGCCACTGCGGCATAGTGGTGAGCAGCCTCGGATCGATCACCGTCACGTCCGGAACCAGCGCTCGCCCGATGATGGTGACCTTGGTCGCCCGCCGCGTGTCCGTGACGATGCAGAACTGGGATACGTCCGCCCCGGTCCCGGATGTCGTCGGCACCATCACCGTCGGCGGTATGGGACGCGCCACCCGGTCGACACCGCGATAGTCCAGGATGTGGCCGCCGTTGGACGCGAGCACGGCGACGCCCTTCGCCGCATCCATGACCGAGCCGCCGCCGATCGCCACGATCACGTCGCAGCCGCTCACCGCGTACCGCTCGAATCCGGCGGCGATCTCGTGCTCCTTGGGATTGGGTGTCACCGCGTCGAAGACCACCGGGCTCAGACCGTTGCCGCGCAGATGCGAGGTCAGCTCCGCGACCCATCCGGCCTCGGTGAGCCCAGGGTCGGTGACCAACATCGGCCGCATACCGCCGAGCCGCGACGCCGCGTGCGCGGCCTCCTCGAGCGCCCCCAGGCCGAAAACGATCTCTGGTGCATGGAATTTGACGGTGCGCGCGACCTCACGGCCGACCATCGGCACCGTGGCGCCGCCCCGCAACGTGGCGGACGGTCCGCCGCTGAACGTAGGGGTCACGGTCGCTCCATCGCAGGGGTTGAACTGTGACTCATGTTACAGCTCGAAACCCGCGCCCAGACCTAGCAGTGCGCGCGACCGCCCGACCGTCCCGGACTCCCACCTGCCCGATCGGGCAGGTCATCGCAGTGCATCTCCGAGGTCACGGGCGCGCTCGATGAGCTGATCTGCATCTCGGGCCACCACGACCCCGTCGCAGATGTTCGAGTACGCCGGCATCGCACACGTCGCCTGCCGCCAGTACCGCTCGGGCTCCGGAGTCACCCAAGCCATGCGATGCACGCGGCGGCGCAACTCGGCGAGATGCTCGGCACCGTCGGGGAGGCCGCCCGACCTTCCGTCCCCGACGATGAGAACCGACGTGCGCTTATCTACTCCGCTCGGCGCGTCGAGGAGCTCTGCGAAGACGCGGCCGTAGTCGCTCGAGGCCTCCAGGTCGATCTGCGGATCGGCCAGGACGCGGGCCAGAGCATCGTCGCCGGCCCCCGCGAGGAGCGCGTACGTGACGTGCACCGGGCGGTCTACGAATGCGTAGACCTCGCACCTCGCCGTGCGCCGCCGGATCGCCCGCGCGAGACGCAGCGTGAAGGCCGTGACCGGGCGCACCGACAGCGACACGTCCGCAAGCACCAGCACGCGCAACCTGTCCGGTCGGCTCACCCGCGTGCCCAGCCGGAGCGGGACACCGTCGGTCCGCTGCGCCGCGCGGGCCGTCGACCGCATGTCCAGTCGGCCGTGACCGTGGTAGCGCACCCGCTCTCGCGGGGCCCCACGCATACGCCGCAACACCTCGTGGGCGGCCAGCTCGAGCTCGGCGTGCGCCCTCGACTCGACAGCGCCGGGCGGCCCGGACGTCGGCTCCCCGACCGCGGCGAGTGCCTCGACGAAGGCCGCGAGCGCAGCCGCCAGACGCTCGGCCTGCGACTGTGTGAGCTCCTCGTCGCCGCCCGTATCCGCGTAGACCCGCTCGGGGTCGTAGGCGTCCAGCCAGGCCAGGATCGACGACGGATCGTCCCACCGCAGCGTCCCCTGCGCTGCCAGCGACGCGCCGTCGGACAGCGCGCCGACCTCGGCGGTGCCGGCGCGCGCGACGTCGAGGGTGTAGCCGACCCCGCGGCGCCCGGTCGCCGACGATGTGTCGACGGACAGGTCCTCGGCCGAGCCGGTCACCGAGAAGTCGTCATCGTCCTTGTGCGGATTGAATCCCTTCTCCGCCTCAGGCGTGTCGAAATAGTCGCCCACCTCGGCGGCACGCTCGTTGTAGTCGGCGTATCGGGCCACGTCGCCACCGTCGCCGAGTCCGATATCGTCCGGCAGTCCGCCCGTCAGCCCGGCCCGCAGCGGTTCGTCCACTGCCACTACGGTTTCGGCACGACCCGAGAACACCTCGTCATACGCCCGCTCGAATCCGTCGCCCTCGTGCATGTACTTCACGCACGTCGCGCGCAGGGCGGCGTGCAGGCGACGACGGTCCCGCGCGCCGAGCAGCGCGAGGACCCGGCGGACCTCGATGACCTCGGCCGGCGAGGTCGCGACCCCGTACGCCCGCAGACGCGAGCCGAACGCGGCGGCTACCACGTCGAGCACCGACGCTGCGGCCGCGCGCGCAGGCGCCTCAGGCCCCGCCATGCCTGCGTCCTCCGTGCCCACGGAACGCCGCCGTCGTGGTGTTGGCGGGCCGGGCCGCGACGGTCGCACCATCGCGTCGCTCCTGGGGCGCTTCGGGTTCCGGATCGGCGCCGTCGACACGCGCACGCGCGACGTCGAGATCCACCCCGTACTTGAGTAGAGCCGGGTACAGCAGCTCGCGCGAATCGTCCACACTGCGCCCGCTACGAGCGAGCACCGCGGCGATGCGCGCCGCGTCGATCACCTCGGAGATGGACGGGCTCTTGCGGAGCGGCAGCTCACGCAGCCGCCCGGCGAGTTCGACCACCTCTGCCACGGCGGCCTGCTCGACCTCGGGCGCCCGGGTGGCGACGATGTCCCGCTCCCGCCCGGCGGTCGGGTAGCCGAGGTGGTAGTGCAGGCACCGCCGCTTCAGGGCCGCGCTCAGCTCGCGGGTGTCGTTGGAGGTCAGCACGACCCACGGATCCGAACGCGCAGCGAACGTACCGATCTCGGGCACCGTGACCTGTTTCTCCGCCAGCACCTCGAGCAGCAGCGCCTCCATCGACTCCTCGGTGCGGTCGACCTCGTCGACCAGCAGCACCACGGGCTCGTCGGACAGCACCGCGGCGAGCAGTGGGCGGGCAGCGAGGAACGTCTCCGAGTACAACCCGAAGTCCTGGGCCGCGAGGAACATCGATGCCTCCCGCACCGTATCGAAACCGGCTAGCTCGGTACCGATCCGGTCGCGCAACATCTGCACGTGCAGCAGCTGTTTGGCGTAATCCCACTCGTACAGGGCGCGGCTGTCGTCGAGACCTTCGTGGCACTGCAGGCGCACGAGGCGCCGACCCGATGCCGCCGCAAGGGATTTCGCCAGCTCAGTCTTGCCGACGCCCGCCGGTCCCTCGAGTAGGAGTGGCCGGTCCAGCATCGTCGCGAGATGCACCACGGTGGCCAGGTCGTCGTCCGCGATGTAGTCGTGGCGCCGCAGCGCGGCCGCCAGCTCGGCGCCGTCGGCGAACGCTGTGTGCTCTTCCATGGTCACCGTGGTGGTCACCTCATCCTCCGATTCAGTACGAGGAGTTGATGGCGTGGTCGACGACCGGGATCATCGACGCGACCGTGACCTCGCGGGGATTGCCCGGCGTGCACCAGTCGTCCTGGATGTGCTCGGAGATCGCGAGAACCGTCTTCTCGTCGCCCGCGATGACCTCTCCGCGGCCCGCGTACTTGGCCGTGTTCATCCTGTTCTTCTCGTACGAATCCGTCCGCACCTGCCCGAAGTTGTCGGGGATGCCAACGTCTTTCGCGAGGCGGATGGCCGCCTCCACCGCCGCGTCGGCGGCCTGCACCGTGGTCATGTTGCGGGTATCGACACCCATCGCGCCGGCGATCTGCGCGTACCGCTCGTAGCGGGAAGGAAGGTTGTACTCCCACACGCGGGGCAGCGCGATCGCGTTGTTGAGGCCGTGATGGCTGTCGAAGAATGCGGACACCGCGTGCGAGATCGAGTGCACGATGCCCAGGCCGCCGGAGTTGAACGCCTGCCCAGCGATGTACTGCGCGTTCATCATCCCTTCGCGCGCCTTGAGATTCCGCGGCTCGTAGACGGCCTCGCGCAGGTTCTTCGCGACCAACTCCACCGAGTACAGCGCGTTACCCAGGGAGGGCGCGAAGTCCAGCCGCGAGACGTACGGCTCGGACCCGTGGGCCAGCACGTCGAAGCCGCAGTAGGCCGTGAAATGCTGCGGGCAGCTGTAGTAGAGCAGCGGATCGTCGATGGCGAGCGTCACGATCGTGGCCTCATCGAACCCCACCCACTTGTGCGGCTTCTCCATATCCGAGGTATCGGTGATGACATACGCCCACGAGGTCTCGGAACCGGTTCCGGCCGTGGTGGATACGGCGATGTGCGGCGGATTCTCCTGGTTCGTCGACTTGGCGAACCCCTCGAACTCGTTGATGTTGCGGCCGTCGTGCGCGATCACGACGCGGGCGCCCTTCGCCGCATCGTGGCTCGAGCCGCCACCCACGGAGATGATGCTGTCGCACTTCTCCTTCTCGTACAGTGCCGCTGCCTCCATCACGTTGTAGTCCTTGGGATTCGACTCGACTTTGTCGAACAGGACCACCTCGACGCCCTGGTACTCGATCTTTCCGATCAGCTCCTCGATGATGCCGGAGCCACGCAGGCCCGTCGTCACAAGCAGGGCGCGTTCGAACCCGAGGTTCTTCGCCTCGACCCCGATGATGTCGTGCGCGCCCACACCCATCAGAGCGCGCGGGAAGGGGTGGAACTCCTTGATCGGAAAGTCCCATATCTGGTTGAGCTCGATGGCCATTGGTGTCTCCTGCTCCTCGTCGGGCGGTCGAAACGTGAGGAACCCGAGCCTCACTGTCGACCACTGTCGTCCGCCGACCCGGCGCGGCCCATTCCCTCCCGACGGAACCGTCCGACCGCACGGCGCGAACCCTCCACCCGGGCAGGTCGCCACCCCGCCCGACTTGCGCCGCGGAAGTGCGCTGCATCCGGCCGCTGGCGTCGCAGTTCGCGCCCGCAGGTCGCCCAGGGGATCCGGGCGGGTCGCTCGTGCGTCTAATCGATATGGGGCAGCGGACATCGGAACTGGTCGGGGTGCATAGCGCCTATCGCATCCGCGCGCACTACCAGCAGGTGGTGCACGGGGTCCGGGCACCGTCGGGCCCGGAGGTGACGACACTCGACAAGATCCGCGCAGTCGCCCTGCTCTATCCCGACGCGGTCTTCTGCGGCTGGACCGCCGCCGGTCTGCACGGAGTCCCGTATTCGGCGGGCCACCCCGTCGAGATCCAGCTGCCCTACCACCGCCGGCGATCGGGCATCATCGTCCGCAGGTCGGCCATGCCTGACGGGGACGTGGCCACGGTCGACGGGTTCCGCGTCACCACACCGGTGCGCACGGCGATCGACCTCGCCCGCTACGTGAAGGGCGACGAGGCGGTCGCTGCGGTCGATCAGTGCCTGCGCGTAGGCGAGTTCGGCGTGGCACAGGTCACCGCGCGGGATGTCGCCGAATATCTGGCCGAGCACCGCCACCTGCACCGGTGCACGCGCGTCGCCCAGGTGCTGGCCCAGGTCGACGGGCGCGCGGAGTCGCCTTGGGAGACGTATGCCCGCCTGTTCCTGCGCCGTTCAGGGCTGACGATGTTCGTGCCCCAGACGCCCGTGACCGGTACAGCGATGCGGCTCGACCTGGGTGCCGAGGAGTTCAAGGTCGCCGTCGAGTACGAGGGCGAGTACCACGCGGACAGGGCGCAGCACCGTCGGGATGTGGCGCGGTGGAACCGGCTCCGCTTCGACCACGGCTGGGAGATCGTGCTCGCCGCGGCGCCGTCGCTGCACGCGCAGAGGGCGGCGTTCCTGCGGCAGGTCCAGACTGCGCTCGCATCCCGGGGCTGGACGCCACAGGATCCTCGGGCGCGAAATGCGGCGCAGCTCCCCTGATCCGGCGCATTTTCACGCCGCAAGTCGGCCGACGCAGAAGGGGGGGGGGGGGGGGGGGG
>NZ_JARFTP010000021.1 GCF_029167375.1 Tsukamurella sp. 8F
CCCGGCCCCCCCCCCCCCCCGCGGGGCGGGGGGGGGGCCCCTCGCCCGTTGTACTTACGCGCCGATCAATTGGCTGCGTTGAACGCGGCGATCACGTCCTGGCTGATGCGGCCGCGATCGTTCACCTTGTGGCCGGTCTTGCGCGCCCATTCCCGAATCGCCGCGCTCTGCGAGCGATCCATCGCGGCACGACCACGCCCGCCGCCCGGTGCGGTACGCGCGCGCTTGCGACCGCCGCTACGCCGCGCGGCACCGGTCCAGGACTGCAGCGAATCACGCAGCTTCTGTGCATTCTTGGCCGACAGATCGATCTCGTAGGTCACGCCGTCCAGGGCGAATTCCACAGTCTCGTCGGCTGTCTGGGTGTCATCGATGTCATCGACGAGCGTGACGGTCACCTTGCGTGCCATTGGTTTGGATCCCTTCGATTCTGTCAAGTCCGCGAGCGGCGATATCTCTCGCATCACAGGATAACCACGTATCACCGGGATGATCCAATAAGCGCGCAATTATTTCATGCAAGCGGCTTCACCAGAGGGAACAGAATCGTCTCACGGATCCCGAGACCTGTGAATGCCATGAGCAGTCGATCGATGCCCATACCAGTTCCTGTGGTCGGCGGCATACCCTGCTCCATCGCGGCAAGGAAGTCCTCATCAAGCACCATGGCCTCGTCGTCACCGGCGGCCGCCAGGCGCGCCTGGTCCATGAACCGATCGCGCTGCACGACCGGATCCACCAGCTCGGAATATCCCGTTGCGAGCTCGAATCCGCGGACATATAGATCCCACTTCTCGGTTACGCCGGCGCGGGTTCGGTGCTGACGCGTCAACGGCGTGGTCTCGACCGGGAAGTCCCGCACGAAGAACGGCCGATCGCCCATCTTCGGCGCCGCAGTGTGCTCCCACAACTCCTCGACCAGCTTCCCGTGGCCGTATCCCTTGCCCTCGGGCACTTCGAGGCCGACACGGGACGCCAGGGCCCGCAGAGCGTCCACCGTCGTATCCGGGGTGACCTCCTCGCCCACTGCCTCGGACAAGGAACCGTACATATCGATCTGCGGCCACTCCCCGCCCAGGTCGAACTCCTCCCCGTCGGCGAGCGTCACCGTGGTAGACCCGAACACGGCCTCCGCGATCTCCTGCACACACTCGCGCGTGGTACGGGCCGAATCGTCGTAGGTGCCGTAGGCCTGGTAGGTCTCCAGCATCGCGAACTCGGGCGAATGTGTGGAGTCGACGCCCTCATTGCGGAAATTCCGGTTGATCTCGAATACTCGCTCCAGGCCGCCCACCACGCACCGCTTGAGATACAACTCCGGCGCGATACGCAAGTACAGGTCGATATCGAGGGCATTCGAGTGCGTGACGAACGGACGCGCGGCAGCGCCACCGTGCAACGTCTGGAGCATCGGCGTCTCGACCTCGAGGAAATCGCGCCGCTCCAGCGCCGCACGCAGTTCCCGCACCACTGCAACCCGCTTGCGCGCGTTGTCCCGCGCCGCGGGACGAACGATCAGATCCGCGGAACGATTCCGCACGCGCGACTCCTCCGACAGCTCGGAGTGCAGCACCGGAAGCGGACGCAGAGCCTTAGCCGCGATCTGCCACGAATCGGCCATCACAGACAACTCGCCGCGCCGCGAGGAGATCACCTGTCCGTGTACGAAAAGGAAGTCACCCAGATCGGAATCCGCCTTGTACTGCGCGAGCGATTCCACGCCCACCTCGGCCGCCGACAGCATCACCTGGAGCGTTACACCGTTGCCCTCCTGCAGTGTCGCGAAACACAGCTTTCCCGTGTTGCGCTGGAAGATCACCCGGCCGACGACACCGACGAACTCACCGGTCTCGTTATCCGGCTCCAGGTCCGGGTACTTCGCGCGGATCTCAGCGAGGGAATGTGTGCGCGGCACGGACACCGGATATGCCTCGCCGCCCTCAGCGAGGATGCGTGCGCGCTTGTCCAGGCGCTGCTGCTGCTGTTCGGACACGTCAGAGCGGGCGGCGGACGGGTCCGCGGAATTCACCTGGTCGGTCACAACTGACAAGGGTAACGGTGTGGTGGCCGCCTCAGCGCCCGTGGGCTCGGTCTCGATCAGCCCTCATGCGCAACGATGCTCGCGGCGGCGCGGCGATACGCGGGCGCGGCGGAACCGGCACCGTCGGCGCCGGACGCGGTGAGGGCGCGAAACCCGCCCTCCACGGAACTCGCCGCGACACCGCGGTCACGCAGGCGGCTGGCGATTGCGGCGGCGGTGGCGCCGTTGGTGGACACGAGTAGCCACTCGGCACCGTCGACGGCGCCCGAGAGGCTGGTGGACAGGCCCGGTACGAGCCGCGCGACCACTGCGGCGGCGTCGAGCGCGACGGCACCGGGCAGGATGCCGTCTCGGCTGCGGTCGGCCTGGTCGCGGACGTCGACAAGGACGGCGCCGGGTGCGGCGGAAGAGGTGAGGGGGTACACGTGAGGACTCCGATGTGCTGTGAGGGAGGTGACAGGCTCGATCGCGGCCGAAGCGGACAGAGCCGACGGCTCTGCGGGTCCGCTAGCGGATCCGGCAACACTCCTGACAACACAGCGTCATACGCACGGGCAGCAGTCTAACCGGGGCGGAAGCACCCCGACAAGAATTCGACGCCGCCTCGAGCGCAAACCACCGCGGCGCTCGGTCACCGCCTGCGTCGCGCGCTCTCCCTGCCGTACACCACGCGCAGCCCCTGCAGGGTGAGGTCGGGTCGGTGCAGTTCGACGGTGCGCGTGTGCGCGAGGGCCGCGGTGTCCCCTCCCGTGGCGACGACGGTGGCGTCCGCCAGCTCCGGCACCTCGTCCCGCGCACGCTCGACGAGACCGTCGATCAGCGCGGCGAAGCCCAGCAGCACGCCCGCCTGCAGGGCCTCGACGGTGTTCTTTCCCACCACCGAACGCGGCGGGGACATCTCCACGCGCCGCAGCGCGACGGTGCGATCGGCTAGCGCGTCGAGGGCGATGTCCATGCCCGGCGCGATCGCCCCGCCCAGGAATTCACCCTTGGCCGACACAGCGTCGACGCGGAACGACGTACCGAGATCGACGATGATGCAGGGACCGCCGTAGATCTCGTGTGCTGCAGCAGCATTCGCGACGCGATCGGTCCCGACCTCACGCGGATTGTCTACATGCAGCGGCACACCGGTCTTGACCCCCGGCGCCAACAGCACGGGAGCGGCGTCGGGCAGATACCGGGGCAACATCGCACGGATCGAGCGCAGCAGCTCCGGCACCGTCGACAGCGCGCACACACCGGTGACGGCGGCGGTCGGCACGGACAGCATGCCTCGCACCTGAAGGGCCAGCTCGTCGGCGGTCATCCGGGCATCGCTACGGATCCGCCACTGCCCCAAAGGCTCCGACCCCATCGGCTCGGACTCCGGGAACAGTCCCAGGCTCACGGACGTGTTGCCCGCATCGATGGCCAGTAGCACCGCGGTACTACACCCTGCCGGTCACGAGATCGTGACCCTCGGGCACGAATGCCGGGTCACCGCCCAGGTCGACGACCCGGTTGTCGGCGTCGACGAATACGACCCGCGGATCGTACGCCGCGAGCTCGGCGGGATCCATGATCCCGTAGGCGATGATGATGACGATATCGCCGGGCTCGACGAGATGCGCTGCGGCTCCGTTGATCCCGATCACGCCCGTACCCCGTGCCCCGGCGATGACATAGGTCTCCAGGCGAGCACCGTTGGTCACGTCGACGATGGCGACCTGCTCACCCTCGAGCAGGTCGCTCGCGTCGAGGAGATCCTGGTCGATGGTGACCGACCCGACGTAGTGCAGATCCGCCTGGGTCACCCTGGCGCGGTGGATCTTGGATTTCATCATGGTGCGCAACATGGTTCAGCTCTCCTTGCGGGCGAGGAAGCCGGTGCCGATGGCGACGCCGACGTTGTCGATGAGGCGGGTGCGGCCGAGGCGGGCCGCGACCAGTAGGCGGCCGTCGCCGTGCTCCGGCGCCGGTCCCAGGTCGGGAGCGCGTAGCTCCAGGTACTCGATATGCAGACCGTCGGCGGCAGCGAGCACCTCGCGCGCGGCGGCGAGTATCGCATCGGCCCCGCCTTGTGCGGCGTAGGCACCGGCGAGGAGTGCCGCAGACAGGGCCACCGCGACCTCACGCTCCTCCGCCCCGAGGTATGTGTTGCGCGAACTCATCGCCAGCCCGTCGGGCTCGCGCACCGTCGGGACACCGACGATGTCGACGTCCATATTCAGGTCCGTGACCATCTGACGCACCAGCACCAGCTGCTGGTAGTCCTTCTCGCCGAAATACGCGGCATCGGGACGGACGATTCCAAGCAGCTTGCCCACCACGGTGAGCATGCCCGCGAAGTGCGTCGGGCGCGACTCGCCCTCGAGCTGGGCCCCGGCGGGGCCCGGGTGCACCGTGGTGCGCGGCCCGTTGGGGTACATGGCGGCGGCGGTGGGCGCGAACACCAGCTCGACACCCGCAGCCGTGAGCTTCTCGATATCCGCCTCGAGCGTGCGCGGGTAGGCGTCGAGGTCCTCGCCGGGGCCGAACTGCAAGGGATTCACGAAGATCGACACCACGACCACCGCGCCGGTGAGGCGCGCGGCATGCACCAGCTCGAGGTGGCCGGCGTGCAGCGCCCCCATAGTCGGGACGAGCGCGACGCGGCGGCCCGTCTTACGCAGGGCCGCGGTGATCCGGGACATCTGTGCCGGATCGTTCTGGACGGTCAGTCGACCGGGGGTGTACGGGCGTGCGGGCGCACTCATGTCAGTCTTCTTTCAGGACGGTGTCCAGGGCGGACAGGTTTCCGGATGTGCTTGCGGCGCGGCGGGATTGGGCTCGGTATGCCGCGGCGATATCGGTGTCGACCGCGGCGAGCGCAGCCAGGTGGCGGGCAACGGTGTCGGCGTCGCCGCGCGCGGCCGGCCCGGTGAGCGCGGCGGGGCCGGAACGCAGGGCGTTCTCCAGAGCCGCACGTGCCAGCGGACCGAGCACTCGCTCGGACAGTCCCTCCGCGGGCCCGCCGACCGAATCCTGATGCGCACCGTCGTCGAGAGCCACCGTGAGGGCGGCGAGTGCGTCTGCGACCACCGTCTGCAGATGATTCGCGCCGTGTGCGAGCGCGGCGTGGTACAGCGGGCGGCGCGTCTCGGCCACTCGGACCGGCTCGGCCCCGAGCTCGATCGCGAGCGCCTGCCCGACCGCGAAACCCACCTCGTCGGCGGCGGTCACACCGACGCAAGCGGCCGCGATCCGGTCGGTGTCCTCGGGCGAGTCCGCGAAGGTCATGGCGGGGTGGAAAGCGACGGTGGTGCAGCCACGCTCGGCGAACGGCGCGAGGACGCCCGCGCCGCCCGCGCCCGACGTGTGCAGGACGATCGCCGACGGATTGGTGCGCGGGGCGAGCTGGACCACCAGGCGGTCGAGTTCTGTGTCGGGCACGGCCAACACCAGCAGTTCGGCGCGTGCGGCGATGTCCGAGGGGGCGGCGATCCGAGCCTCGGGCAGCCGGCCGGCAGCGCGTTCTGCGGAGCGGGACGACGGCGCCGAGACGGCCGACACGACGTGCCCGACACGCTCGAGGGCCTCGCCGAGAGCGGTACCCACACGGCCGGCGGAGACCACGCCGACGCTGAGCCGGGCGGGCGCGGGGTTGGGGATGCCGCCGAATTCAGCCTCGGCAGACACGGCTATCCGACATCACTGTCAGCCTCCAGTCAGGTCCGTTCCAGTCCCGCCGCGCGGGTACCAGACGTTCACCGAAAGGCTAGGCGCCGCACGGTGCCGACGGCAATCGGTTGTGACACATGGAACAGGCCGAGCCCTTCGGCTCGGCCTGTTCACGCTGGGCCGGTCTCAATCCTCTTTGCGGCGTCGCCCGCCTGCCGGACGCTGGCTTCCCGCGTTCATGCGTGCGATCAGCTCTGCGACCGTGCTCCCGGAAGAGTGCTGCCCCTCGCCGCCGTCGCCTTCGGAGCCCGAGTCCGCGGTGTCCGCGTCGACGATCGGCTGCTCCTCCTCGGCCCATGGGCCGCCCTGCTGGTGCGAGTGTCCGGACCGGGCCTGCGCGCCGCCCGGCCCCGAACGGCTCTCATCGCCGTAGGACCGTTCCGGGTACGACGGTGTTTGATGCCCCTGCCCGTAACCCGAACCGTACGACGCCTGCCCTGGCCACTGCTGCTCGTGGCCGTACTGCTGCTCGTGGCCGTACTGTCCCGGCGCATACGGCTGGTCGGGCGGGTACTGCTGGTACTGCGGGTACCCGGTGGACTGCGGCGACTGCTGGTGCGGCGGGTACGCCCCCTGCGGGTAGTCCTGCGCATAGTCGCGGTTCTGGGAGTAGGCCGGGGGGTACCCGCCCTGTTCGTATCCGGTCTGGCCGCCGTACGCGGCCGGGTCGTAGCCGCCCTGCTGTCCGGGTTGTTCCGGCTGCTCGGCCGCGGCGCTGTCGTCCTCCCGGTCGGACTGGCGGCGACCGAAGCCGAACCACGTGCGCTTCTGCTCCGGCTCATCCCCCGAATCGTCTACCTGGTCCATCACTCGGGTCGAGTCGGCTCCCGGCGTCGGCACGGACGCCCCGGTGGGTCCACCGGGGGTCGGCACGGAGCTCGGTGTCGGCGCGGAGTCGGACACGGAAGAGAACACGGTGGTCGGGGCATCGGTGTCGGCCGGCGATCCGGTGTCGGCGCCCGTGACATCGGCGGGCTGTGAGCCGGAGCCGTAGTAGCTGTCCAGGTCGACGTCGTTCGCAGCCGATGCCGCGAGGTCGTCGCCGTGCATCGAGTTGAAGTCCTGCTGGGCACGCACGCGGTCGTCGTCGTCGAACACGGCGGTGCGCGGTGCCGCGGACTCGGCCGCCTCCGCAAGGGCGCGACGCTGCGCGGCGGCGTACAACTCGGAGTAGCTCGGGCCGAGATCGTGACCCAGCAGTTCCTCGAGGTTGGCGCGCAGCGCGAGGACCTCGGCCTTGAGTTCGGACAGCTCGGAGTTGGACTCCGCGCGCAGCTCGGCGCGCATGTCCTTCTCGAGCTTGAGCTCGTATTCGCGACGGGCGGCGATCTCCCGCTCGAGCTGCAGCTCGTAGACCAGCTTGAGGTCGCGCTCCTTCGACTCGGCAGCGCGCAGGTCGCGCAGGTAGCGCGCGACCAGGAACGCGGCGATCACCAGACCCCAGATGAGCAGGACGAGCGATACCGCGCCCCACTTCCGGCTGTCACTGAACACCGAGAGAACGGTGCCGAGCACCGCCAGGACGATGATCGCGGCCAGCATCCACTGTGCGGTGCCGCCGGAGCTCCGACGGTTCGGGCGCCTCCTGCCGGGAGAAGTCATGCCGTGACCATACCGTCATCTACACACGCTGGGCGGCACCCGGCCGCATGTCGCACTCGTCGACTTCCGTCTCACCTGCATCACGCGACCTGGCATCGGGCCCGAGAACCCGCCGAGTACCCGTTCGAAACCTAGGCGGGTGAGGTGTCGGAGAGCTGATCCTCGGGGTCGTCCGGGGTGCGGCAGCAACGTTCGAGCCAGAGCGCGGCGGCCACCAATGCACCGGCACCGACCAGCCCGATCGCCGCGCCGGGCAGGTCGCGCTGGGCCGCGATGAGCGCGTCGTGTTCCGGGATCAGGTACGCGAGCACGCCCGCCCACACGCCCACGGCGAACGCCCCGAGCAGCGCCGACGCCTTCGCGAGCACCAGCGAGCGGGCCACCACGATGGGGTGCAGCCGGCCGCCTCCGATGCCCACGCGGCCGTCCGCGACGCGGGCCCGCACCAGGAATGCGAGCCATATCTCGACCCCGGCGACCACATACAGCGATACACCCGCGAGCAGCGGAATCGACGGCAGACTGCCGTAGTTGATGCGCACCAGGCCCCATACGATGACGCCGACGACGACCGCCGTCACCACGAGCGGACGCCACCCCGTGGGGCGCAGCGAACGCTCGTCGTCGTCGGGCTGCGGGCTGCGAGGCCCTCCGGGCGCGGTCACGATGCGCCCTCCGGAAGGCACCTGACTCCGTCGACGTCGCCGCGCGGTAGCCCAGCGAGCAGGCCGTCCACTCGCCCATGGCCCGGGAGCTCGGCGTCGGGATCGGCGTCGAGCCACGGAACGAGCACGAAAGCCCGCACATGCGCGCGCGGATGCGGCAGAGTCAGCTCGGGGTCCTGGGAAAGCACGGATTCGCCGTCCGACCAGACCGCGACCACGTCGACGTCCAGGGTGCGCGGGCCCCAGCGCACGTCCCGCACGCGGTCGGCGGCCGCCTCGCGCTCGCGTGCGAACTCGAGCCAGCCCGCGGCATCGCGCGCCGGGTCGTCGGCGATAGCGGTCACGTTCACGAAGTCCGCCTGTTCGACCCCGCCCCACGGCGGCGTCACGTACGCGCGGGAGGCTGCGACCAGGGCAGGTCCCAACGCGCCGACAGCCGCGCGCACCGTCGCCGCGGCGTCGCCGATGTTCCCGCCGAAGGACAGCACGGCTCTGGTCATCGGTCGCCCCTCCGCGAGCGGCGGGCCACCACCGCGACGTCGGCGAAGGTCAGTGGGATGGGCGCCGCCGGCTTGTGCACCGTTACCTCGACGGCGTGGACGCGCGGATCGCCCGCCAGGTCGTCGGCGATCTCGCCGGCGACCGTCTCGATCAGATTGCGCGGAGTCCCCGCCACGACGTCGTGCGCGCGCTGCGCGATGGCCCCGTAGTCGACGGTGTCCGCGAGGTCGTCCGTCCGCGCTGCGCGGCGCGAGTCCGTCCACACCACGACGTCGACGAGGAAGTCCTGGCCATCGCGTCGCTCGTGCTCGAAGACGCCGTGGTGGCCACGAATCCGCAGGCCACGCAGTTCGATCCGGTCAGCCATGCAGGCCCCCCGCCCGCCACGCCGCGACGACCGTCAGCGCGTCCACCGACGAGCGGACGTCGTGCACGCGCACGCCCCACACTCCCGCGGCGCCGCAGAGTGTCGAGACGGCCGCGGTCGCCGCCTCGCGCCCGGCCGGCTCGCGCCCGCCCAGTAGCTCACCGAGGAAGCGCTTGCGCGACGCGCCGACCAGCACGCGGAAACCCGTATCCGTGAACATGTCCAGCGAGTGCAGCAGCCGCCAGTTGTGGTCGGCGTTCTTCGCGAAGCCGAGGCCCGGATCGAGGATCAGCCGGTCGGCCGACACCCCGGCGGCGACGGCGGCGTCCACCTGTGCGAGCAGCTCGGCCCGGACGCGCGCTACCACGTCGTCGTAGCTGTCGAACTCGTGGTCGAGGTGCTCCGGCGATCGCCAGTGCATCAGGATCCAGGGCGCCTGCTGATGGTCAGCCAGCACCCTGGCCATGTCGCGATCCGCGCGGCCGCCCGACACGTCGTTGACTATCGCCGCACCCGCTTCGAGCGCCGCGGCGGCGACGGACGCCCTCATCGTGTCCACCGACACCGTCACGCCCTCGGCCGCGAGCCGGGCGATCACGGGCACCACTCGATCGCGCTCGACGTCCGCGGCGACGCGGTGAGCACCCGGCCGCGTCGACTCCCCGCCGACATCGACGATCGCAGCACCGTCGGCCACCAGCGACAGACCGTGCGCGACGGCCGTGTCGACGTCCAGGTAGCGCCCCCCGTCCGAGAACGAGTCCGCGGTCACGTTGACGACGCCCATCACGCGGGTGCGCGACGGCGCGGTCACCGGCGCAGGATGAGGTCGAGCGCCTCCGCCCGGGACGACGCGCTCTCCTTGAAGAGGCCGCGCACCGCCGACGTGGTGGTGGTCGCGCCGGGCTTGCGGATGCCGCGCATCGCCATGCACAGATGCTCGGCCTCGATCACGACGATGACGCCGCGAGGCTCGAGCTTGCGCAGCACCGCGTCCGCTATCTGGGAGGTGAGACGCTCCTGCACCTGCGGGCGTTTCGCGTACAGGTCGACGAGGCGTGCCAGCTTGCTCAGCCCCGTCACCCGGCCCTCGCGGCCGGGGATGTAGCCGACGTGCGCAACGCCGTGGAACGCGACGAGATGGTGTTCGCATGTCGAGTACATCGGGATGTCCTTGACCATCACCAGCTCGTCGTGGTTCTCCTCGAACGTGGTGTTCAGCACCGAGTCCGGGTTCGTGTGCAGACCCGCGAAGGTCTCCGCGAACGCGCGCGCCACGCGCTGGGGCGTGTCCGCGAGCCCGGACCGGTTGGGGTCCTCCCCCACTGCGATGAGGAGCTCACGGACCGCGGCGACTGCACGGTCGTGATCGAACGGCGCCACGGCGCCGCCCGTCTGGAGCTCGGTCATGCGCGGCCCTCGCCGTCGGCACGGTCCTCGCCGGGCCGGCCGTCCTCGGGCTCGTCTGCCGGCGGCCACCCCGGGGCGGACCAGCCCGCGGGCGCGCCGTAGTCCGGCCGGCTACCCGACGGCGCCGCGCCGCCCGAGTACGACGGGCCGCTGCCGTGCGGTTGGCCGTACGCCGGCCCGTTCCCGTGCGACGGATCGCCGTAGGTCGGCCCGGCCGGGTACTGCCCACTGGGGTACTGACCAGTGGGATGCTGGCCGCTCGGGTACTGGGGCCCCGGGTATTGGTAGCCCTGCCGACCATGCTCACCGGACTCCTGGCCCGACTGCTGCTGCCCGCCCCCGTACCGCTCTCCGGTGTACTGACCACCCGAGTACTGGCCACCCGAGTACTGGCCGGACGGGACCTGCCCCGTCGGGTACTGGCCCTGGTAGTCGCCACCCTGATACGGACCCGTGCCGCCCGACGTCGGCTGCGGGTACGCGGGCTGCCCGTTCTGGCCGCTCACGTGGCTGCCGTTCGGCTGACCGTAGGTGAGCTGGCCGTTCGCGGCGGCCAGGGCGCGGTCGTCGTCGGCGCCCTCGGGCGGCCAAGGCTCGCCCTTCTCGAGTGCGAGTTCCTTCGGCGTCTTGATCGGCGGCTTGTCCGACGGGATCCGGTCACCGAAGACGTCGAACTGCGTGAGCCGCGGACGCTTCTCGACCGGGGCGAATATCCGCTCGAGATCCTTGCGGACCAGCGTCTCCTTCTCCAGCAGCTCGCCCGCCAGCGCGTCGAGTACGTCCCGGTACTCGTTGAGGATGGCCCACGCCTCGGTGTGCGCGGCCTCGATCAGGCTGCGCACCTCCTCGTCGATGTCCTTCGCGACGTCCTGCGAGTACTGGACGCCCCCGCCGACGCCGCGGCCGAGGAACGGATCACCCTCGTCCTGGCCGTATTTCACGGCACCGAGGCGGGCACTCATGCCGTATTCGGTGACCATCGCGCGTGCGATCTTGGTGGCCTGGTCGATGTCGCTGGACGCGCCCGTGGTGGGCTCGGCGAACACGAGTTCCTCGGCGGCGCGGCCGCCCATCGCGAACACGAGCCGCGCGATCATCTCGTTACGCGTGTACATGCCCTTGTCGTTCTCCGGCACGGCGAGCGCGTGCCCGCCTGTTCGGCCGCGGGCCAGGATCGTCACCTTGTAGACCGGGTCGAGGTCGCGCGATGCCCACGCGGCGAGCGTGTGGCCGCCCTCGTGATATGCCGTGACCTTCTTCTCGTGCTCACTGATGATGCGACTCTTGCGGCGGGGGCCGCCCACAACGCGGTCTACCGCTTCCTCCAGTGTGGCGGCGGTGATCACATGCCCGTTCTCGCGGGCGGTGAGCAGTGCGGCCTCGTTGACGACGTTGGCGAGGTCGGCGCCCGACATGCCGGGCGTGCGCTTGGCGAGGCCGTCGAGGTCGGCGTCCTCCGCGAGCGGCTTGCCCTTGGAGTGCACCGCGAGGATCTGGCGGCGGCCGGCCATGTCCGGGTTGGAGACCGGAATCTGCCGGTCGAAACGGCCCGGACGCAACAGCGCCGGATCGAGGATGTCGGGACGGTTGGTCGCGGCGATCAGGATGATGCCCTGCCGGTCGCCGAAGCCGTCCATCTCGACGAGCAGCTGGTTGAGGGTCTGCTCGCGCTCGTCGTGACCGCCGCCCAGGCCGGCGCCGCGCTGGCGGCCGACCGCGTCGATCTCGTCGACGAAGATGATGCAGGGACTGTTCTCCTTGGCCTGCTCGAACAGGTCGCGGACACGGGACGCGCCCACACCGACGAACATCTCGACGAAGTCCGATCCGGAGATGGTGAAGAACGGCACGCCGGCCTCGCCCGCGACGGCGCGCGCCAGCAGCGTCTTACCGGTGCCGGGCGGGCCGTACAGGAGTACGCCCTTGGGGATCTTGGCTCCAAGGGCCTGGTACCGGGCCGGATTCTGCAGGAAGTCCTTGATCTCGTACAGCTCCTCGACCGCCTCGTCGGCGCCCGCCACGTCGGCGAACGTGGTCTTCGGCATGTCCTTGGTGAGCTGCTTGGCCTTGCTCTTCCCGAAGCCCATGACGCCGCCGCGCCCCCCGCCTTGCAGGCGGTTCATCAGGAAGAAGAAGACGACCACGATGAGCACGACCGGCAGGAGCATGATCAGGATGCTCTGCCAGATGCCGTCCGATGTGACGTTGGTCGTGTAGGAGGCCTTGGAATCCTGCACGTCGGCGAGTACGTCGCGCACCGTGCCGGCGGGGTACTTGGTATAGATCTTGGTGGCACCGTCCGTGCCGTCGACCGACTTCTTGAGGGTGATCCGGAGCGTCTGCTCCTTGTCGTCGATCTGCACATCCGAGACGTTGTCCGCCTTCAGCTGCGCGACGGCCAGCGATGTGGCGACGGGCTTGTACTCGCGGTTCCCACCACTGCCCAGCATCGTGAAGGCCCACACCAGTAGCAGAACACCCGCGATCACCACGAGGTTCCGGATCAGAGTCTTGCGTTTCATAGCGTTACGGCCTAGCGGCTCGTCGGTCCTTCCACGGGGAGGCTCGCGCGCGGGTCCGCGCGGGGTCGATGTCCCAGGCTACCGCGCCCGCCCGACAGGCTCCGATGCGCGAGGCTCAGGCGACCGAGAGGGACGCGATCGTGCCACCCGCGGCGGCCGGCGCGATGACCTCGTCGAGCAGCGCGCGCAACGCCGTGTAGTACTCCCGGACACTCGCGCGCGCGGTGTCGTTCGCCGGGTGCATCGCGTAGAACTCCATACCCTCCGCGTTGCGGTTGATCCACATGAACACCTCGGCCGAAGGACTGGGGTTCGCGAAGACGCTGAAGTCGTGCCTGTCGGCGACGCTCGCACCCGGCAGGCGCGTGAGGTCGATGTAGGAGAGCATCGGCGCCGTGAAGCCGTGATCCACCCGGAAGTCGGGGTCGTCTGCGAGCAGATCGATGACGGGGAAGATCGGCACGCCGTCGAGGAGCCGGACCTCGTTGGTGGCGGCCTTGGCGCCCTGGATGATCTCGCCGAAAGTCGCGTCCTCGGGGCACTCGAACTGCACCGGGACGAGCGTCACATACCAGCCCACGGCCAGGGCGTCGCCCGGATCGGGGCGGTCGTTGCGGGGCACCATCATGGTGAACACGCTGTCGCCCGTGAAGCGGCGGTGCAGGACGCCCATCATCGCGAGCAGGGTCGCGTTCATCGTGCCGCCGTGCGCTCGCGTGACCGCCTGCAGCCGCTGGACGGCGGCATCGTCGGCGAAGTCCGGTACGACGTACATCTCGCCGTTCGACGCGTGCCCCTCATCGTCGACGGAATCCCCGAGCGGCAGCGGGAACGCGGGCGTCGTTCCGCCGCAGCGCGAGATGGTCTTGCGCCACAGCGCGACCTCGGGCGAATCGGGGCGCAGGCCCGCGATGCGCTCGCGCTGCGCTCGGGCGTAGTCGCCGTAGGGCCGCGCGGGTGGGGCCCCGAACGGCAGACCGCCCATCGCCGCGCTGTATCGCGACAGCACTTCGAAGAACGAGATCGCCTGGGATACACCATCACTGAACATGTGGTCGGTAGCCAGAACCACGGTGAACCGGGGCTCATCGCCTGCCACTATTCCGGTCACGCCGTAGCCGAATGCGCACCAGTCGTCGAGGGACGGCAGGCTACCCATGATGTAGTCCTTGATCGTGCCGGCACCGGGTGTCGAGCGCGCGACGATCTCGAGTTCGAGCCGCTCGGGCGAGAGGGTCCGCGAGACCCAGCCCCCGTCACCGTCGAGGGTGGTCCACGTGTGAAAAGCCGTGTGCGCACGCAGGTAGTCGGCGAACACCCGCCCCATCACATCGGCGTCGAACTCCTCGAACACGGTGAACGTCTCGCACGTCATACGGTTGACCGGGCCCGACGTCGCGGCCGCGCTGCGCAGGTGGTCCACCTGGATGTACGACGGTGAGACGTCACACGGCGCGGCGGCCGCCATCTCTGCACGGCATTTCGCAGTGGGTGCCCAGACGATCCAGTCGTCGTGGTCGCACTCCCACAGTTCCGCGAACCCAGCAATCACAAGAAGAGATCCTCACCGCAGTACAGCCTTCAAGGAAGGGAGGTTACCTCACAGTGCGGCGTATCTCATGCACCCGCGACGGCCGCTCCAGGCAAATTCGACTAATCCGCCGGGGACATACTCGCTGGTAACAACGCCGCGGCTTCGAGGACCGCGGCCACGGCCAGCAGATCCGCCTCGCCGCCCGGGCGGGAGACCAACTGCACGCCTGTTCCGCGGAACGGAACAGTCGCCGCCGGCCATCCGAGCAGGTTCCATAGACCCGGATACGGCGCGCACGCGACGTTGGGAAGCACATTCGCCAGCCACGGCCGGGCCGAATAGCGATGGTCGGGCAGCGGCCCGCGCGCCAGCGTGGGGGTCACCAGCACGTCGATGCGGGCGTCGGCGAAGAAGCGCTCGGCCCGCGACCTCAGGTCCGCCACGGGCCCCGGGCGCACCCAGCCGCGCCGCGCCGCGACCCGGCCGAGCGCGATGTGCCGGCGCGAACGCGGCTGCAGCAGTGCGGGATCGGCACCGCGGGCGATCAGGTCGTCGGCGTCGCCCGCCGCCGCCGCAACCCAGCGCGCCAGCAGCGGCACCGGGTTCGCCGGATACGGAACGCGGACGTCGGCGACCGGGAGGCCGTGCGCGGACAGCTGGGCCGCCGCCGCACGCACTGCGCCGACCACTGATGCGGCAGCCACCGTCGTAGGGATCGGACGGTTCAGGCCGAGCCCGATGCGCAGGCCCGCCGGATCGCCGAGCTCCGCCAACTCGGGGCGGTCGGCCATGACCGAAAGGCCGAGGGCCGCGTCTGCGACGGTCGTGGCGAGGGGGCCGTTCTCGGCCATGCCCAGCCAATTGGTGGGTCCGAGCTGCGCAGGGACCACACCCGTCCCCGGCTTGATCGCGACGAGCGAGCACGCGGCCGCCGGGATGCGCAGCGAGCCGAGCCCGTCGTTGCCGTGCGCGAGGGGGACGTGCCCCGCGGCCACCGCGGCCCCGGATCCGCCCGAGCTACCGCCTGGGGTACGACCCGGGCGCGCGGGATTGCGCGTGATCGCGTCGGGGCCGTCGGTCGCACCCCACAGGCACAGTTCGGGCACCCGGGTCAGGCCGACGACGATCGCGCCCGCCGCACGCAGCCGCCGCACCACGGGATGATCCTGCTCGGACAGGCCGATGCCCGCCCCGGCCGCGTCGGACAGCCCGTCTGAGATCCTCTCGCCCGCGACGTCGACGTTGTCCTTCACGGCGATCGGGACGCCGGCCAGCGGCAGCGCGTACCGGTCCGGACGCGCGTCGACAGCTGCGGCCTCGTCGAGCGCGGCGGCGCGGCGCACCACCCGGAACGCGCCGACATCAGGGTCGGTCGAAGCGATCCTCTCGAGCGCGTCGAGTGTCGTCGAGGTGGCCGTGCGGTCACCCGCACGGACTGCCGCGGCGATCGACGTGGCGGTCATCAGTCGCTGTAGACGCGGGGTTCGAGCACCCCGATGTACGGGAGGTCGCGGTAGCGCTCGGCGTAGTCGAGACCGTAGCCGACCACGAACTCGTTCTCGATATCGAAACCGACCCACTGGACGTCCACGTCCACGCGAACGGCGTCCGGCTTGCGCAGCAGCGTCACCACGTTGAGCGAGCGCGGATTGCGGCTCGCGAGGTTGCGCATCAGCCAGCTCAGGGTGAGGCCCGAGTCGATGATGTCCTCGACGATCAGCACGTCGCGCCCCGCGATATCGCGATCCAGGTCCTTGAGGATGCGTACGACGCCCGAGCTCGACGTCGACGAGCCGTAGCTGGAGACCGCCATGAACTCGAGCTGGGTGGGGACAGGGAGAGCGCGCGCCAGGTCGGTCACGAACATGACCGCACCCTTGAGGACGGTGATGAGGAGCAGGTCGGACTCGTCGGCACGCTGCGGATAGACCCGTGCGATCTCAGCGGCGAGTTCCCTCGTCCGGTCCCGGATCTGCTCCTCGCTCAGAACGACGGACGAGATGTCCCCCGCATAGACCTCCGCCTCGGCCACTGCCGCACCTTTCGTCGCCCTAGAACCGCACGTGCAGGGCACCATTGTGGCGCACGACCTCCATCGGCCGTCCGGCGGCACCTCCCGGGACGGCGACGGGGCCCTGCCCGTGCCAGTCCACCAGCAGGCGCTCGACGGCGGTCAGGTGCGCATACGTGCATGCGCGCGCGCCGTGCACGGCCAGCCAGTCCCGCAGCACGCGGCGGCGGACCGCCTCGTCGAGCGTGGCCGCCGATACCGGCAGGGGGCCACCCCCCGGAGCGAGGTCCGCCAGCGCGGCACGGGCGGCGGCGTCGAGGGTGTCGCCGTCCGCGCGCAGGACGTCCGCGGTGCGCGCGAGGGCCTCTGCGACACCACCGCCGAGGACGTCCTCGAGCAGGGGCAGGGCCTCCGTACGCAGGCGCACGCGAGTGAATCGCGGGTCGGCGTTGTGCGGGTCCGAGTACGGCTCCTCCCCAAGCTCCGCGCAGGCGGCGACGGTGACCGCCCTGCGTACACCGAGGAGCGGCCTGCCGTAGGGCGCGGTCCAGGCGCGCATCCCCGCGAGCGAACGCGCGCCGGAGCCACGGCCGAGCCCCAGCAGGACGGTCTCCGCCTGGTCGTCGAGGGTGTGCGCGAGCAGCACGGGCGCGCCGCCGCGCTGAGCGTCGAGCGCCGCATATCGGGCGTCGCGCGCCGCAGCCTCGGGGCCGCCCCGCGTCCCGACGTCGACGGTGACGACTCGCGCGTCCGGGCAGCCCACGCGCGCCGCCGCGGCCGCCGCGGCGGCGGCGACCTCGTTCGACCCGGGCTGCAGGCCGTGGTCGATCACGAGCGCCGTAGTCGGGATCCGGGCCTGCGCGAGCGCGGCTACCAGCGTGAGCGAGTCGGCGCCGCCGGACAGGCCGGCGCACACGCGCTCCGGCTCGCCGTGCGCGCGGTGCCACGCGAGGACCGCACGGCGCGCCTCACCCAGCGCGGGTCCCGGCTCGGGGAGGGAACCGGTCACGCCGTGCGGGCGATCCAGGCCGAGGGGTCGTCGAGATCGGCGGGCCGCGGCAGGGTCTCGGGCGAGGTCCACACCCTGTTGAACCGCTCCATGCCCACCTCGGATACGACGGCGTCGACGAACGCCTTGCCGCGCACGTACTGCGCGATCTTGGCGTCCATGCCGAGTAGTGCACGCAGCACGCGGCGGACCGGATTCTGCGGGCGCTCGCGGCGGCGGTCGAACGCAGTCCGGATCTCGGCGACCGTCGGGACGACAGACGGGCCGACCGCGTCCATCACGTGGTCGGCGTGGCCCTCCAGCAGGGTGCCCAGCATGAGCAGGTTCGAGGTGGCGGCGAACTGCTCCGGGCCCTGCAGCAGTTGCAGCGCGCCGAGCATGCCGGGCTGGCGACGGGCGGCATCGTCGTCGGGGTCGTGGCGCAGGCCCGCGACTATCCGCTCGAGCACCTCGGCGGTGGACTCCGGGGCGGACGCGGTGAGCGCGTCCACGTTCTCCTTCATATAGCCGGCCAGCCATCCGGTCGCGGCGAACTGGACGCGGTGCGTGACCTCGTGCAGGCACACCCACATACGGAAATCGGACGGCACCAGGTCGAGCGCGCGTTCCACCCCGATCACGTTGGGCGCCACCAGCAGCAGCTCGCCCTCCTGCTCGTCGGCGGCGCGAGCGAACGGGTCGAACTGGCCCAGGATCGCGCCCGACAGAAACGCGAGCAGGAGCCCGGCCTGGACGCCCGCGGCGCCCTCACCGACCTTGGTGCCGAGCGCGGACACCCGGTCCAGGACGCCCGACGGGCGCTTGGCCGGAGCCGGATCGGCGCTGCCCAGCATCGTCTCCATCGACGCCGCGGCTGCGCTGATCCATTCCGGCCGGTCGACGACACGGGCGGGCCTGGTCGGCGCGCCGAAAGCGAGTCCCGTGACGTCCCGGACGTGGGTCTCGGCCGCCGCCGCGAACTCGAGCAGTTGCTCGGCGGCCCGGTCCCGGGTGTAGGCGGTGGTCGGCGGTCCGGGGCGGCTGAGCCGGCGCCCGGTCGCGGCCGCGAGCCCCCAGTCGACGCGGTCGCCCACGCGTGTGGCTTCCATGCGGGCCTCCATTCCTCGTCTGTGTGCGACACGACCCGGTGGTCAGCGGCAGCCGCAACCCTTGAGCGCGGTCGTGATCGCGTCCATCGCGGGCCGCGCGACATCGACGGGGGTTCCCGACGACATCAGCGTGAAGGTGAGGATCCGGCCGTCGTCGTCGCTGACGTATCCGGCTAGCGTGCTCACCCCGGACAGGCTGCCCGTCTTCGCCCGAACATACCCCGCACCCGCGCGGTTGGCCGTCGTGTAGCGGTCGGACAGGGTCCCGGTGGCGCCCGCGATGGGCAGGTAGTCGAGCAGGGGGCGCAGCTGTGGGTGGTCGGGACCGGCGGCCGCTGTGATCACCTCGTCCAGGACGGCAGCCGGGATGCGGTCGTCCACCGACAGGCCGTTGGTGTCGTGCAGCGTCACGCCCGTCACGTCGAAGCCCTTGCCCTGCAATACCTTGAGAACTGCCCGCGCTGCACCGGTGATCGACCGCTCCTCGCCGGTGGCCGCCGCGACCTCCATGCCGACCTGCTGCGCCGCGACGTTGTCGGACAGGACCATCAGCTGGCGCAGCCGGTCCGTCAGCGGCGCCGACGTCACCTTGGCGAGCACCTGCGCCCCGGCCGGCGCGGTGCCGTCGGTGACGGACGAGGCCGGTAGCCCCAGCCCGGCCGCGAGTGCCTTCCCGACGGCGAGCGCGGGTTGCGGCGACCGCGGGCTCTCGTCCTTCGCGGGGTCGACGCGGCCGCTGTCGGCGGTGAGCGCCTGGATGGGCGCGATATCGCCGCCCGCGATGTCGGCGCGATCCCAGCCCTGCGCCATCTGGTCGCCGGTGAAGAGGGAGGTGTCCACCTGGATGCGCTCGATGCCCTTGCCCCGGAGCTGCTGAGCGAGGTCGCTGATCCGTGCGGCGCCGGGGAACAGGCCGTCCTTGCCCGCAGGAAGGGTCGTCAGGGTCGGGTCGCCTGCCCCGACGATCACAGCCGTGCCCGGATCCGCCCCGGCGACGACGGTGGTCGTGATGCGCTGGTCGGGCGGCAGGGTGAGGAGCGCTGCCGTGCTGGTGAGCAGCTTGGTCGTCGAGGCCGGTGTACGCGGCTGCGCCTGACCGCGCTGCCACAGCACGGAACCCGTCGCGGCGTCGGTAATGATGCCGGTGAACTGCCCCAGGTCCCGGTTGCGCAGGGGTGCGGCGATCTCCGCGGCTACGCCACGCGCGGTCGGGGCGCCTTGCGGGCCCGTCGGGTCGATGGCTGCGAGCTGCGGAGCGTAGGTGACCGCAGCCGGCTGCGGCGGTACGAGGGCCTCGAGATCGTCGGCGTGCTTCTTGGCGCGGTAGACGACACCACCGCCCACGACTCCGGCGGCGACGACTGCGACGACCAGGAGCCCGATCAGGGCCCGGCGCACCGTCTTGCGGGCGCGGGAGCGCTCGAGGTTGCCGCGCCCCGTGCCGCTGCCGTGTCTTCCCACGCGTCTCCTCCGCCGTGATCCTCTACCGATGTGGTGCCGCCGTGCTGCTGGTGCCGATGCGCCGACCACAGTAGCCCGCCCCGCACAGTATTGTCGTTGTGCGTATCGCCTTTTCTCACCGCCATACGAAGGGAACAGCAGCGTGGAGTTCGAGGTCACCGTCGAGATCGCCAAGGGCTCGAGGAACAAGTACGAGGTCGATCACAAGACGGGGCGGCTCAAGCTCGACCGCTATCTGTACACGGCGTTCGGCTACCCCACGGACTACGGGTACATCGAGGACACGCTCGGTGAGGACGGCGACCCGCTGGACGCGATGGTCCTGCTGCCCGAGTCCGTGATCCCCGGGTCCATCGTGGAATGCCGCGCCATCGGCATGTTCAAGATGGAGGACGAGAAGGGCGGGGACGACAAGGTCCTCGTCGTCCCGGCCGGAGACCCCCGCTGGGACCGCTTCCAGGACATCGGGGATGTCGACAAGTTCGAGCTCGACGCCATCGAGCACTTCTTCGTCCACTACAAGGACTTGGAGCCGGGCAAGTTCGTGAAGGGCTCCGAGTGGGTCGGCAAGGACGCTGCGGAGAAGGAGATCGCCACCTCGTTCGCCCGAGCGGAGTCGACACACCACTGAGTCCGCCACGCTGACAGCGCTCCCGACCGAACAACCCCACCCGTAAGAGCAAGCGGGACGGGCGCAGCCGCTCGGGACCGGCGCGAAATCAGTGCGCGGCGGCCTTCTCCGCAGTGGCCCGGACGAGAGCGTCGAAGGCGGCGCGGTCGGGCTGCGCCCCTGCGGGGGCGGCGGCGGTGACGATCGCGGTCGTGGCGTTCACCGTGAAGTAGGCGGCGACGGTGCTGGCCTCCGTTCCCGGCGAGCCGCCCACGAGCGGGGTCCCCGTCGTCGTGAGCACCGTGCCCTGCGCTCCGGCGCCCGCGGGCAGGGGCTCCTCCCGTGACTGCTTGCGCAGCCCGTTCTGCCCCTGGGTGACGGTGACCGCAGAGCACTTCCCCGTGGCCGCGGCGGTGAACGACGCGACCTTCACATCGCCGGGTAGCAGGGTCACCGTGTACACGGCGCCGCCCTCGCCGGACGCCGCGAAGCCCTGACCCGCCAACCTGGTCTGCTGCAACTCGGACTGGGCGTGCACCGCGGGATCCTTGCACTCGGCGGGATCGTACGTCGCCTGACCTGCGGCTTCCACGTACTGGATCGCCTGCTGTTCGGCCGCCGTCGGGTCCACAGGGTGATACTGCAGGCCTGCGGGGATCTCGGACGCTGCCAGCAGCCGGGCAGCGGGCACCGGCGGAGCCTCCGACGACGAAGCCCCCGACGACGAAGCCTCCGCCCCCGCCCCCGACGGCGACGGCGACGACCCGCACGCCGCGGCAGCGAACGCGATCGCGCCTATGGAGGCGACACTGACGAAGGCATTGCGGCGCACAGACTCTCCCTCACTCGAGCACAAAACGCGCCCAGAATAGCGGAACCCCCGTCCGGCGGCAGTGCCGCGAGACGGGGGTCACGCCGGATGTCGACCGGGCTACAGCGCCGCCGGCTCGCGCGTCGGGCCACCGCTGAACCGCCGCAGGAAGTCCTCCTTGAAGCGGAGGTAGTCGCCGTCGACGATCGCCTGCCGGATCCGCGCCATGAGGGACACCAGGAACTGCTCGTTGTGGATGGTGACCAGCGTGATCGCCAGCCCCTCCTGTGCCTCGAAGAGGTGGTGTACGTAGGCCCTCGTGTACTGCGACGTGTAGTTGATCGTCTCCGGATCCAGCGACCGGAAGTCCGAGCGGTACGCCGGATCGGTGACCGAGTACGTGCCGTCGACGGTGTACACGGTGCCGACCTTCGCCGCCCGCGAGGGTGCAGCGGAGTCGACCGTGTCGACGCCGGCCTCGACCGCGGCGAACAGATCCACCGGCTCGCAGGCACCGAGCAGGTGACGCGGGCGTACATCGTCGAGCTCCGCCGTGGCCCATCGGGCGATGTCGCCCGCCACGCCGGACGGGACGCCGGTCAGGACGTACCCGCCGAATCCGAGGCCGCCACCGACGCGGTCCTCGTCGCCGAGGTCTCGGAGGTCGCGCGCGGCACGTCGGCGCAAGTCCTCGAACTCGCCGCCGCCGACCACGGCCCACAGCGACCGTGCCGAGCGCCGCTGCGCCGTCTGCCAGTTGTGTTCGGCCAGGCCGCGCCGCGCCCACAGCAGGTTGCGCTCCACGGCCTCCCGCTGCGCCGTGCGGTCGCCGGACTGCAGCGGCGAGTCCAGCGCGAACAGCACGTCGGCGCCGATGCGGTGCTGGAGTTGCATCGACGTCTCCGGGGTGAACCGGTGATCCGAGCCGTCGACGTGGCTGCGGAAGGAGACGCCGTCCTCGTCCACGCGCGTCTTGCGCGCCGCGCCGTTGGCCTGAGCATCCGGGTCACCGCCGGACAGCGCGAACGCGCCGGACTCGGTGAACGTCGCACCCGGCCAGTTCATGAACCGCCCGAGGCCCCCCGCCTCCTCGATCACGCCCGCGCCGGGCATGAGCTCGAGGTGGTACGCGCTGGCCAGCAGAGCCTGCGCGCCGAGATCCCGCAGCGACTCGGGCAACACCGCGCGGACGGTGCCGCGGGTGGAAGCCGGGACGAAAGCGGGCGTTGCGACCTCGCCGTGCGGCGTGAACAGCCGTCCCGCGCGGCCGCCCGCCGCGAGGCGGGCCTCCACCGTGAAGCGCGTCGGGTCCGCCAGCCCCTCCTGCGCGAGCCGTGTGCGGCTCGCCATGGAGCGGTAGTCGGTGCGCAGCGCGGCCAGTTCCGCTGCCATCGCGCGGTTGCTGGCACGCAACTCGTCGAGCTCCTTCGGCGAACTCGCCGCCGACGGTGCCTGTGCGGGTTTCGCGAGCCCCACCTGCTCGGTTCGTTCGGGCGCGACCGCGGGCCGGACAGCCCCGTCGGACGCGGCCCCGTCGGACGCGGCCCCGGCGGTTACCGCCCCCGCCACGGCAGGCACGGCACCGACGGCCGCGTCGGCGGCCAAGGCACGCTCGGTGACGAGACGCGCCTGCGCGTCACCGGCGGCTGCGCCGCCTGCGGCCTGCTCCCGGTGGGCCTCGGCCGCACCGCTGCTCGCGCGGAGCGGGACCGACTTCCAGAACAGGACCAGCACCAGTGCGACCAGGGAGAGTCCCGCAGCCCACAGGAACACGACGTCCATCGAATCGGCGAAGGCGGCCTTCATGGGGTGCGCAAGGATCGACGGCAGCTTCTCCAGTGTGGACGTGTCGGACATGACCCCGCTGACCGTGCCCCCGGGGTCGTGTGCCATCCCGGTGGCGAAGGTCTTCGCTGCGTCACCGTCGGCGCCGGTCGCGGCACTCCGCATCGCGGTCGCGTAGCCGGGATCGGACGTAGCGGTGCTCAGCTGACCGTTCAGCTTGTCGGGCAGCTTGGAGAACAGCACCGACAGGAAGATCGCGACACCGGCGGTGCCACCGATCTGTCGGAAGAACGTGGCCGCGGCGGTCGAGACGCCCATATCCTTGGGCGGCAGGATGTTCTGCATCGCCAACGTCAGCGGCTGCATCAGGTTGCCGAGGCCGAAGCCGAGCACGAAGGATACGGCCATGACCACGGCCTGGTTGGTGTCGGCGTGCGTGTAGTGCAGCGCGAAGATGCCGCCGGTCAGCAGCACCGCGCCGATGACCGGGAAGGCCCGGTACTTACCCGTCCGCGAGATCATCTGGCCGGAAACTATGGAACCGGCCATGAGGCCGATGACCATCGGCAGCATCTTGATGCCGGCCATCGTCGGCGACGTGCCCTGCACGACCTGGTAGTACTGCGGCAGCAGGGTGATAGCGCCGAACATCGCGGCACCGACCACCACGGAGATCACGACGCCCTGGGCGAAGATGGGGTTCTTGAAGATCCGCAGGGGGATGATCGCGTCGTTCTTCATCAACGCCTCGACGGTGATGAAGAGCATGATTCCGACGCCACCGATCACGTAGCAGACGATGGACTTGACGTCGCCCCAGCCCCAGATGCGGCCCTGCTCCGCGACGATGAGCAGGGGGACCACACCGATAGCCAGGGTGATCGCACCCCACCAGTCGATGCGTACCCCGTGCTTTCGCGTGTGCGGCAGGTTGAGGACTCGCATGACCACGCCGAGGGCGAGGACGCCGATCGGCACGTTGACCAGGAACACCCAGCGCCAGCCGGTGATCCACAGGATCGAGTCGGCACCCGAGAGGAGGCCGCCGAGCACGGGGCCCAGCACCGAGCTGGTGCCGAACACGGCCAGGAAGTAGCCCTGGTACTTGGCCCGCTCGCGAGGCGGGACGATGTCACCGATGATGGTGAGCGCCAACGACATCAGGCCGCCGGCGCCGAGCCCCTGGAACGCGCGGAACGCGGCCAGCTCGTACATCGAGGTGGCGAAGCTGCACATCGCCGACCCGATGACGAACACCGTGATGGCGAACAGGAAGAACGGCTTGCGTCCGTAGATGTCGGAGAGCTTGCCGTAGAGCGGTGTCACGATGGTCGACGTGATCAGGTAGGCCGTGGTGACCCACGCCTGCTCCTGGTAGCCGTGCAGATCATCGGCGATGGTGCGGATCGCGGTGGACACGATCGTCTGGTCCAGCGCGGCGAGGAACATGCCGAGCATCAGGCCCGACAGGATGTACAGGATCTGCCGGTGGGTGAATACCCCGGGCGCAGACCCCGTGTCGTCGCCGGCGACGGTGGCTGAGGTCATCGGGCCGATCCTTTCGATTTCTGTGGTGCCGCTGCCGGGGCGGATTCGGCGCAGCGGGCACGGCGGTCGGTGTGCTCGACGAGGGAGTCCTCGAAGATCCGCAGCACTCGGGAGCCGAGTTCGGCGAACCTGTCGAGATCCTCATCCGTCCAATCGGCGATGAGCGGCGTCAGCCGCTCGTTGCGCCAGCGCCGGATGTCGTCGGTCTTATCGACACCGGCCTGCGTGGCGGATACCAGGGAGGCGCGTCGGTCGCGCGGATCGGGTGAGCGCTCGGCGAACCCGAGATCGACCAGAGTGGATACGTGGCGGCTGGTCGTCGACGGGTCGGCATGCGTCCGGTCGGCGAGCTCCGACGAGCGCATCGGCCCGCCGGAGACGAGCTCGAACAGCGCCGCGTACGCGGCGATCTCGATACCGTCGGCGTCGACCGTGTGGCGCACGACGGCGGCGTGGCGCTCCTTCATGCGCGTCAGGTCGACGATGACGCGAATCATCTTCTCGAGCTGCTCCGCGCGATCGGGTTGCGGTTCTGTCATTGGCGATACTTTCGGCGTGATGTGGGAACACGGATCGCGTGCACCCTGCAAACAACTGCATGCAGAGTACAACTATTCCGGCCTGCTAAACAAATCGCCCCGGTTCACCAAGTCCCGGTAAACCCTCACTCGGCGGTCTGCATCGCGCGTGCGCCCGTGAGCGCGAGCAGCCGGTCGAAGGTGGTGGCGAAGATCGTGTCGTGCTCGCCCGCCGCGGCGTACAGCGCGGGGAAGCGGCGCAGCGACTCGTCGATCACCGTCTCGATCGGCGCGGGGTGGCCGACCGGCGACACTCCCCCGATCACCTGACCGGACGCCGACGCCACCTGCTCGGGATTCGCACGCTTGATCCTCTGCTTCCCGAGCCGCGCGGCGAGTCCGGCGGTATCCACGCGGTGCTCGCCCGACGACAGCACGAGCAGCGGCTCGCCGTCCGCCATGAAGACCAGGCTGTTGGTGATCGCACCCACATCGCATCCCAGCTCCGCGGCAGCCGCGGCCGCTGTCGGCGCGGATCCCGTTCGACGCACCGTGTTCGGGTGACCGGCCGCCTCCAACGCGGCGATCACCGCGAGGGTGCGTTCGGAGTGTTCGTGGGACGTAGGCGCGGGGTCGGACACACACCGAGTATGTCCGACCCCCAGACGATTTCCTCAGGCGGCCAGCAGCCCCTCGATCAGCGCGGCCGTGCGTGCGCCGCCGAGCGGGCGCAACACCACGGCGTCGGCCACCTCGGCCGCGTAGACGTCGTCGATGAGCGAGCCCAGCCCCGCCGGGGTGCCCACATACGTCACCGTGTCCCCCGCGGACTCGAGCCGCGCGTACGCCGCACGCGCATCGGCCGCCCGCTCGTCGAGCACCACGTCGACCTCGAGCGCGGCCACCACCTCGGACGGATCCCGGCCGTCCCGCACCGCGTCGGCACGAAGGTAGCGCCGCTCCCGTTGCGCCGCACCGAGATCCGCCGCCCGCACACGGGTCAGGGAGTCCGCGGCCGGATCCCCGTCGATGACGGTGAGGCGCGCTCGGCGGATGGACAGGGGTGCGGTCATGGTGCTACTTCCTTGTCGATACCAGCTGTGTCAGTGCGTCCACCAGGCGGCGGACGTCGGATTCGGATGTGCCCAGCCCGAGGCTGGCGCGGACAGCGCCCTCGGGTACTCCCAGGCGGGACACGATGGGGTGTGCGCAGAACCGGCCGTCCCGCACGCCGATGCCGTGGTGGTCGGAGAGGTACTCGGCGACCTCACGGGGCGGCACACCGTCGACGGCGAACGCCACGATGCCCACACGCTCGGTCGAGTCGACCCAGATGCGCAGCTCGCGAACGCCGTCGAGCGCCGAGATGCCCTGCGAGAGCAGCTCCGTGAGGAACCGCTCGTGCTCGGCGGCCTCGTCTGCGAGGCGGGTGAGCTCGGCGCATGCGGCGGCGATCGACACGGCGCCGAGAACGTTCGGCGACCCGGCCTCGTGGCGCGCCGGACCGGTGTGCCACGCGACTCCGACCGACCGCGCGACCGGCTTACCGATCACCTCGTACGTCGCACCACCGCCGTAGCGGTACGGGTCCGCCTCGTCTAGCCAGTCCGCGCGCCCGACGAGTACGCCCGCACCGTACGGCGCATACAACTTGTGTCCCGAGAAGGCGAGGTAGTCGATGCCGCTCTCGCGCAGGGAGATGCGACGGTGCGGGGCGAGCTGCGCGGCATCGACACAGATGCGGGCGCCGTGCCGGTGCGCGATCGCGGCGAGCCGCCGGATCGGCAGGATCTCGCCCGTGACGTTCGATGCGCCGGTCACCGACAGCAGGGCGGCGGGGCGGCGGGCCAGCTCGGCCTCGACCGCGGCGAGGGTGCCCTCGATGGACAGCGGCGCGCACACCACCCGGGCGCCGCTGGACGCGCCGCGCAGCTCGCCGGAGCGAGTCCACGGCAGCAGGTTTGCGTGATGCTCGGCATCGAGCACCACGACGTCACCCGGGACGCACCGGGCCAGCAGGTTCAGGGAGTCGGTGGTGTTGCCGGTGAAGACCACGTGATCGTCGTCCCGGGCCCCGACGAACTCGGCGACCGACGCGCGGGCGCCCTCGTACCGGGCGGTGGAGCGCTGCGACAGATAGCCGGCGCCGCGGTGGACGCTGGCGTACTCGTCGAGGGCCGTCGCGACGGCGCGCTGCACGGCCTCGAGGGCGGGCGCGCTGGCGGCGTAGTCCAGGTTGGCGTAGCGCACGGTGGCCCCGTCGGCGAGCGGTGCGTACTCGTCGGCGCCGGATACGCGCGCGAGGGGCCCGACGCTCAGCGGGGCGCGGGTGCAGGTGGTGCGAGCGGAGAGTACAGCGGTCATCGTTCGTTCCTTACGGTCGTAAGGATCCCCCGAGCGACGACACTCGAGTGGATCCGCGCTTGCCGCAGGCGGTTTCGCCGTGCAGCCAGGTCGTCACCCGGAGCACCCCACCGCGGAGGAGGGTTGCCGACCAGCGAGCCGGGGCTTTGCGCTGGCACTCATGACCTGACAGAAGGATGCACCGCCGGACGCTGCCACGCAACAATTGAAATCACGGTGCTGTCGAATCGCTCGGGGCGGTTGGGTAGCGTCGGGGAGTGCGATTCGCCCTCTCCCGGCCGGGCCGCTCGGTGTCGGCCGAGGGCGCCGAGGCCACGTTCTCGGATCCGCGAGCCGCATCCGCCGCGCTGAAAGCCGGGCGGGCGGGCCTCGTGGTCGGGGCCCTGCCGTTCGACCACGACGATCCCGCAGCCCTCATCATCCCCGCGGACGCGACGTTCCGGTCCGGGCCGCTGCAGCTGCCCCCGGGTCGCCGGCTTCCCACGTTCACCCGCCGCGACGTCACCACCCGGGAGCAGCACCGCGCCGCTGTCGCCGCCGCCGTCGAGCGGATCGACTCGGGCGAACTGGAGAAGGTGGTGCTGGCGCGCGCGATCGAGCTGCGGGCCGACGGCGACATCGATCCGGCCGAGGTCGCACGTCGCCTGCTCGCGGGTTCGCAGGACGGGGACGCGTACCTCGCCGACCTCTCACCCGCCGGACCCGCTTACGAAGGCGCCGTGCTCGCCGGGTCGATGCCCGAGTCGCTCGTGCGCGTGGACGGCGCCCACCTCTCGTGCGCGCCGTTCGCCGGGACCGCGCCGCGCGGCGCCACTCCCGGCGCGGACCGCGCCGCCGCCGACGACCTGTTCTCGTCGGCGAAGGACCGGGCAGAGCACGCGTACGTGGTGGACTGGATCGCGGAGCGCCTGGCTCCGCTGTGCCGGGATCTGCAGGTGCCCGCCGAACCGTCGCTGCACTCGACGCCGCAGGTCTGGCATCTGTCGACGCCGATCCGGGGCACGCTGGCGAACGCCGCGACAGCCCTCGACGTGGCACTGGCCCTGTACCCGACGCCGGCCGTGTGCGGCACGCCGTCGGACACGGCGCGATCGGTGATATCCGAACTCGAGGGGCCGCGCGGCTTCTACGGCGGCGCAGTGGGGTGGGCCGATTCCGACGGCAACGGCGAGTGGATGGTGGCGCTCCGCTGCGCCGAGCTACGCCCGGAGTGGGGGACCGTGCGCGCGTGGGCGGGCGGCGGGATCGTAGGCGCGAGCGATCCGGATGCCGAATACGACGAGACGACCGCGAAATTCGGCACCGTGCTGCATGCACTGGGCCTGTAGCCGGGCACCGAGCCGCCGGCGCTGTCTGGATCTACACCGCAGCGGATCGGCGAGCTCGTAGGCGCGGTGCCGCGCCGCTGCGGCCGTGATCTGCACACCGACCTGCCGGTAGGTTGCGGCGCCGATAGTGTGCGCAATATGGCATGGCACTACCTGATGGACATGGACGGCGTTCTGGTGCACGAGGAGCACATGATCCCAGGGGCGGACACGTTCATCGCCGAGCTCACCGACATCGGTACGCCGTACATGGTGTTGACCAACAACTCGATCCGCACCCCGCGCGACCTACGTGCCCGACTGTTGTCGAGTGGGCTCGACATCCCCGAGGACAGGATCTGGACGTCGGCCCTGGCGACGGCGAAGTTCCTCGCTGACCAGCGGCCCGGCGGGTCCGCCTACGTGGTCGGCGAGTCGGGACTGACCACGGCGCTGCACGACGCCGGCTACGTCATGACCGAGAGCGACCCCGACTACGTCGTGCTCGGCGAGACCCGCACGTACTCGTTCGAAGCGATCACCACCGCGATCCGCCTGATCGAGCGCGGCTCGCGGTTCATCGCGACCAACCCGGATGCCACCGGCCCGTCCAAGGAGGGCTCGCTGCCGGCCACCGGCGCCGTGGCCGCCCTGATCCGGGAGGCCACCGGGCGCAACCCCTACTACGTCGGCAAGCCGAACTCGCTCATGATGCGGTCCGCGTTGCGCGCGTTGGGCGCCCACTCCGAGTCGACGCTGATGATCGGCGACCGGATGGACACCGATATCGTCTGCGGACTCGAGGCCGGTCTCAAGACGATCCTCGTGCTCACCGGCATCAGCACGCCCGCCACGGTGGACCATTTCCCGTATCGGCCCACCGCGATCCTCGACTCCGTCGCCGACCTGGTCGGCAGGACGGACGACCCGTTCGCGTGACGGGTCGCGGCCGGCTGGTCTAGAGCGCGCGGTCCAGGTCGGCGATGAGGTCGTCGACGTTCTCGAGGCCGACGGACAGGCGGACCGTGCCGTCCGTGAGACCGATCGCAGCGCGCCCCTCGGGCCCCATCGCGCGATGTGTGGTCGTGGCGGGATGCGTGATGAGCGACTTGGCATCGCCGAAGTTGTTGGAGATGTCCACGACCTGCATCGCGTCGAGCAGCCTGAACGCGCGCTCCTTGGCCGATGCACCGTCGGCGGCGGCGAGCGAGAAGGTGATGACCGTTCCGCCGCCCGTCATCTGACGCTTCGCCAACTCGTGCTGCGGATGCGACTCCAGGTAGGGGTAGAGGGTCCACTCGACCCTGGGATCGGCGTCGAGGAACTGCGCGATCTTCAGCGCCGACGCCACCGAGCGCTCGGCGCGCAGCGACAGCGTCTCGAGTCCCTTGATGAGCACCCACGCATTGAACGGTGCGAGCGCGGGCCCGGTGTGCCGCATGAGCGTCTTGACCGGCCCGTCGATGTACTCCGTCGAACCGAGGATCGCGCCGCCCATCACGCGCCCCTGGCCGTCCATGGTCTTGGTGCCGGAGTGGACTATCACGTCCGCGCCGAGCGCCATCGAATCCTGTAGGCCGACCGGGGTGAAGCCGCCGTCCACGACCACCTGCGCGCCGGCGGCGTGCGCGAGCTCGGAGACCCGTTCGATGTCGACCATCGTCTGCATCGGATTGGCCGGGGTCTCGAAGAACACGGCGGTGGTGGGCTGCGACAGTGCCTGCTCCCACTGCCCGAGGTCCTCGCCGTCCACGAACACCGTCTCGATGCCCCAGCGCGGCAGGATCTCCCCCGCCACCACGAAGCACGATCCGAACAGGGAGCGGGCGGCGACGAGCCGGTCGCCGGCCTTCAGCAACGCACCCAGCGACGTGAACACCGCGGCCATGCCGGTCGCTGTCGCGAAGCACGCCTCGGCGCCCTCCATGAGCCGCAGCCGCTCCTGGAACACCGCCGTCGTCGGGTTGCCGTAGCGCGAGTACACGAACCGGTCGATGTCTCCGTTGAACGCGGCCTCGGCCGCGGCCGCGGACTCATAGGTGTAGCCCGAGTTGAGGTACAGCGCCTCCGAGGTCTCCTCGAAGTTCGAGCGCAGCAGGCCGCCGCGGACCGCAACGGTCTCGGGCGAGACGCCGTCGGGCAGGGAGTCGAAGCTGGTCACGAATTCTCCTCGTAGGAACTAGAACTGGCGCCAGGGCAGGCCGTCGGCGCGCCACCCGGCAGCGCCGCGGTGCCCCGTCTCGTCGAGGGCGCCTTCGAATCCGTCGAGCACGTTGTACGACGGGCCGATACCGGCGCGCGTCGCCGCCTCGGCCGCGCCGATGGAGCGTTGCCCGGAACGGCAGATGAATGCCACCGGAGCGCCGTCCGGCACGCCCGAGCGACGGAGGTCCGCGACGAAGCGGGGGTTGAGCGCACCGTCGGGGAAGGTCTGCCACTGCGCGAGCACGAGCTTCTTGCCGAGCTCCGTCAGGTCGGGCACGCCGACGTAGTTCCACTCCGCGTCGGTACGACAGTCCACGAGTACCGCCGACGGATCGTCTGCGAGCAGCTTCCACGCCTCGGTGGGGGTGAGGTCACCGGCGTAGGTCATGAGCACTTCTTCCATTTCCCGCCCTCGCGGACGAACGACGCCTTCTCAGTCTTGTCCCCCGCTTTGGCATAGCGCAAAGTCAGGGTGGCCTTGGCGGTATCACCCGAGACCGTGAGGTCTGTCACATCGTCCTGACCCAGCGTGACCTCCCCCTCGCGCTCGACGGCGGCCTTCCGAGCGCCTGAGAATCCCGCCTCAGCGGGTAGCTTCGCCCGGTCCTTGGTGCAGGTGTTGGCCACGAGGTCCGCGTACCGGCCCTTGTTCAGGGCGCCGTAGTACTGCCCGATTGTGCGCTGGACCTGCGCGGAATCGGTGAGCCGATCGTTTGATGGGCGGATGAGGTTCCACGCCAGCACCGCGCCGATCGCGACCACCGCCAACACCAGCGCGATCAGGAACGGGGTGGGCGACACCCCCGATTCACCCGATCCTCTGCGCTCCGCCTCCACGTCGGCCACCACCCTCGAACAGGTCACGTACGGTGCGATGACGCCGCCCCGAACTAGGTTCCGGGCTAAGCCCGCACTAACCTGGTGTGGACTACAACCCTTCAGATGCTGACAAAGGTAACCGAAGCTATATGACCTCTCCGAACCGCCCGCTGCGCGTCGCCATCGTCGGCGCCGGTCCCGCCGGGATCTACGCGGCCGACGCCCTGATGAAGTCCGACGAAGCCGCGGACCCGGGCGTCAGCATCGACCTGTTCGAGAAGATGCCCGCGCCGTTCGGGCTCATCCGCTACGGCGTCGCACCCGATCACCCGCGCATCAAGGGCATCATCAACGCGCTGCACAAGGTCCTCGACAAGCCGCAGGTCCGCCTGCTCGGCAACCTCGACTTCGGCAAGGACTTCACTCTCGAGGACGTCCGTCGCCACTACGACGCCGTCATCTTCTCGACCGGTGCCGTCGCGGACCGCAACCTCGACATCCCGGGGATCGACCTGGACGGGAGCTACGGCGCCGCCGAGTTCGTGGCCTGGTACGACGGGCATCCGGACTTCCCGCGCGAATGGCCCCTGAAGGCGGAGAAGGTCGCCGTGCTCGGCGTGGGCAACGTCGGCCTCGATGTGGCGCGAGTCCTCGCGAAGACCGCCGACGAGCTACTCCCGACGGAGATCCCGCCGAACGTCTATGAGGGTCTGAAGGAGAACAAGGCGGTCGAGGTCCACGTCTTCGGTCGCCGCGGCCCGGCGCAGGTCAAGTTCACGCCCCTCGAGCTCAAGGAGCTCGACCATTCGAAGACCATCGAGGTCGTCGTGAATCCCGAGGACATCGAGTACGACGAGGGCTCCGCCAAGGCGCGCCGCGAGTCGAAGATCACCGATCAGGTCGCCGTGATCCTCGAGAACTACGCGATCCGCGAGAGCACCGACCGGCCGCACAAGCTCTACATCCACCTCTTCGAGTCGCCCGTCGAGATCCTCGGTGAGAACGGCGAGGTGGTCGGGCTGCGCACCGAGCGCACCGAGCTGACGGGCGACGGCAACGTCCGCGGCACCGGCCGCACGACCGACTGGGAGGTCGGCGCGGTGTACCGGGCCGTCGGCTACCTCTCCAACGACCTTCCGGACATCCCCTGGGACGACCAGGCCGGAGTCATCCCCAACGAGGCGGGGCGGGTCATGGACCGCACCGAACACCTCCAGGGCGTCTACACGACCGGTTGGATCAAGCGCGGCCCCGTCGGCCTCATCGGCCACACCAAGGGCGACGCCAACGAGACCGTGGCCTGCCTGCTCGAGGACTACCATGCCGGCCGGCTCGCCCCGCCCGCGCAGCCCGAGCCCGACTCGGTCACTCAGTGGCTCGACGACCACGAGACCCCGTACACGACATGGGACGGCTGGTACCGGCTCGACGAGCACGAGCGCAGCCTCGGCGAGGCGGAAGGCCGCGAGCGCGTGAAGGTAGTGGAGCGGCACGACATGATCGCCGCATCCGAGCCCGCCAAGGTGCAGAAGGCCTGAGTAGCGCCGAACGACGTGGAAAGGGGCGCGACCTCCTCGGCCGCGCCCCTTTCACATGTCCCCGAGGTCAGCTACCGGCGGCGGCCTTCGCGATCGCCTTGGCCACGGCGGAGTCGAACGCCGCGCGGTCCGGGCCGCCGGTCAAGGCGGTCAGCTTCACCGCGACGGCGTAGCCGTTGACGTCGGCCCACGCCTCGAACGCGCTCTGAGTGGTGGTCGAACCCCGCACCACCGACTTGGTGATCTCCTGCACGGCGAACACATCGCTGGCCGCGCCCTTCGGGACGTCGATCTTCGAGAAGGACGTGGTGGTCTCGACCGCGACGCCCATCGTGGTGCCCTTCGCCGACATCGTGGAACACGACCCGGTGAGGTTGCCACGGATCTTCGCGACAGCGGGTGGCGTGGCGACGACCGCGTCCGACAGGAGACCCGTGCCGCCCCGCGCCGCGAGCATCGCCATGTCACTCGCTCTCATCTTCTTGATCGCGCTGCTGACCTGGGTCGCATCGCCGCATCCCGCGGGCGTGATCGCTAAGTCGCCCGAGGCGCCGCCGAGCGCATCGAGCGCCTTCTGCAGCTGATCGGACGACAACGGGATCTCGGTGAACCCGGGCGGCAGATCCGCCGCACTCAGCACCAGGCTGGAGACGGGGACGTTCTTCCGCGGTCCCGCCGGCGCGGCGGTCTCGCTGCTTTCGACGGCACCTCCGGCAGCAGAGGAGGCGGCCTCCGCCGAGCCGCCCGCCGCCGTGTGGGCATCCCCCGAATTCCCGCCGCACGCAGCGAGTCCCAGCGTTGCAGCCGCGACCACCGCGACCATCCCGATCGTCGTGCGCCCCATCATCTCTCCTTGTCCTGCGACCGGAGTGGCCGCGCACGCAGCACGGTAGACGACCCCGGTTGTCCGCGGGTTGTTTAGAGCTTGGTCGGTCCCGGGTCACCGCCGTCGGCTCAGGCCCGCGACCACTCCCAGACGGGTTCGAGAGCGCGCCCCAGAGCGGCGCCTCGGGTGCTGAGCTCGTACTGCCGATCCGGGAGCTTGTCGACGATCCCCTCCTCCACGAGCATCGCAAGCCGCGACGCCAGCACCGACGAGCTGCAGTTGCCCATTCGGCGCCGCAGTTCCAGGAAGCCGAGGGCGCCCGGCTCGAGCTCCCACACGATGCGCAGGACCCAGCGCTGCCCGAGCAGTTCCATGCAGGCCAGGGCCTCGGGATCGTCGTCATCCCGCCGCCTGGTCACCACGTCGCTCACAGCCACGGCTCGAGCGTACTTGCACTTCTGAAATCGAAGTGCGACGCTGTGGCCACTTCTCTTTTAGAAGCATAGGAGGCGGCAGATGAGGGTGGCAGTGGTGACGGGCGCGTCCCGCGGGATCGGGGCCGAGACGGCGGTCGCACTGGCCGCGACGGGCGATGCCGTCGTGGTCAACTATCGGGAGAAGGCCAGGCGCGCGGAGGCGGTCTGCGCGCGGATCCGCGACGCCGGCGGAACGGCGATCGCCGCGCGGGCCGACCTCACCGACGATCCGGCCGGGCTCCTGGACGTCGCGATCGCCGAGTTCGGCCGTCTCGATGTGTTGGTGCTCAACGCCTCCGGCGGCCTGGAACTCGGTGCGCCGCAGGACTATCCGATGCGCATCAACCGTGACGCACAGGTGACGCTGGCTCGTGCGGCAGCCGAGCGGATGACCGGGTGCGGCCGGATCGTGTTCGTGACCAGCCACCAGGCGCACTTCTCCGAGAGCCGCGCGGTCCCGTCGGGATACGAACCCATCGCGGCGAGCAAGCTGGCCGGCGAGCGCGCCCTCCGCGAGCTGATCCCCGAGTTCGAGGCCCGCGGCACCAGGCTCACGGTCGTCTCCGGCGACATGATCGACGGCACGATCATCGTGAAGCTGCTCGAGCGGCGCGACGTCGCGGCCGTCGACGCCCGCCGGAGACACGGACCGCTCCCCACGGTCGAGGAGTTCGCCGCGGCCGTCGCCGACGCGACGCGAGCCGAAGAGCCCAGCGGCCACACCGCCTACATCGGAGGGAGCGACTACACCGGCGCCGAGAATTCAGGCTAGCCTAAGCACATGGGACGCGGAGTACAGGGATTGATCCTCAAGGCGCTACGCGCCGACGACTACGTCTTCACTGTCCGGGACACAGAGAAGGTGAACGAGCACTTCCACCGGGTGCGATTCACGGGCGGCGGCTTCCTGGCCGCGCACCCCTGGTATCCCACGATGTGGGTGCGCCTGTGGATCCCGAAGAGTGGCGAGGCCACGCCGGGCGACGACGACGGCACGCTGGTCCAGCGCGGCTACACCATCGTCGACCCGGACGGCGACGCGTTCACGATCGAATTCGCGATGCACGACGGCCCTGCACCCCGGTGGGCCGCCGACGCGCAGCCGGGCGACACCATCGGCGCGACCCTGATGGGATCGAAGTTCGCTTTCCCCGAGTCCCCACCGTCGGAGTACGTCCTGGTCGGAGACGCCGCCTCGTTGCCCGCGATGAACTCGCTGCTGGATCACGCGAACGCACCGGCGCGCATCTTCCTCGAATACCAGCACGACGACGAGCGGACCCTGCCGGTCCGGGGCGACGACGTCACGTGGGTCGCCCGCACCGACCGCGGCGCCGGACTGGTCGCCGCCGTCGAGGCCGCGAAGGTCCCCGCCGACGCGTTCGTCTGGGTCGCCGCCGAGGCCCGCGCGACACGCGAGTCGGTAAAAGCGGCGAAACGGCAGGCCGTCCTGCCCAAGACCCATGTGAAGTCGCAGGCCTACTGGATGGAGCGCGGCTGACTCACTGCTCGCGGGTCGGGCGCCGCGGCGCCATGCCCAGAGTTGTCGGCGGGTTGTTCTCCGCCGGAATCTCCGGCTCCGCAGGCGGGTTCATCGGCGGGCGGGGCGCCGGCTGCAGCTGGACCGGGCGCGCGGGATGAGTCGATGACGTGTCCACCGCGATGCCCGCCAGCCCCTGCCCGGGTGTGCGCGGAGACCGCTCGCCGCCCGGTTGCTCCGACCCCTGCGGTCCCTCCCCGCCGCGAGGCCCACGCCCGCCCTGGGGCACGGGCCCGGCCGGCCGGCCGGAGCCCTGCGGTCCGGAGCCCTGCGGCCCCGGCCCCTGCGGTCCGGCACCCGACGGAGGCCGCCCGGGGCGCCCCGGGCCGCGCGGCGGTACCGGCGGGCGGCCCTGCGCCGGCCCAGGAGGGGGTCCCTGCGGCGGGACGGACGGGATCGGACGGCCCGGTGCCGTCGGGCCGTGTGCGTGCTCCGGCGCACCACCCGGCTGCCCGACGGGCCCCGGCAGACCCCCGCGCGTGACCGGGCGCTGCGGAGGCAGCGGCATGGCGCGCGTAGCGGGGTCCTCGTCGCGGGTCTGGACCGGAACCGCGGTGGTCTCGGCCTCCTCGGGTGCAGCGACGGGCGCGGACGAGTCGACGACGCGCACGCGGGACGCGGCCTCCACGGCGTTACGCCGTGCGACCTCGATCGTGTCGGCTGTCGCGACGGCCACTCCCAACCTGCGGCGCGCGTAGCCCTCGGGCTTCCCGAACAGACGGAGTTCGCTCTCGGGCACCGCCATCGCATCGGCGACGCCGTCGAACGCCACGGACGAGCTGTTCCCCGTTCCGTAGACGACAGCGGATGCGGCCGGCGACATGAGCGACGTGTCGACGGGCAGACCGAGGACGGCGCGGGCATGAAGCTCGAACTCGGAGAGGCGCTGCGAGCCGAGGGTCACCAGACCCGTGTCGTGCGGCCGCGGCGAGACCTCGGAGAAGTAGACGTCGTCGCCCTTCACGAACAACTCGACGCCGAACACTCCGCGCCCACCGGTACCACCGTCGCCCAGCGCGGTCACGATGCGGCCCGCCACGGACGTGGCAGCGTCATAGGCGTTCTGGCTCATGGGCTGCGGCTGCCAGGACTCCACGTAGTCGCCGCCCTCCTGGCGGTGGCCGATGGGCTCGCAGAACTTGGTCACGACGCGGCCGACCTGTGCGTCGTACACACGGACGGTGAGCAGAGTGATCTCGTAGTCGAAGTCGACGAAGCCCTCGACGATCACGCGGTCGCCCGGCACGCGCGCGCCGTTCACCGCGGTATCCCACGCGGCCGCCAGATCGGCAGGGCCGCGCACCACCGTCTGGCCCTTGCCGGAGCTGGAGACGACGGGCTTGACCACACACGGGAAACCGACCTCCCGGGCACCGGCGGCGAGCTCCTGGGCGTCGGACGCGAACCGGTAAGGCGAGCACGGCAGACCGAGTTCCTCGGACGCGAGCTTGCGGATGCCCTCGCGGTCCATCGTCAGCCGCACGGCCCGGGCGGTGGGGATCACCTCGGCGACGCCGTCGGCCTCGACGCCTGCCAGCGCATCGGTGGCGATCGCCTCGATCTCGGGGATGACGAGGTCGGGCTTCTCCTCATCGATGACCGCGCGGATCGCGGCGGGATCGGTCAGGTCGATCACGTGGCTGCGGTGGGCGACCTGCATCGCGGGGGCGTTCTCGTAGCGGTCGACGGCGATCGTCTCCACGCCGAGGCGCTGGAACGCGATCACCACCTCCTTGCCGAGTTCCCCCGCCCCGAGCAGCAGCACCCGCGTCGCGCCCGGCGTCAGCGCCGTCCCGATCCGAGGCCGCCCGATACCGCTCGCGAGGTTCGTCATGCACACCATCATCGCAAACTTCACGCCGATACCCGGCCGAGCCTCACTCCGGGCGTGGGATGCGATGCCCGATCGCTTGGGGTTGCGATCGTTCCACCGGAAACCCTGAGCGGGCACCCGGGGCCGGAATACCGTTGCCGCATGAAGGCTCTCGTGATCCGTAGCGCCGTCGTCGCGTCCGTCGGCGGGCTCGTGTTCGGCTTCGATACGGCGGTCATCTCCGGTGCCGAGAAACAGATCCAGGAGCAGTTCGGGCTCAGCGATGCGGCCCTCGGCTTCGTCGTGACCACGGCGCTGATCGGCACCATCGTCGGGGCGCTGTCCGCCGGCACACCCGCGGACAGGTACGGCCGCAAGAAGGTGCTGTACGTGGTCGGAGCGCTGTACGTGATCGGAGCGCTGGGTTCGGCGTTCGCGCCGAACCCGGCGCTACTCATGCTGTTCCGGTTCCTCGGCGGCCTCGGCGTGGGCGCGTCCAGCGTGTGCGCGCCGATCTACACCGCCGAGGTCGCGCCGCCTGCACAGCGCGGCAAGCTGGTGGGGCTCGTACAGTTCAACATCGTTCTCGGCATCCTCGTGGCGTACGCGTCGAACGCGATCATCCGGGCTGTCGCCGACGGTGACCATGCCTGGCGCTGGATGCTGGGCGTGATGGTCGTACCGTCGGCGATCTTCCTTCTCCTGCTCACGACGGTCCCCGAGACGCCGCGCTGGCTCGCCGCGAACGGCCGCTGGGAGAAGGCCGCGCGGACCTCCGAGCGCCTGTGCGCCACGCGCCCGGAATCGGATGCGCAGCTCGCGGAGATCCGTGACTCGCTCGCGGCGGCCGCGAACGCGCCCAGCGTGCCCTTCTTCACGCGACGCCACATGCGGGTGATCCTGCTTGCGGTCGCGATAGCGTTCTTCAACCAGATGTCCGGGATCAACGCGATCCTCTACTACGCGCCGCGGGTGATGCAGGACGCCGGCGCGTCCGATAACGCGGCGTATCTGATGTCGATAGCGGTGGGCGCCATGAACCTGATCGCGACGATGGCCGCGCTGAGCGTCATCGACCGCCTGGGGCGGCGGCGCCTCATGCTCGTCGGATCGATCGGCTATCTCGTCTCGCTCGGCTTCCTCACGGCCGTCATGTTCTACTACGAGAATGCGGCGGGCGGCTTCACGTCGACGTCGTCCGTGCTGGTCCTCGCCGGGCTGATGGTGTTCATCGCGGCGCACGCGTTCGGACAGGGCGCCGTGATCTGGGTGTTCATCTCCGAGATCTTCCCCAACCGCATCCGCGGGCGCGGGCAATCGCTCGGTAGCCTGACACACTGGGTATTCGCGGCGATCACGACGTTCGCGTTCCCGCCGATCATCGGCGCGCTCGGCGGGGGCGTCGCGTTCCTCATCTTCTTCGTCGCGATGATCGGCCAGCTGTTCTGGGTGCTGCGGGTCATGCCGGAGACCAAGGGCGTGCCGCTCGAGGAGATGGAGGAGAAGTTGGGTCTCGTGGAATCGGGTACGACGCGACTGGCGAAGGGGGCCTGATGCCGGGCCGCACGCTGTGCCTCGGGGAGGCTCTGATCGACGCCGTGATGCGGCCCGGGAGGCCCGTGGAAGAGCACGTCGGAGGCAGCCTGTTCAACGTCGCGTGTGGGCTCGCCGCGCTGGGCGACCCGGCGTCGATCCTGTCCTGGTGGGGCCGCGACCAGCGGGGCGCGCGGATCGCGGCGAGCGCGGAGCGGGCGGGACTCGAGGTCGTGCCGGGCACCGACGGTGCCCCGCGTACCCCGCTCGCACGCGCGCACGTCGACGAGGAGGGCCGCGCCGTATACGACTTCGATCTCACGTGGGAGGTGCCGCCCGCCGGCGGGCTGGAGCGGTACAACCACCTGCACACGGGCAGCTTCGCGGCGACCCTCGCGCCCGGCGCCGACGGTGTGCTCGACATCGTCCAGCGCATCCGAGACCACGCGACGGTGTCCTACGACCCCAACATCCGGCCCGCCCTGATGGGGACGCCCGAGACCGTGCGGTCGCGGATCGAGCAGATCGTCGGGCTCGCGGACCTGGTGAAGGCCAGTGACGAGGACCTGACCTGGCTGTATCCCGACGAGCCGGTCGAGAACGTGATGCGGCGTTGGCTCGCATCCGGGCCGGCGATGGTCGTGGTCACCCGCGGGCCGTGGGGCGCCTATGCGCTGTTGTCCGGGAATCGGGACATGCTGCACGTGGACCAGCTGACCGTCGAGGTGGGCGATACCGTCGGGGCGGGGGACTCGTTCATGGCAGGGCTAGTGTCCGGGCTGCTGGACACCGGCTACCTGGGATCGCGACACGCGGGGCGCCGGCTGAGCGCCACGACGTGGACCGACGTGCAGCCGGCCCTGCACCGGGCCGTGATCACGTCGGCACTCACCGTGAGCCGCGACGGCGCCTACGCGCCCACGATGGCCGAGGTCCGCGACGTCCGCGCGAAAGACCCCACCTTCCGCTGACGACAAGCACACTCGAGGCGTGGAGCTCACGTCGATCACCCCGAACGGGCCCGGCTGGACCCGGCTCACGCCCCCGACGTCGACGACGCCCTGCGCTTCTACCCGGAGGTGTTCGGCTGGTCGGTCCGGCGCGGTGCTGGGGCTGTACCGAGACGCCTAGCCGGTCGGCCGGCGCTCTGCACGGCCGCCCGACCGAGCGGGGGTTCGGCGTGTATCGCGCGTGTATGCGGAATCGCATACACGCCGACAACAGCGTTCGGCCTTGACTGTGGCCATGACCGAGAACGAATCATTGCGCACCGCGACGTCATCTGCTCCGGCGCCGACCGCGGTCGAATCACGCTCACGTGCGTCGACCGGTGTCACGATCTTCGGCTGCGGCGACGACGAGGCGGCGGTGCTGCGCAGAGTGGCGCACCACCACGGGCTCCGGCTCACCGTCACCGACGAGGTGCTGTCCGAAAGGAATGCGTTGCTGGCCTTCGGAAATCGATGCGTCAGCGTAGGCCACAAGGCGCCGGTCCCGAACCCCGCTCTGCTCGCCCTGAGCCGCATCGGTGTGCGGTACGTCTCGACGCGCAGCGTGGGACTCGATCACATCGACGTGGAGTACGCGGCGAGTGTGGGCGTGACCGTCGGCAACGTCGTCTACTCCCCCGGCAGCGTCGCGGACTACACGCTGATGCTCGTACTGATGTCGCTGCGGGACGCGAAATCCGTTGTCCGCCGGACGGATGCCCACGACTACCGGCTGGGCGACGTGCACGGACGCGAACTGCGCGACCTCACGGTCGGCGTCATCGGGACGGGTCGTACCGGATCGGCGGTCGTCGACAGGCTCGCCGGATTCGGCTGCCGGGTGATGACCTTCGACGCCCGAGGCGCGACAGCGCGGCCGACGGACGGGCTCGACGGGCTGCTCCGACAGGCCGACGTCGTCACGCTTCACATTCCGCTCAGCACGAAGACCCGTCATCTGCTCGATCGTCACCGCATCTCCCGGATGAAGAGGGGCTCGATCATCGTCAATACCGCTCGAGGTGGGCTCGTCGACACGGAGGCGATGGTCGCGGCCCTCGACAGCGGCCACCTGGGCGGGGTCGCCCTCGACGTGATCGAAGGGGAGGACGGGATCTTCTACGCGGATTGCAGCGGACGCCCGGTGCGCAACCCCGCGCTGCTACGGCTGCAGGAGGCACCCAACGCGATCATCAGCCCGCACAGGGCCTACTTCACCGATCGCGCGCTCCACGACATCGCCGAGAAGAGCCTCCTCGATTGCCTGGAGTTCGAGGGACGGAGGCCCGCATGACACGCCTACGGGTGGGCATCCTCTTCGGCGGGTCGTCCGAGGAACATCCGGTGTCGGTGAAATCCGCGCGCGAGGTCGCGCGGAACCTCGATGCCGAGAGGTACGAGCCCGTCTGGATCGGCATCACGCGGTCGGGCGAATGGCGCCTCTGCGCAGGCCCGGACGGCGACTGGGACGACGACGCGAGCTCCCCCGCTGTGCTGTCGCCCGACCGGCGCACACGGGGCCTGCTCGTGCAGGCGGGCGACCGATCCCACGTGATCGAGCTCGACGTCGTACTGCCGGTCCTGCACGGTCGGCTCGGCGAGGACGGCGCCGTGCAGGGGCTGTTGGAACTGGCGGGAATCCCCTACGCCGGGTGCGATATCCAGAGCTCGGCGGTGTGCATGGACAAGTCCCTCGCATACGCCGTCGCGCGCGGCGCCGGCATCTCGACGCCCCGATTCCGCACGCTGTTCCGGGACGAGCGCCCCGAAACCGCGGGGCTCACGTTCCCCGTCTTCGTCAAGCCCGCCCGCTCGGGCTCGTCCTTCGGAGTCACCAAGGTGACCTGCGAGGGGGATATGGCCGAGGCCGTCGAGGCGGCGCGGCGATACGACCCGAAGGTGCTGATCGAGGAGGCCGTCATCGGAAGCGAGGTCGGCTGCGCGATACTGGGCGACCACCGCGGTCTGATCACCGGCGAGGTGGATCGTATCGCTTTGTCGCACGGGTTCTTTCGAATCCATCAGGAGGACCACCCCGAGACGGGCTCGGAGAACTCGACGCCCGTCGTACCCGCCGATATCCCGGCCCGGTCTCGCGCACTCGTCCAGGAGACGGCACGTGCGGTGTTCGCCGCCATGGGCTGCAGGGGGCTGGCGCGCGTGGACATGTTCCTCACGACGGACGGGTGCGTCGTGCTGAACGAGGTCAACACCCTTCCGGGGCTCACCTCGTACAGTCGCTATCCGCGCATGATGGCCGCGGCCGGCCTGCCCCTCGCCGACGTGCTGGATCGGGTCATCCTCCTGGCGGTATCGGGAGGGGCGCGGTGAACACGGAGTTCATATTCGTCGACGAGCACCTCCCGGGAGTCCGTTGGGACTCCAAGTACGCCACGTGGGACAACTTCACCGGCACTCCGGTCGACGGATACCTGGTGAATCGCATAGTCGGGACGCGGGCTCTGTGCCGCGGTCTGCGGTCGGCTCGGCACCGCGCCGCCGCAAGCGGATTCGGCCTGCTGCTGTGGGACGGCTACCGGCCCCAGTGCGCCGTCGACCGGTTCATGAGCTGGTCTCGCGAACCGGAGGATGGACGCACGAAAAGCCGGCACTACCCCAACATCGACCGGTCCGAGATGTTCGATCGCGGCTACGTAGCGGCCAGATCGGGCCATAGCCGCGGCAGCACAGTGGATCTCACTCTGTATCACCTCGATACGGGCGAACTCGCCGATATGGGCGGCGGCCACGACCTGATGGATCCGATCTCACATCACGGTGCCGACGGGATCACGCCGCTCGCGGCCGAGAATCGCGCCCACCTGCGCTCCATCATGGACGAGACCGGATTCGACTGCTACACAACCGAATGGTGGCACTACACGCTGCGCGACGAGCCCTTCCCGGACGTGTATTTCGACTTCCCCATCGCCGTCGGCGCCGTCTGCCGGGCAGCATGACCGGCACCGCCCCGCGCGGATCCGCACCCCGCATCGTGGTCGCCGGCGGGCACTCGGCCGGGCACATCGAACCCGCGATGAACCTTGCCGACGCAGTGCGGCGCGTGGTTCCGTCGGCCCGGATCACCGCGCTCGGAACGGTGCGCGGGCTGGATACCCGGCTGATCCCCGAGCGCGGCTACCCGCTGGAGCTCATCCCACCGGCCCCGATGCCGCGGACCCTCGGGCCCGGTCTGTGGACCGCGCCTGCCAGGCTGTGCGCCGCAGTGCGGGCGGCGGGCGCCGTGCTCGATCGGGTCGGGGCGGAGATCGTCGTGGGATTCGGCGGATACGTCGCGCTGCCGGCGTATCTCGCCGCCAGGCCTCGGCGCCTGCCGATCGTCGTCCACGAGGCGAACGCTCGCGCGGGCTGGGCGAACCGGATCGGCGCCGGGCTCACGGACAACGTATTCACGGCGGGGCCGGATGTGCGGCTGATCCATGCCAGAGCCGTCGGCATCCCCCTCCGCGCGACGGTCGCCGCGCTCGACCGCACGGCGCTTCGGCGCGACGCCAGACGGCACTTCGGCCTGAGCCCCGACGCCCCGGTGCTCCTGGCGACCGGCGGCTCCCAGGGCGCCGAGACCATCAACGCCGCCGTATCCGGAGCGGCTGCTGCGCTGCGCTCCGCCGGCATCCAGGTCCTGCATGTGACCGGCCCCGGTCGAACGGTCCGGCTGCCCGAGGGGGACTCCGCGTACGTATCGGTCCCGTATCTGGACGAGATGCGTTGGGGCTACGCGGCAGCCGACTTCGCGATATGCCGTTCCGGCGCCATGACGTGCGCCGAACTCGCAGCCGTCGGACTCCCGAGCGCGTACGTACCGCTACCGCTGCGTGGCGCCGAGCAACGCCTGAACGCTGCGCCGGTCGTCGCTGCCGGTGGCGGGATCCTCATCGACGACGCGGACCTGAGTCCCGAGAAGATCGTCACCGACCTGATCCCGCTGCTCACAGCCCCGGCACGGATCGCGATGATGTCGGCCCGCGCGGCCACGGCGGGCGCTGCCGATGCGGGTGAGGTGCTGGCCGAAGAGGTGCTCAGGACGGTCGCCGCCCGGCGGGCAGGCGCACCGAGACGTGCAGGCCGCCGCCGTCACCGGGCGTGAGCGACAGGGTCCCGTCGTGCGTGCGGACGATGCGGTCGACTATGGCGAGCCCGAGGCCTGCGCCGGCCTGGTCGCCGGCTATCCGGCCGGTGCCACGCTGGAACGGCTCGGTCAAGGTCACGACGAGCCGGGGGTCGAGAATCGGCCCCGTGTTCTCCACCGTGAGCACCGCATCCGTGCCGTCGGGCCGGACGTCGACGCGGACGCTGCCCGCCTCCGGTCGGTTGTGGACGATCGCGTTGTGTACGAGGTTGATCGTCAACTGCAGCACCAGGGTTGGGGATCCGACCGCAGGTGTGACGCCGCCGGAGGTGTCGATCGTCAGGCCGCGGTGCTCGGCGAGCGGAAGTAGCGTCTCGACGGCCTCCTCGACGATCAGGGACAGATCCAGCTCCTCCCGGGTGATCGACAACCGCTCGGCCCGCCCGAGCAGCAGCAGCGCCTCGGTCAGCTCGATCGCGCGGGTGTTCACAAGGAACAGACGCTCGATCAGTTCCCGGCTGTCGTGCGGTGGATCGCTGCGCGCGACGTCGAGGAGCGTCTTCGTGATCGCGAGTGGCGTGCGAAGTTCGTGGGATGCGTTGGCCGCGAACCTTTCCTGCTCGGCGACGTGGGCTTCCAAGCGCGCCAGCATGGCGTCGAAGGAGTCGGCGAGCTCGCGGAACTCGTCGTTACGTCCGTCCATCTCGATGCGGTGGGCGAGCGATCCGTCCATGACCAGCCTGGTCGCCCGCCTGATCCGCACCAGGGGTGCGAGCATCCTGCCTGCCAGGATCCATCCGCCGACGAGACCGAAGAGCAACAGAAGAACCAGCGCCCACAACGCCTTCGGAACGAATGCAGCCTGCAGGTCCGAACGTGTCGGGATGAACGGCGGAGGAGCGGCCGGCCAGGTACCTTGCTGCCGCGCGACGTTGGGGACTGCGATCACCTCCGGGACGTAACGCAGCAGGAAGACCCACACCACGGCCAGCAGGAGGGTGCCGGCGAGCATGAGGAAGCCCGCGTAACTCAGGGTGAGTCTGAGTCGGACGCTTAGTCCGGGCGCCCTAGCCACGACCCGCACCTGGAACGGCGTCGATGCGGTATCCGACGCCGGGCACCGTCGCGACCACCCACGGCTCGCCGAGGCGCTTGCGGAGCGCGGAGACCGTGATCCGCACGGCGTTCGTGAACGGGTCGGCGTTCGCGTCCCACGCACGCTCCAGCAGTTCCTCCGCGCTGATCACTCCCCCTTCCGCATCGACGAGGACCTCTAGCACCGCGAACTGCTTCCTGGTCAGCGGGATGTATCGGCCTTCCCGGTAGACCTCCCGGCGGAACGGATCAAGGCGTAGGCCGGCGATCTCGCGCACGGGTGGGCGGCTGTGCGCGCGCCTCCGGTCCAGCGCACGCAACCGCAGCACCAGTTCGCGGAGTTCGAAGGGTTTGGTCAGGTAGTCGTCCGCGCCCAGCTCGAACCCCGACGCCTTGTCGTCGAGCCGATCGGCGGCCGTCAGCATGAGGATCGGAGTGCCCGCCCCCGAGGCGACGATGCTCGCGGCGACCTCGTCCCCCGACGGGCCGGGTATGTCGCGATCCAGGATCGCGATGTCATAAGCGTTGACGCTCAACAGCTCGAGCGCTGCGTCCCCGTCGCCCGCGATGTCCGCAGCGATGGCCTCCAGCCGTAACCCGGCACGGACGGCATCCGCCAAGTACGGCTCGTCCTCGACGATCAAGACACGCATGTGTCCCATGCTATGAGCGCCCGCATATCGCCGGCGTATCGAAAGCGGCTAGACGATCTCGCGGCGCACGATCGTCTGCTCGCGGCCGGGCCCGACGCCGATGCAGGAGATGTGGGCGCCGGAGAGCTCCTCCAGCCGCAGCACGTAGTCCTGTGCGTTCTTCGGCAGATCGTCGAACGTGCGGCAGTGCGATATGTCCTCCCACCAGCCGGGCATGGTCTCGTAGACCGGGGTGGCGTGGTGCAGCTCGGACTGCGTCATCGGCATGTCGTCGTAGCGCACGCCGTCGATCTCGTAGGCGACGCAGATGGGAACGTTCTCCATCGAGCTCAGCACGTCGAGCTTGGTCAGGAAGTAGTCGGTGATGCCGTTGACGCGAGTCGCGTAGCGCGCGATCACGGCGTCGAACCAACCGCACCGGCGCGCGCGGCCGGTCGTGACACCCACCTCGCCGCCGGTCTTGGCGAGGTACTCGCCCCACTCGTCGTGCAGTTCCGTCGGGAACGGGCCGGAGCCGACCCGCGTGGTGTACGCCTTGAGGATGCCGAGCACCGTCGTGATCCGGGTGGGCCCGATGCCGGACCCGACCGCCGCGCCGCCAGACGTCGGATTCGACGATGTCACAAAGGGATACGTGCCGTGGTCCACGTCCAGCAGGGTGCCCTGCGAGCCCTCCAGCAGCACGGTCTCCCCGCGCTCCAGCGCCCTGTTCAGCTCGAGGCGGGTGTCTGCGATCCGGTGCTTGAAGCGGTCTGCGAGCTCCATGGTCTCGTCGACCACCTGCTGCGCGTCGAGCGCCTTGCGGTTGTAGATCTTGGACAGCACCTGGTTCTTGAACTCGAGCGCGGCCTCGACCTTCTGGGCCAACATCTTCTCGTCGAGAACGTCCGCGGCACGCACGCCGACGCGCGCGATCTTGTCCTGGTAGCACGGTCCGATGCCCCGCCCCGTGGTGCCGATCTTCTTGTTGCCGAGGAAGCGCTCGGTGACCTTGTCGATCGCCACGTGGTAGGGCATCAGCAGATGCGCGTCGGCCGAGATGAGCAAGCCGGATGTGTCGACGTCGCGCTCCTCCAAGCCGTCCAGTTCGTCGAGCAGCACCGACGGGTCGACGACGACGCCGTTACCGATGACGTTCTTCACGCCGGGAGTGAGGATTCCCGAGGGGATCAGATGGAGCGCGAACTTGTCGCCGTTGGGCAGGACCACGGTGTGACCAGCGTTGTTGCCGCCCTGATAGCGGACAACCCACTGAAGCTTCTCACCGAGCAGGTCGGTCGCCTTACCCTTACCTTCATCTCCCCATTGGGCACCGATCAGCACGATCGCAGGCACGAGACGATCTCCTTCCGGCCCGGTAGCCACCTCGGATACGCTCGGACCGTACCGCAACCTTACAGTAGGGCTGATGAGCGCCGTGACCGACAGCACCATCGTGGTGCGCGCCCCGGATATCCCGATACCCGGGCCGCTGAGTGAGCTGAAGACCATCACCGTCGACCTGGAGTCCGTCAAACCGGACCTCAAGTCCAAGCTCACCTACCCGAAGCGGGTCGTCGTCGCCGGTCCGGACGTGCTGCTGGCGGGCGTGCTCGCGCGCCTCATGGCCGCCGAGCGGCTCGACGTCGAGGTGGGCTTCGTCCCCGTCGACGGCTCGCGTGCCGCGGCCGTCTACGTCCCCGGGGACCCGCTGACGGGGACTCCGCGCTCCGTCCCGCTGATCCGCGACGACCGCGGCGCCGTGCTGGTCGGCCAGGCCAAGATCACCGGGCCCGACGGCGGCCCGATCACCGGTGAGACGTTCGTCGATTCCGAGAAGCTGTTCACCGGTAAGGCCAAAGCCGTGCTCGTACAGACCACGGGCGAGGAGCCGGGCGTGCGGGCGCGAGTGAAGGAGCCCCTGAAACGACGGTGGCTGTCCGGCCGTGCCGCGCAGACCGGCGGTCTCGAGCTCGTGGTCACGCGGGACGGCAGGACCGACCCCGCCGTCCTGACCCGGGCCACGTTCTACCGTCACACCGACGACTGGATTCTCATCTCCTGACGCCGCGTCGTCTCTGCCCCGCCCGCCGCGCGGGCGCGGATCGGTAACGATCCGCTGGGAGTACACGACGCACCACTAGTCACATCAGACGCATTGCTTTACTTTCGTAACATGCGCCCCGCTTCGCCCGTTTCTGTCCGCACCACGACGGTGCGTCGATTGGTCATCGCTTCGGCCGCCGGGCTGGCCCTCGCCGGCACCGTCGGCGGCGTCACGGAGGCGGCACCCGCCCGGCCCGCACCAGGCGCACTCGCGGCCGCGGTGGGTCGCGCCGAGGCGGTCGCGCGGAAGGAGGGCGTCGACGCATCGATCACGGTCCTGGACCGCACCACCGGCGCGAGCGCCCGCAGCGCCGATGCGGGCAGACAGTACATGACTGCCTCGCTGGTCAAGGTGATGATCGCCGACGACATCCTCACCCGTCGGGAACAGGGCAGGGTCTTCCTCGGCAGCTCGGACATGGCGTCGCTGAAGCTGATGGTCACGCGCTCCGACGATCTCGCCGCCGACCTGTTCTGGCAGCGCGGCGGCGGGGAGGCGATCGTCGAGCGCATCGCCGCGCGGTACGGCCTGCGCAACACACGACCGAACGGGCGCTGGGACCTCACGCTCACCACCACACCCGACCTGGTATCGCTGTACAACCAGATCGTCTCCGGCCGCCGCACGTCGCCCAAGGTGCGCGACTTCCTGGTCGGTGCGATGCGTGGCTTCCAGCCGACCGGGACCGACGGCGAGAATCAGACGTTCGGCCTGCCCCAGACACTGAGCCGCGAGAAGACGGCGGGGTTCAAACAGGGGTGGATGCCCATGGCCGACGGTACGTGGGTGCACAATACGACCGCCATCGTCGGGCCGGGGAACCGCTACATCGTGGCGGTCATGGCCGTGCAGCCCGCGCCGAAGGGCGAGGCGCCGACGGTCGCCTCCCTGAACCGTGTCACCGACGCGATGTTCCCCACCGGGCGCATCGGGGCGGCGCGGGTCGTGCCGAAACAGTGACCTCAGGCACCGTCACGGCCGCGGCGGCGGCCGAGGTCGCGGAACACCGCGAGTGCTGACGTGCGCTGGAGCCCGGCCACCTGCAGCAGATCGACGATGGCGGAGCGCAACTGCGCGTAGATCACGGTCTCCGAGAGCCCCGGTCCGGGTTCGACGGCGGCCACGCGGCGCGCGGCCGAACGCAGCGTGCGCGCGGCATCGGCCTGGTCCGGGTGCTCGCCGGGATCGGCGAGCACCATCTCCCGTAGTGTGCGGAACGAGCCGCCCAGCTCACGGATCTGTTCGATGACCTCCGGCGAGACCTGTTCGCCGTCCTGATGAGCGGCCGCCGCCCGACGCGCCATGACGCGCACGTTGCGGACCGCGTTGTCGAGCGGCTCGGCGATAGCGGCCAGGCGTTCCATCCGGGCTCGCGCGCTCCAGAACACCGGCGAGACCTTCGCGATCTCGACACCGCCGGCGAGGTCGGTGCGCAGCTGGTCCAGATCGGGCTGCGTTGCGCGGGCGGATTCGAGAGCCCAGTCCAGCCTGCTCCGGTCGTTGTTCTGCAGCCCGTCCGCGACCGCCTGGACCACTCGGCGCAGGGTGTCGAGCACTTTAGCCGCGTCGCGGCGCGGCCGCCGCACGGGATGGTTGGGGATCAGGGCCGCGACGGTCACGCCGACCAGCCCGCCGATCGCGGCGTCGATCATCCGGTACACCCCGCCCGTGCTCCCGGGCGGCAGCAGGGTCGCGACCAGCACCGCCGACGAGGCCGCCTGCATCGGCACCAGTGGCCCGCGGTCGACGAGCACCGCCGCCCCCATGGCCAACGCGACGACCAGCACGATCTGCCACACACCCGTGCCGATCAGCTGGATCAGCAGGTCTGCGATCCCGATGCCCAGCGTGACGCCGCCCACGAGTTCCAACGAGCGCCGCAGGCGCTGGTTCAGCGACAGGCCGAGCGAGATGACCGCGGCTATAGGCGCGAAGAACGGGGTGACGTGGCGGATCACGTCGTGAGCGATGTACCAGGCGAGCCCCGCCGCAAGGGAGCATTGGACTATCGGCAGCAACGACCCGTACAGGCGCCGAGTACGGCTCTGTACTGCCTGGGGCAGCGCGTTGTGGCGCGCCCGGATCCGGCTACTGGCCGAGTCCGAGTGCGCCCGCAGCCTCGGGATCACAATCGTTCAGAAGGTCCAGGCAGCGGAGGTACTCGTCCTCCTCGCCGATCGACTTGGCGGCGCGCGCCAGGGCGGCGACGGCCCGGAGGAAGCCTCGGTTGTTCTCGTGGCTGTAGGGCACCGGGCCGAAGCCCTTCCAGCCCTGTCGGCGCAGCTGATCCAGTCCCCGGTGATAGCCCGTGCGCGCGTACGCGTATGCGGCAACGCTCTCCCCGTCCTCCAACGCAGCCTCCGCCAGATAGGCCCAGGCCAGCGACGACGTCGGGAAGTCGGCGGCGACCTCCGCCGCCGGACGCCTGCTCAGCAACTGTTCTTCCGGCTCCTCGTCGATGTCGAGCAGAACCGGCGGTGGACCGAGCAGATCTCCGAACGACGTCATGACGCCAGTCTGTCATGGACGTCGCCCGCTACTCTGTCTTTGTCCGCTCCCGGCCGCGCGCCGGGACGATACGTCGACAACTACGACCGGAGAGGTGGGCGGGACTCGATGTCGCCAGATTCCGACGGGAACCCCTTGGTGCGAGGGCTACGCAGATTGCGCAAGCGATCGGCGAATGCCCCGGTCTGGAACTCGCTGGACGCAGAGGAACACGTCGAGCCCAAGCCGCCGGTGGGACCGGCCGCCGAGCCGCCCAGCGCGCCGGTCGCGGCGTCGCCGGAGGAACCGGAGACGGAGAGCGTCGAGGTCGCGGAGCCCGTGGAGGCCTCCGCCGAGCCCGCTGACGCACCCGAGAGCGCCGACGACGTCGCGTCCGAGGATGACGCCACCGCGTCGGAGGGCGACGGCACCGCCGGAGACACCGACGACGCGGATTCGCACGAGTCGAACTCCAGCCCGACGGCCGCAGTCGCGGCGGCGGGGGGTGCTACGGCGGTCGCGGGCACCGCAGCGGCAGAGGGGCGGTCCGAGGACACCGAGCCAGAGGGCGACGAGCCAGAGGACGACGACCCTCAGGCGAGCAGCGAGGACACCGAGTCCACCGAGGACGCCGCCGACGCCGAGAGCGACACCGACACCGCGGGCAAGGCCGACTCCGAGACCGACGTCGACTCCGACACCGACGGGGACGTCGGCTCCGGGCAGTCCGAGCCCGCGGCCCACGACGAGGAGACCGCGGACGAAGCCTCGTCGCCGAGCGAAGCGGAGACGAAGACGATCCCGGCATCCGCGGCTGCTACTGCGGCGGCAGACAACGAGCCGGACGAGACCGAAGGCGACGCCGCCGACGAGGAGTCCTCGGACGCGACACCCGAGGCCGAGGCGGGTGCCGGCGACCAGTCCGCCGAGCCCGTGAGCGACGGCGCCGCATCGCCCAGCGAGGCGGAGACCACGTCGATACCGGTTGCCGGCATCGCTGCCGCCGCGGGCGCCGCGGGCGCCGCCACCGCAGCGGGGATCGCAGCAGAGAAGAAGGGCGACTCGGACGGCGCCGACTCCGAAGGCACTGCCGAGCCGGAGACGGCCGCGGATGACGACGCCGTCGAGCCGACCGAAGTCGAGCCCAAGACACCCGCGGCCGAGCCCCCGCCGGCGGAAGCCACCGATACCGGACCCGAGAACACTTCGCCGAGCGAGGCAGAGACGAAGGCGATCCCGGTAGCCGAGGCGGCGAAGGACGGGGCCGCGGAGAAAGACGAGACCGCCGAGAAGCACACGGCCCCCGAGGCCGAGACCGAAGAGGTCCAGACCGAAGACGCTGAGACCGAGCAGGGGCAGGACCAGTCGAAGCCCAACCGGTTCTCGGCACCGTCTGAGGCGAAGACCGTCACGATCAGCAAGTCGGACCTCCCTGCGCAGGACGCGCCGGAGGAGCCCTCGCCCGATAAGGCCGCACCCGAGGGCGGCGAGGGAAGCACGGACGGCAAGAACGGTAGGGCGGGCACCGCAGCCGGGGCCGCAGGTGCGGCCGCACTCGCGGGGGTCGCGGCGGCCGGCGCGCTGGGCAAGGACTCGACGAAGAAGACGGACGAAGCCGACCGGGCCGACGAGACCGGCGCGGCCAAGGCCGACACCGAGGCACCCGAGGCTCCCGAGGCTCCCGAGGCTCCCGAAGCGCACGAAACAGCTGAGGCCGAGGCACCGTCGGCGGGCGGCGCCGGCACGGACGCGGAGCCCGCCACCGGCCCGCTGCGCACGGTGGGCCCGGTCGCCAAGGCACCGCCTGCACCGTCGGATGCGGGCACGCCTGCGACGGATACTCCCCCACCCGCACCGCAACGGGCGCCCGGACCGGTGCACTTCCCCCCGGCCGCACCGGCTCCGGAGAAGCGCGGTCCGTCGCAGCGGACACTGTGGATCATCGCGGCGGCGGCGATCGTGCTCGTGCTGGTCGTGATCGGTTTGATCTTCGTGAACCGGAGCAGCGGATCGAACGACCCACGCCAGGGCGTCGCGCAGGCGACCTCGTCGTTCGTGAATGCACTCGACCGCGGCGATCTCAAAGCGCTCCAGACCCAGACGTGCGGCGAGCTCGAGAGTTACTACCACAACATGTCGGACGACCAGTGGGACAAGGTGTTCGCCGACGCGAAGGGCCGTGGGCTCGTCCCGCAGATCGACGGCTTCCAGGCGATCCGTGTGGACGGGGACCGCGCCGAAGCCCAGGCGATGGTCCACTACCCGGGCCAGGAGCAGCAGAAGGTGCAGCGGACGTTCTCTCTGCAGAAGGGTGACGACGGCGGCTGGAAGGTGTGCTCACCCGGCCAGAAGCCGGCTGGCCCAGGCACGCGATGAGCGACCGCAGACCCGATCCCGGCCACGCCCGGATGCGCCGCGGAGCGGCCGCGCCGCATCCGGAAGTCGCTTCGCCGCAACGGGATCCGTCTGCATCCTCAACGATCGGGCCGGCACCCGCGGCCCAGCGGCGGCACACTCCCCCATCACCGCCCGCGCTGGCGTATTCCGCGGTCCCGCAGCCGCCGGTCCGGCCACTGTTCCCGAAACCGCCTGCCCCGCAGCCGCCGCAACCCGCCCGCCGACCACAGGCACAGCGGCCGCCGACCGTGCAGCCGCGCCCCGCGGGCGATCCTTACGGCCGGGAGCCGGGCCCTCGCAGCCAGCTTCCGCCTCGCGCCGTCGCGAGCGCGCCGCCGGCGGTGCACCACCAGAGACCGCACCTCACCACCATGGAGTGGGTGGCGGCCGCGGTCATCGCGGCACTCGTGCTCGCGGTGATCGTCGGGCTCGCGATGCGCTGACCGGCATCCGCCCCTCGGGGACCGCCGGAGTACGTGGGGACCGCTCCATCGGCATCTGCCCCACGTACTCCGGAGATGGATCTAGGCCGAGACCGACCGCCCCGCCGACTCGAGGTCGTTGCACGCCTCGACTACGCGCTCACTCATCGACTGCTCCGCCTTCTTCAGGTACGAGCGGGGGTCGTAGACCTTCTTGTTACCGACCTCGCCATCGATCTTCAGGACCCCGTCGTAGTCGGCGAACATGTGACCGGCGATGGGCCGGGTGAACGCGTACTGCGTGTCGGTATCGACGTTCATCTTGACGACGCCGTAGCTGAGGGATTCCTCGATCTCGCTCTTGAGCGAGCCCGAACCACCGTGGAACACGAAATCGAAGGGCTTGCTGCCCTCGGCCAGGCCCAGCTTCTCCGAGGCGACCACCTGGCCGTCGCGCAGCACGGACGGGCGCAGCTTGACGTTGCCCGGCTTGTACACGCCGTGGACGTTGCCGAACGTCGCCGCGAGCAGATAGCCCTCCGCGCCGAGCGCGTCGACGGTGCGAGCGAAGTCGTCGTCGGAGGTGAACAGCTTGTCGTTGATCTCGTTCTCGACGCCGTCCTCCTCACCGCCGACCACGCCGATCTCGATCTCGAGGATGATGTTCGCGGCCTTGGCCTTGGCGAGCAGTTCCTGCGCGATCTCCAGGTTCTCCGCCAGCGGCACCGCGCTGCCGTCCCACATGTGGGACTGGAACAGCGGGTCCCTGCCTGCCTCGACCCGCTCCTGCGAGATCGCGAGCAGCGGCCGGACGTAGGCGTCCAGCTTGTCCTTGGGGCAGTGGTCGGTGTGCAGGGCGACGGTCACGTCGTACTTCGCCGCGACCACGTGCGCGAACTCGGCGAGTGCGACCGCACCGGTGACCATGTCTTTCACGCCCAGGCCTGAGCCGAATTCCGCGCCGCCCGTGGAGAACTGGATGATGCCGTCGCTGCCCGCCTCCGCGAAGCCCTTGATCGCGGCGTTGATCGTCTCGCTCGACGTGCAGTTGATGGCGGGGAATGCGAAGCCGTGGGTCTTGGCGCGGCTCAGCATCTCCCGGTAGGCCTCGGGTGTTGCGATAGGCATTCGGTCCTCCTGGATCGGATTGCGGTTCCGCAGCAAAGTATGTCAATCCGCCGAGGTGCGCACCACGAACGGGGTTCCGCGACCCGATTCGCACACCGACCCGAACGAGGCGCCGATACCGGCCGACGCCCGACGTTTGCGACACTGATCCCTATGGAGGTCGCCGCCTGGATCGTGGTGCTGGTGTCGGTGGTGCTGGTGGTGAGCGCGCTGTCGGACCGGGTCGGTATCGCGGCGCCCCTACCGCTCACCGTCGTCGGCATCGTCGCCTCGTTCGTCCCGCACATCCCGGACGTCCCGCTCGATCCCGACGTGGTCCTATTGGGCCTGCTGCCGCCGCTGCTGTATGCGACCGCGTTCCGCGCATCGCTCGTCGACTTCAAGGCCAACCTGCGGCCGATCGGGCTGCTATCGGTGGGGCTGGTGCTGTTCTCGGCAGCCGCCGTGGGCGTCGTGACGAGCGCTCTGCTGCACATCCCGTTCGCCGCCGGTCTCGCACTCGGCGCCGTCGTCGGCCCACCCGACGCAGTCGCTGCGACCGCCGTGGGCCGCCGGATCGGTCTCCCCCGCCGTGTCACGACGCTGTTGGAGGGCGAGTCCCTGTTCAACGACGCCACGTCGATCGTGCTGCTGCGTACCGCGATCGCGGCGATCTCGGGGGCCGTCGGCGTGTGGCAGGTGGCGGGCTCGTTCGCGCTGAGCGCCCTGGGCGGTATCGCCATCGGCGTGCTCGCCGCCACGCTGCTGCGCTTCGTCAGCCGCCGGGTGACCGACCCCAGCGTCAGCACTGGGCTGTCGCTGGTCAGCCCTTGGATCGCATATCTGCCGGCGGAGCACATCCACGCCTCGGGCGTCGTCGCCGTCGTCATCACGGGCCTGCTCGTCGGCTTCAAGGCGCCGGTCGACCAGACCGCGCTGGGCCGCATGGCGTCGCGGATCAACTGGAACACCATCCAGTTCCTGTTGGAGAACGCGGTGTTCCTGCTGATCGGCTTGCAGATGCGGCGGCTCATCGAGGACGCCGGCCGCTCGTCGCTGGGATGGGGCACGATCCTGTTGACGTGCGGCGCGGTGTTGGCGACGACGATGATCGCGCGGATCGTATGGTGCGCACCGTCGGCGTTGGTGTCGATCCGCGTCGATGACACGACGGGGCGCCTGTCCGCCCGCGAATTCGCCGTGCTCGCGTGGGCCGGCATGCGCGGCGTCGTGACGCTCGCGATCGCGTTCATCCTCCCCGAGAGCGTGCCCCACCGGGAGGTGCTCGTGCTCGCGGCGATGACGGTGGTGGCGGGCAGCCTGCTGGTGCAGGGCTCGACACTGCCGGCGCTCGCCCGGCTGCTGAAGCTGCGCGGTCCGAATGCGCGCACCGATGCACTGCAGCAGGCCGTCGTCATGCGCTCGGCCGTCGCAGCGGGACTCGATGCGCTCGACCAGATGGAGAAGAGCCCGGAGTGCACCATCGATCCGACGGTGCTCGACGGCCTCCGGGAACGCGCGCAGGCACGCGAGAGGTGGAACTGGGAGCGGCTCGGGGCCGAGTCGAAGGACACCCCCGTGGCACAGCTCCGCCGTGCCCGGCTGCAGATGCTCCAGGCCGAACGCGCCGAGGTGCTACGCCTGCGCAACACCGGCCAGGGCGACCACGAGGTGCTGCAGCAGGTGCTGTTCAGTCTCGACGTCGAGGAGGCCACGTTGATGAACGCGCAGACGCGCAGCGAACGCGTGGCGGTCGCCGAGCTACTCACACCCCCGCGAGTGTCCAACGAGTGCGATCACCTGCGGGTGACCGACGAGTTCTCCGACCCCGCGCCGCTGTCGCAGACCTGCGAGGAGTGCGTCGCCGAAGGCCTCGACCCGGTTGCGCTGCGACTGTGCCTGAGCTGCGGACACGTGGGATGCTGCGATTCTTCGCAAGGGAAGCACGCGACCGCGCATTACGTCGAGACCAACCACGCGGTGATCCGCAGTATCCAGCCCGGGGAGTCGTGGCGATGGTGCTACATCGACGAGGTTCTCAAGTAGCGTTCCGGACGAATCGGACCTGCGCACTCAGGTCGAACTCAGACTCACCCCGGTAGTCTTACGTGGTGTTCGCAGCCCAGGTACATGACCTAGCCATCCACGCCTCGACGACTCTCGCATCGTCGCCGAGCGTGCAGCAGGCCTCCGCCCTCGGTGGGCTCCTGGACCCCGTCACAGTGCTCAACAAGTTCGGCGCATGGGTCCTCGCCGGCCTGCTGTTGGTGGTGTTCGTCGAGTCCGGCGTCCTGTTCCCGATCCTGCCCGGCGACTCTCTGCTCTTCACGGCCGGCCTGGTCTTCTCCGCCGGCGCCGCGTCGGACATCGGCTACACCGGCGCGCACAACTCGTGGCTGCTCCCCGCGACGCTGATCCTCGTGCCGATAGCCGCGATCCTGGGCGCGCAGGTCGGATACCTCGTGGGACGGTTCGGCGGCTCCAAACTGTTCACGCCCGAGGCCCGGATCCTCAAGAAGAAGTACCTCGACGAGTCGCACGCGTTCTTCGAGAAGTACGGCCCGGTCACGATCTGTCTCGCACGCTTCGTCCCGATCGTCCGGACGTTCGCCCCGCTCGTCGCGGGTGCGGCCAGGATGAGGTACGCGACCTTCACGCTGTGGAACGTCATCGGATCGATCGCGTGGGGTGTCGGCGTCACTGTCCTCGGAGTGTTCCTCGGCAAGATCAAGTTCGTCCGAGACAATATCGATGCGATCTTCATCATCATCGTTCTCGTCTCCGTCGTCCCCATCGCCTGGGAGGCTCTCAAGCGCGTCCGCAACTCGCGGCGCGTGGGTACCGACACGCCCCAGGGATAGCCCTGACGTGACAGGGCTGCTCGAAAGCGCCGGGCCGGTCGTCATCTGGCTCGTCGTCGCCGGTTTCGTGTTCGCGGAGTGCGCGTTCATCATCGGCCTGTTCCTACCCGGCGATTCGCTGCTGCTGACCGCCGGGATCGCCTTGGCCGCCGCCGGTCATCAGTCGGTATCCGTGTGGGCCCTGGCGGTCGCCGCGATGCTCGCCGCCATCGCCGGCAATCACGTCGGATACGGCATCGGCGCCAAGATGGGCGACCACATGCTGGCCAAGAAGAACGGCCGATATCTCAACTCCGAGAACCTGCACCGCGTGAAACACCTGATGGACCGGCGCGGCTTCGGCGCGGTACTGGTCGCTCGATGGATCCCGTGGGTCCGGACCCTGTGCCCGATGGTCGCCGGCGCTGCGGGCATGAACAAGCGGACGTACACGATCGCATCGGTGATCGGCTCGATCTTCTGGGCGCCGTGCCTGCTGCTCGTCGGCTTCTACGCGTCGTCGGCCTTCGAACAGTACAAATGGGTGCTGGAGGTCGCACTCGCCGTCATGCTGGTGGTGCTCGTCGTGGGCACGGTCCTGGGGTTCGTGGGATACCGCCGCGAGATGGCGAAGCCCGACGAGACGGTGGACCTGGACGACTGATGCCGCCGTCCCACGTCCGGCGGTATGACGACCGTGAGCGGTCGTGTTCGCCGCAGACCCGGCCCGTACCTCGCTAACGCTGTGGGATGAATTGCGCCGCCGTAGTCGCCGCTGTCGGATCGATCTCGGGATGGCGCAGGAGCACGTTCTCGACCGAGGTGGGCTGATTGCCCTCCTCCTTGAGCAAGGTGTGTTGTCGGACGTCGATGAGCCCACGGCGGAAGGCATCCGCACATCCGGTGAGATACTTCATATACGTATCGAAGACCTGCTCCGGGTGGATCTCGAGCGCCCGCGCCTTGTTCGCCGCGAGTCCGGCTGCCCACGCGTCGAGCGTGCGTGCGTAGTGCGGTTGCAGGCTCTGGATCTCGCCCACGGTGAACCCACCCATCTCCGCGATCAGCGGAAAATACTTGGCGATCGGCAGTTCGCCGCCGGGAAAGATCTCGTTCCGGATGAACCTGAAGAACGCGAAATCCTCTTTGGTCACGCGGTCGCGCTGGCGAAACGTGTCCATGCCGAAGGTCATGATCGTATGGATCATCGCCCTGCCTCCGACGGGGAGGATATCGAAGGCCCGGTCGAAGAACTTCAGGTGACGTTCGTGGGTGAAATGCTCGAAGGCGCCGATACTCACGATCGCATCGACCGGCTGGTCGAACTCCTCCCATCCCGCCAGGTGCACCTCGGCGGTGCGCGGACCGTCGATGGCCGCCAGCTCCGACTTCACATGGCGGTACTGGTTTTTCGACAAGGTAAGCCCTATGACGTTGACATCGTGTTCGATCAGGGCACGCTTCATCGTCGCTCCCCAGCCGCACCCGACGTCGAGTAACGTCGCACCGGGTCGGAGGCCGAGCTTGCCGAGCGACAGGTCGATCTTGGCGATCTGCGCCTGCTCTAGCGTCATACCCTCGTCACGGAAGTACGCGCAGGAATACGTCCGCGTGGGATCCAGGAACAAGTCGAAGAACTCGTCGGACAGGTCGTAATGCGCCTGCACCTCTTGATAGTGGGGTGTGGAGTTCGAAGACGACGTCATGTCACCGTCCTTCCTGTGTTGCGGGCTGCGCGTCGATGCCCGAGTAGTGGTCGCTGTCCGACGGTCCGGTGCCCGCGCGCATCACCCGGTCGCTCGCGGAATCGAGCGCTACGATGTCGATCCCCTCCGGCACGCGGCGGCCGTGCACGATGCCGAGCGTTCCCACGATGTGCTGCACGCCGCGGACGTAGACGGCCGATTCGATGGACAGGACGTCCGTGTCCGCGCGATCGACGTGTGTGAGGAGCCGGGCTCCGATGCTCGTCAGATCGCCTATGCGCAGCGGCCGTACATACCGGAACCGCTGCGCGGTATGGGCGATCTGGGACAGATTGCATCCTGGAATGACCCTGCTGACGAGGACCGCCGCAGCGTCGAACATCGGCGCCGCCATGAGGGTGCCGGGCACGGGCGTATCGGCGGGCAACTCCCGCCGTGTCTGGTACGGGACGTAGGACGCCTGGATTGCTCGGCCGAAGGCACGCACTCCCTCCGAGGTGACCTCGAAACAGTCGGGATGCCACACCTCCCAGTCATCTTGCGACACTGAAAATCTCCGATCGACGCGCTCTGGTGGGGGCTGTTCTTTTTTCGTGTCGTTCGGGGGTTATTCGGTGCCGTCATCGATCCGGATGGGTGGTCGAGCCGGGGAGATCGTTTCGAGTCCGCCGCACGGGGCGCAGGCGGTCCTCGTCCCATCGCGGGGACCCACGGCGTGCCACAACCGGCGGTAGCCTCTCAGTGTGGCGGACGAATCCCCCTCTGGTGGGGAACAACTCGGTGACCTCGTGGCGCACGTCGCGCAGGGGGATCGCGATGCCTTCGCAAGGCTCTACGATGCGACCAGCCCTCGGGTATACGGCCTGGTCCTGCGGATGCTGCGCGACGAGGGTTACGCGGAGGAGACGCTGCAGGAGGTCTACCTCCAGGTGTGGCAGCGCGCCCGTGACTACCGGACCGAGATGGGTTCGGTCCTCTCCTGGATGCTCACGATCGCGCACCGGCGCACGGTGGATCGGATCCGGTCGGAGGAGGCGGCCTCGTCGCGGGAACGCCGGTATCATTCGGACCATTCGGTCTCGCCTACCGACGATGTGGTGGACTCGGTTCTGGCAGAGGAGAGTCGACGAGAGGTGGACGAGTGCCTCGACACACTCACCGCCTTCCAGCGGGAGAGTATCGAGATGTCGTACTACCGCGGCCTGACCTACCGTCAGGTGGCCGAGAACGTAGGCGCCCCGCTCCCCACTATCAAGTCACGCATTCGCGATGGCCTACGGCGCCTGCGGGCGTGTCTGGAGTCGTCTCATGACGCCTGAGGAGTCGTTCCTCGACGCCAACGTCGAGTTGTACGCGGTGGACGCTCTCGAGCCGGCCGAGGTCGCGGACTTCGAGTCCGCTCTCGGTGAGTTGAGCCCGAGCGAGCGCGCCGATGTGGATGCCCGGGTCGCTGCGACACGCGAGGCTGTCGCACGTATGACGGATGGCCGCACGATTGCACCTCGTCCGGTGATGCGGCAGCGGATCCTCCAGGCGATCGAGGCCTACGAATCGGATCCTGCGCGACATCTCACCAAGAGTCGAGCCGGCGGCCCCGGATACCTGCGCCGCAATCGCGCGCTGTTGGCCCTCGCGTCGGCCGCCGCGGTCGTCGCCCTCGTGGCCGGGATACTGGTCGGGCGCACTACAGCGCCGGAGACGACACCCGATCAAGGGGTCCAGGCCGTCGTCGCCGCACCGGACGGCACTCTCACGCGCTCTCGCATCGCCGGAACGGCGGGGTCGATGGTCGTGGTGTCGTCGAGGAGTCTGAACCGCGCGGTCGTCCTGCTCGAGTCGGCTCCGCGCCCTTCGGCCGGACACGTCTATCAGCTGTGGCTCATACCGGCAGCCGGGAAACCGCTCTCGGCGGGGTTGATGTCCGACTCGTCGGCACCGGCTCCTCTGCTGGTGGACGGACTCGCCGAGGCACATCAGATCGGCATGACCGCGGAGCCCGCCGGCGGCTCGCCGCAACCCACCGGACAGGTGCTCGCCGCCGTATCGCTGCCCGGCCGGCGATAGGTCGCATCACCGAGCCGCCGGTTCGGGGGGCCGCCGCTTGCCGCGGGATGATGGTGAGGCTAGCCTCACCGAATGCGCCATATCCGGCTAGCCGCCCTCCTGCTGTCCATGCTGCTCGCTCTCGTGGCCTGCGGATCGGGAGGCGAGACCGCACCGTCGTCGTCGGCCGCGGCCGACGGCGTGACCGTCTCGCACCAGTACGGCGAGACCAGGATCCCAGCGCATCCGGCCCGCGTCGTCACCCTGAGCCACCAGTGGTCGGATTCTCTTGTCCGACTCGGCGTTCCGATCACCGCGGAGTTCGTGCAGCAGGGTTACTCCGGTAAGGACGACAAAGGGTTCGAGTGGACGCCCCAGCACACCTCCGAGATCGTCCCGGTCAACAGCGACAAGGGCGTTCCCGATTCCGAGCAGGTGCTGAAGTACCGCCCGGACGTCATCCTCGCGGGCTACCTCCCCAATCGCGAGGCGTACGACGCGCTCAGCGCGATCGCTCCCACCATCCCCGTGATGACACCGGGATCGACCCTGGACAGCTGGCAGGATGTGCTGGAGACCGCCGGCAAGATCTTCGGCAAGGAGTCGCTGGCCGCGGACGCGAAGCGCGACGTGGACGCACAGATCGCCGCCGTCCACGCGAAGTACCCTGCGGCCGAGGGCAAGACGTTCGCCTTCGGCCAGCTGACGGCGCAGCGCACATTCGGTATCGTCACCTCCGAGACGGATCCCGCCGCGAAGTTGCTGGCGCAGTTCGGCCTTAAGGTGTCTCCAGCAGTGAAGAGACTGTCCGACAACGGCTCCCGTGTAATCGTCTCCCCCGAGCGGATCGACGTGTTGCGGGCGGACCTGCTGGTCTTCTGGGCGATAGTCGGCGACCCGGGAACACTCCGCGACATTCCGGGCTGGACGGCACTGCCGGCGGTGACGGCGGGAACCACGGTGTTCCTCGCCAACGACACCGCATCCGCCTTCAGCGAGCCTACGGTGTACTCCGTGCCGTGGGCGACGAAGAAACTCGAGCCCGCACTCGCGAGGCTGCGGGCATGAGCAGCGCCGCCGCCGGCGGCACCTAGGCGGCGAACCAATCTCCGTGGAACCCGGCAGGGACGCGGACGCCGAGGTGGACCTCTGCGATGGTCGCGAGGTCGACGGCATCGAGGACCACCAGGTCCGAAGCGTCCAAATCGGCGCGATACACATAGCCCAACAGGTAGCCACGCCCGTCGGCGGACGGCGCGTATGCGAATTCGCCCGGCCTGTCTGGACCGAACTCGCGCACCGTCGGGTCTGTTCCGTAGCGCGCGAGGTGGTGGCTCCCGACGGCCCAGGCCGCTTCGTGTGTCAGCCCCGCGCGCCGGTCGTCGATCCGCGGGAACTCCACTGCGCGATCGTCCAGGGCACGCTCGGAGACCGTTCCCGCGACCGGATCGATGCGCCACTCGTGCATCGTGCCGTCCGGGTCGAAGTCGCTGCTGGACGCGACCCACATCTCCGGATAGCGCACGGCCTGCAGCACGATGGTGCCGCCGTCCTCGAAGGCGTTCGCGACATGGAAGACGTAGCAGGGCTCGATCTCGATCCACCGCACCCCGGCCGACGGGTCGTCGCGCCGCATCACGCCGATCCGCGCGCCGTATTCTCGGTTCCACCGATACGGCATGGTGCCCGACTGCGCGAGAGCGAGGTCGAAGACCACCGGCAGGTCGAGGAACAGCACGTGTCTCCGGGTCAGCGCGAAGTCGTGCATCATCGTCAACCCGGGCACGTCGACGGGCTGCTCGACGACCAGTTCGCCTGCCGCGTTCGCACAGTGGTAGGTGACATACGGCTCGCGCAGGTTGCCGTATCCGAAGAAGTGCAACTCACCTGTCATCGGGCAGATCTTGGGATGGGCGGTCATGGAATCGGCTAGCGCGCCGTGGAAGTCGTATGCGCCAACGGTCTCGAGGTCGCTGGTGACCTCCCAGGGCAGCGAGGACTCGACCAGCGCCAGCATCCTGCCCCCGTGCCGCACGATGTGCGTGTTCGCCACCGCCACATGGAGATTGCGTTCGCCGGTCGCGGGATCGTAGAGGGGCGTCGTGTCACCCTCGAAGATCCCGGTCCGGACCCACCGGTTGCGGTACCGCTCGGCCCGCCCTCCGCGCAGGCGCACACCGTGCAGCATGCCCTCGCCGGTGAACCAATGCGCCGACTCCCCACGCGGATTCGGACCGTTGCGCACATACCAGCCGTCTAGGTCGGGCGGCAGCCCGCCCGTCACAGGCAGGTCGCAGGCGTCGATCTCCCGGTCGACGGGTGCGAACACGCCGGTCAGGTGGGTCGCAGACTCAGTTGTGTTGGACGGCACCGACATCGGATACTCCTCGGGTGAGATGGGCTGTATAGCGGACTGGGACGGCGATGGCGAGCGGGACGACCACATAGGTGGCGAACCGGCCCGGCGCGCCGAGGATCAGGACGGCGAGCAGCAGGATCAGGCCTCCCACAAGGAAACTCAGGAGCCACGCTGTCGAGATGCGGACGTTGAAAGCGTGGAACTCGGGTAGCGCCGCCACGTCGGCGGTGACCTGCCTGCGCGCGATGGCCTCGGTGAACGGTCGCCCCGACAGGAGTCCGACTCCGACCACCGCAGCCAGTGCGAACTGGGACGCGACACCCAGACCGTTCGCGACGAGGGGTCCGTCGGCCACTGCGATGCCGCCTGCGATGAGGAAGACGACTGCGGTCGTGAGGTCGATGGTGAGCTCGGCTGGACGGACTCCCCGCGCAAGCCGCATCCCGGTCAGGACGAGAGCCACGGCGCCCGCGACGGCGACCGCCGGCGCGACGGAGACGAACGACGAGACGACTGCGTAGACGATCCACGGCAGGACGCCGAACAGGACGGGCATGGCGACTCCCTCGATATTCCATAAGTGACATGTCAAGACTGACATTCCACTACAGACATGTCAAGAGTGAGGGGTATATTCGTCCGAATGAGCCTCCGATTCGCGACCCTCGGCCTACTGGCCCGCAGCCCCGGCAGCGGATACGACCTGCTGAGGCGGTTCGAGCGGTCGATGGCCAACGTCTGGCCGGCGACGCAGAGCCAGCTCTACGGTGAGCTCGGGCGGTTGGAGCGAGACGGGCTGATCGAGATCGTCGACGAGGGCGCGCGCGGCCGTAAGGTCTACGACGCCACCGAATCCGGGCGCGCAGCTCTGCGCGAGTGGCTGACCAAGGAGTCCGACACGACGCCGCGCAGCGCCCGCCTCCTGCGCGTGTTCCTGTTGCCCGAGGCCGACCCTGACGCGGCTCGCGAGTTCTTCCGCCGCGAGGAGCAGCATGCCGAGCGCGACCTCTCACACCTCGAGGAGATCCTGCGTACCAACGACTGGGCGGACACCGACCACGATTTCGGCCGTATCGCCCTGGAGTACGGGTTGCGCTTCCATACGATGGAGATCGAATGGGCCCGCTGGGCACAGAAGCGATTGGGCACCTAGCTCAACGACTGACCGACCAGGCGGCCTCCATCGCCATCCACCCCGATACCTGCACCGACATGTCGCGCTCCGGAGTGTCGGACGACGTCACCGCGCCCCCGACGAAGCGTGCGCGGCCCCCGCCCTGCCCGGGCACCACGGCATCGCGCGACCAGTCCGCGGAGAAGAGCACGTGGCCGTCGACGGTACGGCTCCCCTTCCAGGCCGCCTCCGCCGAGGCGAGCACGAGGTCACGCGCGGCGGCACGCACTTCGTCGTGGACGTGGCCGTCCCCGTCGAGCGACGTGGCGGCGAACGCCAGGTAGCGCAACAGGATTCCTGCGAACAGGCCCCCGTCGCCGCCGCCGGCGCCCTGCACCACACCATCGTGGGACAGGTGCTCGGCGACGGCCTGGACGAGCGAGCCGACACGCTCGGCGTGCCGGGAGTCGCCGTCGGCGGAAAGCTCGGTCTCGAGCCCGATCACCACGCCCTGGCAGTACGTATACTTCTCCGGGTGCAGCTTGCCGGGGCTGCCGTCGGGCAGGTTCGGGTCCACGCCGTCGTCTATCAGTCCGGTGTCCGCATCGACGAGGCGGCTCTGCAGCCACTCCGACATCTCGCGCGCACGCGGCCGGTTCCCGCTGCGCGCCAGGAAGATCGCGGCGGGCCCGTTGGCGGGCGCGTTGAGGAAGACGTCGGAGCGGCGCCACGGGATGCCACCGCCCACCTCGGGCACCCACGCGCGCATGAACTCGACCGACAGCTTCCGCTGTGCCGCGTCCGTGTCGATCCCCACGAGCCGCTGCGCGCGCTCCAGCGCGAGGGCGAGCCACGCCATATCGTCGTAGTACTGGTTGGCCACGTGGAAACCGTTGCGCACCAGGTGTCCTCGGATCAGGCGATGCACCAGCGCGGCGGTCTCCGCCGAGCCGGTGCGCACGTGGGCATCCACGACGGCGTCGATCAGATGCGCCTGCCACCAGAAGTTCCAGCTCGCGAACATCCGGTCGCGCCGTGTGGGCGGATATGCGCAGACGCCCAGCGCCGTGGTCGGGATATGCCACAGGCGGCGGATATGCCGCTCCGTCACCGCCTCCTGCGCGGCGGCGGCACGCTGCGCCCACACCGATTCGACACCCGTCACAGCCATGCGCGCCATTCTGTCACCACACCGGCCGCGATGCCCTCACCACGCCTCATCCAGGTCGGCGTGACGTGCGACCCACGCGTGCATCGCGATTCCCGCGGCGACCCCGACGTTGATCGACCGGGTCGACCCGAACTGTGCGATGGACACCGTCTGCTGCGCGATGGACCGAGCATCGTCGGTCACACCCGGCCCCTCCTGCCCGAACAACAGCAGGCAGCGGCGGGGCAGTTCGAACCGCTCCAGCGGCGCGGCTCCGGGTAGGTTGTCCACCGCCACGATCGGCAGGTCCTCGCCCGCGCACCACGCGGCGAGAGTCTCGGCGTCGGGATGGTGCTCGATGTGTTGGTAGCGATCGGTCACCATGGCGCCGCGGCGATTCCATCGGCGTCGGCCCACGATGTGCACGCGCCGTGCGAGGAACGCGTTGGCCGTGCGGACCACGGTTCCGATGTTGGCGTCGTGCCCCAGGTTCTCTATCGCGATCTCGAACGGGTGCCGGCGCCGGTCGAGTTCCGCGACGATGGCGTCTCGCCGCCAGTAGCGGTACGCATCGACGACGTTCCGGTGGTCACCCTCCGCCAGCAACTCCGGGTCGAAGCGTGGATCGTGAGGCGCCTCGTCGTGCTCGTCCACCCAGGGCCCGACGCCGACGGTGCCGCGGCCCGGCAGCCCGGTCACCCATTCCGTGGGACCCGGATCAGGATTCACAGCCCGAGGTCGGCGAGCCCCAGCACGGAGCGGTACGCCAGCCCCTCTGCGGCGATGACCTCGTCGGCACCGGTGGCACGATCCACGACGGTGGCGACACCGACGACGAGCGCGCCGTGCTCGCGCAATGCCTTCACGGCCGTGAGCGGCGAGTTGCCTGTCGTGGTGGTGTCCTCGACGACGAGTACTCGCTTGCCTACGACGTCGGCGCCCTCGATCTGCCGCTGCATCCCGTGTGTCTTCGCGGCCTTACGGACGACGAACGCGTCGATGTCGCGTCCCGGGGCGTGCATGACGGACGTGGCGACCGGGTCGGCACCGAGGGTCAGTCCCCCGACGGCGGCGTAGTCCCAGTCGGCGGTCAGGTCGCGGACCGCGCGCCCGATGAGCCGGCTCGCCTCGTGCTGGAGGGTCGCACGACGGAGGTCGACGTAGTAGTCGGCCTCCCGCCCGGACGACAGTGTCACACGGCCGTGCACCACTGCCAGTTGCTTGACGAGTTCGGCGAGGCGGTCGCGGTCGGCGGGGCCGAACCCGGCGTCGCTCACCTGACGCTCCGCGACACCGAGCCTGATGCACGCGACGGAAGCGGCTGCCCCGGGTCGCGCGGGGTGGGCGGAACGGCGCGACCGCGGCCCTCGGGCGGCAGTACGCGGAGCAGATCCCGGAACTGGCGGGCCGCCTCGAGCGCCTCGTCGATGTCGGCGTCGATCTCGGTCAGCGGAAGGGCGGCCAGCGCCCAGGCACCCTCGTTCCACAGGGACTCGATGTGCGCGGGTACCTGCTCGGCGAGGCGCACCAGGCGCGGATCGCAGACACGGCGCGCCACGTCGGCATTGTTGGTGTAGAGGACTCGGGGCCCGACGGTGCCGAGCGGGTCCATGCCGGGCTCGCGCGGAGCCTCGACGTCGGGGGCCCGCAGGTCCAGCAGCACGCCCGATGCCCCGTCGCGCGCCACGGCGACGACGGTGACGGCGTCTCGCACGTCGAACACATACGCCGGCGCGCCGAAGTAGGTCCCATGCGCGACGTCGACGACCTCGGCGTCGCCGGGGACGTTCATGCCGCCGCGATGCCAGCGCTTCGCGAGCGCCGGATCGGCTCGGTCGAACACGAACTCGCGCTGCGCGGCCCAGTCGGCGCGGGCGCGGTGGACGTCTGGCTCGTGGGTGCGCTCGTACCAGACGAGGGCAGCGGCGCCCGCGGCGCAGAGCACGGCGAGGGCGAAGAACAAGATGTACATCGGGCCCCAGCCTAGCGAGGCCGGAGGCCGAAGGTGTCCCGACACCCGGATGGCGGGACGGGAGGCCGCGTAAGCGGTGCCGTCACCGCGAGCCGGAACCGGTGCCGGCCACGGAGATCTGGCCGGAGTAGATCGCGAGCGCGGTAGCGCCGTCCGCACTGACCTCGCAGATCACGACGTCGCCGACGTGCAGATCCGACAGGGTGCTGCCGTGGGTCGTGGTGACCTGGGTGCGGCCGCTGGTCTTCAGGGGAACGCTGGAGCCGCCGGGGTGGGACTGGACGGCGATCTCGCCGTCCTCGATGCGACTGATGCTCCCGACGACTTCACGCCCGGGCGTGATGGCCACGCCCCGCACGTGGCGGCTGACCGGCGTGCCGTCGTCCTGCATCGCGGAGGGCTGGACGGCCTGGTGCGCTTGACCGGTCGTGTGCAGAGCCCATGCGATTCCCGAGCCGACGATGCCGACGCCCAGCAGACACATCAGGGTGGCGAGCCAGGGACGGTCACGTTTGCTCATGCCACCGTCCTTTCGCCTCGGCCTGCAGGGTGTTCCCTTTCGATCGTGCGCCCTGTGAGGCGCGATCCCGCTCGAAGGTAGGTCGCGTGTCTGAGAGCGGTCTGTGAATCTTCCGAAATCCGGCGGTCAGGTGCCCCACAAGGAACCTGCGTCACTGGTGTCCGTCGAGTTCACTCGACTCTCCACGCGCCGCCGCCCACCCTACGCGTCCATGCGACGGCGGTACGCTCGATTTCGTGACCGGGCCGAACTACCGCGTCGCCGAATCGTTGTGCCGTCTGACGATTCAGGGTGCTCCCTAAT
>NZ_JARFTP010000022.1 GCF_029167375.1 Tsukamurella sp. 8F
CCCCCCCCCCCGAACTCCGCGATGCCGACGATTTACTTACCGAACCAACCGGTCCGCTGCATCTGCCAGACCTGATCCTGCCAGTAGCCCCACGTGTGGGTGCCCGCCGGCGGGAAGTCGTAGTGGACGTTGCTCAGACCCGCCTTCTGTGCGGCGCTCTGGAAAGCGCGCGCCTGCGACAGCGCGAGCACCTCGAGCGGCACACCCTGGACGACGTCGGCCGCGGTCGGGTGCGGCGTGTACTTGCCGAACACGCCGTTACCGGCCGAGATCCACAGCGGGATGCCCTTGAAGCGGTTCACCTGCACCGTCGGGTCGTTGAGCGCCCAACGGGAGTCGAAGGGGCCGCCCCACATATCGAGGCCGGCGTTGTACCCGCCCGAGTCGAGCGACGCGATGCCGACCGCGACCGGCATCCCCGGCGCCGACAGGTTGTCCATGCCGGACAGGGACGCGGCGCGCTTGTAGAAGCCGCCCGAGTTGAGCGCATTGATCATGGCCGCGCTACCCGACATCGAGAGACCGACCAGCGAGACGTTGCTCGAATTGAGCCCGATGCTCTTGATGTACGCCGGGAGGCTGTTCTTCAGGAAGGTGCCCCAGGTGTAGCGGTACTGCTGGTTGTTGGTGCTCGACTTGTTCTGCCAGTCGGTGAACCAGCTCGAGGTGCCGCCGACCGGCATCACGACGTTGATGCCCTTCTGCGACAGGAACGCGACGTTGGAATCGCGCTCCCAGCCGGAGACGTCCCAGGTGGCGCGCAAGCCGTCCAGGAAGACCACCGTCGGCGCCTTGCTCGGCGCAGTGGTCGTCGAAGGCCAGGTGCGAACCTTGACGTTGGGCATACCGGCGCCGTTCACGAACGCCTGCTTGAAGCCCTTCGGCGGTTTCTTGTCACCACCGGGTCCCCACGCGTTGGCGGCGCCGATCTGACCGGTGACGCCCGCGAGCGACGGAATCGCGGCGATAGCCACCGCGGCGGCAGCCGCGCGCTTGGCCCATCCCTTACGCAAACGCATTCCTGCTTCTCCTCCTGTCGAGTGCGCCCGGGTCGGGCGACTCACGCTGCCATCCCTCGTCAGTCGCACCGGTCCAGAGAGTCGCCGACGGGCGTCCACCGCGTGCTCGACGTGATGGATCCAGACCGGAAACCGGCCGCAGGGTGTCGCTGAGCACTCTATGCGACTGACCGGAACCTGACAAACCCCGAAGCGAATCCGATGCGGACCGCGGTTTCAGTGAACGCCCGCGTACACGCTGTCAACGCAGGTGGGGGAGGTGTTCCGCGAGCCCACCAGGTGGACTGACCACCGCGGCGTCGATCGTTACCTCAGTTGTGTTTCAGGCTTCTCTCAGTAAACCGCGATGCAGGCGGCACAGACTGACACCGGCCTCTCAGGTTCACGCGGCGCCTGAACCTGTCGCCCCGGCGGACGGGTCGCTAGCGTGGCCCGGGTGTCCTTCGCACTCCCCGAACTCAGCGGTTCCACCGCCGAACGTTACGCCGACCTGGCCGCAGCCGCGGCCGCGCTGACCGACGGCGAACTCGACCCCATAGCGAACGCCGCCAACCTGTCTGCCCTGGTCAAGGCCGCGGTGCCCGATCTGAACTGGGTCGGTTTCTATTTCTACGACGGCACCGAGCTGGTCGTCGGACCGTTCCAGGGACTCCCCGCGTGCATCCGCATCCCGCTGACTCGTGGGGTCTGCGGTGCGGCCGCCCGCACCCGCACCACGCAGCGGATCGACGACGTGCACGCCGTCGCCGACCACATCGCCTGCGACGCGGCGACCAACTCCGAGCTCGTGGTACCGCTCGTGGGGTCCGGTGACGAGTTGCTCGGCGTCTTCGACCTCGACAGCGAGCGGCGCAGCCGCTTCACCGATGACGACCAGGCCGGCCTCGAGGCGATCGCCCGGGTGTACGTCGAGTCGCTGCAGCCTGGACGGGTGGAGTCGCTGCGGCCACAGCGCGCGCGGCCCTAGAACGCCCGGCCGGGGTTCAGCAGGTTCTTCGGATCGAACACGGCCTTGATCCCCCGGTGCAGCCCGAGTACGTCCTCCCCCAGTTCCTGGCCGGTCCAGCGCGCCTTGAGCACCCCGACTCCGTGTTCGCCGGTCAGCGTTCCACCCAGCTCGAGCGCGGCCGTGAACACCTCGTCGGCGGCGTCCCAGATCGCCTGCGGCACCTCGGCCACGTCGTGCGGATAGATCAGCGTCGGATGCAGGTTGCCGTCGCCCGCGTGTGCGCATGTGGGGATGTCGACCCCGTACTTCGCGGCGATCGCCTCGATCCGCGCGAACATCTCGGGCAGCTTGGATCGCGGGACGCCCACGTCCTCGGAGAAGATGTTGCCCGCGTTCTCGTAGGCGTGGAATGCCGCTCGGCGCACCGCGAGCAGCTCGTCGGTCTCGGCCTGGTCGTCGGATACCACCACGTAGTGCGCTCCAGCCGCCTCGAACTTGCGCTCCAGCACCGCGGCATCCTCGGGTGTCGACGCCTGCCCGATCAACATCGCGATGGTCGAGTCCTCGAGCCCGAAGGGGCGCAGGTCCTGCACGACTTCGAGCGTGCGCCGGTCCATCAGCTCCATCAGGGCCGGAGTGACACCCGAGGCGACGACTGCCGCAACGGCACTCGCCGCGCAGACGACGTCCGGGAAGGAGGCGGCGATCGTGGTCGGCCGGTGTGCCGGGGCGGGCTTGAGCTTGACCGTCACCGTCGTCACGATGCCGAGCGTGCCCTCGCTCCCGCACAGCAGCTGCGTGATGTCGTAGCCGGTGACGCCCTTGACGGTGCGGCGGCCGGTCTCGAGCACACGGCCGTCGGGCAGCACGACCTCGAGCCCCAGCACGTATTCCCTTGTCACGCCGTACTTCACGCAGCGCAGACCGCCCGCATTGGTGGCGACGTTGCCACCGATCGTGCACATCATCAGCGAGGAGGGATCCGGCGGGTACATCAGCCCGTGCTCGCGCGCGGCGGCATCGAGATCGGCGTTGATGACGCCCGCTTCGGCGACGGCGTACTGGTCCGGGGCGCTGATCTCGCGGATCGCGTTCATCTTGGCGAGCGAGATGATCACGCAGCCGTCGAGTGCGCTCGCGCCGCCCGCCAGACCGCTGCCCCCGCCGCGCGGGATCATCACCACGTCGTTCGCGTAACACCAACGGGCTGTGCGCGACACGTCGTCGGTGCATTCCGCGACTACGACGGCGAGCGGGACGCCCCCACGCACGGGCGAACAGTGGTCGTTGCTGTACGCCGCGGTGACGTCGGGGTCCGTGAGGACCGAGCCGCGCAGCGTGGGGAAGTCGCCGGGCAGGGCCGTCACGGCTAGATCGGCATCAGGTACGAGCGGCGCGGCGCACGCTGAAGCTCCTTGTCCTGCAACTGCGACAGGCACTTCCGGATCAACAGGCGTGTGTCCTTGGGTTCGATGACGCCGTCGATGTAGCCGCGCTCGGCCGACAACCACGGGGTCGCCATGAACTGGTTGTAGAAGTCGATGAACGCCTGACGGATCGCGGGACCGTTCTCGCCGGCCTCCTCGATCTCGCGCCGCTTGATGATTGCGGCGGCACTCTCCGCGCCCATGACGGCGAGACGCGCAGTGGGCCACGCGAACGAGAAGTCCGCGCCCAACTGCTTCGATCCCATCACGGCCCATGCACCCCCGTACGCCTTGCGGAGCACGATGGTCACCTTGGGCACGGCCGCCTCGACATAGGCGTAGATGAACTTGCCCGACCGGCGGATGGTGCCGATCCGCTCCTCCTCGAGGCCCGGGAGGATGCCCGGCACATCGACGAGGAACACGAGCGGGATGTTGAAGCCGTTGCACAGCCGGACGAACCGCGCGGCCTTCTCCGAGGCCTGCGTGTCCAGAGTGCCGGCCATGAACATCGGCTGGTTCGCGACGACACCGACGGGTGAGCCGTCGACGCGGGCGAAACCGCACACCAGGTTCTGCGCCCACAGCTCGGCATACTCGAGGAAGTCACCGTCGTCGAACACCCGGAGGATTACGTCGTGGATGTCGTACCCGGCGTTGTCGCTGTCGGGGATGATCGTCTCGAGCTCGAGGTCCGACGGCGTCAGCTCGGGCTCGAGGCCCGGGTTCACGACGGGAGGGCGCTGGTGGCTCGTGGTCGGCATGAAGGACAGGTAGCGCTTGACCCAGTCGAATGCCGCCTTCTCGTCCTTCGCGACGTGGTGCAGGTTGCCCCACGTCGCCTGGCGGACCGCGCCGCCCAGATCCTCGGCGCTCGTGGTCTCGCCCGTGACCGGGCGCAGCACCTCGGGGCCGGTGACGAACATGTAGGCCTGATCCTCGACACCGACGAGCACGTCCGTGTTGGCGGGGGCGTAGACGGCGCCGCCGACGCACTTTCCGAGGATCATCGAGATCTGCGGGACCATGCCGCACAGGCCGTCCTGGTGGCGGCCGAGTTCGGCGTACCACGCCAGCGACGTCGCGGCGTCCTGGATGCGTGCACCACCCGAGTCGTTGATGCCGACGACGGGCATGCCGGCGGTGGCGGCGAAGTCGTAGAGCTTGACGACCTTGCGGCCGAACATCTCCCCGACGGTGCCGCCCGCGACGGTCTGATCGTGGCTGAACGCCGCGACGGGACGACCGTCGACCTTGCCGTAGCCGATGACGACCCCGTCGCCGATCGGGTTCTTGGGGTCGCCCGGCGTCTTGGCGAGCTGATCCATCTCGACGAAGGTGCCCTCGTCGAACAGCATGTGCATGCGCTGGCGGGCACTCGGGAGCCCCCGCTCGGCACGCCGCGCCTTGGCCCGCTCGCTACCCGGATCCTGAGCCTGGTCGAGCCTGCGATGCAGGTCCGCCAGCTTGCCCGCGGTGGTGTGCAGGTCCAGGGCGGCGCCTGAGTTCGCGGATAGATCAGTCACGTGCTCGACCCTAACGCTTGTCGGTGCGGGCGCGGTCCAGCGCCTCGCTCATGTGGGTGGCCACCTTGCCGATGTACGGCTCGTCGATGATCTGCAGGTGGTCGCCGCCGACCTTGACCAGATCGAGCTTCTCCGCGACCTCGCCCCAGCCGCCGTCGGGTGCGACCTCCGCGAACGCGGGCTCCAACTCGATGGCCCCGTCATGCATACGGTCGGCGCGGTACAGCGTGACGGTGCCCTCGAACCGGCCGTAGTCGGCAGGGTTCAGCTTGAGTAGCGCACGGTTGTCGATGAACGACGTGCGCTGATGCTCGACCATGGCGCCCGAGATCTTCTTATCCGACAACTGTGCCAGCTCCATGAGGATCCGGATCTGGCCCTCGTCGTCGGCTTCGAGCAGGCGATCCATCGGCAGCTCGATATCTGCGGGGATGTCGTAGTTCTTGCGCGCGAAGGCCTCCCAGCGCTCCAGCCGGGCACGCTTCTCGTCGGGCTCGTCGGTGAGCGGAACCGTCGGACCCACCACGTCGAGCAGTCCGAGGTAGGCGATTTCCGCGCCCTCGGACTGCAGCAGCCGCGCTGTGCCGTAGGCGAGCGCGCCGCCGAGGCTCCAGCCGGCCATGTAGTACGGGCCCTCGGGCTGGAGTTCCTTGATCCTGGGTAGGTACTGGCGACACCGCTCCTCGATCGAGCCCTCGACGCGCTCGAGGCCGTAGATCGGCAGGTCCTCGGGGAGCTTCCGTAGCAGCGCCTCGTAGGCCATCGTATTGCCACCCGCGGGGTGGAAGAGGAAGAGCGGCTTACGATCCGACGATTCGGGTTTGCGCAGGGTGCGCACGAAGCCCTCGACCGGCGTCGCGTCGTCCATCTGCTCGCGCACGTAGCCGGACATCTCCTCGATGTTCTTCGAGTCGATGATGTCCTCGATGTCGATCTCGCCGCCGCCCGCGCGCTCCGTGAGACGCGCGGTCAACTTCTGGGCGACCTCCTCCGCGAGGACCGGAAGCTCGTTGAACACGCCACCGGGCGATGCACCGACGACGATGGCATATGTCGCGAACGTCAGGCGCTCGGCCGCATCACGCGGCGGTACGCCCACATCGGCTGCGTCCGCGACGGCTGCCTGGTCCATGACGTCCACATCGGCCGAATCCACTTTTGTAGCAGAGACTTCCGAGTCGGCGGCGGGCTCCGGCGCGGCGGCTGAAGGCTCGACGGACTCCGGCTCGGCGGCGGGTGCGTCCTTCTTCGCCGCGGCCTCTGCCTTGGCAGCCTTCATCAGCTCGGCGAGCTGGGCCGCGTCGGCGACCTCGCCGTCCTTGCCGGCCTGGTGCTCAGCCAGCGCATCCACCTGATCCCGGTGCGTCACAGCGTATTCCACGAACTCGACGACGTCGTTGAAGGACGCCTCACGCACGGCCTGGATCTGGATCGGCGGGATGTCGAACTCGTACTCGGTGCGGTTCTTGATGCGCATCGCGATCAGGGAATCCATACCCAGGTCGATCAGCGGGATCTCCTTGGGCAGATCCTCCAGCTCGAAGCCCATCGTCTCCGAGATGATCGTGCCGAGGCGGTGCTCCACCGACTCTCCCGACGCGGAATCCCAACGCTCCGAGGCGCCTTCGACGGGCGCCGGGGCCTCCTCCGAGACCGTGATCTCCGGCTCGTCGCCGGCGACGGCCACTCCGGCCGCGGCGACCGGCGGCGCAGCCTTCGTGATCTTCGGTTCCGCGATACTGCCTGCGCCCTCGCCGCCCACGACGACCGCGTCCAGCAGCAGCCGGAAGACGGCCGTTGCGGCATTCGATCCGTTCGCGGCGCCGAGGTTCTCGTGCACCTGGATCGACGCACCGCCCGGATGCGGAGTCAGGGTCGTCGTGAGGGTCTCACCCGACTGGGGCGAGCCGTGCTCCACCGCCGCGGTGACCGCGGCGCCGTCGAGCACCTGGCCCGCGGCGATGCGGGCGAGGTCGACAAGGGACACCTCGGTCCGGTCGCCCAGGGTGAGAGCGGCGGCTTCGAGCTGCCACACGTGCCGGCCGTCGGGCAGGGCCACATGACTGCCCGGAACGCTGCCGGAGCCGCCCTCGGGCAGCTTGGTATCGATCCAGATCGGCTTGCGCTGGAAGCGGGTTCGCGGGATCGGGGCATAGCGGCCGGGGCCGAACAGCGATGCGACGTCGAGGTCGTGGCCGCGCGAGTACACCGTTGCGAGCGCGGTGAGGATCGTGCCGGGCTCGTCCTCCTTGCGCTTCAGCGTCTGCACCAGCGCGGCGTCCTGGATCCCGTTGCCGAACGTGACCGCGGCGACCGAGATCAGCGTGATGGGGTTCGGCGAGAACTCGACGAACGTGCGGTACCCGTCCTCGACGGCCTTCTCGACGGCCTGTGTGAACCACACGCTGTGCCGCAGGCCCTTGATCCAGTAGTCCACGTCGTGCACGGGCGGATGCCCGGCGCGATAGAACTGATCCTTGTTGACCGTCGAGTACATCGGGTACTTCAGCGGATGCGGCTCGACGCCCATCAGCTCCGCCTGCAGCTCACCCAGCAGCGGGTCCATCTGCGATGTATGCGACGCGCCTCTCGTGACCAGCTTGCGGGCCATCAGACCCTTGGCCTCGGTCTCGGCGACGATCTGGTCGATCACCTTGCCCGGCCCGCCGATGACGGTGTGCGTGGGCGCCGCGTACACACAGATCTCGAGGCCGTCGTACTCACCGAGCACGGTGTCGATGTCGGCGGCGCTGTACTCGACCAGCGCCATGAAACGCTCCATCTCCTCGGGGAGCATGGCCTCGCCCTCGCCCATCAGGCGCGAACGGTTGCAGATCACGCGTACCGCATCCTCGAGGGACAGGCCACCCGTGAGCCAGGCGGCCGTCGCCTCGCCCATGGAGTGCGGGAGTACGACACCCGGTTCGATGCCGTGGTGGCGGAACAGGCCCACGAGCGCGACCTGGATCGCGAAGATGCCGACCTGCCCGGTCTCGATGTGGTACGTCACCGAGTCGTCGACCAGCATCTCGGCGTAGTCGTCGCCCGCTTCGTCGATGATCAGCTCGTTGACCTGGTCGAAGTAGTACTTGAAGATCGGATTCTCTAGATACAGCTGCTTCGCCATCTTGCGGTGGTGGCTGCCGAAGCCGGAGAAGATGAACGCCGGACCCGCGGTGTCGGGCTCGTTGGCCGAGATCACCAGCGGGCTGTTGCGGCCGTCGGCGATCGCCCGGAAGCCCTTGATCGCGTCGTCGTGTGTCTTGGCCATGACCACGGATCTGACGCGGTTGTGACTGCGGTGCGCCAGGCTCCGGCCGATCTCGGCGAGGCTGTACCCGCGCGCCTCGTCGGTCTCGAGCCAGTCGGCGAGGTCCCCTGCCGCTGCGCGGCGGCGGGACGGCACGTAACCGGACAGCACCAGCGGGACCGTCGCACCCTCGGCCGCCGCGGCGTAGAACTCCGGAACCGCTGCCGCTGGTGTCCCGTCCGCGGAGGCCTCGGAGCCCTCAGTCGCCGGAACCTCCTCCGAGACGGGCCCCGTGTACTCGCGCAGCACGACGTGCGCGTTGGTGCCACCGAAGCCGTTGCCCGTGACGCCCGCGACCTTGTGGCCGGAGTACTGCGGCCACGCCACGTTGCGGCCGGCCACCAGCATCCGGTTCGCCTCGAACTGGATGTACGGGTTGGGGCCCGCGTAATTGAGCGACGCGGGGATCTCGCCGTTCTTCATGGCGAGCAGCACCTTCGCCACGCCGGCCACGCCGGCCGCGGCCTCCATGTGCCCGAAGTTCGTCTTGACCGAGCCCATGAGCAGGGGCTTCTCGGCGTCGCGGCCGCGGCCGAGTACGCGGCCCACGGCATCGGCCTCGAGTGGATCTCCCAGCAGCGTGCCGGTGCCGTGCGCCTCCAGGTAGTCGACGGTGCGCGGGTCGATCCCGGCGTCGACGTACGCATCGCGCAGGTTGGTCACCTGCGCCTCGGGGTTGGGCGCGAACAGTCCGTTGGACTTGCCGTCGGAGGTGACGGCCGAGCCCGAGATGACCCCGAGCACCTCGTCGCCGTCGCGCTCGGCATCCGCCAGCCGCTTGAGCAGCACGACGCCGCCGCCCTCCGCCCGGATCATGCCGTCGGCGTCCGAGCTGAATGCCTTGATCTTGCCGTTCGCGGCCTGTGCGCCGACGCTGTCGAAGCCCAACGTCGCCGCTGGGACGATCAGCATGTTGACGCCACCGGCGACGGCCATGTCGGTCTCGCCGTCACGCAGCGAGCGCAACGCCTGGTGGATCGCGACGAGGGAGGAACTGCACGCGGTGTCGATCGTGACCGACGGACCGTGGAAATCGTAGAAGTACGAGACGCGGTTCGCCACGATCGAGGTCGACGTACCGGTCAGCGCGTATGCGTTGGACTTCGAGGGATCTGCGACCGTCAGCATCTGGTAGTCGTTGGCCGAGCTGCCCATCCAGACGCCGGTGCGGGTGCCCTTCACCGAGCTGGCCGGGATGTGTGCCTGCTCCAGGGCCTCCCAGGTGAGCTCTAGGGCGAGCCGCTGCTGCGGGTCGACCATCTCGACCTCGCGCGGCGTCATCAGGAAGAACTCGGCGTCGAAGCTCGCGACGTCGTCCAGGTAGCCGCCCTGCGTGTTCGCGTCGTCGAGCACGGCCTTCAGACGCGGGTCCTGCTTGAACTCGACCCACCTGTCCTCAGGCAGCTCCGAGGTGCCGTCGCCGCCCCCGATGAGGAACTCCCACGTCGACTCCGGGGTCTCGCCCGCATGCGGGAAACGCGTCGCTAGCCCGACCACGGCCACGTCGTGGGTGCCGCGTGCGGCCTCGAACTCCTCACCACGGTCGTAGCGCGCCGCCTCGGCGGCGAGGTCGTCGTCGGAGACCTCGGGCTCGCCGTCGACGATGCGCTGCGCGAGCAGGGCGATGGTCGGATGCTGGAACGCCATCGTGGCGGTCACCGTGACACCGGTGAAGTCCTCGATGTCGGACGCCATCGACACGGCGTCGCGCGAGCCCAGACCGAACTCGTCGAGCGACTTGTCATCGGTGATGTTCTCGACCGGCTGTTTGGTCGCCTCGGCGATCCAGTTCCGCATCCAGGCGCGGAGTTCCTCGACTGTGAGGTCCTCGTTGGACTTCGGGATGGAGTTGTCGTTCTCGGCCATAGGCTTTCTTAAGAATCCTCGCCTCGGGGGTGCTAGTTCACGTCGTTCGCGGCGTCGGGGAACGCGGTCTGCGTGTATCCGCCGCGGAGCGTGCCGTCGATGTATGCGGCCCGGCAGGCGCGGTGCGCGATCTTGCCGGACGACGTGCGCGGGATCGATCCGGCGGGCACCAGCAGCACGTCGCGAACCATGACGCCGTGCGCGGCCGCGACCGCGGTGCGGACCTCGTCGGCGATGGGCTGGGGGTCCGCCTTGTGCGCGCCCGCGGCCCGCTCGGCGACGATGACGAGTTGCTCGCTCTGGTCGTCGGGGTCGTAGGTCAGGCCGGAGTGCGCGTTCTCGAAGACCTCGCGCGGGAGTTCGTTGGCCGGGACCGAGAACGCCGCGACATACCCCACGCGCAGATTCTTATTGGACTCCTGTGCCGTGAACTCGAGGTCCTGCGGGTAGTGGTTGCGGCCGTCCACGATGACCAGGTCCTTGACTCGGCCGGTGATGTACAGCTCGCCCTCGTGGTACACGCCGAAGTCGCCGGTACGCAGCCACTTCGCCTTCTCCAGGTTCTTCACGCCCTCGCTGTGGCTGCCCTCGGTCAGTGGGGTGACGTGGTTCTGGAAGGTCTCGCGGGACTCGTCGGCGCGGCCCCAGTAGCCCGATCCGATATTCATGCCGTGCAGCCAGATCTCGCCGACGCGGCCGTCCTCGAGCTCCTGCCCGGTCTCGGGATCGACGATGCACGCCCACTGCGAGAGCGCGACGTCGCCGCACGATACCTGCGGTACAGCGCCCTCGGCGTGCTCATCGGCGGGCACGAACTGCCCGGCGCCCAGCTTCTCGCGGTCGACATAGACCACCCGGGCCTCGTTCTCGCGCGCGGTCGACGACACGAACAGCGTCGCCTCCGCCATGCCGTAGCAGGGCTTGATCGCGGTCTTGGGCAGACCGAACGGCGCGAACGCCTCGTTGAACTTCTTCATCGACGAGACCGTGACCGGCTCCGAGCCGTTGATGAGTCCGACGACATTCGACAGGTCGAGCTCCTCACCCTCCTTGGGCAGGCCGCGCCCGGCGGCGTGCTCGAACGCGAAGTTCGGTGCGGCTGCGAAGGTCTCCGCGTTGTCGTCCATAGCGGCCAGCTCGTGGATCCATCGGCCCGGCCGACGAACGAACGCCGCCGGGCTCATGATCGTGATGTACTTGCCGCCGATCGCGGGCAGGATCACCGTCAAGAGGCCCATGTCGTGGAACATCGGCAGCCACGTCACGCCGCGCGAATTCTCGTTCAGATCCAATGCGTTGATCATCTGCAGCACGTTGGTCCCGACGGCCTCGTACGTGATCTGTACGCCGGCCGGGTTGCGCGTGGAGCCCGACGTGTACTGCAGGTACGCGATGGTCTCGCGGTAGATCGGCACGGGCTTCAGCGTCGCGCCGACGGAGTCGGGGATCGCATCGACGGCGATGATGCGCGGACGCTCCTTGGCCGGCAGGTGCCGGAAGAAGTTGCGGCACGCCTCGGCCGAACCGGTCGACGTGAGGATCGCGGTCGGCTTGCAGTCCTCGATGACGAGACGCAGGCGGTCGGTGTGGCCCGGCTCGTCGGGACTGAACAGCGGGACGGCGATGTTGCCCGCGTACAGCGAGCCGAAGAACGCGGTCACGTAGTCGAGGCCCTGCGGCGCCAGGATGGCGACGCGGTCCTCTCTCTTGGTGATGTGCTGCAGGCGCGCGCCGATCGCGCGCAGCCGCGCACCGAACTGCGACCAGGTCAGATCGACCTTCTCGCCGTCACGCTCGCGGCTGTAGTCGATGTATCGGTACGCGAGCTGGTCGCCGCGCTCGGCGACGTTCCGCTCGACGTGGTCGACCAGATTCATCCCCGGCTTGAAGAAGAGGTTGCCGTCTTCGTCCAGGAACTGGTCGAACTCGAGTTTCTGCATCCGCACTCCTGAAGCTCTACGGGCCCACCGGCGTGCCGGTGTGGCTGCTACACGGGTATAGCGCCATCGCCCTCATCCATCGTCTCGGGCCGGTCGGTTGGGTGTCCGGCAAACCCGACCATGGTAGCGCGCGGCGCCATAAGTGACGAAAAGCCACTTCAGTGCCGTCGTCACTCGCCCCTGAGCTGCTCCAGGACGGGTGCGAACGCCTCCATCTGCGTGGGCACCACGCCCACATACGACATGGACGTCTCGGCGCGGGTGTGCCGGACCTGCTCGGCGATCTCGTCGAACGTACCGATCGCCAGGTACGGCGAGCCGAGCACGTCGTCGATCGTGATCTCCTTATCGACCTCGATGCTCGGGGAGAGCCCGCGCTCGATCGCCTTGAGCGCGTACTCGCCGACCTGCTCGCGGTCGTCCGTCACAACGATCATCGCGATCGTCCACGACAACTCGATGTCCGCGAAGCGGTCGCCGGCGGCCTTCGCGACCGCCTCGACCTTGCTCTTGGTGGACTCCATCGACATCTCGGAGATCCGCATCTTGCCCTCGGCGTTCGAGCGTGGATTGATCGACACGACGTCGGCACGACGCGCAGCCAGCTCGAGCATGCGGGGACCGCCGGCGCCGATCGCGATCTTGGGACGAGGGCCCTGCCGCGGGCGCGGATAACCCTTGATGCCCTTGACCTGGAACACCTCACCCTCGAACTCGGCCTCCTCGCCGCGCAGCAGCTTGTCGAGCACCGTCAGGCTCTCGTCGAAGCGCGCGATGCGCTCGGCCGGGCTGTCGAACGGGATCCCCGCCTTGTCGAAGTCCTCGCGGAACGCGCCGACGCCGAGGCCGACCTCGAGTCGGCCCTTCGACAGCACGTCGATGGTCGTCAGCTCCTTCGCCAGCACCGCGGGGTGGCGGAACGGCGTCGAGAGCATCGAGGTCGCGAGCCGGATCTTGTCGGTGGACACGGCCAGCGCGCCGAGCGCGGCCAGCGGCCCCACCTGCTCGTCCAGCCGGTCGGGGACGGCGAAGGTGTCGAAGCCGAGTTCCTCGGCCTCCTGCGCCAGCTTCACGAACTTGCGGGCGCCGCCCTCGTCGGAGTTGCCCGCGCCGCCCGCGGCGAAACGGAACTTGCGGGGCTCGGGAGTCGTCACGGTGATGGGCTCCTATGTTGGTGCGGCCCCGTCGCGGTTGGGCGACAGGGTGCGGCCCCGGTCGCGGTGGGACGCAGGGTGCGGACTCCGGTCTACGGTAGCGGTTCAGTTGTGCTTGGGAGTCGGCGCCGCGTCGATCAGCCCGCGCGCCCAGCCGAGCAGCCACCGCGGCGCGGTCTGCCCGCCCAACTGCCAATCCGATGTCGTGCCGTACAGGGCGTGGGAGTTCATGGTGAGCACACTCGCGAGCTGGGTGACGTTTCCGACGATGTTCAGCGGGTTCAGCGGCCGATCCGGCTCGTTGCAGATCGGGTCACGCGAGCCGCAGATGGAGACGGTACGCGCCGCCAGGGTCCCGAACGCACCATCGCGCTTGCCCTGCAGGTCCACGCCCATCAACGACAGACCTCCGAACAGGATCTCCACGCCCTGTCCCTCGGGATCCGGCCCGATGGCCTTGGCTTCGCCCTGCACGCGGCGGCTGTCGGAGACGAGGCCGACACCGAGGACGTTCTCCGCGGGGATCGGCCCGCGCGCGTTGCCGATGTCGCTCGCGATGTTGCCCGCGATGGTCGCGCCCTGCGAGAAGCCCATGAGCACGAAACCCGTCAGCGGGCAGTGCTTGTACACACGCGTGATCTCGGCGACCGCGCGGTCCGTACCCTGCTTGCGCGACGCCGCGTAGGTGACCTGCCCGTCCGGCGGGACCGCTACCGGATTGTGGAACTGCGCGACGTACGGGACCGTGTACACCGTCGCACGACCGGTCTTGTACTGCCGCTGCAGCGGACCCGACACCTGCAGCATCAGCGAACGGCGGTTGGCGTGCGGTGCCGTCGGGCTGTCGGTCGCCGACGACTCCCACGTCCCGGGGATCGAGATCACCTGTACGTCGGGGCAGTCCGCGGGCTGCGCCGTCGGTCGGCCGGGCAGCGTCGGACCCGGGCCCCCGGTGCCCCCGCCCCGCAGCAGTGACGCGATCAGGATCACCACCACCACGAGGGCGATCAGAGCCGCGAGCACCACGCCGAGCCCCATGACGGTCAGGGCCCGTCTTCCACGCTCGGCCACGTCAGGAGTGCTTCGGCTTGGGGGCCTTCGAGACCAGTCCGTCCGCCCAGCCGTTCATCCACTGAACAGCCGACTCGCCCTCGTAGATCCAGTCCTTGGTAGTCGCATACAGGGCGTGCGAGTTCGCGGTCAACACGGCCTGGACCTTCGGCAGCGTCTGCGAGATCGCGTTCGCGTCGAAGATGTCCTTGGGCTCGTTGCAGATCGGGTCGTGCTGCCCGCACAGCGAGTACGTCTTGTCCCCGAGGTCGCCGAAACCTCCTGCACGTGGGCCGCGCAGCTCGAGGCCGCCGATGGCGAGCCCCTTGAATGCGACCTCGGCGCCCACACCGGGCGGGTTCGGACCGACGCTCTTCGCCTCGCCCGGCACCCTCCGACCGTCCGAGATGAGGCCGACGCCGAGAACGTTCTCGGACGGGATCGGGCCGCGGCCGTTGCCGATGTCGCTCGCGATGTCGCCCGCGATGACCGCGCCCTGCGAGAAGCCCATGAGCAGGAAGCTGGTCAGCTTGCACTTCGCGTAGACCTTCTCGATCTGCGCGCGCGTCTTCTTATCGCCTTCGGTGCGGGATACCTGGTAGGTCGCCTGCCCATCCGGCGGGATCGCGACGGGATTCGACAGCTGTGCCACGTACGGGGTGGTCCACACCTCCGCCCGCGGTGACGGGTACGCCTTCTGAAGCGGACCGCTCACCTTGAGGATCAACGAGTTCGGGTTCGCCGTGGGATGCAGCGGGTCGTCGGTCGACTTCGACTCCCACGTGCCCGGCACCGCGATGACCTCGACATCCGGACAGCTGGCCGGCTGGGACTCCGGCCGCGCAGGCGCCGACGACGACGGCGGCGCGCTGGAGCTGCTCGGGCCGGGAACGACCGGCGGCGTGGGGCCGGGCTTCAGCCATTCGATCAGTAGCACGATCACGAGGACGATCGCGATGATCGCCGCGATGCCGACGCCGATTGCGAGCGCGGAGACGCGCCTCTGCTTTCCGGGCATGACGCTACTTGTCGCAGTAGCTGGTCTTGGCTGTCGCGATGAACTTGTTCGCGACTGCCTTGGCCTGCGCGTCGTCGGTGGTGCCGCCCGCGCTGAGCAGCGCGGTCACGAACGTCTGCAGGTTCTGCGACTTCGGGTTCGCCTTGACGGTGTCGCACACGTATCCGACGGTCGAGATGATGACGTCGTCCGGCGCGGTCACGCCCTGCTTACGCACCTGCTCGATGAAGCCCTTGTCCTTGCTGGACACCTGCGGCGCCACGGACGCACCCGGGAAACCGGACGGCGCCGTCGAGCTGTCCGGGCCTGTCGCGGGAAGGGTGCTCGGGCCCGACGACGGCGCCTCGTCCTCGGTGCCGGAGATCGCAGGGGCCGTCGGTGCGGACACCGTCGAGCTGCCGCCACACGCGGTCGCGCCCAGCAGGACCGCACCGATCAGGGTCGTCGCGGCGAACAGCCGCCGCGTGGACTGGACTCGAACCATCGTCGGTGTGCTTCCCATCCTTGCTCTCCACCGACGTCGCCGTCGGTGCCCGGGCCCGGGCTGGGTCCCGAATCGCTGCCAGGCTACCGGTCGAGCCTGAGGGACGGCCTCAGGCAGCGCCCTGCCGCGACCGGCGCGCGTTACTGAACCGACGTCTTCCCGTTGACCGAACTGATCGTCCCGTGCTGGAAGCGCATCAGGACGCCACCGGGAACGGGAAGCGGGTCCAGCACGGGGTAGCCCAGCCTGCCGCCCTCGTACCCCGCCTTACCCCAGGCATCGAAGACCGGGCCGTTCGGAACCACCGTCGCCGCGGTCTTGGGCGACCAGTAGATCGACCCGCCCGTGAACCGCGTGAACGCGCCGCCGCCGGCCAGCTTGGTCTCGCTCGTCACGGGGTAGCCGAGCTTGCCGCGCTCGTAGCCCTGCGATCCCCACTTGGCGAAGATCGCGCCGCCCACCGAATGCGCGCCGGTCGCGGCCGTCCAGTAGACGGTGCCGCCCTGGAACTTCTGGTAGCGGCCCTTCTTGTCGGGGCTGGCGAGCTCGTCCGACGTCGGGTAGCCGAGCGTTCCGGCGGGCCCGCCCTGCCGTGCATACTCGCCGGCTATCGCACCGCCCACGATGTGCGCACCGGTCGCCTGCGACCAGAACACCTGGCCGCCGCGGAAGTCCTGCGCACGCCCACCCTTGACGGCGTACTCGGGCGTGATGCAGGCGCCGAGGGACTTGCTCTGCAGTGCGGCGACGCCGATCGCGCCACCGGGTTTGCACGCGGCCGGGTTCCCGACGCCGAGCGCGGCCTGCGCCTGCGGCCACGCCTGGGCGTCCTCGAACTGCCAGTAGGGCCAGGAGTGGATTCCCGACGGGCGGTAGATGGCCTGTGCCGGGATGCCCAGCTTGTTCAGTTGCACGGCGAACGCCTGATTGGAGGCGCGGGAGAGGATCTCGAGCGCGGTGCCGGAGAGGTCGGGCTGTGCATTCGTCGGGGACTCGCCGTTGCCCGAGCTGAAGTACAGGGATGTCCCGCGCAACTTGTCGGCCAGCTTGAGGGGGTCGTGCGCAGCCCACTCCGGACTGGACTCGGGCCCGAACATCTTGTTCGCGTCGTAGTTCCCCGCGTCGCGCATGGCCGTCGCGATAGCCGTGGGCATGCCCGTCGAGCTCATCGAGAGGATTCCCGAGTAGGAGCCCGCGAACCGGTAGAAGCGAGGGTGACGGCCGGCGAGCATGTACGCGGCACTCCCGCCCATCGAGACGCCGGCGACGCCGCGCACTGTCGTCGCTCGCCAGTCGCGCTGCAGCACAGGCGGGAGCTCGGACGTCAGGAACGTCTCCCACTGGTAGTTCTTGCCGTTGTCCGGCTGCTTCCAGTTCGTGTACCAGCTGGACTGCCCGCCCACCGGGAGCACGACCGTGACGTTCTTGTCGCGATAGAAGTCCGCAACGTTGGTGTTGATCAGCCAGCCGTTGCGGTCATCGCGCGCGCGGAGGCCGTCGAGCAGGTACAGCGTGGGGAATGCGGCCTTGGGCCTGGCGTACCAGTCCCGCGCGAGCAGGAGTTGCACCTTGACGTCGGCGTTCATAACGGCCGAGTGGACCGTCACATCGACCTGGCGGTCCGACTGCCACTGCGCGCCGACGATGCGGACGCCGCTGGGCACCTGGGGCCCCGGTGCCTGTGGCGCGGCCTTGGCAGATGCCGTGAGCTGCGGAGATATCACGGGCGCGGCGGTACCCGCCGCGGCCAGGACCACGGCGGCCATCGCCGCCCCAGCCAACCCCGTCACTCTGCGCGATGCGCGCTCGACCATCCTCGCGAAACCTCCGCTGCAACCGACAACCTCTGGATTCAGTCTTACACGGATGTTATTCACCGGTCGGGAGCGCCGCGCGTGCGTCGATCGCTTGCGTCGAGTCACGAGACGGGTCCGGAGGGCGGCTATCCCGATATATAGCGGCATAGCCGCTCTCAGGACCCGGTTCGTGATCGCCCGCCGATCAGGTGGGCAGGCGGTCCCGAAGGCCGGCGACCAGGACCTGCAGGCCGAGGTCGAATGCCGCGTCTGCGCGCGAGGACCGTTGCGCTGCTTCGCGTTCCGCACGCACCACGCGGGTGAATACCGGGAACCGCGCAGCGAGGGCACCGGTGTCGAACAGGTCGTCGGGGGCGGTCGCGTCCATCGCGGCGCCCAGGACGAACGATTCGACGGTGACTATCGCATGCACGGCCTCGTCCTCGGACCAGCCACCGCGGAGCAGTCCATCCGACACCGCCTCATACATCGCGAGCACGATCGCGGACTCGGTCACCGGCATGACGGCGTACAGCGGGATGAGCTGAGGATGCCGCGCGAAGACCTCGCGCATCGATCTCGCCCACGAGACGACGGCCTCGTCCCAGGGCGCCTCGGCGAACGCGGCGTAGTCGATCTCGGCGATGAGGTGGTCCTGGACCAGGAGCAGCAGCTCGCGCTTGCCGCTCACGTGGTTGTAGAGCGCCGACGGTGCCACGCCGAGTTCCCGGGCCAGCGCCGCTATGGTCAGCGCGGATTCTCCGCCACGCTCGACCAGCGCGATCGCGGCGGCGACGATCCGGTCCGGGCTCAGAACCCGGACCGTCGGGCGGCCGCGGCCGCGGGTCGACTCCGTCATTGCCGCATCATCCCCTACCCCCGCTCTGTGATGTGCGCTACCCTATTAATGAATTTGTTTCATTTCATGAGGAGTCACACGATGCAGGAGCTCACCCGTGACGTCGCGATCGTCGGCGCAGGCGCGACCGGCCTGTCCGCCGCCCGCGCGCTCACCCGCGCGGGGCACACCGTCGCCGTCCTGGAGGCGCGGGACCGCGTCGGCGGGCGGACGTGGACCGACACCGTCGAAGGCGCCCGGCTCGAGATCGGCGGCCAGTGGGTGTCGCCCGATCAGACCGCGCTCATAGCGCTGATCGACGAGCTCGGGCTGGAGCTGTTCTCCCGATACCGCGACGGCGACACGGTCTACGTGTCGCCCGACGGCGGCACCACTCGCCTCACGGGCGACGAGACCCCCGCCGCGCCGGCCACCGCGACCGAGACCGAGCGCCTGGTGGCACTCCTCGACGATCTCGCGGCCGAGGTCGATCCCGCCGCGCCATGGGCGCACCCGCGCGCCGCCGAGCTGGACTCGGTCTCGTTCTCACAGTGGCTGATCCAGCAGTCCGAGGACCCCGACGCCCGTGACGCCGTGGCACTGTGGATCGCGGGCGGCATGCTGACGAAGCCCGCCCACTCGTTCTCGGCCCTGCAGGCAGCGCTCATGGCTGCGTCGACGGGGGCTTTCCGCCACATCGTCGACGAGGACTTCCTTCTCGATCGGCGCATCATCACAGGAATGCAGTCGGTGTCGGAGGCGATGGCCGCGGAGCTACCCGAAGACGTGGTCCTGAGCTGTCCGGTGCGTGAGATCCACTGGGATGAAAGCGGAGTCACCGTGGTCGGCCAGGAGGCGACCGTCCGCGCCCGCCGCGTGATCGTGGCGGTGCCGCCGAACCTGTACAGCCGCATCGGCTACATCCCGCCGCTCCCCCGCCGCAAACACCAGGCGCACCAACACCAGTCGATGGGCCTGGTGATCAAGGTTCACGCCGTGTACGACACCCCGTTCTGGCGCGCCGAAGGCCTGTCCGGCACGTGCTTCAATCCCGCCGGTCTGGTGCAGGAGGTGTACGACAACACGAATCACGGCGACGAGCGCGGCACCCTCGTGGGATTCGTACCCGATGAGAAGGCCGACACCCTGTTCGCCTTGGGCGCCGACGAGCGCCGCTCCAAGATTCTCGCGTCCATCGCGGACGCCCTCGGACCCGCCGCGCTGAATCCGACCGTGTACTACGAATCTGATTGGGGCAGTGAGGAATGGACGCGAGGTGCGTACGCCGCGTCGTACGACCTGGGCGGCCTGCACCGGTACGGCCCAGACCAGAACGAGCCCGTCGGGCCGCTGTACTTCGCGTCCTCCGACATAGCGGGGCCGGGCTACCAGCACGTCGACGGTGCCGTCCGTATCGGCACCGCCACGGCTGAGCGGATCGCCGCCTCGCTCGCGGAGGAACCGGCCGCGGGCCGCATCCGCTAGCGCTTGATGACCGTCTTGTCGTAGGGCAGGGGCGGCGGAACCTTCTGGCCGCACATCTGGAGCGTGTACTCGGGGGTGCGGTCGATGCGGAACCTCATGGTCGCGAACGACAGTTTGATGTTGCGCTTGAACAGGTCCCACGTGAGCGGCGCTGCGTAGGACTGATGCAGTTGCTTCATCGCCGGGCACTGCAGGGCCACGCGAGCCTGGTTCACCCAGTCCGGATCGATGAAGTACGGCAGCAGTGGGTGCTTGGCCATCGCCCTCGTCTCGGCGATCGCCCAGTCCGGGTACTGGTCCTTGTCGTGACCGATCCGGCCGTCGGTCAGCCGGGACGTGTGCGTGGCGGTGGGCCACGCCAGGCCCACCTGATCCCAGATGCGCACAGAGAGATCCGTGTTCATGGACGTCATACCCAGATTGAGGAAGAACACCGTCTGGCGCTGTTGAACGTCCGCGGGCTTGGGGTACGGCAGCGGGTCGTAGTACCACCAGTCGTAGTCGTACGACGGCAGGTACACGCCGCCGCGCGGCGTCGCCTGAAGCCACTGCTGCAGGGACCGCATGCGCGGATAGTCCAGGTAGTCCTGTGCCGTGACGGGGTGCGAGTGGCCGGTCTGCATGGAGTAGAAGGAGCGCTCGTCCACGATGCCGCTCCGGCCGATGTAGGTGCCGTCCGGCTGCCCGCGGAAGGTGGAAGCATAGAGCGCCCACCCGATCACGAGAACCCACAGCACGGCGGCGACCGCCGCACCAGCGGAGCCCCCGAGCACGCGTGCCGCAGTGGTCAGCCGGCCGCGCAGGTGCTCGGACGCCGCTGGCGCGCGGCTCGGGATGCGCAGGGGCAGCACCATGACCGGCAACAGCAGGATGAACAACGGCGCGAGCAGCACGCGACCAGACATGAAGTCGCCGCCCTGCCGCAGCCAGTACGTGCCCTCGGCCAGTCCGCCGAGCAGGAAGAGGATCACGACCACAGTCGGGCTGCGCAGTGCGGCCCGCACCCGCGCGATGCGCGAGCCTGTGCGGACCGGGCGCGGGTCCCGCCGCAGGCCGACGACGGTCAGCAGGACCAGCGGGGCGCCGATCACCAGTGCCAGTACGGGCAGCCACAGCGAGTACGGGTCGACGAGGTTCCACAGGTAGTCGAAGCCCTGTGTCCACTTGGAGCCGTTGGCGTCCTTCGCGATGGCCGTGTTGGGTACGGGCAGGCCGTAGTAGCCCATCCGGAATACCTGGTACGCGACGGGAAGCAGGCCGCCCGCGAGGACTATGCCGATGCGCCGCCCGGCACCGATCGGCGACACGAACATGAGTGCCAGCACCATGGCGCCGATGAGCGCCATGTCGGGCCGTACCAACCAGGACAGTCCGGCGACGAAGGCGAGGCCGTAGGTGACCGCCTTGTCGCCTCGGTCCCGTGCGTCCGGGTCGCGCTGTGCCCACACGAGGGTCAGCCACCACATGCCCGCGATCCAGAAGATCGTCAACGACGACTCCAGGCCGCTGGTTGCGAAGTCGCGCGCCGGCGGCAGAGCCATGTAGACGAAGCCACCGGCCGGGAGCAGCAGCAGACCGCTGCCGTGCAGGCCCGACCACCCGGGTCCGCCCTTGTAGAGCCGGGCCGTGCCGAGCATCGCGATCGGCAGGGTGAGCACCGTCAGGACCAGCGTGATCGCGAGCACGACGTACTCGATCTGAACATCACTGATCCACGTGAAGAACCAGACGATGTACGTCCAGGCCGCAGAGGTGTTGACCTCGACGCGTTCCCCCTGGTTGAAAACCGGGCCGTTACCCGCGAGCAGGTTGCGGACGGTGCGGAGGACGATCAGCCCGTCGTCTGCGATCCAGCGACGCTGCCAGGCTCCATAGCCGAACAGGACGGCCGAGGTGAGCACGCCGAGCCACAGCGTGACGCGCGGGAGCGGGAAGGCGTCCTTCAGTTCTGCGCGCAGGGTGTCATCGGGATCACGGCGCGAGTGGGCCGAACCGGCTCGGCGCCGCAGCGCGCTTTGCACGGCCTCCGCCGAGAACGACGCAGTCGTCGCCTCCGGGTCGTCGGGCGGCCCGAAGCGGCGGGGCTCGGATGGCTCAGCCGACGAAGACCGCGACAACGACGGCTCCTATCCACGCCACCGCCAGCAGCTGGAGGACGCGGTCCCCCAGCGCGATCTCTTCGGGCTCCCCAGCCTCGCCACCGTCGACGTCGACCGCGTACCGAAGGATGGCGATGGTGAACGGGACCATGGACAGCGCGTACCAGACGTTCTGCGCGTGCACTGTCGAGAACGCCCAGAGCCCGTATGCCAGCACGACGGCCGTGGCCGACAGGGTCCACACGAACCGTAGGTAGGTGGTCGTGTAGTACTCGAGCGACTTGCGGATCTTGGCGCCGGTGCGCTCGGCGAGCTGCAACTCGGCGTACCGCTTGCCCGCGGCCATGAACAGCGATCCGAACGCCATGACGAGCAGGAACCACTGCGACAGCCCCTTGGGCAGCTCGGCCGCGACACCGCCGGCGACCGCACGCAGTAGGAACCCGGAGCTCACGATGCAGATGTCGATGACGGCCTGGTGCTTGAGTCCGAAGCAGTAGCCGAGCTGGATCACCAGGTAGACCGCGATCACGATCACGAGGTGCCAGTTGGCTATGAACGAGATCGCCAGCGCCCCTGCGGCGAGGATCACGGCGATCACGAACGCGAGGTTGCGGGGCACGACCCCCGCGGCGATGGGGCGGAAGCGCTTGGTCGGATGCGCACGGTCCGCCTCGACGTCCATGGCGTCGTTGATCAGATAGATGCTCGAGGCGACCATGCAGAACGCGACGAACGCGACCGCAACGCCCACGAGCCCGTGCCTGGAGACACCGTCCAGACCGGCTGCCAACGGCGCGACCAGGACCAGGGCGTTCTTCACCCACTGCCGGGGGCGCACGGCCTTGATCAGCCCGGTGGCGAGGTTCGACGGGGCCTTCAGCTCACCGTGCTCGATCGGCTCCTCGCTCATGCGGTCCGCTGTCCCTTCGCCATACTGCTGTTCCTCCGGTGCTGCCACAGTCTCTCACCCTCGATCGCGGCCGCCGCGCTCAGCGTTCCGATCGCCGCACCCGCGGCCACGTCGGTCGGGTAGTGCACGCCCAGCACGAGACGCGAGGCGAGCATCGGGGGCACGACGACGGCGGTCGCGAGCAGAGCACCGCCCGGCACGCCAGAGGCGCGGCCGAGCAGGATCGCAGCCGCCGTCGACGACGTGGCGTGCGACGACGGGAAGCTGAGCCGGCTGGGCGTGCCGACGCCGACGGTGATCTCCGGGTGATCCGGGCGCCGGCGGCGCACGATCCGCTTGATGACGACGGAAGCAGCGTGGGCGCCGAAGGCCCCGACACCCGCGGTGAGGTACTGCGTACGGCGACCGGGCTGCAGGAGCGCGCCGAGGCCGGCCAGCGCGAGCCAGCCGATCGAGTGCTCACCGAAGTGGCTCAGGCCGCGCGCCGCGGGAAGCACAGCCGGCTGATCGGCGAGCCGAGCCTGTACTGCGACGAGGATGCCCTCCTCGGTGCGCAAGTCGCGCCCGGCTTCGCTCTCCGTCACTTGGTCTCCTCCGGCTCGAAGATCTGCTTCCAGGCGTCGACGCTGGTCAGGTCAGCGTAGGCGGCGCGATACCGCTCCTTCATCTCGCCGAACCGCGCGTCGACCTCGCGGTGCAGCTTCAGCGACGTCTTCATGAGCTCCGCCATCTTCGCGCGGTCGCGCTGACGGTAGACGACGCCGCGGCCGTCGGCGGTGGTCACCGTTACGCCGTCGACACGGCCCAGGCTGAACCATCGGGCCTGTAGGGGCGGGTAGTTGGCCTGCGGCACCTCGTGGTTGCGCGGGTCCGCGGGCCGGACGTTGTTGCGGACCGCGGCGGCGAGTGCTTTGGCCTTCGCCACGGGATTCGTGGGGATCGCGGTGCCGAGTGCGGTCGCCTCTCCGCTGGTGCGAGGGAGTTCCGTCGCCGACGGCAGGACGACCGCGTCGGGGTACTCCTTGCGCATAGCCGCGACCTTGGGCAATGCCGTCGGCAGCAGGTCGAACAGCCCCTCCGGCCCGTTCAGGAAGTCACGCATCGCCTCGATCTGGATCGCGGCCGTCGAGTATTCGAGACAGAGGAGGTGCTTGAGCAGCGCCTTCACGGAGCTCTTGATGATGCCCCGGTGGTCGCCCTCGTGGTGCAGCGCGGCCACGATGAGTCGATTCCGGAGATGGAAGTACGCCTGCCAGTCGATGGCGTCGTCCTTATCGGACCAGGCCATGTGCCAGATGGCGATGCCGGGGATGGTCGCCGTCGGGAACCCGGCCTCGGCGGCCCTGAGCCCGTAGTCCCAGTCGTCCCATTTGATGAACAGCGGCATGGGAAGGCCGATCCGCTCGGCGGCGACACGCGGGATGAGGCACATCCACCAGCCGTTGCCGTCGACGTCGATGCGCCGGTGCAGGTCCTTGGACTTCTCGCGGTCCTTGAGCGGGTACTTCGCGAAGTCGTGGTCGTAGTGCACGAAGGGCGCGGCTGTCCACATGAACCGGCCGCGGTCGATGACCTCACCCATGCAGTGCAGGTGACTGCGGTCCTGCAGATTGAGCATCTGTCCGCCGACCAGCATCGGGGTCTTCGCGAACCGCGCGAACGCCAGGGCGCGCAGGATGGAATCGGGCTCGATGGCGATGTCGTCGTCCATGTACAGGACGTACGGCGAATCCGTGAGCCGCAGCGCCTCGTACATGATGCGGCTGTAGCCACCCGAGCCGCCAAGGTTGCCCTGCTCGAAGCGGTGGAACCTGTCGCCGAATTTGTCGACGGCAGCCGCGTAGCCGGGGTGGTCCGTGACCTTCTTCGTGCCCTGGTCCGGCATGAGCACCGCGTCGATCACATCGTCGACCTCGGGGTCGGACGCGAGCGCCTCGAGCGCGGCGACGGCGTCGTCGGGCCGGTTGAAGGTCGGGATGCCGACGGTCACCCGCTTCTCGGTGGGAAGCGTGGCATCGTCGATGGTCGAGTACCAGCCGGCGCTGATCAGCTCGGCATCGCTGTCGGCGGTGATGTCGAACCAGATCCAGCCACCATCCTCGAAGGGGCCCAAATCGGTTGCGAATTCTGCTGTGCCCGTACCTGATTCGTCGATATCGACAAGCGCTCCGCCGAGCGCGATCCGGGATCCGTCGATCTTGGAGCGATAGAGGTCGACCCGGACCGTGCCGCGGACCTCGACCCGCAACACGACATCGGTGAGGATCGTCCACCGGCGCCAGTACGACGCGGGGAAGGCGCCCCAGTAGGTCGCGAAGCTGACCTCGGAGTCCTCACTCAGCTTCAGCGAGGTGCGCGTCGGGGCATGTGCACGACGCGTATTGGTGGTCGCCTCGTCCAGGTAGAGCGCACGGACGTCGAGGGGTTCACCTGGACGGGGCAGGATGATCCGCTGGAGTAGGGTCCGCGCCTGGGTCACTGGTTCTCCTCCTGCAACGGCGCACCCGATTCCAGGTGGGGCCGCAGCGTGTTCTCGAACATCGTCAGCGCGCTGGCGATGGCCATGTGCATGTCGAGGTACTGGTAGGTGCCGAGCCGGCCGCCGAACAGGACCTTGTTCTCGGCGGTCTCCTGCCTGGCCTTCTCGCGGTACACGGCCAGCATCTCGCGATCGTCGGGGGTATTGATGGGGTAGTACGGCTCGTCGTCGTCGCGTGCGAAGCGGCCGTATTCGCGCATGATGACGGTCTTGTCGGCCGGGTACTCCTTGCGCTCCGGGTGGAAGTGCCGGAACTCGTGGATGCGGGTGTAGGGCACATCGGCGTCGTTGTAGTTCATGACCGGGGTGCCTTGGAAGTCGCCGGTGGGCAGGACCTCGGTCTCGAAATCCAGCGTCCGCCAACCGAGGCGGCCCGCGCTGTAGTCGAAGTAGCGGTCGAGCGGGCCGGTGTAGACCACGGGCTGGCCTGCGTGGACATCGTCGCGGATCTCGAACCAATCGGTGTCGAGCCGCACGTCGATCAGGTCGGAAGCAGCCATGTTCTCCAGCCACTTGGTGTAACCCGCGGTGGGCAGCCCCTCGTGGGTGTCGTTGAAGTAGCGGTTGTCGAACGTGTATCGCACCGGCAGTCGCGTGATGTTGCCCGCGGGCAGATTCTTGGGATCGGTCTCCCACTGCTTGGCCGTGTAGTGCTTGAAGAACGCCTCGTACAACGGGCGCCCGATCAGGCTGATGGCCTTCTCCTCGAAGTTGCGTGCGTCCTTGGAGTCGAACTCCGAGGCCTGCTCGGCGATCAGCGCGCGCGCCTCGTCAGGCGTGAAGTACCGGCCGAAGAACTGGCTGACGAGGCCCAGCCCCAGCGGGAACTGGTACGCCTGCCCGTCGTGCATCGCGAACACCCGGTGCTGGTAACCGGTGAAATCGGTGAACCTGTTGACGTACTCCCACACCTTCTCGTTGGAGGTGTGGAACAGGTGGGCGCCGTACTTGTGCACCTCGATGCCGGTCTCGGGCTCGGGCTCGGAGTAGGCGTTGCCGCCGATATGGGGCCTGCGCTCGACCACGAGCACCCGCCTGCCCAGCTCCGACGCGGCGCGCTCGGCGATCGTCAGGCCGAAGAAGCCAGAGCCGACCACGATCAGGTCATAAGATTTTTCGCTCGCCACGGGCACTCAGGGTATCGGAACCGCGCCGGACGGGGCCTGACCGCCGCGGGCGTGTGACCCGCGATCCGCGGATCCGCCGCTCGTATAGTGGCGGCGATCGAGCATGGGAGCAGCAGTGGGCACGGAAACCGCTCGGGCCGGGCGGCCACGGGACACCGCGCGCGAGCGTGCGATCCTCGCCGCCGCGCAACAGCTGATCGCCGAGGTCGGCTACGACCGGATGAGCATCGAAGCGGTCGCGGCGCGCGCGGGCGCGGGAAAAGCGACCGTCTACCGGCGGTGGGCGACGAAGTCCGATCTCGCGATAGCCGCCCTCATAGCGCTGAACTGGAACGAGCCCGCGCCCGATACCGGCGAACTGCGCTCGGACCTGCTGCACATCGGCCGCGCCTACCTCGGTCGGCACGACGAGCGCGATGCGGTCTTCGCAGGGGTCGTAGCGGCGCTGCCCCGGGAGCCCCGACTGCGCGCCGCCCTCGACGAGATCGTCGCAGCTCCACGTAGGCAGGCATTCACCGTCGCAGTGGCCAACGCGCGACGACGCGGTGAGATCGTCGCGGACGGGGAATTCGACCTTGTGGCCCGAACCTTCCCCGCCCTCATCTTCCATCGACTATCGGTACGGGATGGTCCGGTCGACGACGCCTACCTGACTCGGATCGTCGACGAGATCGCCCTGCCGTTGCTCATCGGTCAGTCCCAGAACAATCGGTAGAGGATGTAGCCGGCAGTCCACACCGTCACCAGCCCGACCAGCACCAACAGGATCTCGATAGCTACGACCATAGCTATACGATACGATACCGTCTCGTATTAGTGGCGGCATCCCGTCCGTTCTGGTGCGCGGACTCCAGCGCCGCCGGAGAGGGCGTCGCGAATCAGGGCCGGCGCGGCCGAAGCGGCGGCGCCTCAGCCGAGTTCGCGACGGAACCCGTCCAGGAGGGCCCGCAAGCCGTATTCGAAACGCTCGTCCGGATCGGCCTCGAATGTCGCGGAAACGGCGGTCCTGATGTAGTCGCTGCCTGCTGCGTCGAGCATGTCCTCGCGTTTGCGACGCCACGCCCCCGAGGCGATGAGTCCACGCAGCGCCTGCTCCTCGATGGCGTAGCCCAGCACGTAGTAGTTGAGCGCGAACAGGATCCAGCCGGAACGATCCGGTGCGAAACCGGCACGCTCCAGCAGCCCCAGCATCGTGTCGGCCGACAGCTGGGTGTTGGGCCCGATGACGTAGGTCCCGGCCACCAGGCGCGCGCCGTCACGATGGGCCAACAGTGCGTCGCGGAGCCGAACCGCCAAGACGGCCAGCTGCTCGTCCCATGCACCGTCCGGCAACGAGTGGTCCACCCCCTGGACGATGCGGTCCGCAATCCCCTCGAGAAGTGCCGTCTTGTTGGGGAAGTGGCGATAGAGGGCAGATCCGTCGACACCCAGGCTCGCGCCCAGCTTCCTCGTGGTCAGCCCGTCCAGTCCCTCGGCGTCCAGGAGGCGGATCGCCCCGTCCACTACATCCGCACGGCGCAGCAAGGCCACGTCCACTCCTCTCGACCCTTGACAGGTTCTCCATCGTAGCCATAGCGTCATCACTGCTGACGTCATCAACGTTGACGGTCATCGTCGATGACTTCCTCAATGACGCCCCGCTCGACAAGGATCGGAGACGCTCATGGCACGACCCACCCCCACGCGGGAGCCGTCCGTCACGCACGTGGCGCACCCCCACGTCCCCCTGGGCATGGTCCTCGCGATAGCGACCGCCGCCCAGTTCATGGTCGTGCTGGACACGACGATCGTGAACGTCGCGCTCCCCGCCATGAAGGCCGGCCTCGGGCTGTCGGCAACCGGCCAGCAATGGGTGGTCGACGGCTACCTCGTCGCGTTCGGCGGGTTGCTCATGCTGGCGGCCCGCAGCGGAGACCTGCTGGGGCACAAGCGGGTGTTCCAGGCGGGCCTGATCGTGTTCACGCTGGCGAGCCTCGTCGGCGGTCTCGCGGGCGACGCCGGCTGGCTGATCGCGGCCCGGATCGTTCAGGGCGCCGGGGCGGCGGCGCTGGCGCCGGCGAGCCTCAGTCTCATCACCGCGAGCCACCCCGAAGGGCCTGCCCGCAGCCGAGCGCTCGCCATCTGGAGCTCGAGCACGGTGTGCGGAGGGGCCATCGGCCTCGTCCTCGGCGGGGTCCTCACGTCTGAACTCTCGTGGCGGTGGGTACTGCTGGTCAACCTCCCCATCGGCGCCGCACTCCTGGTCGCGACGGCCGTATGCCTCGTCGGGCGCCCCGCGGGGCGCACCAACCCACGCATCGACCTGCCCGGGGCGCTGACGGTGACCCTCGGCGTAGGCGCGTTGGTGTACGGAGTGTCCGCCACTACCGAGACCGGTTGGGGCTCGGCACAGGTCGTGTGTGCACTCGTCGCGGCGGCATTCCTGTCGACGGCCTTCGTCGTCGTCGAGACGCGCCGCCCGGAGCCACTGGTCCGCCTCGACATCTTCCGCGTTCGCGGCATCGCAGTCGCGAACGGGCTCGCGGCGTGCCTCGGCGTCACGCTCACGACGACGCTTTTCTTCATCGCGCTCTACCTTCAGCAGGTCAACGGATACAGCGCGCTGCGGACGGGCCTGGCGATGGTGCCGCAGACGGCGGCGATGGTCGTCGGTGTCGCGGCGGGGAAGAAGGCGGTGGGCCGCTTCAACGCTCGTACCGTCGTCGTGATCGGGTCGGCCGTCGCGACCGCGGGCGTCGCCTGGCTGTCCCTGCTCCCCGTGCCCTCCGAGTACGTCACGTCCGTTCTCGGGCCCACCGTCGTCCTCGGCGCCGGAGTCGGTTTCATGATGGTGCCGGCAAGCGAGACCGCGACCGCGGGCGTGGCCGCGGCAGACGCCGGACTCGCATCCGGCCTGTTCAACACCAGCCGCCAACTAGGCGGAGCGATCGGGCTCGCGGTGCTGGTCACCGTCTCCTCGACCGCCCTGCGTCACAGCCACCTCGGCGGTCTCGAAGCCGTGGCACACGGCTACCGGATCGCGCTCGTGGTGGCCGCGGCCGTCGGGGTCGCGTCCACCCTGCTCGCGCTCCTGCTTCCAGGCGGCGACAGGACTACGCGGAGTTGACGGTGACTGCGAGGTTCCCCGGGGGTTGGGTGTTATCGGCCAACATCTGGTGGCCCACGCCGACGTCATCGAGAGTGCCGGTCCAGGACAGGCAGGGATCGATGCGGCCGGCGGCCACGAGAGCCGTGATCGCACGGCACTCCGCGAGATCGGCGAAGTGCGAGCCCTGCAGCCGCTTCTGCCTCATCCACAGATATCGCAGATCGATATCACCGTTATAGCCTGACGTCCCGCCGCAGATCACCACCATTCCCGCTGTGTCGCATAGCAACAACGATGTCGGCAGGGTGTCCTCCCCGACGTGCTCGAAGACGATCCGCGGGGCCCGCCGCTCCCCGAGCGCATCGAAGAAGGCCCGCCCGAATCGCTTGGCCTCGGCAGCCCAGGCGGCGAAGGCCGCGTCCCCGGTGTCGGGCAGCCGCCCCCAGTGGGCGTAGCCGGTGCGGTCGACGGTCCCTACTGCGCCGAGCGCGCGGCAGTACTCGGCGCGCTCGGGGCTGGAGACGACGGCGCCCCCCCGGCCGCCGAATTCGCGTACCAGCTGGATAGCCATGGATCCGAGACCTCCGGCACCGCCCCACACGAGCACCGGATCCCCGGGGCGCACGACGTGCGGTTCCCAGCCACGCAACTGCCGGTACGCGGTGGCACCGGTGAGCAGGTATGCGGCTGCCGCCTCCCACGACAGCGCGGGAGGCTTCGGGTGGCACTGGAAATCGGCGACGACGGTGAACTGGGCGAACGCACCGAAGTTGTCCTCATAGCCCCAGACCCGTTGCGTCACAGAGGCCATGGGGTCGCCGCCCAGACGGATGTCCTCCGCCGACTCGTCCCAGCGGCAACCAGACAGCACGACGTGATCGCCCGGCGCGACGGACCGCACCCCTTCGCCCACCTCCCACACGATCCCCGAGGCCTCCGAGCCCCCTATATGGAACCCTGTTGTATCGCCGCGCTTCTCACGGGCACCGACGACGTCGAGCGGATAGCCGCGGGCCGCCCACACGTTGTTGTAGTTGATACCGGCGGCCTTCACGTACACGAGGACCTCACCACGCTCGGGACGAGGCGTCGGGACGGCCTCCGTTGCGAACGCGTTCTTCGGCTCCCCATAGCGAGCGGGCCGGACGACGGACGCGTACATCTCGTCCGGAACCGTACCGACGTCTATCGGCTGGTCGGTCTCGGCGAGCCTCATGTCTCCTCCAGGAATTCCAGAATGTGCCCGAACACGTCGATCGCCGCGCCGCGGCCCAGGAATGCGTCCAGGTGCCCGTAGCCGGGGATCTCCCTGTAACGGACGTCGAGCGATGAGGCCCGGTGGGCGAGCACATCGGCACACAGCGCGTTGGAGTCGTACCAGAAGCGATTCTCGCTGCCTGCGAGAAGCATCACGGGACAGTCGATCCTGTCGGCCGACTCGACAGCGGATGCGGGTAGTGCAGCGAAGCGCGCGTCCCGATCATCGAAACGCACCATGGTGTGGGCCAGTTCGGCACGACGCAGATGCGGCAGCGTCCACGTCGGGATGGGACCGGCGAGATCGGCCAGCCGCCGGTGCGTCGCCGGATGCAGGTTGTCGTGCAGGAACAGCTCACCGCCGGCACCCCACGCGTTGTGCACGATGCGGCAGGTGGGATCAGGGCAACGGCCGGCGCCGACGGTGAGTGCCGCGAACAGCGGTGTGCGGCGTGAGAACAGGCCGACCGCACGGAAGTCCGTCGGTATGGGTCCGGCACGCCGCAGGAGTTCCGCCCCCACACCGAGACGCATCCGTGCCGTCGCCGACATCCGCGGCGTTAGGAAGACGCCGTGGGCGACGACGCCCGCCAGGCCTGGCACGAGCCCTGCTGTCAGCGACGCACCGAGGGCGAGCGCCCCGATGCAGTGCGCGATCACGTACAGGGGGCGGCCGCCCGTGCGCTCGCGGACGGTGCGCACCGCGGCCGGAATATCGAACGCGGCCACGTGGTCGTACGTGAACCGCGGCCCTCGCTCGTTGTACGGCAGTCGGCAGCTACCTCGCCAGTCGAGGGCGTAGGTGTCGATCCCGTTATCGCGCAACACCTCGGCCAAATTCCGGGTCTCTTCTGTGGCGAACATGTCGGAGGACACGCCGTGACCGTGCAGCAGCAGTGCCACCGGACCCTCGGCCGAGCCACCGATCACGTGCCGGAGAGCGAGACGTACACCGTCGTCGGCGGTCAGCTCGAGCTCCTCGAACTCGACGGCGCTCATCGGAGCCCCCTCTGCCACTGCCTCGATCCGCCATCGTCGCGCGCGCCCCGGAGGTCCCACAACTCGGCGAACGCCCGCAGCGCCGGCTGGAGGAGTCCACGCCCGACCTGGCCCCCGAACCACGCGAACCACACCGCCTTCGCCTGCCGGCGCTCTCGTGCGGACAGCGCGGGGTCGATGCGCAGGCCGTCTACACCGTCGCGCAGGTAGTCGCGCGGGGCGAAGGAGACGGTGCCGCTGTACGCCTCGGCGGCCGACGTGAGTTCCACTGTGGCAGTGCGAGTCTGACTCGCGATATCGCGCCCGAGGCGCGCCGTCTTGTGCGCGACGACCGTCCAGTCCGTACCCGTTCCGTCGGTACCCGCGAGACGGTACTCCATGAGCGGATGCCGCAGCTCCGCTGCGTCGACCGGGACGCCGCCATCCGGCCGGATCACGAGATCGCCCGAAACGGTGAGCGCGCCACCCGGTAGGAGATCGCATTCCACGGTCCCCCGAACGTCGAGGCGGCGTTCGGTGAGCAACTGATGCATGCCTGCCGCCGAGAGGGTCAGTGCGATCGTGCACGGGCGTGAATCGACGGCACCCGTCAGGGTCTCGTCGAAAGCCACGTGGGGCGTGCTGTCCCGACCGGGCAGGCGCGCGAGCCCCGTTCGGTCCATCGCCGTCAGGGTCCTGAGCTGCGCAGAGACGTCGAACCCCGGCGCCGGCTCGATCCCGTGGCGAACGGCGAGTTCCCGCGCCCTCGCCGTACCCGCCGCGGGGACGGAGAGGGACGCCTGCGCGAGTGCGCACGCGGACGGCGAGCGCAGCATCGTCGCCAGGAAGGCCAGTTCGGCGACACCGTCGATGCGCTCGAGGATCCCCGACCTCCACTCGTCCCACGGCTGGACCGTGGGCGCCATGCCCGCGAGAGTGAGCCCGCGCACGAGATCGTCGAGGGTCACCGGTTCGCCGACGAGATGGTAGTTCCCGCCCCATGAGCCGGGATCCAGGACGGCTGCTGCAGTCAGACGCGCCACCCAGTCCACCGGAGCCGTGTTGAGACAGCGGAATGCGGGGATCGTGCGGTACCGCGTGAGCGCCGCAGTGATCGCACTGCTGAGGTCGTGCGCGTTGTGAGCGCCGGTCGACCGGTTTCCCCCGATACCGCCGGGCCGCAACAAGGTCACGACGAGACCGTGGTCGCGGGCGCGCTGGAGCGCCACATCGGAAGCCCACTTGCTCCGGTCGTAGCCCGAGCCGAGCCGATCGACACGGGCCAGCGGGCCGTCCTCGTCCATCGCCTCGATGCCGATCTGGTTGAACGCGCCCAGAGACGAGACATGGTGCAATGGAACGGGTCCGACGGATGCGAGCTCCGCGAGAGAGAGTGGGCCCGCGACGTTCGCACCCCCGAGTGACCGGTACCCGCGGACGAAGTCCACCTCCGCGCCGACGCTCACGACGCCGTCGACCTCCGCGGCCAGCGCCTGCCAGCGCACATCGTCGAGCCCGAGTCGCGGCGCCGCGAGGTCGCCCGCCACCGCGGTCACCCTGCGGCGGACCTCGGTGTTCCACGGCACTCCGTACTCTTTTGCGGCCGTAGCGATCCGGGCCAGCGCCGCGGCGTCGTCTGCCGCCCGGGCGAGGCACACCACGTGGGCGTCGCTGCGCCGCAGCAGCTCGGCGAGGACGTGCACACCGACGAAGCCCGTGGCCCCGGTGAGCAGCAGACATCGCGGCTCGTCCGTGCGTGGTGGGCCGACGAAGGGCAGCTCGTCGGCCCGCCGGAGATCGGCGCGGACGAGGGCGAGCTCATCACCCGCGCTCTCACCGGGCGAGCCCACGGCACGGGCGATCGCCGAAGGTCGCGGATCTGCGAACACCGCCCCGAGATCCAGCTCGGAACCGAGCTCGTGTTCGAGCTCGGCCACCAGCTCCACGGCCTGTGCGGACGTGAGACCGGCGTCGAACAGGTCTGTGTCGGAGCCGACCGGCCTAGCCGCCATCCGCCCGGCGGCGCGGATGAGAGCAGCCTCGATCCCCGCCGGATCCATCCCCACCACCCGCGGAGACCCACTCGGGTCAGCCGGTTCCGGCCGCGTGCCGTCGGCGAGGGCCAGCAGTTCGTCCACGGTCATCTCGGGTTCCGTCATTCGGTCCTCCAGGATCGGAAGGTGCGCAGGCGTTCCGGGCTGGTAACGGAATCATCGGGCGGCTCGGCACCCGTGAGCGCCGCAACGAACCTGCGCGCCGGCTCGTTTCGGTCCGTGGGTTCCAGCGCGAACCGCACCGCCGTACAACGCATCTCGTCGGCTCGGTCCGCGACCCAGGCGAGCACCTGCTCCTCGGCACCGCGACCGAGGGTACGGCAACTCATGTGCCAGGCTCGGACCACCAGTACGTCCCCGTCCCGACGCAGAGCGAGCAGGCCTGCCCGGCCGTGGTCGCCGAAACGGTCACGTGCAGTCACCACATACACTTCGCCGTCGGCGACCCATCGCGCGACGTCCGCCGGCCGAGCTCGGCCGAGCACGAACTGGGTTGTGCGCGCGACGATCTGCTCGGCGCGATCGCGATCGCTCGCTGTCAGCGGCGCGATGTCCACCTCGAGCCCCAGGCCGGACAGGAACTCCTCGAACCCCTGCGTCGCCTGCGCCAGTGCGCGACGTTCGTCGGCCCGCCGGTAGCCCGCGCGGCGCCTGTCCTCGTCGGTGGCGGCCGCCGGTCGCAGGGGCCACAACCCCGCGACGAAGGCCTCGATCCCCTCCTGCGGGAGCCGGACGGCACGCACCTCGGGCAGGGCCTCGGCGACCCGTGCGATCTGCACCGGATCGTCGTCCAGGAACACGACCGCATCCATGGCCGCACCGAGGCTGGCGGCGGCCGCGGCAAGACGCTCCGCCTTCGGTCCCCAACCGGCGTCCACGACAGCGAAATCACCCGGCCCCAGCGGGCTCTCGGTGCGGCTCAGCACGGCCTCCACCGTGTCGGAGTCGTTGTTGCTCACCAACACGAGATGGGTTCCCGCGTCGCGCCATTGCCGGAGCCGCTCGGCGAGCGCGACGCGGCCGGGTCCGAATCCCACACCGTCCGGCCCTATCTCGCCGGCGACACCGTCCCACAGGGTCCCATCACCGTCCACCGCGATCACCTTCGGGCGCGGCGCCAGGGCGGAGCGCAGTGCGCGGGCGATTGCGAGCGCCAGCGTCGCCTGGAAGCGCCGCGTGTACGGCAGGCCCGCGAGCCGCTCGGTCGCGCCGTCGTGCACATCGTCATCGGTCAGGCGGTCCAGCACTCCGACGCCTGGGAGCGCCCGCACCGCATCGGCCAGCCGAGCATCGCATCCGGCGGGCGATCCCGGAGGACTCGGCGGAACGACGACGAGCACAGCCGATGTGCGTGCGAGATCGGCAACGCCCGTGGCGAACCCGTCGGTGTCCGGAGCATCGCTACCTCGGACGAGCAGCACCACCGCCTCCGGGCGTTCGTCACGTAGGCGAGGATTCAGGAGCGTCGCATCCAGGTCCGTGTGCGGTACCTGGTCCACGCGATGTGCCGGCCCACCCGCTGCCCACGCGATGCGGCACAGCCCGGGTAGGTCGCCGAGGCTGAACGCACCCGCGACCACCGCGCGCATGACGGGCGTCACGGTTGCGCGAAGAGCGTCGAGGTATCCGGCGGCGAAATCATGCGCGCCGCGGTCGTCGAACACATCCGTCGAGTACGTCAGGAACACCCTCGCGGAGTCCACGGCCGGGTCGGCGACGACGGTATACATCACATCCAGGTCGACCGCGCCCGAGGGCACCGGTCGCGCCTGCGCCGCGGACGACCCCGGCACCGTGAGGTGGCTGAAGTACGCCTGCAGCAGCGGCTGCCCCGCGCGATGCAGACGCTTCGCCAGGACAGGCAGGTCTCCCACCACCCCGCGACCGTCGAACAGGTCGCGGAGGGACCGCGCCGCGCGGCGCACGGCGTCGTCGGCCGGTTCGGCGCAGTCGTGGCGTACCGCGACGGGCACGGGAACGGAATGGAACCCGACCGCACCCTCCGCACCCCTGTGCAGGCGCGTGTCGACCGGTACCGCCACCGCGAACCTCGTTGTACCACTGACGCGTCCGAGATGAGCGATCGCGGCGGCGAAGTACACCGCCGCGGGTGTGACGCCCAGCTCGCGAGCGCGGGCGTCTACCACCGCCGGTGCCGGGATGTCGACGATGACGAGGCCTTCGCCGTATCGGCGCTCCCCGGCGACCGGGAGAGCGAGGCGCTCCACATCGTCGAACCCGCCACGCGCGGCAACGGGAATCGCGGGCGCGCGGAGCGCCGCGAGATCCCGCGACGCTGCCTCGCCGGCGTCGCCCAGCTCGGTACCCGTGAGCACCGCATGGATCTCGCCGCCCACCGTGATCAGGGACGGAACGTCCGATACGGCGTGGTGCGCGCCGAGCACCACGGCACAGGCCCCGTCCGCACCGGACACCAGGCGCAGCCGCCACAGCGGCCCGCGGTCGATGTCGAAGGGTTCGGCGAGCAGATCGCGCGCCGCCGCTTCGAGACTCGCGACATCGACGTCCGGCATGCGGGTCGCGTCGGCCGCCGGTGGCTCTCCGCTCAGCGCCACGCGCACGGTGCCGTCGGCGCCCGTCGGCAGCCCGGCACGCAGGATCGGGTGCCGCCCGGCGACCGTGGCAAGGGCCACGCGCACACCGTCCAGCGTCGTGCCGGCCGGCGCAGCGACCGCGAGTGCGAGCGCGTGGGTCGCCGGCGGCAGACCACGCCCCGCCCGCAGCAGACGCACGACGTCGCCGCTCGCCGGGATCTCCCCGCCTCCCGTCGACCGCTCCTGTTCCACGGCGGCGCTCGCGCCGATCAGCCGCGCCAGTCCGGCGACGGTCGGTTCGGCGAACACCTCCGACACCGGGAGGTCCACGCCCGTCTCGGCACGCAGCGTGTTCCGCAACTCCACGGTCATCAGCGAGTCGAAGCCGTACTCCGGTAACAACGTGTCGTCGTCCACCGCAGACGGTGCGCTACCCGCGACCCGTGCCACATGGTCGCGCACGAGCTCCACGAGTTCGTCCTCGGTCCGCGGGCCGCCGGACGTCGTCACGGGCACACCGTCGGCCGCCACCGAGTCGGCGCGGAGCCAGGCCAGCATCGGATGCGGTGGCAGCGCATCGGGATTCCACCGTGCGGCGGCGACCGCCGGGTCACCGTCGGCCGCTCGCCCCACGGCGGCATCGAAGAGCGTCATGGCGACGTCCGCGTCGAGTGGCACGAGGCCCGCCGCCCGCATGCGCGCGGCCGCGTTTCCCGGCGCGCGTTCCGCCATTCCTGTACCCCAGGCTCCCCACTGCACCGACACCGTCGGGCGACCCGCCGCTGCCCGCTCGCGCGCGAACGCATCGAGTGCGGAGTTCGCCGCGGCGTAGACGCCCTGCCCCGGCGCTCCGGTGACCCCCGCGAGGGACGAGAAGACGGCGAACAGCGTAGGCGGGTCCGCTGCGGTCACACGGTCGAGCACCGCAGCACCGTCGATCTTGGGCCGCAACACATCCGATACCTGTTGCCCTCCCACATCGGGGAGTAGCGCATCGTCTACGACGCCCGCAGCATGCACGACGGCCACGATGTGCTCTCCCGCGAGCGCCGCGCGGACAGCGGCCTCGTCGGTCACATCGCACGCGCGCGCCGCCGCGTCGGCCCCGAGCTCCGCCAGCTCGGTCAGCGTCTCGGCGGTGCCCGGAGCGGCCTCGCCACGACGACCGAGCAGCAGGACGCGGCGCGAGCCGTACTCGCGTACCAGGTGGCGGGCCACCACCGCCGCGATCGGACTTCCGGCACCCGTCACCACGGTGGTTCCATCCGCCAACACCGGTAGCGCACCGGCTGATCCGGGAGCGACTGCGAGGCGCGGTGTGCGCACAGTACCGTCGAAGACCGCGGCCTCCGCCAAGTCGGGTGCCGCCCCGGCGTCCGGCTCGGCGTCCGTGTGCAGCAGCCGGATCCGGCCCGGATACTCCCACGCGGCCGCACGTACCAGGCCGGTGATCGCGGCTCCCGCCGCATCCAGACGGGGCGAGCCGTCCGTCGACGGCGCCGCGGGAACGCACACGAGCACGTCACCGGGCCCGGAACATGCCCGCGCGAGCCGGGGTGCGAACGCCGTGACCGCCGCAACGGCGTCGCCGCCACGCGGCACGTCGAGGACTGTTGCCGCGTGAGCGACTGTGGTGGTGTGGGTCTCGTGCCAGCGTAGGCTGAGCAACGCGGCTTCGACCGCCCCCGACCGCGAGGTGCGGCCGGGCAGTGGCCGCATCGTCAGCGCGTCGATGTCGAGCACCGGATTGCCGTCGAGGTCGTCGGCGGCGACGGCGAGTGTGTCCGGCCCGATACGGGTGAGCCGCACCCGCAGAGCGGTTGCTCCCGGCCGGTACAGTCGGATCCCGTTCCATGCGAAGGGCATTCCCATGCGGCCGGGCTCGGCCATCGCGAGCGCGTGTGCGGCCGCGTCCAGCAGGACCGGGTGCAGCAGGTGAGCACGTGCCCTCGCCACCTCCTCCGGCGGCAGCGCCACCTCCACAGACAGCGTGTCGCCGTTCCGCCACGCGCGCTTCAGTGCACGGTAGGCGGGCCCGTATTCGAATCCGCCCGCCGCGAGGTTCCCATAGACGCCGGCGCAGTCGATCTCGTCGCCCGCAGGCGGCCAGTCGAGCGCCGCTTCGCGGCGCGGGCGGGCAGCCTCCGTACGGCCCTCGGCCACCTTCACCCACTCCGTTCCGCAGGCATGCACGGCGACTACCCCGGGCCCGATCTGGACCTGCACCGGGGTCGTCCCCTCGCCGATCTCGAACGGTGCCGTGAGAACCAACTCCCCGATCTCGAGCCCGGATTTCCGGGCCGCGACCGCAGCGCACTCCATCGTCACCGCGCCGGGCAGGATCACACGTCCGCCGATCCGGTGGTCGCCGAGCCACGACCCGGCCGGCGCAGGCAGCGCGCCCAGCACCAGGGTTCGCGATTCCGGTTGCGGTACGTATTGATTCAGGATCGGATGGCGTAGCGCGTCGACGCCGGGCGGTGTCACGAATACAGCGGGACCTACGCGGGCGTGCAGCCAGTACCGCCGGCGGTCGAACGCGTAGGTCGGAAGGTCCACGCGATGTCCGCCGGGGTGCAGTGCCGCCCAGTCGATTCGCGTGCCGCGCAGCCAGAGTCCAGCGGCGGCGTGACGGATACCGTCGAGCCCGGGGCGGGCACGTCCCGCCGTCGCGGTGACGAACTCTGCCGCCAGCTCGTCCAGTGCACCCGCGAGCACGGGGCGCCCGCCGATCTCCACGAAGTCTGTGTAGCCGTCTGTTATCGCGGCCCGCACGGCATCGTCGAACCGCACCGGGTCGACTGCATTGCGCGCCCAATGGTCTCGGGGTGCAGGACCGAGCAGGCCGCCCGTCACGGTCGAGTACACGGGAAGGCCGCCGGGCGCGACAGGAACGTCGAGCTTCGCCTCGAACTCGCTGCGATACAGGGCGATCCGTGGCGAGTGCGCAGGGAATCCGATGTCCACACGCCGGGCACGCAAGCCCTCGTCCGCGCACCACTCCTCGAGTTCCTCGAGCGCGTCCGCGTCGCCGGTCACAGTGGTCGAGGACGGTGAGTTGACCGCACCGACCGCCAGGCGCCCGGGCCAGCGCTCATCGAGGGTGCGCGCGAGCCGGTCCGCGGCCATGCCGACAGACGTCATCCCGCCCGTACCGGCGAAGGGGGCCAAAGCCTCCGCACGCTTCGCGACGAGCGAAGCGGCATCGTCCAGCGTGAGGCGGCCTGCGGCGTACGCGGCGGCGATCTCGCCCTGGGAGTGACCGATCACCGCGGCCGGCACCACACCGGCCGCCTCCCAGAGCGCGACCTGCCCGGCGGCCACCGCCAGGATCGCCCCCTGCACGACATCGGGCCGACCGACCGGCGGACCGGCCGGGTCTCCGCGCAACGCGGCGGCGACGGAGCACCCCAGGTGCGGTTCCAGCGCTGCAGAACACTCGTCGACCGCGTCGGCGAACACGTCGGACTCGGACAGGAGCCGCTCTGCCATCCCAGCCCATTGCGTTCCGTGACCGCCGAACACGAACACCGGGCCCGCGCCCCCGTCGCGTGCTCGTCCCGTCCGCAGGGCGGGATGTGTCGTCCCCACGGCGAGGGCGGCGAGTCCGGCACGGAGCGCGGCACTGTCGCCCTCCAGGACTGCGCGGTGTCCCAGGGTCGCCCTGCCCCGCGCGAGGGACCATCCGATGTCGGCGTCGGCTTCAGGTGGGAGCCGTTCCGCGAGCCGGGCGGCCTGGGCACGCAGGGAATCCCAGGTCGCTGCCGACAGGATCCACGCTCCAGCGCCGCCCGGCGATGCCGCGCGCCCGGCGGTCTCGGCGATCTCGGCGGCTTCGAGGATGACGTGAGCGTTGGTGCCGCTGATGCCGAAGGACGACACCCCGGCGCGGCGCGGGCGGCCACCGGACCGCCAGGGCAGCGCGCGATCCAAGACCTCGACAGCACCCGACGACCAGTCGACGTGCCGGGAGGGCGAGCCCGCGTGCAGCGTCCGTGGCATCAGTCCGTGTTCCATCGCGGCCACGGTCTTGAGGATCCCGCCTACGCCTGACGCCGCCTGTGTGTGACCGATATTCGACTTGAGCGTGCCGATCCGGAGAGGCGCGGCGCGCCCGCCGCCGTACGCCTGGATCAGGGCGGTGGCCTCGATCGGATCCCCCAACGTCGTACCCGTGCCGTGGGCCTCGACGACGTCGACGTCGTCGGCCGCCAACCCGGCGTCCGCGAGCGCGGCCGCAACGACCCGCTGTTGGGCGGCGCCGCTCGGCGCGGTCATCCCGTTGCTCGCGCCGTCCTGATTGACCGCCGAACCCGCGATCACCGCGCGCACCGGGTGGCCGAGACGACGCGCGTCCGACAGCCGTTCCAGCACCAACACTCCCGCGCCCTCGCCGAAGCTCGTGCCGTCGGCGTCGTCGGCGAACGGCTTGCAGTGCCCGTCGGGCGCAAGACCTCGCTGCCGCGCGAAACTCACGATGGCACCCGGCGTCGCCATGACGGTGACACCGCCCGCGAGCGCGAGCGAGCATTCGCCGCGTCGGAGCGCACCCACGGCCGAGTGGACCGCGACGAGCGACGACGAACAGGCGGTGTCGACGCTCAGAGCCGGGCCGGTGAGTCCCAGGGTGTACGCCACGCGTCCCGACACCACGGAGAACGTGCTGCTCTCCGCGAGGAACGGCTCCGCCTCCGGCGGCACGTCGTGAGCCACGCGCGTCGCGTAGTCGGCGTAGGTCACGCCCGTGAACACGCCCGCGTCGGTGCCGCGCAGTGAATCCGGTGCGATGCCCGCCGTCTCGAGCGCCTCCCAGGAGATCTCCAGCATGAGGCGCTGCTGCGGATCCATCGCGGTGGCTTCGCGCGGGCTGATGCGGAACACGGTCGGATCGAAGTCACCGGGCGCGTCGAGGAACCCGCCGCGACGCGTGTAGGTCGTGCCGGGCACCGCGGGATCCTCGGAGTAGAGCGCCTCGAGGTCCCAACCGCGGTCGGTGGGGAACGGCCCGATGACGTCGCGCTCCCCCGCTACCACGTCCCACAGGTCGTCGAGCGAGGTCACCCCGCCGGGGTATCGACACCCGACACCGACGATCGCGATCGGATCATGTTCCGCAACAGGGGTTTCAACCTCCATCGAATCGATCCCGGCGACGTCCCCGAGCTGCTCCGCGACGTACTGCGCCAGAGCTGCGGGTGTGGGGGTGTCGAACGCGATCGTTGCGGGCAACGTGACGCCGAGCTCTCGCTGCAGCCGATTCCGGAGCTCCACCCCGCCGAGCGAGTCGAAGCCGAGATCCCGGAACGAGGCATCCGGATCGATCGCCGAGGCGCCTGCATGTCCCAGGGTCTCGGCGGCCACTCGCCGCACCGTCTCGTGGACCACCCTGACGCGCGCCTGTGCGCTCAGACCCGCGAGCCTCGCCTCCACCCCCGACGATGCCTCAGCGGCCCTCCGCCGGGCAACGGCGAACCCCGAGAAGGCGGGTAGGTGTTCGGCGAGCAGGGAGGTGTCGAGGCGTGCAGCCAGGACGTAGGGCGCCCCGATCGCGCGCGCGGCATCCAGCAGCCGCACCGCTACGTCGGTGCGCATGGGACGGACGGGCATGCGCGCCAAGCGGTCCCGGCTCGCGGCATCCAGTCCCGAGCCCATACCGCTCGCCCCGGCCCAGAGCCCCCACCCGACGGCGAGACCCGGGAGCCCCAGATGCCGACGGTGCTGGGCCAGGGCCTCGAGCGCGGCATTCGCGGCGGCATACGCGCCCTGGCCGGGCGAGCCGAGTAGGTTCGCGGCGGACGAGAACAGCACGAACTCCGCGATATCGTGATCCGCGGTCAGCCTGTGCAGGTTCCACCCCCCGGTGACCTTGGGGGCACACACGGCACGCACCTGTTCCTCGTCGATCTCGGGCGCGGTGGCGTCATCCAGAACACCCGCGGCGTGGTAGACGGCCGTGAGCGGCCTCTCGAGTCCGTCGAGCACCGCGGCGAGCGCATCGGGGTCGCCCACGTCGCAGGCTACGACATCGACACGCGCCCGGCCCGCAAGCTCCGTCGCCAGGTCGCGAGAGGCTTTCGTCTCGCCGGTTCGGCTCAGCAGCAGGAGGTTCCGCGCCCCCCGCTCGGCGAGGTGCCGGGTGACGGCCAGCCCGACCAGGCCCGTGCCGCCGCTGATGAGCACCGTGCCGTTCGGATCCGGCGCGCGCGGGACCACGAGGACGTTCTTCCCGATGTGCCGTGCCCGCGCCATGGCCCGGTACGCGTCCGGCGCGCGTCGGAGGTCCCACGCCGCGACCGGAGGGGCGGTGATGGCGCCCTGCTCGAGGAGCTCCGCGACCTCGTGCAGGATCGGCGCCACACGGCCGATCGGCATACTCGGCAACTCGATCGCCTGATACGCCACGCCCGGGTGGTCGGCGGATACGACGCGGGGATCGCGGACGTCAGTCTTACCCAACTCCACGTAGCGACCACGTCGCGCATCCAGGCGTCGCAGCGATGACTCGACCGACGCTCCCGCGAGTGAACCCACGACCACGTCTGCGTCCGGCGCATCGGGCGCGGGCACCCGGGAGTCCTCGATCGAGCCGTTCTCGAAACCTCGGCGGCGCAGCACATCCCACTTCTGTCGGGACGCAGTGACATAGACGTCTGCGCCCCAGTGTCGCCCCAGCTCCGACGCGGCCCATCCGACGCCGCCGGTGGCCGCATGGACCACCACCGTCTCGCCCGGGGCGAGGCCGGCGACGTCGCGCAGCGCGAGGTAGGCGGTCAGGAACGCGACCGGAACAGCCGCGGCCTGGGCATCCGACCAGCCCGCCGGGATCCGGCACAGGGCACGGTGATCCACGGCGACGGTTCCCGCAGTCGCCGGCAACAAACCGAAGACCCTGTCGCCCAACGCGATCGAATCGACGTCCGCCGCCGCCTCGATCACGACACCCGCACCCTCGCCGCCGAGCGCTGCGGGGTCGTCGGGCACCATGCCCATCGCGGTCACCACGTCGTGGAAGTTCACGCCCGCCGCCGATAGGCGGACGCGGACCTCGCCGGACCGCAACGACCGCGGATCGTCGGGAGCCAGTCGCAGGGTGGCATCGGAGAGCCCGCCGCCAGGACGGGCCTCCAGCCTCCAATCCGACGCGGGCGTGCCGATCCCGGCAGCCGCGCGCGTCACCCTCGGGACATAGAGAACACCGAGTCGCGATACCAGTTCGGTGGCACCCAGAGCCATCGCGGAACTCGCAGCGGCATCGGCACTCTCATCGTCGGCATCGCCGTCGATGTCGACCAGGTGCACCCGGCCCGGGTACTCCGCCTGTACCGAACGCATCAGCCCCAGCACCGCGGCGGCCGCCGGGTCGACGACGTCGTCTCCGCCCGACACCGCCACGGCTCCCCGGGTGACCACGGCGATCACGCCGCTCTCATGCTCCAGCCAACCGGATACGTCGGCGGCGGTGCGCGCCACCAGCTCAGCGGTCTCGTCCGGCCCCGCTCCGCCGATTCTCAGCACGCGGTCGGGTAGACGTCCGGCATCCGGCGTCGAAGCCACGGCCCACTGGAGCTCGTACAGATCGTCCGTCCGAGCCGTCGACAGTGCGCTCAGGTCCACAGCGGCGAGCGTCACACGCGCGATCGACGCCACGAGGGCGCCTGTCCGCGTGCGGATCTCGACCGAGATCGCACCATCCGAAAGTCTGCGCAGCCGGACCTGCACGTCGGCCGCCCCGGTGAGGTGGACGGCGGCACCCGCGAATGCCACGGGCACCAACACGGTGCCCTCAGGCCGAGGCAGGCCGAGCAGGGCCGCGGGATGCAGAGCCGCGTCCAACAGCGCGGGATGCACCAGATAGCCGGCATCATCGTCGTCGACCTCGGGCGAGAGCACGACGTCTGCGATCGCATCCGCACCGTCGCGCCAGGCCGACCGCACGCCCCGGAACGCGGGGCCGTAGACATAGCCCGCCGCAGCGAGTCGCCGGTACAGCTCGTCCCCGTCGAGGGCGTCTACCGGACGGTCTACCACCTCACCCGGCACGGGATCGGCGGGCGCACCGAGTGTCCCCTCGGCGTGGCGCACCCAGTCGCCGTCGCCGTGGCTGTGCACGGTGACGCGGTCGCCTGTCACCGTCGCCTGAACGTCGATCCCGGCGGCGCTGAGCGGCAGTGGTGTCTCGAGTGCCAACTCCGTGATCCCGCGACCGTCGGCCGCGCAGAGGGCTGCATCGAGCAGCAACGCACCCGGCGCCAGCACGGTAGCCCCGATGCTGTGGTCCACGAGCCAGGGCCTGCGCCCGGTGGACACCCTGCCGGTGAAGGCCACCGCGGAGGCCTCCGGAAGCGCGGTCGCGGTCGGCAGCAGGGGATGCCCGGTCGGCCGCGCGCCCATGTCCTCCGGTGTGCCGCTGCGGGTCTCCACCATGAGGCGGCGCTCGTCGAACGGGTACGTGGGCAGGTCTGCCCAGTCCGACCCGGGCGCGAGGACGTCCCAGCGCAGATCGGCGCCGGAGACGTACAGCTGCCCGAGCGCGCGGTCGAGCGCCCCGGGCCCGTCGCTCTCGCGCGTGAGCGACCCGACGGCCGCCACCCGGCGCCCCGCATCCTGCGCGACGGTCTCGACCGCGGTCCTCAGGGTGGGGTGTGCGCTCAGCTCGACGAATCGGGTGTACCCCTCTGCGACCAGCGCGCCGACGGCCTCGTCGAACCGCACGCGGCGGCGCATGTTCGCGAACCAGTGCTCGGCGTCGGGCGCGTCGGTCTTGCGTCCGCCGGTCACCGTCGAGTACCAGGCCGCGGTCGGCGCCGATCCCGCTACCCCCGAGAACTGCTCGATCAGCCTCTCCCGCAACGGTTCCACAGCCGGGCTGTGGCCCGCAGTCCCGGCCGCGAGGCGGCGATGGAAGACCCCGTCGGCGTCGAGGCGTTCCTCGAGCTGTTCGACACCGGACACGTCACCCGTGACCACCACTGCTCGGCCCGAGTTGGCGACGGCGACCGAGACACCCTCGGGAAGCATTGCTTCCACGCGTTCGGCCCCGAGCCCGACGACGGTCATGGCCCCCAACCCCACCAGTGAACTCCAGCCTCGACTGCGGTGCACCACGATGCGCGCAGCCGCAGCCAGATCCAGGGCTCCGCAGAGGTATGCCGCCGCGACCTCGCCCTGGCTGTGCCCGACCACCGCGTCCGGAACGACGCCGCGTTCCCGCCACAGCGCAGCCAGCGAGACCATCACCGAGAACAGCAGCGGTTGCAGCACATCCTCCCGGGTGACGTCCGCCGACGTGCGCAGCCGCTCGACGACGGACCAGCCCGTGAGCGGTGCCAGTGCGGCATCGCAGCGTTCCAACTCCGCACGGAAGGCATTCGATCCGAGCAGATCACGTCCCATTCCGGCCCACTGCCCGCCCTGACCCGCGCACACGAACGCGAGCCGGCCGGCCGGTACCGGCTCGCCCGTGACGAGGTGGGGCGAGGCGACCCCCGATGCCAGCGCAGACAACCCGCCGCCCACGTCGGACCCGATCACCGCGGCCCGGAAGCGGTGGTGCGCACGACGGGGACCCAGCGTCCGAAGCATCTGCGCCACCGGCGCTTCGGCCCCGATCAGGTCGCGCGCCCGCCGCCGTAGCGAGTCCTCGGTGGCGGCAGAGAGTGGCAGTACGTCCGCCACCGGATCGGGCCCGGCGGGCACGGCGGTGTGCGGTGCCTGTTCGAGCTCGGCGGCCGGTGCCTGTTCGAGCACCACATGGGCGTTGGTGCCGGACACCCCGAACGCGCTCACACCGGCACGCCGGACGCCGTCCGGCCAGGGCGCCCGGCTCAAGGCGAGCGGAGCCTCGGCCCAGTCGATCTCGCGCGTCGGATGCTCGGAGTCCGGCGTCCCCGGGCGCACGCCGGACCGCAGGGCCTGTACGGCCTCGATGAGCCCCGCGACCCCTGCCGCCGCCCCGGTGTGCCCGATGGTCGCCTTGAGAGCGCCCAGTACTAGCGGCCGCTCGCGGCCCGCGTGAACGCGGGCCAGGGCGCGCGCCTCTATCGGGTCGCCCAGTGGCGTCGCGGTCCCATGGGTCTCGACGTAGCCGATGTCGCCCGGCCGCACGCCCGCGGCCCGCAGCGCGGCTCCGATCACCGCCTCCTGCGCCCGTCCGTTCGGGGCGCTGAGCCCCTGACTCCGGCCGTCCTGGTTGACGGCCGAGCCACGCAGCACGGCCAGCACTCGATCGCCGTCGGCCTGGGCGGCCGCAAGGGGTTTCACCACCACGACCGCGCACCCCTCGCCCCAGACGGTGCCGTCTGCCGCCGCACCGAACGGGTGGCACCCGCCGGACGGGGACAGCGCCCCGAGCTTGGAGAACTCGATGTGAGTACGCGCATCCAGCAGCAGGCTCACGCCGCCCACGATCGCGGCCGAGCACTCCCCCGACCGCAGCGCCGACATCGCGAGATGCGTGGCGACGAGCGAGCTCGAGCAGGCGGTGTCGACCGTGAGCGCCGGTCCCGTCACGCCCAGGAGATACGAGAGCCGTCCGGCTGCAACGCTTCCCGCCGAGCCCGTGCCGACGTGCCCGTCGAGCTGGTCGGGCGCGAGGTCCGCTCCGTAGCCGTCGCCGTACATTCCCAGGTACACGCCGACGTCGCTACCGGCAAGGCTCGACGGGTCGATCCCCGACCGCTCCAGCGCCTCGTACGCTGTCTGGAGGAACACGCGGTGCTGCGGGTCCATGGCCGCGGCCTCACGCGGGCCGATGCCGAACAGCGCTGCGTCGAATCCGTAGACATCGCCCAAGAACCCGCCCGCGACGGTGTAGGCCCGGCCCGGCGCAGCGCGATCCGGGTCGTACGGGTCGTCGACACGCCACCTCCCGGGCGGGACATCGCGGATCGCAGTTCCCCCGCTCTCCACCAGGTCCCACAGTTGTTCCGGGGTGTCCGCCCCGGGCAACCGGCAGGCCATACCGATCACCGCGATCGGCTCCGCCGCATCTCGTTCCCCAGGCGTCGCCCGATGAGGCACCGCACCCGGAGCGGACTCCACGTCGGACGCCCCGCCCAACGCCCCCGCAAGAGCGGCCACCGTCGGATACTCGAACACCAGGCTCGCGGGCACCACGCGCTCCAGTCCGGTACCGACCCTTACCGCCAACTCCACGAGTTGCCGTGAGCCCAGACCGAACTCGGCGAAAGGGCGATCGTCCACGATCGAGTCCGGATCGACACCCAGCGCCGACGCCAGCGAGCGCCGCACCACTGCGGCGACGTCCAGCGGACCGGGCTGGGGCACAGCAGGTTCCAGGATCGGAAGGGATTCGGGAGCCGGTGGGGGTTCCGGGACCGATAGTCTGCCCGCCAGGTAGTCGTCTCGACACGCGCGGCGCTGCAGCTTCCCGCTGCTCGTCTTCGGGATGGTGCGCGGCGGGATCAGAGCGACGTCCGCGAGCGCCACCCCGCAGTCGCGGGCTACGCGCGCAGTCACCGCGGCACGGACCTCGGCGGATATCGCTCCAGCGCGCACCTCGGCCACCGCGACGGCCTGCTCGCCCTCCCCGCTGTCCACCGCGAACACGATGACGCAGCCACCGCGCACTGCCGGATGCGCCGATTCGACCGCGAGTTCCAGGTCCTGCGGATGGTGGTTCACGCCGTCGATGATCACCAGATCCTTCCGGCGGCCCGTCACGTACAGCTCACCGTCGACGAACGCGCCCAGGTCCCCCGTCCGTAGGAACTCCTCACCGGAACCGGTGCGGAGCCGCGCCCCGAACGTATCGCCCGGCGGATGCCCCAGGTACCCGCGGCACACGCTCGGGCCGCGCACCCAGACCTCGCCCTCGGTTGATCCGGTTACCTCACAATGGGTTTCGGGATCCACGATGCGGACGTCGTAGCCGTGCAGCGGTCGGCCACACGACACGCGCGGGGCACCCGCGACTTCGGCTACGCGCGGCGGCTCGGTATTGCGGTTGCCCGTGATCGCGAGGGTCGACTCCGCGAGACCGTATAGGGGGCTCACGATCTCGGGACGGAACCCCGACGGCTCGAAGACTCGCGCGAACTTCTCCAGCGTCGCCGCGCGCAGGGGCTCCGAGCCGTTGAACGCCACCTGCCACCGGCTCAGATCGACGTCACCCGCCAGCCCGGCCGACCGGCGCGCAGTGATCTCGTACGCGAAGTTCGGGCCTCCCGAGACCCACGCGCCGAAGTGGTCGATAGCGCGCAGCCAGCGGGCGGGGTCCTCCAGGAAGTGCAGTGGCGACATGAGTACGCACTCCGCACCCGAGTACACGGTGCCGAGCAGCGGCGCAATGAGGCCCATGTCGTGGAACATCGGCAGCCAGCTGACGTGCAGCACGCCCGGCAGTGAGGCTATGAAGGCCTGATCGTGGCCGCCCTCGCGCGCCAGCGCCTCCTCCTGGGCCATCAGGTTCCCGTGTCCCACGAGCACGCCCTTGGGCGCGCTCGTCGAACCGGAGGTGTACTGGATGAAGGCGAGATCGTCCGGTCCGGCGGTCGGCGCCGCCCACTCGCCGGGATCCAACTCGTCGGTGCACACCCACGGCACGGCCGCGAGCTCGGGGACGGCCGATGTCGCGGCCGCGAGGGCGTCGGCGACGAAACGGGTGGTGAGGACGGCGCGGACACCCGCATCGGCGGCGATCGCCCGTAGGCGCCGCACGGCGCGGTCCAGCTCATGCGGCCCGGGGATCGGAGCCGGCACGGCGACGGCAGGCGCGCCGAGTGTGCCGAGGAATCCCGCGACGAAGTCCAGACCCGGCGGATACAGCAGTAGGACCCGGCTCCCCGCTAGGCCGGCGGCGCGCAGGCGTTCCGTCACCGCACCCGCGTGTGCACCCAGATCGGCGAAGGTGAGCTCGTCGGTCCCCCCTCCGATATCACCCGTCCGCAGGTACCGGAATGCGACGGTGTCCGGCCGCTCTTCGATCCATCGGTCCGCCGCGTGCAGAATCGATCTGGAATCCATCGGTCCTCCCCACCAGAGAAAAAACGCCTTTCCCACCACGGGGCATCGCACCTGTTCCACTCTCCCCGGCGCGAATACCGCGGCCCCCGGCGTCGCCCGGTCGAACCCACGCTACTCCCGCAATGGTTATTCGGCACCCGGACCGATCGTGTTACTCCCCTGTAGCGTCTAACGCATGCGGATCGCGGTGTTCACCGATTTCCACCCGGACAGCCTGGGTGGTATCCAGACATCGATCACAGCACAGGTCAATGCTTTTCGCCGTCTGGGACACCGGGTTTGCGTGTTCACCGCGCCCCTCGGCAGACGCGATGAGCCTGACTCGGACACCGTCGTGCTCCCGGAATTGCGAGCAGCGAGCCGCGTTGCGCATATTGCTTCCAAAGTCGATCAATACAGGTTCGTCGCGCCCAGTAATCGCAATATCGAAACGACGACACGGGAATTGACTCGGCGCGGCCCATTCGATATAGCACACATCCACAGCAGTTTCGGAGTGGCGGTTATCGGGATCCGCGCGGCCCGTGCGTGCGGCGTGCCCGTGGTGCAGACGATGCACAGCCGCGACGACGCGTTCTTCGAGCAGACCTCGCCGTTCCCGCTCGTCGGACCGGTCCTCCTCGGCCTCGCGCTCCGGCGGTACCTCGAATACCCGCCGCGCGTCACCGTCGCCGGCGACTCACGGTCCGCGGCCGTGTCCTGGCATTCGATGGCCGCCCAGGCGCACGCCGCCGACCACGTCGTCGCGCCCACCGAGCACTTCGCCAGGAGGCTCCGTGCGCACGGCGTGACCCGACCCCTGACCGTGGTCTCCAACGGCGTGGACGACGCGCTCGTCGACGCCGCACGTGCCGCATCCGAATCGCCACCCGGCATCGGGCTGCGCGCCGTCTACCTGGGGCGGCTGTCCGCGGAGAAGCGCGTGCGTGAGGCCGTCGACGCGGTGACGCGGGTGCCCGGCGTGACGCTCGACCTGTACGGCGACGGCGACCTGCAGCCTGCGCTCGAGCGGCTGGCCGCCGAGCGCGGCCGGGCCGACGACGTGCGCTGCCACGGGCGTGTTCCGCATCTGGATGCCCTATGCGCCCTCGCCGCCGCGGACATCGCGCTGGTGAACTCGTTCGACTTCGACACCCAATGCGTCGTGCTACTCGAGGCGACCGCGGTCGGTACTCCGGTCGTCTACTGCGACCCCGACCTCGCCGAATCCCTCGCGCCCGGCGGCGGCGTGTGCACGGCCGACAGCTCGACCGGTGCTCTGGCCCACGAGCTGCGGCGCCTGGCGGCGGACCGTCGGGCCGTCACGGCGATGTCCGACGCCCAACGGGCCGCATGGGACGCCCCGCGCCAGTCCCGTGTCACCGAACGCCTGCTCGACGTGTACCGCTCGCTCTAGCGAGGTGCGGCCGTCGCTACAGCTCCGGACGGCGCCGCAGGCGCCGCCGGAGTCGCCGGAGTCGTCGGGGCTGCCGGAGCGGTCGTCGCGGTCGCGGGAGCGGTGGGGGCACCCGAGTTCGGCACGCTGGGCGCCGCCGATCCCGCTGTGGAAGGTGCCGCGGGCGCGCTCGTCGCCGACGTGCCGAGCAGTGACGCGGTGTCCCCTCCCGGCGTGATGCCGAGCAGCGAGCCCCAGCCGGGGATCAGGTTCAGCATCGGGATGTCGGGCAGCTCCGGCTTTCCACCGGAAGCGAACGCCGCCGCCCAGTTCATCAGCGTCGCCGGTGCGGCCACGCCCGACGGGATCACCTGCGCACCGCCTGCGGGCGTCCAGAAGACCGTGCCCTTCTCGTACGACTGGAACATCGCCTGCCCGCCCGGAAGCAGCACCGGCGTGCCGGTGACCTTCCCGAGCTGGCCGCCCTCGCCTCCGGCGGCCTGGTACGCCTGCGCGATCGCCGCACCCGCCGTAGCGGCGGTCTGCTTGGGATCCGCGGGCGCCTGCTGGGCCTGGGCCACGGTCGGGACCTGCCCCTGACTCTGTGTCTGGACCTGGCTCTGCCCCTGCGTCGTCCCACCAGCGCTGGGAGCGATCTGCGACGAGTTGGGCGCCGTAGGCGTCGGGTTGTTCGTGTTCACGGACGGCTGCGCGGCGGCCGTCGGCACCTGCGCCGCAGCCGTCGGGACCGCGCCGGCAGCACTTGGGGCCTGGGCCGCTGTCGGGGCCTGGGCCGCTGCGGTCGGGGCCTGCGCGCCCGTGGCCGTGCCGGGCACCGTCGGTACCCCCGCCGCGGCCGGCGTGGACGCCGCGGCGGTGACCGCGCCGGTCGGCGCGGCGGGTGCGGCTGCCGCGACGGTCTCGGCGACCACGGCACCGGGCTGCCCGATCGGTCGCGCGGGTCCGACCTGCGGATCATCGGCGCGGGAGGCACCGTACTCGGTCTCGTAGACCCGGCCGTTCTGGGACATCACCAGACCTGCCGTGCTCGCGACGGCCCGGTCGGTCCGCGGGTCCTCCTTGTTCACCCCGCCGTACACCTGCGATCCCTGGGTGTCGTCGAAACCGTCGCCACGCTCGGCCCCCCGCACCAGCGCATACGAGCGCGCCGCTATCGCCTGCGCCTGCAGTGCGGCCGTACCGCCCTTGTCTGCCCAGTCCGGCGAGTTCTCGACGGAGACGACGCTGCGCACATAGTCCTCGAGGCCGACGGTGTTGTACACGCCGCCGTCTTTGGCGGTCAGGCTGCCGCGATACCCGGCGTTGCTGCCGCAGAAGCGCAGCACCTGGTCGGCGGGGAGGGACTGGTTGTTGCTGAGCGGGCGCACCGTGGCGTCCGGGGCCGGGAACGACGTGACAACGGGCCCGCCGCAGCCGGTGCGCACCGTAGCGGTGGCGCCCTGAATGCTGACGGCCTGTCCCGGAGCGACCTGCTGCCCGCCGACGACCGCACCCGCCGGGGCGAGCACGTCGAGGTTGCTCTGCTTGGTCAGCTTCACGGTGACGGGGCTGCCCGTGTTCACGGAACCCATGGTCGTGCCCGGGTAGTAGTGCCCGAGGATCTGCTGCGCGCTCCAGCCCTGCTTCGCGTACTCGAGCGCGCCGAGCTGACTCATCCCGCGGCCGTGCCCGCCCGCACTGCCGGGGGCGGTGTCGGCCGCCGTCTGCATGCGGGTGCCGTTATCGATGAGTGCGCCGCCGATCACCAACACGGGCACGGCGGCGAACACTGCGGCACGCGTGGCCCGCCGGCGTCGCGAACGACGAGGTCCTCCGTCGATCCACACGGGCATCTGGTGTCTCCTTCGTTCGTCGGTCTGGTCCCCACACCGGAGGCATAGGGCGCCATGGACGAGCACCGCACAGTCAGCGCGTGTTACTCCTGTGACTATTGCGCCTCAAGTAAACACCAATAACGATCAAAAGTCACACTGGCATCACACGCACCATTAGTTACATCGGCGGGATTCGGCCGCACGGACCGGGCGTGACGTGGGCCGCCTACCTCGGCGCCGCGGTCGCGATCGCCGGCGGGTTCGGTGTGGTCGGCCCAGCGGATACGGCCTGGGCCGACGGTGTGGCCGGCGCGACGCCGGGCGCAGTGGGCGCGCCCGAGTTCGGCACCGTCGGGGCCACGGAACCCGCATCCGACGACGGGGCCGCCGCCGTTGTCGCAACGGTGCCCAGCAGCGACGCGGTGTCACCGCCCGGCGTGATGCCGAGCAGCGAGCCCCAGCCGGGGATCAGGTTCAGCAGAGGGATGTTCGGCAGGTCCGGCTTTCCACCCGACGCGAACGCCGCCGCCCAGTTCATCAGCGTCTGGGGCGCCGCCACGCCGGACGGGATGACCTGCGCGCCCGCCGTCGGAGTCCAGAACACGGTGCCCTTCTCGTACGACTGGAACATCGCCTGGGCACCGGGCAGCAGCACGGGCGTGCCCGTGACCTTGCCCAGCGAGCCGCCATCGCCGCCCGACGCCTGGTACGCCTGCGCTATCGCCGCGGCAGCTGTGACCGCCGCCTGCTTCGGATCCGTCACGGTAGGAGCCGCCTGCTGTATCTGCGTCACCACGGGCGCTACCGCAGCGCCGGCGCTGGGCGCGATCTGTGCTGCGTTGGGTGCCGTGGGGACGGGGTTCAGTGGGTTGACGGACGGGGCCGCTGCCACTGTCGGGACCGCTGCCGCCGTCGGGACCGCGGCGACGCCCGGGATCGGAGTCACCGCCGGGATGGTCACCCCGACGACCGGATCCGCGACGACCTCACCCGGCGTCGCGGTCTCGGTCTCGGCGACGTTGCGCACCTCCGCGGGCCCCCGGTCGCCCGACTTCGGGGCGACGGGCTTCGGGGCCTCGATGACGAACACGTCGGATCGGAGACCGAGTCTGCTGCGGATGTCCATGCCGGACACCGTCTTCGTGCCCCGCGTTCCGACCACGGTCACCTGCTCGGCACGCGGCACATCGCGGCCCTGAACCTTGGTGACCTTGATGGACTCGAGCCTCCCGACGCCGAACTTCGAGCCGATGTCGTTGGCGGATACGGTCTGGGTCCACTTCTTGTACGGCGACGCGGCATCGCCGGCGTCGGGGACCGCGGGGAATGTGCCGCCTGCGGTGTAGCCGCCGGTCGAGGACGAGAACTCGGTCTGAGCGACGCTGCCGTTCTTGGAGACGACGAGCCCCGCGGTGGTCGCAATCGCCTTGTCGGTGCGCGGATCCTCCTTGGCGACGCCGCCGTACACCTGGGAGGCCTGGGTGTCGTCGAACTTCAGCCCCCGGGCCTTCGACGCGGACAACGCGTACGAGCGCGCGGCGACGGCCTGCGCCCGGAGCGCCTGGAAGCCGCCCTCATCGGCCCATTCGGCGGGACTCTCGGCGGGCACGACGCCACGCAGGTAGTCGTCGACGCCCGCGGTGTTGTAGACCTTGCCGTCCTTAAGGGCGATGCTGCCGCGGTAGGCGGCGTTGCTGCCGCAGAACGTGAGCAGTTCCCTAGCGGGCCGGTTCAGGCCCACCGCGACGGGATTCACCGTCGCGTTCGGGACCTGGAAGCGTCTCACTACGGGGCCACCGCAACCGCGTCGCACGGTCGCGGTGGTCCCGTCCAGACTCACCGCCTGGCCCGGGGCGACAACCTTCCCCGCGACCACTGCGCCGGCGCCCGCGTAGACGTCCACCCGGCGCTGCTTCGTGAGCTGCGTAGTCACCGGGGTGTTCCCGTCCACCTTTCCCAACGCGGTGCCACCGTAGTAGTGAGCCAAGATCTTTTCAGCGGACCAGCCCGCCTTCGCGTAGCCGAAGGCGCCCCACTGGCCCATGCCACGACCGTGCCCGTTGCCCGAGCCCACGAACGTCACCGACGGCGCGGCGGCCGCGGCGTCGGACGGCTCCGACGTCGTGCTGCCACCGACCATCAGGCCGCCCAGCGCCACGGCGGGAACCGCGGCGAGAGCCGCGTAGCGCAGCACGCTCTGCCGTCGGGAGATGCGGGGGCCTCCGTCGATCCACACGGGCATGGGGTTCTCCTTCGATCACAGACAGGCGCACGAGTGCTGTTACTCGTGTGACTGGTGTGACTACAGTAAACCCCAGAACTACGTAGATGTCACTCTAACAACACGCGTATCGCGAACACGCGACTCCCGACCCGGCTACAGCCAGCGCTCCAGGACCGCGGCGACGCCGTCGTCGACGTTCGCGGCGGTCGTGAGATCCGCGGCGGCGCGGGCAGCGGGATGAGCATTGGCGACAGCGATACCGACGCCCGCCCAGTGCAGCATCTCGGTGTCGTTCGGCATGTCACCGAACGCGGCGACGCGTGCCTCCGCCGGCAGCCCGAGATACTTCAGGGCGGCGCGTACGCCCGAGGCCTTGGTGACACCCGGGACGTGGAACTCGAGAAGCCCGTTGTTGGAGGCGTACGTGACATCCGCGATACCACCGAGGTGCGGCGCCACGCGCGCGTACATCTCGTCGCTGGTCAGCCCGGGCTGCCGTACCAGCAGCTTTACGGCGGGGCCGTCGATCACGCCCGCGTCGTCCGCCTCGACCGTGTCCGGGTCCAGCCATGCGTGCTGGTAACCCGTCGAAGCTACGAACGACGGAGTCGCCGCATCGTGCTCACCCGTCACGACGCGCTCGGCGGCGAAGCCGGCGCCGGGCAGGTACTCGTACACGAGCTCTGCGATCTGCGCGAGCTGCTCAGGCGACAGCAAGGACGCCGACACGACCCTCCCGGATCCGGTGTCGTACAGCACCGCACCGTTCGCGGCGACGGCGAGCGGCGCGAAGTCCAGCTGTGCCGCGATCGGATCGACGGCTCGCGGCGGCCGTCCCGTCGCCAGCACGAACGCCGTGCCCGCGTCCCGGAGGGCCGAGAGGGTCCGTCGGGTCCGGGGGCTGAGCAACTCGTCGGGCCCCACCAGGGTTCCGTCGACATCGCTCGCGACGAGCAGCGGGCGCTCACCCAGCGCGGCGCGCGCGGGGACGGCGACCACGGGAGCAGCGTCAGTCATCCCGCCCCTCACGCCGCCGACGGCGCTCGTCGAGTTCTGCGGCATCCAGCGCGTCGGCCTCCTCCAGCGTCGGGGCCGAGCCGCCCAGGCGTGCGGGTACCCACGGCTCACCCTGGGGGTGCGCGCCGTACAGGTGTTGCAGTTGATCCAGCATCGCCTGCATCTCGCGCTTGAGACGTGCCGTGAGCGCATCCGGCGGACCGACCGGGTCGATCGGGTCGCATACTCCGATCATCACACGGAAGTTGTTGCGGCCCAGGCGCTTCGGCAGCCCCTTGGTCCAGATCTGCTGCGCCCCCCACACGACGACGGGAACGATCGGCACGTCCGCCTCGATGGCCATGCGGGCGGCTCCGGACTTGAAGGCCTTCAACTCGAAGCTGCGGCTGTGCGTCGCCTCTGGGTACACGCCGACGAGTTCACCGGATCGGAGCGCGGCGACGGCGGCCTGATACGCCTCGGACCCGGCCTCGCGGTCGACGGGGATGTGGCGCAGGGCCCGCATGATCGGTCCCGACTTGGGATCGTCGAAGACCTCCTTCTTGGCCATGAACCGCACCTTGCGTCGCCCGGCAGCGAATGCGGGCTTACCGGCGAAGGGGAAGTCGAGGTAACCGGTGTGATTGATCGCGACGACGGCGCCACCGGCGCGGGGGAACTTGTGGAAGTCGACCTCGGTGAATCTGATGCCCTGCAGGGCCCACATGGCGCGCGCGACTTCGAGGACGGTGCCGTAGACGGGTTCCACGGGCGCCAGCGTAGCCGCAGCGCGCGGCGCGGGTGCAGCTGGCGGGCGATTACCCTGGTACCCGATTCGGGCTCCGCAGGCCCCGACACCAGCCCCTAACGAAAGGCTTCCACCGTGCAGGTCACCAGCGTTGGTCACGCGGGCTTCCACATCACCACAGCCGCCGGCACCATCCTGTGCGACCCGTGGGTCAACCCCGCGTACTTCGGTTCGTGGTTCCCGTTCCCCGACAACACGCAGCTGGACTGGAAGGCGCTCGGCGACGTCGACTACCTGTACGTATCCCACCTGCACCGGGACCACTTCGACGAGAAGAACCTGGTCGAGAACATCAGCAAGGACGCCACCGTCCTGCTGCCGGACTACCCCGTACCGGACCTGCGCCGCGAGCTCGAGCGCCTCGGCTTCACCAAGTTCTTCGAGACGCAGGACTCGGTCCGCCACACCGTCAGCGGCCCCAAGGGCGACTTGGACGTGATGATCATCGCCCTGCGCGCACCCGCAGACGGGCCGATCGGCGACTCGGGCCTGGTCGTATCCGACGGCGAGACCACCCTGTTCAACATGAACGACGCCCGGCCCGTCGATATGGACGTCCTCGGTGAGGAGTTCGGGCACATCGACGTGCACCTGCTGCAGTACTCGGGCGCGATCTGGTACCCGATGGTCTACGACATGCCCCGCGGTTCCAAGCGGCGATTCGCGGAGCAGAAGCGTCAGCGCGGCATGGACCGGGCGCGCAGCTACGTCGACCAGGTGGCGGCCAGCTGGGTCGTTCCGTCCGCGGGGCCGCCCGCGTTCCTGGACCCGGAGTTGCGCTACCTGAACGACGAGGGCCGCGTCGACGCGGACACGGTCGGCGGCGACCTGTCGAACATCTTCCCCGACCAGATCACCTTCCTCGAGGAGATGAAGAAGGCTGGGAACGGGAGCGAGAAGCCGGGGCAGGGCCTGCTCTTCATCCCCGGCACCGTCGGTGACTTCCGCGGGACCGAGATGCTGTCGCTGACCCATCCCGTCCCCGAGGAGGAGGTCATGCGGATCTTCGAGTCCAAGACCGAGTACCTCGACGCGTTCGCCGAGCGCCAGGCCCCCGTACTCGCCGCCGAGAAGGCTTCCTGGGCGGCCGACGACGGTGTGCCCCTCATCGGGGCGCTGCGCGCCAAGTTCGAGCCGATCATGGCCGCCTCCGACCTGATCTGCGACGGAATCGGCTACCCGGTCGGCCTGGAGATGGGCGACGAGACGGTAGTCCTCGACTTCCCCGATCGCGTGGTGCGGGAACCCAAGGACGACGACGGCAAGTACCGCTACGGCTTCCGCATCGCCCCCGAGCTCGTGCGCACGGTCCTACGCGACGACGAACCCGATTGGGTCAATACGATCTTCCTGTCCACCCGGTTCACGACGTGGCGCATCGGCGGGTACAACGAGTTCCTCTACACGTTCTTCAAATGCCTCACCGACGAGCGGATCGCATACGCCGACGGCTGGTTCTCCGAGGCGCACGACGACACCGCGTCCACCGAGCTGGCCGGCTGGGAGGTCCAGCGGCGCTGCCCGCACCTGAAGGCCGATCTGTCGAAGTTCGGCGTCGTCGAGGGCGAGAAACTTACCTGCAACCTGCACGGATGGCAGTGGGATCTGAGTTCTGGGCGGTGTCTCACCTCATCGGGCCACGAGCTGCGGGCCCGCAAGCTGGACGCCTAGCCTCCAGACCGGCGTTGTGGAACCCGGTGCGGCTATGGGACCTGGCCCAGCGGCGCAGCCGCCTGCCGCGGCGGTGGAACCTGCGGTGTGGTGGCGCCGCCCGCCCGGATAAGTCCTGACGGGTTGCGTCACGCTCGTCGTCGCAGCGTGGCTGTGGGAAGAGTCGGCGCCTGACGGCGACCTGTTCCCGGCGATGAGTGTCTTCCTCTGCGCCGCCGCGCTGATCGTGGTCTGGTCTACGCGAATCATCTTGGCACTGTTCACGTCTAGCCAGTGGGGGTGGCGCCACCTCGTGATCCCGGTCGTCGGCGTCGCCGGACTGTCGGCCTCGACCTGGGGGCTGCCCGCCGAGCTGCGCTGGTCCGTCGGGCGCCCGTACCTGGAGCGTGCCGCCCAGGCCGCGCTCATCGACCCACGAGCGGAATTCCGCGACGACCACGGCCGCAGGGTCGACACCTTCCCGGTCACGGGCACCGCAAAGGAGGACGGCATCGTGCGTTTCACCCTGAGGCCGGGCGGGTCCGTCACCGTATTCGACTACGCCTACGTGCCGGACGCACGGTCTCGGCCGCCAGCGGGCGGCGGGTACCACCACCGCCACATCGACGGTCCCTGGTGGCTCGAGATCCGAGACTGACGGCACTCGCTCTGAATCAGAACGCTCCGGTTCCTGTTCGACGTCGGCGCACTACGGCATCTGCCCGAGCAGTGCGCACGCACGCCGTTCATGAAGTGATCTTGACATCCGATAGTGACGTGCATTACATCTCTACATCAGGAACGTACGCGTTCCACATTTACGGGGCTAGGTCGAGGTGGGATATGGCGATGACATGGGCACGACGGACGGCGTGGGCGATCGTGGCGATCGTCACCGCCGCCTGCATGGGAGCAGCACCAGGCGCCGCCGCGCCGCCGCCCGCAGGCGGCGGCTGGAACGACTTCCACTGCCGCCCCTCGGCCCGACACCCGCAGCCGGTCGTGTTCGCGCACGGCATGACCGCGAACGGGCTGGAGAACTGGTTCTACCTGTCGAACATCTTCGCGCGCGCCGGCTATTGCGTGTTCACCCCCACCTACGGCCAGACCGCGTTGGGGCTCGGCTGGGCCGGTGGGCTCGACTCACTGGCCACCGCGGCGGCTCAGCTCGGATATCACGTCGATCAGGTACGCAAGGCGACCGGCGCGAAGAAGGTGGACATCATCGGCCACTCCGAGGGCACCACGGTGGCCGCCTATTACATGAAGGCGCTCGGTGGAGCCCGGGTCGTGGACCGCTACGCCGGATTCGGCACCAACTATCGGGGTACCACCCTGTACGGCCTGACCGCTCTCATGACGCAGCTGGGTCTGTCGGACGCCATCCGCTCGATCGGCTGCGGTGCCTGCGCCGACTTCGCACCCGGATCCACGTTCCTGCGCAAGCTGAACTCGGGTGGGACGCCGGCCGTTCCAGGTCCGCACTACCTGAACATCTCCAGCGAGAACGACGAGGTCGTGCTGCCGTACACGAGCGGGCAGATGCCGCCCGCCCCCAACGTGCGCAACGTGATCCTTCAGCAGGTCTGCCCGACGGACCTGTCGGGGCACCTCGCCATGGCGATCTCACCGAATGTCGCCGCCCTGATCCTCCGGGACTTCGATCCGGAGTTCACTACGCCGCTCGAATGCTTCGCGGTCGTCGGCGACCAGAAGTCGCCCCCGAGCGTGGGGGTGCCGTTCCCGCTCTGACTCCTCCGGAGGCATCTCGGCCCGGCAGCACACGGGTAGATTGAGCGGCCGTGACACCATCGACCCGCGGTCGCTCCCAAGGCGAGGGAGGCCGCTCGGCGCCTGCCACGGGACGCCCGTACGGCGGGATGGACGCGCATACCCGTCATAACGAACGACGAGTCCGGCTCGAGGAGGCCGCCCTGGACCTGTTCGCTACGAAGGGCTATCGACACACCACGGTGTCCGCGATCTGCGAGTCCGCGCGGGTGTCGAGGCGGCACTTCTACGAGCAGTTCGGCGACCGCGAATCGGTGCTGCGGGACCTGTACGACACCGTGCAGGAGCGGACGCGCGACGCAGTGCTCGAAGCGATCGGCACGTACACGCGCGCCCACGCCTCGGCGCCGCTCGATCGGCGCGCGCTGATCGCGGCCGCACTCACCGCATACGTCGCGGCCCTGGTCGACGATCCGCGCGCGCTACGAGTGGCCTTCGTCGAGGTGGTCGGCGTGAGCACCGAGTTCGAGGAGCACCGTCTGAGCAGTCGCCGCGAGTGGGCGCAGCTGCTGCAGGGCGCCGCCGCGGCGGCAGGCGCCGCGCCCGCCGCCCCGTGGGTGTACACGGGGTTCATCCCGACGGTCAACGAGTTCCTGATGGCCTGGTGGCAGTGGGCAGAGGGCGGCACCGATCCGGGCGACCTGGTCTCGGTTCTGACGTCCGTCCTGACGGCGATGCTCACGGACGATCGCGGCGACGGGCAGCACGCCTGAGCCTGTGCCGCCTGTCGATCCGCCACACGATCGTCGCAGTGCGACGGCCCACCGATCGAACGGACCGGGACGCCTACTTGGGCGCGATGACGTCCGTGCCGAGGAAGGGCGCGAGCGCAGCGGGTACGCGGATCGAACCGTCGGCCTGCTGGTGGTTCTCCCAGATCGACACGAGCCAGCGGGTGGTGGCGAGCGTGCCGTTGAGGGTCGCGGCGACCTGCGGGCGACCGTCGGCGTCGCGGTACCGGATGTTCAGGCGGCGCGCCTGGAACGTTGTGCAATTCGACGTAGACGTGAGTTCACGGTACCGGCCCTGCGACGGGACCCAGCCCTCGCAGTCGTACTTCCGTGCGGCCGACGATCCCAGGTCGCCGCCCGCGATGTCGATGACACGGTAGGGCACCTCGATCGCCGCGAGCATCTCCTTCTCCCAGGCGAGCAGGCGCTTGTGCTCGTCCGCGGCCTCCTCGGGGCGGCAATAGACGAACATCTCGATCTTGTCGAACTGGTGCACACGGATGATGCCGCGGGTGTCCTTGCCGTACGACCCGGCCTCGCGGCGGAAGCAGCTCGACTGCGCGGCGTACCGACGGGGCCCGTCGGCGAGGTCGATGATCTCGTTCATGTGGTAGCCGGCCAGCGGAACCTCCGAGGTGCCGACCAGGTACAGATCATCCTCTTCGAGATGGTAGATCTCGTCGGCGTGCGCTCCCAGGAAGCCGGTGCCGCCCATGACGTCGGGCCGCACGAGGACCGGCGGGATCATCAGCTGGAAGCCGTTGGCTACGGCTTTCTGCACCGCGAGCTGCAGCAGCGCCATCTGGAACAGCGCGCCCTGTCCGGTCAGGAAGTAGAAGCGCGAGCCCGACACCTTGGCCCCGCGATCCATGTCCAGCAGGCCCAGGGTCTCGCCGAGCTCGAGGTGGTCGCGCGGTCGGGCGATGTCCGGGATCTCGCCGACCCGCTCGAGCTCGACGAAGTCGTCCTCGCCGCCGGGGGGGACCCCGTCCTCGATGACGTTCGAGAGCTGCCGTGCCGTCGCGTCGAAGGCGGCGTCGGCGGCGTTCTGGGCCGCTTCGGCCTCCTTGACGCGGGCGCTGAGCTCCTGCGCAGCCGCGAGCATCGCGGGACGGTCCTCCTCGGCTGCCTGGCCGATCGACTTCGAAGCCGCCTTCTGCTCGGCGCGCAGTGTGTCCGCGGAGAGCACCGCGGCGCGCCGCTCGGTGTCGGCCGCCAGGACGGCGTCGACGAGAGCCGGGTCCTCGCCGCGATTGCGCTGCGAGGCGCGCACGCGGTCGGGGTCTTCGCGGAGGAGCTTGACGTCGATCACGGCTACAACCCTAACGTGGCAGGTCCACCCGGATTCCCGCCTACCTGGTCGCGACGCGCGCGAACCAGGCATGATGGGGGCGATGCCTGAGTCGACGCCCACACACAAGCGCAGGATCGGCAGCGGGCACGCCCGCGTACTGCTGGTAGCCGTCATCGTCGGTGCGGTCGTGGTGGCCGTGGTCGCCGCGGTGACCGGGCACCTGTCGGAGCGGTCACCCTTCCACGAGACCGCCGAGGGGCCGCGCGCGAAGCCCGCCGCCTCGGACTTCGCGGCGTCGAAGGCCGGCGACTGCGTGACCTGGAACGGCACCGACACGGCCGCTCTGCGACTCGTACCGTGCACGAATCCGCACAAGTTCGAGGTCGCCGGCGATCTACCGCGGGCATTCGGCGCCAAGGATCCCTACCCGACGGACGCGGTGCTCTCGACCACCCGCACACAGCAGTGCTCGCCTCTGGTCGCGTCGTACCTCGACAAGCGTCTCGATCCCATGGGCCGCTTCCAGGTGGGGCTGCTCGGGCCGAACGCGGCGGCCTGGGCCGGCGGTGAACGCACCATGCGGTGCGGCGTAGAGATGGTCGACGGGACCGGGACGCCGCAGGAGATGACGGGCAAGGTCGCCGACCAGGACCAGTCCGTCGCGTGGCCGGTAGGCACGTGCGTCGGGGTCAGCCCGCAGGGGCAGGCGACCGCACCGGTCGACTGCTCCGAACCGCACGCCTTCGAAGTGACCGGCGATATCGACATGGCGGGCCAGTTCGGCGGTCCGAACGCATCCTGGCCGACACTGCAGACACAGGAGACCTACCTGGCCAAACAGTGTCCCGCGCTCACCAATACGTGGTTCGGCGCATCCGACGGGCTCCGCAAGTCCAGCCTGCAGCTGCAGTGGACGAAGTTGGCGCAGCCGTCGTGGTCGGCTGGTTCGCGCAAGGTCATCTGCTTCATCGGCTCCAGCTCCAAGACCACCAGGGGCTTCGCGCCGCTCACCGGCTCCGCGAAGAGCGGCGATCTGCTCATCGCCGGCAAGAAGCCGGCTGGTCTGGGCCCGCCCGGACGCCGCCTGCCGACGCCGGTGCCGCTGCCTCCGGGGATGGCACCCAACCCGCAGACCGTTCCGGCCGGCGGCTGATGTTCCGGGTGAGCGCGACCCAGTTCGAGGACTGGGTCGGCGACGCGCTGGACGACGTGCCCGAGGAACTCCTGAGCGCCATGTCCAATGTGGTCATCCTGGTGCGTGATCGCAACGCCGAGGACCCGACACTGCTCGGCCTGTACGAGGGCGTCGACCTCACCCGCCGCACAACCGAGTACAGCGCCCTACCCGATCGGATCACCATCTACCGTGAGCCGCTCATGGCCCTGGCATCGTCCGAGACTCAGCTACGCGAGGAGATCCGGGTGACCGTGCTACACGAGGTAGGCCATCACTTCGGCATCGACGACCACCGTCTACACGAGCTGGGCTGGGGCTAGTACAGCCACACCACCGCGTTGTCGCCGCCGGTGCACTCGATCAAGGTGGTCGTCCGATCCGCGTAGTCGCACACCATGTCGTAGGGAGTGCCCGTGGTAGGGCTGAACACCTGGCTCAGCGTGCCGGGATGCCCCATGGCGTTGTAGGCGGCCCGGACGTTCTCTGCGAACGGGCAACTCGTGACGCTGTTCACGGCGGACTTCTGGAGCGTTCCGGACCCGGCGGTCGAGTCGCAATAGGTGTCGACCTCACCCGCCGGCGGCGTGCCCGGCGATCGTGTGGTCGGCGAGGCCGAGCCCGTGTCAGTGGCGGGTCCACCCGTTGCGGTCACCGTGGATACCGACGGCGCGGCGCTCGTCCCCGAGGGGCCCCCGAACACGAGGTACGCGCCCACGCCCAGGCAGGCCACGATGACGACGATGCTGGCGACCATCACAGCGATCCACACTGGCCTGCCGCCCGAAGACCGCTGCGGGTACGGCGCCGGGTAGCCACCCGATCGGTACGCGCCGGGGGGATAGCTGCCGGTACCGTGCGGGCCCGTCGGCGGTGAGCCCTGGTGGCCCGGATAGCCGGCCACGGGCGGCTGCGATGTGTACGCGGTCGGGCCGGCCGCATAACCGCCCGCAACCGTCTCGTCGGCGTCGTAGGCGCGGTAACCGTGTCGGTCGCCGTCGTCCGCGCTGTACGCCTGGCGCATCTCCGTAGGCGGGTAGGAGGGGTCGGGCTCGCGGGGGTCCCGGTCGGCCCCGCTCCCCTGCCTGCTCATCTCGCCTGCCCCCTGGTCGACCTCATCGGCCCTCCGTCCGCCCGCTGGCATACCGGCCTCGTCGATCTCGACCATAGCGCCGGACCGCGATGGGTTTCAGCCCATCGGGTCGGCATCCGAGCGGGTCGTCTCGCCCCAGGACACGAGCCGCCAGCGGTCGCCCTCGGGAGCGAGGACCACCTCGGACGCATTGGCCAGGTGGTTGTCGAATGCGAAATCGGCGGGCACACCCGCCAGGCGCGCCGCGGCGAGGCGGATGGCCGCGCCGTGGCTGACCAGGTACACGTCGCCGCCTGGCAGATCGTCCTCGCGGATCCGGTCGACGGCCGCGATATACCGCTCGAGGAGATCGTCGACGGACTCGCCACCCTCGGAGCGCGCCGCGCCGTCACCGTCGTGCCACCGCCGCACGAACTCGCGGAACCGCTCTAGGGCGGCCTCGTCGTTGCGGCCCTCGAGATCGCCGACCTGGATCTCGTGGACACCGTCGACGACGCGGTACGGAACCCCCCAGCCCTTGCCGATCAGGTCGGCGGTCTGCTGCGCGCGCCGCGCGACCGAGCTGAGTAGAGCGGCGGGCCGAACGCCGGGACGATCGGCGGCGAAGCGGCGCGCCTGATCCCGTCCCTCGGCTGTCAGCGCCGCACCCGGCGGACGGGTGTCGAGGATCTTCTCCACATTCGCCGTGGTCTGTCCGTGCCGAATCAGGTGCAGTGTGCCGGTCACCGGTCCCCCTTCCTCAGTGCGTCCAGCCAGCGTGCTGAATCGCCGCGCTCGGGCGGCGCGACTCCGCCGCCTGCGGGCCGCGGCCAGGATCCCAGGAAACGCACGTCATCGCACACCCGGTGCAGCGCGCCCAGCGCCTCGGCGACGGCGGGGTCATCGATGTGCCCAACACAGTCGAGGTGGAAGACATACTCCCCCAACGCCGTTCGCTTCGGGCGGGACTCGATGCGCGTGAGATCGATTCCGCGCAGCGCGAACTCGAACATCGCGAGGGCGAGCGAACCGGGCCGGCTCGGGACGTCGAGGACCACGGACGTGCAGTCGCTTCCGGTGCGCGGCGGGACGGGCCCGGGCCGGCCGCACAGGACGAAGCGCGTGCGGGCATCGGCCACATCCGCTACGGACGTGGCCAGCTCGGGTACGCCGTACATCTCGGCCGCCAGCGCGGTCGTCACGGCGGCATCGGCCTTTCCCAACGAAACATCCTGCGCAGCACCGGAATTCGACGACGCAACGACGATCTCGGCGGCGGGCAGGTGCTCGGCGACCCACTCGCGTACCTGCGCCGACGCCACCGGGAAGGCGGCAACGGTACGCACCTCCGGCAGGGGAACACGACCGGCGATCGAGAAGCTGACCGCGAGGTCCGTCTCGGCGAAGATCTGCAGGTGCGGGCCGAATCCGAGGGTGTCCACGGTCGGCGTGACCTGCCCCTCGACCGAGGACTCGATGGGCACACACGCGAGGTCGACGGAACCGTCGGCAACCATCCCGAGCGCCACGATGGGCGACGGCGCTGCCACGCGCTCGATGCCGGCGGGATCGCCCCCGGCCGGCAGCCCGGGGGCGCTCAGCTCCCCGCGCGCCGCAAGATCCACGCAGCGCAGCACCGCCATCTCCGTGAAGGTCCCTGCGGGGCCGAAGTAGGCGATGCGCGACACGCTGTGAGCCTACAGACCGGCCTCGGCCAGGTACTGCGCGACCGCGCCCACCTCGTCGCCGGCCACCAGGTGGGCCAATCGTTCGCGTACGGCGTCGCGGGCCATGGGGTTCAGCGCCGCGAGGCGGGCGGCGTCGGGCGACTCGACGGCGGACGGGATGTCGAATCCCGTCAGAGCGGCGACGGTCCCCGCCACGACCGCAAGCGCGGCGGCGCCGTCCGCGACGCGCACCGCGAAGCCCGGGCCCTCGTCGTGGACTCCCCACACCAGGAACTCGGCGAGCGCGATGGCGTCACCGTCGTACTCGAAGAGGCGGCGCCCCTCGGGCGGCGA
>NZ_JARFTP010000023.1 GCF_029167375.1 Tsukamurella sp. 8F
GGAGCACACCATGAACAACACCGACCAGCTCAACATCATCACCGCCATCGACACTGCAGAGAATCTCTACTCCGACCTGGTCGCCGGCGACGCCACCGACCCCGCCATCCACCGCGGATTCCGGGACCTGTTCCAGGCCCTCGGTGCCGCCGCACGTGACACTCATCTACACATGGGCTACCTCGACCCGATCCACCCCGAGAAGCACCAGATCCCGATCTGGGAGGCCGGCCGCCGGGCCACCTGGACGGCACTTCAAGCCGACCAGCGGATCAACCCGCTTACCGAACTGCCCTTCTAACCCGGTAGGGGCCGTCCACACGGGCGGCCCTTCCGGTGTGCTTGTCCGGTTGCCCGGACCCGGCGGCGGCTCGTGCACACCGAGGGTTCCCGCCCTCACGGCCTGGCGGCCGTGTCGCGGGAGCGCGGCAACCGTGGCCGAGTTGTCGCGCACTGTGCCGACTACCCCGCTCTAGCTCTGACTCATCTACAGACACAGTCCAGCTCGACCCCTATCGAATCCCCCCAACAACGAAAGGAGCACTCCGTTCCACTTCAGTGCATCTGCACCTCCTTCCACTACCGTGCTCAATTCTGGAGAAGAGCTTTACTTGCGTAAATCTTTTCTCACCAAATCTCTGGCACACTGGCACCTTCGGTGCAATACTGGGCGTGCGCCCCCGTTTGGGTGTGCGTCTCACGGTGTTCGACCGCCGCTGCGCGGCGTGGCCCGCTCCGCGGAGCCCAACGCTTCGCGTTGGTAACGAGCTGGCGGTGAGTGCTTTGGGGTTCCGACGACCGCGTGGATGGAGGTGCAGCAGGTGCTGACGATCGCGCGTCTGTCGAAGTGGGGTGTGAAGTACTACAGCGACACAGCGCGGGCGGTTGAGGCGACGCTGCAGGACCAGCGGTCGAGTGAACGTGTCGCGGCGGGTGTGAGCGTCGGCGCAGCAGAGCCGGTCACGGGGGCATCCGATCACGACGAGAGTGCGGTGGAGCGGTCGAAGCGGTCGGCCGGAGGTGGACTGGGGGAGTACTACACCGAGCACAACACGCGGGCTCCGGTGTGGATCACCGCCGGCGACCGCCCCACGGTCGAGGGCATCGTCGGTGTCACCGACGGAGTGACGGCCAGTAACGACGCGGTCGACAAGTGGATGCAGGAGGGGGTCGCACCGTCGGGGGCGACCGGACAGAAGATCCCGGAGGCGCTGTCGGGGAAACGCGCCCCGGTGCACGGCTTCGATCTGACGTTCTGCGCGCCGAAGAGCATCTCGATCATGCGCGGTTGCGCCACAGGTTCCGATGAGGCGGATGTGCTGCGACGCGCGCACGACACGGCGGTGCGGTCGGCGATGGAGTACCTCGCCGAGCACGCCGGATACTCACGGGTGCCGAACAAAAAGACCGGCAAGAAAGATCTGGTGAAGCTGCCGGGGCTGACAGCAGCGGCGTATCAGCACGAGACCTCCCGCGCGGGGGATCCGCACCTGCACACGCACGTGGTGATGCCGAACCGGCAGGCACGCGCCGACGGCAAACTCGTATCGATCGACTCCAAATCGCTGTACCACGAAGCCCGCGCCGCTGGCACCATCTACCAGGCCGTGCTCCGCGACGAGGTCGCCCGCGAGCTCGGGTGGATGTGGCGTGACGTCGACACCCGCACCGGGCAGGCCGAGCTCGCGATGGTCTCGCGGCAGTCGATCAAGGACTGGTCGAAGCGGGCGACCCGACTGCGAGAGTGGGCGCAGCAACACTACGGCGATCGCACGAGCGCGCCGTCTCCGAAACAGCTCGAAGTCGCTCAGAGAGCCACCCGACCTGTGAAGGCCGAAGAGCTCACGTGGGCACAGTTGCAGCAGAAGTGGGCCGATGATTCCCGCACCGTCACCGTCGACCATGACGGGCACAACCAGGCGGCCGAGAAGTTCGCCGCCCGCGACCGCACCATCCCCGACGCGCGGTCGATCCGCGAATGGGTGGCCGCCGCCGACAAGACCGAACTGACCCGCGCCGACCTCGTCGAGATCCTCGCCGCGCACTGGCCCACCCTCGCCCAAGACCTACCTGCCGACGACGTGCGCGGCGGCATCGAGGCCGCAACCGCGGGGGTGCTGCTACCGATCCAGGCGAGCCGCGAAGCACACCAACGGGAAGGATCGATCACCTACACGAGCGAGGAGATCGTTCTCGAAGAATTGGAAGCGCTCGAAGCGGCCGTGGAGTCCGACGAGGACACCCGATTCTTCGTCGACCGCGACGCAGACATCGCACCGTTCAAGCTGTCCGAGGACCAGTCCGAGGCGATCAGCGAGATCGCCGCGTCACCGCACCGGGTGCAGGTCGTGCAAGCCCCCGCCGGCGCCGGCAAGACGCGATCGCTGAAAGCGCTGCGCCACATCGTCGAGGACAACCGGTACCGCAACCACCGCGCGAACATGTGGGTCCTCGCCCCTACCGGCAAAGCCGCCGACGGTGCCGCGCAGGACGGTGCCGCCGCACACGAAAGGTGCGCGACCATCGCCAAGATCCTCGGCGACATCGACCGCGACGACCACGCCGCCTCGCTGCCGTTCGGCAAGCGTGACGTCATCGTCGTCGACGAAGCCGGCATGGTCGGCAACGACAAGATCGCGCGGCTCATCGCCCACACGAAGGAGACCGGCGCCAAACTCGTCCTAGTCGGCGACAGTCACCAGCTGCAGCCGGTCGCCGCCCGCGCCGGACTATTCGACGACCTGCACCGCAACCTGCCATGGAGCCACGACTATCGACAGGTATTCCGAGTTCGCAGCGAAGAAGAACGCAAAGCCGGGCTGTGGCTGCGCCACGGCACCGGCCTCGAGAAGCGCGCAGCCATCTCCTGGTACGGCTCCAACGACCGCTTGCACGCCGGCGACGAAGTCGTCATGGCCGACAAGGCATGGAACGCGTTCGTCGACGACCGAGACGCCGGCCGCGACACCATGCTGGTCGCCGGCACCCGCGAGATGGTGTGGTCGCTCAACCGCCGCACCCAGCAGTACCTCCACGGACACGACGACGTCGACCGCGAGATTCAATACGGGCGCCAGGTGTCCGCGCACAGCGTGCCGATCGCCAACGAACACCGCGCGATGATCGGCGACACCATCATCACCCGCAGCAACGACCCCACCCTCGCCATCGCACCCCACAAGGAAGGCGACGACGTCGACCAAGTCCGCAACGGCCACCGCTGGACCGTGCACAACATCCTCGCCGACGGCACCATCCACGCCGTCCGCACCCACGACGACGCCCGCGCCGTCCTCACACCGGACTACGTCCGCGAGAACGTCGACCTCGGCTACGCGGCCACCGTCCACACCGCCCAAGGCGCCACCGTCGACCGCACCCACGCACTGATCAACACCGGACGCGCCACCGCCGAAATGCTGTACGTCGCCATCACCCGCGGCCGCGACCGCAACGACATCTACATGCAGCACAGCGACGACATCTCCGACCACGGACACGAACCCCACCGCGACCCCGATGACATCATCGAATACGAGCGCCCAGTCGCCGCATCGATGATGCACCAGGTCGTCGCCCGCAGCAGTCGCCAGCGCACCACCATGCAAGCCATCGACGACGCCCACCACGACAACAACGCCGCCCCATGGACCGGCCGCGCCCGCGACATCGCCGACGCACTAAGGCAGCGAGCCCACGACGCCTACGACCACGACAACAACCGCCGCCGCGGCCGCACCGACGATGCCGCACGAGACGCCGGCCGCACCGACGACGGACCGACGCTGGACCTCTAGCTGTTGCGGGGCGGAACGTATTGACGGCGCTCAACCGTCAGAAGTTGGACGGCGTGGGCTCGTCGACGCCCTCGGAGTCTCGTTCATGGCACTGTGTCCCAGTTTTAGATCACGCTAGGTGGCTACTGGCCGGGCCGTGTTGTGTACCAGTGTGTGAAGCGTCGCAAGTTCCGGAAGCGGACGGCCGTTGAGCTGTCGATTCATCTGTAGTGGAATGGTGGGTGTTTTGTACTGCGTCATACGGTTGCTGGATGTGGATCTCGCTCCATACAAGCCGTTCTTATCTGTGGTGTCGCACACGGGAGTCACATCGCTGACTGGACTTGCCGGGGGTGAGGCGAACGTTCTTTCGAATAGCAGCGACATCTGCGTTGACCCCGGGGGCGTTCACGGAGTTCGTCCTCCGCGCGTTCTACAACGCGGCGTCGCGGCGACATTCCGCAGACCTGCCGAGATACTCCCACCGATTCGCGACGACGATCAGTTCTAATGAGCAGCGGCTGGTCCACATCGGTGTTCCTGATGTCGATCTTTGAGGATGGGGCATCTCTCGAACGATGCTCAGTTCGAGCGGTCGAGCATCTTGCCTAGGGGCCGACCCCTGCCAGGCCGACCGCCGCGACGGGGTACTGAGATTCCTCGGTATCCCGTATCGCCGGCGACCCGAGCCGCGGGTTCAGTCTCGTTCGGCGAGAGGGCGCAGGTCGATCCGTCGGCGGCTTTTAGCGGAGATCATCCCGGGTGCGAGGGTGGTCCAGAAGGTGTGGATGCGCGCAACGAGGTCGGCGCGATTGGTCAGCGCTTCGCTGACCACTTGAGTGCCTGCGACTGCCGAGACGATGATGTGGGTGGCGGCCTCGGGTGGGATCGTCAGTTCGCCGCGGCTGTCGGCTGCGTCGAGGTGGGGACGGATGTCGTCGATCCATGCTTGGTACTGGTCGGGTTCGTCCGGATGTCGTTCGAAGGTGTTGCGTTCGAGGGTGAGTCGGACGCTGGCGCGTGCGAGGACGTCGGTCTCGAGGGCTCGGGCGAAGCGGTAGACGAGGTCGACGACGTGTTGTAGCGAGGCAGAGCCCGGCCTGGCATCGGGGGATCGCCACTCGGCCTGCTCGGCGACGATGGCACGAGCAAGCGCCTCTTTCGACTCGAAGTGAAAGTAGGCAGCGCCCTTGGTGACATTCCCCTCGGACAGGATCTCAGCGATGGTGGCTGCCGCGTATCCGCGGCGCTCGAATACGGACGCAGCGGCGTGGAGCACGGTGGTTCGGGTTGTCGTCGCTCGTTCTTGCACGTTGGTGATTGTTTCACTGTCCCGGGGCCTCGGCGGCTCCTGCCCTTGCGTACTAGTAGGTCGCTGGTCACACTAGCACGCGAACCGCATGGACGGTTCGTTCCTGGTGAGCTCGTCGACACAGAGGAGGGTGTTGTGACCGATGTGATGGAGGAGCCGGTCTCTGACGGGCTCTGTGATCTCGTGCATAAGACCGTCGAGACCGCGGCATTGATCCAGAGCTGTCAGGTCGGTGATCGTGGGCGATGTACCGCCGGAGTCGACTGGTCGCCGTATCGGACCGCCACGTACTCCCGTGCCGGGGCCGTAGATCTGGTCGTTCTGGCGGAGACCGTGCGGCAGCTGTCGATGGCGGTGGCTCACGTCGGGTTCGCGGTGCCGCGAGCGTCGGCGTTCGCGATGTCGCGTTTGACTGCCGAGGTCGGAACGGGAATGGATGCGCTCACGCCATCGGAGCGGGTCGAGGTCACAGCGGAGGCGACGTGCCGGGACGTTGTGATGCGCGCCGGCGCATTGGACCGGATGTCGGTCGACGTCGACCTGGTGGCATCCGATCGACGGATCGGTCGCGGTTCCAGCTACTTTCGCGTTCTTCCTGCCCAGGTCTACAGACGCCTCCGAGGGTCGCGCCGACCTCGGGGGCGGGTCAGCAGTCGCTCACGGTTCCCACCTACGCAGGTAGGGTGCGGCTCCGCTCGGGACGTTCTCTTGGGGCCGGCGGCCTCCGACGACGGTGTGCATCTCGTCGTCGATACCACGCATCGCGGCTACTTCGATCACCCGAACGACCATGTTCCCGGAATGGTGGTGGTGGAAGCCAGTAGGCAGATGTACCAGCTCCGCCGGCGGCGTGTGCCGACGAAGATGGACGCCCGCTTCCACGTCTACCTCGAACTCGCCGCGGACCCGCTGATCGAGATCGACGATGGGATCGACGGGTCGCCGGTGATCCGTACGTACCAGGCGGATACATCCGCTGCGGAAGTGTCCTTTGGCAAGACTGTCCCGCAATGACTTTCGCGCTGCTCGTGACGGGCGGCGCCGGGTTCATCGGTTCGGCCGTCGCACGGGAGCTGAGTGCGCGCGACGATATCCGGGTGACCTGGGTAGCGCACCATCGGCGGGTGCCGTCGCAGCCGGGCCGGAGCCGGGTGATCACACGCAATATAGCAGATCCTGCGTCCATTCGCGGGATCACCGTCGGTGCGGATGCGGTTCTCCATCTCGCCCACGCGATCACGGGTCCTGTCGAACGCCTTGTCGCGGTCAACGATGTGGGGGCCCGGACGATCGCGCACGAGGCCGCCACGACGGCAACGCGGCTGGTGGCTGTGAGCACCGCCGCGGTCTACGGCCACGCCCTGTCTCCGGGTGTGGACATCCACCAGCTCCGCGAAGCTCCCGGTTCTGCTGTCAGTGCGACCCGAACCGCAGGCGACAAGCACATCGTGGACGCCGGCGGAACCGTCGTGCGGCCCCATCTCGTACTCGGTGCCGGCGACCGCTGGGTCATCCCCCGCGCGGCTGATCTCGTGGCCCGGTTCGGTTGGGCGATCACCGGCGACGCGGTGCACTCCGTCATCGACGTCGATGACCTCGCCGTCCGCCTGATCTCGGCCGCCGTCGATGATCCCGCGCCCCCCGGCGTGTGGCTCGCCGCCGAACGTACGCCGCGGTCCCTGCGCCCTTCCATCGCGACCGAACTGCAGCGCAGAGGCCTGCGACCCGCCGATCCGACCGAACCGGCACGCATTACGTCGTCGGCGGAGTCTCAGGCGCTTGAGCACGACCGCATGCTCCTGTCGACGAACCACTACCTGACGTGCACCTGCGCGAATGCTCCGGCCGCGTTCCGAACCTGAAACAGACTGCACCAGAGAGGCATTCCATACACATCAGTTGCGCTTCTGGCAAGCAAACCGCATGTGCGGTACGTTGTCGTCGACGCCGACGTTCGGCGTGACCGAGACGAAGTCAGTACGCCTGTAGCTGATAGGAGGAACCTGATGGTGGACTGGTCGGCAGCCCGCTTCCACGGACGACACGAGTACGAACAGGAGGAGGACGCGATCTTCCGCAGCCGATGGATGTGCACGGTCAAGGCCTCGGAGCTGTCCGAGCGCGGTAGCTTCCGCACAGTGGAGGTCGGCGGCGAGTCGATCCTGCTGGTGCGCTCCAAGGACGGCATCGCCGGATATGTGAACCTGTGTCTGCACCGAGGATATCCTTTGTGCGAGAATGCGAGCGGTCGGTTCCGTGGCGCCATCACGTGCGGATACCACGGTTGGGCATACGGATTCGACGGCAAGCTCAAGGGCATCCCACTGCGGCAGGATTTCGAGGACGTGCCGCAGGGGAGCCTGCACCGCGTGCAGACCGACGAATGGCTCGGTTACGTGTGGGTCAACCTCGATCCGCACGCGCGATCGCTCCACGCCCAGATCGATCCGCTGCTGGAGGCTCGGTTCGGCGATCTCGACCTGCCTGCCCTGTACCGCCCGGATCAGTTGGAGGTCGCCGCATCACGTGAGTATGTGGTGGAGGCGAACTGGAAACTGATCGTCGAGAACTTCTGCGAGTGCTACCACTGCCCGACAATGCACCCCGAGATCTGTAAAGCGCTGCCGGAGTGGCGATCCGGCTACGGAACCGTCAGCGGTCACGAGGGCAGGCCGAACACCGACGGATCCCAGCTCTCCCCCAAAGCCACCGGCTTCTCCCTCTCCGGTACGGCCGTCGCCGCCCCCCTGCCCACCGTGCCGGACCGGTACCTACGCACCTTTCATGGCCTGTTGCTGTGGCCGAACGTGCACGTGATGTTCCTGCCGGACCACGTGATGTGCCAACGTTTCTTCCCACTGTCGGCGACACGCACCAAGATCGTCTCGGACTGGCTCTTCCACCCGGAGGCGATCGCCGCCCCCGGATTCGACCCTTCCGATGCGGTCGGCCTCGTCGATACGACCGCCCGGCAAGACTTCGACGCATGCGAGCGGGTCCAGCGAGGGGTCACCTCGCGATTCTTCAGCGAGCGCCACACACCCCATGAACAGCTCATCGCGGGATTCAGGGCATGGATCGACGCTCAGCTGGGTGCCTCGCTGGACGATTCCGTCGAGCCCGGTACATCCAGCGCCGACGACCTTTCCGACGCGCACGCCGCAGTCTGATCCACCCGACGCTGAGGGAGGCCCGCATGGTCACATCGATTCCCACGCTCCACAAACCAGCCACCTATCTCCCCGACCACGTCATCACACTCGAGGAGACGCTCGCACTGATCACGCGCGAGCACGCGAACGCCCGAGCCCTCGATCAGGCCCTCAGCATGATCGCCAACACAGGTGTCCAGGCCAGGCACCTCATCGACCCCATCGACCGCGTGACAGCCCCTCGCGGATTCGGAGAGCGCAACCGCACATTCGAAGCCGAGGCCAAGCGTGTCACACCGGCGCTCGTCGACGAAGCCCTCGACCATGCTGGACTCGACCGCCCCGACATCGACGCCGTGATCTTCGTGTCCTGCACGGGGTTCATGATGCCGTCCATGACCGCATGGCTGATCAATCGGCTGCGCCTGGACCCGACGACCGTCCAGATCCCGATCTCCCAACTCGGCTGTGCCGCCGGCGCGGCCGGAATCAACCGCGCAGCAGACCACGTGCGCGCACACCCTGGAGCGAACGCCGTAGTCGTCAGCTGCGAACTATGCTCCCTGTGCTATCAACCCGCCGACGACAGCGTCGGAAGCCTGCTGTCGAAGGGCCTGTTCGGTGACGCGATGTCCGCCGCGATCGTTTCCTCAGGCCCCACAGCGACCGACGCAGACGGCCTCCAGATCCACAAGGTCGGCAGCTATCTCATCCCAGACACCGAGAGATGGATCTCTTACGACGTGCTCGACAGCGGCTTCCACTTCCGCCTGGACAAGCGAGTGCCATCGATGATGGCCCCCATCGCACCCCGGATCGCACAGTTCGCCGCCGACTACGCCTGGGACGTCGACGACCTGGACTTCTACATCATCCATGCCGGCGGGCCGCGGATCCTCGACGAACTCGGCACCAGCCTCGAAATCCCCCTCGACGAGTTCCACCACAGCCGCGAGACCCTCACCCAGTGTGGGAACATCGCCAGCTCCGTCGTTCTCGAAGCGACCGCCAGAAGCTGGGATGCCGGGGTCATCAGCCCCGGAGCACGTGGCCTGCTCGCAGGGTTCGGCCCAGGAATCACCACCGAATCCTCCCTGCTGACCGCCGTCGGCGAATTCCCCACCACGCAGACCCTGCCGACGGCATCCACACCGATGCGCGGCTCGCACGGCGACCGCGAACTCGTAGCCGCCCACACCCCGGCCAAGCCACGTTGACGCACACCCTCCTGAGCGGATACGTCGCCGGGTTCGCGCTTGCGATGCCACTAGGGCCGTTCGCGATCCTCCTGATCGGTATCGCCGCCCGCAGCTCGATCCGAGTCGCCCTATGGGGCGCACTCGGTGCCGCCCTGGCGGACGCCGTCTACGCCACCGTGGCGGTCTTCGCCGGGGCAGCAGCCGCACGGATCATCGCCCCGGTCGAAAGCGAGCTCCGGATCGCGGCCGGAGTCATCCTCATCGGCATGGCCCTCTACATCGCGTCGAGTGCCCTCAGACAGGACAAAGGCGACACTCCTCAACGCGCGATCACGCTGACACCGATCCGCGTGTTCCTGACCCTCTTCACCCTGACACTGGTCAATCCGTGGCCGCTGGTGTACTTCACCGCACTGGTACTCGGCGGCGGAATCGGCACAGGCTCAGTGATATTCAACCTCGGCTACGTGATCGCCGTCCTACTCGGATCACTCACCTGGCAAGCACTCATCGCCTCGGCAGGCGGGCTCGTCGGACGACGGATCCTCGCCGGAGCAGGACGCACGGTCTCCAGCCTCCTATCCGCCGCTCTGATCATCGCCCTGTCCATCTTCATGATGGTCGGATGAGCTGGCTACCCGAGGGTCCGTTCTAGCGCAACATACGCACCGCAGAGGGGCGGAAGCTCGCCGAAGAAGTCATGGGAATCGGTGCGTACTCGGTTCAGCCGCTCCAGCTCTTCCCTCAAGATAGGTTGCCCCGGGTAGCTGCCGAGCTGGATCCTGCGCTCACGTCGCCGGGCTTGGATCGTCGAGTCGGGGAGACGTCGGCGTTGTGGTCTGGTCGCTGCAGGGTGTCGGCTGCGTTAGGTCGTCGGGGGCAGGCCGAATAGTCGGAGTGCGGTGTGGGCGATGTGTGGTGGTCCGTCGGTGTGGAAGTGTCCGGTGGTGGCCGCGTCGGTGATGGACATCGTTCCTGAGCCGATGGCGGCGAGGGTGGGGAGGTCGGTGGTCACTGTCAGGTCTGGTGGGCGGGATTGGTCGGTGGTGACGGTGACGGTGGCGTTGGTGACCAGGGCGTAGAGGGTGGCGGCGGGGGTGTCGAGGCGGTAGCAGTGGTCGACGTCGGTTGCGTGTTCGGGGTGGAATGCGGAGGTGATGGTGAAGGCGAGCCAGTCGGGGTCCCAGTGGTCGGAGGGCGGCGCTGGTGGGAGGGTGGCCGCACCCCAGCGTGTCAGGGGTGCGAGTGCTGCTGCGAGTGCTCGGCCGTGGTCGGTGAGTCGGTAGACGATGCCGCTGGGTTCGCTGGTGACGGCTCGCTCGATGATGTCGTCGTGTTCGAGTTGCTTGAGGCGGTTCGACAGGAGGCTGGTGCCCAGACCGGGGAGACCGTCGAGCAGTTCGCCGAAGCGGCGGGGGCGGACGGCCACGTCTCGGACTATCAGCAGTGTCCATCGTTCGCCCACGAGGTCTAGTGCGTGTGCGAGTCCGCAGTACTGGCGGTAGCTCCTGCGTGTCACAGTGTTGCAGTATCCCTGACCGGCGGCGTCGTCGTCGGGAGGTGGGTGCGGCGTAGCGCTTGGATCATCAGCACGTGGAGGGTGGTCGCGGTGGTCACCAGGAACGTGGGGAACAGCAGCATCGGTGGCTCGGCGAACATCGCCGTGTCTGCCGATCCGTGGAATATGCGCAGGACGCCGGGGTAGTTCCCCAGCCCGAGGGTGACGGCCATGAGCATCTCTGCGAATCCGGCGACACCCCATGCCAGGAACAGCCGGCGCCAGCGTGTTCCCGGGGTGTGTACCTGTGCATGACGGAGATAGACGATCGCCGCGGCACCGGGGGCGGTCACACCGATAGCGACGTCGCCCCAACCGGCGGGGTAGGCGAACAGCGCCGGCAGCGTGCCGCGGTGATGCAGTTCGATGAATACCGATCCGACTACCCGCCCGGTTTCGAACAGGGTCAGCAGCGTGAGCGGTACCCGCGCGCCGAGCCCGCGCAGCAGGTCGCCGGATCGCCGCGCCAGGGCGGGGACGACGACGATCGGTATCGCCCAGGTGATCAGTACCCACAGCGGAACCCATCGGCCGGCGTCGGCACCGAACAGGATTCCGGCCCGGGCCAGCGCGACCACGGCGACGAGCCATGCGATCCAGACCGCGCACGCCGCCGCGCCCCACCGTGCCGCATCGGCGCGGCCGCTGGATGTGCGCCGTGCCAGGTAGACGATGCCGCCGATCGCGAGTGGCACCACGCCGATGGCCGTCAGTACCGGTACCGCGACTTCTGTGGGGATGACGACCCCCTGTGATGTGGTTAACATTCAAGTAGAGTACTTCTAAAACAAGTAGCACACAACGGTGTGTCGTCCAGGAGGTCTCCCATGGATGTCTATCGCCGCTACGACGTCGATCTCGTCGTCGACGGCACGCCCTGCGCCGCGTGGCTGTACCGGCCCACGGGCGGAGGGGCCTATCCGATCGTGGTGATGGCGCACGGCCTGGGAGGGCAGCGCGTGTTCGGCCTGGAGCCGTTCGCCGAGGGGTTCGCGGCGGCCGGGTACGCGGTGCTGCTGTTCGACTACCGATACTTCGGCGGCAGCGGAGGACAACCGCGTCAGCTCGTCGACATACGACGTCAGCTCGACGACTGGCGCGCCGCGATCGCCTTGGCGCGGGTGCTTCCGGACGTGGACGCCGACCGCATCGCACTGTGGGGCACGTCGCTGTCCGGCGGACACGTACAGGTGTTGGCGGCGCATGATCGCCGCATCGGGGCGGTCATCGCCCAGGTGCCGTTCGTCGACGGTCTGGTCTCCGCCGCGTCCACCCCGCCCCGGCAGGGTGCTCGGCTGATCGCGGCAGGGATGCGTGACGTGATCGGGACCCGCCTCGGCCGCGCCCCGCACCGGATCCGGTTGTTCGGTCCGGCCGGTGGCACCGCGGTGATGTCGGGCCCCGGCGTCGAGGAAGCCATCCGCACCATGATGCCGCCCGGCCAGTGGGATGAGACGGTACCCGCGCGCCTCGTACCGCAACTCGCCCGCTACCGGCCCGGGCGCTGCGCCGGCGACGTCACCTGCCCGATGCTCTACCTGATCGGCGACCACGACGACATCACCTCACCCACCGCCGCAGCACGCGTCGCACGCCGAGCACCCGACGCCGAGCTCATCCATTACCCGATCAACCACTTCGACATCTACACCGACAGATGGCGCGACACCGCGATCGCCGACCAACGCGACTTCCTCGACCGGAACCTTCCCCTCCGCTACCGCTGATCACCCGCCGGCATGGCCGGGTAGCAGGCGCGCGTCATCGGGACGCCGGATCGGGATGGACGATCGTCGGCGACCGAGTACGCCACGCCCAGGTCGCCGGAGAGGTGGCTGTTCGGCACCACTGTGCTCCAACTGCCCGGACGGATCGGCTGGGTGGCCGTGTTCAGGCGTGGAGGTATCTGCGGAGGAAGGTGTGCCATGTTCGGGTGTAGCTCTCGGCGAGTGTCGAGTCGGGTGCCAGTCTGTCCCAGGCGTGGAAGGCGCCCGCGTAGACGTGCAGATCAGTCGGAATGCCTGCGGTGATGAGTCGTCGTGCGAAGTCGATGTCCTCGTCGCGGAAGACATCGAACTGGGCTGCGGCGATGCGGGACGGCGGGAAACCGCTGAGGTCGCTCGCTCGGCCTGGGGCGGCGACGGGGTCGACGACAGCGGCACCGGTGTCATCGACAGCCCATCCCATACCACCCCCAGCAAAGGCCACCGCGCCCTACAACAGCTGGCCGAGAACCGGTGGGACCTCGCAGTGAGACCGAACCGCTACGTGGACGCACCCACCGCCGTCGCCGACCGCGATCGGATCCACGGCAGCAACTACAACTGGACCAGAGAGGAACTCGTGCAACGGTGCGGCAAAGAGCTGGATCACACGCTGCTGGCGGACTGGGCGCGTACGAAGACCAACGCCGTGCGGCTTCTACGAGGCGGTCGCCGCACATGACGACGGGACGAAGCGTGGGAACAGCCCGGCTTGAAGGTGTCGTCCACGGCCGCGGCTTCCCCATCGCGTGCCGGCGGCGATCACCGGTACTGATCGGCCCTACCAGAGTCGGCAGTGATCGAGCTCATCATCTCTGAGGCGCAGCCGTAGATGCGCCTGACGTTCGCGCTCGGTGAGTCGTGAGCATGTGGGTTGCGATCGCTACCAGAGCCAGGGCGGCGGCGACCCAGGGCAGATGAACGAATCCGACTCCGATGCCGAGTGCGATACCACCGGCGCCCGCGCCGAGGGCCTCGCCGAGGTAGAGGGCCGACGAGTTCAGCGAGACGGCGACGGTGGGCTGGTCGGGTGCCTCGGCGATCAGGCGGTGCTGCTGGGGCGGGGTGAATGCGACCATGGCCGCGCCCCACACCAGGGCGATCACGGCGACGACAGTGACAGAGCCCGCGAGGGGCACGACCAGCAAAGTGAGAAGGAGCAGTAGCAGGGTGCCGGTGATGGTGGCGTCTGCCCCGACGTGGTCGGTCAGTACTCCAGAGGCCAACGACCCGACGAAGGCGCCGATCCCGTAGAGCACCAGCAGCACGGTCAGGACCGTCCCGTCGACGTCGACGGTGGCGTGCAGGATGTCGGCGATGTAGGTGTAGGCGGTGATGCCGGCTCCGACGGCGAACGTGGTGACCGCCAGCACCGACAGGATCCGAGGGTGTGCCAGCAGACCGACCCGCACGCGTAGTGATGCGGCGCCGCTCTCCTGCGCGGGCGGGTCCCCCAACGCGGCGCCGATCGCGACGGCCGCGCACGCGCCCATGGCAGCGACTAGCAGGAGCGCGGCACGCCACGTGAATGTCTGGGCCAGAGTGGTGCCGGCCGGGACGCCGACCGCGATGGCGCCGTTGAGCCCGCTCATCACGACTGCGACCGCACGCCCGCGATGCTGGGCGGATACCAAGGCCGTGGCCGTGCCGACGGCGGCGGGCGTGAATGCCGCCGCACCGAGCGCTGCCACCCCACGGGTCGCCAACAACACCGACAGGGTCGGCGACATCGCTGTACCCAGGTTGGCCGCGGTGAAGACGGTCAGGGCCGCCACCAAGACCCTGCGCGGCGGCAGGTGCGCCGTGGTGGCTGCGATGACCGGCGTCGCGACCGCGTACACCACCGCGAACACCGTGACCGCCTGCCCTGCGGCGGCCTGCGTAGTCGACAGCGATGCCGCCAACGCGGGCAGAATCCCGCCGAGGATGAACAGGTCGGTGCCGATTGCGAACGCCCCGAAGCCGAGCAACCACACCTTGCGCATGGCCAGACCTCCCGTGTCGAATCCGGGCTCCGGTGTGTTCCGGTGCCCATCGACCAGACGACCACGCCGCGACCACGGGATCGAGAAGCAGATCGCGCACGAGCGTTCATCTCAGATGAACGGTCCCACGAAGCTATGAGTCAGCCGCCAGCTCAGTGCGCAATTCGGGGATCAGCCCGACCACGGCGGCGACGCCGGGTTCGTCAGTTCGGTCGCGCCAGACCAGGTGGAGTCGGTGCTGCGGACCGCGCTCGACCAGTGGGATCACTCGCACACCCGGATGGGTGATGTCCGCACGGTGCGAATGCACCAGAGCGGAGCCCGCGCCGGCGGCGACCAGCGACAGCTGTTGTTCCTGCTCGTGCAGCCGATGCAGTCGCCAGACCGGGCGTACCTGCTGCTCGGCGAAGAATCGTACGGTTGCATCGTGCACCCCGGGTGCGGTGTCGCGTTCGTTGAGCAGGAACCGCTGCCCGTCGAACTGCGCCATCGACAGCCGAGTACGCCCGGCCAACGGCCCTGGCGCGGCGACCGCGACGAAACTGTCCTGGTAGGTCGCCACCACCGTCGAGTCGACCCCGTCGGCGGGCAGCGGGTCCCGGACGATCCCCAACGAGAGGTCACCGCGCAACAGCGCGGCCAGCACGTCCAGGCTCCACATCGACTCAGCCACCAACTCCACCCCAGGTCTGCGCGCGGCCACGCGACGACCGAGAGCATCGATCAGGTGCGCCGAACCCGGCGCGAATCCCACCCTCAGCCGGGCCTGTTCGCCGGTACGCATCCGAGACGCGTCCTCCGACAGCTGGTCCGCGGCGACCAAGACAGCCTGTGCGCGCCTCAGTAGCTGCGTCCCCGCATCGGTCAACGCCACCCGCCGACTCGTGCGCTCGAACAGCACAACGCCCAGCTCACGTTCCAACGCCTGGATCCGCTGCGTCACCGACGCCGGCACAATACGCAACCTGTCCGCCGCACGACCGAAGTGCAGCTCCTCAGCAACCGCGACAAAAAACTCCAGATCCCGTAGCTCCACCACCCCACTCCAACACACCGACCGAACAGCCAGCGGCTCCCGATTGATGAGGCATCATCTCCGACGGTGAGGGAGTGCAGCGCCGGGCCGTCAGTTCTGGTCTATGAGCTGGCGGATCGTCACGTCGAGCGGGTCGAGGTGCACCGACGACCGGGGGCCATGACGTTCGTGAGACGCGGTGCGAGATCGGCACAGGCTACCCTCGGCGGGGTGGCTAGCCGCAGCAGCGCCTGTCGTGGCAGCCGACTGTCCGGTCCGGCGATCGCTATCGAGCCGAGCACCGCCTCGTCGACCGGGTCGACAAGCGGGGCTGCGACGCCGGCGTGATTGTCGTTGAGGGACAGAGAGTAGCCGTCCTCCCGGGCCTGTGCGAGGAGGTCCGGGAGTCGCCCCGCCTTCTCGGCGTGGCGAAGCGCCTGCGAAGCTGCTCCGCGGTCTACCGGTACTGGTCCGCCGGCGAGGGCGAGCGCGTTCACCGGGACCTCGCGAGCGAGCATCAGGCGATCTGCCCAGCCGTGGTGGACGGAGATCCGGAGCTGTGCGCATGACTGCTCACCGACCACATCGAGACGACCGCCCGGCTGATGCTCGACAAGCAGCCGACCTCCGCATCGAGCGCATCGTGTTAGGGACCGGGTTCATCCGTGCGCCACGCTCTCATGGCCACGTCGACGGATCTGCGCAGCCGATCACGGGAGACACCGTCCCGTGCCTGCGCGGCGAGGCCGGTGAGAACCGTGTCCAGGTAGGTCGAGAGCGCATCCGCCTCGGCGACGGACGGCAGCTCACCGTCGTCGACAGCGTGCCGCAGGCGATCGCGGATCCGGTCGCGGGTGATCACGCGGCGCGGCGCCAGCATCGGCTCACCCATGACGAGGCATCCCGGCGGATGGTCGTCCGCGGTGAAGTGGTCGACCGCGGAATGCAAGAGCCGCTCGACGGCGTCGCGGACGACCGGCTCGCCCAAGTCCCGGTCCAGGCCTTCGTCGAGCCGCGCAGTGTAGAGGGCGACCGCCTGATCGTAGAGCGAGCGCTTGTCACCGAACGCCGCATCGATGCTGGGCGGCGCGACTCCCATGGCCGCCGACAGCCGGGCGATCCCGACTTTCTCGTATCCGTCGCGCCAGAACTCCTCGAGTCCAAGACGGCGTCACCAACGTCAGCCCTCATACATCTAGCGAGGAAGCGATTACCGGGGCAGTAGGTCGGTGCGTGCTCCGCGGCGGTTCGCCTGCCACTCGTCGATCGTTGCCCGGGCCCAACCGCGGGTCCGACCGGCCTCGACGTCATGCTCCGGCATCAGCCCCTTCTCCATCAGCTCGGAGCGCTTGCCGCCGCAGCGCACTCATCGATCACCCAGACCGACTACGCACCACCGATCTGGGTATGCCCTATTTGCCGCCGCCTCCAGGTCACCAGAGGAAGCCTGTACGTCGTCAGCTGACGTTGCCACGGTAGTGATGAATGGGCCATCGGTGTACCGGTCCATGCCCGCGAGGAAGTGTGTTGCAGGACAGCAGGTCCGCCACATACTGACGTCCATGAGCGACACCACGCCCTCCAAGGAATCCCTGATCGACGCCGAGCTCGCCCGCGTACGGGACACCATTGCCACACGCGTCTCCGACCTCGTAGACGCATACCGCGAGTACAACGAGCTCAAAGACGCCGCCCGCGACATCATCGCGCGGCGCGATGCCGCCGAGAAGCGATACCGGGACGCGCGTGACTGCGCGCAGCGCGACGGCGTCGGCGCGGACACCCTCGCCAACTTCACCCGTCCTCCCACCGCACCGAACCGGCCCCAGCAGAAGCGCGCAGTCAAGACCGGTACCGGGAAGGGCCGTCGATCGATCGCCAACGCTCAGAACAACCGCAAGACCGCAGCCGCGCAGAACACCACCGCGCAGCCGCACGAACAGCCAACCGGAGTGCCGGCGTGACCCACTCCCAAGCAGCGCAGGAGACCGTGTACATCACGGCCCTCCCTGTCTCGGACATGTTCGTCGACCACACCTACCAACGTGACTTGGACGAACGACGTGCCCGCGCCATGGCTGCCGCCTGGGACCCTCGTCTGGTCGGTGTCGTCGACGTCTCGGACCGCGGCCCGACCCGACGACCACGCTTCGCTCTCGTCAATGGGCAGCACCGGTGGGCGGCGTGCACGATCGCTCGTGCTGCCACCCATCTCGTCGCGAACGTCCATGTCGGACTCAGCATCGCCGACGAGGCGCGACTGTTCGGCGCCATCGACCGCACCACCCGACCATTGACCACCTGGGCCCGCTGGAAGGGCCGCCGCGCCGCCGGAGACCCGGTCGTGCTCGGTATCGACGAGATCGCCGGACGTTATGGGCTGCGAGTCGCTCAACAACGCGGATACGTGCTCATGTGCTTCGCGACGCTCGAACACTGCTACACCGTCGACCCCACTGCACTCGCCCTCACACTCGAACTCATCACCGACGTGTGGCACCGCAACACCGACGGCCTGCGGTCCGGCATCGTGCGCGCACTGTTCGAGATCATCCGCTCCGACGAGTGCGACTCCGGTCCACTGGCGGACGCCCTCGACGAGATCACTCCCACAGACCTGCACAGCACCGCGGTCGCGGCATCACGGGACTGGCGAGCCGGACAGCACTGGATGCACTGCGCCCGAGTGATCATCGACGCCTACAACACCGTCGCTCCAGCAGGCGCCGCGGCCCACTTCACCGAGATCCTGCAGCAGGCCGCCGCCACACCCGAGACAGACAACCGGAAGGACCCGTCGACGTGACCACGGCCGGCACCGCCGTCAATCTCCCCGCACTCCGCGCACTCGTCACGGACCTGCTGCCCCCCGACGTGACCGCGACCGCCCGCCGCTGGCCGCGAGCGCGTCTCGACCGCTTCATCGGCGACGAGCTGCCGCTCGGCCTCGCTCCGGCTCATGCGCTCGGTGCCGTCGCCGCGCTCTACGGTCCGTTCCGTGCGGACCTGTGGCTGCGTCACCGCACCTGGGCGATCACCGAGCACGAACCCGGCAACCTCGAGCATCTCGCGGACGCGGTCGCCGTCCTCCGCTCGCACCGCTGGGCTCTCGGAATCGAGCTCTTCGATCGCGAGAACATCGACGGCGGAACGGGCATCTGGGCCCCCGAGCTCTATGTCGCCGGATCCACCCCGGCACGCATCATCGCCGCCGCCCGGCGCGTTCTCGACGGCTGGCAGCTCGCACACAGCCCTACATCGCAGACACCGCACTACATCTGGTACTGGAGCCGGGCCACCACACCGGCCAGCTCTTAGCGCTGCAATAGGTCAGAACAGGATCGACCCGACGAGTTCGAACAGCCAGCCGCAAGCGATCAGCTTCACGACCGTAGCCGCAGCACCGATCCCCGCCGCGGCGAAGCCGCCGTACATCAGACCACGGGCACTGTCGCGCCGGCGGCCGATCTGCTGCGGACCGCGACCTTCCAGCTCGGCTCGCACCGCCTGCTCGTACCGCTCGTTCACGACCTCCCACGTCGGCAGGTCCACCATCACCCCGGGTGTGCCCTTGCGGATCAGCCGCGCCTCCTCCATCGTTCGCGGCAGCAGCTCCTGCCACTCGAGCATCGCCCCGAATCGGCCACTGTTGGTGGTATCGCCCGTGATCGTGTACGAGTCACCGCGGCGCGTGGTCAGCCCCGCCCAGTGCGCGGCGGTCTGCATGATCTCCTGCTCGTCCGCGCCGTACAGCACCAAGACCGCCGGGAAACTGTCCCGCAACGCCTCCCCGTAGTCGCGGCCGTAGACCTGATCGATCGTCGACGTCGCCTGCACAGCGATCACGAAAGAAACACCCAGGCCCCGGCCCTCGTTGACATACTTGATGAGCTTCGGCATCGGACAGATACTGGAGAACTCATCGATGATGCACTTGATCTGCATCACCTCGTCCCACTCGGCGACCCGACTACGTTGGCGACGTACAAGATTGTCGACGAGAGTGATCGCGGCCGCCGCCGCCGACCCGTCCAGCGGGGCGAGAACATACAGCGTCGCCTGCGGATCATCGAGGAAGTCCGGGTCGAAGAAGGGCAGACCGGTGTCGGTCCCGATCGACCTCAGCCACGGCATGATCGCCTTCCCCACGGACAGCATGATCGAATCACGTTGCCGCTGCTCCATTCCCAGGACGCGCCGCACCTTCGCCGCGAGAACCCGTCCCGCCGCGCCCCCGCGCTCGACCAGAGTCCGCGCGACGGTCTCCCAACTCGGGGTGTGCGCCGTAGCGTCCTCACCGGACTCGTTGTACTCGACCGCTTCGAGCGCCCACTCCATCCCGATCCCGATGCCCGCGGGGCTCGCTGTGAACAACAGGCCCGCCAGCGGACCCGTAGCCTGCAGCTCCCACACCGGGTCGGAATTCCGCGCTCCGTTGATGTTGCCGCCGATACCCACCGAACTCATCAGCAACAACGTGTCCGCGAGGGTCTGCGCGTCCGTCAGCGAGAACACCGCCATCGTCGGATCGTGTCGGACCAGCGTCACGTCGCCCGGGTAATGCGGTGAGATCACGGACCGAAGATCCAGCAGCTGGGCCGGCCCTGGACGCTTCGCGAGCAACAACTGCATCAGGTCGTCCTTCGACGACATCACCACCGCCGGCCCCGGGTGCAACAGACCGTTCGGCGCAAGAACGCGGAACGTCTTCCCGGACTCGGTCTGCGCCGAGACCATCATGTGGGCGCCGTTCTCCGCCAGGACGGTCACCCCATCCCGCAGCACGAATCCGCCGTACGGCCTCGGCATACCCATAGCCGCAGTCTGACCGTGCTGCCGTCGCGCTCACCACACTTCCTCCGAGCGTGGGGACCGCTCGCAGACCGCGCGACCGAGTGTGGTGACTGCAGGCACGTCACATCGATACTGGCGCAATGACCGACTACACCCCCGACTGGCTCAAGCCCCAGCAACACCTCCTCGACCAACTCCCCGCCGCAGACCGCCGCCGCGTCATCGCGGCGCTGCACTCCGGCTGGCTCGAAGGAGTCGACTACGACGACGACGCGGTCAAGGCCGTCATCGACGGCATCGACCACGGAATGGAACCTGCAGACCTCGCCCGACGCGTCCTCGAACAGCGACGTGAGCAGCGGTGAACGCGTGGACCAGGATCTGAACTGGACCATCGACGAAGACCGCGAGCGGTTCCGGTCCTACCTCATCCCCGGAACATCCGTCCTACGCAACCGATTCGACGTCGACGACCCCGGTGAACTACGTCTCCTCGAAGGTATCGCGACAGCGATCCGCACGCACCGCCTCGCCGACGACCACACCCTCGCCGGACCGGCCACACTCGACTACCCACACCTACGGCGGGTCCACGGCTACCTGTTCCAAGACGTCTACGACTGGGCTGGCGAGGAACGCACATGCCACGGACTCCGCAAGGGGGACAAGCCATTCGCCGACCTCCACGAGATCCCCACGTACCTCTCCAGCGCGCACCGAGTCCTCGTCAGCGACGACTTCCGCAGCTCCGACGCCGAAGCCTTCGCCACGGCGGGCGCCGAAGCCTTCGTCCTCGTGAACCAGGCACACCCATTCCGCGAGGGAAACGGCCGCTCTACACGAGCACTCCTCGAACTCGCCGCAGACCACCAAAACCCGTATCACAAACTGTATTTCACACGATGGGACGACAAGCTCGAATGGAACCAGGCATCCCACGACTCTCGTCCGCCGCGTGGAACCGCACTCGTGGACGCCGTTCCCATGCAAGAGATCTTCCGCACCATCACCGCCGAACGGCGGTGTGCCACGCAGCACCGCCACATCGACATCGACGCCGACCAGGGCATCGACTACGGCAACGACCTCTGAAACGAAACACCCACCCGCACAACATCAGGAGAACCACCCATGGCGATCAGCTTCCGCGACAGCCAGAAACTCGGACCGATCCGCCTCACCGAGTCGAGAGCGGGAATCTCATGGTCCATCGGGCTCGGCAAACATGTGCGCTTCACCCGCCACGCCGGCGGTCGATGGACCCACGGCGTCAACGTCTTCGGATGGCGCAAGACCACACGACTCTGATCGGGGCAAACCGCGCCCAGCGCACTCACCCTCCCATACCGTTAGCCGACGCTCCCACGACGAGAGAGGCATAGTCGATGACCGAGAGCCGCAGCGCGCAAGTGCGGTCCTTCAGGGCCGGGTTAGCGCATCAACTTCGGCCTACCCGGACCACGGGGCGGTCGCTGCTGCTGCTCGATGTACCGCCGGATGATCGGACAGGGAGCGCAGACTCCGTCCTTGAGGGCGGAGTGAGCGATCGCTTCGTGGGTGTGTCGCTGGAAAGGTGTCGTACCCCACCGGCACACTGGTTTTCATGAGTATCCGGCAGCGTGCGTGCCCGACGGTGGGTTCGCAGCTCGACGTGCTCACCATGCACTGCTCCCACGCCAGGTACGTCTACAACGTCGGTCTGGAGTTTCGTCGGCTCGCATATCAGCACAAGCTCCGGTTCGGTCACCGCGATGGGTACCCGGACCGGGTTCCCGGCGGTGGGTACGTCGCGCAGGCCGCGCAACTGACCGAAGCCCGGCGGGAGTTCGCGTGGCTGAGAGAGGGTTCGACTGTTGTGCAGCAGGGGGCGCTGCGTGATCTGGACCGCGCGTTCGCGAACTTCTTCTCCGGTCGTGCCCGGTTCCCGCGGTTCCGCACGGCACGCGACGTCCGGCAGGGTTTCGTCGTCCGCGATCTGCGTCTTCGTCGGTTGAACCGCCGGTGGGGTGCGGTCCTCGTCCCGAAGGCCGGGTGGCTGCGGTTCAAGATCAGTCGGCAGTGGAGTGACCTCCTGGCGTGCACGTCCGCCCGGGTGACTGTGGAGCGTGGGCGATGGCACGTGGCGTTCGTCTGCCCGCCTCCGGTGAAGCGCGCCCCGGGCACAGGCGCCGTGGTCGGGATCGACCGCGGTGTCACGATCACCGCCGCGACCTCCGACGGGGAGCTGCTGCACATCCCCGGTCTCACCGCAGGTGAGCGGGGACGCATGATCAGACTGGAACAGAAGCTCGCGGCGCAGCCGCGTGCACCGCGTGGTTCCGGGCAACGGTCCCGACGCCGGGAGGCGACCCTTGCGAAGATCACCGCCCTGCGCAACCGGCTGGCGGAGCGCCGGCGGGACTGGATCGAGAAGACCAGCACCGACCTCGCGTCCCGGTACGACCGGGTCGCGGTAGAAGACCTGCGGACCGCGAACATGATCCGCCGGGCGGAGCCGCAACCCGACCCCGACAGCCCCGGGAACTTCCTTCCCAACGGGGCTGCGGCGAAGACCGGGCTGAACCGGGAGATCAGCGCGAGCTGCTGGAACCGCCTCGCCACCCGCCTGCACCACAAGACCGAGGTGACGGAGGTACCCGCATTCCACACCTCCCAATGCTGCAACCGCTGCAACCGCATCACCGACGGGAACCGCGAGAGCCAAGCGGTGTTCGTCTGCAAACGATGCGGCCACGAAGCGAACGCGGACGTCAACGCAGCACGCAACATCCGTGACCTCGCCTACCGCGGTGTCACACTCGGCCGAGGGACACCGGCCGCCGCGCGAAACACGGCGACACCGTGCGACGCGAACCTACAGACGGCGTCCTAGCCGTGCTGGAATCCCGGTCGTTCACGGCAGGGAGGATGTCAACGTTGTGCGACTCATCGCCGATCGCCTCGCGTCCGAGCTCGGCCTCGGATCGGCACCGAACCTCTCGCCGGGAACCGGTCAGGTCGTGATCCGGCCCGCCGGCGCCGAGAGCCACGTACACGCTGTCATCGCCCGCGCCGACTGACCCGGGCACACCACAGAACGCTAATCGGATAATATCCGATTAGCGTGTTAGAGTGTTGGCATGGGTGCATACGACTACCTTCATCCCGGGGCCCGCTGGACCGCAGCCGAGGTCGCGACACAACTCGGCATCAAAGAGGACTCCGTCGCCGACCTCGCACGGAGCAGCGCGAACTTCCCACGCCCCGTCGACAGAGGACCGAACGAGTGGCGCGCGTACGACGTCCTCGCCTACCAGATCACCCACGGCCGCGGCCCCCGGCGCCAGCCGATCCCGCGGATGTTCCCCCGTCGACCGTTGACCGCGGGACTACCCCGCACATCCTTCGTCGAAGCTGCGGTGATCGGGGAATTCGTGGCGCTGCAGTTCGAGCCGCACGACGGTGGGGGATCGGTCGCCGTCTGCTACGGCACCGACCGCGACCACCCGATGCCGGTCGATCAGCGCGACGCCGACGCACTGTGGCTGCAGGTCCAGCAGCGGCTCGTCGGCGTCACGGCCGTCGCGGTCGTCACGGTGTCGATGTCCCCGACGCGGTCGACCACCGATCGGTGGGCGTACGCCCCCGACCTGGCCGTCATCGAAGAGGGGAGAAGACCCACCGCCGCTCGGTGGGACGATCTCGTCACCAGGGTTCTCGAACTCGACTCCCTTCCGTGGTGGCCGGAGGCCTTGCGGAGCGCGGATGTGCTGGGCCGGTGGCAACCGGGGAGCCCCCCGCTCGCTGTGATCCCGCCCGGGACACAGGCGCCGCTGGTCGACCGGCTCGCCGAGCTCGCCGACCGTCAGCCCGCCGGATCCGTTCTCCGCGACGGTGTCGAGTGTCTGCGCACGGGTCTCATCAAAGCGGCCCTGCCCGACCGTGTGTGCACCGAGCTCCTCGCCGCCGCCACCGTCACGATCCCCGTGTACAACGCCTACGACGTCGACGATCATCTCGCACTGCAACCGGCGCCGACCATCGACGCCCGCACGGCAACCGCGCTGCTGGGCGCACGCATGACCGCCGACGACGCCCGCGACCTGTGCGCCGCACACGATGTCCGCGGCCGAGAGTGGGACGGCCCGCTCGTCGCCGTCCGCCGCCACCACGTCGCCGACCTCGAAACCACCACCGGGCTCGGCGCCCGCTGGTGGACGAGGCTGACCGAGGTCGACCTCGACCCCACCGGCGTCGAGGTCGGGTACATCGCTCTGGCCCGGGGCGACGGGATCACCGACCTGTTCGACGGCACCACACGGGCCTACCGCGACCCGTTGGAGCCTGCGTCATGGATCCTCGCGACCGGTGCGTCGGTCAGCATCGGTATCGGCGACGCCGTGCCGGCGGCCTCCGGTGCCCTCGAACTCAGCGAGATCGCCCGCCCGCGCCACGGCGACGGTGAGGTCCTGGCGTTCCTGCAGGACAGCGCCGGGGTCACGTGGCCGGCGCCGACCACAGCCACACAGCAGCTCAACATCGGATACCACGGCGGCGGACCGCTACAGACCGCATACGTGTTCGGCGAGCTCGCCGAACACGGCGCAGCCACTCGCCTCAACGGCTACCACTACCCGAACGACACACCGGGCAGGGACCTCGTCCTCGGAGGCGGCACCTCCCACCTGCTCCGCGGGGCCGACTGGCTGCCACGCACCTGATCCTCCCGCAGCGCGACGATCACCGGTTGGGGCGACCCGGCCCCGGCCGCGGCTCGTCGTCTCGCGACGGTGGCGGTGCAAGGGACCGATCGTAGAGGCGGTTCAGACCATCAGGTTCCGGCTCGGCCGCGACGCGTCGATGTGCCGCCGTCGAGGCTCCGGCGGAACGCCCTGACGCGGCACCGCGACGTGTAGGACCGGCGGACGCCGAAGGCGGCGAAGGGACCGGACCCTGCGCAGGCCTGCCCTCACGCGCATCCACAGAACCCTGCCCATTCTCTGTGCGCGTCCCGCCGCGCCCAGCAGCGCCGCGCCCCGCAGCGCCGCGCCGCGCCATAGACTGCGCCGCCACAGCAGGGACCACGACCTCCGGAGCGGCCACGGCGGCCGCTCCCTCCATGGCACCGGCCTCGGCTGCGGGCGCGGTCGCTGATGCCGCCGATCCGCCGCGACTCGCCGCGGCCGACGTTGCGGCGCGCGCCGGGGTCCTCGCCGCCGCGTGATCCGCCCCGCGCGCACCTGGCGTGGCCGTCACCGACGGCGCGTCCTGTTCGCTCTCAGTGCCTGCCGTCCCCACAGAGGCCGCCGAACGCCCGCCCGCATCCGCACCGGTGCCCGGCTTCGGGCCCGCCGCATCATGTTGTAGACGACCTGCACCCGGGCCCTCACCGGTATGTCCGACGCTGCCCTTGTGCACCGGAGAACGTCGGAACATCGCGTCCAGACCAGAACCCGATTCCGTCTCCCGGCCGCCCCGGAGCCGATCGAGACCGCGGGACGCCCCCTCGGAGTAAGGCTTGAAATCGGAAGTGTGCCGTGCGACCGACTCCCTCGTCGACGCCACGGGATGCCGCATGCTGTGCCACATCGTGTGCGTCGCAGGCATACCCAGCCACTTCTTCACATGATGGAACAGCACGAGCATCGCCAACGATCCGATCACCATCAGCAGAACCCGAACCAGAGCCGAATCCCCGCCCAGGCTCTGCGTCACCTTCGGATCGCTGAGGAGGATCCCGAGCACCTGCGCCGAGACACCCAGATAGGCCACCAGCACGAAGTAGCTCACCAGGTGCATGAACACTTCGACGGCGCCGGTCAACGCCCGGTGCCGCGGCGGCCCGGGCACCATCCCGACGATCATCAACGGCGTGATCACGATCGCCCACCACCACGCCTTCGCGCCCGTGAGGAACACCAACAGCGCGACCGTCGTGATGAAGAATCCGAACACCAAGATCCCAATGATCATCAGCGCCCCGAGTAGGACGTTCGCCGGATCCAGATTCGCCGCGTAGTTCCAGGCCGCGTTGTCGCCGCACGACTGCATCGCCTTCACAGGACCATCCGACGCTCCGTTCATGATCGCCTGGTTCCATGCCCCCGCACAGCCGCTGTTCCCGTCGATCACATGCCCGAAGTTGAGGACCTCCACCGGGCGCCGGGCAGCATTGTCGATCAGCGTCCCGATGAACTGCTGCATGTGCTCTTGCGCGCTGCCCGAACCCATCCGGCCGTTGTGCACCACCGCATCCGACGCTGAGAAACCGAGCTCGCGGACTTGCGACATCCAGCCGTCCGGCGAGTACAGCTCCCGCATCGGATCCGCGAACACCGTCCATATCAGCAGGGCGATGAACGTGGTCATCGCCATCACCGCCAGGCCGCGGCCGCGCAGACCCAGGCTCCACAGCACCGCGCCCGCGCACAACCCGACGAAGAAGCAGAACGGCGCCAGGTGGAACTGATGGCAGATCTCCGCCACCGTCATCACCGCGCCGGACCCCAGATTCGCCAGCCACTGCAACCACAGAGCCGACAGCGCGATCTTGAGCACCCACAGCACCAACGTCAGTATCAGCACGATCGCGCCGACCTCCAACGCCAGCAACGACGCGGTCACGGTGGAGTACTCCATCGTCCGCGACAGCCCCTCGATCAGCTTCGGAACCCACCCCGCGGGGTTGAACCCCACGGACCGCAACGTCATCTTCAGCTGATCTTGAACGCTCACCGTCGAGATGTAGTAGTCCGCCAGCGGCACCCCGTACGAGTCCTTCAAACCCGCCGAGCCGACCACCTGCGTACCGATCTGCGCCGACGCGGTCGGCGCCGACAACGACAGGAACAGCATCGTCGTCCAGATCGTCGCCGCCGCACGCATTGCCCAGGCCGTCGATCGATGACCTTCGGCGAACACCAGCCACCGACCACGCAGCCCCGTCATCGGATGCCCCGCGCCAACTCGCCCTCGAAACGTTCGAGCGACGCCGGATCGGTGTCGAAGGCCTCACGGTCAGCCGGATCCGGCGCGGAGAACACCTGAATCTTGCCGGTACGCCCGAACTCGTCGACCATGTACGCCTCACCCTCACGGCCTAGCTGAGGCCGACCGTGCTGCTCTACCGACATGCCGCCACCGAGACCCGCCGGTGCGGCGCGCAGGTCCTCCGGCGACGTGTTGTACCGGTAGTCCTCGAGCACCTCCGGGTACTCGTCGGGGTCGATCCCGAGCCATCGCAGGTGCGCCTTCGACAAATCGTCGTCCTTGGTGCGGAACAGGATCTTCTGATGAATGAACTCATCGCCCATACCAGCGTGATCGTCCGGGCCGTTCTGAGTGATCGATATCCACCCCGACCGGGTGCGCCGGCCACGACGGGTCAACAGATGTGCCGTCCTACGGCCCCCCGGCGTCGACAGCCACTGCTTGTCCTCCTCCGTGACCAGGAACCCGAACTGGTGTGGCCGCTCGTAGAAGGTCTGCTCCGCCAACGCCGCAGCGAGCCCATACAGCATCCGACCCGCCTGCTGGGTCGTCGTCATCGTCTCCAGCGCGTCCGCGGAGTCGACGTCCTGCAGGTCCAGACGCCCCGTCTTCCACACCACCACCGGAGCCGCACCGAAGTTCGGCACCGACAAAGAATCGTCGAACACCGACTGCAACGTCGGCTCACTCGCCCACGACATCAGACGTGTCACAAGCTCGTCTCCGGCCCCATACGTGCGCTCGAGATACGACAGCAACTCCGGCATCGACCGGATCCGCTCACGCTCACGCACCTGCGGGCTCACCGCGACCCGGAACCGCGAACCGTATGTCGACATCGGCTCCAACCCCAACAGCGGAAGAACGTGGTTCGCCGCCACAGTCCCGGCTATCTCCGTCGGGAACAGCCGCAGCACGTCGGTCGACACATCCGCGTGTGCCAGATCGACGAACACCGCCCCCGGGGTGTCCTCGAACGCCAGGTGCCATTCGACACCCGGGTCCATGACGACCGCCTGCGAACCCCGCCGAACCTCACTCTTCGCGATCCGCTTGCCCGTGTACGACTTCCCGCCGCCCGGATCACCGCCGAGCACCAACACCGCACTGTGCCGGCGGCGTGAGGCACCCGACATGTCGAGAAACACCGGCGGATTCAGCGCCGTGCTCACCGCCCGCCCCAGCGGAACCCCGGAGGCGTTGCCCAGCTGCCCGCTCAGTACAGGCACGGTCTTGGCCCAGTCCTCGGGCGTCGTCGGATGCGACAGCGTCTCCGCCGCGCGCGGCTTGACGTTCCCCGGCAACGATGCCGCGAGGAAACGCGCCTGCGGTCCCGACCAGGCATCAACACGGACCCCGATGTCCTGATAGGACCGACTCAGTGACTTCACCGCCGAACGCACCACCCGCCGGTTCGCACCCGAAACCACCACGTACCCAGTCATATTCGCCTGGAACCCGTGCTGCGACGCCGTCAAAGCCGACGTCAGCTCGCCCGCCGACACCCGCTTGCGGGCCAAACTGTCGTCCACCTGGGCCTGGCGCCCCTGCTGGTCCTGCTGATCGGAGAGATTCTTGTCCACCCAGGCGTAGTGACGCGCCGCCTGCTCGGCGGGAGTCTTGGTCACGTACTGCATCCAGTCGACCGTCGCCCCAGGCAATCTCTCGTCGTCGCATACAGCGAAGATCTCGCTGCCGGGAAACGCTATGCCCCGTTCGGAGAACGAGGTCACCGTCAATGCCGACTGGAAACTGTCCGCCAGCCCGCCCGTCTCCAGTCGGGCGCCCGGCCACCGCGACGGAGGAAACCGGCGACCGTGGTGCGCCTGATCGCCCTCGTCGAGGCGGATCTTCGGAAAGTCCTCCGCGTCGAGGCGTTCGAGCCCGAGCGATTCGGGCAGGGACACCCGCTGCCCACCGCGGCCGACTGTGTGCATCCAGTGCCAATACACCAATTCCGGGGTGACCGGGACAGGGGCCAACTCGGACGGCAGCGCGGCGGCGAACTCGTCGCCGAGCGCGATGTACTCCGCGACACTCGATGCGGTGTCGACATCGCGGCCGCGGATCACATCCAGTGCCTTCTGTGTGCGCCCTAGAGCGGTCAGTCCCTCAGTGCCGTGATCGACCGGCACCGACAGCCAGAACAGCCGATCCGAGGCGCTCAGGCCGTCCAGAATGGGCTCCCAGCGGCGGCATTCGGAGACCCATGCCGCGCGGTCGCGGTAACCGTCGAGCATCCGCAGGATCATGCCGGTCGTGTCCATCGGGGCCGTCAGCCCCGACAGCCAGAACCCGGACGGCAACGCAGAGACCATCGCTTCGTGCCGCTGGGCCGCGCGCTCCTGCACCGCCCGCGGGCGGCGGGCGTATTCGAGGCCGGACAAGAGGAATTCGGCGAAGATACCGTGTCGGGCGAACCGCAGGTTGCCGATCACCGTCGGTCGCGTCAACAGATCCGATGCCGCGAAGCCGCGTTCAGTCGTCGTCGACATCGGGACTCTCCATCATCGCGGGCCAGTACGAACTACACAGCCACCCCAGGCGGATACCCGCCGAAGGAGGCCCCGTCGGCACCAGCCGTCGCACAGCGATCACCAACAGGCACGTCGTGCCGAGACCGAAAAGCAGGATCAGCCACAGCCTTCCGGATCCCAGGCTGTGCCACGCCCACAACCCGGTACCGATCACACCGGCCGCGGCGATCACCCCGTCCAGCCCACCCCACGGGCCGCCCCAAAAACGGCGGCCGTCGCCGAGATCACCGACCTTGATCGGTACGTGCTTGAGCTCCGAACGGAATCGGACTGCGCCGGAGGGCTCCGACGGATCATCCTGTGTCTGTGGGTGTCTGGACATACTCAGGTGCGGCCCTTCGGCATATCAGCGGCAGTAGGGTCCGCACGTACCAGACTGGACTCCGTGCTGATGCAGTTCCTGCCCGCCGGAGTTGTAGATGCCGTAGGCATTGCCGGCGATGACGGCGACGGCGATGCACCCCAACGCCGCGGCGATCGCCGCTCCCACGCCGCGCTTGAACAGCTCGCGCATCGCAACGTATGCCACCGCGGCCAGGATGAAACCCACGCCCACGTACGACGCCTGCTTCTCGATATCGCCGACAGCGGAGAAGATCCCGCTCGCGACCATCACAGTCGAACTCATTTTCTCTGTCTCCCTTGGTTATTGACCAGACGATGAATAATCGACCCGAACCGTCGGGTCGATCTCCTGCACACTCCACGCACCCGCGCCGCCGACGATGGTCAGCGGATACTGCATCGTCATCGGGTTGTAGTCCGACGTGGTCGCGACCACCGTCACCAACAGGTGCACCGTCTGTCCGTCCGTCGGGTTGTCCGGAACATCCTCGGAGGCCTCAACGGACTGCACCTGCACCTGCTCGTAACCGCCCACCGGGGACAAAGGCGAATTCGCTGTTGTGTACCGCTCGATCCCCGACGTCCCCGTCAGGTACGCAGTCAAGAACCCCGACGCCAGCGCCCACGCCTTCGACCCCGAATTCTGCTGGGACTTATAGTCGACCTGATACGCGTGCCCCTTGGGCGGTGGCTGCACCTTCGACGGCATCGCCGTCGCCAACATCGCCGCCCCGTCATCCACCGACACGGACACCTGATAGAAGGCCCGCGCCGGCGTAGCCGACGCGTAAGGACGCTCGAACACCGACACGATGACGGAGAACATGGACGTCTCCGCCGACGACGTCGACGGATCGAACACGATCGACGTGGGCGTCGGCGCAGTGATCACCGTCCCCAACGTCGTCGGCAGTTGTAGCCGCACCTGCGGCGACACGAACGCGCGCAGCGTGCTCTCATGGCCGGCGGTCAAGGTCAACCACGTCGTCACATACTCGACTGCGAACGACCCCACCAACGCGTTCTGATTGGCCACCACCCGGCCAGGGGTCACCAGGTCCGGCGGATCCGGTCGATCCACCCACCTCCACACCTGCCCGATGCCACCGACCGCCCCCAACACCACCAGCGCGACCACCAGCCACGACCACCACCGAGACGACGCGCGCTCAAGCCGCCGCTGCCACGTGCGCGTCAGGAAACTCATGCCTGCTCAGTCCTTCTCCGAATCGCATCCGACCACTGTCAGCGCGATCGTCACACACCACCCCCTGCCCGCACAGACATCGCAAACCACACCGACCCACGCGGGGCACCTGCCGGACCACGGACACCTACGCCAACGTGCACCGTCTCCCGCGCAGAGCGTCGGGAAACGGTGCACGCCACCAGGTGTCAGTTAGGGGTGTGTCCGAGGACCTTCATAGAAGCCACCGCGAACTGTGCATCGATCGGGTCCGTCGACGTCGACCCGTCATCTGCAGTCGACGGCGTCGTGTCCGTCGTATCCGCCAGCGGGGGAGTGCCACCGTCGGCACCGATCCCACTGGAATCGAACGGATCCCCGTCGTCGTTCTCGCTCGACGGGGCCGCGGCCGTCGTCGAGGTATCCGCGTGCTGCGGAGGGCGAGACGTCTGCAAAATCAACATCGTCACCTTCGACGCCAGGATGCCCGGAACAGGCACCGTCACCTCGCCGTGGGCATTGCCCGTCTGCTGCGTCACGATCGTATGCGCCGCATCGTTGAACGTGTACTGCACCGTGGTCACCACACGGTGATTCATCCACTCGTCGGCAGCGCCACCCGACTTCGCCACGTCACCGGGAACGATCGAGATCGCACTGACCCGATACACCTGCCCCTCATCGAACGAAATCGTCGCGGTCTCACCATCGATCCCGCCCCGAGAGCACAACCATGCAGACCCCGAAGGATTCGCCATATCCTGCGCCGGCGTCGACCCCGGGCCGCAGAACCCGGTCGCGTGATACGGGATCGGCTGGTCCAACCCGGTCCCGTCAGGCGCCGCGGACGTCGTCGGATCCGGTACCACCGACCGCGACGGTGTGTAATGCTGTTCAGGTTGCGCCGCAGTACGTTTCGGTGACCCGCTCGCCAAGAACGCCAACACCAGAACAATGATCACCACGATCACCGCTACAGCGATGACGAACGTGATCGCCGCGGCAGACAGACCTCGGCGAGAAGAACCGTCCCCATCGGACTCATCGTCCGCCCCGACCAGCCCACCGTCACCGTCACCGTCCGGCTCCGGCGGCACGGGCGATTCCTCGAACGACGATGCCGCAGGCTCGAGGTCGCCGTACACGACACGATCGAACAGCCCGTCGTAGTCGCCGGGATCAGCGTCTACCAGGTCCTCGTCGCCATCGCGCACCTGTCCCGCGCCGTCGTCCCACTCCACCCCATCGCCGAACTGTTCCTCCACGGACGGCCCGTCGTTCGCGACCGGGGCTGAACCCGCGGGACTGGTCACCGTCTCCCGGGCAGGAAGAGACAAGCGCTGAGGCGCCGGAGGGCGTCCGCTCCCCGCCGCAGGAAAACGGGACAGGAACTCCTCGTTCTCTGCCGCCTCGTCCCGCTCGTCCGAACTCATCGTTCGCTCACGTCCGGTCCGCCGACACCGCCCTCCTCGGCTGAGCCGTGCAACTCTACCCACGCATCCGGCACGAACGTCAGCTCGTCCGCCTGCCGTGCCGCACGCGCAGCAGGCGGTTGCGGCGGCGGCGCGACAGGTGCGTACCGCACCACGCGATGTACCTCGTACTCCTCGACGACTCTCATCGCATGCTCCGGCGGCCGAGTTTGTACCGCGGCCGAGGAGGTCGAGCCGTACACCACCGGCGTAGGTGCAGGAGCACGACCGCCCTGCCGGCCCGCGCGGTACGCAACGAACCCGACCACCGCCGCGATCACCACGACACCCGTCAGCAGCACCGGCACCAGCACCGCCGCCAGGATACCGAGCACCATCAGGCTGCCGACCACCGAACCTAAGACCTTCATCGCTGCGCCCCCTTCTCATCTCGGCGTCATCTCCCCGGATTGAACCACCCCCCACCGACACCCCACAGACATCGCACGCCCATACCGACGCGCAGTGGCGATCAGAAGATGCGATTGATTCCGAGAAGCTCGGCGGCCTCGATCAACGGCGCAGTGTGTTTGCCGATCGAGTCCGATGTGGGCGCGACGACGTCGACGCCTGTTCCGTCGTCGGTCTTCCGCATCCACACGGCCCAGTTCTGTATGCCGGTGCCTTTCTTCGACGGGTAGGCGATGCCGACAGGTCGGGACCCGTCGTCGAGCGTGATCTGCTCGCGGATGCGGGATGCGATCGCCGTCGTCAGCCGCCAGAGGCGGAGTAAGTCAGCGCCGCAACCTCTTTCAAGAGCCGGTGTCCGCGAGGACATCTCCAGGATCCACGCCGCTCTGCAGCGCCAGATACACCAAATCCTCCAGCATGGGAGCGCCTGCCGGGCGGACACATAGCAGCGTCTCCCGCAGGATCATCAGCGAGAACGCCGCCTCGTACGCCTGCTGCAGCCGACGATCCACACCAGGTGCGCCAACGCCGATACTGCGCCCAGCCACCGCTGCGTTCATCGTCGCCATGCCAGCCGCATGCTCGAACTCCAACCACTGCTGATCCGTCAAATCGCCCGCGATGAACCCCTTCACCATCGCCTCGTCGATCGACTCGACGACCTCAGTCGGCGTCTTCGCGATGATCCGGTCCGCCAACGCCAGCCCGGCCACCTGCCGCCGGTCATCCGCGACCGCTGGCACCAGACGCGCATAATCCGGCCACGTCGCCGCCAACCGCGAACGACCACCCTTCACCGCCTCTGGCGCCGAACGACCCGCCGGACGCCCGACATGCGCGAACACAGGACCCACCGGCCGGGCATCGTCGGAAACCGACGTCGCCACCGCCCGCCACTTCAACTCCGGCGCCACAGCCTCCGCATACGCGTTCAGCGTCTCGACCGGACGACTATGCCCCACAAACCGCTCATCCCAACCGGCAGGCCCGAGAGGATCGACCCGCGCGATCGACACCGACACAGGAACCCGCGCCGTCGGTGGCAGATACGAACGCCCGTCTGTCGACACCAACACCACATGCCGGCCGTTCTCATGCTCGAACACACCCACGGCGTACTCGGTATAGAACTCCGCCGTCGACACCAACAGCGCATTCACCACCGACTTCGCCAGCTCAAGATCAGGATTCGACGCGCTAGGTCCGGCACCGTAGTAGCCGCCCGCACTGGCAGCACCGCCAGTGCCGACGACACCCGCAGGAGATACGCCACCAGGACCTGAACCAGTACCCGAGCCGGAACCGCTGCCACCACTCACAGGACCAGCCCCCTGACCGCTCCCCGCAGCGCCGGACGGTGCCGAACCGGCCCCGCCGGTCTGCGGAGGTGCGGCCGAGCCGGGAGGTGCCAAGCCGCCCGGAGCGACACCCGCAGCCCCCGAACCCGCAACCATAGGCATCGGCCCAGCTACCCCACTCCCCGAACCCGCAGCCGCACCAGGGCCAGCCGACCCCGGTGAACCGGCCGCCGCCGACGCCGCCGCCGAATGCTCCACACTACCCGAGGCTCCACCCGTCACAGCAGGTACAGCGCCCGACACGCCACCACCCGCAGACGGCCTACCCGCGCCTGCCGACGCCCCACCAGGAGCCGTCGACACACCGCCACCAGAACCCGGACGTGCACCCCCAGAGCCCAACGACACCGCGCCCGCGCCGCCACCCGCCGCCGACTCAGCAGACGCCAACCCACGCGAAAACGCCGCACCAAGCCCCGGAGCCGACGCCGCCGACCCGCCACCTGCCCCAGACCCACCAGCGCCGCCACCCGCCGCTGGAGACGACCCCGAGCCAGCACCCACGACCCCGCCGCCGCTATCCAGCCCAGACGACGACGGCACCTGACCTACCGGACTACCGCTACCGGTATCGCTCAGACCAGACAGTCCAGACGCCGGAGACGAGCCACTCCCCAACGAGGGCAAAGAGGGCGCCGACGTCGAAGGCGCAGATGGCGCCGAACTAGAAGGTGCGGACACGGCCCCCAACCCCGAACCGCTGTCGCTACCAACATCGGACGGGTCGGCTGCACCACGACCCGGTACGTCCTTTCCCCACCCAGTGCTTGTGCCGGACTCGCGCACTGGATCAGAGCCTGAGGTGTGATCGCTGCGCCCGAACTGTGCGCCCTTCGCGGGCTCCGTCGTTGTCGATGCTTTGTCGCGTCCGAACTGCGTCGATGCGGCAGAACCCATATCGGTCGCGCCGGTGGGCGATTGGGCACCAGAGGCGGAGTGATCTTTGCCGAATCCTGCGGCGGCGTTCATTGCGTTCGTGCCTCCGCCAACGAGCTGATCCTTGCTCGCGGGCCCTCCTGCGCTCGGACTTGACGACGGTCCCCCCGCGCTCGCTACTTGCGGGATGCTGGGCGGAGGCGGAGGAGTGAAAGCACTCGCCTGGGACCCACCAGCGACGTCGATAGCGGCGATGTCGGACATGGCGGCGAAGAATATGGCGTTAAACGTTGCTTGGAGCGCTGCGATTTCCGCGGTCTTCTGCTCAGCTGAGAGGCTCGGGTTCTGGCCGACTGCCGTGGCGGCTTTGTTGCACTCCTCAAGCTTGGCGTTTGCGTCGACGGCCAGGGCTCCAATCTCATTCTTAATACCTTCGATGAGCTTGGCGAGCTGGCCGCTAATCTGCGCGCGTCGATCCAGCCACGAGGCCACGTCGTTGTTGATCGCATCGGCCAGCCGACGTTTCGAGTCAAGCGAGGCGGTGATCCACTGCCCGGCTGGGTTGGAGGCTTCGACCTGTGCGACCTGGCGGCGTAGGTCTGACGCAGAGTCGCGGGCACCCTGAGCGTTGCGCTCTTCGGACAGTTGTATAGCGGACAGCACGTCCTCGCCGTCGATGGCCGGCCAGTGTGTGCCGATCAGGTCTTTCACGTACTTGCCAGGAGGTGGCGCCTGCCCCATCCGGGTATCTCCTTTACTTGCAGGCCGCAGTAATTTGATCGCTAGCGGCCTGCTGGGCATCGCCGCCCGCCGTACCAGCCTGAAGATTCGCGATAGCGTATTTGCGGTAGCCGTCCAGTACGCCTTGGGGGGCGTTCGGATGCAGTGCCGCAGCAATCTCAAGTGTGGAGTAAATCGTGAGATACCGTTGGGGGTTATTCTGCTTTTCAGCCCGACCCGCCGCCGTGACTGCTGCGATGGTGTTGAACAGGTCGCCTGTGCATAGCGCAGCTTTAGCTTGCTGCGGAGTTTCGTTCACGTAGGGAGAGATAATGCCGGTTGGAGTCGATGGCATCGAAGGTGGACTGAACTCGATCGATGATGGTGCCGCGGCCGAAGCCGATGGAGTGTTTCGCCCGGTGATCGCGAGGATCAATGCAGCAATCGACAGGATCACCGCGACACCGACACCGGCGGCGACCGCCGGACCTCGCCACGACGAGCCAGGGCGCTGCGGGAAGTGACCGGGACCGGGAGCCTGTGGTGGCTGCATCAAAGGCGGCGGGCTGCCAGGCGACTGCTGGCTGGTGGGATCAGGGTAGCTCACGCTGGCGCAACCTTCGACAGCGTGACGCCGTTGCGTGCATCGTCCGACTCAGAAGAAGCCGAACTCGTCTGATCTGCGCCGCTGAGAGAACCCACCGCAGACTCCACTTCGCTGTGAACGGTCGCGAGTGATGCGCTATTGCTCGCGGTCACCGCCGCGATCGAGCCGTCGACCACAGCGGTCCCTCCTGGATACTCCGGGGGCGGGGTAACACTGAAAGTTACTGGCGTCGCCGCAGCGGCGACGGCATCTGTGTCAACCTGGTAGTCCATACGCTCAGCCTTCCGCGCTACCTTTTGCGTCTTCTTCCAGTGAGCTGGCCGCGCTGAAGAGCCTGCCCACCTGTGCGATCGCCGCCTCGTCGACTAGCGAAGATCCACCTAGGTATGGGATCGGGGCGGTCAGGGTAAACGGCGCAGGTGCAGCGGTGTCAACTTGGCATCTCGTCGTGCCGCTCTTCGAGTCGTCCTCGTCCGGGAGCTGCAGGTGATCCATGTCTGTTAGTCCATCACACCACCGCGAGGAGCCGCCACAGTTCGTCGCGAGGAGGCATCGGCAAGTCGGTTTCGGATCGAGGCCTAATGCTGTTTGCGGAGTTCAGCGACGGCCATCGCCCTCGTGGTCACGCGATGGTTCTGGATGCGAAACGTCCTCGGGTCGTCGGTTGCGTAACCGTACCGCCACAGCGCGCCATCGAACCGGACGATGCCGACGACGATGTCCCCGGTCCGGATGTATTCGCCTCCGGCGAACTCGCCGGTCAGGTTGTCGTCGCATGAACACCTGGCCGGGATCGTGTCGACGAGCGTCCAGCCAGCAAGCGTTCGGCGGTATAGGTCGATCGTCGATCCGGCTGCCAGGTTCGCGCGCGCATCGATGACAGCCGCCATCACCTCCAAGCGGTCGTCGCCGCTCACGATCTCGGCGCCGACGTCGACGGAACCGACGGTCCGGGTGGCCGCAACCCACCGCGGCTTGCGCCGGTGTGCGCGCAATCCAATATCCCGTCGGCTCTGTCCCCGGACTGTGCGAGCGTCGCCAGGTCCTCCCGCAGTCTCGGCGGCGGCATGAGCCGCTTTATCCACCGCGGCGGCTGCGCGGTCCGGGCCGATTCCACGCCACAGATCTTCGAGACTCCAGCCCTCGGGCAGACAGCCACTGATGCGGCGTTGGATCGTTCCGTCGGGAAGCTGCTCAAGCTCGCTGTCGGCGGTTCCGCCATGTGCCCGGATGGTCTCCTCGAGATCGTCGAACCTTCGCTCCTCCACGTGCTCGTCGAGGTCGGTGATGGCCTGGCGGACCTCGTGAAACTCGGGAGGCGGAGCGAAGCTGTGCGGCGGCGGTGTTGTCAGCACTGCAGTGACCATCGAGTCGAGCTTCTGCGTCAGACCAGCGCATGCAGCGCGCGCTGCGACTTGGTGCAGTGCCAGAGCGAACGTTCCTCCCAACTCGTCGGAGCCGGGCTCCGGTTCGGTCGCGTAGTCCATGGCAGCCCTGACGTCAGCGACGTTGATCACAACTGCGTCGCGGTATCGGCGCAGTTCCTCGTCTGTGGTCCGGCTAGGGTCTGATGGCTCATGAGCGAATAACTCGGTGAGTGCAGCTTCTGCGCGTCTGCGAGCCATTAAGACGGCCTCGATGGTCACTGGTGCCTCCCTTGTCGTGGTGCCCGTCCCGTCGTAATGGAACCACGTGGGCGTGGCGATTCCGCCGGTCGCCAACACGACTTTGCGACTAATTTCCGCCCGACCCGCTCTCACCACGGCGGTACTCCAACAGCACCGGGGGAGTGATGTCATCGGCGCCGAGCAACTCCGGCAACTGCACAGGCGGATCCCCGGGTACATGCGGCCACAGATCCGTCGACCCCGGCACCGACAGCCAGCCTCCAAGCGCTGTTCGACGCCCGCCTGTGCACCCGTAACCCCGCCGACTTCCGCGGTCTCGAGGACCTGGTGGACGTCGTCACGGTCTGACCCGGTTGCCTCGCCTGCACTCAAGTACGTACAATTTCATGTACGTGATGAGTGAGTGGGAGAGGGGACTCCGTTGAAGACTATGAGCTACTCCGAGTCTCGCGCGAAGTACGCGGAGACGCTGGACGCCGTGACCGACGACCGCGAGGAGGTCGTCATCACCCGAGCCGGGCACGAACCCGTGGTGATCGTCTCCCTTGACGACTACCAGTCCTTGAAGGAGACCGCCTACCTGCTGCGGAGCCCGGAGAACGCGCGGCGTCTGATCGGCGCGATCGAACGGCTCGAGGCAGGCGGTGGCGACGAGCACGGACTCGTCGACGGATGACGCTCGTCTGGGACTCGCTCGCCTGGAACGACTACGTCCGCTGGCAGAGGGAGGACCGGAAGATCCTCAAACGGATCAACATGCTGATCAGGGACATCGACAGGAACGGCAACGAGGGGATAGGCAAACCCGAACCGCTCAAGCACGGATTCCAGGGGTACTGGTCGCGGCGGATCACCGACGAGCACAGACTGGTCTACAAGATCGTCGACGGCGAGATCCGCATCGCCGCGTGCCGGTACCACTACGGCCGCGACTAGCCCGTGCCGACGTGCCGGACATCCTCGACGAAGTCGAGGATCGTGAGGCCGAGATCGATGCGAATCTACTGGCGATGCTCGATGGGCTCGACCTCTGACATCGCCCTCGGCTCAACACCCTGTGCCGGGATCGATTCAGGTGATGGCGAAGTTTCATTCCCGGGTTTACCCCTGATCGCGGACAGGAGCGCGGCGCCGGGATTCGGTCCGCGGCCACGGTTACCGCGCCGCATGTATTCAGGCGTCGGCGCTAGAATCTTGGGGTTTCTTAGATACCACTGCGGAGTAGGCATAGCTCAAGGTTACCGACCTGCCCAGGGCGTGACCCGGACGTTTAGCGCCTCGAACTCGGTGAGCGTGGCGATTCCGCCGGTCGCTGACACGAATTTGCGACTAATTTCCGCCCCGTCCGCTCTCACCACGGCGGTACTCCAACAGCACCGGGGGAGTGATGTCGTCGGCGCCGAGCAACTCCGGCAACTGCACAGGCGGGTCCTCGGGTACATGCGGCCACAGATCCGTCGACCCCGGCACCGACAGCCAGCCCTCCAACACCCCATAGATCCCGGCCGCGAAGAACATCGCCGGCAACTGCACCAGTAGATACACGCCGACAGGCGACATCCCCGAGCCCACCAGTAGCAGGATCGGCAGCCCGACCGCGACGGCCGACCACACCAACGCCGTGATCGGATACGACACGATCCGACGTGGGATCTGCGACACCAACCCTTTGTGCAGGCAGTATCCCGCGAGCCAGCCGATCGGGGCGGCACACAAACACATCAGCACCGCGGCGCCCTCGACAGTCAGTGCAGGCGCCGGCCCGGTGCGTGCCCAGATCGGCTGGATCACCGTGTCCTCATGCGGGTTGGGGCGCGCCCCGGTCTGCTCCCGCACCCGGCGCCGGATCTGTCGCGCCAGCAGCTCCGCTCTGCGGGTCTGGATTCTCGACCACCCCTGATGGTCGGCGATCCACGCCCGCCGCTCGTCGTCGAACACGTCCCGCACCATGTCCGTTACACCGCCGACGCGGCGAGATCGTCGATCTCGTCTGCGGTCAATGTGTGCACATCGCTCACCATCAGCCGCGCCGACACCGCCTGCAACATCGCCTCGCCGAGGTCGCGGCGCGCGATCTGCTCGACCGCGCGCACCGCACCGGGCAGCACATGACGCGCGTGCAGCATCCGTACCACGTCCAGCGGAGGTTCCTCGCCGCTGCGCACCAACGGAGCCATCTCCCGGTTGCGGATCTTCCCGGCATTGGCCACGACCCTGCGGATGAACCGCGCGTTGTTCAGGTGGTCGATGCCGCGCTCTTCCACCGTATTACCGTCCGGGCCGGTCTCGCTGTACGCGAAGTCGTACACGGTCGAGCACACCTGCTGCAGCATCCACGCCGCCTGGTCGGTGAGCTTGTCCCGCTTCGCGCTCGATTCCGCCATCACCGAGGCGATCTTCACCAGCGCATCAGGAGGGTAACTGTCGAATCGGATGCGGATCGCGAAACGCCCTCGCAGGCCACGGTTCTGCCGCAGCACGTCCTCGACCTGATCGGTGTAACCGGCACCGATCACAAGCATTTCGTTGCGATGGTCCTCCATCCACTTCAGCAGCGCGGAGATCATCGCGTTGCCGTACGCGTCCTCGTCCCCGGAGTACCCCCGCTGATGCAGGTCGTGGAACTCATCGACGAACGCGGTGCCCGGAGTCGCCTCCTCAAGCATCTCCTTCGTCGACACCGTCGCATCACCCATGTACCTGCCCTCCAACTTCGTTCGAGAGGTCTCGACGAAGTTGTCCACAGGGACCAGGCCCATGCCGAAGAACTTCTTGTGCAGAACGCGTGCGATCTCGGTCTTGCCTACCCCCGCAGGCCCTTCCAACAAGATGTGCATCGAGTCGTCGTCACCGGACGCCTCACCTCGATCCAGCCGGTACTTGAGAACCACCAGATCATCCTCGAGCTCGGCGATCTGGTCTTTGACCGTGTCCATCCCATGTAAGCGGGCCAGCATCTCGTCCGCTTCGAGCAACGCTGCCGCGCGCGCATCCTGGGTCTCTGCGGCGTTCAGATCCGCCGACGAAGGTTGTGTCGACGGATCCCAGTAGTCGGTGCGCGCGGCGATCGCCTCGACTGTCACCACGGGAATGCCGATAGTGACGTCCTTACGGGCCTCCCACGCGGAAGTGAACTCGGGGAAGACCGACAGAAGTTCGTCGAGAGCCGCGGTTGCATCGTCGGCACGGTCCATGTGCCGCAAGGACAACGCCTTCCAGTACGTCGCGTCGCCCCACGGCTGCGACCGGGGTTCTGTGTGCTCGGCCTCGTTCACGGCGCGGTCGAACAGGCCGAGCCGTGCGGCCGCCTCCGCGCACTGTGCCGACGCCGCTGACTGGAGCAGTGTTACCGCGCGGCCCTCGGAGAGGATCGGGCAGCGCGAATACACCGACAGAGCGTCCGCCCACCGTTGGGTCTCGATCCACACTTGCGCCGCCGCCATCGCGAGCTGCGGGTGCTCGATCTGCATCGGCAATGCGGCGAGTGCATCTCGGGCCGCGTCGAAGCTCCGGTGCTGCACCAGGTCGCAGATCCACGCCGCCGCCACGTCGTCGGCCGAGTGCACCGGCGCGTTCAGGTATGGCGTGAGCCCGAACGTCACATTCAACACGCCGAGACCACCGTCGACCATGCGGGCGAGGGCGGCACCAGCGCGGTCGCGGTGTTCTGCCGCACGCGCCAACGCATATGAGCGCTGCCGTGGGTCGACAGTCGACAGTGCCAGCCACGCGTCGGCCATCGTCGGGTCCAGCTCCACGGCTTGCTGCAGGACCTGGGCGGCCGTGTTCTGACGCGTGTGTTGTCGTGTCGTGCCGCCGCTCCACAGCTCGTCCAGCGCTGCACGGAAGCACTCGTATGCGTCGACCATTCTTCTCACCTCGTTGCAGGGGCCAGGTGCTGTAGGAACTTCGGTTCCGCGCGGGAGACACGGATGCCGAGAGCCGATTCGAATCGGCTGGTCACGAACCGTATCGTGCGGTCGTCGATTTGGCTGATGGCGATGTCCGCGTCCCGCTCGTCGAGGGTGCGGCAGAGCACCAGCAGCGTCGAACCGGCTGTCGTCGGCGGCGATACCGTCGAATCCCCGAGATCATCGACGATCATCGACACCGAATGCGAGGTGCTGGCGTCCGCCAACATCACCACGCCGCGATGCAGGATAGGTCGCCACATCTGCGGGCGGTCCGTGAAGATAGCGACAGTGTCCCCGGTCGCTGCCGCGCGGCCGACGATCTGTACTGCGACGTAGTCCGCGGAAAACACCTTCACCGTCGTCGCCGACAACCGGTCCGACAGTGGCACGGTGACCGGGTAACCCGTTCCGGAGATACCGAGGATCTGCCCGTCTGCGCCGGGAATCATGCGCAGCGCAGCCAATTCCGTCGGTGTCTTGCGCGCGGTACGCATCCGGTACCGCAACGCCGCCCGACCCAACGGTGTCGTCGCGAAGAAGGCGTCCCGGGCGCGTCCGTGCACCGGCAGAAGGTTCAACAGCGGTGGATGCGCCAGCGGCCCCTCCGTGTGCATCCGCACCAGGGCCCCGGCGCGGACGCCTCCATGGCCGTCCGGTGACAGCCTGACCGTCACGACCGTCAGTCGGGTTCGCGTCGCCCACAGCGCCGACAGCGTCGTATTCGTGATCGCCGCCGCCGGCACCTCGTACAGGTTGACGTAGTCGCCGTCGGTCGGCGCAATACCGCGCCAGGTCTCCTCGACGGTGCCGGGGGACTGATGGTGCAACAGCACCGTCGTCGACCGCGCCAGCTCCTGTGCCCGCAGACTCACCGCGCGGCAACCGGTCTCCTCGATCGCGATGCGGATCCGCTCCGTCGCGGCCGCGGCCGCGAGCTCGACACTTGCCCGCCATGACAATGCCGCGGCGCACCGCTGAGGGTTCAGACGCGCAACAACCATCGTCGATCGCTGTCCCATCGCCGGGCGGTCGCCCACGATCGCGTCGTACGCCCTCGCGTAGTCCGTCCCGGCTACCCGGCGGCCCGACGTCACAAGGTCGAGAGCCTCGTACACCAGGCCATGCTGGCGGACCAACCCGGCGATCGCCGGCACCGGCACCACCGACTCCGACACTCCCGCCGAGCCCATGAGCACCGTCGGTGTGTGCGCGGTCCCGAACAGTTCCACCACAGACACCAGGCACTCACCGTCCCAGCGCAATCCGACGGTTCCGACACCCGGGACCTCCACGTCGAACGGCTCGGACCGGTCCCGGTTGTCCTGCGGATCCTCCGAGTCCCTCGACTGCCCGTCCCGGCGGCGCAGCCTGTGCCATCGGTAGCGGACGGCCCGCCCGAACCAGACCGGGGAGGTCGCCTGGTCGAACGCCACGAAGGCCACCAGCAGAGCCACTGCGGCCACTACCGCCGCGATCAGCACCGACCAGTGGAACGCGATCGCTGCTGCCAGGACCAGGACCTCGACCGGGATCAGATACCGCAGATACGGCTGCACACTCAGCCGTGACCACACGGTCGGCGGCTTCACAGCCGCCAGCGAACGCTCCTCGTCGTCAGTGTCAGGAGCGGCGTGCGCAGGCGCGGTGGTCATCGGCGGCCTTTCCGGCGACGGTTGAGGATGGAGACGGCGATACCGGCGGCCAGCCCCACTCCGGCCACGACCGCGGTGCCGATGACGGCCGTGTAGAACGGCCTCCGATCCGGTGGCGGTGGGGGAGGAGGCAGCACGAGCGGCCGGCTCAGATGCTCGACCGGCTTGGGGTCACCGGTCGGCACGTCGAAGGTCGCAGCGGCGATCGGATCGATCACCCCGTACCCGATCTCGTTGTCGACGCCGCCCGCAGGATTGTGGGCGGTTTGCGTGATCCGCAGAGCGATCTGGTGTGCGGTCAGGCTGGGGAATCGGCTGCGCAGCACCGCAGCCAAACCGGTCACCTCGGCCGCAGAAAAACTCGTCCCGAACAGCGGCTGCCACTTCTGGTCGCTGCCCATGGCCTCATTGACCACATGCCCGCTCGCGCCGACCGCAGCCACCGTGTTCGGGGTCGCCGGCGCCGCCACCGACACCCACGGGCCAGCCGCGGTGACCTTCGTGGCCGGAACTCCCTTCGTGTCGACGGTCCCGACCGAGAGCACGTAGTCGGAGAACCACGACGGGGTGCTCACTGTGCTCACTCCACCCCAGTTACGGGCATCCTTCGGTGTGGTGGGGTCGATGTCGGGGTTCGCGGCGCAGTTGTTCTCGTCGATGTTGCCCGCCGCGGCGATGACGAGCGCGTCCTTGACTACCGACGCCCACCGCACCGCCGCACCGAGTGCACGCTGATCGACCGGCTTGTTCACCGGTGTGCACGCGACGACGCTGATATTGATGACCTTCGCCCCGCGCGCGGCCGCGTGCACTACCGCCCGGGCTAACGATGCGACGTCACCAGCGCGTGAATCGCTGCTATCACCGTTGACCGGCTGGTAGGCGCCCGAGCTCTGGCGGATCGAGATCAGGTTCGCGTCCGGGGCGATGCCCACCACCCCGTCCGACGACGAGGGTGCGGCGTTGATGATCGAGGCAACGATGCTGCCGTGCGCGTCGCAGTCGGCCAGGCCGTCGCCGTCGGCGACGTAGTCGCCTCCGGCCGACAGATGCGGGAAGCGGGAGTTTTTGTTCACTCCGGTGTCGATCATCGCGACGGTCACACCGGAGCCACGGCCGGCGACCTTCCACAGCTGCGGGAGCCGCATGAAGGCCTGCGCTGGCGGGACCGACGCCGGGTCGCTCTTCGGAGCCAGCCGCAGGGGAGTGCACACCGATCGCTTCTGCATCGGCTGCTCAGGTGCCGGTGTCGAGTCGTGGGGCGTGGCCTGGGGGTCGACGATCGGCGGCGCGATCGCCGCCGCGGGACCGGCTCCTACAGCGATCACCGCCACCGCGACCACGGTCACCGCCGCGGCGCGCCGCCCGGCCGCGGGCATCTAGTGCCACCTCGCGAAGTGGATCGCGCCGAACAACCACAACGCCAGCGGGAACAGTGGGCCGATCATCAGCCAGCCGAGCAGCCCGATCCGGTACCGCAGCGGGGACGAGAACACCCGGACCGGAACGATCACCGTGGCCAGCAGGCCGAGCAGTGCCACACCGAGGACCGTCGCCGCGCAGATCGCACCCGCTGCCGCCGAGTGCCACGTGAACGCCATGCGTGCCGCGGCTCCCGACAGCGCGGCCACGGCCGAGACCACCAGCCAGATCGCCTGCCACCGGTTCGCGAAACTCCGGCCCCGAAGGATGAATACCCCGGCTATCAGCGCCACATACAGGACCCGCAGCACAAAGAACGGCTTATCGGGTGACACCACGATCGGTGCGGCTGAGATGACCGCCAGCCCTGCCGCGGTCACCAGTGCCGACGCCCAGGCTGTGCCGGTCTCCGATATCTGTAGCAGTCGCGCCGGCGACGGCGGCTCCCAGCCGGACTCGGTGGCCGTCATCGCCTCATCCGCGAGGTCGGTGGCGCTGTCGAACACCAATCCTCCGGTCACGGTAGGGAACGGAGGCAACAGCGCTGCGATACGGGCGATCCGTGCCCCGATGTGCGGTGCCACCGCCGGACTGGCCAGCAGTACTGCGGCCAGCATCGTTCCGATCGCGATCTGATCGACCGACCATCCCACGAGCAGCCGCAGAGCGCCGACCACGGCGACACCCAGGGCGGCCACCAGGGCAGTAGGCCAGGCTAGGCGCGGTGGCGCGCCGAGCTGGACGATCACCGCCGCGGCCACCGCGGTCGCGACGGACGCGAGCAATATGTGCGCCGCACCGGGGGTCGATGGCACGACGAAGAAACCTACGGCGCCCGTGCAGATCACGGCCGACGCCACCGTGCCGGCCGTCGCTGCGGGCCGCTTCCACAGCAGCGACGTCACTGCCGCTGTCGAGAACAGCACGACCGCGGCCACGGCGAACACGATCGCCGTGGCCGGGTTCCAACCGTTCCCTGCCGTGTGCCGCCAGCCCAGGTAGGCCACCCCCACCGAGGCGGCGGCGGTACCCGCCAGCAGCGCACCGCCGGTGACCACGGCCGCCTCCTCGGTGATCGTCGGGAACCGCTTCTCCGACACCTCGGCCAAAGCCGTCGAGATCTCCTCGGTGATCAGCTGCAGCGTCCTGGGCGCGGGGACGGCGGTCAGCACGAGCAGATCGCCGTCCGTCAATGATTCGCCGACGGTGCGGGAGCCGTCCAGGACCGTGCCGTCCACCCGGCGCAGCACTATCGCGCCTTTCAGATGAGGGATCTCGTGACCGCGAGAGCGGTACAGGTCCGTCAGCAGCGGAACCAGCTTGTGTGCAGTTTCCGCCACCGATGCCGCTGACGGCAGTAGGACGTCGGCCTTCTCCGACCCGAAGATCACCGCTGCGCGTGTCGCGTCCGGGGCCGCCATCCGGTCGGGCTCCGCAGCCCCCGGATCGGTCTGCGGGTCGACGCTCATCGCGCGGCCCCCGCATCGAAGTGGCCCGCCTGGTCGGACGAGGTCGAGAACAGCTCGGCCAAGGATGCGGCGATCTCCGTGAACGCCAGCTGCGAGGCCCGGGACGTCCGGTCCAGATCGAGGGCGCCGGCGGTGGCGATGTGTTTGTCGTAGCCGATCGCCCGCACCGTGTGCACCATCCCGCGGAACTTGCTCTCGAGCTTCTTGCGGGCGGTCTTGTCGCGCGCGTCGTAGATGTCCGACAGCACCACGATCGCGTTGCGGATCAGCTTGTCGTAGCCGCGGCTTTCGAGGAAGTCCAGGGTGTTACCGGCACCCAGTGTGGAGTCCGCGCGTAACGCGGCGGCTATCACCACTGCGTCCGACGCCTTCACCGCCTCCTCGACCAGCGGTGAACGTAGATCGTTCGTGCAGTCGATCAGGATGATGTCGTACCAGCGGCGGGCGAATTCCAGCAGTGCATGCAACTCGCCCGGGGTCATGCCCGCTACCGACTCGTCCGCGGAGTTCTCGCCGCCGAGCACGTTCAGTCGTTCCCTGGTGAAGCCGACGTAGTTCCCGAGGTCGGTCGCCGCCTGTACCGACGACTTCTGCTCCCGCGCCAGCAGCTCCCGGAAACCCTGCGGAGGCGGGTTCAGGACACGTTCCCCGAGGTTGCCGAACGCGATGTCGGCGTCGATCGCCAATACTCGGGGAGCGCGCCGGTACTTTGCGAAGGCTGATCCGATCCCGAGTGTCACGGACGTCTTCGTCGACGCTCCCTTGTGGTTGAGGACCGCGCACACGAACGGGTTGCGGACCGGGAACTGGATCCGCTCGATCTGCGCGTTCTCGAGACGTTCGACCGCCGAGGGCCCGATCATCCGCAGTCCCATGCCGTGTAGCGCGCGGCGCCAGCCATATCGCGGTGCGATGCGCGGCGGCTCGGCGGTCCCGAAGTCTTGATGCCCTAGACGATCCCTATACCGCGACCCCGCGCTTTCGACCGGTCTCGGTTGCGCGGCTGCCAGCATGCCGCCGACACCGGGGTCTGCTGGCCTCGCGGTACCAGGAGCCCACCCCTGCTGCTGGTTGGGAGGCGCGAATCCGCCCGGTACCTGCTGTGGGCCGGGGGGTTGCATACGTGTCGTCGGCGCGTTGCCGGGCGCGTATCCCCGGCCACCGGGCGTCGGGCCCGGATGTGCTGAACTCTGTGGCGGAGCGGCCGGCGGCTGCGAGGGATCGGCGTAAGGCGCCGGTCCGGGTGCGGGCACCTGTCCCGTGGGGTCCTCATCCGGCGCGCGTCGGGCAGGCATCGCATGCCGCGGAGCCTCGTCACTCCCAGCGGATGGGTCGTTCGGGTCGTCGGGCCTGTTGAACATGCCACCGTAGATGTCGCTCACGCCCTTGAAACTAACAGGGGGCTACCGGGGCCGACCACACTTGTGCGGCATGCTCTTCTAGTTTCCTTCCCCCAGGTCACACCCCGAATTCCGGCGCTTTGGACGTCCGGTCAGAGCAGCCTCGGGCTGAACCAGCGTGTGCGTGGAGGCATCTGCGTCTCGACACCGCACACGGCTTCGACGATCTTCGCCGTGGTCCCGGACTGGATCTGGATCCAGTCCTCGCCGTCACCGCTGCCTGCCAATGGGCCCATCACCAGTCGTCCGTTCTCGGTGTCGGTCACAGCCGCACCGACCGGATGCACGTCCGGTTCACCGTCGGCATAGGTGACCAGGACGAACGAGGTCTCCCGTGTCGGAGAGTCGACCGCGTCTGCAAGCAGCGTCGCCTGCTCCGCCTTCACGCCCGCCCGTTCCAGATGCCGCCGCGGAGTGGTCTCGGGGTCGGCGATCATCGCCGAGATCACCGTTTCGAGCGCGCGGGCCGGCATCGCTACCGGCGTGGTGACAGCCGGTTCCGCGGCCGGGAGGATCGACTGGGCGCACTCGGCGACCTCCGAGAACGACGTCATCGCGGGCAGGGGGTAGACGCACAAGTCATCACCTACACGGACGGCCGCCACCTGTTCCGCGCCGGACCGTACGATCGACGCTCGCATCTTCACCGGCCCATCGACCCGGATCGCCAGTTCGATCTCCGGATGGCCGAGCATCCGCAGCCAGTGTTCGACGTCGGGGTGTATCTCATCCGCTCCGGACAGCACGCCGGCGTCTCGGAGCGTCTGCACCCCCGGGTGCGTCGTTGCCGCGTCGGTCCCGCCGGCGGTGATGTAGGGCAGCAGTGCCAGGTTGATCGGCAGTTGCCCGATCCCGAGCAACCCTTGCAGGATCCACATGCCCTCGCACGTGATGTCCAGTGAGCGGACCATGGTCGTCTGGCCTTCCGTGAATCGCTATGGGGGAGCGGGAGGTAGAAAGACGAACGACCGGGAACCTACCCGTGTATCGGGCATGTGGCTCCCGGCCGGTTCGGCTCGCCTCGCGAGGTGGTTTACAGGTGGTACATGCCCGACAGGCCCTGGTCGTTTTCCACCGTGCCCTGGTGCACGGCGCCGATCGCCTGCTGCACCCCCTGGAAGGTCTCCGCCAGGTTGGAGTAGAAGGCGTGGCCGTGCATACCCAGTTCGGTAGCCTGCTCGATGGTCATGCCCCTGTTCGCGCCGGAGTCGGCGTGGATCTGCTGCATGAACCGGTCCCTGTGCTCGTTCATCACGCCGACGATCGTCCCCACGCTGTGGTTGGCGTCGTCCATGATCCCGTAGTTGGCGCTGATCACTGACATGTCTCGTACGTCCTTTCAGACTCTGTGGCTCTGTGGGTGGGCTGCTACGCGTTCACGTACTTGTGAAAGAGCGCTGCGTGGCTCGCGTCCGCCGTGGCGTTCTGGTGCACTTCCGTCATCTTGTGCCCGGCTGCCGTGTTGAACAGCTCGCCGCACTGACGCTGCAGAGTGTTCACCCGCTCCGACAGTGCATTGAACGCCACGGTGTGCTTACCGTCCTGGGTCATGTACTGATCGAGAGTGTTCTGCATCCAGGAGATGCACTGCTGCGCCGCGGCGTGCATATCCGTGTAGTTCTGGTGCGACTGCAGAGTGTTCTCTGCGTCGTGCCGGAACTGGCCGGCGCCGCCGCCACCGGGGGTATCTGACATGGTGTTCTCCTTCGATCAAACTCGGATCATCTTCGGTTTCTCGTCCTTCGTCCCCGGGGAACGAGGCCTGACCAGCACCTATTCCGTCTACATAACGGTGCTGGGGTCAATGTAGAACCTCCTCCCCCTGTCGCGCCACACTTCCCGTCGTCACAGGTGACGGGAACGTCGTAGGCGTGAACGAAGTGGTAGGGGAGGGCTCCTCGACTGTGCGTGCCCCGGTGATCATGGGGATGTACGCGGCCGACGACAGGCGCACCGGAGCAGTCTTCCCCGAGCGATCGGAACCGTCGCGACCGCGGCCGGCGGCACCGGCACCCATCGGGACTGCGCCTGTCGTGCCGCCGCCGGTCGTGGGCCGTCCCTCCGCGGTGCGCGCGGAGGCCAGCTTCGAGGTCGTCGGCGGGGGCGCGGTGATCGCACCCGAGGACGACAGCTGCGCCGCGGCCGCACCGGATGCCCCCGAAGGCAGACGCAGTGCGGGGGCACCGCCTGCCCCGACCCCAGCACCCGCACCCGACAGGGATGCCCCGACCGCCGGGGCACCGGCGCCGGCACCCGAGGAACCGAGCGCGGACAGCGCACCGGGACCGACCCCGAGGTCCGCGCCGTTGAGGTGCCCGAACTGGGACGCGAGCGACTGCGGCCCCGACATCAACGACGAGGACATCTCCATCGGCAGCTGTGCCAGCTGCATCGGGGCTTGCAAGACTTGCATCGGAGCCGACAACATCCCCATCGGCGCGGACGCCATCGAGGGCAGGATCCCGGCAGCCTCCCCGGCCATCGACATGGGGTTTCCCGCACCCGACGCGAGACTCGCCGCCTTCGGCGCCGCGTGGTTGGCCACCGTGCTCTTCGCCGCGCCTTCTGCAGGTGCGGCCGCCTCGGCGGGATTGGTCATCGGCGGGGCGGGCGGTACCGGAGAGGAGGCGATGGACCCGAGAGTGCCTGCTGCCATGGTGTTGTAGGTCATCATGTTCGCCGCGGACGGCACCCACATCCGGCCGGTGTACACCGCGTCGTTCGCCATGATTGCCGGCGTAAGGAAGCCCAGGAAGTTGTGCGCGACCAGATTCGACTCGGTCGTGCGGTTCGCCGCCACCTCGGCCGGTGTCGGCGTCGCGGCACGCAGCGCCTCCCATGTCGTCCCCAGACCTGTCAGCGCACCGCCGTGCGCCTGCATCAACCCACCCGCGACGGCGTACCACGCGGCGCGTCCCAGCGCCGGTGGCACCGTCGCGCTTCCCGCGACGCTCTGCCACGCGGCCTGCACCGCGCCGGTGTTCACACCCATGTCGGCGGCCAGGCCTTCATAACCTGCGCCGGTCGCGATCAGCCCCGCCGCTGTCTTCAGCAGCGTTCCCGCGCCGGTGCCGTTCCAGAACGCCGCGGAGTTCCGCTCCGGCGGGTAGGCGAACCAGGGCTCGAACACGGGTTACGCGAGGCCCGCGCTGGCCAGCAGGATCGCTTCGTTCGCCGCGTCCGACGCCTCGTACGCCGACCCGGACGTCGCATGGGTGGCGCCGTAGGCGAACTTGTCGATGACTGCGGGCTGCGCGATCCCCTCCAGCTCCGCATGGTAGGCCGCCATCGAGGCCGACAGGAACGCCGACACCGAGTCCAGCCCCGGTGGGGTGGTCGCGGCGCCGAGGGCGGTCTGCGCGGATGTGATCGATTCCAGCGTGCCTGCGCCGGCTGCCATATTTCCGGCAGACGAGTACAGGGCTTCGGGCTCAACGAACATTGACATCCTCCGTACGGTGGTAACTATCGCGAATGGTAACCACGATCATGGGTGCTGCGCATCACTTGAGGGGGGGGACTGGTGCGAGTCCGGCAAGTGCGATTTGCACGGTCTCCCTGCCGTCGGGCGTCAACCATCGTGCGCGTCCACGAGGCATGTTCAACCGCCCCTTCTCGCCGTAGACCGTCACCAGGTCGTCCTTCGTGGTGTTCAACACAAGCACGGGTGCGGTGGCATTGAGCAGCTTCTTGCCCACTGGTGTCATGGTGAACGGCATCCAGTTGCGGCTGGTCGTGGCACCGATCAGGTGCATACCCAGTTGGTCGGCGAAGTCCAGGTCGTTGACGATCGCCTCCATGAAGTAGCCGGCGAACGGGTCCGCCGGGGGAGCGGTCTGCAGATCGTCGGCGATGATGAAGACCTCCGGGCCACTGTACGCACGCGCACCGGACAGTCGATCGCTCTGGGAGAGCGCCTCCTTGGGCCGACGCGGGTCGAGAAGCCCCTCCTTAAGGCCCTGCAAGAAGTCCTTCAGTTCCGCTGCGCGTGTCGTGTAGCCCACCGCGTAGTTATTCGGGGCTGTCTCCGGGATGAATCCGAGCATCGTCTGGCGTGGATCGAACACCACGAAGATCGCCTCACTCTCGGCCGCGTGCGTCGACATGATCGCCGCCGCCACCGATTTGAGGGCTTCCGTCTTGCCGTGCTGCGACATGCCACAGACCATCAGGTGCGGGTGCCTTTGGTAATTCCACACCGCTGGCTCGAGCTCACGTTCGCTCACGCCGAACCGCACCAGGTGCTTCGGCGTCTGCGGTGCGCGGGTCAAGACCTCACGCAGCTCGACCTCAGTGGGAAGCTGCGTCATCTTCGGCATGTCACCGGGGGTCTTGCTTTGTACCGTCGCGTTGATCTCTGCGATCAGCTCGCGCAGCGCGTCCGGGCCGGGATCGGAGAACCGGCCGGGCCCCGACATCAGGCTCGGGTCGGCGGCGAGGAACTGGTTGCCCGAGCGAGTGATACCACGGCCCGGGAAGTCGTCCGGCACGTTACGCGCGGGTCGGCGTAGTACCCCCGCCGATTTGATCGTCGACATGTCCGGGTTCGCCAGACGCAGCTCGATCCTGTGCGTGACCTTGTTCTCGAGGTCTTGGGGCAGCATGTTCGCGTTCGTCAGGATCATGTGCACGCCGTAGGTGGAGCCTTCCACCGCGATCTCCGACAGGGCAGTGTCCATCGCGTACTTGAGCCGGAACTCGTCAACCGGATCCACAACGAGGAACACGTCCCCGTACCGTCCACCGAGCGCTGTGCGGGGCAGTCGACCCGCGGCGCGCTCGCCCCGGAATTCGACCATCGAACTCAGTTTGTGTTCTGCGAACAGCACGCGGCGGGACTCGATGATCTCCTTCACCACCGATAGCACCCGGTCCTTGCCGGCCTCGTCGCCGATCACTGCCGAGCCGGCCGCGTGCGCCAGGCCTAGCTCTTCGAGGCGGATCACCGCACGCCCCAGCCCGAAGAACTGCACGTCGGCGGGGCTGTGCTGCATTGCGAGCGCCAACAGGACGTCCTGCACCAGTGTGGTGCGTCCCATGCCCGCGGCTCCCGTCACGGCGAGGTGCCCGCCCGACTGGTGCAATGGCAGCACGTATGTGTCGCGGCGGTGCTCGAACGGCAGGTCGATCTGCCCGCACGGTGCCAGCAGTCCCTCTGACGTCGTCACCGGGTACGCGTCCTGCCACCGCGTTCGTGCCCCGGCAGTGGCCGAGATCTTGTCGTCGACCAGCGCGGACAGAGGCTCGCGGCCGTGCTCTTCGAGCATCGGCAGCCAGATGTGATGCCCGGCATCGCCTCCGGCGTCCACCAACTGGTCGATGACGTACTCCATCATCGTCCGCGTCTCCACCGGTCCCTCCGGTTCGTCGACTGCGGTCACTGCCGCCGCCGGCGGAATCTCCGGTGGCAGAACATCATCGTCCGAGGTGAACAATCGCGGGCCCGGCAGCTCTGCCACCGGCCGTCCCAAGGAGTCCTCCGACGGCCCCTTCTTGGGTGGGATGTACGGCGCGTCCAGATAGAACGACCGCCACCGCACCAGTCCCGATTCCTCCCGCGTGTACCCGGTCCCGGCCTCGTTCTTCGAGATGTCCGCTGCGATCCGGCTGCCGATCTGCGCGTACGAGTCACCTTCCGAGGACTTCATCGCGTGCTTGGTGTGGGTGTTGTCATTGAGCTTTTGCACCTTGCTCAGCTGCATGCTCTGCCCGTTGACGAACAGGTGGACATCGGCGGCGCGGCCCTGCAGTGCGATGTCGTTGAAGATCTGCGCGTGGTCACCAGCGTGGTCGATCATGAAGTTGAACTCGTCGACCACGATGATCAACGCAGGGAGGGCAGGAAGGCGAGCGCCTTCCGGGGTGCGGCGCTTGAGCTCGTAGTCGACAGCGTTCGATACCCCGGCCGCCTTGACGATGTTGAGCCGGCGGGTGATCTCGCCCTGGAGGAACTGCACCACTCGATCCAGAAGGGCGGTGTCTTTCGCGTTGTTGGTGAACACCGCATGCACGCAAGGCAATCGTCGCAGCGGTTCGAGCTCGGCGCCCTCCTTGAAGTCGATCAGGAGGAACTGCAGGTGGTCTGGGCTGTGCCGCAGTGCGAGGTTCAGCACGACCGAGAGGATGAACTTGCTCTTGCCCGCGCCCGTCATCCCGGCCGTCGAGATGTGCGGCCCCTGCCCCTCCAGCTCCGAACCGTGTCGGAAATTCATCGAGTACGGCTGGCCGGTAGAGGTGATAGCGAACTCGGCCTCGAGACGTCGCTCCGCCAGTGGCCATGCCGCCCACGTCTTCCTCGGGTCGATCACGCGGTCGCCGGCCCCGGGTAACGCAGCGAAGAACGCATCGGACGACGACGTCGCCGTTCGGGCGATCTCTGCCGCCTCCGAGGACAGGTGGTGCCCGGCGACCAGCCGCGCCAGCATCTCGGCTTCTTCCAGCGACAAGGAGTCGGCGTGCGCGAACAGTTGCAGTGGCCCCCATTCCTCATGCGTCGGCACCTGATGGGCGGTGGCGTCGCGGTCTGCGAGGGTCATCGCGGTCGCTCCTGACTCGGTGTCGGGTGAAGTACCCGCCCGTCCGGTTCGATGTGGAAATAGGTGTCTCGGTTGTGCGCGAAGATCGTGTCGCGGTCCCCGGACAGATCGAGGAAACACACACCCGATCTGCCTTCCGCCCCGAAGAGCTCCCGCCACGCGGCCCGCGCCTCGAAGCTCTCCTGATCGGTATCGACGATCACCAACAGAAGCGACTCCTGCGGCCGTGTCGCGGTGACCATATGCTTGCCGGCCTTGTCCACCTGCGGAAACGCCTCGCGGAATCGCGCCGGCGACGCGAACACTGCACGCCGTGGCCCCTGCATGTCCTCGGTCTCGCAGCGCGCATGGGGAAGCCACTTGACCCACTCCCAGTGCTCGGTCTCCGTCGCTACCACCGCCACCGACAGTTCCCCCGGTGCGTGCGCGACGGCGGCCTGCAGAACCATCGCTCGGACCATAGCCCTGGTGGTATCTCGATCACCGAACAGAGCCAGGCCAGGGTAATCGCACAAAGCCACCGGCTTCGGCACGCCGTGGATGACCGGCTGCACGCGCAGGAACTCCCGCAACCCCAGGCCTGTCCGCGGCTCGATCTCCTCCGGCGGCGGGATCTGCGTGGGAGGGTCGATCTTGCGTAGCCGCTGGCTGATCCCCGTCCCCATCCGCACATCGCCGAAATTCCGTCGCGCCGCCGCGGCACCGCCTCGCTCCGCTGCCGCCGAGCCGGGCTGCCGTTCCCACATCCGGCGCGTGTCGATCCGGCTCGCCAACTCCATCGGATGTGGATGGAACCAGACGATCTCCTCGTACTGTTCCTCCGCAGCCTTATGCAGCTCGAGCCGCTTGCGATCGAGCTTCTCGTCGAAGTCCCGGCGTGCGGCCTCGATCTGCAGACGAGACTTCTTGCCCGTCACTCCGCCGCGCGAACCCCGATACATCCCCGCCATGCCACCGAGCATCATGCCGCCGTACAAGAGCCTCGTCGGTGCCATCATCAACATGCTGGAGCTACCCGCTCCACCACCGCCGTTGCGGTACATGTCGACGAAGAACCACACCACCCCGGCTATCAACAGCACAGGCCACACCCAGATCGGCACCCGTGTAGGCATCGGTTTCGGTATGCGATCCGGTGCCGGTATATCGCCGATCGGCTTCGGTGCGATCTCCGGCGGTGCCTCGGGCGTCCGCCTGATGAATCCGCGTGTTCCCATCGTTCGTCACTTCCTCGTCAGGATCCGCCCGACGTCGACGACCCCGCCAGTACCCCCGGCGTGTCGTCGGTCGGCAGTGTGTCGTGTGTGGTCATCGCGGCAGCCTTCGACAGATTCGGCCCCGCAGGCAGCCACCGCACGATGAACCACGGCGCCCACGTCGTACTCGTTCCCACTCCGAGAGCATCGACCGAGTTCTCGTCGGTCGGCACCCCGAACCGCACTCCTGCAGGAGTGATCCACCACTGCGATTCGGTGCCCGAGTCCGCGGGATCGGTACCCACGACGCGCACGAAGTTCGCGGCATCGACGCCCACGTACCCCTCATCGGCGACCGACATTCCCGCGCTCGCCTGCACAAACGGCCGGATGCGCTGCGCCTGGTCATCGGTCAGCGGTAGTCGTCGGCCCGAGACCACAGACAACAACGCGGCCGGATCACGATGGTTTCGCGACCACCGCAGGCAGGTCACCGGTTCCGCCGCCTTGTCGACCACTTGCACCGGCTGCGAGGGGAACTGGTCGACGTGCAGGGTCGTCGACTGAGGCAACTGCGACAGGACGTCCGACGGGATGGTCTCCGGCGCCGTCTGGCCGTGTGAGTCGGCGTTACGAAGGACTTGCGCTACCACCGGATTGACCTCCTCCACGCCATCGGACAACACGGCGAACAGTTCTCGGCCGCGTGCGTCCTGTTCCGCCACCACCGAACCGACCACCAGGTTCTCCCCGGCAGGAGAGTAGCGTGCGCGCCGCCCCTCCTCGCTGATCTTCGGAACCGACAGAGCCGCAGTCGCCGGGATCGCATCGAACACCGCCTGCGAGAGCGGCGTAGGGGAAACCTCACCCGTGATCCCCAGTGCGAGCGCGACCCGCTCGTCCGACAGGTCCACCTGAGTACGATGTCCGTTCATGATCAGCCACGTCGTGCCGTCGTGAAGCCCCAGGATCGCCGACCGTCCGCTCACCGTGTGCGCCTGATCGCTCAGATTCAACGGCCCGTCCAGAACCGTCACACGAGGGACGACCTGCGAACCCGGAGAGGCGACGGTGTCGCACAACGACCACGTCGTCGTCTCCGGAGTCGACACGGTCAGATCACTGGGAGCGCCGGGAATCCCGACATACGGTCCTGACGGATATTTCCTGATCTCCTCCCCAGGTACGTACTGCGGCGCCTCGTTCGTGCCCACGATCAGCCGTGCCGACGCGAGGTTCAACGCCGGATCGAGCGCGTTGCCCACCCGCACATACAACTGGGAGGAATCGCGGCTCGCGATGATCGACCCGTCGCCCAACTGCCCTTTCGGTGAGAACCACGACAACGCGAAGCCCGCCACCATCAACACCACCCCGGCGACGACCGACACCACCATCGCGGCGCGGTCGGCGTCTGCGGGCTGGAACAACTGCCGGACCCGATGCCCACCGATCGCCGTCGCGTTCCTGCGCAACCAGTATTTCCATGCCGAGCTCATCAAGCCCGTCTGGTAGTTCAACGGCATGCGGCGAACCCTACCGGGGTGTCTTCATTCCCTGCCACACTCCCGAAACATTCAGTCCCGCTCTAGGATTCAGTTCGCGCCCGGCCTGCGGATCACGACATTCGTCGGGATCGGTGTCACATGGATCGGGACACCGAAAGTGCTGGCCTGCACCACCTTTGTGGAACTGATGGCCAGCATCACGTGCCCGGGCTTACCGTTCTTGAACTCGCAGAACACCAGATCTCCGGCCCGTACGTCCGAGCGACGGACATGGGTGTGCACCGCTGCGAACTGCTGCTGGGAGGTGCGCGGGAGATGCACACCCGCGTGCGCCCATGAGTCCCGTGTCAGACCGCTGCAGTCGTAGTTGCGCGGACCGTTCCCGCCCCACACGTATTTTCCTCCGACCTTCGTCAACCCGAACCGCGCGGCCGCCCGCCCACGCTTTGCCCCCGAGCTGCTATCCGACCCCGATACGGTCTCGGACGATCTTGTCTCGTCCGAGCCGTCGTCGTCGGCGCTCGAATGCTTGCGTGAGCGGCGGCGCTGGTGCGAGCTGCCGCCGCCGGAGGACGAGCCAGTATTGCGGGACAGGGAGGCGACAGGCGTCCCTCCCGTCGTGCTCGGCTGTGAGCCGGACGCGGACACCGGCTGCGACGTCGTCATCGGCTGCGAGCTCGATACAGGCTGCGCGCTCGACATCGCTGGTGACGATGATGCCGCGGGCTGGGCGGTCCCAGCCGAGCTCGGAGACCCGGACCCTCCACCAGTCAGCCGCGGCACGCCGCCCCCGCCCCCGACCTTGCTCTTGCTCTTGCCGGCGCTGGTGGTGTCGTCGCTGCCGGTGCCGGATTTGTCGCCGCGGTAGCCGGTGTGGTGTAGGCGGTTCGCGATGCGTTGGGCGTCGTCGTCGGCGGTGGAGAGGGCGCTGCGGCCGTTGTTGATCCGGTGGGTCAGTGCGTTGATCAGGGCTTGGCGGCCGGCGGCGGTGTGGGCGTGCGGTCCGATCGCGGCGACGTCGTCGTGGGCGCCTTCGAGGGCGGTGACGAGGTGTTGGCGGCCGGTCGCGGAGCCGGTCTTGGCTTCGGCGAGGGCGGTCGCGACCTTCTTGTCGGAGGCTGCGATCCGGGCGAGCTCGGCGTGTAGGGAGGAGTCGGCCATGACTCTGCTCAGTGCGGTGCTGCCGGTGCCGGAGCCGGAGCTGTTCGGTGTGAGTGTCGGGGCGCTGGTCAGTCGAGGCACTGCCGTCGTGGGCGACGCGAACGCGTCACGCCCGCTCCGCAGGGCATGACCCACCGACTCCACGAACCCGTCCAGACCCGACACCTACCACCCTCTCCTTCACCACCCATCCGGCAGTACCGACCCTTGCGTCTTCGTCAGCTCCCGATAGTCGGCGAGCTCCCGGTCCCACCGCTCGCCCCCGAAGGATCGGTACCACCGGCCGGCGCCCCAGCCGCCGCCGGGGCCGCCGCACTCGCCGACGCCCCCGCAGACGCATCGGCCGCCGCGCCACCCGATGACGCCCCGTCCGCCGGCCGCATGAAGCCGAGGAAACCCGGGCCGGTCTGCAACTGCGACAGACTCTGCACCTGCCCGTTCACCACCACCTTGTCCCCGCCCAGAGAGAAGATCTGATGATCCTTGAACTGCCCGACGTCACCGAACTGCAGAGCCGACGTCGACACCGGATCCGTCACGGGCGTCCCCGGCGGGGGCAGCTGGATACTCTGCCCCTTGAACGCGTCGGAGACCGACTGACCCTGCAGCACCGAACGACCGACCGACGCCAACTGCGCGTTCGGCGCCTGCACCGTCCCACCGTCGTTCGGCAGTGACACGGACGTCGAACCAGCCGCCTGGCCACCGCCGGCAGGTTGTGCACCGGCCCCGGCCCCAACTCCCGAGTCGCCCGCCCCGTCGCCACTGTGCGTACTGTGCCCATCGCCGGTGCCCGCCGACGAGCCGTCACTGCTTCCGTCTCCCGAGCCGCCGTCACTGGAGCCGTCCCCGGACGAATCTCCGTCCCCGTCCGACCCGGTGTCGGAGCTGTCGTCGCTCGACCCGTCGTCACCGTCGTTCGACCCGTCGTCACCGGAGCCATGATGCTTCGACGCTCCGTCGCTACTGTCGCCGTCACTGCTGTCGCCGGAACCGTCGTCGCCGGAATCTCCGCTGCTATCGGAGGAGTCGTCTCCCCCCGCATCGGATCCGTCCAGGCCGTAGCCACCGGATCCCGAGTCACCGGACCCCGAGTCGCCCGAGCCGGATCCGCCGGTCGGCGACGAACCGGTTCCGTCGCCGAGCATGCTCGACAGGTTCGGCACCATCCCTGAGACATCCGGCATCGACGGCATCGACGGCATCGACATCTGCGGCATCGCCGACGAGGTCGGTGTGTACTGCTGCGTCGGTTGCTGATACTGCGTCGGTTGCTGGTACTGCGTCGGATTCGACCCGCCGGTATCTCCTGTCCCGGTATCGCCGCTGTCGCCGTCCGAGCCGGTGTCGCCGTCCGAGCCGCTGTCGCCGGAGCCTTCCGAGCCGCTGTCGCCATCTGAGCCGCTGTCGCCGGAGCCGTCCGAGCCGCTGTCGCCATCTGAGCCGCTGTCGCCGTCCGAACCGTCGTCGCCGGAGCCGTCCGAGCCGCTATCGCCGCTGTCGCCGGAGCCGTCGTCACCGCCGTCGCCGGAGCCGCCGTTCCCGTCCGAGCCGTCGCCGCCGCCGTCGCCGGAGCCGCCGTCGCCGCCGGCACCACTGTCGCCGTCCGAGCCGAAGTCCCCGCCTGCGGGCGAGTACACGCCGCCTGTGTCATTGACCGACTGCGCCGCACCCGCATCCAACATGTGCGCGTCGCCGAGGATCTTCCGGCAGGCGTCCACCTGCTGCTGCACATACGCCAGGAACGCGGCCTTCCCCGGAGCGGTCGACAATTGATCGCCCATGTCCTTCGCGCGTTGCGCGACCAGCGCCCGCATCGCTGCGATCTGCGAACGCGCCTGCGCACTATGCGATTTCACGTCCTTGAGCAGCGATCGAATCTTCTCGTCCGACTCGCTCAGGGCAGTCTGCCGCTCCAGTGCTCGAGCGTCGGCCCCATCGCGTGCGCCCTGGACGTTCGGTCCCGACGTGGGGCCTATGCCCGGCGCGGTCAGCCCGGGCTCTGACGATCCGTCGGTGTTACCGCTGGCGAGGGCCTTCGTATAGGCATCTCGGCTGATCGGATTGCCTGCACCGTCTACGTACGTCGGCTCAGTCTGCCCCTTCGCCTTGTTCGGGAGGATCATCCTGGAACCGTCTTTGGCCTGACGTGTCCACAGATCCGTACCCGGGTTCTGATACCAGGTAGTGCCACCAGGCCAGGTGGTCGGCAGCTTCTTACTCTGCGGAGCCTGCAAATTGGCCCCGTCCCGATTCACCGGGGCCGTCTGGCCGTCACTGCCGCGCGAGAATCCCCACGGCTGCTCCTTCGGCCCGATCACCTTGCCGTTCGACCACTCGCTGAAGGTGCCGTCGCCGTTGGACTGGTACTTGCGGCTGCCGTTGTCGTACACCGGAAGGTCCGGAATCGCCGTTCCGTCAGCGAACTGTGCCTGCGACCGCGTCCCGTTGGTGACGAAATGAGCACCGTTGCCGTGCGTTTCCAGCCCCGGCACATCCGGGCCACCGTTGTGTGTGCCCACGGGCGTGCCGGTCATCTCTCCCGTCGGCCCCAATCGGAGCCACTTGGCACCGATGCCCGGGCCGGCCGCCTGGAACGTCCCGTGCGCCGCCGAGGCCGGGGGAGTCCAGGACCAGTCCTGCTGACTCGTATCGGGTAGCCGGGCATTACCCGAACCCGCAGTGCCTACCGGCGCCCCCGGAGCGGGGGGCGTCGCCGTGGGGTGACCGGCCACCGTCGCCTCCTCGTCAGTTCGATTGGAAGGCTGCGCGCCGGGGGACCGGCTTCAGATCCGGCGTCTCACCTGTCCCGAACGCCGCGAGGGCGTCGTCGAACGCTTTCAAAGCAGCGTTGACCAGCGCCTGCGTCCCCGGGGAGTTGTCCACGGTCACCACGTCTCCCGCGGCGTCCGGCGATTCCGATTCAGCCATGTGGACGACCGTAGAGCGAACGGCTGCGACGCCGCCACACTTGCTCAGACGTCGTACTCGTCGGTCAACTGCGCCAACCGCGCCGCCCCTTGACGGTCCGTCTCATGCGCGGCCTGCAGCTGGGTCTGTGCACGGCTGACCTGCTGTCGGACGAACGCGGCCAGCTGTGCTCGTCCCTCCGTCGTCTCGGCAATCGCTCCCAGGGCGTACGCGCGCTCGACGATCTCTTGTCGCAGACTCGTCAGGAATTGGACGGAGTGGCTCCGATGTGCCGCGACCTCCTCCACGATCCGCGTCACCTCCGCATCGGCGACGGCGATACGGGCCTGCCGCGCCCGAGCGTCATCATCCGCCCGATCGCGGGACTGCGCATGCCCTTCCACCACGCCTCTATCTTAAAACGGACTATGCGGGCTCGTAGGTCGGGCGTTCAGAAGAAGAGCCGTTCCTTCTCGTACGTATCGACCTCAGCGTGTGTACGCCACCCTGTTCCGATCGCGGTCGACTTACCGCCACGCGCCTCGATATCGGCTCGCATCTCGGCCAGCGCCCGCTCGAACGCGATGTCCGCGACCACTCGGATCTGCTCAGCGAGTTCATCCGAGCTGCGGAAACGCACCGCGGGTCCGAGAGTCACGATGTAATCGGGCATGGCACCTGCTGTCGACACCGAGACATGCACCGAACCATCCCGTGAGATGGCCTCGCCGACGCCACCGCCCACCGCGACAGGCGTGGCCTCGTCCGGGTTCGTCATCCTCACATCCTTCGCGGTTCCAGAGTGTTGCCGCAGCTCACTAGCCAGGTCTACGGTCACGAATCGAAGGTTAATCCACCGCATCAGTGAGGACCACACTCATGGCAAACGGCAGCAGCATCGACACCGAGCACGTCCAGCAGTGGGTCGGACACCAGGAGAAGAACGCCGAAGCCGTACGCGCCAGCGCGCAATGGGACACCACGGGGGTCTCAGCCTCGCTCGGTGACGCCTACCACGGGGTCAGCACCGCCCTCACCGCCCTCGCAGCTCGCCGTCAACCCGCAGTCCACTCCCTGGCACAGCGGTCGGACTACCTCGCCTCCCGCGGACGTGCCGACATCGCGGGATTCGAGCGTACAGACGACGAGGCCCTCAACATCTACAACCAGTCAGTCGAGAACATCTGACAGTGTCCTCCGATCCTCGCGTCGACACAGATGGGCTGACCTCGGCAGCAGCGGACACCACCTCCGCGGCGGATTACGTCGCGGAGCCGCCGGCGCTCCTGCCGCCGGGCGGAGACGCGCACTCACTGGGCACTACCACGCACATCGCGGCCCGGGGCGCCGCACTGCACCAGGCCGCCACTGCGGCTGCCCGGTACGCCGCGGACGGCGGCCTTCAACTCGGAGCCAACGCCGCGGACTACGCCTCGCTCGACGACGCCAACCAGCAGACCTACATCGCGGCCGCCGGCGGCGGTGCCGCCGCACCGACACCGGGGATCACAGCACTACCCACGTCGACCGACACGATCACCGGGATCCCCGTGCCCGCGCCGGTTGCGCCGACCGCCGACGCCGACCCCGAACAATTCGCCACCGACCTGCACACCGGCGGCGACGGCGGCGCGTCCCTGCAGTCCTGGGCGAACTGGGCGGACGCAGGCCACCGCGACGCCACCGCCCGGGCCGCGACACTGCGCCGCGCCGCCACCACCCTGGGTACTGCTTGGACCCACAGTGACGGCCCCGCGCCCGCAAGCCACGCCGTGCACCAGCTCGCCGACTGGCATGATTCGGCGGCCGACGAATACCGCTCGATCGGAACCGCAGTCAATACCGCGCTCGGGCACTACCGCACCGCCGTCGAGCAGACCCCGCACCCGAAGACTTTCACCGCTGCACGCGAGAACATCGCATCCGCACAGCGCGCCAATATGGCCTCTGGCGGCCGCTTCACCCCCGTCGTCGCCTCACGCGTCGCGGAACTCGGCAAACTCCGCGGGTCTGCGGCAGGGGCCGATGCCACCTACGCCGGCACGGTGCCGCAAGCCACCACGCCCATCGCGGCTCCGCAGCCCGTCGTCGGCGGCGGCACCAAACCCGGCACCCGTGCCCACACCGCGACCAAGCGCAAGCCCGGCCGACACGACGCCACCGGCGACGACACAACCGGCGACGCCGACACCACGAGCACCGGCACCGGCGACGCCGCGAACACAGGGAAAGGCAAAGGGGCACAGTCCGCCCTCGACCCGTCGAAACTGTCCGCGGCATCCTCGCTCGCCTCCAGCCTGCCGAGCCTTCTCGGCGGGCTCGTCGGAGGCGCGGTGAGCCTTCCAGCCTCCGCTGCCACCCAAGCCGCGTCGACCGCCGCCCAAGTAGTGCAAGGCCTCACCGGTACCCAGGGCGACGCCGGTGACGCCGGGGCAGGCGACCTCGGTGACACCGGCGACGGTCTCGGCGACGACACCGGCGACGCCGGGGTAGGCGACCTCGGTGACACCGGCGACGATGCCGGTGGCGGGAGCGGCGACGACGGAGACTACGGCGACGACAGCGGCGGAGCAGACACAGGTGACGGCGACACCGGCGCCGCCGGGGCGTCCGACCTGCCGACCGGAGCCGCTGTCGCCCCCGGCCCCACCCAACTCTCCGGTACCGCAGGCGCGGCGTCTACGACACCCACGGCCGCCCCATCGTCTTCCGCAAGTGGAGGAGGCATGCCGTACATGCCGATGAACGCCGCGCGCGGAGCCGGCGGCGACGCCGGCCAACGAGCACCCGGCAAGGACCGCAAGGCGGTGCTGCGGCCCGTCCCCAACAGCGCCCGCATCCACGCTGCCGTCGACCGCGAGCAGATCCGGATGCGCCAAGATGAGGCGGCGAAGAAGTCCACCGGTGGGGGAAATCCGGGCCGGCCCCGCCCCGCCGCCACGCCGCCACGACGGCCCGCCAGCACGGACCGAGACCAGTAGAGGACGCTGATGTACGGACAGATGAAGCGGGGATGGGACGAACTCGAGGCCGTCAAGAAGACCGCCGACGAGTACAACGAACTCGTCCGCAACGAACGAGTCACCAACGGCAACGACGAGGCGGTCTTCACCTTCGACGAGGTAGGCCGCATCACCGAGGTCTGGCTCGAGCCCGGCGTCACCGAACGCTACGACCACGAAACCCTGACAGACCACATCAACGACTCCCTCGCCGACCTGCGTCAGCCTCTGCTCGACAACGCACAATGGCTCGAGGAACAGCTCGCAGACCTTCTCGCCGCCAACTGGGCCAAGATCGATCGAACCGACACCACAGGCTGAAAGGTTCAGTACCCCTGCGGTGCATGGTGAGGATTCGCCTGCGCTATCCGCGCGGCCAGGTTCGAGCCATCCGCGCGCACCCCGTAGTGCGACCGGGCATAGTGCACCACGGCGCTCGCCTCCGCCACAGGGTCGTAGATGTTGCGGGACGTGCCGGCGACATGGTTCGCCGCGAACGTCGACGGCGTCATCTGGAACCCACCTCGTGATGCACCCGAGGGGGCACCGTCGACCATCCGCCGCCCATGCGCATTCACGTCGACCCGGTTGACCGCAAGGTTGTCGTTCACAGACTCACGCCGGGCGATCGTCTCCAGGCCGTGCACCCACCTGTTCCGCGCCGCCGTATTCGTGATGCCCTCGTGATCGAGAGCTTCGAGGATGTATCCGCGGAACGCCGCCTGCCCCTTCGGCAGCCGGATCCTCTTCATCATCACATCGTCGGTGGAGATCCGCCCCCGCGAGTCCGGCTTCCCGGCGTTCTTGTGATGCTTACGGGACTTCCCATCCGAGTCACTGCTCGAATCGCCGTCCGACGACGAGCCACTATCGCTCCCGCTTGAGGATGTACCGGCACCGTCCGAGCCACCCGACGAGCCGCCGCCTGAACCACCCGACGACTCTCCGGAACCCGTCGACGCCCCATCGCCCTTCCCCCGCGAGTAGTCCCACAGCTGCTTGAGCGGCAATGCGAACCCCTGCTGCTGACCAGGATTGAACGTCGGCATCTGCGGCGACGAGATCTGCGGCAACTGCGGCATACTCGTGCCCGACGCCCCCGACGTAGGCGCCGCTCCCGTCGTGCCTCCCGCCCCGCTATCGGATCCTGACCCGCCGCCGGAACCCCCGGTGGTTCCGTCGCTGGTGGC
>NZ_JARFTP010000024.1 GCF_029167375.1 Tsukamurella sp. 8F
CCGATCTCCTATTGCGGTCATCAGTGCGTCGCCTCCCAGAAGGCCGGTCCGACCTGTTCGATGAAGTCGCCGTTGGCAACCATGTAGCCCTGCTCGTTCACAGAGATGGGCAGCTGGGCCAGCGCGCGGGCCGCGGGCCCGAACACCGGCTTGCCGTACTCCAGTGCGTTGAACTGCGACTGGTGGCACGGGCACAGGATGCGGTTGGTCTGCTGCTCGTACAGCGAGGTCGGGCAACCGAAGTGGCTGCAGACCTTGGTGTACGCCCAGTAGTCGCCGTAGTTGAAGTCCTCCTGGCCCTTGCGCTTGACGGCCTTGACGGAGTCCTCGGGTCGCAGGCGGATCAGCATGACGGGGTTGCGGATCGCCTTCACACCGTTGAGGAGACGCTCGCGCGACTCCTCGGTCTCGCCGAAGCCGTCGGAGACGCGCCACGGGAAGACCGTCATCATGCCGCCCGCGTCCATGTCCTCGGGGCGCACCAGCTTGACGACCTCGGGATCGCCGGTGAAGTTGCGCAGGAAGACGGTCTCGTTCTTGACGTCACCGTAGGTGTTCGTCAGGGAGTCCCAACGGGGCGACCAGCCCGTGTGCCACAGCGGAGACGCAGGGCCCTGCGCCCACGGGTTCTTGATGAGGCCGCCGAGGAAGCCGATGGCGGCGCCCAGGCCCAGCACGCCGACGCCGAATCCGGCGGACGCGATGATCATCTTGCGGCGGGGGAGTGTGGACGTCTCGAGCGCGTTGGTGAACAGCGCGGCGGTGGTCTTCTTGTCGATCTTGGCCGAGCCGCCGGCGTCATGCCGCTGCTGGACCGCGATCTCCTCCGGGATGAACTTCTTGGTGAACTGCACGGCCGCGACGCCGACGCAGAGCACCGAGATGCCGAAGGTGATGCCGATGAGCGGGTTGTACACCGTGTACAGCCAGTAGTTCTTGTCGTCGATGCCCTGGTATTGCCACGGCCACCAGATGAAGATGCCGAGGAAGGCCAGCGCGAAGACACCGGCCAGGACGAACCAGAGCGAGATGGAGCGCGCGGCGCGCTTCTCGGCCTTGGTGCCGGGGACGGGCCAACGGGGCTCGCGATAGACGACCTCGACACCGTCGAGGGCGGTGCCGAGCTTGACGAGCTCGTCGTTGCCGAGTGTGTCGAGCTCGTCGTCCGACGGGACGTTCTCGAGCGGCTTCGCAGTCATCCCCTGCTCCCAACCCACATCGCGGCCGCCACGACGGCGACGATTCCGATAACCCACATAGCCATGCCCTCGGAGACCGGGCCGAAGCCGCCGAGGCTGTAGCCGCCGGGCGACGCGGTCTCGGTTGCCGACTTGACGTAGGCGATGATGTTCTTCTTCTCCTCCGGCGACAGCTGGCGGTCCGAGAACTTGGGCATGTTCTGCGGGCCCGTGAGCATCGCCGTGTAGATCTCCTGCTCGTTGGCCGGTCCGAGCGGGGGCGCGAACTTACCGCCCGAGAGCGCGCCGCCCTGGCCGGTGAAGTTGTGGCAGGAGGCGCAGTTCAGGCGGAACAGCTCCGACCCCTCAGGGATGCTGTTGCCGCGCAGGGAGGCCTGGGCGACAACGCGGTTGCCGTGGGCGTCGCGCTTGATCGAGCCGTCGGAGTTGTACTCCCATACGACCGAGGGGCCGCCGCCGATGGACTGGATGTATGCGCCCATCGCATCGATCTGGTGATCGTCGAACTTGGCCGGCTTGCGCACGATCTGCGCCGAGTTCGCGGTGGCAGGCATGCGGCCGGAGTGCACCTGGAAGTACACGGCGGCGTCGCCGACACCCGTCAGCGCGGGACCACGGTCCTGGACGCCCTCGAGGTTCGCACCGTGGCACGTGATGCAGGACGTCTCGTAGAGCTGCTTGCCTTCGGTGATAAGCGCCGAGTCGTTGCCGTCGGCTACGGCGACCTGCGGAGTGGGGCTGACCAGCGCCGCCAGGCCCCCCGCCGCGACGAGTGCGAACAGCAGCAGCGCCGCGCTGGCGATGCGACGGCGCAACTTCCGGCGCCGGCGGGTCGCGGCGGCGTCCGCGCGACCGGCGGGCCGGCTGCCGGGGCTGCCGGGCTCGCCTCCCGTGCCGGGGGTCTCGTTATCGACTGAACTCATCTGTAATCCCTCTTTTGTCGCGGCTGCGGCGAACGCACCGAACTGCGTTAGCGAATCAGGTAGATGACGGCGAACAGGCCGATCCACACCACGTCGACGAAGTGCCAGTAGTAGCTGACGACGATTGCGGAGGTGGCCTGCGCCGGGGTGAACTTGCTGACGCGCGACCGGGCCAGGATGAAGATGAAGGCCACGAGACCGCCGCACACGTGCAGGCCGTGGAAGCCGGTCGCCATGTAGAACACCGAGCCGTACACCGACGAGCTGAGCGTGGTGCCCTCATGCACCAGGTTCCAGTACTCGTGCCCCTGGCCCGCGATGAACAGTGCGCCCATGAGGAACGACACGAAGTACCAGACCCGGAACTTGAAGACGTCGCCCTTCTCGGCCGCGAAGACCCCGAGCTGGCAGGTCACGGACGACGCGATCAGGATGATCGTCGGGGGGAGGGCCTGGGTGAGGCTGAGTTCGGTCGGCTCCGGCGGCCAGCCGTTGGGGCCCGCGCCGGCGCGCGCGACGAAGTACATCGCGAAGAGCCCGGCGAAGAACATGAGCTCGCTCGACAGCCAGACGATCGTCCCGACGCTGACCATGTTGGGCCGGTTCAGCGAGTGCACGCGCTGGGTGATTCCAGGAGCTGAGGTCGGTGCGGCGCTAGTCACCCGGCAAGTATGACGGGTCGTAGTATCGATTGACTACCCGGGTCGCAGATTGGGCGCGTCGAATCTGCCGGGTGCTTCCGACTGCCCTCGAAGAACGGGGATGCGATGCCCTACGACGTCAACGGACGGCCCGTCCGCGACCCTCTGCTCCGCCGCCTCGCGCGGCGTCGTTCGGAGGATTTGACGCCGCGGCACCCCGGTTTGGTTCCCGTCGCGGAATCGGATGACGATGCCGCTGCGAGCTCGGCCGTGCTGGACGGCTCCGCGGGTTTCGTCGCGGATGCGCAGTCCGTCCTGTGGCACCTGCTCGAGCTGCCTCCGACCGAGGTCGATCGGGTGCTCGACCTCGTGGGGCAGGACCGCTACGAGCGGGTGCAGGTTCCCGAGGCGGACGCGGTGCGCGCCACCGCGGACGATGCGGAAGCCACCGAACTGGTGGCGGTCGCCCGCGTGCAGACGGTGGACGCCATGCACGTGTCGCAGGAGCGGTCGAGGATGGCGGGCGTCACGGCCCGCCACGGCGGGCATGCACTGCTGTGGCGGGTGCTCCAGGTGGCGACGCAGTAGCGCCGATTAGGCTTACGCCATGGATTGGCCGACGGTTCTCACCGAACTCACCGCCCATCGCGACCTCACCCCCGAGCAGGCCGCATGGGCGATGACGGAGATCATGAACGACGGGGCGACCCCGTCGCAGATCTCCGCGTTCGGCGTCGCGCTGAAGATGAAGGGCCCATCGCCGACGGAGGTGCGGGCGCTTGCCGATGTGATGCTCGGGATGACGACGCCGGTGCCTTTCACCGGCCGGGCGATCGACATCGTAGGCACAGGCGGCGACCGCTCCCATTCGGTCAACATCTCCACCATGTCGGCGATCGTCGTTGCCGCCGCGGGTGTGAAAGTCGTCAAGCACGGTAACCGGGCGGCGTCCTCGAAGTCGGGCGGCGCGGACTGCCTCGAGGCGCTCGGGGTCGCGATCGGGCTGGGCGCCGATGCCGTCGCAACCACCGTCGAGGAGCTGGGTATCGGCTTCTGCCTCGCGAGCGTGTTCCACTCCGGGCTGAGGTTCGCGGGCGCGACGCGCCGGGAGATCGGGATCCCGACGGTGTTCAACGTCCTGGGCCCCCTGACCAACCCGGCACGCCCGACCGTCGGGCTCGTCGGCTGCGCCTTCGCGGACCTCGCTCCGACGGTGGCGCAGGCATTCGCCGAACGCGGTGACGACGTACTCGTCGTGCGCGGCGACGACGGGCTCGATGAGCTCACCACAGCTTCGACGTCCACGGTGTGGCGCGTGCACGGCGGTGGTGTGGTCACCGAGACGGTAGATCCGACGGTGCTCGGTCTGCCCCGGGTGTCCCTGGACGACCTGAGGGGCGGTGACGCCGCGGTCAACGCTCAGGTGGCGCGCGACCTGCTGGCCGGGAGGGAGGGGCCGGTCCGCGACGCGGTCCTGCTGAACTCCGCCGGCGCTCTGGCCGCCTATGACGGGTTCGGCGACGGCGAGACCGTGACCGACGCGCTGCGGCGACAGCTCGACCGTGCCTCCGAGGCCGTCGACTCCGGTGCGGGCGCGGACCTGCTCGAGCGGTGGGTCACGCGCAGCCGAGAGCTCGCGGCGTCGTGACGGTCGACAGGGTCCAGGCCGGTGCGGCCGCCCGCGGGCTGGAGGTACGGATCATCGATCGACCCGCGGCCCGAAGTCTGCCCGAGGCGGCCGAGCTCCTCGGGCTTGCTCCCGCGCAGCTGGTGAAGTCCCTCGTGGTCCGGCGCGGGGATGACGACTATCTGTTCGCGCTGATCCCGGGCGATCGGCAGATCGCGTGGCCCAAGCTGAGGGCCGCCGTCGGTGTCAACCGGCTCGCGATGCCGCCCGCGGACGAGGCTCTCACCGCCACCGGCTACGAGCGTGGCACCATAACGCCGATCGGCGCTCTCGGGGACTGGCCGCTGTACGTCGACGAGCGCATCGGGGGAGAGGTCGCTCTCGGCGCCGGCTCTCACGGTCGCAGCGCGCTCGTCGACGCCGCCGCGCTGATCGCCGCCTATGGCGCGACCGTCGCGGACATCTCGTCGTAGATCGCGTCTCGCATCGGCATGGCAGGCGGACGCCGCGTCGATGGCATGGGCCACAGGAGCGGCATCAGTTGCCGATATCGAAGCCCGCGTCTACGTCGGCCGTCGAATATTCGCGGAACGCTATATGGGTCGACGTGGATTCGACGCCTTCGAGTCGGTTGATGCCATCGGTCACCACGCGCGCGATGTCGTCATGCTGCCGTACCCGGACCTTCGCGATCAAGTCGATGTCCCCGGCGCACGAGTAGACCTCGGTGACTCCGGAGATGTCCGCCACCGCCTGCGCCGTCTCCGGGATGTGGTGCACGTTCGCCTTGATCAGGACGATGGCGGTGATCACTGGGGTCCTCCTCGGGATCGGTCCGGCTCACGCCGCGCGGGAATGTCTGTTCTCACTGTAGGCGCCGGCTGCAGCCCGCCCGTCGCGCCCGGCCTCGGCGGCGAGCCGCGCCCAGTCGATCCACCGCCCGGCACCGAGGACCGGCTCGGACCAGCAGATGCCGTCCGGCCCGTGGGTGATGTCCACGATGCGCGTGCCCGGCCGCAGAACCCAGCGGCGTAGCAGTGCCGATTCCTCTGGGCTGGCACCGTGCAGGGCATCCGAGGGGAACAGGGAACCGTCGCATTCGCCGGCGTATTCGGCGCTCGCGCGCAACCGCTCGACGACAGGCAGCGGCGGCACCCCGCGTGGCGCCGTGCCGGCGGCGGCGAGGCGGCCGTGCCGGATCACCGAAAGCTGCCAGCCCGACGCGCCGTCGGGCTGCGCGATCACGATCTCGGGGACGTCGGAGAAGCGTACGAGTGCGTGCGTGCGCGCCAGAGCGGATATCAGCGCGGCGACGCGGTCCCGCAGGCGTGCCGCGGACTCGAACAACTCGCGTGCGACCAGGTCGGCGAGCCTGTCCTGCATCTCGGAGAGCGGCTCGTGGCTGCGTCCCTGAAGCAGTGCCGCCGCGCGGCGCGCCCGGGGACGGTATGCCTCGGCGTCCTCGGGAGCGCTGGAGCTCGCCCGGCATCCTGCGATGGGGACGGCACCGCGCGTGTCGACCAGACACCGGTGCGTCCCCCCGGCTGCGATGCGCGTCCTGCATGTGCGGATGCCGCAGTACTCGGCGACGAGGTCCGCCACGTCGGCGGCGTCGCCGCGCTTCGGGACCGGGCCCAGACAGGGCGTGCCTGCCGGGGCGGTCCGGGCGACGGAGAGCCGCGGGAACGCCTCTGTTGTGAGGTGCACCCACCAGCCGCGGCGCGGGTACCGGGACCGCCGGTTGTACGGGGGAGTGTGCGCCGCGATCAGACGCAGCTCGCGCGCTGCCGCCTCGAGCGGATGCGCGCACTCGACGTAGTCCACGCGCGTGGCAAGCAGCACCATCTCCTTTATGCGGCCGCGCGTCTCGGACGACGTGAAGTAGCTGCGCACGCGGCGGCGAAGGTTCGACGCGGTGCCGACGTACAGCACCTCCTCCGCGGGGCCGCGGAACAGGTATACGCCCGGCCGTTCCGGCAGGTGGTCCGCGAGCGAGCGCTTTGCCCGCTGTGCCGACGTCACGGCCGGTAGGTAGTCCCTCAGCTCACCGAGCGTGTGCACGCCTTGATTGCCGACTCGTGCGATGAGGCCGTGCAGCACGTCGACGGTGGCACGAGCATCGTCGAGTGCGCGATGTGTCGGTGTGGTGTCCGCCCGGAACAGCCGCGCCAACTCGGACAGCTTCACCGAAGGCGCCTCGTCCCGCGTGAGCACGCGGCGCGCGAGTTTCACCGTGCACAGCGAGGGCGGTTTCGGCCACGGCGTTCCGGTGGCGTCTGCTGCGGCCCGGAGGAAGCCGAGGTCGAAACGCGAGTTGTGTGCGACGAGCACCGAGCCGCGGGCGAATTCGAGGAAGGCGGGCAGGACCGAGTCGATGGTAGGTGCGCCCGTGACCATCGCGGTGGTGATCCCGGTGAGATGCACGATGTGCGGAGCGATGCCGCACTGCGGATCCACCAGCGTGGCGAACTCGCCCAGCACCTCGCCGCCACGGATCTTGACTGCGCCGACCTCGGTGATCTTGTCGCCGCCGCCCGGGCTGCCTCCCGTGGTCTCCAGGTCCACCACCACGAAGGTCACGTCGCGGAGGTCGATGTCCCGGTCTGAGCCGGGCAGCCGGTCGTCGTGCTCCGGCAGGTCCTCGAACGTCAACTGCATGAGCCGAAGCTATTCCGGGGGTACGACAAGTTGACTACAACCATGTGAGTCTCAGACCCTGCCTGGGTCTGATGTGACTGGAGTGATTGTCGGTGGCGCGAGTTACTTGTCGGTGGGGCGTCGTAGGTTTCCGATGACCGCGAGGTGACACGCCCGAGGCCCTCGGGACCTACGGAAATGAGACGAGGATCACAATGCATATCGACTGCTCCACGTGCGTCGGCAGTCCGCGCGCTTGCGACGGGTGCTCGGTGGGGTTCCTGCTGGGGCCCGTCGTTGCCGCTACCGGCGGAAACGCGGCCCGGTCGCCGGAGCGAGAGTCGGGGCGGGCAGCCGATAGGGACATAGCTCGCGCCATCGGTGTGTTCGCCGATGCCGGGATGATCTCCGGGGCGCGGAACGTCCTCGCCGGCGCGCCCGTCGATGCAGCAAGAACGGTGTTTCCGGCCGATCGGCATCCTGATTTGAGAGCGGGCTGATCCGACACTCTTCGGCGGTTCTCGCCGAACAGGTGGACAGGAGCGTATCCGTTTCGTAATCTTTCTGAGACCTTGCGGGGCACCCCGGGCTAAACCGGCCCGACCCGACGAGGTCGCCGCCTAAGGGACGTCATCGTCCCGCCGGGGACCCACCGAAGCAACACCGGGGTGAATCGCGGCCGTATGGCCGAGTAGGGCATCTTCCTCGCCCGAACCCGTCAGCTAACTCGGTCGGCGGTAAGGGAGAACAACAGGAGAAGACTCTTCGTGGCGAAACACCGCATGCAGCCGCAGCCCTCTCGCGGGGCGACCGCAGCCCGTGGCGCACTTGCCGCCGGCGCGATCACTCTCGGAACCCTGGCCGTGCCGGCCGCCAACGCGATGGCCGCCCCGGCGACCGGTTCCCACGAGGCACATAAGCCCGTGGTGAAGAAGGCGAAGAAGGCTCCGGTCAAGAAGGTCGCCAAGAAGGTTGCGCCGAAGAAGACGGTGAAGACCGTCAAAAAGGCGTCGAAGCCGCTCGTCCAGTCCGCCTCGATCGCCCCGAAGACCATCGAGGTCCATGCGGGCGGCGCGAAGGCTCAGGCCGTGCAGACCGCTCTGTCCAAGACCGGCATGCCCTACTCGTACGGTTCCGCGGGGCCCAACGCCTTCGACTGCTCGGGTCTCGTCTACTACTCGATGAAGTCGGCCGGCATCAGCGTCCCGCGCGACAGCTGGGGTCAGCTCGGCGGCGGCACCCCCGTCTCGCTGAGCAACCTGCAGCCCGGCGACGTCATCATCTACAACGGCGGCAGCCACGCCGGCCTCTACATCGGTAACGGCAAGGTCGTGCAGGCCATCAACTACGGCATCCCGGTCAAGGTGACGCCGCTCGACAACATGAAGGTGTACGCCGCGCGCCGCTACTGAAGCGCGCAGTTCACCTCGTCGACACCCCGGCGTCGCGTGCGCTCTACCGGTCGGTAATCTGGTCGGATGCGCCCCCGGCCCGGGGTGGCTCGACCGCCGATCGGAAGGACCCGCACCTCCTGTGCATCCTGCAGTCTCCCGCACGCGATTCGGTGGGCTCGCACGCGCTGCCGCTCTTTCGACTGCGGCCGTCGTGCTGGTGACCGGCACTGTGGTCGGCTCGGCTGCCGCCGACCCGTCCGGTTCCTCGTCGGATCCCAATGCGGTGCTCAGGCACTATAAGGACCTGGCTCGCAAGGCGGAGCAGGCCAACGAGGCGAGCGTCGCAGCGCAGGTGGACTACGACAAGAAGGCTGCGGCGAAGAAGGCCACCCAGGCGGCCGTCGCCGCCGCTCAGCGTGACGTATCGACCGTCACCGCGGAGCGAGACGCCCTCCAAAGTCGGGTCGACTCCGTTGTGCGCGCCAACTACGAGGGCGGTCGTACGAACCGCCTGTTCGCCCTCCTGGTCAGCGACTCCCCGCAGCAGATGCTCGACCAGATGTCGACACTCGACTTCCTCAGTCGCGACGTCGCGAACACTGTCCGGCGTTTCGCGGCCGTCAAATCGCGTGCGCTGCAGGCGCAGCAGAAGGCCCAGCAGGCCACGGCGGCGGCTACTACAGCCGCGGCGGACGCTCTCGAGGTCCGCGACGACTGGGCACGTAAGCGTGCTGCCCTCGCGATGGACGCTGCGCGCGTGAAGGCCGTCTACGACTCCCTCACCAATGCGCAGCGTTCGGCTCTCATCGGGCCGACGGTGCCCTTCGACCCACGGCTCGTTCCCAAGGGTTCGTCGCCGCAGCTGGTGGCCGTGCAGGCGGCGCTGTCGCGCATCGGCGACCCGTACGAGTGGGGCGGGACCGGCCCGAGCCAGTTCGACTGCTCGGGGCTGATGATGTGGTCGTATCAGCAGGCCGGTAAGTCACTGCCCCGGACGTCGCAGGCACAGCTCGCAGGCGGCCAGCAGATCTCGCGCAATCAACTGCAGCCCGGCGATCTGGTGATCTACTACTCGTCGGCGTCCCACGTCGGCATGTACATAGGCAACGGCTACGTCGTGCACGCGCCCACGTTCGGGGTCCCGGTGCAGGTGGTCCCCGTCGATCGTGCCGGGCCCTTCGACGCCGCCGTCCGCTACTAGGCACCCTTCTCGACCAGGTCGCGCCGGAGTCGCGGTGTCGCTGCCGGTACGGTGGTCGCCATGCCGCGGACGCTGTTGGTGACCAACGACTTCCCGCCCCGACCGGGTGGCATCCAGTCCTACCTCCAGGCGTTCGCGGGTCGGCTGCCCCCCGACGATCTGGTGGTCTATGCGTCGCGCTGGCGCGGGTGCGAGGAATTCGACGCGGCGCAGCCGTTCGAGGTCGTGCGCCACCCGACAACGCTACTGCTGCCGACGCCGGCCGCGTACCGCAGGGCGCGAGATCTGGTACGTGCCAACGATATCCGTACCGTATGGTTCGGTGCGGCCGCGCCCTTGGCGCTGCTAGGAGAGCGGCTGCGCCGGGCGGGCGCAGACCGCATCGTGGCTTCAACGCACGGTCATGAGGTGGGCTGGTCGATGATCCCGCCGGCTCGTGCGTGCCTGCGCCGGATCGGCGAGACCACCGACGTCGTCACGTACGTCAGCCGGTACACCCGCGGGAGGTTCGCCGCCGCGTTCGGCGCAGACTGCGCGCTCGAGCATCTGCCGCCGGGGGTCGACGCGGGCGTGTTCGCCCCCGACGACGGCGCGCGCGCCGAACTGCGCGCCCGGTACGGCCTCGGCGCCGACGAACCGACGGTGCTCTGCCTGTCCCGTCTCGTGCCGCGGAAGGGGCAGGACATGCTGTTGCGGGCACTGCCGCGCATTCGCCAGCGGGTGCCCGGCGCGCGGCTCGTGATCGCCGGTGGGGGACCGTACGCCGAGAACCTGCACAAGCTCGCGGCGGACGTCGGGGTCTCGGAACACGTCGTGTTCACCGGCTCGGTTCCCGCGGGAGAGCTTGCGGCACATCACAATCTGGGCGACGTCTTCGCGATGCCATGCCGCACGCGCGGCGCGGGGCTCGACGTCGAAGGCCTGGGCATCGTGTTCCTCGAGGCGTCGGCGAGTGGGAAGCCCGTCGTCGCAGGGGATTCCGGTGGCGCGCCGGAGACGGTGCGCGAGGGCCAGACCGGCCACGTCGTGCCCGGGCGGGACGTCCCGCGCATCGCCGACGCGGTCGCCGACCTGCTCGCCGACCCGGACCGCGCGGCCGAGATGGGCCGTGCCGGCCGGGCGTACGTAGAGGAGGCGTTCGACTGGCGCCGCCTCGGCGCGCGCCTGCAGAGCATCCTGGCCGAGTGAACTACCTCGCGTAGATCGAGGCGATGTCGTCGGCGTACTTCTGCGCCACGACGTTTCGCTTCACCTTGAGCGTCGGCGTCATCTCACCGGTCTCCTCGGTGAAGTCCTCGGGGAGCAGGCGCCATTTCTTGATCGCCTCGGCGTGCGAGACGGTCTGGTTGGCGACGGCGACCGCCCCGTCGATCTCGGCCTTCAGATCAGGATCGTCCCGAAGGTCGGCGACGGTGGCCGACTCGGGCTTACCCTTCTCACTCTTCCAAGCAGGGAAGACCTCGGGATCGATGGTCACCAGCGCCGCGATGAAGGGCTGCTGGTCGCCGACGACCATCGCCTGGGAGATGAGGCGGTTGCTGCGGAGCGCGTCCTCGAGCCCGGCGGGGGAGACGTTCTTGCCGCCCGCCGTGACGATGAGCTCCTTCTTACGGCCCGTGATGGAGACGTACCCGTCGGCGTCGATCGCGCCCAGGTCGCCGGTGTGGAACCAGCCGTCCTCGAGCGCGTCCGCGGTGGCCTCCTCGTTGCCCCAGTATCCGCGGAACACCACGGACCCCTTGAGCAGGAGCTCGCCGTCGTCGGCGATCTTGACGGACTGGCCGGGAAGTGGACGGCCCACCGTCCCGATGCGCTGTGCATTCGGCTGGTTCACCGCCACTGCGGCCGTGGATTCGGTCAGACCGTAGCCCTCTAGGATGGTCAGGCCGGCGCCCCGGAAGAAATGGCCGAGGCGCGCGCCGAGCGGCGCCCCACCCGAGATCGCGACGGTGCAGCGGCCTCCGAGCGCCGCCTTGAGCTTGGAGTAGACCAGCTTGTCGAAGACGGTGTGCTTCGCCGTGAGCAGCAGGCCCGGCCTTCCCTCGTCGAGCGCTTTGGAGTACTCGATCGCCGTCTGCGCGGCGATCTCGAAGATCTTGCCCTTCCCGCCGTCGTTGGCGCTCTTCTCGACGCCGGCGTAGACCTTCTCGAACACGCGAGGCACCGACAGGACGATTCCCGGCTGGAACACCGCGAACTGTGGGACCAGATTCTTGGTGTCGTTGAAGTGGCCGACCACGGTGCCGCCCTTGAAGCATGCGATCGACACTGCGCGGGCGAGGACGTGCGCCATCGGCAGGAAGAACAGAGCGGAGTTGCCCGGCTTACGAACCACGTCGCCGATGTCGGACTCGAGGATCGCGTCGACCTCGCTGATGAGGTTCGAGTGCGTGAGCTCGCAGCCCTTCGGCCGTCCGGTGGTTCCCGAGGTGTAGATCAGCGTCGCGACGTCCGAGCTGCGGACGCCGGCGCGGCGCGCGTGCACCTCGTCCTCGCTGATCCCCTCACCCTCGGCAGTGAGCGTCTCCACGGCGCCCTTCTCGGCGTCCGCCGCATCCTTGCCACCCTCGGTCGCGTCTATCCGCAGCACGCGCTCGACGTCGGACAGACTGTCGAGCGTTGCGACCTCGGCTGCCTGCTTGTCGCCCTCGATGATGAGCAGCACGGCCTTGGAGTCCCGCAGGATCCAATCGATCTGGCCTGACGAGCTCGTCTCGTAGACCGGGACCGTCACGGCGCCGGCGGCCCAGATCGCGTAATCGATGAGGGGCCATTCGTAGCGCGTCGAGGAGACGAGCGCGACGCGATCGCCGGGCTGTACCCCCTGCGCCACGAGGCCCTTGGCGACGCCGAGCACCTCATCGGTGAACTGCCGCGTGGTCACCGGCCGCCAGTGTTCACCGACCAGGCGCTTGATCCGGACGCTCTGGGGCGCGGTGCGGGCGAGGTCGAGCAGGATGTCCACTGTCGAAGCGTCCTCGGGGACGGTGAAGTTGGCAGGCACAGCGATCTCGCGCACGCGATCCTCCGGTCGGCTCGGAATGTGAGGGTTGCCTGAACCCTACACCGTGGTCATTCGCGTCCCGGGCGATCACGAATGCCTGGCAGAGGCCCTGCAAGGCCGGGCGCCGTGAGCCCGTCGGGGGGATGTGCCAGTCTTATGACGTGAGCACCATCCAAGTCGCAGACGAGGCATTCGTCGCCGCGGCGCCGGCGCGCGTGGCCGCCGCTCTGGCGCACCCGGCCCGGTGGCGTAAGTGGTTCCCCGATCTCACACTGGAGGTGACGGAGGACCGCGGTGAGCTCGGGCTGCGCTGGCGCGTGTCGGGCGACGTCGTCGGTACGTCGGAGATGTGGATCGAGCCGCTGCTGGACGGTAGCCTGCTCCACTACTTCCTGCACGCGGAGCCGAACTCACCGCTGACGCCCGGCCAGGCCGCGGCACAGACTCGGGATCGCCGGGTCGCGGGGCACTCCGCGATGTTCGATGTGAAGTTCGCGGCGGAGGAGGGGCGCCGACTGGGCGAGCCCGCCGCCGCGGCACAGGCCCCGCCGCCGTTGTCGGACGGCGCGACGGGCGGAGCACCACGCCACAGCAACCGGGAGGCGAAGCAATGAGCGACCGCACGCAGGCGTCCATAGTCGTCGACGCGCCCGCCGAGCGCGTGATGGCGGCGATCGCGGACTTCGACAACTACCCCAAGTGGGTGGCGACGGCGAAGGAGGTGACCGTCCTCGAACGCTCGGCGGACGGTCGGCCTGCGCGAGTGCGATTCGTGATCGACGCCGGCTTCCTCAAGGACACGTACGAGCTGGTCTATACGTGGGAGGCGGGCGGCCGGGCCGTCAGCTGGGAGCTCGCGGAGTCGACGATGCAGCGCAGCCAGCACGGCAGCTACGAGTTGAGATCCTCCGTAGACGGCGCCTCCACCACCGTCACCTATACCCTCGAGGTGACCGTGCACATCCCGATGCTCGGGATGCTGCGGCGCAAGGCGGAGAAGACCATCACGGACACCGCGCTCAAGGAGCTCAAGCGCCACGTCGAGGGCAGCGAGTAGGTGCCGGGCGGGCAGGTCCCCGTCGCGCCGCGCACCGTGCTGGTGGCGGGCGCGGGGGGCGCGGGCAGGACCGCGGTGGCGTGCGCGCTCGCGGCCCGCGGTGCCGCGGCCGGACGGCGCGTGCTGCTGATCTCTATCGGCCGCGTCGCAGACCCGCTGACGGCCACACCCGCAGCCGGCTACGACCACGTCCACCTCAATCCCATCCGGCTGCTCGCGGACTGGTGGGAGCGCACCGCCAGGGCCGTTGCGGCCTCGCGTCCGATGCGAGGCGACGGCGAACCCCCGGGTTTCGACCCCTTCGTGCTCGAACCCCCGGAGATCACGGGGCTCGCCGACGCGGAGCACCTGCTCACGCTCGCCGCGGTGCACCGGTACGCCACAGGCGAGGGCGGGTACGACGACGTGCTCGTCGACGCGCCGGGATTCGAGCACCTCGCCGCCCTGCTGACCGCGCCGGCTACCGTCGCCGCCTATCTGGAGCGCGTATGGCCGCGGCACGTGCGCCTCTCGGGACCGGCCACCGACGGGCCGGCGACCGGCGCGCTCGCCGGGCTCATCCTCGCCGAGCGGCTGACGGTCCTGGCCGAGCAACTCGCCGCGTTCGTCGGGGACCGGGACGCGCTGCGGCTGCTGTACGTCCTCGTCGCCGACGGCGGCCGGATCCCCCGGGCACGGTCCGAGCTCGCCGCCCTCGAGGTGCTGGGCCTGCGACCCGCGGCGATCGTGCTCAATCGGGTGCTGCGCGCGGATTCCCGCTTCGCACACGATCTTCCGCATCCGGCGTTGCAGTGGTTCGCGCGCCGACTCGCGGATCAGGAGGCCGCGCTGAGCGGCGCCGCCGAGTTCGGCGCGGCTCTTGCGCGGCCGGTGCTGACCGTCGACGAGGCGCCGGCCCCCCTGGCGGACGCCGCGGACGCGGGACGGCTCGATGTGTCCCGCCCGGGCGGATCGGACACCGAATCCGGCGGACCGGCGGCGGGCGACGTGCTGTCGTTGCTCGGTAGCGACGACGCTGCGCCCCCGGCGGTACGACACGTCGGCGGGACCGGGCTGGATGCTCGATACGAGTGGACCGTCGAGCTGCCGCTCGTCGACCCGGCGACGATAGGCCTGGGCCGGGTCGAGGAGGATGTCGTGATCGACGCCGAAGGCGTCCGCCGGCGGATACGGCTCCCGTCGGTCCTGCGCAGATGCGTCGTCGAGGGCGCCTCCTACTCCGATGACGCCCTGCACGTGAGTTTCGTCCCAGATCCGGAGGTGTGGCCCCGTGGCGGAGCATGACACCCCCGGCGAGGCCGGTCCGTGGGGCGATCCGCGGATCGACGAGTTCTATCTCGCGGCTACCCGCTTTCTCGAGTCGATGCGGCCGTGGGTCGCTGCGGGCATGGCCGAGCACCTCGCGCATCCCCGGGGCGAGCCGGGTGCGTGCCGACTGTGTGCCGCCGTAGACGCGGTGGCCGACCCCGCCGAGCAGCTGCTGCGTGACGCGACGGCCGGTCTCGCCGAGCTGGGGACCCTGGTCTTCGAGGAGCTGATGCGCCTCATCGAGGAATTGTTCGGGCGCGTCAGCCTCACCATCGAGCAGATCCGGGAGCGCTACACCGCGTCCTCGTCGACGCCCGCCGACGAGGACGACACCGAGACCGAGGGCGGGGTGCCGTCGGACGGGCCCGGCCCAGCCGTCGACGGCGCCGGGCCGGGCCCGAGTGGACGTGCAGCCCGCGGCGGACGAGGTTACGTGCCGATCGAAGTATCCGTCGAAACGCCTCGCAACGAGGAGGAAGAGTGAACCAGGGACCCGCGACGATCGGCATCGATATCGGCGGCACGTCGGTGCGTGCGGGTGTGGTCGACGCCGAGGGCACGATGCTCGACTCGGCGCGCGCCGAGACCCCGCGCAGCGCCAGTGCCGTCGAGCGGTGCCTCGACCGGCTCGTCGGCGAGCTCGCCGGACGCAACGACGTTGCCGCGGTCGGTCTTGCGGTGGCGGGTTTCCTCGACCCCGAGCGCAAGCACGTGGCGTTCGCGCCACACCTCCCGTGGCGCGACGCCGCGGTCCCCGACGAGATGAGCGCGCGCATCGGCCTGCCCGTGGTGATGGAGCACGACGCCAACTCCGCGGCCTGGGCCGAGTACGCGTACGGCGGCGCGAAGGGTGCGGAGGTGACATGCGTCGTCGCGATCGGGACGGGCATCGGCGCGGCGCTGATCGTGGACGGGAAGCTGTTCCGGGGCGCCTTCGGGGTCGCGCCGGAGCTCGGCCACCTGCAGGTGGTACCCGACGGACGTCCATGCACGTGTGGCAAGCAGGGCTGCTGGGAGCGGTACTGCAGCGGCACCGCGCTCGTGGAGACCGCTATCGACATGATGGCGCCCTCGGGCACGCACGGCCTGCTGATGGCACGCGAGGTCGCGGCTGATCCGGGCTCCCTGACCGGGCGCCGCGTGGCCGCGGCGGCAGAGGCGGGCGACCCTGTGGCCCTGGACGTGATGGCCGACTTCGCGAAGTGGCTGGGAGTCGGCCTGGCGATGGTCAGCGACATCTTCGATCCGGATCTGATCGTGCTGTCCGGGGGCGTGGGCTCGGCGTCGCGGCTGTACCTCGATGACGCACGCGATCACTACGCGCGGCTGCTCACCGGGGCGAAGTACCGGCGCAAGGCGCGGATCCGTGCGACCGAACTGGGGGAGCGCGCAGGCATGCTCGGAGCCGCGGCGATCGCACGCGAGACGGTGGCATCCGCCGGGCGGTAAGGTGATCGGCGACGGATCGGCTACTGCTTAGGAGCGGCGCGGGATGTGGTGGATGGTCTTCAAGTGGGTTGTGATCGGGCCTGTTCTGCGGGTCATCGGGCGCCCGCGGGTGGAGGGCCTCGAGAACCTGCCGAAGAACGGCTCGGCGATCGTCGCGAGTAACCATCTCGCGGTGATGGACTCGTTCTTCCTGCCGCTCATGGTGCCGCGGCGCATCCGGTTCCTCGCGAAGTCCGAGTACTTCACGGGTAAGGGCCCCAAGGGGGTCTTCCAGAAGTGGTTCTTCACCTCGGTCGGGTGCATACCGATCCACCGCGGTAGCGCCGGTGCGGCGCAGGACGCGCTCGACGCGGGCGTCGGAGTGCTGCAGTCGGGCGAGCTGCTCGGCCTGTACCCGGAGGGCACGCGAAGCCCCGACGGCCGCCTGTTCAAGGGCAAGACGGGCATGGCCCGCATGGCTCTGGAGACGGGCGCGAAGATCATCCCCGTCGCGATGGTGAACACCGAGAAGTTCAATCCGCCCGGTACCACGCTGCCGCGGTTCACTCACGTGAAGGTGAGGATCGGTGAGCCGCTGGACTTCTCGCGGTTCGATGGAATGGCGGGAAACCGGTTCATCGAGCGCGCGATCACCGACGAGGTGATGTACGAGCTGATGCGACTGTCGGGCCAACCCTATGTGGACGTGTACGCCGCCGACGTCAAGAACGGGGTGGTGGAGGCGCCCGGCGGCGAGAGCGCCGCCTAGGGGCGACGGGGGATCGGCGGAGCGGTTTGCGGTACTTCTATGACACCGAATTCATCGAGGACGGGCGCACCATCGAACTGGTGTCCATCGGGATAGTGGGCGAGGACGGTCGCGAGTTCTACGCCGTCTCCACGGAATTCGATCCGGAGGCCGCCGGGCCGTGGGTGCGGGCGAACGTGCTGCCGAAGCTGCCCCCGCCTGCGTCGAAGCTGTGGCGCTCGCGTGCGCGGATCCGCGACGAGGTTCTCGAGTTCCTGACGGCGGGGCCGGGCGACGTCGAGCTGTGGGCGTGGGTCGCGGCCTACGACCACGTCGCGCTCTGCCAGCTGTGGGGGCCGATGACTGCGTTGCCGCGCGCCGTCCCGCGGTTCACGCGCGAGCTGAAGCAGCTGTGGGACGAACAGGGACGGCCGTACCTGCCCGCGGCACCGTCGGACGCCCACGATGCGCTCGCCGACGCTCGGCACAACCTGGCGAAGTACCGGGCCATCGTCGGCTAGTAATCTCTGATCCGTGGCTGTGAACTGGACCGTCGACGTCCCCATCGATACCCTCCCGAAGTTGCCGGACCTCCCCGGTGACCTCCGGCAGCGGCTGGACGACGCGCTCGCGTGCCCGGCGCTGCAGCAGCCCAGCTGGCCGCGGGAGCAGGCGGACGCGATGCGCACGGTGCTCGAATCCGTCCCGCCGATCTGTGTGCCTCCCGAGGTCGAGGCCCTGTCGGCGCAGCTCGCGGAGGTCGCCAACGGCCGCGCCTTCCTGCTGCAGGGCGGCGACTGTGCCGAGACCTTCGTCGACAACACGGAGCCGCACATCACCGGCAATATCCGCACGCTGCTGCAGATGGCGGTCGCGCTCACGTATGGGGCGTCGATGCCGGTCGTCAAGGTCGCGCGTATCGCGGGGCAGTACGCGAAGCCGAGGTCGTCGGACACCGACGCCCTGGGTCTGCCCAGCTACCGCGGGGACATGGTCAACGGGTTCCCCGCCGACGAGGCCGTGCGTCGCCACGACCCGTCCCGCCTCATCCGGGCGTACGCCAACGCGAGTGCCGCGATGAACCTGGTCCGCGCGGTCACCGGCTCCGGAATGGCCGACCTGCACAAGGTGCACGACTGGAACCGCGAGTTCGTGTCGAACTCGCCCGCAGGTGCCCGTTACGAGGCCCTGGCGGCTGAGATCGACGGCGGCCTCCGATTCATGAGCGCGTGCGGTGTCGAGGACCGGAATCTGAAGACCGCCACCATCTACAGCTCGCACGAGGCGCTCGTGCTGGACTATGAGCGCGGCCTACTGCGGCTCGCCGAGAACCCCGACGACCCTGCCGCGCAGCAGGTCCTGTACGACCTGTCGGCGCACTTCCTCTGGATCGGCGAGCGCACCCGGCAGCTGGACGGTGCGCACATCGCCCTCGCGGCTGTGATCCAGAACCCGATCGGCGTCAAGATCGGCCCGAAGACGACGCCCGAACAGGCTGTCGAGTACGTCCGCAAGCTCGACCCGACCAACAAGCCGGGCCGCCTCACCCTCGTGTCCCGCATGGGCAATGGCAACGTGCGCACCGCGCTGCCCGGGATCGTGCAGGCCGTCGAGGCGACCGGGCACAAGGTCATCTGGCAGTGCGATCCCATGCATGGCAACACGCACGAGGCGTCGACCGGTTACAAGACGCGGCATTTCGACCGCATCGTCGACGAGGTGCAGGGCTTCTTCGAGGTGGTTCGCGGTGTGGGCGCCCACCCGGGCGGAGTGCACGTCGAGCTGACAGGCGAGGACGTGACCGAATGCCTCGGTGGCGCCCAGGAGATCTCCGACGCCGACCTGGCCGGGCGCTACGAGACCACCTGCGACCCCCGCCTCAACACGCAGCAGTCCCTCGAGCTCGCCTTCCTCGTCGCGGAGATGCTGCGGGGCTAGGGCTTTCGCCGCCGTCGCTGAACTGCTCGAGCGTGTGATCCCGCCCGGCGGCCGCGTGTGGTGGGTAGTTTCGAGGTCATGGGTGCGTACGCAGACGAATACCGCCGAAGCATGGAGGACCCCACTGGGTTCTGGGCCGAACAGGCCGCCGCGATCGATTGGGTCACTCCGCCCGAGCGCGTCCTCGACGACGCGCGGGCGCCGCTGTACTCGTGGTTCCCGGACGCGGAGCTGAACACCTGTGTGAACGCCGTCGATCGCCACGTCGCGGCCGGACGTGGCGATCAGATCGCCGTCATCCACGACTCCGCGATCACCGGTGAGGTACAGAAGGTCACCTACCGCGAGTTGCAGGATCGTGTGGCGCGTTTCGCCGGCGCGCTCGCCGCGCTGGGCGTCGCCAAGGGCGACCGAGTAGTGGTCTACCTGCCCATGATCACGGAGGCCGTGATCGCGATGCTCGCGTGCGCCCGGCTCGGCGCGGTGCACTCGGTGGTGTTCGGCGGGTTCGCGGCCCCGGAGCTCGCGGCCCGGCTCGACGATGCCCGACCGAAGGTGATCGTCACGGCGTCGTGTGGGTTGGAGGCGGCGAAGGTGCTGCCGTACCTGCCGATCGTGCACGCGGCGATCGACGTGGCCGTCGAGGAGCCCGAGGCCGTCGTAGTGCTGCAGCGGCCTCAGCTGAGGGCGGATCTGGGGCGGCTCGACGTGGACTGGGAGGACGCCGTCGCCCACGCGGCGCCCGCCGAACCGGTGCCGGTGCAGGCCACGGATCCGCTCTACATCCTCTACACGTCCGGCACCACCGGCAGGCCCAAGGGCGTGGTCCGGGACAACGGTGGACACGCTGTGGCGCTTGCCTACTCGATGCGCGCGGTCTACGACGTGCGACCGGGCGAGGTGTGGTGGACCGCATCCGACGTGGGCTGGGTGGTGGGGCACTCGTACATCGTCTACGCGCCGCTGCTGATCGGTGCGACCACCGTCGTGTACGAGGGCAAGCCGGTGGGTACGCCCGACGCGGGTGCGTTCTGGCGGGTCGTCGAGCGCCACCGGGTAGTCGCTCTCTTCACCGCTCCCACTGCCCTGCGGGCCATCCGCAAGGAGGACCCGGAAGCGGAACTGCTTGCGCGCAGCGATACCTCGACGCTGCGCACGCTGTTCATGGCGGGCGAGCGCCTGGACCCTGACACGTATGCGTGGGCGTCCGAGAAGCTCGGCGTCCCGGTGGTCGACCACTGGTGGCAGACCGAGACCGGGTGGCCCGTCTCCGCGAATCTCCGTGGGCTGGAGCCGATGCCGATCAAACCGGGCTCGTCGACCGTGCCCGTCCCCGGTTACGGTGTGCGGATCGTCGACGATCGCGGGACGGAGGCGGAGGCCGGGGCCGAAGGGGCCGTGGTGATCTCGCTTCCGATGCCGCCGGGGACGCTCGCCACGCTGTGGGGTGACGACCAGCGCTTCATCGACTCGTACCTGTCGACGTTCGACGGCTACTACCTCACCGGCGACGGTGGCTACATCGACTCCGACGGCTACCTGTTCGTCATGGGCCGCACCGACGATGTCATGAACGTTGCAGGGCACAGGCTCTCGACCGGGTCCATGGAGGCGGTGATCGCCTCGCATCCCGCTGTTGCGGAGTGCGCCGTGATCGGTGTGGCCGACCCGCTCAAGGGACAGGTCCCCCGGGCTCTCGTGGTGCTCAAGGCCGGCGTGGCGATCGACCCCGACACCCTGTGCGACGAGGTAGTGGCCCGCGTCCGCGACACCATCGGTGCCGTGGCCGCGCTCCGGGAGGTCGTAGTGGTCCAGGGGCTGCCCAAGACCCGTTCCGGCAAGATCCTGCGCCGATCCATGCGGGCCCTCGCCGAGGGCCGCAACGAGGCCGTGCCGTCGACGATCGAGGATCCGGCCGTGCTCGAGAGTCTGCGGGGCACGTTGTCGCCGTAGCGTTCGCGCTCGCGCTGAGCGCAACCCGGCGAGAAGTCGGGCGAAGGGGTTACATGGCAGTCATGACGAACCGATACGTGATCGTCGGTGCGGGCGCCATCGGCGGCGGGATCGGCGGCCTGCTCGCGCGCGCCGGCATCCCCACCGTGCTCGTCGCCCGCGGCGCGCACCTCGATCGATTGCGCGACGCGGGCCTGCGTGTCCGAACGCCCGACCTTGACTTCACGACGGCGGTCACCGTCGCGGGCTCACCCGCGGACGTAGTGCTCACCGACGACGACGTCCTGGTCTTCGCGACCAAGACCCACCAGATCGAGGCGGCATTGGCGGAGTGGGCCGATGCTCCGGTGGGTGACCGCACCGCCGGGGAGGCGCTGCCCGCTCTCATCGCGCTCAACGGGGTCGAGGCCGAGCACCGCGCGCAGCGCTGGTTCGCCCGCGTCTACGGCGTGTGTGTGTGGATGCCGGCGACGTTCCTCACCCCCGGCGAGGTGCTCGTCGGGGGGACGCCCCTGCGCGGGATCCTGCACACGAGCCGCGTCCCCGCCGCGCTGGCCGACGACGATGACCGCGCCCTGCTGGGAGCCGTCGCCGCAGACTGGGGACGGGCGGGATTCGAGGTGCCGCTGCCCGACGACGTGCTGCCCTGGAAGTACCGCAAGCTGCTGAACAACCTCGTGAACGCGAACCAGGCGCTGCTCGGGACAGTCGACGGTGATATCGCGCGCGCCGTCCGGGACGAGGCGGAGACGATCTACGCGGCGGCCGGGATCGGCATCAACTCCGAGGAGGAGGAGCAGGCCTCGCGCGCACGATTGCAGGTGCAGCCCGTGCCCGGAGCTCCGGAGCAGCTCGGCGGGTCCACGTGGCAGTCGCTCGCGCGTGGGGCGGGAACCACCGAGGTCGACTTCCTCAACGGCGAGATCGTGACGCTCGCCCACGGGCTCGGCCTGCGCGCACCCGTGAACGGGGGGCTGGCTCGTGCGATGCGCCGCGCGAGCGCGGAAGGCACCGGGCCCGGTGCGATCACCGCGGCCGAACTCGCTGCTGCTCTGGGGCTCTAGGCCCGGAGGGTCGGGCGTGGCCGGCGGCTCAGGGGATCGCCGTCACGGTGACGGTGCGCCCGGGCTCGACCTGCGACCCGCCGCTCGGTGACTGCCAGATGACCTGGGAGCTGTCGGAACTCAGGATCGATTGCACCTTCACCTGCAACCCCATCCCCTGGAGGGTGCTCTTCGCCTGACCGACGCTCATGCCGGTCACCGAGGGCACCACGACCTTGCGGGAGACGGTGAGTGTCACGGTGTTGTTCGCCGGATCGACGTGTGAGCCGACGGGCGGGCTGACCGATGTCACAAGGGACGAGTCGCCGTCGTCGCCTGAGACCTGCACATCGAACCCGGCGTCCTGCAGGGCCTGCTGGGCGTCGGCGCGGGTCTTGCCGGTCACGTTGGGCACCGTCAGCGCGTTGGAGATCAGCAGCGTCACGCTGCCGCCGCGATTCACCTGGCCGGACGGGTCCGTACCCGCGACCCGTCCGGCGTCCACGCCGGAGTCGAACTGCTGCTTCGTCCCCGATACCGTGAGGCCCGCGCGCGTTATCGCCGTGCGGGCATCGTCCTCGGACTGGCCACGTACATCGGGGATGGTGACCGGGTGGTTGCCGGCCGAGGCGACGACCGTGACCTGTGCCCCGACCGTCATGCGCGTGCCGGGCGTGGGCGACAGGCCGACGACGCCGCCCTCGGGGACGCTCTCGCTGAACTGCCGCGGGCCGTGGACGGGCGTCAGGCCGTGGTCGCGCAGCAGCTTGTCGACGGTATCGGGACTCGCCCCCGCCTGGAACTGCGGTACGACCGGGCGGCCGAGCGAGTACTTCAGGGTCACCGACGAGAACCGTGATACGCGGGCCCCCGACGGTGGTTCGACCCCAGTCACCTTGTTCTCGGCGATGTCGTTGCTGTACGTGCCGGACTCGGAGACCTCCAATCCGGCGTGCTCGAGGGCCGAGACCGCTGCCGTCTTATCCAGCCCGGACACGGACGGCACGTTGGTGAACCGCCCCGCGCCGAGCCACCATCCGCCGAGCGCGAGGAGGAGTGCGAGGATCGCGATCACGGCCACGAGCACGTAGGTCCGGGTGCGCCGGCGGCGGCGCGGAGCCACCTCCTCGGGCAGCGGTTCGTGCATCGTCTCCGCGCGGGTCGCGTGCCGGCCGTCGGCGGGGCCGGCGACCCGGTGCGCGGGACCTGCGCCCAGCCCGAACGCGGGCTCCACGAGCGTCGGCGCGGGGCCGTCCGCGACGGGTGGCGGCAGGTCGGACATCGGCATAGGGCCCGCGGGGCCGACCATGCCCGTCGGCTCGGCGGCGGACGGGATGTGCGGCTGGTTCCGCTGTGCGTCGTACATCGCTGCGGCGGCGCGCTGCTCGGCGCTGGACCGGGGCGCGGGCACAGTGAAGGCGGGCAAGTGCAGGCGGTCCGACAGCTCGGCCAGCGCAGCACCCATGGACTCCCCGTCCTCGAACCGCTGCTCGGGATCCCTGGCCGTCGCGCGCGCCACGAACTCGTCGAGTTCGGGCGGGACCCCCGCGATCGCTTCGCTGGGCGGCGGGACGTCGTTGTGCAGGCGCTGGTAGGCGAGTGAGATCGCGGTGTCGCCGGTGAAAGGCACGTCACCGGTGAGCAACTCGTAGATCATGATGCCGCTCGAGTAGACGTCCGAGCGCGGGTCGGCCGTGCCGTACTCCACCTGCTCCGGCGACAGGTACGCGGCGGTTCCCAGGATCACGGACGAGCTCGTCACCGACGCCGCGGCGATGGCTCGGACCAGTCCGAAGTCGGCGATCTTCACCTCGCCGCCCTCGGAGATCAGGATGTTCTCCGGCTTGACGTCGCGGTGCACCAGCCCGGCGCGGTGGGCGGTGCCCAGAGCGCCCAGGACGGGGGCCATGACCGCTGCCACGGCATGCGGCGGCATGGGACCGCGCTCGGCCAGCAGCTCGCGCAGCGTCCCGCCCGTCACCAACTCCATGACCAGGAACGCGAGCTCACCGTCGACCCCCTGGTCGTAGACCGCCACCAGCCCAGGGTCCTTGAGCTTGGCCACCGACCGCGCCTCGAACTCGAACCTGGACACGAACTGCCTGTCCTCGGCGTACTTCGGGTCCATCACCTTGATGGCGATCGGTCGGTCCAGCCGCAGGTCGAGCCCCATGTACACGGTCGACATGCCGCCGCGCGCGATCACGGCGTCGATGCGGTAGCGCTGGTCGATGCGCGCGCCGATCAGGCGGTCGCGGGGGGCGTTCACCTCGCTCGTGGTCCTCTCTGCGTGACGGACGGCCGCACGGCCGACGGCGCCGGGAGCTTCCCGAGCCGACAGTTCAGCGTAGCGACCGGGCACGACAAGTCCGGTTCGGCACTCTCGGCGCCGGAAGACGTAGCCGGATCGTGACCTCGAGGGGGTGGGTCCCGAGGCGGGTAGAGTGCCGCCGGTGAGTGCGATTCCGTACGTCGCGGCCGGCGTGCTGCCCGATACCGTCCCGACCTACTCCCTCGACACCGTCGCGAAGGGCCTCCGGGTCTCACCGTCGAAGGTGCTCCAGTACATCCGGGACGGCCGGCTGATCGCCGTGCGCCGCGGTGGCGACCTCCATGTACCCCAGGCCTTCTTCGGCGAGGTGGACGGCCGTTTCGCCGTGGCCAAGCACCTCGCCGGTCTATTGAGCGTGCTGGCCGACGGCGGGTTCACGATCGACGAGGCGATGCGTTGGCTGTTCGAGGAGCAGGAGGACCTCGAGGGCGGCGCCGCGCCGATCGACGTCCTGCATACCGATCACGCGCGCGAGGTCATTCGCCGGGCGCAGTCGCTGGCGTTCTGACCGGCGGCAGCTCCGACAGTCCGAGGAACTCCCGCACGTGCAGCGGGTCGGGCCGCAGCAGCGACCACCCTGTCAGCACGCCGAGCGCCGCCGCGAGGAGCACGTTCCACCACGAGTACAGGCCGATGGACCCCGTGGGCATGAAAACGGCCATCACCCAGGTGACGCAGCCGGCCACGACCGCCATCGCGCGCGGCGACAGCGTCATCCCGGCCGACACCGCGAGCGGCCATGTGTAGTACCAGGGCAGCGATGCGGGGGAGAGCAGGCACACCGCCAGCAGCGACCAGACGATGCCCTCCACGTTGCGCTTCTCGTCCTGCCGGAATCGCCACCACAGAGTCAGGAGAGCGATCACCAGGGCGGCCACGCCGAGGGTGCGCGTCACCGCCAGCACCGGCATCAGGTTGAGTGCGGTGAACGGGCTGGCCACGAGCGTCACCAGCTGCGCGAGCGCGGTCGGGATCGAGATGTAGTTGATGATCTTGATCGCCCCGGCCAGCGCCTTGAGCCACCCGATGCCCACGCCGGCGGCGAGCGTGAAACCCGCGAACACCGCGGCGAAGAGCAGTACCGACGACACTCCGACCCGCACGAAGTCCCACACCGGACCGCGCGTTCTGGCTTCGTCGCTCCGGTCCTCACGGAGGTGGTGGTACCAGATCCAGACGACGAACGGCAGCGCGATGCCCGCCGTGCCCTTCACCGCGACGGCGACCGCGAGCACCGCAACCCCCGCTACGTGCTTGCGGTCGAGCACCAGCACGATGCCCGCGAGCAGCAGGCCGACCATGAGGGTCTCGTTGTGCACGCCGCCGATGAGGTGGATGACGAGCAGCGGGTTGAGCACGCTGAACCATGTCGCGACTGCGGGGCGCACGCCGAGTCGCCACGCAAGCGCAGGCACGCCCCACACCATGAGCGCGAGGCCGGGCAGCATCACGATGCGCAGCGCGATCGTCCCGAGCGTGACGTCGTCGCCGCACAACTGCGTGACGAACTTGGCGAGGAGGATGAAGGCGGGACCGTACGGCGCGGTCGTGGTCGTCCAGATGCCGCTCACGTCGTCGAGGATCGGGTTGGGGTCGACGACCGGGCCGACCTGATACGGGTCGAGCCCGTCGCGCAGCAACGCGCCCTGCGCCAGATACGAATACGCGTCGCGGGAGTACAGCGGGACCGCGATGAGCAGCGGGACCACCCAGAGCACCAGGGTGCCGCGCAGCTCGGGCAGGCCGATGCGGCCGGCGAGCGTGAATCGGCCGAGTCGCACCCACGAGACGACGAATACCGCGATGCCGACCCAGAACGCGATCGACGACAACATCAGCCCGTGCCCGAAGCGCAGCCACGACAGGTGGGTCTCCTCGAGCGCCACATCGTGCACGCGGACGGCTGCTGCGCCGAAGCTTCCGATCGTGATCAGCACCGAGGCGGCGCAGCCGGTCAGGGCGGGGCGTCCCTCGGGGCCGCGCAGGAAGTCGCGGAAGCTCATGGTCACGCCCTCCGATCGGCGAGTACGGCGGCAAGGCCGGACAGGACGGTCCGGGCACCGTCGGGTATGGGCGCGGCCGCGACGGCGGACGTGGCCCGGCGCGTCAGCTCCGCGATCCGCTCCTCGGCGTGCGCGACGGCGCCGGTCTCGACGAGCGCCGCTCGCGCGGCGAGCACACCGTCGTCGCCCAGGTCCGTGCCGACGAGCCCACGTAGGCGTTCCGCGGCCGAACCGCCCGCGGCGAGCGCGTCCGCCAGCATCGGCGTGCGCTTGCCGGACCGCAGGTCGTCCCCGGACGGCTTGCCGGTGACCGCCGGGTCCCCGAACGCGCCCAACAGGTCGTCTCGCAGCTGGAACGCGATACCCAGGTCCACGCCGATCGCGCGCAGGGCGTCGACCGTGCCCGGATCCGCGCCGGCCAGCTCGGCCCCTACATGCAGCGGACGCTCGACGGTGTAGCCGGCCGTCTTGAACCGCACGACGCGCTCCGCTGCCTCCGGGCTCTCGTCCCCCGACGCCTCGCCGACGATGTCCAGATACTGCCCGCCGAGGACTTCGGTGCGCATCGCGGCCCATGCCCCTGCGGCGCGCGCATAGGCCGCGTGCGACAGGCCCGCGTCCCGGTACATGTCGTCGGCCCACGCGAGCGCCAGGTCGCCGAGCAGGATCCCGACGGCCTCGCCGAACCTGTCGGCCGACCCCGCCCAGCCGTTCTCGACGTGCAGCGCGGCGAACTCGCGGTGTGTGGTCGGGTGCCCGCGGCGGGTGTGGGACGCGTCGATGATGTCGTCGTGGATGAGGGCGCAGGCCTGGACGAACTCGAGCGATGAGCACGCGCGCCGTGCCTCCCGCGATTCGGGATCACCGCCGCCCGCGAGCCAGCCCGCCCATGCGAACGCCGGCCTGATCCGCTTGCCTCCGCGCAGGACGAATCTCTCCAGCCCCGACACGGCGTCGGCGAAGGCGGGCCCGACGGTCTCGACCATCGCCCGACGCTCCGCGACGAAGGTCTCCAGCTCCGGCTGCACCGCTGCGGCGATGTCGGCGAGGGTGGTGGCGGGCTGAGTTCCCATAGGAGAAATCTATGCTGGGCGACGTGACGGAAGACAACCGGGACGCGCCGGGAGCGCGCCAGACGGTGACGGAACCCACGGTGGGTGCCCGTGTGCGGGCGCAGCGCGCGGCGGGGCGTATGCCGTTCTCTGTGGAGTTCATGCCACCGCGCGACGCCGACGGGGAGGCGCGGCTGTGGCGTGCGCTGCGCACGTTCGAGCGGATGGACCCCGCCTTCGCCTCGATGACCTACGGAGCGGGCGGGTCCACGCGCGAGCGCACAGTGCGCGTCACCGGCGAGATGGTGGCTACCACGCAACTGCTGCCGGTGGCGCACCTCACAGCTGTGAACCACAGCGTCGACGAGCTGCGTCAGCTCGTGGGCGCGTACGCCGACCAGGGTGTGCGCAACCTACTGGTGTTGCGTGGTGACCCGCCCGGAGACCCGCTCGGCGAATGGGTGAAGCACCCGCGCGGCGTCGAGTACGCGTCGGAGCTGGTAGCGCTCGTCCGCGAGCTGGGCGATTTCACCGTAGGCGTTGCGGCCTTCCCCGAGGGGCACTACCGCGCGACCAGTATCGAATCCGATACGCGATTCCTGGTGGACAAGCTGCGGGCCGGCGCGGACTACTCGATCACGCAGATGTTCTTCGAGGTCGACGACTACCTTCGGCTGCGCGACCGCGTCGCCGCGCTCGACCCCGAGCAGGGCGCCAAGCCGATCATCCCGAGCATCATGCCGGTCACGTCGCTGCGCAGCGTCTCGCGCATGGCCGAGCTGTCGAACGCGAAGATCCCCGCGGACATCCGAGCCACCCTGCAGACCGCTGCGGGCGACGGGCCTGAGGAGAACCGCGCCGCGGTGCGGGCCGCGGGCATCGAGATCGCGACGTCGATCGCACAGCGGCTGATCGACGAGGGGACGCCCAGCCTGCACTTCTGCACGTTGAACTTCGCCAAGGCGACGAGCGAGGTGCTGGGCAACCTCGGGATGATCCCGGCGCGGGTCTAGCGGCTCAGCGGCCGAGCTTCTCCCGGAGCCACTGGGGTAGCTCGATCAGCGACTCGGCCGGGCCGTCGGAGCCCGGCTTCGGGCTGCGGTCCCGGTGCGTGTAAGCCACGGCGCCGACGGCCGCGGCGATGAGCACGGTGATCAGTGCGGTGATCCAGGCCCACTTGGTGAACGACTGGATCGACGGGTCGGCGTACTGGCTCTCGGACGTCATGGTCGCCGAAGCCCCTGCCTGCAGGTTCCAGGTGACCGTGTCGTCGCTGTCCTGTTGGCCGTTGGTCGCCGTGACGGGGCCCGGGAACTGCACCGACACGGTGACGACGGCGCTGCCCTTGGCGAGCGACGTCAGGTCCGCGGTACCGGACAGCACGACCGTGGAGCCGGTGCGCGCCACGGTCATCTTCATGGATGCCGACGACTCGGGCAGCGATTGCGATATCAGGTCGCCCAGTTGGTTGAACTGCCCGAACGTCAGCGGGCCGAAGGTCAGCTGCGTGCCCACCTTGCCCGCCGCATCGTAGCCCGCGACGGAGGCGACGCCGGTGAGCTCCGTCGGCACCGACAGCTGCGGTCCCTTGGGATCGGCGGCCGGCACCTGGGCCGCCACGATCCGGCCGTACACCCGGTCTCCGGCCTGGGGGTCGGGGGAGCACGCCGCGAGCGCGGGCAGGCACACCGCGAGCAGCAGGACCGCGACCGCGAGGACGCGGGGAAGGCGCTGTCGCGCGGGGAGCTCGGTCGGGAGTTCGGCACGCACGTGTGACATCGTGCCAGTTCCCGCGGGCGGCGGTGGCATGTGCCCGCCCGGCGCGTCCGCTCGCCGGTCAGCGTCGACGCCGCACGAGACGGGTGAGCGGACCGGTGGCGCCTTGCAGGTCCCGGGCGACGAGTCGCGCCGCGGTGCGGCCCGATGCACCGCTGACGCCTCCGCCCGGGTGCGTGGACGCGCCGGTCAGGACGAGCCCGGGCGCCCCCGGGACCCGCTGGCCCGCCAGCTCGGGCAGGGGCCGGAACAGCAGCATGTCGTGCAGCGTCATCTCCACGTGCATCACGTTCCCGCCGACGAGGCCGAGTTCCGATTCGAGTGTGTCGGGCGTCTGCACGTGCCGGTGCCGGACGGCGGCGGAGAGACCGGGAGCCCACCGATCCGCCTCGGCGAGCACGCGGTCCGCCTCGGCCGCCGCGGTGTCGGGCCAGGAGCCGGTGCGAAGACGGTATGGATACCACTGCGACCACAGCGTCACCGAGTGTTCGCCGGGCGGAGCGATCGACGGGTCGAGGGTCGAGAACGCCATCGACAGCACCGCGGGACGCGTGGGCGTCAGCCCCGCGAGCATCTCGCCGCGGGCCCGGGCGAGCTGCCCGCGGTCGGACACGAGCAGGCCCAGACCCGCCTGGTCGGACGCGGGCACACCGTCGAACGCGGGCATCGTGGTCGTCCCCAAGCGCAGCACCATCCCGACGCCGGGCCCTACCTCGATCCGGCGACGCCAGTTCGCGACAGACGTGCGTCCGCCGGCCTCGAGCAGGTCCAGCGTGGTGAGGATGTGGCAGCCGGCGAGGACCGTGCGGGCGTGGACGGGCCCGGCCGCGGTCTCGACGCGCCATCCGTCGCCGTCGAGGGCGAGTGCGGTCACGGCCCGTCCCACGTGGACTGTGGCACCGTCGGAGCCGAGACGCGAGAGGAGAGCCGACGTAAGGGCCCCGCTGCCGCCGATCGCACGCCCGGGCGGTAGGTCGTGCATCAGCGCGGCGAAGCCGACCATCGGCGCGGTTCCGGGCTCGTTCATCGCGGGACCCGACTGCGAACCGAACCACGCGAGCGCCGCCTTGAGGCGCTCGTCGTCGAAGTAGTCGTCCAGTAGTGCGTCCCCGGACTGCAGGAACGCGCGGGACATGCCGGCGACGGTGTCCCTGCCGCGCGCGGGCCAGAACGCCCGCCCCAGGCCGGCGGGGGTCGCGGCCGTGCCGAACGCCGACATCATGGCCCTGGCGCGCGGGCGCCAGTCGGTCACGAATCGGCGATATGCGCGCGCGTCGCGGTCGCCGGAGGCCCGGGCGATCGATGCGCAGGTCGCGTCCAGGTCGACACGGAAGACGATCGGCGGGGCGTGTGGCTCCTCGGGAGGCGGGGGAGCGAACGCCCATGGGTCGCAGTCCAGGTAGGTGAGGCCGTGGTCCGCCAGCTGCAGTTCTTCGACGATGCCGGTGTGCCGGATCATCAGGTGTGCGGAGGAGCCGCGGTCGACGCGGTATCCGGGAAAGCGCTCGACAGTGGATACGGCCCCACCGGGTACGGAGTCCCGCTCGAACACGGTGACGGAGTGTCCAGCTCGGGCGAGGTACGCAGCCCCTACCAGCGCGTTGTGACCGGACCCTACGACGGCGCAGTCGACGTCGGTCACCCGGCGGGGCCGGGTTGCGGGGCGGCCGATCGCGCGGAGGCGGGTCGGGACGCCAGCGGCAGGGTGCGCCCGAGGACGGCGAAAGGGCGGGGGTCGCCGGAGAAACGGAAGTCGCGCAGGACGTCGGTGAACCCACAGCGCCGGTAGAGGCGCCAGGCGCGGTTCTCCTCGCCGGGGACCTCGGGCGTCGAGAGCAGGACCCGGGGCTCGGGGCGGTCGGTGAGCAGTGCATGCAGCAACCGGCTGCCGATACCGTGGCCCTGCGCGCTCGGGTGCACGTGCAGTTCGGTGAGTTCGAAGTACCGGGCCGACAACTCGTCGACCTGGCGAGCGCCGTAGCCGCGTTGTCGCAGCCCGAGCCGGAGCTGGTGGTTCCACCACTGATCCCGCTCGCCGCTGTAGCCGTACGCGATACCCACCAGATGGTCGACTGCCCCCTCCGGCGTGGGCAGCGCGGTGATCGCGCCGAAGGCGGCGAAGCCGTCACGTCCGAGGTGCTCGCGCCACATGGGTGCGCGGTGGGTCTCGGTCCCCCGCGGATAGTCCATCGCGGTCACGTAGATCTCCAGCGCAGCGGGCAGCCACAGGGTTGCGTCGTGCGGTGAGAGTTCGACGATCCGTGTGTCGCGGTAGTCGGCGGCGGGCGCGCCGGGTCGTGCTGCCGAGTCCATCCCGCCCTCCTCGTTCGGCCTGGCCCGTTCGGGCCCGTGCGCCGGGCCCGGGTCGCCTTGACGTGTCGGGGACCCAGGCTATATTAGAAGGTATCGAATGGAAGTTCGATAAACGGGTCAGTTGTTCGATAACCTGCGCCAGACGTGGCGTGTCCACCGAGCGCGGCCCGGTGCCGGCGGGCTGGCATGGAACGAGGGAAGCGTTACATGTCAGACCCGTCCGGTACGAAGACGGTGACGGATCGAGGCTCGCGAAAGGGGGCGGACATGACCGAGACGACGACGCCGGCGATGGCCGGGGCGGTGCCGCAGGGGGCAGAGGCGAAGGCCGCGGTGTATACGGCGCATTCGCGAGGCGATGTGCTACGCGGTGTGCGCGCGAGCCGCACCGGTCGGGCGCGTGCGGCGAGCACCCGCACGGGTTCACTGGCGATGCTCGACCGAGCCGACCAGTTCCTGTCCCGCGCCGGCGGGGAGGCGCCCACAGAGGACCAGTTCCGCGAGATCTATCTGGCGGCACTGCGCGGTGCGGCCGCCGTACTCGCCGAGCGGGAGACCGGGGTTCGACGTCCTTCACGCAACGCCTGGCTGAGGCTGGCCAAGGCGGCACCGGCGTACCAGGAGTGGGCGTCTTACTTCACGGCGGTGTCCGGGGTGGTAGCGGCTCTCGAGACGACGTCGGGTCGCACCGTGTCTCATGATGAGGTGGCTACCCTGCACGCGCGGGTCCAGACCTTCCTGAACGCGGTCGAGGCGGATCTGGAGGCGGCGGCCTGACTCGAGTCCGGCGGGGGCCGAGTGAGCAGGGGAAGCGGTCCGATCCACACCGCGCGGCCGGGTTCTCAGCGTGACGCGCGGTAGTAGACTTGCAGCAGGTCAGTGGTCCCGGGCCCGGAAGCCTCGTATCATTGGCGGTGGGATCCGTACGGAAGCGGATTCTGTACAGGAACAAGGTCGACCCCATTAGTGCTAAAGGAGGGGAACGTGCCACTCTCCGAGCACGAGCAGCGCATGCTCGATCAGATCGAGAGCGCGCTCTACGCTGAGGACCCCAAGTTCGCATCGAGCGTGCGCGGGAGCCGGATCTCACGGGTTCCGGGGAAGCGTCGGATCTTTGCAGGGGTCGGTTTCATCGTTGGCCTGGTACTTCTCGTCACCGGCCTGTTGCTTCAAGCGGTCCAGCTCCAGGTGGCCGTCGGCATCGTGGGGTTCCTCCTGATGTTCGGCTCCCTGGTCTACCTCCTTTGGTCCGGCGGGACCAAGGGGCCGGTCGGCGCGGTCCGTTCAGACGGCACCGTCGGCCCGAAGCCCGGCAAGAAGAGCTCCAAGGGCGGCGACGGTCGCAGCTTCAGTAAGCGTATGGAGGACCGTTTCAGGCACCGGTTCGAGTAGTCGGCGCGCCCCGGTCGGCCGGTGCTCACCGGGTTTCGCTACCGGCGAACGCAAGCTTGCGCGCATGATGTCGGCGGCAAGGCCGGTAGCCGCGCGGCATTCGTGAGGCCGGACTCGGCGCCGCTTCTATCGGCTCATATCGTGTCTCGTAAGGCCGCCACCCTACCGGGGTGGCGGCCTTAATCGTGTCTGGGCCTCCTTGGCGCGCTGACGCCCCACTCGCGCCCCACCGCGCCCCACCCGGCCCCTAGATCCCCACTTCTCCCCACTCTGTGACATCTCCGCAGGTAGCCAAGTCACATACGTCACTGAAATGCACTGGCGTGAGGGAAAATCGCTGGCCACCCATCGTGCGACGCGCGGACCCCGGTCGCTTCCCCCACCGTCAACCACTACCTTGACCTGCATATACTCGTGGAAAGCCCCGAAATTTCGTGCGCGTCGTGGTTGAAAGTGGTGAATCGTGGGGTAAAGTGGGGCGCAGCGGAGAGGGAGTACGACCCAGGGGCCCGATCCGGAACACACCCCCAGAGCGGGAGGCGGGAGGTTGCCGTGGCGTTCACGGGTACCTACACGCCGAAGCTCGACGACAAGGGTCGCCTGACCCTGCCTGCCAAGTACCGCGACGAACTCGCGGGAGGAATCACCATCACGAAAGGACAGGACCGCAGCCTCACCGTCTACCCCAAGGCGGAGTTCGAACGGATCTCCGAGAAGGCCGACGCGATCGAGTGGACCGACCCGGCCGGGCGCGCCTTCTACCGCAACTTCTTCGCCAGCTCCGACGAGCAACGACCCGATGCCCAGGGCCGGATCACCCTGTCGAACGATCATCGACGCTACGCAGGCCTGACCAAGGAATGCGTGGTCGTGGGATCCCGGCGGTTCCTGGAGATCTGGGACGCGGAGGCCTGGGACGTCTACCAGGCCGCGCATGAGGAGGACTACTCGCAACCCCAGTCGGACGCCCTCAGATCGATCTTCTGAGTGTCCCGGCACACCGCGGTGGCCCGTGGCCTGCGCCCGAACGGCCCTGACGCACTTCCCCAGCGCCAGGTACGGATCGGGCGGGGACCAAGGATCATCGCCGCGCTTCCCACAGAACACGACGCGACTTCAGGAGTTCCCCCATGCCCGCAGACGGTGCCGACGAGGTGGGGGCCTCCCGTGCCTACGGGCACGTCCCCGTTCTCGCCGCCCGGGCGCGGGAACTGTTCGCCCCGGCGCTGGGAGCGGCCCCCGACCAGGCGCGGGTAGTCGGTGCGGACGGTGCCGGCCGGGTGTACGTGGACGGAACTCTCGGGCTGGGCGGCCACAGCGAGATGATGCTGCGGGCGTTCCCCGCGCTCACCGTCGTCGGCCTGGACCGGGACACTCGCGCGATCGCGACGGCAACCGAACGCCTCGCGCCGTTCGGCGACCGGTTCGTGGCCGTGCACACCCGCTACGACGGCATCGCAGATGCGCTCGCGGGCCTGGGCATCCCCGCCGCCGATGCGATCCTGTTCGACCTCGGCGTCTCCTCGATGCAGTTGGATCAGACCGATCGCGGGTTCGCATACTCGGTCGACGCTCCACTCGACATGCGCATGGATCCGACCGACGAGCTGACCGCCGCCGACGTTCTCAACACGTACGAGGCTCGCGATCTCGCACGTGTGCTGCGCACGTACGGCGAGGAGAAGTTCGCGTCGAAGATCGCCGCCGCCGTGGTTCGCGAGCGGGTGCGCGAGCCGTTCACGACCAGCGGCCGCCTCGTCGAACTGCTGTATGCCACCATCCCCGCGCCGGCGCGGCGGACCGGGGGGCACCCTGCCAAGCGCACGTTCCAGGCACTGCGGATCGAGGTCAATCGCGAGCTCGCATCCCTGGAGGCGGCCGTGCCCGCCGGCCTGGACGTGCTCGCGCCCGGCGGCCGCATCGTGTTCATGAGCTATCAGTCGCTCGAGGATCGCATCGTCAAAGCCGCGCTGGCCGAACGCACCCGGTCCACGACGCCCGCCGGGCTACCGGTGGATCTGCCCGGTACCGCCCCTACGTTCCGGCTGCTCACCCGTGGTGCAGAACGCGCCACCGAGCAGGAGATCGCCGACAACCCGCGCGCCGCGCCCGTCCGCATGCGTGCGGCCGAGCGGCTCGCCAGTCTCGACGCTCCGCTCGCGAACCCCGTCACGCCACACCAGACCACGCCGACCACGAAGAGGAGCTGAGCGCGATGACCATCACGTCGGATCCCCGCCCAGGTGCCCGCGCAGCGTCCCCCCGCCGCGCGGACCGCACGCGGGACGGACGCAGCAGGACACGGTCGGCAGCGGCGCAGCGCGCGATCGAGCGCCGCGACCGCCGCAGGCAGGCCCAGGACGCGGCCGCCGCGTCGGGCCGGTTCGTTCGGGAGACACCCAGCGAGCGAGCCCTGCGTCGGCACCGTGAGGGCGGGTACTCGGCGCGCCGCATCGTCGCGCGCATCCCTTCCGCGCCCGCCGCGATGGCCCGCCGGGTCCCGTTCATGGTCGGCGTCTGCCTCTTGGTCGCGGCAGGTCTGGCCCTGACCCTGTGGCTGTCTACGGGGAGCGCGGAGAAGGCCTACGCGCTCGGTCGCCAATCCGATATCAACCAGGCCCTGACGGAGCGCCGCGCCGGGCTCGAACGCGATGTGAAGGCGGGGGAGAGCGCTCCGGATCTCGCAGAGCGCGCCACTCAGCTGGGCATGGTGCCCGCGGGCGACCTCCCGGTGCTCATGCAGGGCGCCAGGGGCAAGGTGAAGGTGGTCGGCACGCCCAAGCCGGCCACCGGTACGGCGCCCGCACCACTCAATGCGCCGCCCGCGGGTGGCACGCCGACAGGACCGAATCCCGGGCAGCCGCGCTCCGGCGGTGAACAATTGGTCACCATGAACTCCGGTACTCCCGCTGTGCCCAACACGGCAGCGCCGGCGAACGGTACGCCGTCCCCGGCTCCCACCACCCAGGCCCAGCCGGGCCCACAGGCCCAGCAGCCGCAGGCCCAACAGGGCCGGCCCCAGGCGCAGCAGACCCAGACACAGCAGACTCAGGCACCCCAGGGGGCCCGGTGACGCGTTCGATGCAGCCGCCGCGCGGCACGCGCCGTGGCCGTCCCCAGGCCGGCCGACCGCAGCCGGCGAGGGGGCGGTCTCAGCCGACCAGGGGCAACGCACAGCGACAGGCTCGCCCGCAGGCGGCCCGGGCACGGATGAAGAGCGGCGCCGGCCTCCCGCTGGCGACGAAGTACCTGCGCCGCAACCGATTCGGCGGCGCCGTGATCCTGGCTGTCTTCACCGCGATCGCGCTGTGGCTCGCGGTGGTGCAGTTCGTGCAGGCGCCCGGCCTCTCGGCGCGCGCGGCTGATCAGCGCGAGGTCTACGAGGTGCTGCCCGCGACGCGCGGTGCCATCGTCGACCGCAACGGGCAGCCGATCGCGTTCACGCTCGAGGCCAAGTCGCTGACCTTCCAGCCGCAGGCGGTCCGCAAGCAACTGCAGGACGCCTACACCAAAGACCCGAAGAAGAACCCGGAGCCCGAGCAGCGGCTCAAGGACATCGCGCACAAGATCGCGCAGGTGCTGGGTAGCGAGGTGGACGAGCAGAAGGTTCTCGATCAGCTGAACAGCAACGAGACGTTCGTCTACATCGCCCGCGGCGTCGATCCCGCGAAGGCGTCCCAGATCACCGACGAGTACAGCGAGGTCGGGGCTGAGCGACAGAGCATCCGCAACTACCCGGGCGGCTCGCTCGCGGCCAACGTCGTCGGCTCGACGGGGTGGGACGGGCACGGTTTGGTCGGCCTGGAGTCGTCGCTGGACTCGGTGTTGGCGGGTAAGGACGGCTCCGAGGTCTACGACCGCGGCTCCGACGGCGCGGTCATCCCGGGCAGTACCCGCGACGTGCACCCCGCGGTCAACGGCTCCAAGGTGACGCTGACGCTCGACAACGACGTCCAGTTCTTCGTCCAGCAGGCTGTCCAGTCGGCGTACAAGAAGTCGGGCGCCAAGGGCGTGCAGGCGGTGGTGATGGACGCCAAGACCGGCCAGGTTCTGGCGATGGCCAACAACAACACCTTCAACCCCGCGCTCGGCATGGCCAATCAGGCTCCGGACGCCCAACTCGGCAACCCCTCTGTGAGCACTCCCTTCGAGCCGGGCTCGGTGAACAAGATCGTCACCGCGTCGGCCGCGATCGACAACAACCTCACGAACCCGAACGAGGTCCTGCACGTGCCCGGTTCGATCCGGATGGCAGGTGTGACGGTCAACGACGCGTGGGTGCACGGTGTGGCGCCCTACACCACGACCGGCATCTTCGGTAAGTCCTCGAACGTCGGCACCCTGATGCTCGCTCAGCGGGTGGGGGAGAAGCGCTACGCGGACTACCTGCAGCGTTTCGGCCTGGGCCAGGCGTCCGGCCTGGGCCTGCCGGGGGAGAGCCCGGGTTCGGTCATGCCGCAGAGCCAATGGTCGGGAGGCACGTTCGCGAACCTACCCATCGGCCAGGGCCTGTCGATGACGCTGCTCCAGATGACGGGGATGTACCAGGCTCTCGCCAACGGTGGTGAGCGCATCCAGCCGCGCATCCTCCAGTCCGTGGCGGGCGCCGACAACCCGGTCGCGCAGGCCAAGACCGACCAGGTGATGAGCCCGAACTCGGCCAAGACGGTCCTGGATATGTTCCGCGCGGCGCTGCAGGACGACCCGACCGGGCTCCAGGAGGGCACGGGTGCGAAGGGCGCCGTCGCCGGATACCAGATCAGCGGCAAGACGGGTACGGCGCAGCAGGTCGATCCGGTGACCCATGCGTACTCGAATTCGAAGTACAACATCACGTTCGCCGGGATCGCGCCCACCAACGACCCCCGCTTCGTCGTCGGCATAATGATGGACGCGCCCACTCGCAGTTCGGACGGCACGGGAGGCGAGTCCGCGGCCCCGCTGTTCCACGACATCGCCGCGTACCTCCTGCAGAAGAACAGCGTTCCACTGTCCCCGCCGGCGCCGAAGCTGACGCTGCAGGCGGGTTGGCAGTAGACGCCCAGGAGACGGGTAGGCTACGCCGGTGCCTGAATCGGATCCGACTCGACCGACCAACGTGGCCGGGGCGACTCTGGGCGCCCTGGCGGCGGCCGTTCCGGACCTGCGCATCGCTCGCGAGGACGCCGAGACGTTGGTGACCGGCGCGACGGTTCGAGCCCAGTCCGTGCAGCGGGGAGACCTGTTCGCCGGAGTGCCGGGCATGACCACGCACGGCGCGCGGTTCGTCGGCGACGCCGCCGGGCGGGGTGCGGTCGCCGTGCTGACCGACCCCGACGGTGCGGCGCTGCTGGCCGGGCCCGACGGTGCACGGCTCCTTCCGCCACAGGGGCTGCCGGTCGTCGTCCACGAGGATCCGCGTCACGTGCTCGGCCCGGTCGCCGCCGTCGTCTACGGCGATCCCTCGACGCGCTTCACGCTGGTTGGAATCACCGGCACCTCCGGCAAGACGACGACGAGCTACCTCGTCGACGCGGCGCTGGGCGCGGCGGGGAATACGACGGGGCTGGTCGGCACCGTCGGGACACGGATCGCGGGCGAGGTCATCGCGACCTCGCTCACCACGCCCGAGGGCAGCGCGTTGCAGGGACTGTTCGCGGTCATGGTCGAACGCGGGGTCACCGCAGCCGTCATGGAGGTCAGTTCGCACGCGCTGGATCAGAACCGGGCGGGCGGCACCAGGTTCGCCGTGGGTGCCTTCACCAACCTCAGCCAGGACCACCTCGACTACCACCCGACGATCGAGGACTACTTCCAGGCCAAGTCCCGACTGTTCGTGCCGGTCGAGCCCGGCGACCCGGTTTGTGCTCACGCGGTGATCTGCGTCGACGACGACTGGGGCCGCCGGATGGCCGACCTGCGCCGCGCCGCGGGCCTGCCGCTCAGCACGGTCGCCACGAACTCGCCGACCGACGCCTCCGCCGCCGACTGGACCACGGGGGATGTCGTGGTCGCCGCCGACGGCTCGCAGTCCTTCACGCTGACCGGCCCAGGCGGAACGGCGGATGTCACCATCGCGCTGCCTGGCCGCTACAACGTGGCCAACGCTGCGCTGGCGCTCGCCGTCGCCCACGCGGCGGGAGCCGACCTGGCCGCCGCCGCAGCGGGTGTCGCGCTCGTGGCGGTGCCCGGCCGGGTCCAGCGGATCGACCGTGGCCAGGACTTCCTCGCGGTCGTCGACTACGCGCATAAGCCCGCGGCCGTCGAGGCGGTCATCGCGACGCTGCGCGCCCAGACCCCGGGCCGCATCGGCATCGTCGTCGGCGCTGGCGGTGACCGCGACCGCGGCAAGCGGCCTCTTATGGGCGCGGCCGCCGCGCGTGGGGCCGAGCTGGTGGTCGTCACAGACGACAACCCCCGCACCGAGGAGCCGGGTGCGATCCGTGCGGCCGTGCTCGACGGTGCCCGTGCGGCCGTCGCGGCGGGCGAGGGCCGCGGCGGAGGCGAGGTGCGTGAGGTCGGCGACCGGCGCGCCGCGATAGCGGCCGCGGTCGCGTGGGCGCGTCCGGGCGACGTCGTCCTGATCGCAGGCAAGGGGCACGAGCCGGGCCAGGAGATCGCCGGCGTCAAGCACCCGTTCGACGACCGCGACGAGTTGGCGCGCGCAATCGATGCGCGCCTGCGCGGGTCCGTCGACGCCGGACCGGACCGGGCCTGAGCCCGCGTCCGTCCGGATCTGGAAGGAGAACAGTTGATCCCCCTGACGCTGCGTGAGGTCGCCGACATCGTCGGCGGCGAGCTGCACGATGCGCCCGACCCGTCCATCCGGATCACCGGCACCGTCGAGTTCGACTCCCGCGAGATCGGCCCGGGCGGGCTGTTCCTGGCCCTACCGGGAGCGCGTGTGGACGGGCACGACTTCGCCGCCGCTGCCGTCGAGAAGGGTGCGGCCGCGGTCCTCGCAGCGCGCCCCGTGGGTGTGCCGGCCATCGTCGTGCCGGTGACCGGGGAGACCGACAATCGGGTCATGGCACTCGAGAGCGACGCCGACGGTGCGGGGGCCGCCGTCCTGGGCGCGCTCGCGGCACTCGCGAACCACGTGGTGCGTGCGCTCGCGGATCCGTCGCGACCGAACGGCGGTCTCACCGTGGTCGGCGTGACCGGCTCGGCGGGTAAGACCTCGACCAAAGATCTCATCGCTGCCGTGCTGCGCCCGCTCGGCGAGACGGTCGCACCGCCCGGTTCGTTCAACAACGAGATCGGCCATCCCTGGACGGCGTTGCGCGCCAACGAATCCACACGCTTCCTGGTGCTCGAGATGTCGGCGCGCGGCCCCGGCCACATCGCGGCCCTGGCCCGCGTCGCGCCGCCGCGCATCGGAGTCGAGCTCAACGTCGGCACCGCGCACCTGGGCGAGTTCGGTTCGCGGGCGGCCATCGCACAGGCCAAGGGCGAGCTGGTCGAGGCACTCCCGGAGACGGGCGTCGCGGTACTCAATGCCGACGACGACGCGGTCGCCGCGATGGCGCCGAGGACGTCTGCGCGTGTCGTGAGCTACGGCTTCGGCGAGACTCCCGACGTGCGGGCCGCGGACGTCTCCCTCGACGGCCGGGCGCGCGCGGCGTTCACGCTGCACGCCCGCGGCGACGAGGCGGCGGTGCAGTTGCTCGTGCACGGCGAGCACCAGGTGCACAACGCGCTGGCCGCGGCCGCGGTGGCGCTCGAGTGCGGCGCGACCGTCGCCGGCGTCGCCGAGAGCCTGTCGGGCGCGACGGCGGCGTCGCCGCGCCGGATGGACGTGACGACGGCGGAGAACGGCGTCACGGTGATCAACGACTCCTACAACGCCAACCCGGATGCGGTCCGCGCCGCCCTGCGCTCGCTCGCACAGATGGCCCGGTTCGCGCCCGAAGGCTCGCCCGCCGCCGAGAAGCGCCGGACGTGGGCGGTCCTGGGCGAGATGGGCGAGCTGGGCGACGAATCCATCGCGGAACACGACAAGGTCGGACGGTACGCGGTGCGCCTCGACATCTCGCAGCTCGTATGTGTCGGACCGTCCCGGTCGGTACGCGCGCTGTGGCAGGGAGCGGTACAGGAGGGCTCCTGGGGAGCCGAGGCCGTGCGGGTGGACACGCGGGAAGAGGCCGTGGCCCTGCTCACGGAGCAGGTGCGCCCGGGTGACCTCGTTTTGGTGAAGGCGTCCAAATCCGAGAAGATGTGGACCGTGGCGGAAGCCGTCACCGCGCTGGGCACGACCGCGCCCGGCACGTCGGACCCCGCACAGAGGGGCGTTACGACCGAGGGGAATTCGTAAGGTGAAGCAAATCCTGTTCGCGGGCGGGATCTCGCTGGCGGTGGCCATCATGCTCACGCCGGTGCTCATCAAGATCTTCTCCCGGCAGGGTTTCGGCCAGGAGATCCGGGTCGAGGGCCCGCAGAGCCACCAGACCAAGCGCGGCACGCCGTCGATGGGCGGCGTGGCGATCGTGGTCGCACTGTGGTGCGGTTACCTGGGGGCACACCTGGTGGGCCTGGGAAGCGGACCGGGCCCGTCGGCATCCGGCCTGCTGGTGCTGGGGCTCGCCTCCGCCCTCGCCTTCGTCGGCTTCCTCGACGACTTCATCAAGATCCGCAAGCAGCGCAACCTCGGCCTGAACAAGACCGCGAAGCTGGTGGGCCAGGCGGTCTCCGCGATCGTGTTCGGGGTCCTGGTGCTGCAGTTCCGGGACGGCGGCACCGGGCCTGCGAGCCCACACCTGAGCTACACGCGTGACATCAACGAGCTCTCCATGGTGCCGATCGTCTTCGTGCTGTTCTGCCTGTTCGTCATCTGGTCGTGGTCGAACGCCGTCAACTTCACCGACGGCCTGGACGGGCTCGCTGCCGGGTCGATGGCCATGGTCCTCGGCTCCTATGTACTCATGACGTTCTGGCAGTACCGCAACGCGTGCGTGGGCGGGCCGAAGGGGATGACGGCGGGCTGCTACGACGTGCGCGACCCGCTCGACCTCGCCCTGGTCGCCGTCGCCGCGGGCGGCGGCTGCCTCGGGTTCCTGTGGTGGAACGCAGCTCCCGCGAAGATCTTCATGGGCGACACGGGTTCGCTCATGCTGGGCGGTCTGCTGGCCGGACTCTCCATCACGACCCGCACCGAGTTGCTCGCCATCGTGATCGGCGCGCTGTTCGTGGCCGAGATGGTGTCGGTGGTGACGCAGATCGCGGTCTTCCGGACCACGGGCCGGCGCGTGTTCCGCATGGCGCCGTTCCATCATCACTTCGAGTTGGCGGGGTGGGCGGAGACCACCGTGATCATCCGGTTCTGGCTCCTCACGGCCATCGCGTGCGCGTTGGGCCTGGGCCTGTTCTACATCGAGTTCCTCGGCAGCGCGGGCTGATGCAGCCGTACCTCGAACCGGGCGCCGAGGTCCTCGTCGCCGGGGCGGGTGTCACGGGGCCGGCCGTCGCCCGGGCGCTCCGGACACTCGGAGTGCGGCCCACGATCGCCGACGGCAAGCCTGCGGCGCGCGAGAAGGCGGCGACCGAGGTGCCGGACGTGGCGGTCCTCGACCTCGAGCGCGCGGATCCATCCCGATTCGCCGCCGTCGTGTGCGCGCCGGGTTTCCGGCCCGACTCCCCGCTGCTGGTCGCCGCGCAGGCCGCCGGAGTGCCGGTGGTCGGTGATGTCGAACTCGCGTGGCAGGCGGACCGGGCGGGCCTGTTCGGCGCGCCACGCACGTGGCTCGTGGTGACCGGCACCAACGGGAAGACCACGACCACATCGATGCTGGAGGCGATCCTGCGGCGCGCGGGCCTCGCCGCGGTCGCATGCGGCAACATCGGCCGCACGGTCATCGACGCGGTCGCCGACCCCGCTGATCACCGCGTGCTGGCGATAGAGCTGTCGTCGTTCCAGCTGCACTGGGCGCCGAATATCCATCCGCGCGCAGGCGTCGTGCTCAACGTCGCCGAAGACCACCTCGACTGGCACGGCTCGATGGAGGCGTACACCGCGGACAAGGCGCGCGCCCTGCGGGGTGACGTAGCGGTGATCGGGTTGGACGACCCGGTGGCGTCCGCGCTGTCGGGCCCCGAGGTCACCGTCGGCTTCACCACCGGCGAGCCCGGCCCGGGGCAGTACGGTGTCCGCGACGGCGTGCTGGTCGACGGCAGTGGTGCCCGGATCCTGCCGGCCGCCGACGTCGTGCCCGCCAGCCCCGCGGGTGTAGCCGACGCCCTCGCGGCCGCCGCGCTGGCCGCCGCCGTCGGCGTACCGCCGTCCACGTCCGGCGCCGCCCTCGCCGCGTTCGAGGTGGGCGGGCACCGCGCGCAGCCGGTGGCGACGGTGCGCGGGGTCATCTACATAGACGACTCGAAGGCGACGAACCCGCACGCGGCTCGGGTCTCGCTCTCGGCGCACGAGCGCGTCGTGTGGATCGCGGGTGGACAGCTCAAGGGCGCCGACGTCGCGCCGCTCGTCGCCGATACGGCGCCGCGGTTGGCCGGAGCGGTCCTGTTGGGCGTCGACGCGGGTGTGATCGCGGAGGCATTGGCGCGACACGCGCCGGATGTCCCGGTGGTTCGGGTATCTACGGGTGACGATGGAGATGTGTCTCCAGTGACTGATGTTGCGCGACTGACCACAGTGACGGCGCCGAGCGGGCCGGACGCGGCAATGGACGTCGCCGTCCGCGCCGCCGCACGCATGGCCGAGGAGGGCGGCGCGTCCGCGGTGCTACTCGCGCCCGCCGCCGCATCGCTGGACATGTTCACGTCCTACGGCCACCGCGGCGACGCGTTCGCCACCTCCGCCCGCGCACTGGCAGGGGAACGCGCATGAGCGAGGCCGTCGGAGACGGTGCCCGGACGGCCACTGAACAGGACCACGACGACTTCGACGACGAGTTCGAACCGAGCGCGCCCGAGAGCACCGAATTCGATGCGCAGCCAGGCGACGAGGCGAACGAGCCCGCCGAGCCCCGCCGCAACGCGGGCGAACTGGTACGCGACGGCGCCTCCGGAGTCCGGACGGCCGTATCGAACGTGCTGCTGGCGCTCGACCGTCCGCTGGCGTCGTTCCACATCGTGGTCGGCCTGACGATGGTGCTCACCGTGATGGGCGTGATCATGGTGCTGTCCGCGTCGTCGGTCGAGGACTACACGCGCAACGGTTCGGCGTACGGCCTCTTCTTCAGCCAGGTCATGTATGCGGTGATCGGCCTGGTCGCGTTCCTGGTGGCGATGCACATGCCGATGCGCTTCCTCCGGCGGATCTCGCTGTTCGTCGTCGTCGTGTCCCTGATCCTGCTGGTCGCGGTGCTGGTGCCGGGCATCGGCACGATGGTCGACGGCGGTCGCCGCTGGATCGAGATGGGCCCGATCACCCTGCAGCCCTCGGAGCTCGCAAAGGTCGCGCTGATCCTGTGGGGCGCGCATCTGCTCGCGGATAAGCGCCCCGACTCGACGCTCAAGGAGCTGACGGTGCCGCTGGTGCCCGTGGGCCTGCTGATCGCCGCGCTCATCGCGAAGGAGCCGAACCTGTCGACCGCGATCATCATCGCGATCGTCGTCGGTACCCTGCTGTACTTCGCCGGGCTGCCGGTGCGGATCTTCGTGAGCCTCATCGCGGCCGGAGTCGCCGCAGCCATCATCCTCGCGTTCACCGAGGGCTACCGGTCGGCGCGCGTGCGCTCGTTCATCGGCGGTTTCACCGGGGCGGCCAACGACCACCTCGGCGCCGACTACCAGACCACCCAGGCCAAGTACTCGCTCGCGGACGGCGGATTCTTCGGCGTCGGGCTCGGCGGCTCGAAGGCCAAGTGGAACTACCTGCCCAATGCGAAGAACGACTTCATCTTCGCGATCATCGGCGAGGAACTCGGCTACGTGGGTGCGGCGGTGACGATCGCGATGTTCGCGCTGCTCACGTGGGTGGGCCTGCGAATCGCGCGGCGCAATGCGGACCCGTTCGTCCGGCTCACGGCCGCGACCATCACGACGCTGATCGCGACGCAGGCGATCATCAACATGGGCTACGTCGTCGGGCTGCTGCCCGTGACCGGTATCCAGCTCCCGCTGCTCTCCGCGGGCGGTAACTCGATCATCATGGTGCTGTTCATGTTCGGCCTGCTGGCGAGCGCTGCCAGGCACGAACCCGAGGCGGTGGCGGCACTGAGCACCGGTCGCGACAGCCGCTTCGGGCGCTGGATGCGGTTGCCCACGCCGCGACCCTACGTCGCGCCGTACCGTGCAACCCCCGACCCCCGCCGCGGGAAGGGGCGCCCCGGACCGGGCGCGGCCGGCCCCCGTGGCGCACGCGTCGCGAGCCCTGAGATGTACCGTCGCGCACCGCGCGGGGCGGGATCGTACGGCCGCGTCTCCGGCCCGTCGCCCTACGACCGTCAGCCCTATGACGACCCCAGGTGGGGCCGCCCGGCGCCCCGCACCGCCGGACGTCCTGCGCCCCGCACCAGTGGCGGCCCGGCGCCCCGCACCAGTGGACGCTCCGCGTCCGTGGCCCAGCCCTGGCGCCGTGGCGGCGTCGGCCAGGCACAGGGCCGCTCCGCCCGGTCCGAGGGCCGTTCGGCCGAGCCTCGCGCCACCCGCACCGACCGGAGGAGACGATCCTGAGCACGCCCACCCGGCCCGCATCGGTGGTCGTGGCCGGCGGCGGCACCGCCGGCCACATCGAACCCGCGATGGCCGTGGCCGATGCGGTCCAGCGGATCGACCCGGACGCACGTATCACGGCCCTCGGCACCCCGAAGGGGCTCGAGGGCCGTCTCGTGCCCGAGCGCGGCTACCGGCTCGAGATGATCCCGCCGGTGCCGCTACCTCGCAAACCGGGCCGGGACCTGCTCGAGCTGCCCGCGCGCGTCGTGGGTGCGGTGCGCCGCACGCGCCAGGTGCTGCGCGAGGTGGAGGCCGATGTGGTGGTCGGCTTCGGCGGCTACGTCGCGCTGCCCGCGTATCTCGCGGCGCGCAGCCTGAGGCTGCCCGTCGTCATCCACGAGGCGAACGCCCGCGCCGGCGTCGCCAACAAGGTGGGCGCGCGCCTCGCAACCGAGGTCTTCGCGGCCGTGCCCGACTCAGGCATCCGCGGCCGAGTCGTGGGCATGCCCGTGCGGGAGGCCATCACCTCGCTCGACCGCCGGGGGCTGCGCGCCGAGGCGCGTGCCCACTTCGGTCTGCCGGGCGACGGCCCCGTGGTCCTCGTGTTCGGCGGCAGCCAGGGCGCGCTGCGGCTGAACGAGGGGATCTCCGGCGCGGCGCCGGAGCTCGCGTCGGCGGGGGTCGGCGTGCTGCACGCGTACGGGCCCAAGAACACCCTCGACGTCAGCGAGCCCGGCTACGTGGCCGTGCCGTATCTGACCCGCATGGACCTGGCCTATGCCGCGGCGGACCTGGCCGTCTGCCGGTCGGGGGCCATGACCGTGGCCGAGGTCGCGTCGGTCGGCCTGCCGGCGGTGTACGTGCCGCTCCCGCACGGCAACGGCGAGCAGGCGCTCAACGCGCGGCCCGTGGTCGACGCGGGGGGTGGCATCATGGTTGCCGACAGCGACTTCACCCCGGGCTACGTCCGCGACACCGTGGCGCCGCTCGCCCTCGACGGCGACCGGCTCGCCGCGATGGGGACGGCGGCCGCGGGATGCGGTCACCGGGACGCTGCGGGCACCGTCGCCGCGGCGGCGCTGGACCTCGCCCGGCGCTGAGATTCGAGACGCCGCGGCCGGGAGCTTCAGCCACGGCACGAGAGAGAAGATGGGACTGCAGTCGGTGACATCGGTACAGGCGGGCCTGCCCGAGCGGTTGCGACGCGTGCACATGGTGGGTATCGGCGGAGCCGGTATGTCCGGGATCGCTCGGATCCTGCTCGCGCGCGGGGGTCAGGTCTCCGGCTCGGACGCCAAGGAGAGCCGGGGTGTTCTGGCACTGCGGGCGCGCGGCGCGCAGATCGCGGTCGGCCACAGCCCTGAGGCGCTGGATCTGCTCGAGGGCGGCCCCTCGGTCGTGGTCACGACGCACGCCGCCATCCCGAAGGACAACCCCGAGCTCGTGGAGGCGCGCCGGCGCGGCATCCCCGTGATCCTGCGGCCGGAGGTCCTCGCCGACCTCATGGAGGGCTATCGGACCCTGCTCGTATCCGGCACCCACGGCAAGACGTCGACGACGTCGATGGCGGTCGTCGGCCTGCAGCACTGCGGCGCGAACCCCTCGTTCGCGGTGGGCGGCGAGCTCAACGAGTCCGGCACCAACGCGTTCCACGGCAGCGGCGACGTCTTCGTGGCGGAGGCCGACGAGTCCGACGGCTCACTCCTGCAGTACTCGCCCGACGTCGTAGTGGTCACCAACGTCGAGGCCGACCACCTGGACTTCTTCGGCACCGCCGAGAAGTACGTCGAGGTGTTCGACGCGTTCCTCGCACGCGTGCGCCCGGGTGGCGCCGTCGTCGCGTGCCTCGACGACCCGGGATCAGCCTCGCTCGCGCAGCGCAACCACGCCGCCCTTCGGACGCGCGGGGTCTCCGTCTTCGGCTATGGAGAGGGGCTGCACACCGACCTGGCGCCCGACGTCACGTTGATCGCGACCCTCGTGGACTACAAGCCGCGTGCCGAGGGCGGCCTGCTGCGCGTCCGGTTCTCCGACGAGCACCGCACGGTGAGCGAGCGCGCGTTGGTCCTCTCGGTGCCCGGTAAACACATGGCGCTCAATGCTATCGGCGCCACCATCGCGTCGGTGTGCCTGGGCTACCCGACGCCCAAGGTGATCGAGGGTATCGAGAGCTTCGGGGGAGTGCACCGCCGGTTCCAGCTGCGCGGCACCGAGAGCGGCGTACGGGTCTTCGACGACTACGCCCATCACCCGACCGAGGTCCGCGCGGTCCTCACCGCAGCCCGCGATATGACGGAGAAGACCGGCGAAGGCTCACGCGTGATCGTGGTGTTCCAGCCGCACCTGTACTCCCGTACCGAATCGTTCGCGGAGGAGTTCGGCACGGCCCTCTCGCTCGCCGACGAGGCCGTCGTGCTGGACGTGTACGGCGCGCGCGAAGAGCCCGTCCCCGGCGTGACGGGCAAGCTGATCGCCGACCACGTGACCGCCACGGTCCACTACGAGCCCAACGTGTCCCGCGTTCCGTCGACGGTCAAGGGACTGGCACGGCCGGGCGATATCGTCATCACGATGGGCGCGGGGGATGTGACCCTCCAGGGGCCCGCGATCCTCACAGCTCTTGCCGAGGCGGGCCGTTGAGTTCTCGCGTCGAGGGGAGCCGCCGCCGGATCCCGGGGCTGTTGCCGCTGCTGGTCGCCTTCGGGGCGGTGGCTGTGCTCGTGGGCATCGTCGCCGCCCTGTATTTCAGCCCGCTGCTGTCCGTACGCAGTGTCGAGGTGACCGGCGCGACCAATGCGCCGCAGGATCGCGTCGCCGCGGCCGTCGACGGGCTGAAGGGGAGGCCGCTGATGCAACTGCAGCGGTCGGAGCGAGACGCCGCCGCGGTGCGCGTCGCCGAGGTGAGCCCATGGATCGACAGTGCGACGGTGACCGTCAAGTACCCGTCGTCGGTCGTCGTGCACGTGGTGGAGCGGGAGGTCGTCGCGTACGCGTCCATCCGCGGCGCGACCGCGCTCGTCGACGCCAAGGGCACCCCCTTCCTGCAGGTGGCCAAGCCGCCCTCGTTCACGCCCCGGCTGACGACGTCGAATCCGTCGTCCGGTGATGCAGACACCCGCGCCGCACTCGCGGTGCTCACGTCCCTGCCCGCCGATCTGCGCGGCCAGGTCAAGGAGATCGGGGCCGAGTCGCCCGCCGCTGTGCGTATCGTCCTGCACGACAAGCGGATCGTGCTCTGGGGCGACGACACCCTGACAGGCGAGAAGGCCACTGCGCTGCGGACGGTCCTCACTCGCCCGGGCCACGAGTACACCGTCGTCAACCCCGCGGTGCCGACGGCCAAGTAGATCGGTTCGACACGACGCCCCGGTGACGAGAGCGCTCTGTCCCGACACCACATGGTCGCCTGGCCCGATGAGATTCCGAGGGAATTCCCCGACACGCGGCGCGCCTAACAGACGCGACCGGTGTCGGCGCATACGTTGTTCCACGAGCAGCTACTTGACATAATTCTAAGCCTGTGGTTGAGGTTTAGGGTTTGCCCGGGTGGCGGGCCTCGCCGGGCCGCGCTCCCCACAACGAAGACGCACCCACCACGAAGACTCACCATCGATACCAGGAAGGCGACAGCGCTATGACGCCCCCGCACAACTACCTCGCCGTAATCAAGGTCGTCGGCATCGGCGGTGGCGGCGTGAACGCCGTTAACCGGATGATCGAGCAGGGCCTCAAGGGCGTTGAGTTCATCGCGATCAACACCGATGCCCAGGCCCTCATCATGAGCGACGCCGACGTCAAGCTCGACGTCGGGCGCGACTCCACCCGCGGGCTCGGCGCCGGCGCCGACCCCGAGGTGGGACGCAAGGCCGCCGAGGACGCCAAGGACGAGATCGAGGAGCTCCTCAAGGGAGCCGACATGGTCTTCGTCACCGCGGGTGAAGGAGGCGGCACCGGCACCGGCGGCGCCCCCGTCGTCGCGTCGATCGCCCGGAAGCTCGGCGCACTCACCGTCGGCGTCGTGACCCGCCCCTTCACGTTCGAGGGTGCGCGCCGCGGCAAGCAGGCCGAACAGGGCATCACCTCCCTGCGTGAGGCTTGCGACACCCTCATCGTGATTCCCAACGACCGGCTGCTGCAGCTGGGCGACGCCAATGTCTCCGCGCTGGACGCCTTCAAGAGCGCCGACGAGGTCCTCCTCAACGGTGTCCAGGGCATCACCGACCTGATCACCACTCCGGGCCTGATCAACGTCGACTTCGCGGACGTCAAGTCAGTGATGGCCGGCGCGGGCAGCGCCCTGATGGGTATCGGCTCCTCGCGTGGCGAGGGTCGTGCGCTCAAGGCCGCCGAGGCCGCGGTCAACTCGCCGCTGCTGGAGACGTCGATGGATGGTGCCCACGGCGTCCTCATCTCGATCGCCGGCGGCAGCGACCTCGGGCTGTTCGAGATCAACGAGGCGGCATCACTGGTGCAGGAGGCCTCGCATCCGGACGCGAACATCATCTTCGGCACCGTGATCGACGACAACCTCGGGGACGAGGTGCGCATCACCGTGGTCGCGGCGGGATTCGACGGCACCGCGACGCCCAAGCAGCGTCCCGCCCAGGGGGCCGCGCCGCGTCAGGCGCAGCATGCGGCCGAGCCGGAGCCCGATCAGCAGTCGGCAGCGCGTCCGCGCAGCAACGTCTTCGCCCAGCCCCCGCGCCAGGGTGATCCGTTCGCTCAGCCGGCGCGCGCGCAGCGGCCGCGATACGACGACGACCTGGACGTGGACGTCCCGGACTTCATGCGTCGCTGACCTCCCGGAACGCACAGCGGGCACGCACCTATACTGGGTGCGTGCCCGCTTCTTTTTCTTCTGAGCCAAATGCATTGCCCGGCAATGATTTTCGTGTGCGAAGGGTGATCACCACCCGCGCGGGCGGCTTCTCCGGGCCGCCCTATGCGTCGTTCAACCTCGGCGACCACGTGGGCGACGACCCGGCCGCCGTCGCCGCGAACCGCAGTCGCCTCGCGCAATCGATATCGGTGCCCGAGGAGCGGATGGTGTGGATGGAGCAGATCCACAGCCGCACGGTCGCCATCGTCGACGGTCCGCAGGACGGCCCGGTCGAGGCGTGCGACGGCATCGTGACGAACGTGCCAGGGTTGGCCCTTGCCGTGCTCACTGCGGACTGCGTGCCCCTCCTGCTCTCGGACGACGACGCCGGGGTCGTCGCCGCCGTGCACGCCGGTCGCGTGGGTGCGCGCATCGGCATCGTTCCTCGCGCCCTCGAGGCGATGGTGTCGCTGGGCGCGGCGCCCGAGCGGATCGGCGCGTTCCTCGGGCCGGCCGCGAGCGGGGCCGAGTACGAGGTCCCAGCGGACATGGCCGCCGACGTGGAGAAGCATCTGCCTGGCAGCCGGTGCCGCACGCACAAGGGCACGCACGGCCTCGACCTGCGGGCCGGCATCAGGAGGCAGCTCGAGGCGGCGGGCATCGGGGGAGTCGCGGTCGACCCGCGCTGCACCATCACGGACGCCTCCCTGTTCTCGCACCGCCGCGGCGCCCCCACGGGGCGGCTCGCGTCGGTGATCTGGATGGACCCGACGAGCCGGACGGAAGCGAGCGCATGACCAGGCGCGACGAGCTGGCCTCGGGTCTGAAGGCCACGCGCGAGCGTATCGACGAGGCGTGCCGGGCGGCCGGACGAGAGCCGGGCGAGGTGCAGTTGCTCCCCGTCACCAAGTTCTTCCCCGCGTCCGACGCCGCGCTGCTCGCCGAGCTGGGATGCACCGACGTCGGCGAGAACCGCGAGCAGGAGGCGGCGAGGAAGGCGGCAGAGCTGCCACAGCTGCGGTGGCACATGCTGGGCCACATTCAGCGCAACAAGGCGAAGTCGGTCGCCCGGTGGGCGACGCTCGTGCATTCGTGCGACAGTGCGCGGCTCGCGACGGCCCTCGACCGGTCGGCGATCGCGGCGCGCGATGCGGGCGAGCGCGACGGTCGCCTGCCCGTGCTCGTGCAGGTCAGCCTCGATGGCGACCCCGATCGCGGCGGCGTTCCCGTCGGCGACTTCGATGCGCTGGTGGCACAGGTTGCGGACGCCGACGGTCTCGAGCTCACCGGCGTGATGGGTGTCCCTCCCCTCGCCTGGGAGCCGGAGCGTGCCTTCGCGGACCTGGCCGAGAAATGGCGTGGCATACGGACGCAGTACCCCGGGGCGACGATGCTGTCGGCCGGCATGTCCGGTGATCTCGAACTCGCCGTGCGATTCGGCTCGACGTGCGTGCGTGTCGGAACCGCGATTCTCGGTGCACGGCCCGTAATCTCTCAGCCATAACGTCAGTCACAGCAGTCACACGGCCGACGAAGGCGCGCCGAGGGAAGGTCACGATTTCGATGAGCACACTGCACAAGGTCAAGCAGTACTTCGGCATGGTGCCGCTGGAGGAGTACGACGACCGTTACCTCGACAGCGCCACCCCCGAGCCGCGGGCACACGCGGCTCGGCGGCGGAACCTGGACGACGAGTACGACGGCTACGAGGGCGATTACCGTCCCGCGTACCACGGCGACCGCGGCTACGGGTACGGCGGCCGGGAGGACGACTACGACTACGGACGTGGGCGCGACTACGGCTACGAGGAGGCGTATGAGCCTGCACCGCGACCGGCCCGCCTGGAGCCGCTGCGTTCGCCCGAGCGCCTGGACGCCCGCGCCGATCTGCACCGCCCGGCTCCGACGACCCGCGGAGCGCTCGCGGTCGACCCCCGCGTCGAGCAGGCGGCGGATGTGAGCGCGCTGTCCCGGATCGTGACGCTGAAGCCGTCCGCGTACGAGGACGCCCGAACGATCGGCGAGAAGTACCGCGAAGGTACGCCCGTCGTCATGGATCTCACGGCTATGGAGAACGCTGACGCCAAGCGTCTCGTCGACTTCGCGGCCGGGCTCGCGTTCGCGCTGCGTGGTTCGTTCGACCGTCTCGCGCCCAAGGTCTTCATCCTGTCGACCGCCGACATCGATGTGACGGCCGAGGAGCGGGCACGGATCGCCGAATCCGGCTTCTACACCAACTGACACACCGCTACCCGGTGTGGTAGGGCCGCTTAGCCCGAGCATCCACCACCGGAGAGACACCGGTCCGAGCCCCCTGCGCATGCGCCGCGCAAGGGGGCTCGCGGCGTTCGTCAGGGCCTCGCGACGTTCGACGGCCGCGGATCAGGCAGAGTGGTAACCGTGCATGGTCTGTTACTCGCGATCCACGTGTTCCTGGTGCTGTTCCTCGTACTGCTCCTGATACGCCTGGTGTTCGAGGTTGTTAAGTCGCTGGCCCGGGACTGGAATCCGTCGGGCTTCGGTGTGGTGCTGCTCGAGGCCGTGTTCACGGTCACGGATCCACCGATCAAGCTGTTACGCCGCCTGATCCCGCCGATCCGCCTCGGAGCCGTCCGTTTGGACCTGTCGATGCTGGTCCTGTTCATCCTGATCGGCATCCTGCAGCAGGTGATCCCGTACTGATCCGCAGGAGTGATTCGGGCATTTTGGCTTGTATGTGACTAGGTGATGAGGAACGAACGGGTCTAGTGTGACAGGATGTGCTCTAGTTACAGTGTTATCCGACTGACTTGAGCAGCATCGACCGCCGACGTGAGGGGAAAGAGAAATGACGCTGACACCCGCTGATGTGCACAATGTGGCGTTCAGCAAGCCACCCATCGGCAAGCGCGGGTACAACGAGGACGAGGTGGACCAGTTCCTCGATCTCGTCGAGACCGAGCTCGCGCGGCTGGTCGAGGAGAACTCGGACCTGAAGCAGCGCAACGCCGAGCTCGAGCGTGAGCTCGCAGACGCCAAGAAGGCCAAGCCCGCCGCCGCCCCGACGGCAGCGGCGCCGGAGCCGTCCAGCAGCAGCACGGTCGCCTTCGCGAAGCCGGCCACCGAGGACGCGGCTCCGGCCGACGCCACTCCGGCCGCGACCACACCGCTGGCCGCTACGGGCGCGCCGACCAAGTCCGCCGCCGAGCTCGAGGAGCACCAGCTTCGTGCTGCTCGCGTCCTCGCGATGGCGCAGGACACGGCCGACCGTCTCACCACCAACTCGCGCCAGGAGGCCGAGCAGCTGGTGGCGGACGCCCGTCAGAAGTCCGACGCGATGGTCGCCGACGCGCGGCAGAAGTCCGAGTCCATGCTCGCGGACGCGCGCCAGCGCTCGGACGCCATGCTCGCGGACGCCCAGACGCGCTCGGAGAACCAGCTGCGCCAGTCGCAGGAGAAGGCCGACGCTCTGCAGGCCGATGCCGAGCGCAAGCACACCGAGATCATGGGCACGATCAACCAGCAGCGCACCGTGCTGGAGGGGCGGATCGAGCAGCTCAAGACCTACGAGCGCGAGTACCGTACTCGCCTGAAGACCTACCTGGAGGGCCAGCTCGAGGAGCTGTCCTCGCTGCGCAGCGCGGCGCCCGTCGATCATGGGACCGGTCAGGGCTTCAACGATCCGGGCAACGCGTCGTTCAACAAGTAACGAGTCGGCGCCCGCCGGGCAGATGAGGGGATACGGATGCTGATAGCCGCGCTCGCAGCGACGGTGATCGGGTTCGTCCTGCTCGTCGTCGCGCTCATCACCGCCAACATGTGGCTGGCGGTGGCGTGTGTCGCGGTGAGTGTCGTCGGCGTCCTCCTGCTGCTCGGAGATGTTCTGACGTACCGCCGCGCCGAACGCGACCCCGGCGGTCGGGACACGGGTGGTGGCCGCGGGGGTACCGCGGCCGGTGCGGCGGGTGCCGTCGGCGCGGCGGGTGCTGCTTCCGCCGCACATTCGAAGGCCGACCACGAATCCGGAGCGGCTGCCGCGGATTCTGCGACCGGGGCCCCCGTGGCCGCCGACGCCGGTGCGGCGGACCCCACACGCGGCGACGAATGGTCCACCGAGGACGTCGGCGGGACTTCGCCCGATAGCGCGGGCGAAGAGAGCGCTCCGGGCCCCGCTGTCGGGCACGAGGAGTTCGGCCACCACGACGAGACGCCGACCCGGGACTTCTCGATCGATTACGGCCGCGTATCGGCCGTGCAGTGGGCGCACGAGGGTGCCGCCGATACTGACGACGAGGGGGAGCAGGAGCTCTACGGCTCGGACGTCCAGGGGCGCGCAGGATCGTCCGAGCGGTCCGGTTCGCCGGCACGGTCCGGCGGCTACGACCCCGACAAGACCGACTTCATCGAGCGAGTGGAGGACGCTCCGTCCTGGGGTTCGGACTCCTGGCAGCATCCCGACGCGGACTCGTCGGCCGCGGAAGAGACTGCGAACCGGGCAGCCCGTCCACGGGACGAGACCCCGGAGACACGCGACGTGCGGCGGCCCTCGCCGACCGACAGCACGACGGAGTTCCCCCGTCCCGACTTGGACGACTGACGTCGGTACGAGCCACGGTGCACTGTGTACGGTGTCCGACCGGTCGCGGCGCATGTACCTGCAGCACGTGGAATAACCGGTGGGGCACGTCCCTTACACTGGTATCTGCATCGATCCGGCTATCACCGGGGAGCATCCGGAAGAACGGGCGCGAGCCTCAGTAGAACCGGACGGGCGCGGCCCGTCACAGCCGAACGAAGTGGCTGCATCCGTCTCGCGGTGCGGCAAGCGGGGTGGTACCGCGGTACCCGGCGACGCCGGGCGTCGTCCCCGTGCCAGGCAGGCACGAGCGACGAGGCATGAGGAGACGACGCCGTGGGTGAGCAGACCCGCCCCTATCCCAAGACCGACATGACCGGCTCCGGCGCGGTCGGTAGCCCATCGTTCCCCGACCTCGAGGAGCGCGTTCTGGCCTACTGGGCGAAGGACGACACGTTCCGCAGGTCGATCGAGGGGCGCGAGGGTGCCGAGGAGTTCGTCTTCTACGACGGCCCGCCGTTCGCCAACGGGCTGCCGCATTACGGCCACCTGCTCACGGGCTACGTCAAGGATCTGATCCCGCGCTACCGAACCATGCGCGGCTACAAGGTCGACCGGCGCTTCGGTTGGGACACCCACGGCCTCCCGGCAGAGCTCGAGGCCGAGCGCCAGCTCGGGATAACCGACAAGTCCGAGATCGAGACCATGGGCGTGGAGAAGTTCAACGACTACTGCCGCACGTCGGTGCTCCGGTACACGGACCAGTGGCGTGACTACGTGACCCGCCAGGCGCGCTGGGTCGACTTCGACAACGACTACAAGACGCTCGACATCGACTTCATGGAGTCGGTGATGTGGGCGTTCAAGAGCCTCTACGACAAGGGTCTGATCTACCAGGGCTATCGCGTGCTGCCGTACTCCTGGTCTGAGCAGACCCCGCTCTCCAACGCCGAGTCCAAGCTCGACGATGCGTACAAGATGCGCCAGGACCCGGCGGTCACCGTGGGTATGCCGTTGCGTACCAAGGGGACGAAGCTCGAGGCCCTCGACGGCGTGCAGGCGCTCATCTGGACTACCACGCCGTGGACCCTGCCGTCGAACCTCGCCATCGCGGTGCACCCCGAGCTCGACTACGTGCACGTCGTCGGCGCCGACGGTGGCGAGTATCTGTTGGCCGAGGCGCGACTGCCCCAGTACGCGCGGGAGCTGGGGGATGAGCCGCCGGTCAAGGGACGCTACAAGGGGGCGGATCTCGAATTCGCCGCTTACGAACCGCCTTTCGACTTCTTCGCGGGGCACCCCAAGGCTCACGTGACGTTGCTGGCCGACTACGTAACCACCGATTCCGGCACCGGCGTTGTCCACCTCGCGCCCGCATTCGGTGAGGAGGACATGGACCTCGCCACGGGCGCGTACGGCATCGAGGTGGTGCAGCCGCTGGACCCGGGCGGAAAGTTCACATCCGCGGTGCCGCCGTACGAGGGGATGCTCGTCTTCGACGCGAACCCGGTGATCATCAAGGACCTCAAGGCCGCCGGAAAGCTGTTGCGGCACGAGACGATCGAGCACAGCTATCCGCACAGCTGGCGCTCCGGGCAACCGCTCATCTACATGGCCGTGACGTCCTGGTTCGTCGAGGTGACGCGCGTCCGCGATCGCATGGTCGAGCTCAACCAGCAGATCACGTGGGTGCCCGAGCACATCCGCGACGGTCAGTTCGGCAAGTGGCTGGAGGGCGCGCACGACTGGAGTATCAGCCGGAACCGTTACTGGGGCGCGCCGATACCGGTCTGGGTGTCGGACGATCCGCAGTACCCGCGCGTCGACGTCTACGGCTCGCTCGATGAACTGGAGCGTGACTTCGGCGTGCGCCCCGCCAACCTGCATCGTCCCTACATCGACGAGCTGACCCGACCCAACCCGGACGACCCGAGTGGGCGCTCGACGATGCGCCGCGTGCCCGAGGTACTGGACTGCTGGTTCGAGTCGGGGTCGATGCCGTTCGCTCAGGTGCATTACCCGTTCGAGAATCAGGCCTGGTTCGAGACGCACTACCCGGGCGACTTCATCGTCGAGTACAACGGGCAGACCCGCGCCTGGTTCTACTACCTGCATGTGCTGGCGACGGCGCTGTTCGACCGCCCGTCCTTCCGCACGTGCGCGGCGCACGGAATCGTGCTCGGCGACGACGGCCTCAAGATGTCGAAGAGCAAGCGCAACTATCCGGACGTCAACGAGGTGTTGGGTCGCGACGGCTCCGACGCGATGCGCTGGTTCCTCATGGCCAGCCCGATCCTGCGCGGCGGAAACCTGGTCGTCACCGAGCAGGGTATCCGGGAGGGCGTCCGCCAGGCGCTGCTGCCGCTGTGGAACGCGTACAGTTTCTTCGCGCTGTACGCGGAGGGTGAGGCGACATGGCGCACCGATTCGGTGGACCCGCTGGACCGGTACATCCTGGCGAAGCTGGCGCTGACGCGCGACGCCGTGACGGCGGCGCTCGAGGTCACGCGGATCGACGACGCATGCGACGAGATCCGGTTGTTCCTCGACGCTCTGACCAATTGGTATGTGCGCCGCTCGCGTTCGCGTTTCTGGGAGGGCAGCGACAAGGACGCCTTCGACACCCTCTACACCGTTCTCGAGACCGTGTGCCGCATCGCCGCTCCGCTGCTCCCGATGGCGACCGAGGTCATCTGGCGTGGTCTCACGGGGCGCGAATCGGTGCATCTCGCGGACTGGCCCGAGGCGGACGCGCTGCCACACGACGACGAGCTCGTCGCCGCGATGGACGATGTGCGCGAGGTGTGTTCGGCTGCATCGTCGGTGCGCAAGGCGAACCGGTTGCGCGTGCGGCTCCCGCTGCACGAGCTCACCGTCGCCGGCCCGAACTCGGAGCGGCTCGAGCCGCTCAAGGCACTCATCCGCGACGAGGTCAACGTCAAGGACGTCCGGTTGTCCACCGACACCGAGCGATTCGGCCGCGTCGAGCTCGCTGTCAACGCCCGCGCGGCCGGTCCGCGCCTAGGCAAGGACGTCCAGACGGTCATCAAGGCTGCCAAGGCCGGTGACTGGTCCGAGTCGGGCGGAGCGATCACCGTCGGTGGGGTACCGATGCAGGAGGGCGAGTACACGCGCAGGCTCGTTGCGACGCAGCCGGATTCGACGGCTGAGCTGCCGGGAGGCGCGGGCCTGGTGGTTCTCGACCTCACGGTGACCGAGGACCTGGAGGCCGAAGGCTGGGCCAAGGATCGGATCCGCGAGCTGCAGGAGGCGCGCCGGGCGGCGAACCTCGATGTGTCCGACCGTATCTCGCTTGTGCTCGCAGTGCCCGCCGACCGCCAGGAGTGGGCGCTACGGCACCGCGCTCTCATCGCTGGCGAGGTGCTCGCCACGTCGTTCGAGGTCGTAGACGATCTGCCTGTGGGTACAGACGGTGCGGACCCGGTCGACGTCGGCGACGGCGTGACCGCGAAGCTCACTGTGGCGTAGGCGGTCCCATGGCCGCCCGCTGGGTGCTGCACTTCGACATGGACGCGTTCTTCGCATCCGTGGAGCAGCTCACGCGGCCGACTCTGCGCGGCCGTCCGGTCCTCGTCGGGGGGCTGGGCGGCCGCGGCGTCGTCGCCGGTGCGAGTTACGAGGCCCGCGTGTACGGCGCGCGCTCGGCGATGCCGATGCACCAGGCGCGCAGGCTCGTCGGGAACGGAGCCGTCGTCCTGCCGCCGCGGGGCGCGGTCTATTCGGCGGCCAGCCGCCGCGTCTTCGGGGCCGTCCGCGAGCTCGTACCCGTACTCGAGACCCTGTCCTTCGATGAGGCGTTCGGGGAGCCGGAGGAACTGGCCGGCGCCGAGAAGCCCGACGTCGTCGCGTTCGCCGAGAACCTGCGCGCCCGGATCCGCGTAGCGACCGGCCTCACGGCGTCGGTGGGCGCGGGTGCGGGCAAACAGACGGCGAAGATCGCTTCCGGGCTGGCCAAGCCGGACGGCGTGCTGGTGATCGCGCCGCACGAGCAGCAGGCCGTGCTGGACCCGCTTCCCGTGCGGAAGCTGTGGGGGATAGGCCCGGTGGCAGGGGATCGTTTGGCGCGCTTGGGGATCGAGACCATCGGGCAGTTCGCGGCGCTGTCGGATGTCGAAGTGGCGTCGGTGCTGGGAACTACGGTCGGGCCCGCTTTGCAGTCGCTGGCCCGCGGCGTCGACGATCGACCCGTCACGGTCCGCGCCGAGGCGAAGCAGATCAGCGCCGAGCACACGCTCGAGCGCGATGTCACCTCCCTCCCGGCTCTGCGTCGGGAGATCGAGCGCAGTTGCGACGGCGCTCTGCGCCGGCTCGAGCGGGACGGGCGTGGGGCGCGCACCGTGGTGCTCAAGCTCAAGCGGTCGGACATGTCGATCCTCACGCGCTCGGCGACGCTGCCATACGCGACGACGGACCGCACCGCGCTCCTCGCGCAGGCGCAGCGGCTCGCTCTCGATCCCGTGGACGTGGGAGCGATCCGGCTCGTCGGCGTCGGATTCTCGGGCCTGAGTACCGTCGAACAATTCGCGCTCTTTCCAGAGTTCGACGGTGTCGCTCCGGCCGCCGGGACGTCGGGAGTCGACGCGAGCGTCGAGCCCGAAAGCGGGCCGCACGACGACGGAGCGTCGGCGCCGGGCCCGGCCGCCGGTACGGCGGTTCCGACGGAGCAGCGGTGGCGGACGGGAATGGACGTACGGCACAGCGAATTCGGTCATGGATGGATACAGGGCTCGGGACACGGCGTAGTGTCGGTGAGATTCGAGACCCGGACGACGGGTCCGGGGCGCGTGCGGTCGTTCCCAGTGGACGATCAGGGGCTCGTGGAGGCCGATCCGATCGACTCGCTCGACTGGCCGGACCACGACGGTGACAGTGGATGAACTAGAGGTGATCCGAATCTCTCTGAACCCGTGTATATGCAAACGACGTATCGGTCGGTTACGGTAGTGAACCGTTTGCAGTCGGAATGAGGCCGAAGACCACGGTCACCAGGGGGAAAGGACGCGATGCAGAGGGAAACCATGCCCGAGCTCGACGCCGACGCCTACTGGTCGCTGCTCGCGGCCACCGACCTGGCGGTCGTGATCCACGGCGAGGACGGCGCCGTCGTGCAGGCCAACCCAGCGTTCGCCGCGATGCTCGGCTACACGCTGGAGGAGGCGCTCCAGCTGGACTCGTCGCGTGTGGTGCACCCGGACGACCTCTCGGTCCGCAACGCACAGGCCGACGACATGTTCGCGGGCCTTTCCCAGGGTGGTGTAGTGCACCGGCGCCTGCTGCACAAGAGCGGTGCGGTGATCCGTGCCCGGGTGCGCAAGGCGGTCGTGCACCGCGGTGACGAGGTGCTGGTACTGACGATCATCGAGGAGTGGGGGCCGCTCGGCGACCTCGAACACGATGTGCGGCACGACGCGCTCACGGGTCTGCTCAACCGTCGCGGCCTGTGTGAGGCGGCGCGCGCCACGTATCCCTACCGGCCCACCTACCTCGCAATGGCCGATGTCGACGATCTGAAGGCGGTCAACGACACCCGCGGCCACGCGGCCGGAGATCGGCTGCTGCGTGCGGTGGCGGATGCTCTCCGGGGCGCGCCACTGCCGGGTGCATTGATCGCGCGCTGGTCCGGCGACGAGTTCGTCGTGCTGGTTCCTGCGGGGGAGGACGGCTCCGGGCCCGCCGACATCGCCGACGTGATCACCGCCGTCACCACGGGTGCCATGGAAGCTCGACGCCCGTGTGTGTCGGTAGGCGTCACGGTCTTCGATCCCGAGATGGAGGATCTGGACGCCGCCCTCATCCGCGCCGATCGCGAGATGTACTCGGCCAAGCGCGACTACTGCTGAACCCAGCAGATCACCCGCTGCCTGCCATAACCTGGCGAAGCACCCTCACACCGCGAAGTACGTCGTGATCCACTGTTCTCCGACACCGGACGCGAGGAGCGCGAGCAGCGCGATCCGCGCCTGGCCCGCGCGTAGCCGCCGGGACAGCACGGCGCCCGCCTGCATCAGGTCGAGCGCGCCGCCGCCGCCGCCGTATTCGGCGTCGACGACGCCCTCGCACACGCGCGTGCAGACAACGACCGGAACGCCCGCCTCGACGACGTCCCGTACGGCGTCCGCCACCGCGGTCGTCGTGTTCCCGCCGCCCGTCGCCTGCAGGACCACGCCGTCGACGCCTGCGGCGACGACGCCGCGGAGCACTGCACCGTCGGCGCCCGGATAGGACGACACCACCTCGACTCGCAGGCCCGCGACAGGACGCGGTGAGAGCAGCATCCGTCGTGGCACGGGCGCCGGCACCTCCGCCCCGCCCGCAAAGGGCTGAGGCCGCGACGTGTGCACCTTCGAGACGCCCCGCACCGTCCGGAGTGAGCCGCCGAAGCAGAGCAGTACGCCGTATCCGCGCAGCGACGGATCGGCCGCGGCCGCGATGGCGGCGGCGAGGTTGGCGGGGCCGTCCGGCTCCGGCGCGTCCGCGGCGCGCTGTGCCCCCGTGAACACGATGGGCCGCGGGTCCGCGTGTGACAGGTCCACGAGGAGCGAGGTCTCCTCCATGGTGTCCGTACCGTGCGTCACGACGACGCCTGCCACGCCCGGGTCGGCCAGCTCGTCGGCGACGGCCTCGCGCACGGCGTCCAGCTGCTCCAGCGTGAGGGCCGACGAGTCCACGGTGAACAGGTCCCGCGTCGCGACCTCCACGTCGGCGGGCGCAAGCCCCGCGACCAGGTCCGCCGACGTGACACTCGCCACCGCCGCCCCCGTGTCGTCGCGGCGGCTCGCGATGGTTCCTCCGGTGGACAGGACGGCGACACGGGTGGTCATGCGAGCAGCTTCGACGCTCCGGCCGGATCGGTCAATACGGCCGCGGGTGGAGATCGGTTGGCATAGTGGTCTACGTTGACCAGCCGACGACCACCGCAGCAAAGGACAGTGTGACGTGAAGTACGGCAAGACCCTGGTGGCCACGATGGCGGCGCTCGCGGCCGTGTCCCTGGCGGGGTGCTCGTCCGGTGACGACCTGAAGCCGCCGCCCCCGCTCAGCGCAACCGCCGCCGCGGACCAGGCGGATTCGACGTCCGCCAACAAGGCGCCCACCGCGGCGCAGCTCGAGGCCATGCTGAACCGGGCCATCGACCCGGACGTGCCCTCGAAGGAGAAGATCGATCTGGTGCAGGGCGCGACCGCCGCCGACGCGCCGATGTTCGACGAACTGGTCAAGATCCGCAAGGACAACCCGAAGTTCACGTGGCAGCTGGGCACGCCGAAGCTCGCTACGCCCGGACAGGCGACGGCGACCGTGTCGGCCATGGTCAACGGGCAGAACCAGAGCGCCGATGTGACCTTCGTTTTCGACGACGGCAAGTGGAAGCTCCAGCGCACCTACGCATGCGGCATGCTGCAGCAGCTGGGTCGCTCCACCCCTTCCTGCGGCTAGGCCCCCGCGGGAAGGACCGGCGCAGGATCAGCCCCCGAACCGGTACGTGAAACCGGTCTTCTGCACGAGGGTGCGGCCCTGCTCGTCGCCGGTCAGGGTGCGGCCACCCTGCAACGTCACACCGCCCGCGGTGGGGAGCGGCAGGCCGGCGTCGAGATCGACGTCGGCCGGTCCCTCGGACGTGTAGCTCGTGATCGCCAGCTGCGTGTTGCTGCCGGGCACCCGGAAGACCGAGTCGTCGGGGGACTCGTCCACGTGGGCGGTGAGTTCGACGGTGCCCGAGACCCCGACGGTCTTCGCCGTCACCGTCATCGTCTGGGTGAGGTCGGTCTCCCCGGTCAGCCGGCGGGTGACGGTCCACCGCGCGCCAGCGCCCACGGGATCCGCGGGTAGCGCGACCGTGCGGCTGAGAGTCTGCAGCAGGGCCTGTTCGAAGGTCGACTGTGCCTCCGCCGCCACGCCCGCCGGCGGTGCGAGGGTGATAGACCTCGCCTGCCCGTCGCTGGTCGCGCGCAGGTGCCCGACGGTGCCCGCCTCCGGCGAGAGTGACTGTGTCAGAGCCGGATCCGTGGACGTAGGGGCCCCGAAGAACAGCGCGACGTCGCCCGGGTCCGAGCACGACGGCTGGGCCGTGATCGGAAGCGTGACGTCACGGTTGCCGCCGGACGGCTGGTCCCCGGTCACCTGGGACACCTGCAGGGAGTTGGTGAACAGCTTCGTGACCTGCGTACGGGCGGGACGCTGCGCCAGCAGCCGCCGGGGCTCGGAGCCCGGATCCGTGACCTTCACGGTCGCGGCGGGGATGTCGACGGTGACCGCGCCCGGCGCAGGCTGTGGCAGCGCCGTGGCGCATCCCGCCGATGCGGCGGGTGCCGGGACGGAGGGCCGCGGCGGTGCACTGCCGGGGCCGGAGCTCGGCGAGGCGCCGGGTCCGGACGCGCCGCACGCGGCGACGGTGGACAACGGCAGGACCAGGGCCGCGACCAGATGTCTGCGGCGGGCTCGGGAGGCACTCATATCGGGTGCGACGGTACCGGCCTGCGGCCACCACGCCACCGCGTAGGGGATCATGGACGGCATGGACTTCGAACCCGTCGGCACCGGCGACGACCGACCCGGCACGGTGCCCACTCCCCGACGCGCGCATACACGCCTCGTGCTCGCGGGCGTCGCGGCTGCGGTGATCGCCCTCGACATCCTGACGAAGTGCCTGGTCGTGGCGAAGATCGATCCCGAACATCCGGTGCGCATCATCGGCGACGCGGTGACCCTGCGCCTGATCCGCAACTCCGGCGCAGCGTTCTCGATGGCCACGGGGATGACCTGGGTGCTCTCGCTCATCGCGATCGGCGTCATCGTGTGGGTGATCCGCATGGGCTCGCGGCTGCAGTCGCTGTGGTGGGCGGTGGGCCTCGGCCTCGTCGTCGGCGGTGCGAGCGGCAACCTGATCGATCGCATCTTCCGCTCGCCCGGCGTGCTGCGTGGCCACGTCGTCGACTTCGTGTCTGTCGGGTGGTGGCCCGTCTTCAATGTGGCCGACTCGGCCATCTGCTGCGCGGCCGTGCTGCTGGTGGGGCTGACGGTGTTCGGTCGTGACCCGTACGAGGGCTTCGCGGGCGGTACGCGCGAGAAGGAGACGAACGATGCGTGAGACGCGGACGATGCCCGTCCCCGACGGCCTGGACGGGCTCCGGGTCGACGCGGGCGTGGCCCGGCTGCTGGGACTCTCGCGCACGGTCGTATCGGAACTCGCCGCCGAAGGCTCGGTCCTCCTCGGCGGCTCTCCGGCGGGCAAGTCGGACAAGCTCGCGGCCGGCGTGATGCTCGAGGTCACGCTGCCCGAGCCGGCCCGGCCCCTCGAGATCGTCGCCGAGCCCGTCGAGGGCATGGCGGTCCTGTACTCCGACGAGGACATCGTGGTCGTCGACAAGCCCGTCGGCGTCGCCGCGCACGCATCCGTCGGGTGGACGGGCCCGACGGTCATCGGCGGGCTCGCGGCCGCGGGGTTCCGGATCTCGACGTCGGGCGCGCACGAGCGTCAGGGCATCGTGCACAGGCTCGACGTCGGCACGTCGGGGGTGATGGTGGTGGCCGTGTCCGAGCGGGCCTACACCGTGCTCAAGCGGGCATTCAAGCAGAGGACCGTCGACAAGCGCTATCACGCTCTGGTGCAGGGACACCCGGATCCGTCGAGCGGCACCATCGACGCGCCCATCGGGCGCCACCGGTCGAGTGACTGGAGGTTCGCCGTCACCAAGGACGGCAAGCCGTCGATCACGCACTACGACACCCTTGAGGCATTCGCGGCCGCGTCGCTGCTGGATGTGCACCTGGAGACGGGGCGAACGCACCAGATCCGGGTGCACTTCTCGGCGCTGCACCACCCGTGCTGCGGTGACACCACTTACGGATGCGATCCGGTGCTCGCGAAACGTCTCGGCCTGGAGCGGCAGTGGCTGCACGCTCGCGCGCTCGGATTCACGCACCCGACCAAGGGTGAGTACGTCGAGTTCACTTCGCCCTACCCCGCCGACCTGCAGCACGCGCTGGACGTGCTGCGGGAGCACTGAGGGCCTTCGTGCGTGGTCTGCGCGTGCCGGTATGGGGGCAGGTCGCGTTGATCGGAGTGGTGGTCGTCGCGCTTCTGTACGCGCTGGGTGCGGCTCGCCCGCTCGCGCCACGCGCCCTCGACGGCGACCGGCTCGGCCCCGAGCCCGGTCAGGACGTCGCGGAGTACGTGGCGACCGCCGGGCAGTCGCTGCGTGCCGCACCCGCGACGGGGCCTCGGTGGGCGCTGGTGTCGTTCGCGGCCGAGTGGACGACGTCGCAGGTGTGGGAACGGATAGGTGCGGACCTGGCCGATCGGGTGCGGATCGGGCGGCTGCTGATGCGGGTGCCTGTCCCACGCGTCCAGACCCCCACGGTGCCGGTAGCGCCCGGCCAGAGCGCCGCGGGCCTCGACGCTGCGAACGTGCTCGCGGCCCTCGAGGCGCCCTCTCTGGTGGCGCCGGGGGAGCGGGGAACTGCGATCGGATCGGTCAGCGCCACCAGGTTCCGCGCGCGCGCCGCGTCCGTGGTCGGGGTGGTCGTCTACGGGACGGGCGAAGATCTGCGCACGCTCGGCGGTGCGCACGGGGTCCGAGCGGTGCAGGTGATGCCCGACGGCAGCGGCCGGTTCGGCCTCACCCCGCTACTACCCGAGTTCGGCGTGCGGGCCACGCCCGGACCCGACGACGGGCCCGTGCCTTCCCGATAGCCGCACCCCGTCGGTTCTAGACGCTGACCTGCCGATTTGCGTTCTGTGGTGGTGGTGCGTAACTTATTGCGGGTCAGTGAGACGAGGTGCTGTCCTTGA
>NZ_JARFTP010000025.1 GCF_029167375.1 Tsukamurella sp. 8F
GGCCGCGCTCTAAGGGGCCTTCACCGGTGTTCAGTCCGGCACTGCGACCAGCGGGTAGACGCCGTTCTCGTCGTGTACCTCGGTGCCGACGACGGGCGGGTTGAACACGCAGAGCATCCGCAGCTGGGTGCGCGCGGTGACGGTGTGCCGCTCGTGCCCGTTCAGCAGATACATCGTGCCCGGCGCGAGCGGGTACTCCTTACCCGTCTCCCGGTCGAGCAGGGTTCCCTCGCCCTCGACGAGCCAGACCGCCTCGACGTGGTTGGCGTAGTGGAACTCGTTGACACTGCCGGCGTCGATGGTGGTCTCGTGGAACGAGAAGCCGACCTTGTCGCCGCCCAGCACGATGCGCTTGCTCCGCCAGTGCCCGGCCGCCACGTCGCGGTCGGTCCCGGTGATCTCTTCGGTCGTGCGGACGATCATCGCTTGCTCAGTACCTCTCGGGTTCCGGCCTCGAGAATGTCGAGGCCCTGGTCGATCTCTTCCTCGGTGATGGTCAGCGGCGGCAGCAGCTTGACGACCTCGTCGTCCGGCCCCGACGTCTCGGCGAGCAGGCCCTTGTCGTAGGCGTAGCGGCACACCTTGCCGGCGAGCTCCGCCTCGGTGAACGCAAGCGCCTGCACGAGGCCGCGGCCTCGCGTCGCCAGGTCGTCCGGGAACTCGGCCGCCAGCGTGCGGAAGCGCGACGCGATGCGCTCACCCTTCTCCAGCGTGGACTTCTCGAGCGTGTCATCGGCCCAGTAGTGGTCGAGCGCCACCTTCGCGGTGACGAACGCGGGGTTGTTGCCGCGGAACGTGCCGTTGTGCTCGCCCGGGCCCCACACGTCGAGGTCGCGCTTGAACAGCGTGAGCGCGAGCGGCATCCCGTAGCCGCCGACGGACTTCGACAGCGTGACGATGTCCGGCTCGATGCCCGCGATCTCGAACGAGAAGAACGGGCCGGTGCGGCCGCAGCCCATCTGCACGTCGTCGACGATCAGCAGGATGTCGCGGCGCTTGCACAGGTCGGCGAGGGCACGCAGCCACTCGGGGCGGGCGACGTTGACGCCGCCCTCACCCTGCACGGTCTCGACGATGACTGCCGCGGGGCGGTTCAGGCCCGAGCCCGAGTCGTCGAGCACGCGCTCGAACCACTGGAAGTCCTCCACGACGCCGCCGAAGTAGTTGTCGAACGGCATCGGCGTCGCGTGCACCAACGGGATGCCGGCGCCGGCACGCTTCATCGAGTTGCCGGTCACCGAAAGCGATCCCAGCGTCATACCGTGGAAAGCGTTGGTGAAGTTGATGATCGACTCGCGGCCGGTCACCTTTCGCGCCAGCTTCAGCGCGGCCTCGACGGTGTTGGTGCCGGTCGGGCCGGGGAACTGGACCTTGTAGTCGAGCCCGCGCGGCTCGAGGATGCGCTCAGAGAACGTGTCCAGCAGCTCGCCCTTCGCGACCGTCGACATGTCCAGTGAGTGCGTGATCCGCCCGCTGCTGATGTAGTCGACGAGGGCCTCGCGCAGCAGAGGGTTGTTGTGCCCGTAGTTGAGAGCTCCTGCGCCGGCGAAGAAGTCGAGGTAGCGGTTGCCATCTCGGTCGATGATCCACGAGCCCTCCGCCTTGTCGAAGACAGCGGGCCATCCGCGCGAGTAGCTGCGAACCTGCGACTCGCGGTCGTCGAAGATCGTTTCAGGAAAAGTAGTTGTAGGAGTGGTCATCTCGTCCTCCTGGTTGGAACCGTAGGCTGACATCGGTCCCGGTTAGACGGGGGTGATCGTGTAGAGCCGCTCGGCCTCGTGGCCGTGCGGATCGGATTCGGGAGAGATATCCGCCGACTCGAAGTAGTCGGCGACGGTCAAAGTTCCGTAGCGCGCCCGGGCTACGGACCGGAAGAGCTGATCGGACGCCTGATTCGACGGCGTGATCGTGGTCTCCAGGCGCGAGATCCCCTGTGGGGTAACGCGGTCCAGTAGTCCGTTCAGCATGGTTCCCGCGATTCCCAGGCCACGGTGGGCGCCATCGACGGCCACCTGCCAGATGAAGATCGTGTCCGGCCGGGAGGGCGGGATGTAACCGGTGATGAAGCCGACGACCTCGTCATTACGTACTGCGACGCATGAGGTCTCGGCGAAATCGGCACACCAGAGGGTGTAGGCGTAGGTGGAGTTGAGGTCGAGTACCGCGGTATCCCTCGCGATCTCCCACAGCCTTGTGCCGTCGGATGTCGTGGGTCGCCGGATCGACACTGCATCGTTGCCTGCAGGGCCTTCGGTGATTCCTGGGGTGGAGCTCACTTCAGTAGGGTGCATCGCAGTTCGACGTTAACGACCTCGCGGCCGGAATTCACCCCCGGAGCGGAATCGGCACCGAACACGCCCGACAATCCCCTGCAAGACCGGTGTATGTGAGATGGGTCACATTCAGGAGCGGGTCGGCGGTAGGCGCTGCCCTCATCGCACGTCCGGCGCCTCGGGCCCCGTCGTCGGTGAGGCTGTCGCAGCACATCACGCACGTCGTGGACGCGAAGAGCGCGGAGGGTACTCGGCTGCGCAACCCCCCTGCGGTGTGTCGGCCCTGCACACGGGCCCAGCGCACGGCCGGAGGATCTGTTGCGGACGGTGTCTCGGGTGGTCCTGGAACCACCGCGAGCGCAACGCTGGCTGGGGTGCGTGGCCGGCCATAGCGTGCGCGACATGACCCGTCAGATCCGCTTCAATGCGTTCGACATGAACTGCGTCGCCCACCAGTCGCCCGGCCTCTGGCGGCACCCTGAGGACCAGTCGCACCGGTACAAGGAGCTCGGCTACTGGACCGATCTCGCGCAGCTGCTCGAGCGCGGAACGTTCGACGGCATCTTCATCGCCGATGTGCTCGGTGTGTACGACGCGTTCCATGGCAGCGACGAGGCCGCGATCCGGCACGCGGCGCAGGTTCCCGTGTCCGATCCGCTGCTGCTGGTGTCGGCGATGGCGACCGTGACCGAGCACCTCGGCTTCGGTATCACGGCGGGCACCGGCTTCGAGCACCCGTTCCCTTTCGCTCGTCGCCTGACGACGCTCGACCACCTGACGAACGGACGCATCGGGTGGAACGTCGTGACGGGATACCTGCCTTCCGCCGCGAAGAACATGGGGCAGCTGGACCAGCTGCAACACGACGAGCGCTACGACCACGCCGACGAGTACCTCGAGGTGCTCTACAAGCTGTGGGAGGCGTCGTGGGAGGACGACGCGGTCGTCCGCGATCGCGAGAAGGGGATCTTCACGCATCCCGAGAAGGTGCATCCGATAGCTCACCGCGGGAAGTACTTCGACGTACCCGGTATCCACGTGGGGGAGCCGTCGCCGCAGCGCACGCCCGTCATCTATCAGGCGGGCGCGTCCCCGCGCGGCCTGGAGTTCGCGACGGCGAACGCAGAGGCGATCTTCGTCGCCGCGCCCACCAAGGCGATACTGAAGAACCTGGTGACGACCGTGCGGGAGGGACTCGTCGCGCAGGGACGCGACCCGCATTCGGCCCGGGTCTACACGTTGCTGACGATCGTGACCGACGAGACGGAGGCGGGTGCCCAGGCGAAGCTCGCCGACTATCGGGGCTATGCCAGCGACGAGGGCGCGCTGGTGTTCATGTCCGGGTGGATGGGCGTGGACCTGGGCGCCTACTCGCCCAGCGACCCCGTCGGAGACGTGCAGTCCAACGCCATCCAGTCGGCCGTCGCGGCGTTCCAGCAGGCCGACCCGTCCGGCCGGCCCTGGACGGTCGCCGACATCGCGAAATGGGGCGGCATCGGTGGGATGGGTCCCGTTCTGACCGGATCGGCTTCACGCATCGCCGACGAGTTGCAGGAGTGGGCGGAGGAGACCGACGTCGACGGCTTCAATCTCGCCTACGCCATCACGCCGGGCACGTTCGAGGACGTCGTCGAGCTCGTAGTGCCTGAACTGCGCAGGCGCGGCGCCTATCCCGACGAGTACACGCCGGGAACGCTGCGCCACAAGCTGTTCGGGAAGGGCGACCGGCTGCCCGACGACCATCCTGTGCACCGCCACCGCCTCGGAGCGGCGGTCTAGGGGTCACGCCGCGGGAAGCTCCTTGGACCACAGAGACTTTCCCGTCGCATCGCACAGGCTGACCGTCAGCGCCCTGGTCTGGGCGTTGATGGTCACATCGCCGAAGTGCTGGAAGCCTTCTGCGGGCGATGTGTTCGCCTTCTCCGGTGCGTGCACGAACTCGTACCGCGCTCCAAACGTCCCATCGAGGGGGCTCTGCGGGAACGCGCCCGCGTTGAGCGGGCCGGACACGAACTCCCAGAACGGCGTGAAGTCGGTGAAGGCCGCGCGCTCGGGGGCGTACGAGATCGCGGCGGTGTAGTGCACATCCGCGGTGAGGAACGCGATGTTTCGCACCTCCTTGACCGCGCTGAGAATGCGGGAGAGCGCGATCTCGCGACCCAGCGGAGCGCCGCCCTCGCCCTGCGCGACCGCCTCCATCGACTTCGGTCCCTGCTTGGGATCGGACAGGGAGTCGGGGACGACGATGCCCAGCGGCAGGTCGTTCGCGACTACCTTCCACGTCGCCTTCGAATTCTTCAGTCCGTCGATGAGCCACCGCTCCTGTTCGCGGCCGAGGATGCCCTCGTCGTCCGTCGTGGCCCACGCGTCCGGGTTCCGGTCCTTGTAGCTGCGCATATCCAGGACGAACACGTCGAGCAGTGGTCCGTACGAGATGGTCCGGTACACGCGACCGGCCTTCGCCTCGCGCGGGTCGACAGGCTGCCATTCGCTCCACGCCTGGTACGCCCGTCCCGCCAGGACGTCGACGTCGGTCTCGGTGTAGCCCTTGCGGTCCTGACCCGTGAGGTTCTCGCCGGGGAACCAGTTGTTGAGCACCTCGTGGTCGTCCCATTGGATGATCTGCGGGACCGTCGAGTTGAAGCGTAGGTAGTGCGCGTCGGACAGGTTGTACTGGTAATTGCCCCGGAACTGGTCGAGGGTCTGGGCGACCTGATCCTTGCCAGGAGCCGTGACGCTGCGGTACGTGCGACCGTCATTCTGTTTCTGCTCGGCGGTCACCGGATTATCGGCGTAGATCGCGTCGCCGGAGTGCAGGAAGAAGTCCGGCCGTTTGTCCGCCATCGCACCCCACACCGCCATGCCGCCGTCGCGGTTGATGCCCCAGCCCTGGCCGACGACGTCCCCCGACCACAGGAAGTGCACGTCGCGGGGTGCGGTGGGGACGGTGGTGAACACGCCGGTCACGGGCTCCGACCTCGCTCCGTTCTCGCCCTCGAGGGTGACGCGGTAGTGCACCGTCTGGCCCGCCTCCAGCCCGGTGATGCGGACGCGGCCGGTGCCGTCGGTCGCCGGCGTGAGCTGCGGGCCACGGACCGTGCGCGCGCCCGAGAAGCTCTCGGTCGCCGCGGTCTCGACGATCATCGTTGCCGGCGTGTCGGAACGGGCCCAGACCAGTGTCCCGTTCGCGCGCGGGTCGCCCGTGGCGACACCGTGAGTGAGCCGCGGACGCTTCACCGCCAGCCCGGATCCGGACGATCCGGACGATCCCGATGGTGTGCCCGACGAGCACGCGGCGAGCGCGGTGCCGGCGGGAATCAGGATCGCACCGCCGAGGCCGGCGCGGAGCAGAGTACGGCGGGACATGGCTGAACTGGGCTGATTCAGTGTCATTCGCCCAGCGTGGCCGAGAATTCTTCGCTCCGGCAAAGGCAGGGGAAATCGGCGGTGAACGAACAGAGACGATGAGCGCCAGTGGTTTCTGCTAGGTTCGACACACGGACGATACGACGGCTCGGCGGGCACTCGAAACGCTCACCGATTCGCCGAAAGCGGATCACGATCCGCCGCAACGGCACGTCTAGACAGAGGCGGCTACGGCGGCGGGTTAATAACGCTGGGGGCCGATATGCCTGATCAGTCACACGAGCCCGGTAGTAGCGCGAGTCTTGCTGCGGCGCTGGAGAAGCCACCCAAGGAGGTGGACCAGGGAGTACTCCATCGCGCCATCGCAGCGTCGGCGCTCGGAAACATGACCGAGTGGTTCGACTACGGCGTGTACGCGGCCACACTCACATACTTGACGCACACGTTCTTTCCAGGCCATCTCGGATCGATAGGAACCTACCTGGGCTTCGCGATCTCCTTCGTGCTGCGCCCGCTGGGCGGGATGGTGTGGGGCCCGCTGGGTGATCGATTGGGACGCAAGGTGGTCATGGCGACCACCATCCTGATGATGGCGGGTTCGACCGCCTTGATCGGCGTTCTTCCGAGCCACGCCCAGGTCGGTGTGTTGGCGCCGATCCTGCTCATGTTGCTCCGCGTGATCCAGGGCTTCTCCACCGGCGGCGAATACGGTGGTGCGGCTACGTTCATGGCCGAGTACTCGCCGGATCGCAAGCGCGGAAGATACGGCAGTTTCCTCGAATTCGGCACGATGTGTGGGTTCGCGCTGGGCAGCTGCGTGGTGTTGCTGATGCAGGCACTGACCACCGACGAGCAGATGCAGTCGTGGGGCTGGCGGATTCCCTTCTTCATCGCGCTTCCGCTCGGCGCGGTCGGCTGGTACCTCCGGTCGCACATGGACGACACCCCGGTGTTCGAGGAGATGGAGGCGACTCCCGAGGGGGACATCTCGGCCTGGGGGCGGTTCAAGAAGCTGCTGGTCGAGTACTGGCGTCCGATCCTCACGATGTTCGGAATGGTCATCGCTCTGAACGTCGTCAACTACTCGCTTCTCACCTACATGCCGACGTACCTCGAGAAGGAGATCAATCTGTCGACCGGGTCGACCACGGCGTTGATCGTCATCGGTGAGGTCGTGATGGCCGCGTTCATCCCGCTGTTCGGGCGGCTATCCGACTACACGGGTAGGAAACCCATGTGGTGGGGCTCGCTGATCGGCCTGCTCATATTCGCGTGGCCGCTGTTCATCCTGATGGCGCAGGGCTTCGTGTGGGCGATCATCGCATTCGTGATCCTGGGGCTGCTATACATTCCGCAGTTGGCGACGATCTCCGCGACATTCCCTGCGATGTTCCCGACGCCCGTTCGTTATGCAGGCTTCGCGATCTCCTACAACGTCGCCACCGCGGCGTTCGGCGGTACAGCGGGACTCATCAACGATGCGGTCGTGGACAACACCGGATGGAAGCTGTTTCCCGCCTGGTACATGATGGCGGCGTGCGTGATCGGCCTCTTGGCGATGCCGTTCCTCAAGGAGACCAAGGGATGTTCGATTCGCGGTGCCGAGATCCCCGGTCCCGATACGAATGCCACTCGGTTGGCACGGATCCACGAGAAGGCTAGCGCCTGAGCGGACGGTCGGCCAGCAACTCGGCCAGGTGCATCGGCGTTGCCGCCGGCACCTGGCCGATCGTTGTCAGATGGTCGACGGCCATGTGGCAGCTGAATCCGTCCGTGAGCACCACGGATTCGTGCGGACGGGCGCGAAGGGCCGGTGCCAGGGCGTGTTCGGCGATGGCCATGCTGGTCTCGTAGTGGCCGGCCTCGAAACCGAAATCGCCCGCGACGCCGCAGCACCCCTCCGCGACCTCGATTCCGTCGACGCCGAGCCGGCCGAGCACGGAGCGCTGTAGGCCGGCGCCGAACACCGAATACTCGTGGCAGTGCTGTTGCAGCAGTACGTGTCCCGGCATGGCGCGGCGCGGCCGCCAGCCATCGTCGAGCAGTATCGAGACCTCGGACGCGAAGCTGCGCACGCGCTCCGAGACGCGGCGCGCGGCAGGGGAGTCGACGAGGCGCGGCAGATCCCCCTTGATCGTTGCCGCGCACGATGGTTCGGGCACCACGATCGGGGCCGCGTCTGCGTAGCCGCCATCGAGCGCCTCGGCCAAGCGGCGCAGCCGCTTTCTCGCCCTACCCAGCTGCCCGGTCGAGATGAGCGGCAGCCCGCAGCAGCCGGCGGACGTATGGGTCACGGCGCGGCCGGCGTCCGTGAGTACCGCGGCGGTGGCCGTAGCGACCTGCGGACGGAACGCCCGGGTGAAGGAGTCGACGAAGAGCAGCGTGTCCGCGTCGGCGCGGACGGGTAAGGCCGACAGTGCGTCTCCTACCGCCCTGCGACTCGCGAGCGTAGGGAGCGTGCGGCGCGGGTCGATGCCCGCGAGTCTGGCGACGGGCCCGCAACGCCTCGCAAGTCGGTTGGCGATGGGGGCCAAGAATCGGGCGGTGGGTAGCAGTGCGGGCATCGCGCCGAACGCGTAGTGCGCAGGCGGGCGCACGCGGCGTCGATAGTGCTGGTGCAGGAACTCGGCCTTGTAGGTCGCCATGTCCACCCCCACCGGGCAGTCCGAGGAGCATGCCTTACACGCCAGACACAGGTCCAACGCCTCGCGCACATCGGCGGAGCCCCAGCCCTCATCTGGTGTGGCGGCCCCGCGCACCATCTCCTGCAGCACTCGGGCGCGCCCGCGGGTCGAATGCGTCTCGTCCTGTGTCGCGCGATAACTCGGGCACATCACACCGCCGGAGTGGCTGCGGCATCGGCCCACGCCGATGCACGCCTGGACCGCATGCACGAACGGCGCAGGCTTTCCCGGGAGCGGTGCGCCGAGGTCGGTCACCGTGGGCCAGGGACGGTCGGGGACGCCCGCCAGCGCCAGATCTGCGTCCACGGGCGCAGCGTCGACGATGCTGCCGGGATTGAGGATCCCCGTCGGGTCCCACAGGCGCTTGAACCGACCGAACGCGTCGATCATCGTGGGGGAGTACATGAGCGGCAGGTACTCACTGCGCGCACGTCCGTCGCCGTGCTCGCCGGAGAGTGAGCCCCCGTGGCGCACCACGAGTCGCGCCGCCTCGTTCGTGAAGGCGCGGAACACTCGCACGCCCTCGTCGGACCGCAGGTCGAACGTGATCCGTACGTGCATGCAACCAGCCCCGAAGTGCCCGTACATGACGCCCTGCAGATCGTGCCGCTGCAGCAGCGCCGTGAACTCGGCCAGGTAGCCCGCCAGGCGGTCAGGCGGAACCGCGGCGTCCTCCCAGCCGGGCCAGGACTCGTACGCGGCCGGCCCGGGCGCCGCCGGGTCGGCGAGTCGCGAGGACAATCCCGCGCCGTCCTCGCGCACACGCCACAGCTGTGCACGTTCGACAGGATCGGGGACGACGCGGCCCCCGGTCACGCGGCCCGCAGCACGGGCGGCGGCGAGCACGTCCCGCGCCTTGGCGTCGACCTCCGCCGGCGAGTCCCCGTCCACGTCTACGAACAGCCACGCGTGCCCGTCCGGAAGTGCGGCAACGGAATCGGTGCCGCGCCGCGCCCGCATCGTCGTCACGATGGCCTCGTCGACGCCCTCGACCGCGGTCGGGTCGAACGTGCGCAACAGGGGCACGTCCGCCGCGGCGTCCACGACGTCGCGGTACCCGAGGCACACCAGCAGTGCGTTCGCCGCCCGCGGGACCAGGGACAGGGTCGCGCCCACCACGATCGCGCACGTCCCCTCCGAGCCGACCAGCGCGCGGGCGACATCGAACCCGTTCTCCGGCAACAGTCGTGCGAGGTGATAGCCGGAGACCTGGCGACCGAACCGCTCGAGCTCCGTGCGCAGCGGTGCCAGGTTGGCGGTCGCGAGATCCCGCATACCGGACGAGATGTCGCGTGCGCGTGCCGCCGCGGCGGCGTCTCCCGACACCGTCGGGCGCACGCCGTGGCGGTCCGCGGTCAGCAGCAGACCGTCGGCGGTGACAAGCTCGAGTTCCTCGACATGATCCGTGGTTCGCCCGTACCTGACCGAGTGGTTACCGCACGCGTCATTGCCCACCGCGCCGCCGACCGTGGCCCTGTTCTGCGACGACGGGTCGGGGGCGAAAGTCCACCGATCACCGGTCTGTTCGTGCACGTGCGCCCGCAGCCTGGTGAGTACCACCCCCGGCTCGGCGTGGACGGTGCGACGCTCGCCGTCCACCGGACCCACCGCTGTCATGTGTCGTGAGAGGTCGAGGACGACACCTGCGCCGATCGCGTTGCCGCCCATGCCGGTGCCACCGCCCCGGGCGGTCAGCGTGATCGAGCGCTCGTGGCAGTAGCGTGCGACGGCTGCGACGTCCACCGCGGTGCGCGGGAAGACCACGGCGGCAGGGCGGATGCGGTAGTTGGACGCGTCGTAGGCGTACTCGGCGAGTCGCAGCGACGAGTCGTCCGCCTCGACCCCGAGCGCGCGTAGGTTCTCCGCGAGCGTCATGCGACTACTGTGCCGAACCATGGGCGCCCGCCACAATGCGGGCGCCACGATCGACGGGAGGGCCGATGACGAGGATCATCGCCGGGTCCGCGCGCGGCAGGCGGCTGCAGGTGCCACCGAAGGGGACACGGCCCACGTCGGACCGGGTGCGCGAGGCCGTGTTCAGCGCCCTTGCCGCTCGCGTCGACCTCGACGGTGTCGCTGTGCTGGATCTCTACGCCGGCTCCGGAGCGCTCGGACTCGAGGCGCTTTCGCGGGGCGCGGCATCGGCGGTCCTCGTCGACGCCGATCATCGTGCCGCGACGGTGCTGGCCGCGAACGTGCAGGCGGTGGCGGCCGCGGGACGGGATGCGCGGGTGCGGAAGTCCACCGTCGAGAACTTCCTGGCGGGCACGCCGCAACGACAGGACCTCGTCTTCCTCGACCCGCCGTACGACCTGCCGGGTGCAACCGTCGAGCGGGACCTCGAGGGACTGACCCGCGGTTGGCTGGCTCCAGGCGCGCACGTGCTGGTCGAGAGGTCGGCGCGGACACCGTCCATCGCATGGCCCGAGGGGTTCGACGAAGATCTGATTCGCGACTACGGCGAGACCCGGATCCAGCTGGCGCTCTGGCAGGATGGGGAGCCATGAGCAAGGCCGTCTGCCCCGGATCGTTCGACCCCGTGACGCTCGGTCATCTCGACGTCTTCCGCAGAGCCGCGCGACTGTTCGACGAGTTCGTGGTCACCGTGGTGGTGAACCCCAACAAGTCGGGCATGTTCGGAATCGACGAGCGGATCGCGCTCATCGAGGAGAACGTCGCGGATCTGGGCAACGTCACCGTCGATCAGTGGACGGGCCTGCTGGTCGACTACGCCCGCGAGTGCGGTGCCGACGCCATCGTCAAGGGCCTGCGCAATTCGACGGACTTCGACTACGAACAGCCGATGGCCTCCATGAACGCCCACCTCACCGGCGTCGAGACGGTGTTCCTGTGCACCGATCCGAAGTACGCGTTCGTATCCAGCTCGCTGGTCAAGGAGGTCCGCAAGCTGGGCGGTGACATCGACGAGCTGGTGCCTGGCAACGTCGGGCGTGCTCTCGCCGCCAAGCTGGCATAGGGGCGCGGCCGCCGTGCCGACACGCGTACGTCCGCGGGTTCGGTGCATTCTGCGCAGATCGCGGGACAATGGGCTTCAGACACCGTCTGTGAGAGGTTGTGCCGTGTACCGAGTTTTCGAAGCGCTCGACGAGCTGGGGGCGATCCTGGAGGAGGCCCGCAGCGTCCCGATGACCGCCGGCTGCGTGGTACCTCGGGGTGATGTGCTGGAGCTTCTGGACGATATCCGTGACTCCTTCCCCGGCGACCTGGACGACGCGCAGGATGTGCTCGACCAGAAGGACAGGCTCGTCAGCGAGGCCCGTCACCACGCCGATACCACTGTCGCCCAGGCTGATTCGGAGGCCGACGCGACCCTGAGCCGCTCGCGTGCGGAGGCGGATCGGCTCCTTGCCGACGCCAAGGCGCAGGCGGACCGCATGGTCGCCGAGGCGCACCAGCACGCGTCCGCGATGGTCGCCGACGCCCGCGCCGAGGACGAGCGGATCCGCCGCGGTGCCCAGCGCGAGTACGAGGCCGTCACAGGCCGTGCCCGCTCCGAGGCCGAGCGTCTGGCGGCCGAGGGCAACGCTGCGTACCAGCGGTCCGTCGACGAGGGCATCGCCGAGCAGGAGCGCCTGGTCGCCGAGACCGAGGTCGTCGCTGCTGCGAAGGCCGAGTCCGACCGGATCATCGACGCCGCTCACGCGGAGTCGGACCGGCTCCGCGGGGAGTGCGACGTCTACGTCGACACCAAGCTGGCGCAGTTCGAGGAGATCCTCGGCACCACCATGCGTTCGGTGAACCGCGGTCGGCAGCAGCTGCGCACCGCCGCGGGCGTGCACGACTACACGGACCACGGTGCCACCGACGACTACTTCGACGAGTTCGCGGAGCCGCAGGCGGGCTGAGCCGCGCGGTTTGCCCGGGCACGGAACCTGACCTATGCTTGGGTGTTTGGCTCAGTGAGCCCAGGAGTAACCGTCTAGCCCGTGAGGTGGGTTGTGTCCGAGAACAAAGCCGCGACTGTCCGGCAGCCCGCGGGGAAGCCGTACGTCCTGGATGTTTGCGCGTTCGGGAAGCGACCCGGGACGTCGGCGCAGGTGCATCGCACCGTGGCCGCCCCGGAGCGCATCGGTGTCGACATGATCGGGATCGAGGCCGGCGAGGAGATCGACCTGGACCTGCAGGTCCAGGCCGTTTCCGAGGGGATCCTGGTGACGGGCTGCGTCAGCGCGGACACCACGGGGCAGTGCGCGCGCTGTCTCGCGCCCGTCGACGGTGCCGTCAACCTGTTCCTGACCGAGCTGTACGCCTACCCGGGTAGCGAGACCGAGCAGACGACGGACGCCGACGAGGTGCAGCGCATCGACGACGACCTGATCGATCTGGAGCAGTCGATCATCGACGCGGTGGGAATCGAGCTGCCGCTCGCACCCACCTGTACCCCGGACTGCCCAGGACTGTGCCCCGAATGCGGCGAGCGTCTCGCCGACCTCGAACCGGGACACGAGCACGACAAGATCGATCCCCGTTGGGCGGGGCTCGCGCGGTTCGCGCAGGACGGACCCGCGGACGGCGGCGCCGCTGGAGCGGGGGCCGACGCCCGGTGACCAAGCGCCTCCCGGTCCCGCCGATGACGGACCACTCGCAGTTGCTGGCTGCGCTCGGCGTGGGCCTCCCTGATGAGTTGCTGACGCTGGCCCTGACCCACCGCTCGTATGCCTACGAGGCCGGCGGGCTGCCGACCAACGAGCGGCTCGAGTTCCTGGGCGACAGCGTCCTCGGCCTGTCGGTGACCGAGTGGCTGTACCGCACGCACCCGGACAAGCCCGAGGGCGACCTCGCGAAGATCCGCGCCAGCGTGGTCAACATGCACGCACTCGCGTCGGTGGCGCGCGGTCTCGGCGAGGGCGGGCTCGGCGCGCACCTGCTGCTCGGTAAGGGCGAGGAGCTCACCGGCGGCCGCGACAAGGACAGCATCCTCGCCGACGGCATGGAGTCTCTGCTCGGCGCCGTGCACCTCGAGCACGGCATCGACGCCGCCCGCGCCGTCGTCCTGCGGCTGTTCGAGGAACTGTTGTCGACGTCGTCCGCGATGGGCGCCGGCCTGGACTGGAAGACCTCCCTGCAGGAGATCACCGCCGAGAAGGATCTCGGCGTTCCCGGCTACCGCATCACTTCCACCGGTCCCGACCACGACAAGGAGTTCACGGCGGTCGCCGTCGTGGATGGTCGCGATCTGGGCAGCGGCGTCGGCCGCACCAAGAAGGAGGCCGAGCAGAAGGCCGCCGCCGCCGCATGGCAGGAGATCGACGAGAACATTCCGGGCACACAGCCAGGTGCGGCTGTGGCTCCGGAGGCTCGGCCCGCGGTTGCGGCCGGCCAGGCCGCCGGCGAGGAGCCTGTGGCGCCCGCGGCCGAGGCCTGATGCCCGAGCTCCCCGAGGTCGAGGTCGTCCGCCGCGGCCTCGCGGACCATCTCGTCGGTCGCACCGTCGTCGGCGTCGACGTTCTGCACCCGCGTGCCGCGCGACGGCATGTGGCGGGAGACCTCGACCTGATCGGCCGGATCTGCGGCGCGACGATCGCGTCCGCGGAGCGGCGCGGCAAGTTCCTGTGGCTGCCTTTGAGTTCCGGCGGCGCCGCCCCGGACAGCGCGATCGTCGTCCACCTGGGCATGAGTGGCCAGATGCTGTTCGGTGAAGGCGATGACCGGCACCTGCGTATCCGTGCCGCCCTGGGCGACGGCACTGTGCTGCGGTTCCTGGACCAGCGGACGTTCGGTGGGTGGCATGTCGACCCGCTCGTCATGGTCGACGGGACCGACGTGCCGACTTCCGTCGCGCACATCGCGCGCGATCCGCTGGACCCGCTGTTCGACCATGCCGCCGCCGTTGCCGCGATGAAGCGCAAGGACACCGAGGTCAAACGTGTGTTGCTGGACCAGACCGTCGTATCCGGAATCGGCAACATCTACGCCGACGAGGCGTTGTGGCGCAGCCGCGTTCACGGCCGGCGCCGGGCGGCAGCCATGACGAGGCCCGCGCTGGCGCGGCTGCTCGACGATGCCACCCAGGTCATGCGCGAGGCGCTCGGCCAGGGCGGCACCAGCTTCGACGCGTTGTACGTGAACGTCAACGGTCAGTCGGGCTACTTCGAGCGGTCGCTGAATGCGTACGGGCGCGACGGCGAGCCCTGCCGCCGCTGCGGCACGATCATGCGCCGCGAGCAGTTCATGAACCGCGGGTCGCACTTCTGCCCCAGGTGTCAGAGGGCGCCGCGGCGCTGATCGCGCGAGCCCGTGTCAGGCGATCGACTGCTCCACGAACGACAGCTGGCTCAACGCGTACTCGCGGGCGCGGCGGTGCAGCTCGATCGAATGCCCCACGCCCGCCATCCGGGTGGCGGCGAACGGACCTGTGAAGTGGCACGCGGCCGCCGCCATCGCCTCGTCGTCCGAGCGCCAGATCTTGTCCTGCTCCGCGAAGGTCAGACGCACGGGTGCGGTGACCGCGGCGCCGACGGTGGGCAGCCGGTCCGCCCAGTCGATGACGTCGTCGAGCTCGGGCATCGGCATGGGACGCATCAGCTCGCCGTCGCGCGCAGCGGCCGCGCCGTCGACCGTGTCGTCCGCGCCGAGCATGACGCCCGCGTGGGCCTCGGGCGGGAGCTCGATCGCGGGCGCGTCGCTGCGCAGGCCACCCCACATCTCCCGGACGCCGGGTTGCCAGAGCTCGCCCAGGCCGCTGATCTCGACGCCGCGGGGCGTGGCCGATGACGCCGCGACCAGCAGCGCGAGCATCCCGCCGATCGAGTGGCCCACCAGCACCAGCGGTAGACCGGAACTCGCGGCCAGCGATTCCATCGCAGCGGTGAGGATCTTCGTCTGCGCGTCGAACCCCAGCCGGTCCGCGGGCACGGCGGTGCTGCCGCCGTAGCCGGGCCGATCGACGGCCACGACCGTGTAGCCGAGACCGGGACCGAGTGCCAGCAGGGAATCGTCGCCGGCCTGGTAGTACTCGGAATCGTAGGTGCCGCCGTGGAGGACGAGGATCAGGGCGCGCGACGCCCCGGCGGGCCGGGCGATCCGAGCGGCGAGCGGGACGCCGTCGGCGTCGAGAGTGGTCGATTCCACCGGGGCGGAAGTGGTCGTCATGGTGGGGTCTCCTTGTGCGGGTGCAGCGATGTTACATAAATGGCGAGAATCCGACAGCAATGTAAATACAACGCGAAGACCCCTTGCTTGTCAACAGTTATGTTGATAATTTGACTTTTATGTCAGAGACGATCGCGGAGATGCAGATGGCCGTCCCCTTCCATGAGCCCGGTCTCGTCCCGTACCCGGACGGGTTCGTGCGCCGGTACCGAGACGAGGGCCTGTGGCGCGGCGTCTCCCTACCGGACGAACTCCGCGCCGCCGCAGGTGTTTTCGCCGAACGGACCGCCCTCGTCACGCCCGAGGTCCGCTGGACGTACGCCGAGCTGTTCGACCGTGCGGACCGGTTCGCGCGCGGGCTTCTGGTCGCCACGGACCTGAAGCCGGGCGAGCCGATCATGTTCCAGATGGGAAACGTCGCGGAGACAGTTGTGGCCTACCTCGGTGTCCTCGCCGCCGGCCTTCGCCCCGTGTGCACACTGCCCCAGCACGGGGCGCGCGAGATCGGCCTGCTGGCCGAGCACGTCGGGGCCCGGGCCACCGTCGTCCAGGGCGACAACGGCAAGGGGGAGACGGTGGCCGTTGCCTCGGCCCTGCATGCCGACGGCGCCCTCCCTGTCGTCATCGTCGCCCGCGGGGCCGCCATCGGCGGGACCCCGACCCTCGACGCCCTGCTCGAGGCGGGCCGCATGGCACCGTCGGCCCCCGCGGTCGATCCCGAGCAGATCGCCCTGTTCCAGCTGTCGGGAGGCACCACGGGCCTACCCAAGGTGGCGCCCCGGCTGCACGAGGAGTACGTGCACAACTCCCGCGCCTGGGCGCGAGCGCTGGGCTGGGGCACCGAGACTCGGGTGCTCTACCCGCTGCCGCTGATGCACAACGCCGGGATCGCGCTGGCGCTCCAGCCGGCGCTGCTCAGCGGCGCGAGCGTGGTGCTGTCGCCGACCGCGCAGATCCCGCAGCTGCTGGACCTGATCGAGGCCGAGCGGCCGACCGTCCTGCCCCTCATGCCGCCCGCCCTGGTGGTTCGCATGCTGGAGGAGCCGCGCAGCGCGACGGCGGACCTGTCCAGCATCGTCGACCTCATCGTCGGCGGGCAGGCGCTGCCGGAGAACGTCTCGATCCGGCTGCGCGACGAGCTCGGCATCGCGGTGCGGCAGATGTTCGGCATGGCCGAGGGCATGTTCCTCGTGACACCCGATGGGGCCGGAGAGGAGGTGCGCCACCACAGCGTGGGCTCGCCGGTCTCGCCCGCCGACGAGGTGCGGATCGTCGAGATCGCGGGCGACGACGAGGTGGCGCCCGGCGAGATCGGCGAGTTCTGCGCCCGGGGGCCCTACACGATCCGCGGGTACTACCGCGCCGAGCAGCACAACCGGGACGCATTCAGCGCCGACGGGTTCTACCGCACCGGCGACCTGGCACGCGCCCACGTGATCGACGGCGTCACGGTGTACTCGATCGAGGGTCGGATCAAGGACGTGATCAACCGTGGCGTCGAGAAGATCCACGCCGAGGAGGTCGAGGAGGTGCTGCTGCGCCACCGGGACATCGTCGATGCCGCGCTCGTGGCGATGCCCGATCCGGTGCTGGGCGAGAGGGCCTGCGCATACCTGATCGTCGAGCCGGGCGCCTCGACGCCGACGGTCGCGTCGATCGGCGGGTTCCTCACCGAGCAGGGACTCGCGAAGTACAAGCTGCCCGAGCGTATCGAGGTCGTGGACCGGTTCCCCCTCTCCAACGTGGGCAAGGTCTCCAAGAAGGACCTGCGCGAGCGGGTCGCCGAAGCACTGCGCGCCGAGTCGGCGCACTGACTTCTCGTCAGAGGAAGGACGAAGAACATGAGCAGGACGGTGGCGATCATCGGCGGCGGGCCCGCCGGGCTGGCGGCGGCGCGACTGATCAAGGTGAACGACCCGCGGGCGCTGGTCACGATCTACGAGCGCGCCGACGCGAGCGGCGAGACCTTCGGCTTCGGCGTGGGCCTCACCGAGTCGACCATGAGCAATATGGCGAAGGCCGACCCGATCACCGCGGACCGGCTCCGCGAGGCGAGCCACGCCGGGCACAGTCTGGTGCTGCGCACCGGCGGCCGCGAGGTGGGCCTGCACGGCGCACGCAACCTCGCGATCGGCCGGGCCGCGCTGCTCGAGGTGCTCACCAAGTCCGCCCTCGAGGCCGGTGTGGAGATCCGGCTCGGCTGCAAGGCGGGCGTCGCGGACGTGCAGGCCGACGTCGTCGTCGCCGCCGACGGTGCCCGCAGCGCGGTTCGGGAGCGGCTCGCCCACCGGCTGGGCGTCTCGATCACCTACGGCAGCCTCCACTACATGTGGTGCGGCACCGACTTCGCGGTGAGTAACGCCAATTTCACCTGGCGCACCCGCGATGACGCGATGTTCGTGGTGCACGCCTACCCGTACGCCGACGATCGCAGCACGTTCCTCATCGAGACCGACGACGAGTCCTTCCGGGCCGCGGGCCTCGACCGGTTCGCCGCCGAGGCACCCGCGGGCGAATCGGACGAGCGCAGCCTCGCGCTGCTCGAGGACGTGTTCTCCGAGGAACTCGGCGGTCGGCGGCTGCTCGCCAACCGCACCCGCTGGGCGCAGTTCCCCACGGTCTCGCTGCGCAACTGGTCTGCCGGCAACGTGGTGCTCATCGGGGACGCCGCGCACACCGCGCACTACACCATCGGCTCCGGCACCAAGCTGGCGCTCGAGGACGCGATCGCCCTCGCCGAGGCCCTGGCCGAGCACGACGACACCGACGCGGCGTTCGCCGCGTACGAGACGGCGCGTCGCCCGTACGTGGACCGGTTCAAGCACCTCGCCGCGCGCTCGCAGAACTGGTGGTCGAGCTTCCGCGAGCGGGCCGCCCAGGCGCCGGAGCGGATCGCCCTCTCGTACATGACCCGCGCGGGCAACCTCGGCATCGAGCACTACGCCGCCGAGTACCCCGAGACCGCAAGGGCGGCCCTCGCCCCGCTCGGCGAGGCACCGGTCGGTGAGCCCGACACGGTCGGCGACTGGGTCCTGGGGCGCGCACCCGACGTGGCCACGGCGGACCTGGCCGGCGCCCTGCGGGCCGAGTGGGACGGTGGCGAGGTCTGGGGCCCCGCCCACGATGCCTTCGTCGCCCGCCTCAGCGGCGAGGACGCCGACGTGATCGTGGTCGGCGGGCCGTCGGACCCGAAGCACGTGGGCGCGCGGATCGACGTGGCCGAGCGCGTGCGCTGGGCGGGCAAGACCGTCGTCGTCGAGGTTCCGTCGGCCCTGCGGACGGAGGCCGCCGCAGCGGTCGGCGCGGGCCGGGCGGACGCCGTGGTCCTCGTCGGCTGAATGGTCGCCACGACCGCCCGACGTACACTGCGACGCATGTCGACAGGCGTGGGTAAGAGCAGCGGGCAGCGTCGGCGCGAACTGGTTATCGGCGACGTCCTGGACTCCGCGACGGACCTGTTCGCGGTGAAGGGCTACGACGCGACCAGCCTGCAGGACATCGCCGACGCCGTGGGCGTGTCCCGGCCCGCGCTGTACCACTACATCAGCAGCAAGGAGGACCTGCTGGTGATGCTGGTGGAGCGGGTCTCGCAGGCGCTCGCCGACGTCATCGCCGAGCTCAGCGCCCGCGCCGACCTCCAGCCCAGCGAGAAACTCACCATCCTCACCGAGCAACTCGTGCGGCAGCGCGCCGAGCACCCCAGCCAGTTCCGCATCCTCGACCGCTCCGAGATGATGCTGCCGAAGGAGGCCGGGGAGGACCACGCCGCCGCCCGCCGCCGCGTGCTACGCGAAGTGGTGTCGATCATCGAGGAGGGGATCAAGGCGGGGCAGTTCAGCCCCGTGGACCCGCGCACCGCGGCGCTCAGCCTGCTCGGCATGTGCAACTGGGTCGCGTGGTGGGCGAAGCCGGCCGACGGCGTCGAGGTGCAGGCGATCGTCGACACGATCAGCGGGCTGGCGCAGCGGATGCTCCGTGTTCCCGAGACCGACGGCGCCGTAGCCGGTCCGGCCGGCCTGCTCGCTGAGATCCGCACCCGCCTGGACCGTCTCGAACCTCTGCTCTGACCCGAGATCGCCTGCGCGCCAGGATCGCCCGTTCCGCCACTCCGGCGGGGCGGGCGATCGTCGTCTGCGGGTTACGCGACCGGCAGATCCCTGACATTAATGTTGACAATTGAACGTCTGTGTCGAATACTGAGAAGGAAGGCGGAACCCATCGGAGGAGACCCATGAGCGCCAACCCCATTCGGATCGGACTGGTCGTGCCCAGCTCGAACGTCACCGTCGAGACCGAGATGCCCCGCATCCTGGCGCGGCATCCGGAGCGGGAGTTCACCTTCCACGCGAGCCGGATGCGCATGCAGAAGGTCTCACCCGAGCAGCTGCGCGCCATGAACGCCCAGCGCGAACGGTGCGTGATCGAGCTCGGCGACGCGGGCGTCGACGCAATGCTGTACGCCTGCCTGGTCGCGATCATGTCCACCGGACCGGGGGAGCATCACCACGTCGAGGCGAAGATCGCCGAGCAGCTGTCGGAGGGCGGCAGCGACGCCCGCGTCCTGTCCAGCGCCGGCGCGTTGGTGGACGCCCTCGCCGATATGGGGGCGACGCGGATCGCCGTGGTCACCCCGTATCAGCGGCCGCTCGCCGAGCAGGTGATGGCCTACCTCGAGCACGAGGGGCTCACCGTGACCGAGTGGCGTGCACTGGAAGTCGCCGACAACGCCGAGGTGGGGCGCATCCCCGGCGAGCGGGTGATGGAGGCCGCGCGCAGCATGGACCTCGCCGACGTGGACGCTCTCGTGCTGTCGGCATGCGTGCAGATGCCCTCGTTGGATCTGGTGCAGGCCGCCGAGGACGAGTTCGGCGTCCCCGTGATCACCGCCGCGACCGCCGGTGCGTACCGCATCCTGCGCGCCGTGGGCGTCACGGTCGACATCCCCGGTGCCGGGTCCTTGTTGCGCGCCGACGCCGTCATCGAAACGCACTGACAGACACCGATTTCGAGAAGGATCGAGCCATGACCGAGCAGAACCCCGAACACCGCGTCGCGGGCGTGGACCACGCCGCGTTCCCGACGTTCGACCCCGTGAGCACTGTGAAGTTCTACAACGGTGTCCTCAAGTTCCCCATCGTCCACTCGATCTGCGCTGCCGGGTGGGGTCCGGAGAATCACCCCGACTTCATCCACTTCTTCTTCGACATCGGCAACGGCGACCGGATGGCGTTCTTCTACTACTTCGGGCTCGAGCCCTTCGGCGACCAGACCGCCCCCGGCGACTCCTGGGCCCGCCTGCCGCACGACACGCCCGTGTTCTTCAAGAATTCGCGGCACCTGGCCATCCACGTCGAGAGCGAGGAGGACCTACTCGAGTACCGACGCCGCCTCGACGAGTCGGAGTGGCCGTGCGAGATGCAGGTGATGCACGAGACGATCGAGTCGATCTACACGCACGACCCCAACGGCTACATGCTGGAGATCACCCGGGCCCTGCGCCCAGTGACCCCCCAGGAGGACCTCGACGCCGAACTCACCATCGAGGCGCTGTGCGACGTGGTGTCTGGCGGCTCGCCGTCGATGGACGCGCTGCTGCTGCGCAAGGCCGAACTGATCGTCGAGCGCGCGGAGGCGTGGGAGGGGGCCGTCCGATGAGCCGCATGTACGTACTGGACGTACCCGAGAACGACGGCGTCGTGAAGGTCGCGGGCGCCGACCCCGACGTCGTGATCGAGAAGGTGGGGCCTTACTTTCGGATCACCCGACCCGAGGAGATCGTGATAGACCGCCGCGCCACCGGCTGCCGGCACGCCGTCTGGTACAGCTCCCTCGCGGGCCTGGAGGAGTCGAAGGTCGCTCAGCACGACAAGGACGCGCTGCGGGTGGTCGACCGGTGACCGCCACGGAACGGCTCGGAGCCGGCCGGCACCTCGACGCCGACGCCGTGCCCGAGGGCACGGTCGCGACGCCCGTCGAGCTCTCCACCGTCGACGGTGCCAAGGTCGCCGGGATCCTGCGCACGGTCCCCGGTGCCACCGCCGTCGCGTTCCTCATGCACCCGCGGCAGGACTTCTCCCACCACGTGCTGGTGCCGGAGTTCCTCCGCCGCGGCGTCGCCGTCTGGACGCAGGGCTCGCGCACGCAGGGCAACGACCTGACGCTCCTGCACGAGCAGACTCTGCTCGATATGGCCGCGGGGCATGTGTTCCTGCGCGAGAACGGCTTCGAGACGGTGATCGCCGTGGGCCATTCCGGCGGCGGCGCGCTGGCCGCGTTCTACATCGAGCAGGCCGGCCTGCCCGCCGAGGAGCGGTTCGCCGGCACCCCCGGCGGCAAGCCCGTGCCGCTGCGCAGGGCTGCCATGCCGCTGCCCGACCACGCTGTCTTCATGGCGCCGCACCCCGGCCAGGGGGAATTGCTGATGCGCATGATCGATCCGTCGGTGGCGGACGAGTCCGATCCACTCTCGGTACTGCCCGAGCTCGATCCGTTCCACGCGGACAACGGATTCCGCCCGGCGCCCGAGCCGTCGTCGTACGCGCCCGAGTTCGTCGAGCGGTACCGGGCGGCGCAGCGCGCACGGGTGGAGCGGATCGACGCCGTGGCCCGCGAACGCGTCGCGCGCTCCCGGGCGGCACAGAAGCGGTTCAAGGACGGCGGCGACCCGGCCGACCGGCGCGCGGCGCTCGCGACCGAGTTCGTCACGGTGCAGCGCACCGATGCCGACCTGCGCTGCATGGACCCGTCGATCGACGCCAACGACCGCCCGTACGGCTCGCTGTTCGGGTCTCGCCCCGACCTCACCGACTACGGCGTGGTCGGCTTCGGTCGCCTGACGACGCCGGAGGCGTGGCTGTCCACGTGGTCCGGCCTGAGCAGCCGGGCGAGATTCCTGCGCTGCGCTCCGGCGGTGACGATGCCGGTTCTGCTCATCGAGATCACCGGCGATCAGGCCTGTTTCCCCGCCGACGCCCTGGCCATGGTCGCGGCGTTCGGCAGCGACGACGTCGAGCATGTGCGCGTGCGCGGCAAGCACTTCGGTGCCGCCCTCACCGACGGCGAGCCGACCGCCGCCACGTTGGCCGGCCTCGAGATCGAGCGGTGGCTGGCCGCACGGGTCGCGACGGCCGCTACCCGATAGTCGAGCTCAGTTGAGGATCTCGCCAACGCCGCCGCTGCGGATCGCGGCGAGCCGCTCCCGCCACATCTGCAGCGCCTCGGGGGTGAGGCGCGTCCAGTCGTGGATCTCCTCGACGACACGCAGCGGCTCACTGCTGCGGTAGGAGCGGGTGGGGTTGCCGGGGAACTTCTTGTCGGTGACGTTGGGGTCGTTCTCGTACTCGCCGGTGGGCTCGACCCGGTACACGTGCGGGGTGCCCTGGTCACCGTCGAGCGCGACGGCCAGCTCCGCGGCGAGACCGGCGCCGTCGCGCAGCGCGGTGAAATAGATGTGGTTCATGACGACCTCGGGCCGGTAGTTGGAACGGAATCCGGGGGTGAGAAGATCTCCGGCCGCGAGACCGGCCTTCGTGCCGTGGAAGAACGGGCCTGCGTCCAGTGCGTCGCTCACCCGGGCAGTATACGTGCCGGAACGCGTGCGAGGCCGCTGCGAGAGGCGCCGGTAGATTGGGCCGCATGGCAGACGATGGTGCGAAGCCGCACACGGAACTCTGGGTCGAGCGCACGGGAGTACGCCGGTACACCGGCCACAGTTCCCGCGGGGCCGAGGTGCTCGTGGGATCGGAGGATGTCGACGGCGTGTTCACGCCCGGCGAGCTGCTGAAGATCGCGCTTGCCGCGTGCACCGGTATGAGTTCGGACCGGCCGCTCGCTCGGCGCCTCGGCGACGACTACGAGGCCACGGTCCGGGTCTCGGGTGCCGCGGACCGAGAGAACGAGCGGTACCCCGAGCTGAACGAGGTCCTCGAGATCGATCTGTCCGAGTTGGACGAGGCAGCGCAGGAGCGGCTGCTCGTCGTGGTGGAACGCGCTATCGACGCCGTGTGCACCGTCGGGCGCACGCTGAAGGCCGGGACGACCGTGAATCTCGATATCAAGACCGACTGAGCATGACGGAGCGCATGACGGCCTGGGTCCACGGCCGTGTGCAGGGGGTCGGGTTCCGGTGGTGGACGCGGTCCCGGGCGCTCGAGCTCGGCCTCGTCGGGTACGCGGCGAACCAGGCGGACGGGCGCGTGCGGGTCGTCGCAGAGGGGCCTCGTGATCGCCTCGACCTGCTCTTACGGCTGCTCGGCTCTGGGGACACCCCCGGTGAGGTCGATGTGGTGGTCGAGCTCTTCGGACCCGCGCAGGGCGATCTCGACGGGTTCGTCGAGCGGTAGTGCGACCGGCGTGAGCGGGTGTGATTCGGGCATGTCGGCCCCGCGTCGGTAGGATCGCATGCGATATCCGACCGCGTCGGGAGAGAGACGATGAGCGACATTCCGGGGCCCGAGACCCCGTACACGCCGCCCGGTACCCAGCCGAATGCGACGCCGGCAGACGAGGACGGCCCGCGCCGCACGGGCCGGATGCGTGAGCAGGACCCCGACTCGACGGTCGCCCGGCCGGAGACCGTCGCCGAGGCCCGGGCGCGGCAGCGAGCGCAGCGCGACCGCGAACAGGCGGAACAGCAGGCGCTCGAGGACGCGCGGATCGCCGCGGAGAAGCGCCAGAAGCGGCGCAAGGCGATGATCGGCGGTGGCGTGGCGGTCGGCGTCGTCGGCGCGGTCGCCCTGATCTATGCCGCGATCCCGGACGGGAACTCGACACCGGTTCAGACGGCCTACTGCACGGACCAGAACGGCGCGGTCGTCTCGGACAACTACTGCTCGACGGGATCTTTCAGCCCCGTCACCGGATTCATCCTGCTCAACGGGATGAGCTACCGGTACGGCTACGGCGGGCACGTAGCGGGCAACCGGCTCGTCGGCGGCACCTACGACCGCCCCGCGGGTACGGCGTTCCGCACGCAGTCGGGCAATACGATCGACCCCAAGAAGGCGACCTCGTTCAATGCGGGCGGCGCCAACAACGCGGGCTCCAAGCCCTCCGTGCCGACCGCGAAGTCCAAGGGCACCAAGAACATCGACCGCGGCGGGCTGGGCGCCGCGAACCACGGGGGCTCCAAGCCCAAGGCCGGATCGAGCGGCTCGTAATGCGCCGCCGCAGCGTGACACCCCGGCAGGGGTGGCGCGACATCGTGACATCGCAGGGCATGGTCTACGGCACCCCGGCCCGCGACGGAGCCGGGGCACCGCGCGAATACTGGGACGAGTCCGTCTGCTACGAGTTCGATATGGACGAGATCCTCTCGCTGGAGGCGCAGGTCGATGTGCTGCACTCGATGTGTCTGCAGGCCGTCGAGAACGTCGTCCTCACCGAGAGATTCGCCGACTTCGGGCTGCCCGAGTGGTCGTGGGGCGCGATCGCTGATTCGTGGCGCCGCTCGGACCCGCACGTGTACGGCCGGTTCGACCTGCGCTACGACGGTGAGCGTCCCGCAAAGCTGTTGGAGTACAACGCCGACACCCCGACGACGTTGCTCGAAGCGTCCATCTTGCAGTGGTACTGGTTCCAGGACACGATCAAGGGCCTGCCCGACGCGGGCGACTACGATCAGTGGAACTCGCTGCACGAGGCGCTCGTCGCGCGGTGGGGCGCCATCCGCGACCTGATTCCGGCATCCGAGCTGCACTTCGCGTGGTCCGAGGCAGATCAGTCCGGCGAGGATCACGTCACCACCGCGTACATGCAGGAGACGGCGGCGGAGGCGGGCTTCGACACCGTCGGGCTGCCGGTCGAGCAGATCGGCTGGGACCGCGACCTCGAGACGTTCGTAGATCTCGAGGACGCACCGATGCACGCCGTCTTCAAGCTGTATCCCTGGGAGTGGGCGCTCGAGGACGACTTCGGCAGGCGGATCGTCGAGTCGATCCCCCAGACCACATGGATCGAGCCGCTGTGGAAGACCTTGCTGTCCAACAAGGCCATTCTGGCGGTGCTGTGGGAGATGTTCCCCGACCACCCCAACCTGCTCCCGGCGTACATCGACCAGCCGGGCTTCCTTACCGAGTACGTCAAGAAGCCGAAGCTCGGACGCGAGGGTGCCAACATGAGCATCGTCGGTGCCGGACACGAGACCGCAACCGGCGGCGTGTACGGCGCCGAGGGGTACGTCTACCAGCTGCTCGACCCGCTTCCCGAGTTCGACGGTTACCGCCCCGTGCTGGGGGCGTGGATCGTCGGCGACGAGGCCGCGGGGCTCGGAATCCGCGAGAGCGCAGGCCTGATCACCGACGACGGTGCCGCGTTCGTGCCGCACCGCATCACACCGAAGGGGAAGTGACGTGACCGTTTTCGAGGCCGCCGACGGGCTGAGCGGATCGACGCTGGGCAAGGGCATCGGGGCGATCCTGCTGTACGCGATCGTGGGGCTGGTGCTCATGATCGTGGGCTTCTACGCCGTGGACCTGACGACGCCCGGGAAGCTCCGCGACCTCGTGCGCGCGGGCAAGCCGAACGCCACGTACATCACGGGCGCGGGAATGCTCTCGATGGCGTTCATCATCGTCGTCGCGATCTATGCGGCGGGCGGGGAGCTGCTGGCCGGGCTGACGTATGCGGTGGTGTTCGGACTCGTAGGCATCGTGGCGCAGATCGTGTCCGTGCGACTGTTGGACCTCGTCACGGGCGTGGACCTGGACGAGTTGATGCATGCCGACGTGTTCCTGCCGCAGGCCCGTGTCATCGCCGGCGCGCACATCGCGCTCGGTCTGATCGTGGCGGTTGCCGTCTTCTGAGCATCTAAGCCATGTCGGAGACGGGCTTCTAGACCACAACGAATAAACTGGCGGTTTATGTACCTCAAGAGTCTGACCCTGAAGGGCTTCAAGTCCTTCGCGTCGGCGACGACTCTGCGCTTCGAACCCGGCATCACCTGCGTCGTCGGCCCCAATGGGTCCGGAAAGTCCAACATCCTCGACGCCCTGCGCTGGGTGATGGGGGAGCAGGGGGCGAAAGGCCTCCGCGGCGGCAAGATGGAAGACGTTATCTTCGCCGGTACCGCGGGCCGTGCGCCGTTGGGCCGCGCCGAGGTCACGCTGACGATCGACAACGCCGACGGTGCTCTGCCGATCGACTACTCGGAGGTCTCCATCACCCGTCGCATGTTCCGCGACGGCGCTGGCGAATACGAGATCAACGGATCGAAATGCCGGCTCATGGATGTGCAGGAGCTGCTCTCGGACTCGGGTATCGGCCGTGAGATGCACGTCATCGTCGGGCAGGGCCAGCTGTCCGCGATCCTCGAGTCCCGCCCCGAGGAGCGGCGCGCCTTCATCGAGGAGGCCGCGGGCGTCCTCAAGCACCGCAAGCGCAAGGAGAAGGCGGTCCGCAAGCTCGACTCGATGCAGGCCAACCTCGCGCGGCTCACCGACCTGACGGGGGAGCTGCGGCGCCAGCTCAAGCCGCTCGGGCGGCAGGCCGAGGTGGCGCGCCGCGCGCAGACCATCCAGGCCGATCTCCGCGACGCGCGGCTGCGGATCGCCGCGGACGACCTCGTCACCCGTCGCTCGGAGCTGGCCGAACAGTCGGGCAGCGAGGAGTCGCTCAAGGCCGAGCAGACCGAGGTCGCGTCCGCCCTCGACGAGGTATCCGCCCTCGTCGCCGCGCACGAGGAGAAGGTGGCCGCACTGACGCCGGCCGCGAAGGCGGCCAGCGAGGGCTGGTTCTCGCTGTCGGCGCTGGCCGAACGCGTGTCGTCGACGTACCGCATCGCCACCGAGCGGGCGCGATTGCTGTCCGAGCCGGTTCCCACGGCGCCGGGACGCGACCCGGAGGAATTGCTCGCCGAGGCGGCCCGCGTCGCCGAGGAGGAGGCCGAGCTGATGGCCGCGCTCGAGGAGGCGGCGATGGTGCTCGAGGGTGCGACCGAAGAACTGAGCATGCGGGAAGACGCCGCCCGGGCCGCCGAGTCGGCACATATGGCGGCGGTCGCGGCCATCGCCGACCGTCGTGAGGGCCTGGCCAGGCTCGCCGGGCAGGTCGAGACGCTGCGCAGCCGCGTCGAATCCGCCGATGCCGAGTCCTCTCGGCTCTCGGAGGCCATCGAGGACGCGGCGACGCGGGCAGCGGCCGCAGAGGACGAGTTCGAGACCGTGCAGGCGAAGATCGCCGAACTCGACGCCAGCGAGGCGGGACTAGACGACCACCACGAGCGCAGCGTCGCCGCCCACGCCGCGGCGCAGGCCCGGGTCGAGGAGCTGCAGGCGTCCGAGCGTCGTGCGGAGCAGCGCGTCGCGTCCCTGACCGCGCGGATCGAAGCCCTGGAGATGAACCTCGACCGCGGCGACGGCGCGGCCTGGCTCGTCGATCACATCGACGGTGTGACGGCCGCGGTCGCCGCGCGCCTGTCGGTGGAGTCGGGGTACGAGGCCGCCATCGCCGCTGCGCTCGGACCGGTGGCCGAGGCGGTCGCCGCACCGTCGCTGGTCTCCGCCGTCGATGCGCTCGCCGCGCTGCGCGGGGCGCAGGCCGGGCGGGCCGCCGTCGTCGTCGAGGGAGTGGCGGCGGTGGCCGCCCGGTCCGCCGGGCGCCTACCCGACGGTGCCCGGTGGGCTGTCGACGTCGTGACCTGTCCCGACGGGCTACGTGGCGCGGTGGTGTCGGCACTCGACGGGACCGTCGTTGTGGACGATGTCGCTGCCGCCAGCGCATTGGTGACCGACCGGCCGGAGCTGCGTGCGGTGACCCGCGAGGGCGACCAGGTGCGGTACGCGGTGTTGTCCGGTGGGTCTGCCGGCCGGCAGTCCGCGCTCGAGGTGCAGTCCGCGATCGACGCGGCCGCAGCCGATCTCGCGCGCACACGCCGCGAGGTGGAGGAACTGTCGGCAGCGTTGTCAGGGGCTCAGTCGGACCTCGAGGCCCGGCGTGAGGTCACCGAATCGGCACTTGCCGCGCTGCACGAGTCCGATGCTCAGATGGGCGCCGTGTACGAGCAGCTCGCTCGGCTCGGTCAGGTGGCCAGACTGGCCCGCGATGAGACCACGAGGTTGACGGGGCAGCGCGCGCGAGCCGAGGAGCAGCGCGACGCGACGCGAGAATCGTTGGCGGAGATGGAGGAGCGGCTGCGCGCTGCCGAGTCGACGTCCGACGACGCCGACGCATCGTCGGTATCGACTGAGGAGCGGGACGCGGCCTCCGCGGCGGTGACCGAGGCTCGCGCCGTGGAGATGGAGGCGCGGCTTGCGCGCCGGACCTCGGAGGAGCGCGCCGCCTCTGTGCGTGGTAAGGCCGACGGTCTGCGGCGCGCGGCCGCTGCGGAGAAGGCGAATCGGGAGCGGGCCGAGCGTGCTGCGGCGGCGCGGCGCAGCGCGGGCGAGGTGGCGTCGGCCGTCGCTTCGTCGGCCGTCGCGGTCTCGGAGCGCTTGGAGCGAGCTGTTTCTCGGGCCACCCGGCACCGGGACGCATTGGAGGCTGAGCGTGCTGAGCGGGGCGCTGCGCTCGACGTGGCGCGACAGGAGGCGTCATCGCTGTCGGCGCGGCTTGCGCAGCTGACGGACGCCGTGCACCGCGACGAGGTCGCGAAAGCCCAGGCGCAGTTGCGGATCGAGCAACTCGAGGAGCAGATCCTCGAGGCACACGGTATGGCCCCCGACGATCTGGTCGCCGAGTACGGCCCGGATGTGCTGCTGCCGCCGTCGGAGCTCGAGATGGCGGAGTACGAGGCGGCGAAGGAGCGGGGCGAGACGGTGGTAGCACCCACCGGCATGCCGTTCGACCGATCCGCGCAGCTGCGGCGGCTCAAAGCCGCCGAGAAGGATCTCGCGACGCTGGGCAAGGTGAATCCCCTTGCGCTGGAAGAGTTCGCTGCGCTAGAGGAGCGCTACAACTTCCTGTCGACGCAGCTGGAGGACGTGAAGTCGGCGCGCAAGGACCTGCTGGACGTGGTCGAGGAGGTCGACGCAAAGATCTTGGAGGTCTTCTCCGAGGCGTACGCCGATGTGGAGCGGGAGTTCGTGGAGGTCTTCGCGACGCTGTTCCCCGGGGGCGAGGGGAGACTGATCCTGACCGAGCCCGGTGACATGCTGGCGACCGGGATCGATGTCGAGGCGCGCCCGCCGGGGAAGAAGGTGAAGCGGCTGTCGCTGCTGTCGGGCGGCGAGAAGTCGCTGACCGCGATCGCGATGCTGGTGGCCATCTTCCGGGCCCGGCCCTCGCCGTTCTACATCATGGACGAGGTCGAGGCCGCCCTCGACGACACGAACCTGCGCCGGCTGATCTCGCTGTTCGAGCAGTTGCGGGACCGCTCTCAGCTGATCGTCATCACGCACCAGAAGCCCACGATGGAGGTCGCGGACGCTCTGTACGGCGTCTCCATGCGGGGTGACGGGATCACGCAGGTCATCTCCCAGCGGATGCGGGGGACGGAGCTGGTCGGCGGGTAGCTTGGACGGCGTGGCCATCGACGTGCGTCCGGCGAGCGTGTTCGACGACGTCGCTGCCGTGGTGGGGCCGAAGAAGCCGACGTCGAATGTGTGCTTCTGCTTGAGCTATCGGATCGGTTCTAAGGAGAACCAGTCCTTGCGCGGGCCGGCCCGGGCGGAGCGGGTGCGAGGGCTGTGCGCCGAGGACCCGCCACCGGGCGTGCTGGCCTACGACGGTGACGTCCCCGTCGGCTGGGCGGCGGTGCACCCGCGTGCTGACACGTCGTTCGCGTCGAACCGGCGGATCCCGCATGTGGATTCGCTGGACGTGTGGTCCCTGTGGTGTGTCCGCGTGCGGCCCGGCCACCGCAGGCAGGGGATCACGGGCGCGCTGATCGACGGTGCGGTCGAGTTCGCCGCCGGCTGCGGCGCCCTCGCTGTCGAGGCGTATCCCGTGGACAACCGCGGTGAGCGGGTGGATCTGACGATGGCGTATGTGGGCACGCGGACGATGTTCGAGCGAGCGGGATTCGAATGGGCGGCCGACACCACCTCCGTTCTGAACGGCTTCCCGCGTGTGGTGATGCGGCGGGATCTGCGGGTGCCGTAGTCGTCGCGTGCGGCGAATCCGAAGTGTTCGATGGAAAGACGCGCGACCGCATCGTCTGATGCGGTCGCGCGCCGGCGTGACTGTCGTCGCTCAGGCCAGTGCGTCCCGGAGGAAGTCGATGGCCAGCTTCCGGGCGACGTTGGCAGCCTTGGTATCGCGGAGGCTGTCGAGGAGCAGGAAGTCGTGCACCATGCCCGCGACGCGCACGGAGGTCACGTCGTTGCCGGCCTCGCGAAGCTTGTTGGCGTACTGCTCGCCCTCGTCGCGCAGGACGTCGGCCTCGTCGGTGATCACGAGGGTCGGCGGAAGGCCCTTCAGCTCATCGAGGCTCGCCTGCAGTGGCGACGCATACTTCTCGACGCGCCGGGCGGGGTCGGTGGTGTACGCGTCCCAGAACCACTGCATGCCGTCGCGAGTCAGGTAGTAGCCCTCGGCGAACTGCAGATAGGACGGGGTGTCGAAATCCGCGTTGGTGACAGGGTAGAGCAGCGCCTGCGCCTTGAGGTCGATGCCGCCGCGGTCCTTGTTCATGAGGGCGAACACGGCGGACATGCAGCCGCCGACGGACTCTCCGGTGACGGCGATCCGGCTGGTGTCCATGCCGTGGTCGGTACCGTTGGCCAGAATCCATTGCCCCACAGCGTAGTTCTGTTCCACCTGAGTGGGGTACTCGTGTTCGGGCGCGCGGTCGTACACGGGGAACACGCCCACCGCGCCGGCGCCGACTGTCAGCTCGCGGAACAGCCGGTCGTGCGTCTTGTCATCGCCGAAAACCCAACCGGCGCCGTGGATGTACACCAGCACGGGAAGGGGGCCGGTGGCGCCGCGCGGCCGGATGATCCTGGTGCGCACGGTTCCCCACTCGCCGGCGTCCACGTCGACCCATTCCTCGTCGACGTCCGGACGCGGGACGGTGGTATCGCTCTGCAGGTCCGCAAGTATCTTTCGCCCCTCCTCGGGCGGCACCTCGTAGATGCGGGGATGCGGGTCGGTGGCTTCCGCGAGCTCCTTGGCCGCGGGCTCGAGGTAGGGCGTGATGGGCGGGGGGAGCTCGGACATGAGAATTCTCCGTTCGTGGCAGCGAGTGATCCGTATCGATCCTGAGTCCACACAATGTCTGCAGTGCTTACATGCACTGGGTCGACCGTAACACGTTCGGCGACCGAGGTGAAGGCGTTCGGGCGCCCTTGTGCTCCCGGGGTCAGCGGACCGAGAACGGGACCGGCATGTGTAGCGCGGCCTGTGCAGAGGTGTTGGCATCGAATTGGATTGTGCGGATGGGCTTCAGGGCGCGCAGATCGTCGGACATCCGCCCCCGACCGAGGGTCAGATCGAAGCCGCGGGGGAATCGGGACGTCCCGCCGGCGAGGATGTTCGTCTGGTTGAGTGTCGAGTGCCAGGCACCGTCGCGCTTGGTGTAGGACGTGAGGGTCGAGACCTTCTCGCCGCTGGCGAAGCTCTTCTGTGTGGGAGTCGGAGCCGAGAAGGCGATGTCGACACCACCGTCGTCGCCCGAGATCCGGGCCGACGTGCGGCCCGCATCGATGTCGACGTCGAGATCCGTTACCCACTTGGGGAATCCGTACCCGTCGTGCCCGCGCACCTGGGCGATCTCGGTGTTGACGGGCAGGGAGAGTACGTACGAGTGGAGATGGTCGTCGCCGAGCGCGGCCACGACATCGGCGACTGCCGTTGTGATGCCTCCGTGGCGGGCGGGGCGCACCGCGACCCCGACGGCGGCCTCGGTGTAGAAGTCGATGTCGCAGACGTCGTATCGGAACAACATCAGCGACACCACTCCCAGGCCCGGCGCGATCTCCAGGGGAGCGAGTTCGCGGGGGATGCGTCTGCGGATCGCGCTGCTGGGAGCGATCATGGTCAGCCGTGCCGAGGACATGGCGTAGTAGAAGTTCGGAGTCCGCGTGGTGCCGATGGGGGAGTCGACCTTGGTCTTGGGCAGCGTGCGGAAGAAGTCGACGCCGGGCACCAGTGGGTCGGCGGCCACCTCGTCGAGCGGTGTGTCCATCCGATAGCGGTCGAACAGTCCACCCCTGGGGACCGAAACGGTCCGCCCGCCCAGATCGACCTCGACTGTGGCGGCTGTGCTGTTGGTCATGGGCGTTCCTCCCGAACTCATGTATGCGTTGCTTACATCAGGGTAGAACGGCGTGTAAGCACTGTCAACACGCGGTGCCGTGGGGCTTCGTCAGTGATTGAGCCCCAGGGTGGCGACCACGGTGGCTCGAACAGTCGAGGCGACCTGGTCGGGCGACGACGGGTCGAGCTTCCCGTCGATGAACAGGAAGGCGAGACCGTGAACCAGGGCCCATGCCCCCGTCGCAAGCGCCTCCGGGGTGTCTGTAGCGACGCTCGTCTCGACGATGTTCAGGAGATACGCGTTTATCGCCGCGACGGCTGCGACGCGGTCCGCGTTCTCGGTGTCGCATACCCCGCCGAACATGACGCGGAACAAGCCGGGGCGCGTGAGCGCGAACTGCACGTATGAGATGGCGATGTCGGCTATGTCGTCCGCGGACTCCGGGTCGGGGTTCGCCTGTTGAAGTGTCACCGCGAGTTCGCGATAGCCGACTGCGGCTACCGCCGACAGGAGTGCGTTCCGGTCCGAGAAATGGCGGTATGGCGCGCCGGTCGAGACGCCGGCCCTGCGCGCGACGGCACGTAGGGACAGGTCGGCGTCGGCGCCGTCCGCATCGAGCATCTCGATGGCAGCACGGATCAATGCGGCCGGAAGGTCGCCGTGATGATAGGCCGCGCGCGATTGCATGTCGCGAATTCTAGCCACCGCGAACCACTCGCCGAGTACCCCACCGGGCTCACCGGTGGTCCGGCCGGGGTTGACGGGTATGCAGTGAAACCCTTAATGTAAGCAGTGCGCACATCGTGTTCCGTGGACATACCCGAACGAGGCCGCAGACAGTCAGCAGGAGGCACCCCCATGACGCGACGCATTCTCAACGTCGTCACCAATGTCGGGCACTACGACGACCCCGACCACCCGACCGGCCTCTGGCTGTCCGAGCTCACGCACGCGTGGCACGTATTCGAGGGGCGGGGCTTCGAGCAGGTGATCGTGAGTCCAGCCGGCGGCAAGTCGCCGTTGGAGCCTCGGTCGCTGAAGTTCCCCAACTACGATAAGAGCGCGAAGGACTGGCACGCGGATCCGGAACGAATGGCGTTGCTGGAGAACACCGTGAGTCCGGATCAGGTGGACTCCGCCGACTTCGATGCGATCTTCTTCACGGGCGGCCACGCGGTGATGTACGACTTCCCGGGCAGTGAAGGGCTGCAGCGGATCTCACGCGAGATATTCGAACGAGGCGGCATCGTGTCGTCGGTCTGTCACGGTTACTGTGGCCTGCTCGACACCAAGCTGTCCGACGGCTCGTACCTCGTCGCCGGCCGTAAGGTCACCGGGTTCGCCTGGCAGGAAGAGGTGCTCGCGCGCGTGAACAAGCTCGTTCCGTACAACGCCGAGGAGGAGATGAAGAAGCGCGGCGCGCTGTACGAGAAGGCGAAGCTCCCGTTCGTGTCGTATGCGGTCGTCGACGGCAACCTCGTCACCGGGCAGAATCCGGGTTCCGCAAAGGAGACGGCAGAGAAGGTCGCGGCGCTGCTCTGACCGTCGCTAGCGCCAGCCCAGCGCCGGTGCCACCTTCGTGAGCAGATTCTCCAGCAGCTTGGCGTTGTAGTCGACGCCGAGTTGGTTGGGCACGGTGACGAGGAGAGTGTCGGCTTCGGCAACAGCCTCGTCGTCGGCGAGCTCCTCGATCAATACGTCGGGCTCCGCGGCATAGGTGCGGCCGAAGACCGCCCGTGTGGTCGGGCTGATCATGCCGACCTGGTCGGTGGAATCGCTCTCATGCCCGAAGTAGGCGCGATCCACATCGTCGACGATCGGGATGATGCTGCGGCTCACCGAAACCCGCGGTTCGCGTTGGTGTCCTGCCTGTGTCCATGCCTCGCGGAAGGCGCGAATCTGCCCGGCCTGCTGGATGTGGAAGGGCTCGCCGGTCTCGTCGTCCTTGAGCGTCGAGCTCATCAGGTTCATGCCGAGCTGCGCGGCCCAGCGGGCGGTGGCATCGGACCCTGCGCCCCACCAGATCCGGTCTCGAAGAGTCGGGGAGTGCGGTTCGATGCGCAGCAAGCCGGGAGGGTTGGGGAACATGGGTCGTGGGTTGGGCTCCGCAAAGCCCTCGCCGGACAGCACCTGCAACAGCAACTCCGTGTGGGTGCGACCCATGTCCGCGGACGTCTTGCCGTCGGCGGCCTGGTACCCGAAGTATGCGAAGCCGTCGATTACCTGCTCCGGCGATCCGCGGCTCACGCCGAGCTGTAGTCGTTCGCTCGCGATCAGGTCTGCGGCCCCGGCGTCCTCGGCCATGTAGAAGGGGTTCTCGTACCGCATATCGATGACGCCCGTGCCGATCTCGATCCGCGATGTCCGTGCGCCGACGGCGGCCAGCAGCGGGAAGGGCGACGACAGTTGCCGCGCGAAGTGGTGCACGCGGAAGTATGCGCCGTCGGCGCCCAACTCCTCTGCCGCGACGGCGAGGTCGATCGACTGGTGCAGCACGTCCGCAGCGGAGCGGGTCTGCGACTGCGGCGACGGGGTCCAGTGGCCGAACGACAGGAATCCGATCTTCTTCACGAATGCTTGAACCATCAATAATCTGGTTCTGTTCCCGCCCGGGTGGCGGCCTCGCCTCGACGGTGATGCCTCGTGGCTGCGCCGACCATCGTCTAGACGGTCGGGCGCAGGCGCATCATGGGCGTATGACGTCGTGGGCGAGCTCGGCCGGGGTACGCCGGTCGATGCAGGGAAACCGTGGCCGGGACACCGCACCCGAACTCGCCCTGCGCCGCGCCGTGCACGCCCGCGGTCTCCGCTACTTCGTCGACCGCGCGCCGCTGAAGGGCGTGCGCCGCCGCGCCGACCTCGTTTTTCCGCGCGCCCGGGTGGCGGTCTTCCTCGACGGCTGTTTCTGGCACGGTTGCCCCGAACATCACACGGTCAGCAAGACCAATGCCGGATTCTGGGCCGAGAAGGTGCGCGCGAACCACGCCCGCGACCGTGACACCGACGCCAGACTCGCGGCTGCGGGTTGGTTCGTCGTCCGGGTCTGGGAGCATGAGGACCCCGAGGACGCGGCGAGGATGGTGGAGGATGCGGTCCGCGGCCGCCGTTGACTTTGGGGCTATAGCCCCTGTTGCGCAAGGAATTCCGTGATATCTCCGGCCAGGCGGCCGGACTCGGGGACGCTGAAGAGGTGGCCGGCGCCGTCGTACTCGAGGTACTGCGATCGCGGGATCCCGTCGGCGAGTGCTCGGGTCGACGACGGCAGTACCGTGCGATCGTGCGACGCGCCTATTACGAGGGCCGGTACGACGATGCGGGGGAGCAGCGGCCGGATGTCGATGTCGCGCACCAGTTCCACGTGCGGGATCATCGCGGCTGCGCGTCCGCGGTGATAGTCCGCGAGGAGTTCCACGGTGGTCGGGGGTGTCTTCTCGAGTTTCGCGGGGCTGCCGGTCGCGACGAGCAGGAACCGGGCCAGGTCATCGGCGCGGTCCTCCCGCGCGAGCGAGGCATAGAGCTCGCCGAAGGCGACCGCCTGCACGTCGGGCACTGCGAACCCGACCACGAGGACGAGGCCCGATACGTGTTCGGGGTGCCGGATCGCGGCGGTGACGGCCACCGCCGAACCCAGCGAGAGACCCAGCACCGGGAAGCGGTCGAAGCCCGCGTCGACCGCCGCGCCCACGAGTTCGTCAGCCAGGTCTTCGAGCCGCAGCGGCGTCGGCTGTGCAGGGCGGCCACCAGATCCCGGGTAGTCGACGCCGATCAGTGTGCGGCCCTTGAGTTGAGCCGACAGCGTCATGAAGTTGTCGGCTACGCCGCCGCCCGCGCCATGTGCGAGCGCGAGGGCGGGGCCGGAACCGAACCGCACGGGGGAGACAGGCATAACGGCGATCGTAGGGCCGCCTCAACCGCTGTAGCGCCGCAGGGCCTCCTTCGGGGTGTTGCGCGAGACGATCACGAGACGTAAATTCAACGCATGATGAAAAGCGAGAGCACGACCTGCCTCGTCGTTGGAGGCGGACCCGCGGGAATGGTGCTGGGGCTGCTGCTCGCCCGCGCCGGAGTCCAGGTCACGGTCCTGGAGAAACATGTGGACTTCCTGCGGGACTTCCGCGGCGACACGGTCCACGCCTCGACCCTGACACTGCTCGACGAGCTGGGGCTGGGCGCGCGTTTCGCGGCACTTCCGCATCGGGACGTCGAGAGCCTGGGCGCCGTGTTCGACGCCGGCGAGGCCACGGTCGCCGACTTCACGCGCCTCCCCGGCTCCGTGAAGCACATCGCCTTCGTGCCGCAGTGGGATCTGCTCGACCTCCTTGCCGAGGCCGCGGAGGAGGAGCCCACCTTCACGCTGGTCAGGAACGCGGAGGTGACGGATGTGCTGCGGGGTCACGGCATCGAGGGCGTCCGGTACACCGATCGGGCGACCGGTATCGAGCACGAGATGCGGGCGGTTCTGACCGTCGCATGCGACGGTCGCGACTCTGTCGTGCGCGCCTCCGCGGGGCTGGAACCGCGCCGCTTCGGCGTGCCGATGGATGTGTGGTGGTTCCGGCTCCCGCGCCGCGCCGACGATCCCGAGGGTGGGTTGGGTCGGCTCAGCGCAGGGCGCTTCTGCATCCTCATCGACCGCGGCGCAGAGTGGCAGTGCGCGTACATCATTCGCAAGGGCGGCGACGCCGAGCTACGTGCTGCGGGCATCGACGCGTTCCGCCGCGGTCTCGCCGAGCTCGTGCCGTGGCTCGCGGACCGGGTGTGCGCCGTCGAGTCCTTCGACGACGTCAAGCTGCTCAGCGTCGAGCTGAACCGGGTGCATCGCTGGTATGCCGATGGGCTACTGCTCATCGGTGACGCCGCCCATGCGATGTCCCCGGTCGGCGGAGTGGGCATCAATCTAGCGGTCGCGGACGCCGTCGCCGCTGCGCGCATACTCGGCCCTCACCTCGCCGCCGACGGTGCTGCGGCCACCGCTGTGCCGACAACCGTCCTCCGCCGCGTCCAGCGCCGACGGTGGCTGCCCGCCTTCCTCATCCAGTCGGGGCAGCGCGCGATCCACCGGCAGGTGCTGTCCAGGACGCTTTCGCGGGCGTCGTCGTCGGCCGGGCTGCCGCGCGCCATCGCCGCCCTGCAGAGGTTCCCGGCGCTGCAGGGTATTCCGGCCCGGATCGTCGCGCTCGGTCCGCTGCCGGAGCACGCGCCGGAGTGGGCCCGGCGGTAGCGGCTGCCTGGTAGTCGTGATCGGTGGCGTCGAAGCACCCACCGCACATGGCATCGGTCGCGCTCACCGATTGTCGGGCTGCTGCTGGACCCAGTGGAAGCCGCTCGAGGTGAGCGGGAACGTCGCGGGGTCCTGGTGTGTGAACCAGGCGTGGATGCGGTGACCGGCGTAATCCGCGCCGTCGATGACGATCCGCGCGTTCGACCCCTTGGCGGCGTCGGGAAACCAGTAGGTGAGGTGTATGCGGGTGGGAGTCGACTTGTACGAGCCGCGCTCGATGCGGTTGTCGATGTCGATGAAGTGCCGCGCGGCGTCGATCCGGGCGCCGAACACCTCGAACGAGTCGTCCATGTGCTGCACCGTGACCATCACGGGATCGCTCATGAGGAACGGACGGTCGATGATGATGCGGCGCCAGCGCAGCTCATCCGTGAGCAGTGGATCCCGCGCCCGGCCCTCGGCCGTGAATCCGTCGACCTGCCAGATCCCGTAGAGCGGCGGCGCGGGGCGGCTGTACTGCGCCCAACCTTTGCCGGCGAACGCCGCGGCGAGGATGAGACCCAGGCACAGTTGGGCGACGACGGCGACGCGCGCGGCTCGGCCGGTGAACAGCGGTGCCGCCCGGACGCTGGGGACGGCGCGGTCGGTGAACACCGTGAGGAACAGGCGACGCGCGTGTGGCGCGATCAGGAACAGACTCAACAGGAGCAGCTGGGAGGACACCGACTTGAGCCGGATGTCGTAGGTCATGTTCAGCAGGAACACCTGCGTGAGATCGACGACGCACACCAGGGCCCCGGCGACGGCCGTGCGGCGCCACAGCAGCAGCGCCGCGGCGAGGACCTCCGCGGCACCGAGCGCGATCTGATACGGCTGCGACACACCGACCTGCGCCCACAACACGCCCGTGCGGCTGAAGCTCCCGAACGGCTCGACCAGGCGGTTGAGCACGAACGGCATCTGAGTCGGGATCAGCTTCGCCATCCCGAAATACAGCATCGCCGCCGCGAGCATCAGACGTAGGAAGGTCCATACGAGCGTTTGGAAGCGGTGATAGCTGCGGCGGCGGTCGCGCGCGGTCCAGGCCGCCGTCGCCATCGCCGCGCTCACGGCGAGGCAGAACATCGCGGTCCACTGGAAGGCGCTGTCACTCCCGACCTGGATGTCGTCCACATGCGCGCCGATGAGGCGTCCTACTGCGGCGACCGCGGGCCGCGTCGCGTCGAGCCCGGCACGCAGCACCGACCACGGGCCCTCGAGACCCACCCCGGCGAGTACCGCGGGAACCAGGCCGATCACGAGCGCGGCGCCCAGCAGGCAGAAGTAGCAGGTTCCGAACCGGAACACGAGAAGCACGGGCAGGGGCCACGCGCGGCCCGCCGCCGATGGTGCCGCACCCGCACCCGCGCCCGCGCCCGGATCGGTGTCGGTGTCGGTGTCGAGGGCAGCATCGGCGGCGGGGTGCGGATCGATCGTCGGGGTTGCCACGGCTCCAGCGTCCAGGTGGTTCTGGTGCGATGGTTGGCGTCGGCTTGGGATCAGGTCGTCCGGTGCACATCTCCAGTGGCCGGGTGCACATCTCCACTGCCTGGGTGCACACCTCCACACCGACACTCGGGGAACGCCGTGGAGATGTGCACCTGACGTGTGGAGACCTGCGCCCGGCGTGGGCCCCGTCGTCGGATGGGTCGCTGGGCCGCTGGCTACAGTGGCCCGTGTGAGCGCAACGGGTATCTGGATCATCGTGGCCGTCGTCGTAGTCCTCGTGTTGCTGGCTGCATTGACCACGGGCCTCTACCTCAACAAGCGGCGCAGGGTGTCCCTCAAGGACGAGCCCGCCGAGCCCAAGAGCCTCGACAAGTCGGGCGGGTACAAGGCCGGCGGCGGGTTCAGCTTCAGCGAGGGTCCGGGCGCCAAGGAGCCGGAGCCGGTCACCCGTCCTGAGACGCCGCAGCCCAAGCGGGAGACGAAGGCGTCCGAGTTCGCACCTGAGGCGACGGGCGCGGAGGAGCCGGAGCGCACAGCGCAGCCCGAGGCCGAGCCGGTGACCGACCTCGACGAGACGCCCGCCGAGGCGGTGGAGGAGACCGACGAGACCCGCGTGGACGCCGAGGAGTCGGTCGGCGCCGACGTCGCGCCGGAGGCCGAAGCCGTCGAGGCGGAAGCCGCACAGACCGTCGAGCCCGAGGCCGCAGCCCCTGAGGCCGCAGCGCCGGGGACCGTCGAGCCCGAGGCCGCAGCGCCGGGGACCGTCGAGCCCGAGGTTGCCGCGCCCGCGCCGAGGCTCGACGAGATCGAGCCCACCGCGGGGCGGATGAACCGGCTCAAGGGCCGACTCGCGCGGTCGCAGTCGACGGTCGGTGCGTCGCTGCTGGGCTTGCTCGGCGCAGGTGACCTGGACGAGGAGTCGTGGGAGGAGATCGAGGACACGCTGCTCATGGCCGACCTCGGCACGGCGACGACGCTGAAGGTCACCGAGGCGCTGCGCGAGGAGATCGCGGCCAACGGCGTCGCCGATGCGAAGGAGGCGCGTGAGCGCCTGCGTAAGGTCCTCATCGCCGAGCTGCACCCGGAGCTGGACCGCTCGATCCGCGCTCTGCCACACGCGGGTGCGCCGTCGGTGCTGCTCGTCGTCGGCGTGAACGGCACCGGTAAGACCACGACGACGGGCAAGCTCGCGCGCGTCCTCGTCGCGGACGGGCGACGCGTGCTGCTGGGTGCTGCCGACACCTTCCGCGCCGCCGCCGCCGACCAGCTTCAGACCTGGGCAGAGAGGGTGGGCGCCGAAGTGGTCCGCGGCAAGGAGGGTGCGGATCCCGCGGCGGTCGGCTTCGACGCCGTGGACCGCGGCACCGAGCAGGGCGTCGACGTGGTGCTTATCGACACTGCCGGGCGGCTGCACACGAAGACCGGCCTGATGGATGAGCTCGGCAAGGTCAAGCGGGTCGTCGAGAAGAAGGCCAAGGTCGACGAGGTGCTGTTGGTCCTGGACGCCACCATCGGCCAGAACGGGCTCAGCCAGGCGAAGGTGTTCCGCGAGGTCGTCGACATCACCGGCGTCGTGCTCACCAAGCTCGACGGCACGGCCAAGGGTGGCATCGTCTACGCCGTGCAGCACGAGCTCGGGGTGCCGGTGAAGCTCGTCGGCCTCGGCGAGGGCGCCGACGACCTCGCGCCCTTCGAACCCTCGGCGTTCGTGGACGCGCTGCTCGGCTAGGGCCTCCGGCGGAGCGCGACTGTGACGGCGATGCCGATGGCGACGCCGATGCCGTGGACGTCGCCGAGCGCCAGCATGACAGCCGTCGTTATCAGGGCGACCGCGAGGCAGCCGAACCGCAGCAGCTGCGGATCGACCAGGCGTCGGGCCGCCAGGAACGCGGGAATCGTGAGCATTCCGGCGGCTGCGCCTGCCGCGGGGCCACCAAGAGCGAGTGCGCACAGGTAGACCAGGAAGAACACCGAGTACATCAGGGGGAGCCGGGGCGGGAGCGGCGCTCGCGCCGCGAGCCCGACGACGATCGCCCCGACCAGTCCTGCGACTGCGGCCGAGCATCCCGAATCGGTGGTGTGCGGGTACAGCAGGGACGTCGCGACGACTGAGCCGACGCCCGCGACCAGATAGACCGCCGCCCACCGCAGCGTGCCGAGGCGCGACTCCACCGCATATCCGACGAGCACCACGCCCAGAAGGTTGAACACGAACTGTCCGATCCCGTAGCCCTGGATCAGGATCGGAGTCACGAGCCGCCACCACTCGCCACGACCGAAAGCGGGCGGGTTCTGCTGCAGTGCATCGACCACCGCGGGCGAGAACAGCGCCGGGATGCTGACCAGTGCGGTGCCGATAACGGTCAGCGTCGTCGCAGGGCTCCTGCGTATCGACGCCGGAAAGCGATCGACGAGCAGGCTCGCCCCGACGATGCCGAGCCACGTCACCGTCGGGTATGCGGCGAGACGCTCGGTCGCGCCGACACCGATCCCCGCGCCCTGCGCCGCGAATCCGGCCAGGACCAATCCGGTCACGCTCGTCGTCCCGCACACGAGACCGACGACCGCCATACCCCGTCGGGGGCGCCACATCGCTCGCGACAGCACGAACACGCCCGCTGTCGCGAGCGGCATGCTCAGGAATCCACCCGCCAGGTGCGCCAGCGGTGCGACGTCCTCCGGGCTGAGGCCGGCTACCACCTTCCCGATACCGCCCGCCGCCAGCAACGCACTGCCCCAGATCCGCGCTCGGCCCGCCGGCCATGACGGATAGAGCAACGCGGCTCCCACGATGATGGCGAGGCCGGTAGCGATGAAGCCCAGGTTCATCGCGAGGTGGAGAGGTGAGCAGATGTCGTTGTGGTACCGCCCGAGATCGACAGGGCCGCAGTGCACCGCACCGAGGTCGCTCACGTAATGATCGACGACGCTGTACCGCGTCGTCGTGGCCGCCTGCGCGACCGCCTGCGCCGGAAAGAACACAAGGGTCGCGAGCCATGCGCCCGCGCCCACGCGTTCTCGTGTCGCCGCGGCCCGCCTGGGCACCGTCGTCGCTTGTTCGATGTCGGTGTCGATGTCCATGCGGACGACCCTCGACGTTTGCGGCGTGCCGGCGCATCCCCCGTGAGGGGGATCCCCGCGACCTGGGCGATAGCACTCGCGGGGGAGACATGTGAACGGGGTGTTACGTGTCTACCCCCGGTCGAACCCGGTGGCGTTCACAGGAAGGAAACACCGGCTCCCTCTTCGCGAAACACGTTGCGAGCAGTCTTGATCCCGCAAGACGCCGCGGGTGCGGCGCACTAGGAGGTTCAACAACGTGATGATGATGGCGTCATCGGTGCCAGCGGAACTTTTCGGCAAGGTCGACATCGGGACGACGGCGTGGATGCTGGTCTCGGCATCCCTGGTTCTCCTCATGACCCCCGCCCTGGCGTTCTTCTACGGCGGGCTGTCCCGGCAGAAGTCGGTGCTCAACATGATGATGATGTCGATGGGCGCGCTCGCCGTCGTCGTCATCATCTACTGCCTATGGGGCTTCTCCATGTCGTTCTCCGCGGACGGCAACTTCTTGCAGCTCTTCGACAACCCGTTCAAGTATTTCGGGCTCGGGCAGCTGATGGACACGGGCACGGCGGGATCGGACACGACATATGTGTTGTCCGCCAAGGACAGTGGCCTGCCCATGATCGTGTTCGCGGGTTTCCAGATGACGTTCGCGGTCATCACCGTGGCACTCATCTCGGGCGCCGTCGCGGAGCGCGTGAAATTCCTTACGTGGCTGGTTTTCTCGGGCGTGTGGGTGACCCTCGTGTACTTCCCGCTCGCGCATATGGTGTGGGGTGGCGGCCTGCTCTCTAAGGATCCGAATGCATTGGCGGCCAAGATCTTCGGGCTGAACGAGGCAGGCGACGGCGCGGCGGTGGCGCCCATCGACTTCGCGGGCGGCACTGTCGTCCATATCAACGCGGGCATGGCAGGCTTGGTGCTCGCCATCGTGGTGGGCAAGCGACTCGGCTTCGGTCGCGTCGCATTCCGGCCGCACAACATCCCGTTCGTGATGCTGGGCGCCGCGCTCCTATGGTTCGGCTGGTTCGGCTTCAACTCGGGCTCCGAGCTGAACGCCGACGCGACCGCCGGTCTGGTTTGGATCAACACCACCGTCGCCACCGCCGCCGCGATGATCGGCTGGCTCGTGGTGGAGCGCTTCCGCGACGGACACGCCACCACGGTGGGCGCCGCGTCGGGCGTCGTCGCGGGCCTCGTCGCCATCACCCCGGCGTGTGGCGCCTTGACTCCCGTCGGCTCGATCATCCTGGGTGTCGTGGCCGGCGGCGCGGCGGCGTTCGCCGTGAGCCTCAAGACGCGCCTCGGTTTCGACGATTCGCTGGATGTGGTGGGTGTGCACCTCGTCGCGGGCCTCATCGGAACGATCGGCATCGGCTTCCTCGCGAAGGGCACCGGCCTGTTCTGGGGTGGCGACTACAAGCAGCTGGTCGTGCAGTGCGTCATCGCCTTCGTGGCACTCGCGTACACGGCGGTGCTGACGGCGATCATCGCCTACGCCCTGAAGTTCACCCTCGGGTGGCGCATCGACAGGGAGGCCGAGGACATCGGTATCGATGAGTCCGAGCACGCGGAGACCGCGTACGAGACGGCCTAACTATGCTGGTCCTGCGGAAACAAGGGCTATCGCAAGACGTCACCGAACGCTCGGCTGCACCGCGAGAGTGCTGCGGCCGGCAACCATGGAGGTAGTGAAGAAATGAAGCTGGTTACCGCGATCGTGAAGCCGTTCACGCTCGAAGACGTGAAGTCCGGGCTGGAGCAGGCGGGCATTCTCGGCATGACCGTGAGCGAGGTGCAGGGCTACGGCCGGCAGAAGGGCCACACCGAGGTGTACCGCGGCGCCGAGTACTCGGTCGACTTCGTGCCCAAGGTGCGCATCGAGGTCGTCGTCGACGATGCAGTGGCGGACAAGGTCGTCGAGGTCATCGTCGAGGCCTCCCGTACCGGCAAGATCGGTGACGGCAAGGTGTGGGTCACGCCCGTCGACTCCGTCGTCCGCGTGCGCACCGGCGAGCGCGGCGCCGACGCCCTCTGATCCCCGCAGACGTCGAGACAAGCCCTTGACCGACGACATGCCGGGCGCGGCGACCGACCTTGTGGCGGCCCGCGCCCGGCTTCTGCGGCGTACCCCTTCCGACTCCCGGCTCGACGCGCACGCGCTGCGCGACGCGCTGGCCGATCTCGCGGAGCTCTGGCTCACCACCCACGGACACGCCGCGGGCATCCTTCCCGACAGTGGACTCGCGCTGGTCGCGGTAGGCGGCCTCGGGCGCCGTGAACTGCTGCCGTACTCCGACTTCGATCTGATCCTGCTGCACGATGACGGCGTTCCCATCGAGTCCGTCGCCGAGGCGGCGGACTCGCTCTGGTACCCGCTATGGGACGCGCACATCAAGCTCGACCACAGTGTCCGCACCGTCCCACAGGCGCTGCAGGTGGCCTCGTCCGACCTCAGCGCCGCGCACGGCATGCTCGAGGCCAGGCACATCGTGGGCGACGAGGCCTTGTCGACCCTGCTGGTCACGGGCGTGCGCCGACAGTGGCGTTCCGACATCCGTGGGCGCTTCCCCGAGCTGGTCGAGCAGGCCGAGGAGCGGTGGCGGCGCAGCGGCGAGATCGCGCACCGCGCCGAGCCCGACCTCAAGAACGGGCGCGGGGGTATGCGGGACGTGCAACTGCTGCGGTCGCTGTCGATCGCCCAGCTCACAGACGGCATCCCGGTGCTCGACGGTGCCGCGGGGCCCGGCGGCGTCGCGCATGCGCACGCCCGACTCCTGGACGCGCGTACAGAGCTGCATCGCACGGCGGGCCGCGCCCGCGACCAGCTACGTGCGCAGGACGCCGACGAGATCGGCGCGGCGCTGCGCGTCGGCGACCGCTTCGACCTCGCGCGCACCGTCAGCGACAGCGCACGCACCGTGGCGTTCGCGGTGGACGTGGGGATCCGGACGGCGGCGAACGCGCTGCCGCGTAAGGGGATCGCCCGGATCCGCAAGACCCCGGCACGGCGTCCGCTCGCGGAAGGCGTGGTCGCCCAGGCGGGGGAGGTCGTGCTGGCGCGGGACGCGAACCCGGCCCGAGATCCGGGCCTGACGGTGCGGGTGGCGGCGGCGGCCGCGGCACACGACCTGCCCATCTCCGTGGGGACGCTGGCCCGGCTCGCCGACGCGGCGCCGGAGCCGCGCGAGCCATGGCCGGAGGAGGCCGTCGACGACTTCCTGCGGCTACTGGGCGCGGGCCGCCGTAGCGTCCGCGTCATCGAGTCCCTCGACCGGACGGGCCTGTGGGGGCGGTTGCTGCCCGAATGGGGCGCTGTCCGCGACCTTCCCCCGCGCGACGCGATCCATACGTGGACCGTGGACCGGCACCTCGTCGAGACGGCCTCGTGGGCTGCGAGCTTCGCGAGTCGCGTGACCCGTCCGGATCTGCTGGTCCTCGGGGCGCTGCTGCACGACCTGGGCAAGGGGCGCGGGGGCGACCACAGCATCGTCGGCGCGGAGATCGCGGCGCAGGTGTGCCGGCGGCTGGGACTGCCGGACGCCGACGCCGCCGTGGTCGAGTCGATGGTGCGGTATCACCTGCTGCTGCCTGAGGTGGCCACGCGTCGCGATCTCGACGATCCCGCCACCGTCGAGAAGGTGGTGACGGCGCTGGGTGGGAACCCGGTGCTGCTCGAACTACTGCACGTGCTCGCGGAGGCAGACTCCCTGGCGACGGGACCCGGCGTGTGGGGCGACTGGAAGTCGTCGCTCATCGGGGATCTCGTGCGGCGCGCCCGCCTCGCGATGGCGGGGGAGCCGCTACCCGAGCCCACCCCGCCGGACGATGAGACGGTCGCTATCGCGGCCGACGGCGGTACGCACATCCGCATCGCCCCGGCACCCGAGCGCGGCCCGCACACGTACGCGGTCACCGTCGTGAGCCCGGACCGGCGTGGTCTGCTGGCCCGGATGGCAGGCGTGCTGGCGCTCGCCGGCCTGCGGGTCCAGGATGCATCGGTCACGGCGGTCGGCGATGCGGCCGTCAACCGCTTCGTCGTCGTGCCCAACTTCGGTACCCCCGCCGACGAGGCCATCGTGCGGCAGCAACTGCTCGCCGCGCTGTCCGGCGCCACGGATGTGAAGGCCGAGCTCGACGCCCGCGAGTCCGCCGCGGAGCCGCCACTGGCGGGTGGGGCCGCCGGACCGCCGCTGCGGTCGGCGTCGCCGGCCCGGGTGCGATGGTTCGAACAGGCCGACCGGACCGTCGTGCTTGAGGTTCGGGCGGGCGACCGGCTCGGCCTGCTGGCGCGCGTCGCATCGATCCTGGAGACCGCAGGCGCCGACGTGCTGTGGGCACGCGCGATCACGCACGGCGCGTCGGTGGTCGACGTGTTCTGCGTCGCCCCGCCCTCCGATCCGGGTTTCCGCGACACCGTCGAGGCGGCAGTGCTCGAAGTCGTGCCCGCCGCGGAGCCGCCACCTACCCCGGACGAACTGGCCAGCCGATAGGGTGTTGGGGTGTTCGACTCCCTCTCCGATCGCCTGACAGGCGCACTCAAGGACCTCCGCGGCAAAGGCCGGCTGACCGACGCGGACATCGACTCGACGTGCCGGGAGATCCGTCTGGCGTTGCTCGAGGCGGACGTCGCGCTGCCTGTGGTCCGGGCGTTCGTCGCGCGGATCAAGGAGCGCGCCAAGGGCTCCGAGGTCTCGGCGGCGCTCAACCCCGCGCAGCAGATCGTCAAGATCGTCAACGAGGAGCTCATCGAGATCCTCGGCGGCGAGACCAGGCGGCTGAACCTCGCGAAGACGCCGCCGACGGTGATCATGCTCGCCGGCCTGCAGGGTGCGGGTAAGACGACCCTCGCCGGCAAGTTGGCGGCGTGGCTGCGGGGGCAGGGGCACACGCCCATGCTCGTGGCCTGCGACCTGCAGCGGCCAGGCGCCGTCGATCAGTTGCGCATCGTCGGCGAACGTGCGGGTGTGCCGGTGCACGCACCGCACCCCGGTACATCCGTCGGGGGTGCGGGCGAGCTCGGCGTGAGCGCGGCCGATCCGGTGAACGTCGCTCGGTCCGGTATCGATGAGGCGCGCGCCAAGCAGCACGACGTGGTCATCGTCGACACCGCGGGCCGGCTCGGCATCGACCAGGAGCTGATGTCCCAGGCTGCGAACATCCGCGACGCCGTGAGTCCCGACGAAGTGCTGTTCGTCCTCGACGCCATGATCGGCCAGGACGCGGTCTCGACCGCGCAGGCGTTCCAGGACGGCGTCGGGTTCACCGGCGTGGTGCTGACCAAGCTCGACGGCGACGCCCGCGGTGGTGCGGCCCTGTCGGTCCGCGAGATCACCGGCAAGCCGATTCTGTTCGCGTCCACGGGTGAGAAGCTCGAGGACTTCGACGTCTTCCACCCGGACCGGATGAGTTCGCGCATCCTCGGAATGGGTGACGTGCTGTCGCTCATCGAGCAGGCCGAGCAGGTCATGGATCAGCAGAAGGCCGAGGAGGCCGCGGCGAAGATCACCTCGGGTGAGCTGACGCTGGAGGACTTCCTCGATCAGATGCTGATGATCCGGCGCATGGGCCCCATCGGGAACCTGCTGGGCATGCTGCCGGGAGCGGGCCAGATGAAGGACGCACTCGCCGCGGTCGACGACTCGCAGCTGGACCGCATCCAGGCCATCATCCGCGGCATGACGCCAGCCGAGCGCGCGGATCCGAAGATCATCAACGCCTCGCGGCGCCTGCGTATCGCGAAGGGCTCCGGCGTCACCGTGACCGACGTCAACCAGCTCGTGGATCGCTTCTTCGAGGCACGCAAGATGATGTCGCAGATGGCGGGATTCGGTGCGCCCAAGCGTATTCCGAAGCGGAAGCAGAAGCAGCAGAAGGGCAAGAAGGGCAAGAAGGGATCGGGGCGCGGGCCCACGCCGCCGCGTAACGCGCGGGGCGGCGCGTCCGCCGGGACTCCGGGCATGCCCGGGTTGCCGCCCGGCATGGCGGGAATGCCGCAGGGCCTCGACCAGTTGCCGCCCGGGCTGGAGGGCATCGACATGGCCGAGATCGAACGGCAGCTGAAGAAGAAGCGCTGACGTGCTGCACTTCCGGGGGGCGGTGCTGCCGGACGGCCCGGATGAGTTCTGGGTCGACGACGGTGCCGTGCGTTTCGCACCCCCCGGCGGGCGCGCCGATACCGAGCTGACGGGCTGGGCCGTCCCGGGCCTCGTCGACGCGCACTGCCACGTCGGGATCGTGCCCGACGGCGAACCCACCCTAGAGCGGGCGCGCGAACTCGCTCGGGACGACGTGGCGGTGGGAGTCACTGCCGTGCGCGAGCCGGGGTCGAACCTCGATACGACTCCGCTGGACTCCGAGTCCGACATGCCACGCTTCGTTCGGATGGGGCGCCACATCGCACTGACTCGCCGATACATCCCCGGGCTCGGCGTGCAGCTCGACGACCCCTCAGGCCTCGTCGACGAGGTGCGGCGACAGGCGGCACGCGGCCACGGCTGGGTCAAGATAGTGGGGGATTGGATCGACCGGTCCGTCGGCGACCTCGCGCCCGTGTGGCCGGACGACCTGCTCGCGGAGGCGATCTCGGTGGCGCATGCCGCCGGTGCGCGGGTGGCATCGCACGTGTTCGGCGAGGACGCGCTGCCCGGGCTGCTCGCGGCGGGCGTCGACTGCATCGAGCACGGTTCGGGGCTGACGGACGAGACGATCCGAGTGATGGCCGCCCAGGGCACGGCGCTCGTCCCGACGCTGGTGCAGATCGCCAACTTCCCGTCGATCGCGGAGCCGGCGCTGGGCAAGTACCCGACGTACGCAGCTCACATGCAGGATCTGTTCGACCGGCGATACGAGACCTATCGAGCCGCCTACGAGGCGGGCGTGCAGATGTACGCGGGTACGGACGCGGGCGGCTTCAACGCGCATGGGCGGCTGCCGGTCGAGATCGCCGAGTTGGCCCGGGTGATGCCGGCCGAGGAGGCACTCGCGGCGGCGTCGTGGCGCGCGCGGGAATGGCTGGGCTTCGCGGGTATCGACGACGGTGCACCTGCCGACTTCGTCGTCTACGCCGACGACCCCGTAGCTGTCGTGGCCGCCGGGAGGACGCTCGCGCCTGCGACTGTGGTGCTGCGCGGGCACGTTGCGCTCTAGCTACTTCGTCCCACTTCCCGGCTTGGCATAGACTCCCGTCTGTTCCTGACCCGTGCGAGCGGCGATGGCGTTCATGAGGCGATCGGTTGCGCGGCGGATGGAGACCTCGTCTTCGGGCGTCACGTCGCTCATGTCCAGGGGCGGCAGGATGTCGACCGAGACGTGACTCTTCCAGAAGTTGCTGCGGGTGCGGCCGTCCGTGCCGGTGAGCGCGATGGGAACGACGGGTGTGCCGGTTGCGGCCGCCACCCGGATCACGCCGGTATGGCCCTTGTACATGCGGCCGTCGGGTGATCGGGTGCCCTCGGGATGTATGCCCCAGGCGCCGCCGTCCTCGACTATCGATGTCGCCGCTGCGATCGCGGGGGACGCCTTCGCGCCGCCGCTGCGGTCCACCGGTATCTGGCCCATGCCGGAGAAGAAGATCTTCTTGAACCTCCCGCGCAGGCCCGGTTGGGTGAAGTAGTCGGACTTGGCCAGGAACATCACCGGTCGGCGAGCGCTCTGTACCACGTAGAAGGAGTCGGAGATCGCGAGGTGATTGGCCGCGAGGATCACGGGACCCGTGGGTGGGACGTGTTGTCGCCCTGTGACCTTCGGCCGACCCCACACCCACAGTGCGGGCCCGATCAGGATGTGACGGGCGACCCGGTAGCGGAACGCGGCGCGTAGTTCATCGAGGGACATTCCCTGTATCTACCCGGCCCGACGGACCTTCGGGCGAGAACTGCCGTGATCCCTTGCCGTCGTTCCGCAGTTTCCGCCCGAAGATCCGCGCACCGTCGCGCTTGCGCCCGACCCACCAGTGGGCTTTGGGGGCGCGGCTGAGCAGCTCGACGATGCCGACGGTGACGAGGACCGTCACCACGTACGCGAGCAGCGTCGCCCACGGTGACGACACATGCCGCAGGAACCAGGAGGTGTTCTCGGCGGGGAGCAACAGCACCGACAGCACCATCACGTGGGCGAGGAACACGCCGAAAGAGCGCTTGGCACCGTACGAGGCGACGCGCGCCAGCCGCGGGATCCGATCCATGTTGCGGGCCGCGATGAGGCCCACGGTGTAGACGGCGGCCGTGAGCGCGACGTAGAGGGCCAGACTGGTCGGCTGGAATGCAGAGGAGGCGACCATCGGCGGCGCGCCGCCGCGGAGGCGGAGCTGGTAGATCAGCTGCTCGCCGACCGCGATGATCGCGGCGGCGGCGAACACGAGTGGAGCGTGGCGCAGCAGGACGGCCTCGACCCGCTCGCGGTGCGCAGCGGTGACCGCACCCAGGAAGACGAAGAACTGGTAGGGGACGAAGGTCGCGTAGGCGTGCCACCAGTAGTTGCCGATCGTGCCGGCGGGCTGCCAATGGATCAGCGTCGCGTACACCGCGAGCTGGACGATGGCGGACACGAACAGTAGCCGCAGGTGGTGCCCACGCGTGCGGCGCACGATCCAGAGGACGGCCGGGAAGAGCAGGTAGATCTGCAGCGTGACGAAGATGAAGTACAGCTGGTAGCCGTTCATACCGCCCCACACCACGTTGTAGGCGAGGTTGGCGAGACTGCCAGGGATGTTGCGCGTGTTGTGCGTGGTGACCATCGCGAACACCCAGTAGGCGATCGCCCACACGAGGAACGGTATGGCGACCAGCGGGAGGCGCTTGCGCCAGAATGCCCGCGCCGAGAAGTCGGTCTGGTCGAGCGTGCCGTAGGCCAGCACCAACCCCGTCAGGGCGAAGAACGCGTTCCGGGTGAAATGCAGGTTCAGGGCCAAGGCGTTGGTGACCGTCCCGGTCACCTCGTTATTGGTGTTGGTGAGCGTGTGTACCAGGATGACCAGCAGGAAGGTGATCACACGCATGAAGTCGAGCTGGTGGAGATACCCGCTGCGGCGAGGGGTGGCAGCCCCGGTGCGGCTCGTCGAGACGGCCGGGCGGTTCTGGTCTGCCACTGTCGTCGCCATGCTCTGGATCCTGCACTCCTTGTCTGGGAGATTCCTGGAAGCCGACGCACAGGCTGCTGGTCGAGAATGGTCCCGGGCGCCGAATCGGGGACTCACCTTACCCGACTGTCAGTGCCGGAACCGAGTCTCGGCGGGCGCGTGTGGCGCAGTCGTCGACAGCCGCCGCAAGGTCTCGGCGAGGTCGTCGCGCAGGCGCGCAGCCAGGTCGCGGGAGAGTCCCTCACGCACCACGATGCGCAGAACGGCGACGTCCTGGGCGTCGGCGGGCATCGTGTAGGCGGGAACCTGCCAGCCGTAGGTGCGCAGCTCATGGGACACGTCGAAAACCGTCATCGGTGCATCGGGGTCGAGGTCGAAGGCCAGCACGGGCAGCGCCGTTCCGCCGGTGATGATCCGGATGTGGTCCAGCTCCGCGAGCTCGCCGGCGAGCCATGTCGCCGTGTCCCGCAGGCTCTGCATGACCCGCCTGTAGCCCGCCCGGCCGAGGCGGAGGAAGTTGTAGTACTGCCCGACGATCTGGGCGCCGGGCCGGGAGAAGTTGAGCGTGAAGGTCGGCATGTCGCCGCCCAGATAGTTCACGTGGAAGACGAGGTCGTCGTCGAGTTGGTCGCCGTCCCGGAATACGACGAACCCGATGCCGGGGTAGGTGAGGCCGTACTTGTGGCCCGACACGTTGATCGATACGACGCGGGGGAGCTGGAAGTCCCAGACGAGGTCGGGATCCAGGAACGGCGCGACGAAGCCGCCGCTCGCGGCGTCGACGTGGACGGGCACGTCCGGGCCGCCGGCGGCGGCCACGTCGTCGAGGGCGGCGCATACCCCGGCGACGTCCTCGTACTCGCCCGTGAAGGTGGTGCCCAGTATCACGACGGCGCCGATGGTGTCCTCGTCGACGGCGTCCCGGACCTGCTGGGGAGTGACGACGTACCGGCCCGGTTCGATGGGCAGATAGACGGGCTCGACTTCGAAGTATCGGCAGAACTTCTCCCATACGACCTGCACATTGCTGCCCAGTACGAGCTTGGGTCGGGAGGTGTCGGCTCCGGCGGCGCGGCGGCGCGCCCGCCACGCCCACTTGAGTGCGAGGCCCGCCAGCATGACCGCCTCGGAGCTGCCGATCGTCGACGCGCCCGTCGCCGACGACGGGTCGGCTGGATCCAGGCCGGGTGCGTGGAACAGCTCGGCGACCATCGCGATCGAGCGGGACTCGATGCGCGAGGTAGACGGGTACTCGTCGTGATCGACGGCGTTCTTGTCGAATGCCTCGGTCATGAGCCGGGTGGCGGGCTCCTCCATCCAGGTCGTCACGAACGTCGCGAGATTCTGCCGGGCCTGCCCGTCGAGCATCATCTCGTCGTGGATGAAGCGATAGGTCTCGACCGGCGTCAGCTCGTGGTCGTCGAGCCGAGCGAGCGGGATCGGCCGGGAATCCAGCCGCCCGGAGTAGGCGGGGGTCAGCACGGTGTCGTCGTCGATGTCCACGCCCGCCGACGGTACGACGATTTCGTGGTGTGCGCAGACCGTGGCAGAATGGCCGATTGCTGCCCGGACCCGGTTACGTACCGGCCCGGGGCGGTCACCACTGAGACGGCAAAACCGGATGTGTCCATCCTGGCGCATCGCTGAATTGCACCGTGACATGTAAAGGAACAAGGCTTCATGGCTGTCAAGATCAAGCTCACGCGGCTCGGCAAGATCCGCAACCCCCAGTACCGCGTCGTCGTCGCCGACGCCCGCACCCGCCGTGACGGCCGTGCCATCGAGACCATCGGGAAGTACCACCCGAAGGAGGAGCCGTCGCTCATCGACATCGATTCCGAGCGCGCTCAGTACTGGCTCGGCGTCGGTGCGCAGCCGACCGAGCCCGTCCTCGCCCTGCTGAAGATCACGGGCGACTGGCAGAAGCACAAGGGCCTTCCCGGTGCCGAGGGCACCCTCAAGGTCGCCGAGCCGAAGCCTTCCAAGCAGGATCTCTTCAATGCGGCCCTGGCCGAGGCCGACAAGGAGCCCGCCACCGAGGCGACCACCCCCAAGAAGAAGGCCGCCCCCAAGAAGGACGAGGCCGAGGCCGCTGAGGCCGAGGCGCCCGCCGAGGGGCAGTGAGCGCCGTCGTCGCCGATGCCGTGGAGCACCTGGTCCGTGGCATCGTGTCCCACCCCGACGACGTTCGCGTCGACCTCATCACCGGCCGACGCGGCCGCGTGATCGAGGTGCATGTCAACCCCGACGATCTGGGTAAGGTCATCGGGCGCGGGGGCCGCACCGCCACCGCTCTGCGGACCCTGGTCGCCGGCATCGGCGGTAAGGGCATCCGGATCGACGTCGTCGACACCGACCGGCTCGACTAGCGCGATGGAGCTCGTGATCGGGCGGGTCGTGAAATCGCACGGCATCCGCGGCGAAGTCGTCGTGGAGGTGCGGACCGACTCGCCCGACCTACGTTTCTTCGATGGCGCCGTCCTCACCGGGCGGCGCCCGCGCGAGGACTCCGTCGCGCAGTACACGGTGACCGCGTCGCGTGAGCACTCGGGGAGGCTGCTCCTCACCCTGGCCGAGGTCTCCGACCGCACGGCGGCCGACGCGATCCGCGGGACCCTCTTCGTCATCGACTCGTCCGAGGTCGAGCCTTCAGACGACCCCGACGAGTTCTACGACCACGAGCTCGAGGGACTCGAGGTGAGGCTGGCCGACGGCACCGTCGTCGGGACCGTCGGTGAGGTGCTGCACCCGCCGGGCGGTGAGCTCCTGTCGGTGCGTGCTGCCGATCGCCGGGAGATCCTGGTGCCGTTCGTGAAGGCCATCGTGCCGGTGGTCGATGTAGCCGCGGGCATCATCGAGATCGATCCGCCCGAGGGGCTGCTGGACCCGGATCCCGGGGCGTGAGGAATCGGCTGTGCGCATCGACGTGATCAGCATCTTCCCCGAGTACTTCGCTCCCATGCGGCAGGCGCTGCTCGGCAAGGCCATCGATAAGGGCCTCCTCGAGGTCGAAGTCCACGACCTGCGCGACTGGACCCATGACGTGCACAAGGCCGTCGACGACTCGCCGTACGGCGGCGGGCCCGGCATGGTCATGAAGCCCACGGTCTGGGGCCCCGCACTCGACGACGTGTGCCCCGCCGACGCCCTGCTGGTCGTGCCGACGCCCGCAGGCGTGCCGTTCACACAGGCCATGGCACAGGCCTGGTCGGAGGAGAGGCACATCGTGTTCGCGTGCGGACGCTACGAGGGCATCGACCAGCGGGTGTTCGACGACGCAGCGCGCCGTGTCCGCGTCGTCGAGGTCTCGCTGGGGGACTACGTCCTCATCGGCGGCGAGGCGGCCGTGCTCGTGATGGTCGAGGCGTTCGCGCGGCTCGTCCCGGGCGTGCTCGGCAACGCCGCCTCCCACCAGGACGACTCATTCTCGGACGGGCTCCTGGAGGGACCGTCGTATACGCGCCCGGAGACGTGGCGTGGCCTCACCGTGCCGCCCGTCCTGTTGTCCGGCGACCATGCGAAGGTCGCCGCGTGGCGCCGCGAACAGTCGCTGGCGCGCACCGCCGAGCGGCGTCCGGATCTGTTGCCGCCCGGAGCCGGCGAATCCGAGTAGGACCGCCGGTGCCTGGGGCACAATGGTGGGCGGACCGGATCGGGGGATCCGGACATCGGGGGAAGCGATGGAATCGACGCGGCTGTTGGCCGAGGTGGAATCGCGGGCGGCTGAGCTCGCCAGGCTGGACGAGGAGTACCGCACCGCGCGGGTGACCGCGCGCAGTCGGGACCGGCTGGTGGCGGTCACCGTCGATGTCCGGGGGCGGGTGGTCGACGTGGACCTGCACGCCGGAGTTCAGCGCACGCACGCCCCGGCCGCGCTGGCGCAGCTGATCGTCGAGCTCGCGGGGCAGGCGGCGGATTCACTCGGTACGCACTACGCGCGCCGCGCCGCGCTCGCGGTGGGCGGGGTGCGTTGATGGAGATGGACCCGGCGGCATGGGAGCGCACCGCGCGGCAGCTCGACGCGCTGGCGGACAGCGTGATCGGTCCGCGATCCGTGCCGCGTGCCGGGGACAGGTACGAGCGCGCCATCCAGGGGCAGCTGGCGGCCTCCGACCGCGCTGCCGCGGAAGCCGCTGCGGCGGTCGAGGCGGTTCTGCGGGAGCTGGCAGACAGCGTCGCCGAGTGCGCCGCGCGCGCCGTGGCCGCCGATGCGGCGGGTGCCGTGTCGATAACAGGGGCGCAGTAGTGGTTCCGGGAGCCCTGGGCGACTTCCGCTGGTGGCCGCGGGTGGAACCGGCCGAGTACGAAACGTACGCCGAGGCATGCAGGGAGCGGGCCGCATTGTTCCGCGACCTACACCTCGCTGCCGACGAATGCATGCGCGCACTCGGCGACGGCATGAGCGCTCCGGCAACCGTGTTCGTGTGTGCCGCGGGCGTGGAAACGACTCGCGCCGGGCTCGCGGAGTCGCTGGCCGCTTTGTCGTCCGGCACGGCGGCGCGCCTCGAAGACCTCGCGGCCCGCGCGGCCGCGGACGTTCACGACCTGCGGGCGCAGGCTTCGCCCGGCGACGAGGGCCTCGGGTTCGCGATCGGCCTGATCGACCAGCGCGCCGAGGCGCATGCCGAGGCGGTCGCGGAGGAGGCCGAGCGGCGTGCGCGGCTGCTCGGAGCGAATCACGTCGTGGCTCTGGCTGAGGCCCAGGGGGTCACCGTGACGGAGCCGGCCGGCTCCGGGTTGACTGGTGCCGGGATGCTAGCCGGGGCGATGGGGCGCGACGGGGTACACCGAGCCAGGAGTTACCGCGCCGACGCGTCCAGCGCGCTCGCGGGTGTCGCGGAGCGGTTGCGGGAGCTGGGCGAGGGTGTCACGGGACCCGCGCGCGGTTGGGTCCGGCTCGCTGTCGCGTCGGTCACCGACGAGGCGGGGCGCGCGCGGATCGTGATCGGCACGAACGAGCTGGACGGCTACCTCCGCGCCGGCATCCTGCTGCGCGACGGCGAGTCCGTCGCAGGGAACGAGGAGTGGCCCGAGTTGTCGATCGCCGCGCACTGCGCGGCGCACGGCCTGATCGGCGGCCCGGTCGTGGGCGCGCAACCGCTGCCCGACGACGTCGCCGGGTACTTGCGTACACAGGGCTTCGAGCCCTCGTCGGCTTCGGTCTCGTGGGCGCCACCGGAGGAGGTGGGTGATGCCGCACAGGATCAGCAGCATGCCTGATGTCGAAGCCGTGGTTCTGACGATCCCCGGGGCCGACCGCCACGCTGCCGCCCTCGCTCTCGTGGCGGACACGTTCGATCTGCTCGTAGACCCGACGGGCACGCTCGCCGGCCTCGGATCGGTGCTCGCGGGGGAGCGCCGCGAACCCGGCTCTCGCCGTCGCGAGGTCGAGCGCCTGAGTGCCGTTGCGGACGAGCTCGATGCGGCCGCCGCCGCGGCGCGCCGCGGCGGCGACCTTCCGGCGTACCTGTCCGGATTCCAATGCTCGCGCGCGATTTCGGCCCTCGCGGCGCTGGTATCGGCGGGCGAGTGGCCGTCTTCGGTGCAGCTCGCGGATGTTGCCTACGAGGCGGTGATGGCCACGGGGAGGCGGCAGGTCGTGCTGGCCAGGTTGGCAGGCGGGTCGTGACGGCCCGTAGGTCTATCCGCGGCGGCTAGCGCGGCCGTGGACTCCGGCCCGGTGCCCGGATCGGGTCGCCCCTCCCCGCCATGTTTAGGCTTACCGGGTGAGTTCGCCGAATGACAAGTCTGTAATTCCCACCGTTCCCGGCGTCGCGACGGTGCAGTCGCGTATCGCGCAGGAGTTGTCCATCGGCGAGGGCCAGGTGGCCGCGACGGTGCGGCTGCTGGACGGCGGGGCGACGGTTCCGTTCATCGCTCGCTACCGCAAGGAGGCGACGGGGAGCCTCGACGATGCCCAGCTACGCGCGTTGGACGAGCGGCTGAAGTATCTGCGAGAGCTGGACGAGCGCCGGGCGGCGGTGCTCGAGTCGATCGCCGAACAGGGCAAGCTCACGGATGCGCTGCGCGCGCAACTCGTCTCGGCCGACTCGAAGTCCCGCGTCGAGGATCTCTATCTGCCGTACAAGCCCAAGCGTCGCACCAAGGCGCAGATCGCGCGCGAGGCGGGCCTGGAGCCGCTTGCGGACCGGCTGCTCGAGGACCCGACGCTCGACCCGGACAGCGTCGCGACCGAGTACGTGGGCGAGAACGTCGTCGATACGGCCGCCGCACTCGAAGGGGCCCGGCACATCGTCATCGAGCGTGTGGCCGAGGATGCCGAGCTCGTCGGCGCCGTGCGCGAGAAGTTCTGGACCGGCGGCACGCTGCGTACCGTCGCCCGCGCGGATGCGCCCACCGGCGGCAGGGACGGCGGCGCTGCGAAGTTCCGCGACTACTTCGATTTCTCTGAGCCGCTCGAGCAGATGCCCAGCCATCGCGCTCTGGCCGTACTGCGCGGGGAGAAGGAGGGTGCGCTGTCGCTCGCGTTCGACGGCGGCGAGGACGCCGAGTACGAGGGCATGATCGCGGCGACCCTGCACGTGGAGAACTCCGGTCGCGCCGCGGACCCCTGGCTCGCGCAGACCGTGCGCTGGGCGTGGCGCACCAAGCTCATGCTCTCGTCCACCGTCGACGCTCGGTCGCGGCTGCGGCAGCGCGCCGAGGACGACGCGGTAGGCGTGTTCGCCACGAACCTCGAGGACCTGCTGCTCGCGGCGCCCGCCGGCGCCCGGGCGACGCTCGGCCTCGACCCCGGTTTCCGAACCGGAGTGAAGGTCGCGGTCGTCGACGGCACCGGGAAGGTCGTCGACACCTGCGCGATCTATCCACATCAGCCGCAGAAGCGGTGGGACGAGTCCAAGGCGACGCTCGCGGCACTGGTCGCACGGCACGGCGTCGAGCTGATCGCGATCGGCAACGGCACCGCTTCCCGCGAGACGGACGCTCTCGCGTCCGAGTTGGTCGCGGAGATCGGGAAGGCCGGAGCCGAGGCACCGGCCAAGGTGGTCGTCAGCGAGGCCGGGGCATCGGTGTACTCAGCGTCGGAGTATGCGAGCGGAGAGCTGCCTGACCTGGACGTGTCTCTGCGCGGCGCGGTATCCATAGCCCGGCGCCTGCAGGATCCGCTCGCCGAGCTCGTGAAGATCGATCCGAAGTCCATCGGTGTCGGCCAGTACCAGCACGACATCAACCCGACACACCTCGCCCGCAGCCTCGACGCAGTCATCGAGGACGCGGTGAACGCCGTGGGCGTGGACCTCAATACGGCGTCGGCGCCGCTCCTCGCGCGCGTGTCCGGCGTCTCAGATTCGCTGGCCGCTGCCATCATCGCGCACCGTGACGGTGCTGGCGCGTTCCGCAGCCGCTCCGGCCTCCTCGACGTACCGCGCCTGGGCCCCAAGGCGTTCGAGCAGTGCGCGGGCTTCCTCCGCATCCGCGGTGGCGACGATCCGCTGGACGAGTCCGGTGTCCACCCGGAGGCCTACCCGGTGGTGCGGCGCATCCTGGACCGGTCCGGGCTTCAGCTCGCGGAACTGATCGGCAACAGCTCCGCCCTGCGGAAGCTGGATCCCGCCGAGTTCGCCGACGAGCAGTTCGGCCTGCCGACCGTCACCGACATTCTGCATGAGCTGGAGAAGCCCGGCCGCGCCCCGCGGCCGGCGTTCGTCACCGCGACGTTCGCGGCGGGCGTGGAGAAGGTCGGGGACCTGACACCCGGCATGGTCCTCGAGGGCGTCGTCACCAACGTCGCCGCGTTCGGGGCGTTCGTCGACGTGGGCGTGCACCAGGACGGGTTGGTGCACGTATCCGCGATGTCGGATCGCTTCGTCTCGGACCCGCATGAGGTGGTGAAGTCTGGTCAGGTCGTGAAGGTGAAGGTGCTCGAGGTCGACGTCGAGCGCAACCGTATCGGCCTGACCCTGCGGCTGAACGACGAGCCCGGCCGGCCCGCGAAGGGCGCGGGCAACGGGAGCCGGGGTCGCGGCCAGGCGTCGGGCGGCACCGGACGCGGGCAGGGCCGCGGACGCACGCCCGAGCCGGGTGGCCGCGGTGTCCGACAGGCGAACTCCGGCGGGCAGAGGCGGACCGGTGGTGAAGGGAAGAAGAACACCGGGCGGCAACCGACAGGCTCGATGGCCGAGGCTCTCCGTCGTGCGGGATTCGGACAGTAATCTGGTGGCATGAGCCGATGGTTCAGTGAGGAGATCGTGGCCGGCGGGAGGCTTCCGCTGTTCTGCTTCCTCGTGGGACTGATCGTCGGCTTCCTGTGCATCCGCGGCAGCGTCCGGCTCATCCGGGCGAACGTTCGATGGTGGTTCGGCAACATCCGAGCGGGCGACGTGCACGTGCATCACATGGTCTTCGGCGTGGTGCTGTGCATGGTCTCCGCTGTGGGCCTGATAGCGACGTTCGATACCGCGACGCGGACCACGGGTGCACTGCTCTCGGGCCTGTTCGGACTCGGTGCCGCGCTGGTGCTGGACGAGTTCGCGTTGATCCTCTATCTGCGAGATGTCTACTGGCAGGAGGAGGGCCGGGCGTCCGTCGACGCGGTGTTCGGCGCCGTCGCCGTGTCCGGGCTGCTGCTCCTCGGCTTCCGGCCGCTGGAATTCCTCGATGTGAACGCGGTCCGCGATCTGGGATCACCGCTACCGTGGTCGTTCTACGCCCTCGCGATGGTCGACTTCGGTGCCGCATTGGTCGTGCTCCTCAAAGGCAAGGTGTGGACCGGCCTCGTCGGACTGTTCGTGTGGCCGCTGTTGATCTTCGGCGCGCTGCGGCTCGCGCGGCCTGGTTCGCCGTGGGCACGCTGGCGCTACGGCGACCGCAAGATGGCGCGTGCGCTGCGGCGGGAGCGCCGATTGCGGCGGCCGCTGATCCGCGCCAAGATCTACGTCCAGGACCTGACCGCGGGCCGACCGGACGTGCCACACGCCAAGCTGGAGGCTGAGCGCGTCCTCGACCGCGTCGTCCACGCAGCGCCGCGACCGGTGCCTCGTGCGCCGATTTCCCGTCGGCGGCGTCGGTCTGGCACAATCAACAGGTTGCCCCGGGCGCGTCACGTCCGGAGCAGGGCTGCGCAGCGGCCCACCAGCAACAACGGAGCCGCGCGACGGCTCCCACAACAGGAGTACGAACCGGTCGAACCCCGGGGCACCGCGCACGAGGGCGGGAGCGCCGACGGTCGCCAGGGTCCTCTGCTCGCGACGACGGCAAGAACGGTGTTTAAACAGCGATGAACACGCTCGATTTCATTGACCAGCAGTCCCTGCGCACTGATGTGCCCGACTTCCGGCCCGGCGACACGCTCGACGTGCACGTGAAGGTCATCGAGGGCTCCAAGGAGCGCATCCAGGTCTTCAAGGGCGTCGTCATCCGACGCCAGGGCGGCGGGATCCGCGAGACCTTCACGGTTCGCAAGGTGTCCTTCGGCGTCGGTGTCGAGCGCACCTTCCCGGTGCACAGCCCCAACATCGACCACATCGATGTGCTGACCCGGGGTGATGTGCGCCGCGCGAAGCTCTACTACCTGCGCGATCTTCGTGGCAAGGCCGCCAAGATCAAGGAGAAGCGCTGAAGCTTCCGGCCCGCTGAGGGGCTACGCGCGGAGGGGGGCGGCCCCCGGGGGG
>NZ_JARFTP010000026.1 GCF_029167375.1 Tsukamurella sp. 8F
TTCCCGCTCGCGGACCCCCCGCACAGCGGCGTGCCCCCGTCGCCGACGGGGGCACGCCTTTGCGCTCGGACCGGTCAGATCAGCGGGAGGATCCCCTGCGCCCACTCGACGGCGGTCTCCTCGGGGTCGTCCTCGCCGGAGTTGTCGTGCTCGGCGCGCTCGCCGACGCGCTCGCCGCCCAGCTCGGTGATCTTGGCGGTGATGATCTTGCCCGCGGCGTTATAGGTGTCGTCGTAGATCGTGTCGCCGAGACCGAACACCGCGAACCGCAGACCGGCCAGGTCCGGCTCCTCGTCGCCGAGCGTCTCGAAGAAGTACTCGGCACCGGCGGGGAGTTCGCCCTCGCCGTACGTGGCGCACACGAAGACGTGGAAGGAGCCCGGGTCGAGCGCGTCGGTCTCGCCGTCCATCATGTCGTGGACTTCCACGGGGCCCTGCTTCTCGAACACCTCGACCATCGAATTGGCCGCGCCCTCGGCGGTCCCCGTCGACGAACCGTAGAAGATGTGTACAGACATGACCGTAGAGTGTACTGCGCGCTCGAGGCGGCCCTCACATCTGTTCACGCGGGTGTGACCGGCTCGCTATCGCGCTGCCAGGGGGTTTCGGTACGGGAGGGTGCATGGGGGGATCACTCGGTGTGACCAGGCGCACATTCATCGGGTTCGGCCTGGGCGCCGCAGCGCTCGGAGCGGTGGGGGCGGCAGCGGCGACAGGGGTGGGAGAGGAGGTAGTCGGCCGCATACTCCCGGCGCCCGGCGGCACCCCGGTCCGCGCAGGCGTGCGCGTCACGAGCGGCGCGTTCACGTCCCTCGCAGCGCGCGCCGAGGTCGGGTACTCGATCGCACGTCCCGCCCGCGGCGGTCCGATGCGGGTGGTCGTCGTATTGCACGGCAAGGGCGGCGACCATCGCGCGGCCTTCGACGGATTGCACATGGATCGCTCGCTCCAGGAGGCGGTCGACGAGGGAGTGCCCCCCTTCGCGCTGGCCTCGATCGACGGCGGCGACCACTCCTATTACCACCGGCGCTCGGATGGCACGGATCGCGGTGCGATGATCCTGCAGGAGTTCCTGCCGCTCCTGGCCCGGCAGGGCTTCGACACGTCCCGAGTCGGATTTCAGGGCACGTCGATGGGTGGGTACGGTGCTCTGCTCCTGGCCGCACGGCTCGGTGAGCGACGCACCGCGGTCGTCGGCGCGGAGGGCCCGGCGATCTGGCGCCGCGCAGCCGACACCGCGGCGGGAGCCTATGACTCGGCTCAGGACTTCGCTGCCAACGACCTCTTCGCGCTGATCGACGAACTCGCGCCTGTCCCGAAGCGCATCGACATCGGCATCGCGGACCCGTTCTACGCGGCCACCACGGCGTTCATCGACTCGTTCGCGCCGCGGCCCGCACACGCGTACCTCCCCGGCGGGCACGACCCCGCCGTATGGGTCAGGGCGATGCCCGACCAGCTCCGATTCATCGGCGGGCACCTGTCGGCGTGAACCCGCCCGGCGAAGGCGTCGCCCTACCCGCGATAGTGGACGGCATGTCGTTCGCCACCGCCTCCGACGGCGCGCAGCTCTGGTACCACGTCCACCCCGCGACCGTATCCGGAGCCGACCGGGCGACGCTGCTCATCGCCGGCCAGTCCCTCGGGGCGAAGGCGTGGCACCCCGTCGTCGATGCGTTCCGCGTGCTCGGTCCCGTCGTGACGTACGACCACCGCGGTGTCGGCCGCAGCGACGACAGGTTCCCCGACGGCGGTTGGAGCACGCGATACGGCGCGCAGGACGCGGCCTCGGTGCTCGACGCGGCCGGCATCGCGTCCGCCGGCGTATACGGATTCTCGATGGGTGGGCGCATCGCACAGTGGCTTGCCGTCGAGCACCCGGTCCGCGTGTCCCGTCTCGTGCTCGGCGCCACGACCGTCGGCGACCGACGCGGCGTGCCGCTCCCCGAGGAAGCCCTGCGGATCCTCATGCGCTCGGACCGTCGCAAGCTACTGGAGATGTTCTTCACGCCCGGGTGGCTCGACGCCGATCCGCCGGAGGCGGGGGCGGTCCTCGCGGCGCCGCGATCGCTGCGTGCGCAGCGCCAGCACTTCGGCGCGAGCATGGACCATGACGCCTTCGCGGCCCTGTCGACCGTGGAAGCACCCACGTTGGTTCTGCACGGCGCCGACGACCCGATGTGCCTGCCGGACAATGCACGCATCCTCGCGGACGCGGTCGGCGCTGCGCGGGTCGTCACCTACCCGGGGATGCGGCACGGCTATTACCTGGAGGAGCCGCGCGCAACGCCGGACGCCGTCGGATTCCTGGCGGGCTGACCGGCTGCTAGCGTCGCGATCATGACGACCTTCGGCGCGTTCCAGGATCCGATCTACGCGGAGGGCCTCATGGCCCGGCATCGGAGGCTGCCCTTCTCGTTCGCCGAGTTGGAGCGCAGGGCCGGGGATGTGCTCGACCACGAGGCCTTCGACTACATCCGTGGCGGCGCGGGCGACGAGTACACCCAGGACGTCAACGTGTCCGAGCTGCGCCGCTACGGCTTCGTGCCGCGCATGCTGCGCGATCGCACGGCCCGAGACCTCTCCACGTCTTTCCTGGGGCGCCGACTCGACGCGCCGGTGTTTCTGTGCCCGGTAGGCGCCAACGGTATGGCGTACCCCGACGGCGACGTCGAGACAGCCCGTGCCGCAGCCGAGCTCGGCGTCGCGGCGATGTATTCGACCCTGTCGGATGCGCCGCTCGAGGAGATCGCCGATGCGCGTGGGGACTCGTTCGCGATGTTCCAGCTCTACCCGACCAAGGACGACGTCCTGACCGACAGTCTCGTCAAGCGCGCGGCGGCCGCGGGCTTCGACGCCCTCGCGATCACCCTCGACACGGGATCGCTCGGCTGGCGCCCCCGGGACCTGGCCAACGCGTACATCCCGTTCCTGCGGGGAAGATGCCTCGCGAACTACACGACCGACCCGCGATTCCTCGAGATCGCCGGCTCCGACGCTCCTGCGCCGCAGCACGCCGGGATCGTCTGGGCATCGCTGTTCTCCAAGCCGACCTTCTCGTGGGAGGACGTCGCCCGCATCCGACGGCTCACCGACCTACCGATCGTGCTCAAGGGCATCTGCCACCCCGGCGACGCCCGCCGCGCCGCAGCCGAGGGCGTCGACGCGATCGCGTGCTCGAATCACGGCGGGCGCCAGGCCAACGGCGGCATACCCGCTATCGCGCACCTCGCCGACGTCATCGAGGCATCCGGCCTGCCCGTCACGTTCGACTCCGGTGTCCGGGACGGTGTCGACATCCTGCGGGTCGTCGGCCTCGGCGCGGTCCTCGCGGGCATCGCGCGTCCCTATGTCTACGGCCTGGCGTTGGGCGGCCGGGAGGGCGTGGTGCACGTGGTGCGGTCCATGCTCGCGGAGGCCGACCTGACCATGGCGGCGGACTGTTATGCGTCGATTTCCGAGCTCGAGGTGGTCAAGCGCGCCGAATAGCGCTCCGCGCGTGACACACTCGCGCGGTGACCTTCTCGACTCTCGCCCTCGTCATTGTGCTGGGGCTGCTGGGCCCGCTGCTCGCGTGGCGACAGAGCTGGCACATCCCGGTCATCGTCGGGGAGCTCGGCGCGGGTGTCGTGTTCGGTGTCACCGGGCTGCGTGTGCTCCATCCGGGCGACCACGTCTTCACCTTTCTCGCCGACATCGGGTTCGCCGTCGTCATGTTCATCGCGGGAACCCATGTGCCCGTGCGGGATCCGCAGGTGCGCGCGGCACTGGGCAGGGGGGCGGTCCGGGCCGCTGCGGTCGGCGTCTTCGCAGCAGTCATCGGATACGGACTCGCGGCGGCCTTCGAGACCGGCCACGCCGGTGTGTACGCCGTGCTCATGGCGTCGTCGTCGGCCGCGGTGGTGCTGCCCATCATCGACGGTGTGGGACTGACCGGCGACAACGTGCTCGCCACCACAGCCCAGGTCGCCATCGCGGATACGGTGTGCATCGTCGCTCTCCCGTTGGTGGTCGACGCGCGACACGCCGCTGCGGCGGCGCTCGGCGCCGTAGCGGTGGCCGGGTGTGCGGCGGTGTTGTTCGCGGCGATGCGCTGGGCCGAGCGATCGGGTCTCCGCAGGCGCGTGCATCAGGTCTCGGAGGACCGGAAGTTCGCGATCGAGTTGCGGGTGAGTCTCGTCGGCCTGTTCGCGCTTGCTGCGCTCGCCACCGCGGCTGGCGTATCGGTCATGCTCGCCGGTTTCGCGCTGGGCCTCGCAGTCGCGGGTGTGGGGGAGCCGCGGCGGGTCGCGCACCAGTTGTTCGCGATAGGCGAGGGTTTTCTCGCGCCGCTGTTCTTCGTATGGCTCGGAGCGCGGATCGACCTGCGCGAGTTCGGCGCGCACCCGAGGTCGATCGTGCTCGGCCTCGCCCTCGGAGGCGGCGCGATTGCTGTGCACGCTGCTATGCGGTTACTCGGCCAGCCCCTGTCCCTGGGTGCCCTGGCCGCCGCGCAGATCGGCGTCCCGGTTGCGGCGGTCACCGTCGGGCAACAACTGCATGTGCTGGTGCCCGGGGAGGCCGCCGCGATCGTGCTCGGGGCGCTGATAACCATCGCCGGGGCGGCCGCGGCCGCCGGGATCGCCGCTCGCGCAAGAGCTTCCGCTCCTGCATCGGCGGAGGCGCGCTAGAGCTCGTAGCCGACCACAACCGGAGCGTGGTCGCTCATGCGCTGCTCCCGGGTCGCTGCACGGTCGACGCCGGCCCACGCCGCCGTGCGGGCCAGCGCCGGGCTCGCGAGGTGGTAGTCGATGCGCCAGCCCACGTCGTTCTCGAACGACCGACCCAGCCAACTCCACCACGAGAGCGGCCCGGGTTCGCCGGGATGCAGCATGCGGACCACGTCGACCAGGGTGCGCGGGCCGAGCCGCGCGCCGAGCCACTGCCGTTCCTCGGGCAGGAAGCCCTCCATCTTCTGCGCCGGGCGCCACCGGGTCACGTCCAGCTCGGTGTGCGCGATGTTGAGGTCACCCATCAGCAGGAACTCGCGGCCACGTGCGCGCGCGGCCAGCCGCGCGCGGTCCAGCTGACGGGCGAAGGAGCCCAGGAAGCGCATCTTGCGTAGGTACTTCGCGCCGCCGTCGGGGGCGTCCCGCATGCCGCCGCTCTTCTGCATGTGCGCGGGTAGGCCTCCCTTCGGGAGGTACAGGCAGGCGACGGTGACCGGGCGGTCGGTCAGGTCGACCTCGATGTACCGCCCCTCGGCCGCGTACGTGGCCAGCCCGCGGGCGAGTGCACCGCCCCGCCCGGCCGCGACGGAATCACCGCTCCGCCCCCCGGCGACGGATGGACCCGAGAGCCACACCGTCGAACCCCAGGTGCGTACAGCCTCCGGGGGCTCGCGGGTGAGAACCGCGACCCCGTTGCGCCCTGCGAGCGTGCCGGGGTCGTATGCGAGGTGGTACCCGCGGAAGGCCGGGAGCTCGGAGACCGGACATCGCATCTCCTGCAGCGCGGCGGCGTCGGGGGAGCGCGTCGCGAGCCAGTCGGCGAATCCGCGCCGCGTGGAAGCACGGATGCCGTTGACGTTGAAGGAGGCCGCGGTGAACGGTTCGGCCATATCGCTAGGCGACCGGCTCCGGCGTCGTGGCCGAACTGGTGGGCGATACCAGGATCTTCGCGTGGGTCTCCGGGTCGCCGAGCGCATCGAACGCGGCCGCTGTGCCCTCGAGACCGACGCGACCCGTGATGAGCGGTCGCACGTCCACCTTGCCGTTCGCGATCATGTGCAGCGTGTCGCGGAACTCGCCTGGGTCGTAGCCGAACATGAAGCGCAGGTCGATCTCCTTGCTGATCGCGAGCGCCGGCAGGATCGTGTCGGGTTCCATACATACGCCGACCACCGCGACGCGCGACTGCAGCGGAGCCTCGGCGATGATCGAGTCGATCATCCCCGGAATACCGACGCACTCGAAGACGACGGGTCCGCCCGGTACGGCGCCGATGCGCTCCGCGAGCCGAAACACCTTCCACCACGGCAGTCGATCGACGATGCGGAGTTGCTTCATCGTCGAGATGCCCAGGAGCGCGAGTTCGGAGTAGCGGCGGATCTCGTTCTTGGCCGTGTACGCGTCCCACGGCGACTGCTCGCGCGGGTCGACGACGGTCGTCGCGCCCATCTCGCGCGCCAGTTCGCGCCGGCGTTGCGACAGGTCGCTGGCCACGATCCGCTTCACACCCGAGGCCCGCAGCATCGCGATCACGGCGAGCCCGATGGGACCGCAACCCACCACGATCGCGGTCCGTCCGCGCGAGACGTCGGCGCGGCGCACCGCGTGCCATGCGACCGACATAGGCTCTGTGAGCGCCGCCTGCTCGTCGGTGAGGGAATCGGGAACCGGGATCGCCATCGCTTCCTCCACGACCACCTGCTGTGCGTATGCACCCGGGGACTGCGTCGAGAAGCCGGTCAGCTGGGCGTCGTCGCCGCACTTGCGGATCGGCAGGGCGACGATGCGGGTCCCGACGGGCCAGCGCTTTCGCGTGCCCGGACCGTACGCGGCGACGCGTCCCACGAACTCGTGGCCCATCACCACCCGTTCCGCCGAGCGCATGAAGCCAGGCTGGCCGACCCGGTCCATGAGATCAGCGACCTCGTCGGCATGGCCGCGGGCGTGCAGGTCCGATCCGCAGATACCCGCGTACGCGACGTCGAGCACCAACTGGCCGTGGCCGGGCTCGGGAGCGGGCACCTCGCTCACCGTGAACTCGCCACCCGAACAGATCACTGCCTTCATTGGTCCTCCGTCGTCGCAGGCCCGCCCGTCCGGGCGCTCCGGGCCAGGGTAATCGTGGTTCTTCGCGGTGCGTGAGCGGGTTGATAGAAGTCGGTGTGACGCGTATCACGAGCCCAGGATTCGGTGAGGCGTGGCGGGGGCTGTCAGTCTGAGGTCCACCGAGGTAGGGAGTCGTGAGATGACGCATAGAACCCCTGAGCCCCGCGGCATCACCCCGATGACCGCTACCGCCGTCTGGCTGGGCGGCGGGCGGCCCACCGAGGCCGCCGAGCGCGACGACCGCGCGACCTATGCGACCGCGGGCGTGGTGGTCGCAGTGCTGGTGCTGGTCGCGGCCATGGCATGCGGCCTCGCGCTGGCTGCCGACGGCGCCGTCGTCGCCGGTGTGCTGGGCGCCGTCGCCGCCGGAGCGATCGTGTTCGCGGTGTCCCGTGCCCTGCTGCAGGGGCGCGTGCGCGACGCGTTCGCTGCTCGCGTCGCCGTCGCAGCACTGATCGGTCTCCTCATCGGCGAGTGCGCCGCCCTCGTCCTCCTCGGCGGACGCATCGGCCCGGAGGTCACCCAGCGCGCGTATGCGCAGGCTGCGTCGGCTCCCGCGGTGACGGATGCGAACGCCGCGTTGGCAGACGCCCGCTCAGACCGGGCGGCCCTCGACGCTGCCGTGGACAAGGCCACCGCCGCCCGCGACCGGGCCCTCGTCGTCGCGCGCTGCGAGTTCCGGCCCACAGCCACGTGCCCGCAGACCCGCATCACCGGCGTACCCGGCCAGGGGCCGGAGACCCGTACCGCGGACGCCGAGCTCGCGCGCGTACAGGCGGAGCTCGATGCCGCCGTCGCGGCCCGCACGCAGCAGTCCGCGGGTCTGGACCAGCGCGTCGAGCGGCGTGCCGATGCCGCCTCCACGGCACGCAGGTCGGCGGTCGACTCGGCCGACCGGGGGATCGGTATCCGCTGGCTCGCGCTGGGCCGCGTGACGAAGCGCGACGGTTCCGCTCTGCTGCTGCGTATCGCCGTCGACCTCGCGGGAGTCGCTCTCGCGGTACTTCCGCTCGCGGTGCGGCGCTGGCGCGGGACGACGCGGCAGGACCACGCGGCATCCGTGCGGGCGGCGGCGGGGGCCGCGGAGGCGCGCGCGGACACCGATATCGCCGTGCGTGCGGCGCAGGCGCGTTCGGAAGTGGACGCGGTGTGGACCGAGCAACGGCTCGCCGAGAACCGGATGGCCGCGGACGCCGAGACGGCCGTGGCGCGCAGCGGCATCGAGCGCGGGCTGGCGCAGGCCGGGATCGGGCGTGACTCCGACCCGCCGACGGTGCAGTTCGCCCCGGTCGAGTCGGTACGCCTCACCACACGCCGCAGCGTGCGTGGGGTCCCGCCCAGCAGTCCGCTGCCTCCGCGCAGCACGCTGCCGCCGGCCGGCGACGACGACGGCTTCCTGCCGATCGCGCTTGCTGCCGAGGCCGCCAGCCTGGGTGCTGAGGTTCCCTCGGCAGTAGGACGCCACCGGGGTTCGCGACCCGCGGCGGTCGCCGAGCCGGCCGAGCCCGCCGCGGACCAGGAGTCGTCGGGCGGGGCCCTGCCAGCCGTGCACGAGCCTGCGCCGGACGATGACGGCAAGCTGATCCCGTTCCTGCCGGCGGTGCCCGTACTCGACGACGTGAACCGGGCTGCCGGGCGATGGGTGCGCCCGTTCGTCCCGTCGCTCGTCACCAACGCCTTCGACGCGGGTACCCGACCTCTGCGCACCGTGCGGCACGCGTTCGAGGAGGTCGAGGAGGTGACGTTCTCGATGCGGCGGGTCCGTCGAGTTACCGTCGAGTCGAGCGCGCCCGCGACCGAGGACGCGACGCCCGGACGGGACTGGGTCGAGGGCTCGGTCGCACCCGACGCGGACCGAGCCGCCGTGGACGCGGGTGCCGGGCGTGGCCTGGAGGGGGCGGCGCGGCAGGGGATCGATGCATCCGGGAGACGCGCGTTGGGGCCGTCTCGCGATTGACTCGTCCGTCAGGTGGACCACAGCCACGGGCATGTGTCCTGCGTCTCCTGGTCTGTCGCTATTCTGCATCCTGAACGGATGGGTAGTGGATCGGGGATCTCGGTCCATAGGAGAGACGGTTGGTGCGGGATGGGGGTCGTCGCGCGGGCGCGGTCCGCAGTCCTCTGGACGTTGATCCAGGGCTGGTGGACGGCCGACCTGCAGTACGGCGAGCGGGTCGAATACTGCCGCTCGCGTGGCTTGGCGACGGCGATGCGCATCCTCGTCGGGCTGTGCAGTTGCGCACTGGCCCTGATGCCCGTGATCGTGCAGATCGGCGTGGTGCCGGGCGCACCTGCGCCGTTGACGAATGTCGTCGGCCCGACCGTCGGCGTCGTGGTCGGTCTCGCGTGGGCCTTCCGCTGGTGGTTCGGCCCTATGCCGGGGCGCGTCGAGTCGACGGCGTTCGTGGTGTCGTCGGAACTCGCGATCGTCGCGGTGTCCTGGTCCGACACCGATCCCATGGCCGGTGCGCTCGGTCTCGCGACGCTGGCGCTGATCGCGATGTACGCCGCCTTCCTGCACAGCCAGCGCGTGCTGTTGGTACAGGTGGCGATCGCGGCGGTGGGGATAGCCACGTTCGTGCCGCCGATCGCGACGCAGTTCGGTTGGGGGCTGGCGGCGGTCAAGGCGATGATCCTGCTGATCGTGACCATAGCGTTGCCCGTCGTCACACAGGTGCTGGTGTGGACGATGGGCGGTGATGCGATCTCGGCCGACCTGGACCCGCTCACCGGGGTGCTCAATCGTCGCGGTTTCCTGAACCGGGCCGCCGCGCGTCTCGCGCGCGCTGAGCCGGGCGAGGAGATCGTCGCGGTCCTGGTCGACATCGACCACTTCAAGGACGTCAACGACCAGCAGGGCCACGCCGCGGGCGACCGCGTCCTCGAGCACGTCGCCCGGCAGATCCAGCGCAGCGTCGGCCCGGAGGCCGTGGTCGGCCGTGTCGGAGGGGAGGAGTTCGCCGTCGTCGACGTCCGCACCGGAGCCGCGGCGGAGTGGCTCGGTGACACTGTGCGAGCCGCCATCGCGCAGCGCGGCGACCATGTGCCGGTGACGGCAAGCGTCGGGGTCTTCCGCATGCCCGTGGCCGCCATCGGGCACACGGGGGCGCTGGCGGTGGAGAGTCTGGTCGCCCGGGCGGACGAGGCGATGTACCGGGCGAAGCGTTCCGGCCGGGATGTCACGGTGGTCGCTGCAGGCGGACGACACAGGCTTCCCGAACACGCTCCGGCGCGCACGGCGTAGCCTGACGCCATGTCATCTGTGCGCGTGCACAATCTCGCGGTGTCCCTCGACGGCTTCGCAACCGGAGAGGGCCAGTCGTTCGACGCCCCGTTCGGTCATGCCGGCGGCCGGCTCATGGAGTGGTTCTTCGAGACCCGTCAGTGGCGTGCCCAGCACGGCCTACCGGGTGGAGGTAACGGTGTCGACCAGGCCGTCGCCGCACAGTGGGCGCCCGGGATCGGTGCGGAGATCATGGGCCGCAACAAGTTCGGGCCGCAGCGTGGGCCATGGGAGAACGAGGAATGGCGCGGCTGGTGGGGCGACGAGCCACCCTTCCACACCCCCGTCTTCGTGCTGACGCACCACCCTAGGCCGACCCTGGAGATGGGCGACACCACGTTTCACTTCCTCGACTCGACTCCGGGTGAGGCGTTGGATGCGGCCCGGGAGGCCGCCGGCGGGCTGGACGTGCGTATCGGCGGCGGTCCCACCGTCGTCAGAGAGTTCCTCGAGGCCGACCTCGTCGACACGTTGCACGTCGTCGTGGTACCGATCCTGCTGGGTCGTGGAGTGTCGCTGTGGCAGGGTCTCGAGGGTCTGGAGGAGCGCTTCGATATCGAATCCGTGGCCTCGCCCAGCGGCGTCACGCATGTGACGTTCACGCGGCATCCGAAGGGCGCGAGCGCATCTCGAGTGATTGCCGCCGACGCCGCGGCGCTGTTCGAGCTGATCGCGGACCCTGCCCAGCAGCCGCGGTGGGACGGCAACGACAACCTCGCGCAGGCTCCGGAGGGGCAGCGGGTGCGAGCCGTGGGCGACGTCTTCACCATGGAGCTCACGGTGGGCGCGCAGCGGGAGAACCACGTCTTCGAGTTCGAGGAGGGGCGGCGGCTCGCGTGGCGCCCCTCCGAGCCTGGCGGGCGTCCTCCCGGCCACATATGGCGATGGGAGCTCGAACCCCTGCCCGATGGCGGCGTCCGCGTCACGCACTCCTACGACTGGTCCCACGTCACCGATCCGAGGCGGATGGTCCGCGCGCGCTCGACCACGGCTGATCGGCTGCAGGCGTCGCTCGACCGTCTTGCGACGCTGGCTGAGCAGGGCGACGTCCCGGCGGGGCACGCGTAGGCCTGCACCGACGGCCCCTCGCGTGGCAGGATCGACTGCATGGCAATGGAATCCACTACGTCCGGTCTGCCCTACTATCGGGCCGATCCCACCTCCACGCCGCGTGGCGCGGTCGTGGTCATCCACGAGATCTGGGGCCTGAACGGTCAGATCAAGTCGGTCGCGGATCGCCTCGCGGCGGAGGGGTATGCCGCCGTCGCCCCCGATCTGTTCAGCTCGGTCGGGCTGACCCCCGAAGTGGGCGCCGAGCTCGAGCGGTTGATGCACGGCACCGAAGAGGAACGCCACCGCGCGCAGCCGCTCCTGCGCGAGAAGACGACGCCCATCCGGTCGCCCGAGTTCGCGGAACAGGCCCTGGCGCACCTGAGCTCGCTCGTCGACGATCTCGCAGGGACGACGGTGACGGTGACCGGCTTCTGCTTCGGGGGGACCTATGCGTTCGCGCTTGCGGCCGCTGACCGCCGGATCGCCGCCGCTGCGCCCTTCTACGGATCGGCGCCGGAAGACGCCGATCTCGCAGCGATCGCCGGTCCTGTGCTGGCGTTCTACGGCGCCGACGACGAGCGCATCACCGGTGCCCTGCCGGACGTCGAGCGCGCCATGCGCCGGTCGGGGGTCGACTTCGAGGCTGTCGTGTACGAGAACACGGGCCACGCGTTCTTCAACGACACCAATCCCAGCGCTTTCCGGGCCGGGCCCGCCGCGGACGCGTGGTCTCGGTTGCTGGACTTCTTCGGGCGGGCGACCGCCCAGGACTAGCTCGGTCGCGCCCAGGCGGCGTGCGCAGGGTGGTGTACGTGCCGGCCCGCTGGCGAATGGTCGTGCCACCGTAGCGCGAACACGATGACGGCAGCCGCGGCCGCGGCCGCGATGCCGACCGTTTCAGGCGTCCAACCGACTCCGTTGACCATCCAGTCGGCGGCCGCGGCCGCGAGCGCCCGTGCTGCGGCGAGAGTGGCCCACAGGACGGTTGCGGGAGCCACGCCGGTCACCCGGCGCAGCAGCATTGGGGCGGCTGTGAGCAGTGCTGCGAGCAGCAGCGTCGCCGAGTAGCCTAGGCGGCCGTCGGCGCGGCCCCAGTCGGCCAGCGCGCTCCCGAGCGTGAGCGCCAGCAGCACCGCGCCCCAGTAGCAGGCCTCGCGCCGGCGGGTGTCGACGGATCCGGGCAGCGCACTTCCCTCGGTCGCGCGCCACACGCCGAGCCAGACCGCCAGCCCCGCGCCGACACCGAGCGCGATCACGAAGTAGGGGAGCCCGACGTCGTCCGCACCGCGGACCGCGACCGAGCCGAAGACCGCGATCGCGGTGAACGTCAGCCAGTGCAATGGCGGCATGCCCCGCCTGGACGCGAGTTGCAGGCCGCACAGGGTGAGTACGACGCCACCCGATAGTGCGAGCGCCGCAGGCGGACTCGACGAGAGTAGTTGCGCGGCGGCAGTTCCCGCTAGCGTGCATAGGATGGCCAGCCCCCAGAACCATGCCGAGGGCACGGCGACCCGGCGATGTGGTGTGGCGTGCATGGGCTCTTCCCTCACGGTCGGTTCGGCGTATGTGAGCCGATACTCGCCGCGGCGGCATCGCACCGTCTGATCTCCCGCTCGGAACCGGCTGTGAGTCTCTGGACCGGGTGATCCGTGTTTCACTGGGCCCATGCTGGATCAGACGGTCAGGGTGGGGATCATCGGTGTCGGCGCCATCGCGGAGGCGATGGTCGAGGGTCTGTGCAGAACGGATTCCCCGCCTCGGATACTTCTCTCGCCGCGCAGCGCGCAGTTGTCCAGATCGCTCGCCGAACGGTTCGACGAGGTGGAGATCTGTCCGGGGAATCAAGAGGTGGTCGACGGTTCCGACATCGTTCTGTTGACGGTCCGGCCAGAGGACGTCGACGATGTACTCAGTGCTGTGCGAGTGCCCCGAGATCGCTTGGTGATCAGCGCGGCCGCGGGGTGGTCATGCGCCTCGCTGCGCGCCCTGCTCGGCGATGTGCCTGTGGTTCGGTCCATCCCGCTTCCCGCGGTCCGTTCGAGGGACGGACTCACCGCGATCTTTCCGTCGCACCCGATGGCCGAAGAGCTGTTCTCCAGGCTCGGCGGGGTCGTGGCGGCACCGACGGAGGAGGGCTTCAGCGCGCTGTCCGCCGCGACAGCTGCGGCGTCGAGTCAGCTGCGTTACGTCGCGGTCGTGTCCGAGTGGCTTGCAGCCCGGGGACTCCGACCGGGCGGTGCCGACCGGTTCGCACGGAGCCTGTTTCGCGGCGTGGGGCGCGCTCTGGAGGACGAGTCGAGACCTTTGGACGCGCTAGTGGCCGCGCACGAGACTCCAGGCGGCATCAACGCTGAGTTGCGCGGTCGTTGGCTCGACAGCGGCAATGAAGAACGCCTGCGAGATGCACTAGACAGGATCCTGTCCAGAGTCGAACCGAGCTGAGTCGGCGGGAAGGCGGTGCCCCGCACACGGAGCGTGTGCGGGGCACTCGTCACGAGACTGCAGTACGGCGCTACTTCTTGATGTCGTACCGCTCGTTCTCGGACACCTTGGTCCAGGCGGCGACGAAGTCGCGGACGAACTTCTCCTTCGCGTCGTCCGTGGCGTAGGCCTCGGCGAGAGCGCGCAGGATGGAGTTCGAGCCGAAGCCCAGGTCGGCACGAGTGGCGGTCCATTTCTGGGCGCCGGTGGCGCGGTCGGTCCCGACGTAGGTTCCATCATCCGCGGGCGACGGCGCCCACTTGGTGTTCATGTCGAGCAGGTTGACGAACCAGTCGTTGGTCAGCGCACCCGGCGTCGACGTGAACACACCGTGTGCCGAGTCCTGGAAGTTGTTGCCCAGGACACGGAGACCGCCGATCAGCACCGTCATCTGCGGGGCAGAGAGTCCCAGCTGGCTCGCCTTGTCGACGAGTAGGTACTCGGGCGACATCGGCGCGCCCTTGCCGACGTAGTTGCGGAAGGCGTCCCACTTGGGCTCCAGCGCGTCGACGGAGTCGATCTCGGTGTCCTCCTGCGTCGCGTCGGTGCGGCCGGGTGTGAACGGCACGGTCACATCGAACCCGGCCGCCTTCGCCCCGGCCTCGATGCCGACGTTGCCGGCCAGGACGAGCACATCGGAGAAGGACACCTTCTTGCCGCCGTCGGCCCCCGCATTGAACGCGTCGACGACCCCCTCGAGCTCGGTGATCGTCCGCGCGAGCTCGTCCGGCTCGTTGACCTCCCAGCCGACCTGCGGCTGCAGGCGCACGCGTCCGCCGTTGGCGCCGCCGCGCTTGTCGCTCTGACGGAACGACGAGAACGCCGCCCAGGCGGTCTTTATCAGCCTCGACGTGGACAGGCCGGTTGCGAGAATGCGCTCCTTGATGGCAGCGGCATCGGCGTCGTCGATCAGCGGATGATCGACGGCGGGGACCGGGTCCTGCCAGGTGTGCTCCTCGGCAGGGATCAGTGGGCCGATGTAGCGCGAGGTCGGGCCCATGTCACGGTGCAGGAGCTTGAACCACGCCTTGGCGAACTCGTCGGCAAGCTCCTCGGGGTGATCGAGCCAACGCCGGGTGATCGGGCCGTAGATCGGGTCGAACCGCAGCGACAGGTCGGTGGTGAGCATCGACGGGTGCGTCTTGCCGGAGCCGAAGGCCTGCGGAACGGAGTTCGCCCAGCCCCCATCCTTCGGTTGCCATTGATTGGCGCCCGCGGGGCTCTTGGTCAGCTCCCACTCGTTGCCGTAGAGGATCTCGAGGAAGCTGTTGTCCCACTTGGTGGGTGTGTGCGTCCAGATGACCTCGAGGCCGCTCGTGACCGCGTCCGCGCCGACTCCTGTGCCGTGTGCACCCTTCCATCCCAGGCCCTGTTGCTCGATCGGGGCTGCCTCGGGCTCGGGCCCGGGCTCCTCGGGCCCCGCGCCGTGCGTCTTGCCGAAGGTGTGCCCGCCGACGATGAGCGCTGCGGTCTCGATGTCGTTCATCGCCATCCGGCTGAACGTCTCGCGGATGTCGTCGGCGGCAGCCATGAAATCCGGAACGCCTTCGGGCCCCTCGGGATTGACGTAGATGAGACCCATAGTGGTAGCGCCGAGCGGCTTCTCCAGGTCACGCTTGCCGGTGTAGCGTCCGTCGGTGCCCAACCACGTGTTCTCGGGGCCCCAGTAGACCTCCTGCGGTTCCCACTCGTCCACACGGCCGAACGCGAATCCCTCGGTCTTGAAACCCATGTCCTCGAGCGCGACGTTTCCTGCGAAGAGGATCAGGTCGGCCCACGACAGCTTGCGGCCGTACTTCTTCTTGATCGGCCACAGGAGGCGGCGCGCCTTATCGAGGCTGACGTTGTCCGGCCAGCTGTTCAGCGGCGCGAAGCGCTGCATACCGGCACCGCCTCCGCCGCGGCCGTCGTCGACGCGGTAGGTGCCGGCCGAGTGCCACGACATGCGGATGAAGAACGGACCGTAGTGACCGAAGTCGGCGGGCCACCAGTCCTGCGACGTGTGCATGACCTCGATGACGTCGGCCCGCACGGCGTCCACGTCCAGCGTGGCCACCTCTGCCGCGTAATCGAAGTCGGGATCCATCGGGTTCGCGACGTCGGGGTTGTGCGCGAGAACCTTGAGGTTGACCTCCTCAGGCCACCAATCCTGGTTGCCGCCGCCGGCGACGGGGGGTTCGAGCCGGCCGTTGTGTACAGGGCATCCGGCTGCTGCGGCTTCTTCAGACACGGTGTTCCTTTCAGGCGAATCTTGGCTGTGATCCGTGGGGCTCCGGCCGTTCCTTGTCCGGCGATGTCCGGGGGCTGAACCGGCGCCACGTCAACGACCTTACGAGCCGGCGGCGCCTCGCGCCACCATTTTCTGGAATTATTCAAGAATTTCTCGGGCCTGCGTTCCGACCTGCGGGAACAGCGGCGTCAGTGGCGGATGGACGACTCCAGATCAGCCTTGTCCGCTGTCGGCGGTGTCCTGCCGCGCGATGCCGCCCACACCACGCAGAGGCAGCAGAGAGCGAGCACGGCGAGGGCGCCGAACATGATCGGATACGTCAGTGCGGGCGATGCCTCGTCGAGGACGGTGAGCACCACCGGGATGCCGAAACCGAGGTATGTCACCGCGTAGAAGACGGCCGTCAGGCCTGCCAGATCCGTAGGCGCGGCTATGCGTCCGATCTCCGACAGGCCGGCGACCAGCGCGGTGCCGTAGCCGGCGCCCAGCACGAGGGCGGCCGCCAGCACCACGGGCACCGTCAGCACGCCGGACGCGAGTGCGGCGAGAGCCATGCCCACGACGACGAGCGTGAGCGCCACGACGCCGGCGCGCTCCTGCGGGATGCGTCGAGCGACCGCCTGCGCGCCCAGCCCGCACCCGAGGCACACCAGGCAGCACAGCGCCGAGAAGGCGATCCTCTGGCCCGCGAGTTTCGGCGCGATCAGCGTCGGCAGGACCGCGTACGCCGCAGCGCCGGCGGAGAACACCCATGGTGCGACGGGCAGCACCCGTTCGCGGAAGTCCTTCTGCCGAACCCCGGGCACCCGGAGGTCGTCGACAAGGCGTCCGGCGGAGCGCTCGACGCCCGGCTCCGGAGCGTGCAGCTGAAGCAGCGCGCCGGGCACCGTGAGTGCCACATCGAATAGGAACGCGAGATGGGTGGGCCAGGGCGCCCACTGCGCTAGCGCGCCGGCGACTGCCGCGCCGAGTGAGAAGCCGGCCGTCAGGGACATCGCTCCCCGCCGCGCTCCGGTCCCGTCGGGGGTGTCGTCGAACGGGCGGTCCGACAACTCCTTCACCCACGAGCTGCCGACCGCCATAGCGAGTCCCAACGCCACGCCGGACAGCACGCGGCCCGCGAACAACAGCGGGAACCCGCCGGCGCCGAATGCGAGTACCAGTGAGCCCGCCATGCCGATGAACGGTGCGGGGAGCATGAGCGCCCGGCGCCCGTAGCGATCGGACAGCGGCCCGCCGACGAGCAGCGCAGGGATGATCCCGATGACGTATGCGAACAACAGCAGGTCCACCGCGGCAGCTGACAGTCCCTGTTGCCGGTACATGACCAGCAGCGGGGTGAATTCGTTGCCGCCCCAGGCGACCGCGAACATCGCGGCGGCGACGCGGTGCCACGGCCTGATGCGTATATCAGGCATCGCCGGTCACCACCTTCATGTGCCGGGCGAGTTCTGCCGCGAAACCGGCGGAGTCACCGTCGGCGAGTGCCTTGGCCAGTGCCCGGTGTCCGGCCACGGCCTTTGCGACTCGTTCGGGGTCGACTCCGACGGCGGTAGCCGTCATGCGCCGCTGCCGCTCGCGCAGGCTGTCGTAGAAGTTCTCGAGGAACGGGTTGTCCAGGCATCCCACAACGGCCCGGTGGAAGTCGGCGTCGGCCGCAGAGTATCCGTCGGCGTCGCCGGCCCGGGCCCGGTCCAGTTGCAGTGCGATGAGCCGGTCCAGACGGGACAGCAGCGCGGGCGATGCGCCGTCGGCGACGATGCGCGTGGCAGCCGCACCCTCGACCACCTGCCGGGCGGCGACGACCTGTCGGCCCTCCTCGGGTGCGACAGGCAGCACGAGGGCTCCGCGCTTGGGGTAGAGGCGCATCCAACCCTCGGTCTCGAGTCGCAGGAAGGCCTCGCGGACCGGTGTGCGGCTGTAGCCGAGCCGGGAGGCCACCTCGCCCTCGCTGAGCAGCTCGCCGCCGACGATGTCGCCGCGCAGGATCTGTTCCTTCACCGATCGGTACGCCTGCTCGGCGGCGCTCGGAACGGGGACCGACTTGATAGACACAACTTGTATCTAAGCAGTCGGCCGTAAGCCGGGCAAAACTGTGTGACCGGGTCCGCCCCGACCGCTAGACGGTGCCGGTGTGGCCGCGAAGCAGCGATGCGAAGTCGGCGACGGGACCGAGGTCCTTCGCGGTGCCGGATCGAACTGGCCGCTCGAGGTTCGACGGTCCTCCGAACCCGGCCACCGAACCGCCGTCGGCGACGAGTGCAGCGGCGAGTTCGGCTGCGCCCCGGCTGATCCGGGACGGCAACTCGACCGATGCGAAGTCCTCCGTGGCAGCGAAGACCCCGGTCGGCAGTACCTGTGCTCGCAGGTAGCTGAAGAGCGGCCGCAGCGCGTGATCCAGCACGAGCGAGTGCCGTGGTGTTCCCGCGGTCGCGGCGATCAGAACCGGTACGCCGGTGAGGGCGTCGGGGTCGAGCACGTCGAAGAACATCTTGAAGAGTCCGCTGTACGACGCGGCGAAGACCGGCGTCACGGCGATCACGCCGTCGGCGGATGCCGCCGCTTCCTGCGCTGCGATCAGCGCAGGGGTCGGTACCCCTGTCGTCATAGCCGTCGCCAGGTCGCGCGCCAGTTCCTTCAGCTCGAGGACGTTCACGTTCGCGGCCTCGCCCCGAGTCGACACGCCGGCGACGGTGGCATCGGCGAGCCGATCGGCAAGGAGGCGCGTGGACGAGGGCTCGGAGACGCCTGCGCTGATCACCAGTATCTCGCGCGTCATCGTCAGGCCTCCGGTGCGGTGTCGGCATGTTCCTGTGCAGGCATGACCCTGCGGTGCGCCGATTCGGTCCCCGCCGCGACCAGCGACGCGTGCGTGGGTGGGTCGCTCGGCACGTGGGCCGGGCGCCGCAGCTCGAACTCCTTGCGTAGCACGGGAACCACCTCGGTGCCGAGTAGCTCGACCTGCTCGAGCACCTGGTCCAGGGGGAGGCCGGCATGGTCCATGAGGAAGAGCTGGCGCTGGTAGTCCCCGACGTAATCGGCGAAATGCAGCGTCTTCTCGATCACCTGCTCGGGTGTGCCCACGGTGAGTGGAGTCATCTGCTCGAAGTCCTCGAGTGACGGCCCGTGCCCGTACACCGGCGCATTGTCGAAGTACGGCCTGAAGCGCCGCTTCGCCTCCGCCTCGGTCGCGGCCATGAACGCCTGTCCGCCGAGGCCGACGATCGCCTGTTCCGCGGATCCGTGTCCGTAGTGTTCGAAGCGCCGTCGGTAGAGCCGCACCATCTGTTCGGTGTGCTCGGGATTCCAGAAGATGTTGTTGTGGAAGAACCCGTCGCCGTAGAAGGCGGCCTGCTCGGCGATCTCAGGCGTTCGGATCGACCCGTGCCACACGAAAGGGGGTGTGTCGTCGAGGGGGAACGGCGTCGACGTGAATCCCTGCAGCGGAGTGCGGAACCGCCCCTGCCAATCGATGTTCTTCTCACGCCACAACCGGCGTAGCAAATGATAGTTCTCGACGGCCAGGTCCACGCCCTCGCGGATGTCCTTGCCGAACCAGGGATATACCGGTCCGGTGTTCCCGCGGCCCATCATCAGGTCGACGCGGCCGCCCGAGAGATGCTGCAGCATCGCGTAGTCTTCCGCGATCTTCACCGGATCGTTCGTGGTGATGAGTGTCGTCGCGGTGGACAGTAGGAGCTTGTCCGTGCGAGCTGCGACCCAGCCCAGCAGGGTGGTCGGCGACGACGGCACGAACGGAGGATTGTGGTGCTCGCCGGTCGCGAACACATCCAGACCCACCTCCTCGGCCTTCTGTGCGATGGCCGTCATGGTGGCGATACGCTCGCCCTCACCGGGGGTCCTGCCGGTGGTCGGGTCCATGGTGACGTCCCCGACGGTGAAAATGCCGAACTGCATGTCGGTCCACCTCTCCTCGTGTTGCCGGCGGGTTGTCCCGCCTGCCGACATCAGCTGTAACGGACCGCGGTCCGCTTATATTTCCCGGCAGTCAGCGCGGAGAGAACCACGTCGTGATCGAGTCGAGCAGGGCCGGGTAGCGCTTCGCCTCGGGGTGTGCGCCGGGCTTGCCCGTGCTCATGATGCCGACGGCCAGGTCGCGAGCGGGATCCGCCCACATCGCGATCTGCGTGAGGCCCGTGTGCCCGAACGCCTCCGGCGCATCCAGCCCGAACGGGCCGAAACGCTTGGATCCCAGCATGTATCCGGTGCCCCAGCGCATCGGCAGGCCGCCGGATGCCAGGTCGGGGCGTAACCGCCGCGCGGGAGCCCTTGCGGCCGAGAGGGTCTCGGGGCTCAGTACCCGATACCCGTCGAGCTCGCCACCGCGTCGCAACAGTTCGGCGAAGCGGGACAGCTCGTGCGCCGTCGACACCAGGTTGGAGGACGGCACGATCCCGGTCAGGAAGCGGCGGGAGTTCGCCGCCTTCATGGTCTGCGCCATAGTCCCGCCGACCAGCAGTCGGTAGCCCTTCTCGACCACCGGTGACGGCGGCGCCCCGGTCGCGTGGCTCGGCGCGACCAGTGGCAGATCCTCGTCGGACACACCGAGGTTCGTCCACCGGAACCCGAGCGGCCCCAGGATCTCGGTGGTGAGGATGTCGCGGATGGACCGGCCGGCCGCCGCCAGCACGATCTCGCGCACCAACGGGCCCCAGGTCAACGCGTGGTACATGTGCACGAGGCCCGGCGGATAGACGGTCCGCAAGCGTCCCAGCATCTCTCGCGTGTACGCGCTGTCCTCCGACCGCTTCAGATCGGGCCTGGGCCCGGTCGGCACCGGAACGCCTGCGGAGTGGGTCAGTACGTGGCGGATCGTCACGCGCTCCTTGCGGTCGCCCGTGAACTCGGGGAGGTATTCGCACACCGGCGTGTCGAGGCCGAGCATCCCACGCTCGATCAGCATGTGCAGCACGGTCACCGACACGCCTTTGGCAGCGGAGAACGCACACGACGGCGTACCCGTCTTCATAGCCGAGAGGTCTACGCGCTCCTCGCCGGGCGCAAGCGGTGCGTTGCCCCACCCGTGTCCGATCGCGCGATCCAACACCACGCGGCCCCGGTGCCGCACGCAGACCTGGATGGCGGGGTGCAGCCCGGCCGCGTACCAGTGCCGCGCGGCAGCCCACACCCGGCGGGCGGCCTCCGCCTCGGCCGCGTTCGCCTCCTCGGTGCCTACATCGGTGACCGCGTCCAGGTCCTCCGGCACCGCTATCCGCCCGCTCGTTCCGCCAGTTCGCTCCACGGCCGCCAGGGTAACGGCCGCGTGTGGCTACATTGACGGAGTGCGAACCTCGCAGATCCTGAAGGCCGCGTACGCGGGTCTCGCGGCCACCGACACCGCGCTCTCCGCGCTTCCATCGTCGCGTGCCCACCGCATGCGGCGGGTGAGCAAGCCGCTCCTGATGCCGACGCTGGCGGCAGCGACGATCGCCGACCCGCGCGGTGGTACCGCACCGCTCCGCAACGTCGCTCTGCGCGCGCAGGTCGCCGCCTGGTGCGGCGACGTCGTGCTGCTGGGGGACGAGCCCGCCGATTTCGCCGGCGGAGCGATCGCGTTCGCGGTGGCGCACGGGAACTACATCGACGGCTTTCTGGAGCACCGCGGCCAGCGCTCGCGGGGCTCCGTCCGGGCCGTCGCGGGGCTGTGGGCCGTCGCCGCTCCGGGGGTGATAGTGGGCGCGGGTCGTCAGCGACGATGGCTCGCCCCGGTCGTCGGGGTCTACTCCGCCGCGGTGGCGGCAACACTCGCGTCGGCGACGCTCGTCGGTTCGCGCGAGGTCCGCGTCGCGGCCACGGCCGGCGCCGCCCTGTTCCTACTCAGCGATTCTCTGCTGGGCGCGAGACGGTTCCTGCTGCGCAGCGCGCCGCCCGCGATGGAGGGTGCGGTGATGGCCACGTACTCGGCCGCGCAGTTCCTCCTGGCCGAGGCCGCCCTGCGCTCGGGCATCGGCGATGTCTGAGACGTCCTGGCACGAGCCGACCGACGCGCAGATCGCGGAGTTGTCGGCGCAGCAACGGCGCGTACTGATCGAGCGGCTCGAGCGACCGATCAGCGACGTCATCGCACCGCACCGTGTCGGCCGGGTGCGCGCGATCCGGCTCGGCCTGATGGCAGGCGCCGCCACGGCGTTGATCCCGTGGATAGTCTTCCTCGGCCTGTCGCTGCCGGACCGTTACGTGACGCAGCACTGGGTTGCGGTGTGGGTCGGCTTCGACTGCCTCCTCGTCACGAGCATGGCGATCACGGCGCTGTTGGGCTGGCGTAGGCGGCTGCTGGTCGCGCCGGCGAGTTTCGCCACCGGGGTCCTGCTGTTGTGCGACGCCTGGTTCGACGTCCTGACGGCCGATCGTGGCGACGTCATGGTGTCGCTGCTGACCGCGTTCCTCGCCGAACTGCCGCTGGCGTTCATCATGATGACGGGGGCGATGCGCCTGATGCGCTTCGTGGCGCTGCGTCTGTGGCTCATCGAACCGGGCACGCCGCTGTGGCGCGTGGAGATCCCCCTGTAGTTCTAACCGCTCACGACGCCGGTGCGGCGCGACCGCACCGCCGTGACCACGCGGCCGGTCGCGGTCGCGATGAGGAAGCCCGCGACCACCGCGAGCAGCATCGTCACCGTCCGGAATGGGGCGCGCCCGCCCTCGACAGCGGCCGCCACGAGGTCGACGGAGCGGTGTGCGAGCGATTTACCCACCTCGAGCGGAGTCTCGTAGACAGGCACGCTGTAGAACTGCCGCCAGGTGTTGAACTTCAGCCCCACGTTCGCGCTCTGCGCAGCGGTGCGGCACACCGAGTCCCGGCATACCGCATCCATCCGCGCGACGAGCTGGGCATCGAGCGCCTGCCGTGCCCACGGCCCCAGCGGATGGCCGTCGTGGGCTGCCACACGCAGCAGGTCGAAGCCCAGGTCGTGTGCGGCGCAGATGGGCATGAACTTGTGGGGCAACGGGAATCCCTTGTCCGAGCAGCCGCCGGTGGGCTTGGCCGGGACGCCGGCACGGAGCACGGGCCTGTAGTGGGCGATCGCCGCGAAATCGCGGGGGAGAAGATCCTGTGCCGTCTGTGGCGACGGCCCCGTGAGGGCGTACACGGCGCGGCCCGCAGGCGTGGCGAGGTCGGCGGCGGGAGCTGCCGCCCGGAAAGCGGGTAGGGCGGCGACGTCGGCGCGGGCCGGGAAAGCAGCGAACAGCGTCGCGACGATCGCCAGGACGAGCGCCATCGGCACGGCGAACGAGGCCGGGAGGCGCTTGAGGCGTGAGGACATGGCCGCCAAGCCTAGCGGCGAGGACCAGCTCGCGGAATGTCCGTGTCGACCATATCGTGATGGTTTGCGCTTATTCGTGGGGCATATGCGGGCGAGGTTTCAGCCTGGGCTCAGTCGAAAGCGCACCGGATCGCCTGGGCGCACCTGCGCGGCGACGTCGACGTCCTCGGGTTCGAGTACTGCGACGACGGGGTAACCACCTGTCGTCGGGTGATCCGTCAGGAACACCAACGGCAGGCCGCTCGGGGGGACCTGCACGGCTCCCCGCACCGTCGGCTCGCTCGCGAGTTCGCCGCCCCGCGCCCGTCCGAGTGGCTCGCCGTCGAGACGTAGCCCGACGCGGTTCGAGTCCGGGCTGGCCGACCACACGGTGCCGCACAGACGCTCGAGCGCGTCGACGATCCAGTCGGCGCGTGGCCCCACGGTGACTCGGAGCTCCGCGGCTGCCGCGAAATCGCGCTGCACCTCGGGGGGACCCACCACGCCCCGTCCCGGTAGTACCCGCAGCTCGTCCCCGGCGACGAGCGGTTCGGGCCCGAGGCGGGACAGTACGTCCCTCGCCGCACTGCCCAGCACTTCGGGTACGTCCAGTCCGCCCCGCGCTGCGACATACGTTCGCAGGCCCGCGGGCGGGTGCCCGAGTTCCAGAACGTCGCCTGCGCGCAGCAGGAAAGGTGCGGCCATCGGGGGCTTCCGCAGTGGCCGTTCGGGCGGCGTCACCGTCAGCTCGACAGGCGCACCCGCCACGGCCAGTACGACGTCCCTGAGGGCCTCTAGGGCGAGTCCGCCGTCGACGAGCTCCAGCGCCGGAGCCCCGGGGGCGTTGCCTGCCACCCGGTTCGCGAGCCGTAGCGAGCGCGCATCGGCCGCCCCCGAGGCGGGCACGCCCATCCCGGCGTAGCCCGGCCTGCCGAGGTCCTGGACGAGCGTCAGTGGCGACGTTCGCAATACCCGCAGGTCGCCATTGTCGACCGTGGCCCGGACATCGGCAGGAAGTCGTACGGCGACGGCCTCTCGCACGGCATGGAATCGGACCGATGTGCCAGGGCGGATGAGAGCCGGCGGGTCACGGTCGCTGTCCCACAGCGTGGCGCCGGTGCGGCCGATGAGCTGCCACCCGCCGGGTGAGGTTCGCGGGTACACGCCGGAATACGGCCCCGCCAGGGCTACCGAGCCGGGCGGCACGGCAGTTCGCGGGTTGTCCCGCCTCGGTACGTCCAGCCCGCCGCCGACCAGGTACGCGAACCCCGGTGCGAACCCCGTGAACGCCGCCGTCCACCGGGCGCGGATGTGGGCGTCGACGACTGCCGACGCGCTCATGCCGCACGCGCGCGCCACATCGTCGAGGTCGACGCCGTCGTAGACGACGTCCACGGTCACGGACTCCGCTGTACGGTCTGGCGGTGGCGGGATCATCATGCCGTCCAGGAGGTCTCGAATCGCCGCGGTGTGCGTGCGGTGACCCACGACGAGGACGGTCCGCGCCGCGACCACCACCTCGCACTGCCCGCTGAGCGGGTCGGTCTCGAGATGAGCGGCCAGGGCGGCCGCGTCGTTCGGTGACGCGAGCTCCGCCAGTACCGCGTGCCGTCCGAGCGGCCGCGCCCGCAGAACCCTGTGCTCACCCACGCCGCCCAGCTTATGTCTGCCCGTATCCTGTGCGAATGGCCCGGATCCTCATCCTCGCTCTCGTCTTCGCGCTTCTTTCATGGTGGCTGCACCGCCGCCTGGTGCGCGCCACGGATCTCCGGCGGGGATGGCGCATCGCGGCGGCGCTGGTGGTCGTCGCCGGCGGGGTGCTCACGGTGATAGGCGCGGGCAGTGGGAGCGTGTTCGCTCCCGCGTGGGCGCGCCTGCCGGCATTTGCGGGCTGGGTGTGGGCCGGAACGGTCTTCTACCTCGTGCTCGGCCTGCTGCCTCTCGCCGTTCTGTGCGTGGTCGCTGCCGTCGTCCGCCGGATCCGCAAGCGCGAGCGCAGGTCCCGACGCGCGGTGCGTATCGCCACCGCCGCAGTCGTGCTCGCGGCGTGTGGCACCGCGGGGTACGGGGTCACCGCGGCCGCGTCGCCCTCGATTGTGGGTGTCCGCATACCGCTGGACCGCCTTCCGCCCGGATTCGACGGTGTGCGAATAGCTTTCGTCTCTGACTTGCACGTGGGTCCCAGTCGTGGTGCCGGTTTCACGCAGAAGGTGGCCGACCTCGTGGCGGCGCAGCACCCTGATCTGATCGCGTTCGGCGGCGATCTCACGGACGGCACGGTGGATCGTGTGGGCGATACCCTGAAACCGCTTGCGCCGCTGAGGGCTCCGCTCGGCGTGTTCGGGGTGAGTGGCAACCACGAGTTCTACTCGGACGACGCCGGGCGCTGGCTGGACGCATGGCAACGCGTGGGTATACGGCCCCTGCGTAACGCGCGGGTGAGCCTCGTGCGGAACGGCAGTCGGATCGACCTCGCCGGGATCCACGACTACTCGGGGCGGTCGCCGAACGCGCCCGATCTGAAAGCTGCGCTCGCCGGCCACGACCCGCGCGCGTTCACGCTGCTGCTGGCTCACGAGCCGCGGCAGGCACTTGCGACGAACCGTAGGGGAGCGGGGCCGGTAGACCTCCAGCTGTCCGGCCACACGCACGGCGGGCAGCTGTGGCCGCTGCGGTACCTGGTTCCGCTGCAACAGCCCTCGGTCGAGGGGCTGGCATGGGTCGACGGGACGGCGGTCTACACGACGCGTGGCGTCGGCGCCTGGGGGCCGCCGATGCGCGTCGGCGCGCCGCCGGAGATCACCCTGCTGACTCTCGTCCGCACGGCCGCGACTCGGAAGTAGTCGCTGGCACGGACTCTACTGTCAGGGTACCTTGACAGCATGACGTTCTCCGCGTGGTGGCACGAGGGCGAGCGGGTGTGGCGACGGCTGGCCGGCCACCCCGCGGGTCCGCAGACGAGCGACGACGCGCTGGGCGCCCTGTCCGACATCGCAGCGCTGCGGCGAGTGCTCGACCAGGCGGAACTCGCGGCGGTACGCCTCGCGCGGCGCGGCCAGACGTCGTGGACGGAGATCGCGACGAGCCTGGGCGTGAGCCGCCAGGCGGCGTGGGAGCGGTGGCGGGAGATCGACCGTACGCCCGATCCCGAGCGGACTCCCGATCCGCCGGGTAGAGAGGTCGCAGACTGGGAGCTGGACCTGCTCGACGCGGCTGAGCGACGGGCCCGCAAGTACGAGAACGTCGCGGTGCCGGATGTGATCGGCATGCAGTGGCCCGCGGCGCGGGCGCGCATCGTCGGGCAGGACCTACTGCCGAAGGTCGTCTCGCCCGCGGGTCCGGAGCCGGCGGCGGACGATGCGGCGTGGGTCGTGACGGATCAGTCCCCGGAGTCGGGCGCGAGGGCGCTCAATCGCACACCGGTCCGTGTGTGGCTGCGGCCCGACGGCGACGCGGGCGTGCGCGAGCCCCGTCGGCCCCGTCCTACACCGCGCCAGATGCGGGAGACGAAGGAGCCCGATCCCGCCGCCTGATCCGCCGTCGGGAGAACGGCTGTTAACCTGGCGCCGTGACAGAGGACACAGAATCCCTGGTAGAGAAGGTGCGCGCGGCGTATGCCGCCGTCACCGACGAGGCTCGCGCCGACAAGGTCGCGAAACAGCACGCACGGGGGCGTCAGACGGCGCGGGAACGGGTTGCACAGCTGGCGAACGGCGGCTTCTACGAGTTCGGCGCGCTTGCCGGGCCCGGTCCTGCGCAGGGCGGGGCCGCTCCGCTCGTCGCGCCGGGCGACGGGGTCGTCACGGGGATCGCCTACATCGACGGCCGTCCCGTGGCGCTCGCGGCATTCGACTTCACGGTCCTCGGTGGGAGCAACGGTGCCACCGGCATGGCGAAGCTCGAGCGTTGCGCCGAGCGGGCGCTGCTCGACGAGATCCCGCTCGTCATGCTCATGGACGGCGGCGGCCACCGCATGCAGGAGGCCCTCGACTCCCGGCTCGCCGCACCCGGCTCGCGGCTGCTCATGCGGCTCGCCGACCTGTCCGGTCACGTACCGCTCGTCGCCGCGATGATGGGCCCGGGCTTCGGTGCCCCTGCCAACCTCGCGGCCTGCTGTGACTTCGTCGCCATCGTGCGTGGCGTGGGCACGATCGGTATGTCGTCCGCTCCGCTCGTGCAGGCGGCGACGGGGGAGGAACTGACGAATGAGGAGATCGGCGGCGCGGACGTGCAGGCTCCTCGTGGAGTCGTCGACGTGGTTGCGGACGACGAGAACGAGGCTCTCGACGCGATCCGCGCATACCTGTCGTACCTCCCGCCGTCGGGGTCCGGCACTCCCGTCCTGGCCGCCGGCCCGCACGAGCCGGGAGACGCTGCCGCCGAGATCGACACCCTCGTCCCGGCATCCATGCGCCAGGCCTACGACGTGGTCGACGTCCTGGAGGCGCTGTCCGACCGGGACACCGTGTTCGAGCTCAAGCGGCTGCACGCGCCCAACATCGTTACCGCGTTCGCCCGGATCGGCGGCCGACCCGTCGGTTTCGTCGCCAACCAGCCCCGCGTCCACGCCGGCGCTCTGGACAGCGCCGCCTGCGAGAAGGCGGCGCACTTCGTCGCGGTGTGTGACGCGTTCGGTCTGCCGCTGGTCGTGCTGATCGATCTGCCCGGCTTCCTCGTCGGTGCGAGCGCCGAGGAGAGCGGACTGGTACGCAGGAGTGCCCGTCTCGGGTACGAGCTCGCGAATGCGACGGTGCCACGTTTCGTAGTCACCACGCGCAAGGCCTACGGTGCCGCCTACATCGTGATGGGCGGCGGGCGCAGCATCGAGGCCGACCTGTCGCTGGCGTGGCCCACCGCGGAGATCTGCGCGATCCCCATCGAGAGCGCCGTCGATCTGGCCTTCCGCGGCGACTACGAGAACGCGCCCGACCCGCAGGCGCGCCGGGCCGACCTCATCACCCTCTTCCAGGCCAATGTCGACCCGCTGCTGGCGGCCGACGGATTCGGCATCGACGACATCGTGCTGCCGTCGGCGACGCGGGGGCTGCTCATCGAGGCCCTCGGACGCGTCAGACCCCGGCGCCCGCTCCGCGTCCCACACAAGCGGCGCTCGATATCGCCCATCTGACGCCGAATCGGGCGAGGCGTCGCTACGGGTGGGAATTCGACGCGCCGGTCTGTGCGTAGCGTCACGGCGGCATAATGTAGCCACCGCGTATTACAGGCGTTTGTTCGAATGGATTCCGACAACAGTGGAGGCCGAGAGAAACTCATGAGTGATCAGAAGTCGCAGACCATCATCTACACGCTGACCGACGAGGCACCGCGCCTTGCGACCGCGTCGTTCCTTCCGATCATTCGGACATTCGCCGAGCCCGCGGGCATCGAGGTCGAGACCACCGACATCTCGGTCGCCTCACGCATCCTGGCTACGTTCGCCGACTACCTCACCGACGAGCAGAAGGTGCCGGACAACCTGGCCGAGCTCGGCCGACTCACTCAGGAACCCAGCACCAACATCATCAAGCTCCCCAACATCAGTGCCTCGGTGCCGCAGCTGCTGGCGGCGATCAAGGAGTTGCAGGGCAAGGGCTACAAGATCCCCGACTTCCCATCCAGCCCCTCGACGCCCGAGGAGGAGGAGATCCGCGCCCGCTATTCCACTGTTCTCGGCAGTGCCGTGAATCCTGTTCTGCGCCAGGGTAACTCCGACCGCCGTGCCCCGAAGGCCGTCAAGGAGTATGCGCGGAAGTACCCGCACAGCATGGGTGAGTGGTCGCCGGCCTCCCGCAGTCACGTGTCGCACATGCGCGAGGGCGACTTCTACCACGGCGAGAAGTCGATCACGCTGGACCGCGACCGCGACGTCCGCATGGAGCTGGTCACCAAGAGCGGCGAGAAGATCGTGCTCAAGCCGAGTGTGGAGGTCGGCAAGGGCGACGTCATGGACAGCATGTTCATGAGCAAGAAGGCTCTCCTGAAGTTCTACGAGGACCAGATGGAGGACGCCCGCAAGACCGGCGTCATGTTCTCCCTGCACGTCAAGGCGACCATGATGAAGGTCAGCCATCCCATCGTGTTCGGCCACGCAGTCCGCACCTTCTACAAGGATGCGTTCGAGAAGCACCAGCAACTGTTCGACGAGCTCGGCGTCAACGTCAACAACGGCCTCGCCGACCTGTACGACAAGATCGCTACGCTGCCGGCGAGCAAGCGCGAGGAGATCGTCGACGACCTGCACAAGTGCCACGAGCACCGCCCGGAGCTGGCGATGGTGGACTCGGCCCGCGGCATCTCCAATTTCCACTCGCCGTCCGACGTGATCGTCGATGCGTCGATGCCGGCCATGATCCGCGCGGGAGGCAAGATGTACGGCGCCGACGGCAGGCAGAAGGATGCCAAGGCCGTCATGCCGGAGTCCACGTTCGCGCGGATCTACCAGGAGATCATCAACTTCTGTAAGACCAACGGTGCATTCGACCCCACCACGATGGGCACAGTGCCGAACGTCGGTCTCATGGCGCAGAAGGCCGAGGAGTACGGCTCCCACGACAAGACCTTCGAGATCCCCGAAGCCGGCGAGGCCAACTTCGTCGACAACGACACGGGCGAGATCGTCCTCTCGGAGACGGTCGAGGAGGGCGATATCTGGCGTATGTGCAACGTCAAGGACGCCCCCATCCGCGACTGGGTCAAGCTCGCCGTCACCCGGGCCCGTAACTCGGGCATGCCCGTCATCTTCTGGCTGGATCCGTACCGCCCGCACGAGAACCAGCTGATCCACAAGGTCAACGAGTACCTGAAGGAGCACGACACGGAGGGGCTGGACATCCAGATCATGTCCCAGGTACGTGCGATGCGGTACACGCTCGAGCGCGCCGTTCGCGGCCTCGACACGATCTCGGCCACCGGAAACATCCTGCGTGACTACCTGACCGACCTGTTCCCGATCCTCGAGCTCGGCACCAGCGCGAAGATGCTCTCGATCGTCCCGCTCATGGCAGGTGGCGGCATGTACGAGACCGGTGCAGGCGGCTCCGCCCCGAAGCACGTCAAGCAGCTACTGGAGGAGAACCATCTCCGTTGGGACTCGCTCGGCGAGTTCCTCGCGCTCGCCGTCAGCCTCGAGGAGGTCGGGCAGAAGAACGACAACCCGAAGGCCGTCGTGGTGGCGAAGGCGCTCGACGCGGCCACCGGCAAGCTCCTCGACACGAACAAGGCGCCGTCGCGCAACACCGGAGAGCTCGACAACCGTGGCAGCCAGTTCTACCTCGCCCTGTACTGGGCGCAGGAGCTGGCGACCCAGACGGAAGACGCCGAGCTGGCCGCGAAGTTCGCGCCGCTCGCTGACAAGCTCGCCGCCGACGAGGACAAGATCATCGCGGAGCTGAGCGAGGCGCAGGGCCGCCCGGTAGATATCGGCGGGTACTACCAGATCGACCAGGACAAGACCAACCGGATCATGCGTCCCAGCTCGACTTTCAATGCGGACCTGGAGACCGTCGAGCCCTGACCGGCTCGGATTCCGGCCCGAGCAGTTCGATCTTCTCTACCCTCTCAAACATATAGCGCACCCCGGGGCTTGCGGCAAGACCCCGGGGTGCGCGCACACTCTCTGCTCGACGCCCGTGTCCGGCGGGCCGAGGGGAGTGGACGAATGCCTGACGTGATCGTGGTGGGTGCGGGACCGACGGGCCTGATGCTGGCGATCGAATTGCGTATGCGCGGCGTAGACGTGGCGGTGCTGGAACGGGATCCGGAACCGACGACCGTGGTGCGGGCTCTCGGCATGCATGTGCGCAGTATCGAGATCATGGACCAGCGGGGTCTCCTGGCCGAGATGTTGGAACGCGGCACGAAGCACCCCTTGCGTGGGTTCCTCACGAGCACCGCCGCCCTACGTGAAGAGGACATGGATACGGCGCACCCCTATGTACTCGGTCTGCCGCAGCCGGTGATCGACCGGGTGCTGGAGGATCACGCCGTGCAGCTCGGCGTCGAGATCCGCAGGGGCGCAGAGGTAGTCGCCGTTCAGCAGGACCCGGACGGTGTGACCGCCGGACTCGGTGACGGTGCCGATGTGAGAGGGCGGTATCTGGTCGCCTGCGACGGGGGGCGCAGCACGGTTCGCAGGCTCATCGGCGTCGGGTTCCCGGGTGAGCCCAGTCGCAGCGACACGCTGATCGCCGAGGCGGAGCTCGCGATGGCGCCGGATGAGGTGGCGGCGGTGAACGCCGAGGTGCGCAAGGCCCAGATGTTCTTCGGGGCCGGTCCGCTGCCGGGAGGGGGATACCGCATCCTCGTACCCGCCGAAGGGGTCGCCGAGAACCGCACCACGCCACCCACACTCGACGAGTTCCGAGCACGCCTGCGTGTGATCGCCGGAACCGACCTGGGCATGCACTCCCCGCGTTGGCTGTCGCGGTTCGGCGACGCCACGAGGCTGGCCGAGCGCTACCGCGAAGGCCGGGTACTGCTGGCCGGCGACGCTGCTCATATCCACCCTCCCGTCGGCGGGCAGGGGCTGAATCTGGGTGTGCAGGACGCGTTCAATCTCGGGTGGAAGCTCGCGGCCGCGGTGGTGGGACGTGCCCCGAACGATCTACTCGACACGTACGAGCGGGAGCGCAGGCAGGTCGCGGGACGGGTCCTGGATTTCACGCGCGTGCTGAAACGGACGCGGGCCGACGACTCCGACGCCCGGGCGCTACGCAGTCTGATGGACGAGCTGGGCGCGCTACCAGACGTCGCGCGGTATCTCGCAGAGCGGCTGGGCGCCGTCGACATCCGGTACGACCTCGGCGACGAACACGGCATCGTGGGACGCCGGCTGCGTGACGTGTCGCTGCCGGGTGGCCGACTGTACGAGCAACTGCGAGCCGGTCGAGGCCTGCTGCTCGACCGCACCGGGCGGCTCGCGGTGACACCGTGGGCGGGTCTGGTCGACCGTGCGGATGCCGACGGGGACGAGGCCGGACGTGTGCTCTGCGGCAGGTCGGCGGCGCTGTTGCGTCCCGACGGGTACGTGGCGTGGGCGGGTGTCGATCAGACCGGCCTCGATGAGGCATGCCGGCGGTGGTTCGGTGCGATCGGGGCGGTGAGCCTCGACTAAATGGAAACGGTTACCATTAATGGATGACCACTTCAGCCCTTCCTGTCACCGTCCTGTCCGGGTTCCTCGGAGCCGGAAAGACCACAGTGCTCAATCACATCCTGGCCAACCGTGCGGGCATGCGGGTTGCGGTGATAGTCAACGACATGAGCGAGGTGAACGTCGATGCTGCGCTGGTCGGGCACGGCGGGTTCGATCGGACTACAGAGCGCCTCGTCGAGCTCACCAACGGTTGCATATGCTGCACGTTGCGCGAGGACCTGCTGGAAGCGGTCGGCTCCATCGCGCGCCAGACCGACGACGATGGTAAGCGTCGTTTCGACCATCTCGTGATCGAGTCCACCGGTATCTCCGAGCCGATGCCGGTGGCCGCGACCTTCGATTGGGAGTTCGAGGACGGCACGCGCTTGGGAGACGTCGCCCGACTCGACACGATGGTCACCGTCGTCGACGCCAGCACTTTTCTGCGCGAGCTCGTTCGCGGCGAGCGGCTCGACGAACGCGGTATGGGTGCGGCCGAGGGCGACATCCGGTCGATCTCCGATCTGCTGGTCGATCAGGTCGAGTTCGCCGACGTCGTGCTGTTGTCGAAGACCGACCTGGTGAGTGCTTCGGCGCGGGGCACCGTCGAGGCGACGCTGCGGCGGCTCAATCCGCGGGCACGAGTGCTGGATGCCGAGCACGGGCGCGTCGATCTGCGAGAGGTGTTGGAAACCGGACGATTCGATCACGATGCGGCGAGCGCCGTCGCAGGTTGGGACGACGAGGTGCTGGGCGTCGCGCACGAATCCGAGACCGAGGAGTACGCGATCTCGTCGCTCACCTACCGCTCGGACCGGCCGTTCCACCCGGCGCGCCTTGCGGAATCCCTCGACCAGGTGCGTGCGGTGTTGCGTAGCAAGGGGTTCTGCTGGATCGCGAGCCGCCCCGAGTTCGCGGCGGTGTGGTCGCAGGCGGGCCCGAACCTCACCATAGAGCCCGCCGCATACTGGTCGCAGGTCGACGGAGACGCGGGCCAGGAGCTCGTGGTGATCGGCGTCCGGCTCGACCACGCCCGGATGCGAGGGCTGCTCGACCGGGCGACGCTCACGGACGACGAGTTCGCCCTCGGGCCCGAGAGCTGGCGGTCCCTCCCGGATCCGTTGCCGCGCTGGCAGGGCTCGGTCCACGACCACTGATGGGCATCGCCCGGTCGGCGACCCGCTCTGCCTGCTCGGCGATCTCGTCACGTACCGACCGCGGGGACCTTCACGTCGCCCGGGGCCCGAGTCGCCCACGGCCCCATAGCCCGCGCCGTGCGGATTCAACCCGGTGAGCAGTGTTGCGCCCGCACGGAAGAACCGCTGGCCATGCCTCAGTGATCCACCGTCGTGACCACGCCGTCAAGTGTTGTCGTCGCGGGGATCGTGGACTCGCGGTGAGTGGAGTGGGGCCGGTACCGTGTTGCGCTACAGCGATCTCATGACCGCGGCAAGTGATCGCGGCCCTCGGCCGCGGGAACGACAGGAGCGGGACATGGCGATCGGAACACAGGTGCCGGTGCGGCGGCTCGGATACTGGAGCGTCGTACTTCTCGGCATCAATGCGATCATCGGCGCGGGGATCTTCCTGACCCCGGGAGACGTGATCAAGGCGGCCGGGTCGGGGGCACCTCTGGCGTACCTCATCGCCGCGGCGTTCGCGCTCGTCTTGGCGATGGTGTTCGCGACCGCCGCGCGGTTCGTCACCACCAACGGCGCGTCATATGCCTATACGAAGGCCGGACTCGGCGAACGGCCCGCGATCTACGTCGGCGTCACGCACGCCTTCACCGCGGCGATCGCGTGGGGCACCCTGGCGTCGTTCGTGGTGACCACGTTCCTACAGGTCGCCTTCCCGCACCGGACGTGGTCGAAAGACACCGGCCTGTGGAGCGTCAAGACATTGGTCTTCGTGGTGTTCATCTTGATCCTGCTCGCCATCAACTATTTCGGTAACGCCGCCGTCGCGTGGGCGAACGGTATCTCGACAGTGGCCAAGGTGGCTGCCCTCGCCGTGTTCGTCATCGCTGCCGTGGTGCTCGTCGCGTCGCGCGGCACCAGCAGCTACCACCTGGCTGATCGGCCCCCGGTACACACCGGCAACGGCACGTACTCGCTTCTCGGTTACCTCCCGCTCGGTTCCAGCGATTTCGCGAGCATCGTGCTCGCGGTCATCGTCGCCCTGTACGCCTACACGGGATTCGAGTCCATCGCCAACGCGGCCGAGGAGATGCACGAACCCGACAAGACGTTGCCGCGGGCGATCCCCGTGGCCGTGTCGATCGTCGCGGTCGCGTACCTTGCTGCGATCGTCGCGGGGATGCTCCTGGCGCCGGACAAGATCGCGACGTCGGACGAGACCGTCAGGCTTGCGGCGGCGATCTCCAACAACGCGGTGCACGCCGTGATCGTGGTCGGCGCGCTGGTGTCGATGTTCGGTATCAATGTGGCGGCGTCGTTCGGATCCCCACGACTGTTCACTGCGCTGGCGGACAACGGGCTGCTTCCACATGTGCTCTCGAAGAAGGGCCGCTTCGGCGTGCCACTCTTCGCTTTCGGTGTCACGGCGGTTCTAGCCCTCGCGTTCCCTTTGTCGCTGGGCTATGACACGTCGAGCCTTACGGGACTCGCGGTCATCGCGCGGTTCGTGCAGTATCTCATCGTGCCGATCGCAGTATGGCGGCTCGCGTCGAGCGCCGACGTACGCTGGGCCGGCGTGCGGACCGGGCTGCTCACCGGTCGCGTGCTGCCCGTCGCGGCGTTCGTGTTCTCGCTGTTCCTGCTGGTGTCGTTCAACTTCAAGAGCATCTTCGAGCACGCGGGCGGCGGCGCCAACGTCCTTTCCATCGCGCTACTGCTCATCGGCTTCGTCCTGGTGCCGGCCCTCGCGTACGTGGCCGATGCGCGGCGACGCGCCTAGGAACGGTCCGCTACCACGATCCGGCCCATGTGCCGGCCGACCCGGCGGCTGGATATGCCCAGCCGGCGCGCGACGTCGTTGAGGTCCTCGTCAGTCGATACGCGGAAGCCGTTGCCCGCTAACAGATCACGAATCTCGTCCGGTGCCCAGGCAGAGATGTGCGGCTCACCGGCGAGTGGGTCGTATGCGCCGAGGACGCGCGCGGCCGCCCGGACCGCCCTAGCGGCGATGCCGGCAAGGACGTTGGACGTCGAATACGTGGCTATCAGCCGGCTCGTCGCGGCCGAACGTGCCTGCACCACTGCGAGGGTCGCGGTCACAGCATCGTCCGTGAGGTAGGGGAGTACGCCCTCCCACACCCACGTCGTAGGTGCGAACGGGTCGTGCCCCGCACCGGCGAGTGCGGTCGCGAGCGAGTCGTGTCGGAAGTCGACCGGCACGTACTCGAGGCGCCGTGCGATCGGGACGAATTCGCCGACGCGAGAGCGCTTGTCCTGCTGCGTGAGTGGATGATCCACTTCGAACACCGACACGTCCCGCAGGCAGTCGAGCCGATATGCTCGTGCATCGAGACCCGCGCCGAGCACTACGATCTGTGAGTGTCGGGCCTCCCGGATCGCGTCGTCGATGGCCACGGTGCGGGCGGCGAGAACCGTCGAGCTGCCTTCGACGAATCCGTCCCGCATCCTGTCTCGCCAGTCGTCTGCCTGCGTGCCCGCGCGCACCCGGTCGACGGGCATCCGCTCGTTGTCCAGCAACAGCTGCCAGGCCACGGGGTCGCCGAACCTGCCCGGGGCCAGACGCCCGTCGGCGACCGCTCGAGCCTGGCACACGAGCACAGCCGTCCTGCTCGCCTCACCCTCCATACCCGTCTCCTTACTCTCGGAGACCAGGCTACCGGCGCTGCTCACGGCGGACCTGCTGACAGCGGCTCCGCCCAGCGCGGATCGGGCGGCGCACAACGCGTTCGGCGGGCCACGATCGTGGCATGAGCGAACAGTCAGCCCCCCGATTCACCGAACGTGTACGGCGTGAGCTGTACGAGCACAGGGTGCTCGTACTCGACGGCCCACTCGACGACGACAACGGCGCGCTCCTCGCGACGCAGCTGCTCGCGCTCGCGGCCGACGACCCGGCCGACGTCGCGCTCTGGATCCACTCGCCGGGCGGCTCGGTACCGTCGATGCTGGCGATCCGCGACGTCATGCGCCTCGTGCCCTGCGAGGTGTCCACTCTCGTCCTCGGGATCGCATACAGCGCAGGGCAGTTCCTGCTGTCCGCGGGTGCGCCTGGGAAGCGGCGCGCGCTGCCGCATGCGCGGGTCCTCATGCACCAGGGGTCGGCCGGGATAGGGGGTTCCGCCGTCGACATCGAGCTACAGGCCGGTGACCTGCGCTATACCCGCGACACGGTGCTGGGCCTCATCGCAGCCGATACCGGACAGCCGCCCGAGAGGATCTTCGAGGACTCGCTCCACGACCGCTGGTACACCGCCCGAGAGGCGCAGGTGTACGGCTTCATCGACGAGATAGTCACGGACTTCGATGATGTGGTGCCAGGGCGGCGTCGGCGCGCGGGATTCGATCTGACGGGAGCGACACGATGAGCACTTACACGATCCCCAACGTCGTCGAACGCCGGCCAGAGGGCGAGCGCATCACCGACGTCTACTCGCACCTGTTGTCCGAGCGGGTCGTGTACCTCGGCACAGCGATCGACGCGGGAGTCGCGAATGCCCTGGTGGCACAGCTGCTCTACCTGGAGTCGGATAACCCCGATCGAGACATCCAGCTGTACATCAACTGCGAGGGCGGTGACCCGGCGGCGATGCTCGCGGTGTACGACACGATCCGGTATATCAAGGCCCCGGTCGCCACGACGTGCGTGGGTCAGGCGGTCGCCGTCGGCGCGGTGCTGCTTGCAGCCGGCGTCTCGGGAAGGCGGGTAGCGTTGCCGCACGCGCGAATTGTGTTGCACCAGCCCGCGGCGCAGGGCCGCGGAGCTATTCCGGACCTCATCCTGCAGGCCGACGAGGTGGTACGGGTACGCGGAGAGATCGAGAAGATCCTCGCCCGGCACACCGGGCAGACCACCGAATCGCTGCGTGCCGACACAGATCACGACCGGGTCTTCACCGCTGAGGCCGCGCGCGAGTACGGGCTGATCGACGGGGTCATCGAGGAGCGGTGATCACGCCGCGAGAGCGAGTGCGAACGCCTGCGGCGCTGCCGGGCGCCGAGGCTCGCCGGTCTTGAGGCGCTCGCCGACCGCCACGGCCAGATCGCCGACCTCGACGTCGAGGGCCCCGGCGACCGCGGCGATCATCTCGCTCGACGGATCCTTGATGCCGCGCTCGATCTCCGAGAGGTACTGGGGCGAGACGCCCGCGCGGCGTGCGGTGTCGACGAGCCGCTCGCCCCGACCCTGACGGAGGCCGCGCAGGTGGGCGCCCAGTTCGTCGCGGAAGAGCGTCTGGCGCGTGAGCAGTACGACGGTCATGGCCTCAGGGTAGGCCGCTCACTCGCCACCCGTCGCCCGCGCTGCTCTCAGCAGACATCACGCTGAGGGCCAGCGCGGATGCAGTGGGTCGATCACGTAGGGGTGTGCGTGCTGGAAGCCGCCGTCGACCGCTACCGCGCCCCGCACATGGGCAGTGCCCGCGAACTCGGGTGGGTGGACGTGTGCGAGCTCCGCGGGCTCGTGGTGGGACCAGCATGTGAACCCGACGGCGGTCCCCGCCACAGCCAGGACCGTGAGGATCAGCCAGGTGGCGGTGAAGCCGGCCGCGGTCGCGACCCACCCGGCGATCGGGTATGTCACGAGCCAGCAAGCGTGCGACAGCGAGAACTGCGCGGCGAACAGTGCGGGGCGGTCGCCGCCGTCGCTGGATCGGCGCAGCACCCGGCCGACGGGCGTGAGCGCCGCGACCGTCCCGGCGCCGATGGTCACCCACAGGGCCACCAGCGTGCGCCAGCCGAGCGCGTCGGCGGCGGATACCGCCGTCAAGACGACGCCCGCGCAGCTGAGTGTTGCCGCGCCGCCCACCATGAGCGAACGCGTGGAGATGCGCTGTAGCAGCCACGGAACGGCGAGAGCCACGACGAGTGCCCCCGCTCCATTGGCTGTCAGCAGCCATGCGACATCCGCCTCGGGCCGTCCCAGTCGCTGCTGGACCAGGTTCACGGTGTTCACCATGATCACCGCGCCGACCGCCGCGACGGAGAGGTTCAAGCCGAGCACGCCCCGCAGGCGCGGGGTCGCCGCGAATATCCGGATCCCGGAGACGATGCGGTCGCGCACGCCGTACCGAGCCGATGGCGCCGCATCGGGTACGCGGGTGGACGCGACGAGCGCCGCGGACGCCAGGAAGCCTGCGGCGGTCGCGGCGAACAGCCAGTGAAAGTTCACGACGCTGACCAGGATCGCGGTCAGCAGCGGGCTGAGCAGTGTCTCCATGGTCGACGCCAGCTGGGAGAGCGACAGCGCGCGGGTGTAGTCGCGCTCGTCGGGCAGTAGGTCGGGCAGCACGGCCTGGAACGTCGGGGTGAAGGCCGCCGAAGCCGTCTGGAGGACCGCGATGAGCAGGTACACATGCCAGATGCGGTCGGCCAACGGCAGGGCTGCAACGACGGCGGCCCGCGTCAGGTCGAGGGACACGAGGAGCCTGCGTCGTTCGAAGCGTCCCGCGTACGCGGTGGCGATCGGTGCTACGACGACGTACGCGATCATCTTGACCGCGAGCGCGGTGCCCAGTACGGCTCCCGCGCGCGGACCTGCCAGCTGGTAGGCCAGTAGTCCGAGAGCGACCGTGGCGAGCCCGTTACCGGACAGTGCGACGAGCTGCGCCGTGAACAGGCGTCGATAGTCCCTCATCCCGAACGGTCCCATGGGCGCCTCCTTCGCCTGCCCATCGTATGCCGGATCGTGCGTGACTCCCACAGGCGTGTAACGCATTCGGTGGGCGGCGCGACAAGTCGGATAGCGGTGAAGACGCGGGCCGCGGGGAATCCGGCGTCGACGAGAGATGGGGAATCATGAACGCACGTAGCAGTTTTGCGATAAGGACCGGAGCGATCGCGGCGGGTGTCGCGATCGCGGCGACGGTGTTCGGCACGGGCAGTGCGGCTGCCACGCCCGTCGGCGAGGACGGTTTCGTCCCGGGGCCCGCCTGTGATCACTACTCGTCGCGAGCGAAGGTGATCGCGGAGTCGGGCCAGTCGGCCTTCGTCGTGTGCCACCGGTACAACTCGGCAGGCGACTTCTACTACCGAGGGCTCGCCAAGACCAACGGAAACACCGTGACGGTCGAGGACGTCACCTGGCAGAACGGTGTCTATCGCGCCTGGAACAACGGGTATACGTACACGATCACGCCCGGAAACCTGACCATCGTCGCGCCGAACGGCGCCGTCGTCTCGAACGAGGCGACCTACGACTACCGGTTCGAGAACTACCGCTGATCCGGAGCTCGTTCGTAGGATGACGTCCCGACTTTCGTCGGTGGCCCCGTAGCGCCCTGCGCACTAGCGTGGTCGGCAGTCGAACGAGTCATCGAGGAGGCACCGTGGAGGACACCTGGGAGGGCGTCGTCGTCGGGAAGAAGCGGATCCTGCTGGACGGGTCGAACATGTACCGCCGGTTGAGGATCCGAACCGCCGACGGTGCAGAACGCCGGGTGCGTGTTCCGCGTGACCTGTGGAAGGCGCTCGACGTCGGCGACACCGTGGTGAAGCGCCCAGGCGAGGCGCCCGCGAAGGGGTGATCCGGCGACCAGGCGGGAGCCCCAACCGGGTACGGTCGGCAGCATGCCGGAAGCCGTCACCCGCGGGTGCATCGCGTGAGCGGGACCGTCGCGGTCGTGGGGTCGCTCAACGCGGACCTCACTCTGTACACCGAGCGGATGCCTGCCCCGGGGGAGACGGTGGCCGGCACCGGATTCGAGGTGCATCCGGGCGGCAAGAGCGCCAACCAAGCCGTCGCCGCCGCGCGCCTCGGTGCACGCGTACGGCTCGTCGGGGCGGTGGGTGACGATGCTCATGGTGCGATGCTGCGTGGGTCCGCCGCCGATGCCGGCGTCGACGTAGCCGATGTGCGGACCGTTGCGGGCGTGCCGACCGGCGTCGCCGGAATCACGGTCGACGCGCGCGGCGAGAACAGCATCGTCATCGTCGCCGGAGCGAACGGACGGCTCTCGCCCAGTGACGTACCCGCACGGGCTGTCGACGGTGCCGGAGTCGTCTGTCTCTGCCTCGAGGTCCCGCAGCCGACCGTGCTCGCGGCCGCCCGGGCCGGCCGGCAGGCCGGAGCGACGGTGATCCTCAACCTCTCGCCGTACGCACAGGTTTCGCGCGAACTCGCTGCCGTCACGGATGTGCTGCTGGTGAACGTGCACGAGGCGTCCGAGGTCCTCGGATACCCGCCTGACGGCGACTGGGAGCGGGTTGCTCGAGGGCTCGGCGACGCTGGATTCGGCTGCGCGATAATCACACTCGGTGCCGCCGGCGCGGTGGTGATCGACGGGCGGACTGCCACGTGTATCGCCCCGACGCCCGTCGATGCGGTCGACACCACCGGGGCGGGGGACGCTTTCACAGGAGCCCTGGCTGCGCAGCTAGCCGATGGTGAATCCGTGGAGCGCGCAGCGCGATTCGCCTCGGCGGCCGCCGCGCTCGCAACGACCAGGCGCGGCACTCAGACCGCTTACGCCACGCTCGACGAAGTCCGGGCGCTGCAGCCCGGCATACGGTGACGTCAGTTGACGCAGGGAACGCCGCCGCCGCGGACGTTCGAACCGGTGGAGGGGACGGACACGGAGCCGTCGGACTGCGGCTTCGCCACCGCCTTCGCCTCGCCGTGGACATCAGCTGTTCCGGCGGGCGCCTGGGTGTGCGACGTCGGCGCCGACGGAGGCTGATAGCCGAACGCGGTGCGGACGGTCGAGCGCACCTGCGCGGTGTCGACCAGGTTGACGTCCTGCCCGTCGACAGTCGAGTACGACTTGATCGGCAGCGTGCTGAAACGCAGTTTCTTCAGGCTGAGCCCGTTCATGTCCTGCGCGAACCGGGGGATGTCCCAGCCCGACGACAGCACCACGTCGTCATGTGTCGCGGACACGAGCTTGTCCATCGTGCCCACGTTCGACAGCGTTCCGTTCGACTGGAGTGCGTGCAGCACCGATGCGACGAATGCCTGTTGCCTGTGCGTGCGATCGAGGTCGCCGTTGTCCAGCCCGTGTCGCTGCCGAACGAAGGCGAGGGACTGCGCCGCGTCGAGGTGCTGCACTCCGGCGGGGAATCTCGCGCCCGAGAAGCTGTCGTGGACCGGATGATTCAGGCACACTGTGACCCCGCCCAGGGCCTGCGCGATGTCGTAGAAGCCGATCAGGCTGACTTCCGCGAACCGGTCGATCGGTATGTCGAGGAACTGCTCGACGGTCTTGATCGTCGCGGTGCGGCCGGCCTCCCGGCCCTTCGTCTCGAGCTCGACGGGGTCCGTGACGCCGTCGCCGTGCAGCTCGTCCTCGCGCTGGGCCTTCATCATCCCGTAAGCCTGTTTGATCTTGGCGCGGTGGACGCCGTTGATGCCCTCGACCGGGACGAGGTCATCGCGCGGGACGGACACGGCCGAGACCGACTTCTTGTCTGCCGGGATGTGGACGACGATCAGAGTGTTGGTGTTGTACCCGCCCTCGTCGCCGTCGCCGGCGTGCAGCTGGGACAGCACATCTTCGGGTAGCTGATCGCCGTTGCGGTCCTTACGTGTGTCGAGTCCGATCAGCAGGATGTTCTGGCCCCCGTCGGTGGACCGGGCCCCGCCGGCAGCCGCCAGTGCCGACGAGAGGGAGAACCCTCCGACGACGCGACCCATCAGATACCACGTGGAGCCGGTGATGAGGAGGGCCAGAGCCGCCAGGCAGGCGATCGCCACCTGCGCCCGGCTCAGCCTCGCCGCGGCCGCCGCGGGCGGACCGTCGGACAGGGGAGTGCGTGACGTATCGGGTGGCGCGGGAGGCGGCGTCGGCGGCGTACCGCCGCGCCTACGCGGCGCGCGGGCCGGTGCGCGCCGGTCGGACGCCGAGCGGATGCCGGGGTTCGGTTCCCGGAGTCTCGTGCCATCGGCCGGACCGCTCCGGGCCGCGTGTTCCGGTTCCGGAGTCGGGCGCAGACGAGCGGTGCGCTCCTGGCGTTCCCGCGGTGTACGTTCCCGTTTCGCGCGTCGAGCACGCTCCTGGCGTGCTCGATCGCGGGCCGCGCGGTACCGTGCCGCGCCGTCGCGCGGCACGTCACCGAGTTCGGCGTGGTCCCGCGCTACGCGCTCCGCGTCGGCGGATTCGCCGTCGAAGGGGCGACGTTCGCGCCGCGCCGCGGACGCGGCACCGCGGCGCGAACGTTCGGGGCGGTCGTGCATGGGCGCCGAGTGTACTGAAGACGCCGGTTCGAACGGGATTGCATCAGTAGACTTTTCCGGCGTTTCGGGTGGCATCGATGTGGTCGATCTCCCGATGAACTCCGCATTCGGCCTCGGCTGTGACGCCCGCGACCGTCCGCCGGCATGGGCGTGTCGGGTTCAGGCCACCTGTGCCGAGCGCCGGGTGAGCGGTGGTCGCAGGCCGAGGTGCTCGCGCAGCGTGGTGCCTGCGTACTCGGTCCGATAGGCGCCGCGCTCCTGGAGCGCAGGTACGAGCTTGTCGACTATGTCGTCCAGCCCCCCGGGCACGATCCAGGGGGTGATGTTGAAGCCGTCCGATGCGCCGTATCGCACCCATCGGGCGAGCTCGTCGGCGATGGCCTGTGGGGTGCCGACGAAGCCACGCTCGCGCTCCTGGGCGATCACCAGCTCCCGGATCGTGAGGTTCTCGGTCTCGGCACGCGCTCGCCACCGTGCTGCGACGGCGCGCGGATCCAGACCGCGACGGGGCGCACCCCGCGTCTCACCCACCTTGTCGATCACTGGATCATGCTGGGGTAGAGGGCCTTCGGGGTCGTATCGGGAGAGGTCCTCGCCCCAGATCTGACCGAGTAGCGACAGCGCCGTCGCGGGCGTCACCTGCTGCTCCTTCACCCAGCGGGCCTTCTCGATCGCGTCGGCGGGTGTGTCGCCGAGGACGAACTGCGTGCCGGGCAGGATCTTGAGATCGTCGGCAGGCCGTCCGGCCGCGACGGTGCGTGCCCGGACGTCGTCGGCGAAGGCGAGCGCATCGTCGAAATCGGTGCCATGAGCGGAGAAGACCACCTCGGCGTGGTGTGCTGCGAAGTCGCGGCCCGACGGGGAGTCGCCGGCCTGGAACAGCACGGGATGCTCTTGGGGGCTGCGCGGCACTGTGGGGACGACGGTGACGTCGAGGGTCGGTCCGCCCGTGCGCACCGCGGCGACGGGCTCCGCGGGCGAAGACGGCGACCCGTCCCAGATGGCCTGCGCCGCCGCGACGAAGTCGGCGGCGCGGCGGTAGCGATCGGAGTGGTCGAGCCAGCCTCCGCGGCGGAAGTTGGCCCCCGTCCACGCGTTGTCGGTGGTGACGATGTTCCACGCCGCGCGGCCGCCGGAGATCACGTCCAGGCTCGCCAGGCGTCGGGCCAGATCCGCCGGATCGTTGTACGTGACGTTCTGTGTCGCCGCGAGACCGATGCGGTCCGTGACGGCGGCGAGTGCTGCGAGCTGGGTGATCGCATCGGGGCGGCCGACCACGTCCAAGTCGTGGATACGCCCGAGTTGTTCGCGCAACCGAAGCCCTTCCCCCAGGAAGAACGCATCGAAGAGCCCGCGTTCGGCGGTCTGTGCAACCTTCTGGAAGGTCTGGAAATCGATCTGCGAGCCGCTTGCCGGGTCGGTCCACACCGTCGTGTGGTTGACGCCCTGTAGGAACACACCGAAGTGCACCTGCGCGTCGGGGCGGGATACGTCTCGTCGGTCATCGGATGCTCCCGGATGTGGCATAGCGATTGGTGGGTCTCGCGAGGCCGAGGGTGTCGCGCAAGGTGGCTCCTGGGCGCGGCGTCGCGGTCCGGCGTTCGACGCGCAGGGGCGGCAGGACATCGCGGACGAGCAGCGGGACATCGGCGGCCGGATCGGCAGGTACGAGCCGGACACCGTCGACCTGTCCGTGCAACCTGCGCAGCTGATCGGTGAGCGTCGCCGCGGAGCCGTGGCCGGCGAGTGCGAAGGGGAGATCGACGAAGACCTTCGGACCGGCCGCGGACCGACTCTGAGCGGCGTCCGGCGCGACCAGCACGATGTCGATCAGGTCATTCGGCACGGTACCGTGGCGGGCCACTACGACAGGTCGCCCTTGCGGGCCGCGGGGCACGATGAGCGGACCTTTCACGCTGAAGCCCGGGCGACCGTCGGGTGTGCTTTCGAAGTCGACGTAGTGCAGCCGCTCGCGGTCGATATATCTGCCGGAGGCGGTGTCCCGGACGACGGCGTCGTCCTCCCACGAGTCCCAGAGCCGCTGGGCGACCTCCACCACGTCGGCGATCTCAGCGGTCAGCGCGGCGCCGTCAGCCGGGACCGGTCGGTCCAGTGCGGCGGCGGCGTCCGGTACCGAGACCGAGCCGACGAGCCATCCCGCGCGGCCCTCGGTCGCGTGGTCGAGCGCTGCAAGCTGGCTGGCGAGGTGGAAGGGCTCCGTCGTCGCCGGGTGGGCGAGAGGGACGATCCCGAGACGCGACGTCGTGCGAGCGAGGAATGCCGCGCGTACGACGGCGTCGAGCCGCACGGCCGGGCCGGCGGGCGCCGGCGTGAGCGAGTCGTCGATGGTCACGAATGTGAATCCAGCGTTCTCGGCTACGGCACCCACTGCCCGGACACCAGCACCGGATTGCGCACCGGCGCCGTCGATCTCGAGAGCGAGGTGAAGGGGTCTGGTCATGGCTTGGCGGATTCCTTCGTGTCGTCGATGAGCCCGGCGGCCCGCCGTTCGTCCTCGACCGTCCAGAGGGTTGTGGTCAGTTCCTGTCGAACCAGGGGAACCACTTCCTCAGCGAATTGTGTGAGGACCTCGTGCTGCTGCTGGTACGGCAGCACCGGATTGAGCGAGACCGATTGCAGGTCATGGCCGTACGCCGCGTGGTAGTCGATGATCTTCTCAGCCACCCGTTCCGACGAACCCACCAGTGCGGGACCTCGTTCCACTGCGTCCTCGATGGTCTCGAACATGTTGATCTTCCCGATCCGGGTCTCGCCGGCGAACTTCTCACGGTCACGCGCCGCGAATCCGTCATACACGGGCCGGTACTCGGCGATCGCGCGGTCGGTCGTGTCGGCGAGAAAGAGTCCGCCCGACCCCGAACCGACGTAGGCGGCGGCTGGGTCGTGCCCGTACTCGGCGTACTTGTCGCGATAGCGGTCGATGAGCACCTTGTAGTTCTCGCGCGGCTGCAGGGCGTTCGCCGTGATGATCGGATCGCCGAACCGGGCGGCGAGATCCACGGCGGTCGTCGACGTGGCCGAACCGTGCCACACGCGGAACGGACCGGCGAACGGCCGCGGCGCGGTGGTGACGGCGGCGAGCGGCGTGTGATGAGCGCCCCGCCAGGTCACGTCCTCCTCGCGCAGTAGGCGCCGAAGCAGCTCGTAGTTCTCTATCAGGTACTCGTACTGGTGTTCCAGGCTGCGCCCGAACATGGGGAAGTGCCTGTCCTCGTTGCCCTTCCCGATGACGATCTCGAGCCGGCCTCCGGACAACTGGTCGACGGTCGCGTAGTCCTCGGCTACGCGGACGGGGTCGAGGAGGCTCAGCACGGTCACCCCGGTCGAAAGCAGGATGCGCTCGGTCGCCTGGGCGAGCGCGCCGAGGAGGACGGTCGGGGCCGAAGACAGGAACTCGCCCGCATGCCGCTCACCTACGGCGTACGAGTCGATCCCGAGATGCTCGGCTAGGACCGCGTTCTCGACCACCCGTTGGAGGCGCGTGTGCGGGCTGAGGATCTCGCCGGTCACGGGATGCGGTGCGTGCGGGACGATATCGAGAACCTGGAAGCGCATGACCTTCGATCCATGGGGAAGTGGGCGGCAGCCCGAGGGTGAGCCGCCGGGCCGGTGACCTGCCGTCAAGTTAATCGAACGGACGGGCACCCGCGGGTTTGCGATCACCATGAACGAATAACGGGCGGTGGGGAATACCGTGTAGCCCATACGAATGCGTGGTGCGGCAGGAATCGCGATGCGTGCAACCCTGCCGCGGCCGGGGCGGTCGTTCTAGCTTGGCTTCTGTGAGTTCTGCGTGGGAGCGGCGGGAAGATCGACGGAAGTTGAAGACGGTCACCGGGGTCAGCGGCGGACAGGACGTCTACCGACACGCGATCGATCCCGAGCGATCCACGCTCGCGACTGCTCTCGAGACGGCGCGGATCGCCGAGGACCTGCGACTCGACGCGCTGTTCGCCGCCGACCTGCTCAGCTTCGGCGCTCAGGGAGCGATCGGCGCGCAGGAGCCCATCGTGTTCCTCGCGGCTTTGGCCAGCGTCACCGAACACGTGGGGCTGATCGCGACGGTGACGACGACCTTCCACCACCCGTACAACCTGGCCCGGCTGTTCGGCACGCTCGACCATGTCAGCAACGGCCGCGCCGCGTGGAACGCGGTGACGTCGTCGCTCGGCGAGGAGAACTACGGCGACACGGAACTCCCGCCGCCCGGCCGGCGGTACGCCCGCGCGGCCGAGGTACTCGAGGTGACGAACGCGCTGTTCGACTCCTGGCAGCCCGACGCGCTCACCGCCGGTGAGGACGGTTCCGTGGTGCTCGATCCCGAGCTCGTGCGCCGCATCGACCACCGGGGCGAGTTCTTCAGCGTCGCAGGTCCGCTCAACATCCCGCGGCTGCCGCAGCGGCGGCCGGTGCAGTTCCAGGCCGGGCAGTCGGCGGGCGGGATCGAGTTGGGGGCGCGATTCGCGGAGGTGGTCTTCACGTCGCTGGCGACGTTGGAAGACGCTGTGACGTACGCGAAGACGATTCGCACCCGCGCGCGCCAGTTGGGCCGGGATCCCGCACTGCCGCTGATCTTCAGCTCCCTGCACGCGACGTACGGGGCCACTGAGGAGGAGGCATTGCGGGCCGTACGCGAACGCGCCGAGTCCCTCGACTTCGAGGAGGGACGCCGGAGGCTGGAGGACATGCTCGGCGGTGGTGTCGATCTGTCGGACGTCGCCCTGGACTCGCCGCTTCCGGCGCATCTGATCCCCGATGCGTCATCGGTCAACCGGAGGCAGGGGAGAGTCGAGATCTTCGCGCGGCAGGCGGCCACGGGGAAGACGGTGCGCGAGCTGATCGTCGCGGCGCAGGACACCGGGCACTGGGCCGCAGCGGGGACACCGGAGCAGATCGCCGACGCGATCGAGGAGCGCTATCGCGCAGGAGTTCTCGACGTGGTGTCGTTCGGCGGTCTGACGGATGCTCGAACCTACGAGTTCGTGGCCGACGGTGTGCTGCCGCTGCTGCGGCGCCGCGGCGTTGTGGGGGAGGACTACGTGGGTCGTACGTTCCGGGAGAATCTCGAGCTGCCGGCGCTACCTGTGCAGGCTTAGCGTGCGCCTGCTCCGGCAGGCGCACGAGTCTGCGCCGGGCGAGGTGTTCCGAGCCCGCCGATACCGCTCAGTACGTCGAACGCGACCTCTCCGGTCTGCCACAGGGCCGTGATCGCCCCGTCGACGGCGGGATGGGAGCCGGGCTGCTGCAGCGCGAGCCCGTTGGCGAACGTCAGGGTGTTGTACCCGTCATCAGCGGCACGGAGCATCAGATTGGACGCGACCCCGGCGCCGACGACACGGTCGATGCCCCGCCCGAAGAAGTAGAACTGCCACAGTCCCCACAGGTCTCCGCCGTAGATCCGCTTGGTTCGCTCCGGGATCACGTTGCCGTTGCGGGCGATGTTGTCCACGATCCGGTAGAAGTCGTGGGCGTCCTCGGGTCTGCTTCGGGCCGCGGCCACGGTATACGCGAGGTCGGCGGTGATGTGCGCGTTGTATCCGGCCATCGCCACGCGGGCGGGGGGAAGGTTGCAGTGCGTCGCGAGCGTGAAGTAGTGAGCCCACCACTGCGGCAGGGGGCCGCCGGTCCACTGGGCGTGGACGGCGTCGAGCCACCTGGACACCAGGTCGATCGAGAGTGTCTTCGCATAACGCGGGCTCCGGAGACTGCTCTCGTCGCGCTGCACCGGGCTGACGGCGTCCTTTATCACCCCGTCCAGTCCGACTGCGAACAGGCCGCGCCAGTCGCGATGTGCGGCAAGGATGTCGGCGATATCGCGTTGCCGTGCGGTCAGGTCGTCGAGCGTCGCGAACGTAGGGCTCGACGAGGTTCCGTGCAGGTTCGAAAATTTGGCGATCCGCGCGTTCTCGGCCGCCGACAGGGGTGTGCCACAGTACTTCGACGGTGCCGCATGAGTGGGAGGCGCCGCGCCGGTGGCCACGACGATTCCGATGGTGAGAGCGATGAGACCGCAGCGAGCCGACCGTATACGCACGGCGACACAGTAGCGGCTCGGAGGCCGACGGCGCTCCGGATCGAACGGACCACGGCGTCCGGTATGGCTACTAGCCTGTGCCCGGCCTGCTGCGATGGGTCGCGTTGAAACGCGCCTTCTTCTCGCGGTTTCCGCACGTGTTCATCTCGCACCACCTGCGGGTGCGACTGCGACTGGTGTCGAAGAAGGCGGCCCGGCAGGTCGTCGAGGCACACAGCGCCAATCTGCCGTCGCGTCCGCCTCCGATGATGCTGATGGCATCGGAGGCGATGACGCCGAGCGCGTCCTCGACGGGGGAGTGCGGGCTCAGGCTCCAGTGCCGCTGACCTGCTGGGGTCAGCACGGCGGAGGCACATCCACGAATGCTGCATTCGTTGATCACCCGGATCGCTGCTTCGGGAAGAGATGCGTCGACAGCCGCCGCCGTCGCGGCGGCATGAATGGCTTCCCTCAGCTCTCGGGCCGACTCCAGCTGGGCGGTGCTGCACGAAGGGACTTCCAGCCCGTTCACCGCCAGCCAGTCGACGAGTCGGCCCGGCGTGGGAATGCGCTCCACCGGTTCGCCGTGACGCTCGCTCAGGGTCCCGGTGAAGCTGGTGGCCAGCACGGTACCGAGGCGGAATTCAGGAGGCTCGGCCGACATGGAACCACCATAGCTGGTTGCCCCGGAGGTGTCTTCATGTTAGAACCGTCATAGGAGGTTCTAACAGTCCCAGCTCGCCCAACAGGAGGTGCCATGTCCGATTCGACCGCAGGCGTGTATCCGTTCGAGAGACGCGCGAGCGCCGCCGACCTCGACGACTTGCGCGTGCGATTGGCCGCGGCAAGGTTGCCCGAGGCCGAGACGGTCTTCCGTCCGGCGCCGGACGGTCGCCGTTGGGATCAGGGCGTTCCGCTGGCGGATCTAGTCGCGGTGGTGGACTACTGGCGTACCCGTTACGACTGGCGGTCGTTCGAGGCGCGGCTCGATCGGGTCGGTCAATTCCGCACAGTGATCGATGACCTGGGGATCCACTTCTTGCATCGCCGATCGTCGCGTGCGGACGCGACACCCCTGATCCTGACGCACGGATGGCCGGGTAGCGTCGTCGAGTTCGTCGACGTGGTCGACCGACTGGCGGATCCGAGCGACACGGATAGGCCCGCCTTCCATGTGGTGGTCCCGTCGTTGCCGGGCTTCGGCTACAGCGACAGGCCGACAGTCACCGGGTGGGGAACCGAGAAGATCGCGGCCGCGTGGGTCGAGCTCATGGGAAGGCTCGGCTACCGCAGATTCCTGGCCTACGGCGGCGACTGGGGAGGGAACATCACGACAGTCCTGGGTGGTAGGTTTCCGGCGCACGTTCTGGGTATCCACACGACATTCGCCGAAGGCCCGCCCGACTCTTCGATCGAGGAGCTGACCGCGGCCGAGCGCAGTTGGGCCGAGGAGACGCGCCACTTCTGGCGGCACCGTGCCGCGTACGCGAAGCAGCAGGCGACCCGTCCTCAGACCATCGGATACTCGCTGGTCGACTCGCCGGTGGGGCTCCTCGCCTGGATCCTCGACAAGTTCGCCGAATGGTCGGATACCGAAGACAGCCCGTTCGAAGCGATACCGATAGATCGGGTACTAGATGACGTCACCCTGTACTGGCTCACCCGAACCGGAGCTTCATCGGCCCGGATCTACTACGAGAGTCACAATTCCCTGGATCCGTCGCTTCGTGTCGACGTGCCGGCTGCGATAACGATGTATCCGCGCGACGTCGAGAAATGCCCACGCGCATGGGCAGAGCGACGGTACAGGCGGATCGTGCGGTGGACTGAGCCCGAGCGCGGTGGCCACTTCCCGCCGCTGGAGGTACCCGATTACTTCGTCAGGGACCTGCAGGACGGCCTTGCCGCCGTACTGGCTGCCTCGGCATGAGGGCGTGAATGGTGCTGCCCGTGAGCCCGACTCGCGCTGAGCACGAGCCGAGAACGCCTCGACCGTGTCGGTAGGGCGCGCGCCGGAGCGATGTCAGATGGTGCCCGAGCACTGGTCGCGCAGTGACACGAGTCCGTGCCGACCTTTCACCGTTGCGCGCGCCGTCACCGATATCCTGCCGATACCGGTCCTGACACCCGCGATCGTGAACTGGTGTGCCACGTTTCCGCGGCCAGTCGCCCGTCCGTGCGCGCCCGTGGAGCTGTTGCTCCAGTCGACGGTGGCGAAGACGGTGCCCGACGACGCGGCTGGGCCCTTACCCTGCGCCTGCACCGCGAAATTGGCAGTCGAGGGGATGTCGGGTGACGTGAATCCGGCGTAGAGGGCCAGGTGTGCGGACCGGCAGACCAACGACGATGCACCACCGGTCGGGGGGAGCCCCGCTGGTTCGGCCGCGGCCAGGTCTGCAGCAAGATGCATCGGCGTGTGGTGGGGCGTCGCAATGGGGAGCGACAGCGCCACCGGGAGGGCGACGAGCGCTACGACGCCGCCACCGATCACGCCCGCGCGTTGCCTACGCTGGGGCGCGGGCTCGGTTCCGCGATCATGGTCGCTCGGCGTCATGACGTCCTCCCTTCGCTATCGATCATCCGGGCAGAACAGCGGATCGCCAATGCGATCCGCCCAGAACTTTCCAGAATCGTCCGATAACGGTCACGGTTGGTGTCGAACGTGACCCGCCACATGTACCGACACGACCGGAGTCGGACATAGGACTCGGGGAGTCGTGTCGCGAGGGATAGTGCTGTGAGGCGACGTAGGAGGTCACGCATGGATGCAAGGAAGTACGAGTCGATTCGGGTCGAGACCGAGGCCCGCGTGACGACCGTGGTGATGAACCGGCCCGAGCGGCGCAACGCGGTCGATGGCGTGATGGCGACGGAGCTCGCCTCCGCCTTCCGAACCTTCGACTCCGACGATGGTGCAGATATCGCGGTCCTGTGGGGTGCAGGCGGAAACTTCTGCGCGGGAGCTGATCTCAAGTCGGTCGGTACCGAGCGGTCCAACACCGTATCGCCCGAGGGTGACGGGCCCATGGGGCCGACACGGCGACGGACCGCCAAGCCCGTGATCGCCGCCGTCGAGGGCTACGCGGTGGCGGGCGGCCTGGAACTCGCCCTGTGGTGCGACCTGCGCGTCGCCGCCGCGGACGCGACGTTCGGTGTCTTCTGCCGACGTTGGGGAGTCCCATTGATCGATGGCGGCACGGTGCGGCTTCCGCGGCTGATAGGGATGAGCCGCGCGATGGATATGATACTCACGGGGAGGCCTGTATCCGCCTCGGAAGCAATGGATTTCGGTTTGGTCAATCGCGTGGTCGAGCCCGGAAGCGCGCTGGCGGGGGCGACCGAGCTGGCGCGCTTCGTCGCCGGGTTCCCTCAGACGTGTATGCGTAACGACCGCCGCTCCGTCTATGAGCAGGCCGGGCGCACCGAGGCCGACGCGATGGCCTTCGAACTCGGGGTAGGGCTCGAGTCCCTGCGGGTCGACGGGCGATTCGGCGCCGGCCGGTTCGCGGACGGTGCCGGTCGGCACGGGCGGTTCCATTAGGGTTGCTCGCCGTCCGCCCGCCCGCTCGCGCCTGGGCGACGATGCCGGGCGGGTCCGCCTATGTCGCTTCCCGGCGGCAGGTGCCGGAGAGCAGTGCGTCACCGGCTTCTCGAAGATGGTCGAAGACCCACAGGGGCCGGTGGCCGTCCATCAGGCGGAGCAGTCGATCCACCTTGCGGTTCGATACCACGGTGCATCCCAACTCCTGGGCGAAAGCGGTCTGGGGGAGGCCGACCACCACCCGCAGGCCGCACGTGCCGATGAAGTGCAGCTCGGAGAGGTCGATGACCACATCCCTTCGTTGCTCGAACAGCGTCTGCGCACGTCGAGTGACCTCGTTCAGGTTCGATGCATCGATGTATCCCGAGACCGACAGCACCGTCGGCGGCCGATGATGGGGATCGGACGGCTCGACCTCGCGCGCTGTGGCGGTGAACTCGTGTTGGTGTGACGTGAAGATCGCTGAACTCATAGCGGTCGACTCCCATGAAATCTCAGTGCCTGCGGCGCGGGGAGCGTTGACGGGCACCGACCGCGCGCCGGTACGAAGGGCTGCGAAGTTCAACCATCGAAAGCATAAGCAGTGCGCGGGAAAGCATCAACGTTTCGGCTATTCCCGCGGCCGGCCTTACATCGACGCCGCCGGAAACCGGGCCGCGCTATGGGGATGTCAGATGCCCTGGAGCTCACCGCTGGCGACGAGCTCCTCGGCGATCTGATGCAGCTTCACGTTCCTGTGCTGAGATGCCGTGACGAGAAGGTTGAAGGCTTGTTGGGCCGTGATCTTGTAGCGTTCCATCAAGATGCCCTTCGCCTGTCCGATGACGTCGCGGTTGGTCAAGGCGACCGTCAGGTTGGCTTCGGTTCGGGCGGCTGCCAGCGCGACCGCTGCGTGGGAGGCCAGGAGCAGGCCGATGTTCTCGTCGTCGGAGTCGAACGCATGCGGGGACTCGGCGTAGAGGTTCAGCGCGCCGAAGTTCTTCTCCTCGACGAAGAGTTGGAACGACAGAACCGAGTGCACGCCGATGCCTACGACTGCTTCGGCGAACTTCGGCCAGCGCTGATCGGCGCTCAGGTCGTCGACGCGCATCGTGGCGTGCTCGCGGCCTGTGCTGACGCAGGGCCCTTGCCGCGTCTCCAGTTGTACGGTATCGATCCGTGACACCAGGTCCGACGTCGCGGCCGGTGTGACGATGCTGTCGTGACCGGTAAGAGTGATTCCCGCATGTTCGGCACTGGGGATCTCCTCGACGGCGGCTCTGACGATGTGATGCAGCAGCGCTTCGGTATCCGGTTCGGCCTGCAGGGTGCGTGCCAACTCGCTGAGCTGGCGGGACAAGCCTGGAGCAGCACGTTCGCCCGCGCTGTCTCTTCCCTGTGTCACCCCGACCTCGGTCGGTGCCTGGTCTTCTGTCATCGCGCGAACCCCCTGGGACCTGTGCCGGGTGCTGGCAGACATCGGTGTGGACGGATCCAGAATACGGCGACTCGGCGTCGGGGACCGATCAGCAGCAGGCAGGGTCCAATACCTTGCAGATGGCCTTGCCGTGCGCGCGAGAGGGCTCTCGATCGCCAGGCTATCGGCGGACGCCCGTCTCGATGATGGTGGTCGCGGCGGCGACCAACGATTCTGGGGTGACGCTGCCGGGGCGCATGGCGTCGGTGCGCAAGGCGACCAAGAGCATGCCGTTGAGCATGCCCCACAGGGCGGTGGCGGCGGATTCGGGATGCAGGTCGGCGGCGAGCACGCCGGCGTCGATGCCCTCTCGTAGCAGGCCGGTCAGTCGCTGGTGCTGTTCGGTGGCCAGCGCCGCGATCTTCTCGATGGATTCGGGATCCTCGGGCGGGTTCGCGAAGATCTTGAAGGCCTGTGGTCGGTCGAAGGCCAGTCGGATGTAGGTCTCACCGACCCGGCGGAGGCGCTCGTCCACTGAGTCGTTGCCGTCGTAGGCCGTCTGCATGAACTCGCGGGTTTGCTCGAGCGCCCGCTCGGCGACGGCCAGCAATAGCGCTTGTCGCCCGCCGACACGGTTGTAGACCGTCTGCAGCGACACATCGGCCCGCTGGGCGACGACGTCGGCGGTGACGGCCTGAGCCCCACCTTCGAAAAGCAAGGTCTCGGCAGTGTCGACCAGCCGGGACCGCATCTCGGTGACGCGACGCTGCATCCGCGTGGGCACCTCGGAAGTCTCGGATTTCGACTGCAGAGCCATGCATTGACTGTAACTCAATCCAGCGTTAGAGTCGACTCAAATATTAGAGTTCAATCCAACTTCGGAAGGTTGGCCATGACCACGCGCACCACCATCGACTTCCTCTCCGGCGGCGAACGCTGCACCGGATGGCTGTACCTCCCCGACGGCAAGACTGCGAACACTAAGACTGCGCCGCCGGTGATCGTGATGGGTCACGGCTTGGGCAGCGTGCGGACCATGCGCCTGGACGCCTACGCTGAGCGGTTCGCCGCCGCCGGGTACGCGTGCCTGCTGTTCGACTACCGCCATTTCGGCGATAGCGAGGGGCATCCTCGCCAGCTTCTCGACATCACCAAGCAGCGTCAGGACTTCGCGGCAGCACTCGCCTACGCCCGTACACTTCCGTCCGTCGAGGGTGATCGGATCATCGTGTGGGGAACGTCCTTCGGTGGTGGACATGCCATCGCGACTGCCGCCGACGACGGCCACGTCAGCGCTGTGATCGCGCAGTGCCCCTTCACCGACGGCGTGGCCTCCGCCCGCGCGATAGCGCCGTGGACGTCGATCCGATTGACCGCGCTGGCCATCGTCGATCAGATCCGCGGCGCCCTGGGTGCCGCGCCACTGCTGGTGCCCACCGCCGGTGCGCCGGGCACGGTCGCGCTGATGACCGCCCCGGACGCCGAAGCGGGTTACCTGAACCTGGTACCCGCCGACGGTGCCGGTGGCTTCGAAAACCAGGCGGCAGCGCGGATCTCACTGCACCTGGTGCGCGACTTTCCCGGCCGTCGCGCAGCCGACATCACCGCCCCGATCCTGTTCGCGATCTGTGACGCCGACTCCGTCGCGCCGGCCGGCCCCACCCTGAAGTACGCCCGCACGGCGCCCGCCGGCGAGATCAAGCTCTACCCCGAAGGCCACTTCGACATCTACGTCGGCGAACCGTTCGAGCGCGTCATCACCGATCAGCTCGACTTCCTGTCCCGAACCGTCTCCGTCAGCTGAACGGCTCGTCGGCACCCACACATCCATCATCCCGAGGAGAATCGACCATGACCGCCCGCAGCCTACTGACCCGACTACTGTTCCCCGCCAACGCACCCGACCCGAACCGCCCCACACCGCGTCAGATCGACGGCGTCACCGTCTTCCTGCGCCTTCAGCTACAACCGCATCGCACTGCCACCGACGTGCGTCACGTCGTCGCCCCACTGCTGGCTCCCGATTCGACATCTCTCGCCACTCTCGGGGCCTCCCAGGTGTACCTCTATAGCGATGCCACCCACCGCGGCCTGGAACTGGCGCCGTTCATCCTCGGACGAACACACACCGCACTGACCGTGATCAGCAAGATCGCCGGAAGGCCAACGCCGCCGAAGTTCAGCACCCACGTTGCGCCGGCCCCGGCGGCGATGCTCGAGATTCAATTCGACGCACCCCTGACTGACGCGCAACACGCCGCGGTCGACGAGATCCGGGCCGCCCTCGCACCGCTGGCAAGCAACCTCAGCAGCGACGAATGCGATCGCCGCTACATCGTCGTGGACAGCCGGGCCAGCCGCCCCGCCGCGGTGTTCTTGACCGTGCTGACCCGAGTGCCCTGGAACCGCACCCTCGACCAGGCTCAGCACTACTGGATCAACAATCACGCCGCGCTCGTGCACGACAACCTCTCCCGCACCAACATTGTTGGATACATCCAAGCGCACACCACCACCGACCCGAACAGCAAATACGACAACGAGTTCGGTGGCGTCGCCCCTATCGAGTTCGATAGTTTCGCCGACTACCAGCGCCAAGGCCGACGTCCAGCGTCCATGGGGTTCAACAACACCCTGTGCCTCGACGAAATGAACCTCACCATCGACTCTGAGATCTATCTCTTTCACCGCACCGCGCTGCTGCCCGAAACCGCCGACTAAGAAACCATTTCAATAGCCCACGCGACCACACGAGGAGGATCACATGCGGATACTGATGCCGCTACCCGACAACGATTTCGACGTCACCGAAGTAGCAGTGCCATGGCGCCTCATCACCGACGCCGGACACCACGTCGTCTTCGCCACCGAGCAGGCCGGGGTCGTGCCACAGGCTGATCCACGCCTCCTGAGCGGCGTGCTGTTCGGGCGACTCGGCGCCGAGCCCGAACCGAAACGGTTCTACCGGGAACTCACCGAATCCCCCGAGTTCCACGCCACGAGGTCCTGGTCCGAACTCGATGTCACCCAGTTCGACGGGCTGATCCTCCCGGGCGGCCACGCGCCGGGAATGCGACAGTACCTCGGCTCAACATCGTTGCAGCGACAGGTCGCGCGATTCTGGAGCCTGAACAGGCCGGTCGGCGCAATCTGCCACGGCGTCCTGGTGCTCGCTCGCACCCAAGACGCGACCACCAACGCCAGCGTGCTGGCGGCCCGCAATACCACGTGCCTACCGAAATACATGGAACGCAGCGCGTACTTCATCACAGCCTGGCGACTGGGCCGGTACTACCGCACCTATCCCGCTTACGTGGAAGACGAAGTCCAGGCGGCGCTCACCGACCCGAAGACACAGTTCCGACAAGGTCCACGCGAACCCGGCAAGCGTGGAACGGCCACCGATCACACCCACGCCTTCACCGTGACCGACGGAAACTACCTCTCCGCCCGCTGGCCCGGAGACGCATACCTATTCGGCGAGCGCTTCCTGGAACTCCTCAACGCACCTCGCTGATCGGCAGAGCGGAGCATCGTCATCGGCGCCGGGGGAGTTCGGGTTGACCGCGGCGATCCGGGCGCGCCGTGACCGGCCTGTCCGGCTCAGGTCGACGACGTTCGGCGCCTACCGCGGCCTTGCGCTGCGTGCGTTCGTCGGCGGCGGTGACCGTGGTGAGGTCGGCCGGCGAGTAGGAGAAGATGTCGCACACTGCAGCCGTAGAAACCTATCGTGTGCGTCTGGGGGATCAGGCAGCCAGTGCAACCGTGACAGTACATATGTCATAATGTAGATTATCGGCT
>NZ_JARFTP010000027.1 GCF_029167375.1 Tsukamurella sp. 8F
CGGCCGCCACCAGCGCGGCGGCCGCATCGGCCGAACCGCCTGCCATCCCCCCGGCGACAGGGATACCCTTCGCGATCGTCACGTCGACGTCCGCGCCGACGCCGTGGCGTTCCGCGAGGGCGCGCACCGCACGCGCCGCCAGGTTGGTCGCATCAGCGGGCACGTCGGCCGCGCCCTCGCCTCCCACGGCGACGGCCCCTGCACCCGCCCGCAGTGTCACGTCGTCGTGCAGGGACAGGGACTGGAAGACCGTGGTGAGTTCGTGGTACCCGTCGGCCCGCAGGTCGCCGACAGCCAGGTGGAGGTTCACCTTGGCGTATGCGCGAGCGCTCACGGGCTCGGGGACGACGGACAACACGTGAGCAGCCTACTTGGACCTTTGCGACATGGAAGACTGGCGTCGTGCTCGACGCTTCCGCCCGCCTGCTCCAGCTGCTGTCCCTACTCCAGGTGCGGCGCGAGTGGTCGTCGGCCGACCTCGCCGGACGGCTCGACGTCACCGAGCGGACCGTGCGGCGCGATGTGGAGAAACTGCGCACTCTCGGCTATCCCGTGGATGCGACGCGCGGCGTCGGCGGCGGGTACCGGCTCGGGCGCGGCGCCGAGATGCCGCCGCTCCTGCTCGACGATGCCGAGGCTCTCGCCGTGGCCGTCGCGCTACAGTCCGGCGCGGCGGTCGCGGGCCTAGACGAGGCTTCGGCCAGTGCACTCGCGAAGCTGCGTCAGGTCATGCCGTCGCGGATCCGCCACCGCCTCGACGCGGTGCGCTTCTTCACGCCGGAGCGCCCCGACGACGGTGTCGACGCCGACGTGCTGCGGGCCGTGGGCGGCGCGTGCCGCGCACACGAGCGACTGCGCTTCGACTACATCCGCAACGACGGTGCCGAGGGCCGCCGCGAGTGCGAGCCGCATGCGGTGGTACGTCTCGGGAGGCGTTGGTACCTGGTTGGTTTCGACATAGCACGCGACGACTGGCGCACCTACCGCATCGATCGCATGCGGCCCGTGGTGCCGACGGGGCCGGGTTTCACGCCCCGCGAGCTGCCCGGCGGCTCCGGGGCCGCGGCGCACGTGCAGCGCTCCGTCGACCGGGCGTATCGGCAGGCGGCAGCGCGGATCGAGATCCTCGCACCGCTGGACGAGGTTGCCGAGATGGTCGACGACCGTTGGGGCGCAGTGGAATCCGGTGGCCCCGACTCATGCGTGGTGACGGTATGGTCGGCATCTGTCGAGCGGATCGCTCATGCGCTGTGCTACTTCGGCCTGCCGTTCCGCGTACTCGAACCCGATGAGCTGCGCGTCGCATGCCACCAGATCGGCCGCCGCTATCTCGCATCCTGAGCGGCCCGCGCGATCGCCGCGAAGCCGCCCACGTCGAGCTTCTCTCCGCGCTCCCGTGGATCTATGCCGGCCGCCGTGAGAATCTCCTCGGCGCGGGGCGCCGAACCCGCCCAGGGAGCCAGGGCGGCACGTAAGGTCTTGCGGCGCTGGGCGAATGCCGCGTCGATGACCGACCACAACGCGGCCCGATCGATATCGGCACGCTCGGCCGCGGGGCGCACGTCGATCCGCACCAGCCCGGACTCCACGTTGGGCTCCGGCCAGAAGACGTTGCGGCCCACCGTTCCGGCTTTCCGCACGTCGCCGTAGTAGGCCGCCTTCACCGAGGGCACACCGTATACGCGTGATCCCGGGCCGGCGGCGAGACGGTCTGCCACCTCCAGCTGCACCATTACGAGAACGGTACGGAGGGTGGGGATCTCGGCCAGCAGGTGCAGGAGAACCGGCACGGCCACGTTGTACGGCAGGTTGGCCACGAGCACCGTCGGGCTCCCGGCGGCGGCGACCTCACCCGCCGTCACGGCGAGCGCGTCAGCCTCGATCACGGTGAGATTCGCCGCGAGGTCGGGCGCGCGGTGTTCCGCGGTGACCGGGAGCTGCCGCGCCAGGACGGGATCGATCTCGATCGCGGTCACGGAAGCAGCGATATCGAGCAGCGCGAGGGTCAACGACCCCAGCCCGGGCCCGACCTCGAGAGCGATGTCCTCGGGGCGTACTCCGGCCGCCGCGACGATCTTGCGGACGGTGTTGGCGTCGTGAACGAAGTTCTGCCCCAGCGTCTTCGTGGGCCGAACCGACAACTGCCCGGCCAGACCGCGGATATCCGCGGGGCCGAGCAGTCGTGCGGGTCGGGACTCGCCGATCAGGGCTCCGAGTTCCCGGACAGACCCAGCTTCGACGAGCAGGCCGGCCATGCGGTCCATCCCTGCGCGTGGAGGGTCTTACGGGCGATCTCGATCTGCTCGTCGCGGGTGGCGAGATCGGCGCGCGGCGCGTACTTGCCGCCGCCCCAGCGGAGCCAGGTGCCGTAGTCGAACTGGATGCCGCCGTAGAAACCGTTGCCGGAGTTGATAGCCCAGTTGCCGGTGGACTCGCACTGCGCGAGCTGGTCCCAGACGGACCCCGAGGCGACCGAGGGTGCACCGGCCGCGGTGCCGACCGCGAGGACGCCGGGGGTGCCCTTGTCGGTGACGTTCGAGGAGAGCTTCTTGCGCGAGACCACGTCTCCGTTGCGGGTGGTGACCTCGTAGCGGACCTGCTGCGAACCGGGCTTACCGGGGTTCGTCAGGTTCGTCTTGCCCTTCTGCAGCTTCGGGTCGTCGACGCGCTTCGGCGGGGCCGTGTACTTCTCGGTCGCCGTGACGATCGAGGTACGCAGGCGCGTGACCGTGATGGTCATGTTCGCCTTGATCGGCGAGTTGGCGGCCGGGGTGACGGTGTCCTTCTGCTGCAGCGGCACGCCCATCTTGGCGAGGTACTCGCTGACGGTGCGGCCCGCCGCGTCGGCCTTGACGGTCTTGCCGCCGTCCACGAGCTTGACGGGCTGCGGGGTGACGACCGAGACGGCGCCCCCCTGCGTGGGCACAGGCGCGGTGCCGGGCAGCGAGGTGAAGTTGCGCGCGTCGCCGAGGCCGTTCTGTGCCAATGCACCCTCGACGTTCAGGGATGTCGTGGTGAGGTGACGGACCTTGCCGTCCACGTTGACCGTCAGCGGCCGGGCGTGGTTGACGGTGATGGTGCCGCCCTTGATGCTCGCACCGGCTTCGGGGCTCACCAGGTCGCCCCTGCCGGCGGACACGCCGGCGGCCGAGAGGATGGAGCGTACGGAGGTGCTCATGGTGTCTACGGTGCGCGCCTTGCCGTCCACGATGACCGTGACCGTCTGGTAGAGCGCGATCGCGATGCCGCCGCCGATCATCAGCAGGATCAGCAGCACGGCGAGGACGATACGAACGGTGCGGTTGTGCAGCGCGGCGAGGCGACGGGGCTTCACGGCTACGGGCGTCGCCTCGGCCTCGGTCTCGGCGGCCTCGGCCCGATGCTCGGCGGCGAGGGCGGCATCGCGCTCGGATTCGAGCTCGTGCACCTCGCCCTCGAGCCCGTGCACCTCGTCCTCGAGGTGGTGCAGCTCGGAGCGGAGCTCAGCGACCTCGCCTGCACCATCGGCGGACGCGGCCTCGTCGCCGGCGGAGCCGCCCGCGGCTCGCTCGGCGACCCGCTCGAGGTCGAATTCTGCGGTTCGCTCGGCCCCTACCGTGGGGGTTGCGAAGCGGTTCGAACGCTGCGTCTGGTGCACGTCCTGGTCGGCGTCGAGGGCGTCGAGTTCTGCCACGTCATTACTTCCCGGATCGGCTGCTCGGTAACCGGATGATCACCGCTTAAGTCACAGTACGGTAACGGGAAAGCGAGCTCTTGGCTACCCGTGACGGAAAGACGCAGGTCAGGACGTCACACCATACACTCGGCGGGCATTCTCCGTCGTAGCCGAAGCGAGATGTTCGGGTGTCATGCCGCGCAGGTCCGCAAGGAATCTGGCGGTGTACGGGACGCAATACGATTCATTGGGCGTGCCGCGGTAGGGATGAGGCGTCAGGAAGGGTGCGTCGGTCTCGACGAGGAGCTGCTCATCGGGCACCAGGCGCGCTGCCTCCTGCAGGTCCGTCGCATTATTGAACGTGACCGTGCCGGAGAAGCTGAGGACATACCCGCGGTCGACGCATTCACGCGCCATGGAGGCATCGCCGGAGAAGCAGTGGAAGATCACCACCTCGGGTGCGCCGAACCGGTCGAGGTCGGCGAGAACGTCCGCGTCCGCGTCGCGATTGTGGATCATCAGGGGCTTGCCGAGGCGTTTCGCGAGGTCGATGTGCCAACCGAACGACGTGTGCTGCTGCTCGGGCGTCGCCACGTCGTCCCGCTTGCCCAGCCAGTACCAGTCCAGGCCCGTCTCGCCGATCGCCACGCATCGCGGGTCCGCTGCGAGCGACTCCAGTTCTTCGGCGACGCCGTCGGCCTCGAGCTCGTGCGCCGACGTCGGATGCAGCGCCACCGCAGCCGACACCCGGGTGTCCCACCCCGCGGCATCGATCACGAACCGGGCCTCGCCGATGTCGCAGGCGACCGTCACGATCCGCGCGACGCCCACGGATGCCGCGCGATCGACGATCTCCCGCACCGCCTCGGGAGTCCGCGCGCCGCACGAATCCAAGTGCGTGTGCGCGTCCACGAGGCCCGGCAGCGGCTCCGGTAGCGGGGGCGGCGGCTTCCTCTTACCCATGTAGCCAGTGTTCCAAACCCGTTCACGCCGCCTCCCCTCGCCCGCCATCCACGCAGAGGACCTTGAGATGATGGAGACCCGCGACGACTTCTGCCCCGGTGCACCTGAGCATTCCGCCACCGTCGACGTTCTGCTGTCGGCCGTCCACCTGTCGGACCTGCACGTGTGCGACGCGCAGTCGCCCGCGCGGCTCGAGCTGCTGGACAGATTCGGGGATCCCGACGATCCGGCATACGACGCCGTCGGGCACGTCGGCTCGCACCGCCCGCAGGAGATCCTGACGACACAGGTGGCCACCGCCATGGTGCAGGCCGTCAACGCGATCGCCGCCGGTCCCGCGACGGGCGCGGCGCCGTCGATCGCACTGTCGACCGGCGACAACGTCGACAACGCTCAGCTCAACGAGTTGCAGTGGTATCTCGCAGTCCTCGACGGTGGCGAGGTCGCGCCGGACTCCGGCGATAGAGATCGGTTCGAAGGGGTCGCAGGGTCCGGCGACCCGCACTACTGGCAACCGGAGACCGGCGGCTGCCGGCCCACCTCGCTCTTCGGGCTCCCGACGGTGCCCGGCCTCCTCAGCGCCGCCCGGCGGCCGTTCCGTTCCCCGGGCCTGACGGTGCCGTGGCTGACGACGCATGGGAACCACGACAGGCTCGTGCAGGGCACGCTCGCGCTGCCCGACGGGCTCGGCGCGTTCGCGACGGGTCCACTCAAGCCGGTCGGCTTCCCATCGGACTGGACAGCGGGCGAACGCGTGGCGTTCGCCCTGGCACTGGGCGACCGGCGCCGAACGACAGGCGGCACCGGCTCGCCCCCGCTCGGCGATCTCAGGCGCCTGCGGTCCGTACAGGTGACGCCCGACCTCTCGCGCCGATTCGTCTCGCGCCGAGAGTTCATCGAGATGCACGGGGACGGCCACGGCTTCACGGCCGGCAACCGCGAGTCGGGGAACGCGTATTACGCGCATCCCCTGGACGGTGCCGACGAGATCGTCTTCCTGGTCCTCGACACCGTCAACCCGCACGGCTACTGGCAGGGCTCGATCGACCACGAGCAGTTCGACTGGCTGCGCGCAGAGCTGACCGCCGCCGACGATGCCGGGCGGTACGCCGTGGTCGCCTCGCACCATCCGGCGTCGGCGCTCACCAACGACCGCACATCGGACGAGCGCCGAGTCCTCGGCCCCGAAGTGCTGGCGGAGCTGACCGCGCACCCTTCCGCGGTGCTCTGGCTGAGTGGGCACACACACCGGCACGCCGTACAGGCACACCGCGGGCGCTTCCCGCTGTGGGAGGCCACGGCCGCGTCGCTGATCGACGCGCCGCAACAGGCGCGCACCGTCGAGGTCTCCCGCCGCGCCGACGGGCTGCTCGCGATCGACGTACGCGCGGTCGACCATCTCGGCGAAGCACCCTGGGGCGGTGGCACGGGTGATGTGCTCTCGCTCGCCGGCCTGTCTCGCGAGATCGCCGACCTCGACTGGCAGGAATCCGAGCCCCGACCGTCCGACGGCGAAGTGAACGCGACTCTGCTGCTGCCGGATCCGTTCGCGGGCTGACACGCCGCACGCGCACGGGTAGGTTCACGCGGTGACCGATTCCGCGCCACCCGCGATGCTCTGCCAGAAGGGACGACCGATGAGGAATGCCACGGCGGCGACATTGGCCTCGGTCGCGACGGCGGCGTTGCTCGCCGGCTGCTCCACCACCGTCACGGGGACGGCGACCGGCATCTCCGGGGCCGTGGGACATGGACCGGGAGCCTCGGCCGCGATACCGTCCGGCCTGCAGACCGGGAACTATCCGACGACGCCCCGCACGATCCCGGCCAACTCGAGCAACTCGGCCTGGGTGGCGGAGGGCAACCGGATGGGCGATGCGCTGATCCAGGTCAACGAGGTCGACCCACGCATGACCATCGGCGGGGCGGCCCTGCGTTCCTTCCCGGTACTCCGCGGCATGCAACTCAGTGAGCGCGTGCCCGACGACACGGCGTCGGCCTTCAGCAGCGCCTCGATGCGGGTCGGAATGACGACCACGCGCGGCGACCGCCTGGAGAACCCGACGGTCGCGGTGCGGATCGGCCTGTACCGCTTCGGCACCGACGCGGACGCGAAGAAGGCGGTCGACAGCATCAAGTCCGACAGCGCGGGCAAGCGGCAGATCCCCATCGCTTCGGCGCCGGGAGGCATCGCGACGGAGTTCAAGCCGGGCACCGTCGACAGCTATCTCGCGCGCGGACCCATCGTCATCAATGTGAGCGGTACCGGACCGACGACCGCCGCGGCGACCGGCTTCGTCGATAAGGCGTTCAAGCTGGAGATCCCCAAGCTGGACTCGTTCAAGCCGACTCCGGCGGCCGAGGTGAGCGGCCTACCGGCCGACGAGGACGGGATCATGTCCCGAACCCTGCCGTACGACTCCACCGAGGATCCGAATCCCGAACTGAGCCAGGGGTATCTGTCGTATACGGGACTACTGCACCGGATCCAGGACATCTCGACGGCCGATCGCTACCAGCGCGCGGGAGTCGACCTCGTCGGCCAGGCCGGTAGCGTCGTCTACCGCACCCGCGACGCGGGAGCCGCGAAGGACTTCGCGAAGGGCTTCTATTCCTCGGACAAGTACTCCCCGGCATCGGTACCGAAGCAGCCCGCCATGAGGTGCGCCCGTGAGACGAGCGCGTCCAGCAGCTACGTCTGCGTGGTCGTGGTGCAGCGATACGTGGCGACCGTGCTCGCCGATTCGCTGCCGGACGCGCAGAAGAAGGCCGCCGCCCAGTGGGTGATCCTCACGAAGGCGGGTTGACCGGGCGCCGTCGGGCAAACCCTCGTTAACCATCGGGCAAGCGCGCCCGCGCAGGATGCCCGACATGAGAAGAAGCCTCGGCCTCCCGGCCCTCATCCTGTCCGTCGCCGCTGCGACGGCCCTCGCCGCCTGCAGCACCGAGACCGCAGGCACCGCCACAGGATCGTCCGGCCACAAGTCCGGCTCCACCGCCTCGATCCCTGCGGGCCTCGACACCGGCTCCTACCCGACGACACCGCGTGCGATCCCGGCTTTCAGCAGTGACCAGGCCTGGGTCGCCGAGGGCAACCGGATGGGTGATGCACTGATCCAGGTGAACGAGATCGACTCTCGCATGACGCTGGGCGGCGCCGGGCTGCGTTCCTTCCCAGTGCTTTCCGGGATACAGCTCAGCAGCCGTGTCCCCGACGACACGTCCCTCGTCTTCGAGGCCAACGGGATGAAGGTCGGAATGACGACCACCCGCGGCGATTCGATGGACTCGCCGACGGTCGCGACCCGGATCGGGCTCTATCGGTTTCCGACCGACGCCGCCGCGCAGAAAGCCGTCACCCAGATCCGCGCAAAAGTGTCCGGTAAGGAGCAGGTCTCGATTTCCAGCGCCCCGGGGGCGGTCGCCACGGAGTTCAAACCAGGCACCGTAGACAGCTATCTGGCGCAGGGGCCGATCGTCGTCAACGTCAGCGGTACCGGTCCGACCACGTCGGACGCCGCCGGGTTCGTGACCAAGGCATACCAGCTCGAGATACCCCGGCTGAAATCGTTCACGCCGACTCCGGTCGCCGAGGTGACCAAGCTGCCGTCGGACAGGGACGGGATCATGTCGCGGATCCTCGGATTGAAGCAGTCGTCGTCCACATCCGTCGGAACGGAGCTGGCCACCGGCTACCTCTCGCAGACCGGCCTGTTCCACCGCATCAAAGACATCTCCAAGAAGGGGATCTACGTCACGGCGGGCGTCGACCTGGTCGGTCAATCCGACGGCGTCGTCTACCGCACCCGCGACGCCGGTGCCGCGAAGCAGTTCCTCACCGACCTGTACGCCATCGGCGACAAGAAGCCGGCCGACGCCGCTCCGGGCGTCCCCGGCATGAAATGCGTCCGCGACTACGACGCGACTCTGCTTCGATGCGGTGTCGCGGTGGGCCGCTACGTCGCCGACCTGACCGCGAGTTCGATCGGGGATGCACGCCAGAAGGCCTCCGCCGAGTACGCACTGCTGACCGAGGCGGGGTGAGTCCGACACGCTTTCCGGCGCGTCGTCGAGGTGCGGAACCTGGATTCGTGGCGGAGGTATTGCCTAGGGCCTTCCGGGCTCCACCGATAAGCTGGCCCCCATCATGGGCTCAGACAAGACCTTCTACATCACGACGGCGATCGCATACCCCAACGGTGCGCCGCATATCGGGCACGCCTACGAGTACATCGCGACGGACACCATCGCACGATTCAAGCGCCTCGACGGGTTCGACGTCTTCTACCTGACCGGGACCGACGAGCACGGCCTGAAGATGCAGCAGACCGCGGCGAAGGAGGGCATCGAGACCAAGGCTCTCGCGGATCGCAACGCCGCCGCCTTCGAGGCGATGCAGCGCGCGGTCGGCGCCACGTTCGACCGGTTCATCCGCACCACCGATCTCGACCACTACGCCGCCTCGCAGGCGATCTGGAAGAAGATGGCCGCGCGCGGCGACATCTACCTGGACACGTTCGCGGGCTGGTACTCGGTACGCGACGAGGCCTACTACGCCGAGAACGAGACGACGCTCCTCGAGGACGGCACCCGGGCAGCCATCGCGACCGGAACGCCGGTCGAGTGGACCGAGGAGGCCTCCTACTTCTTCCGCCTCTCCGCCTACCAGGACAGACTGCTGAAGCTGTTCGAGGAGAACCCCGGCTACCTGGAGCCGGCGACCCGCCGCAACGAGGTCGTCAGCTTCATCAAGAGCGGTCTCAAGGACCTGTCGATCAGCCGCACCACGTTCGACTGGGGCGTACCGGTACCCGGCGACGACGACCACGTGATGTACGTCTGGGTCGACGCACTCACCAACTACCTGACCGGCGCCGGCTACCCTGACACCGAGTCGGAGCGCTTCGGCAGATATTGGCCGCCGAACCTGCAGATGATCGGCAAGGACATCATCCGCTTCCACGCGGTCTACTGGCCCGCGTTCCTCATGAGTGCGGGCATCGAGCTGCCCGAGCGCGTGTTCGCCCACGGCTTCCTGTTCAACAGGGGCGAGAAGATGAGCAAGTCGGTCGGCAACGTCGTCGACCCCTACGCGCTCATCGAGGCCTACGGCCTCGACGCTGTGCGCTACTTCCTGCTGCGGGAGGTGAGTTTCGGCCAGGACGGCAGCTACAGCCACGAGGCGATCGTCGGCCGCATCAACGCGGACCTCGCCAACGAGCTGGGCAACCTGGCGCAGCGCTCGCTGTCGATGATCAACAAGAACTGCCACGGCACGGTCCCGGAGCCGGGCGAGTTCACGCCCGACGACGACGCCCTGCTCGCCAAGGCCTCGGGCCTCATCGACACCGTGCGCGGACACATCGACGAGCAGGCCCTGCACCTCTACCTCGAGGCGGTCTGGGAGGTGCTCGCCGATACGAACCGGTACTTCTCCGCGCAGGAACCGTGGAAGCTCAAGGCCAGCGACCCGAAGCGGATGGCGACGGTGCTGTACGTGACCGCCGAGGTGGTGCGCAAGGTCGCCCTGCTGGTTCAGCCGGTGATGCCGACGTCGGCCGAAGAACTGCTCACCCTGCTCGAACAGCCCGAGGAGGCCCGTACGTTCGCCGAACTCGCCGACGCGCTCGTACCGGGGACGCCGCTGCCGAAACCGCAGGGCGTGTTCCCCCGGTATGTCGAGCCCGAGTAGCCCCCGCCGGTCGCGGAGGGAGCGGGTCGCACGTCACCGCTGGGTCACCTGCGGCGGGATCGGGTCGATCGGGTGCACCGGGCCCTGCGGGCCGGACACGTAGCGGACGTCGGCGTGACCCTGCGGGTCTGCGTTGGGCTCGTCGCCGGCGATCCACCGGAACCGCACGGTCACCTGATCGGGGGCGGCACTGTCCACGACTGTCGTGAACCCCGTGCGCGGCGTCGCCACCGAGGAGTACTTCATGTGGTCGAAGAACAGCACCTGCGTCGGCGAGCTGCCGGTCGAGCCCTGCGGGAAGACCTGGATCCAGTTGAGGGTGCAGTCCTTCGACGCCCCGTGTGCCGTGACCACCCAGGCGCGATCCGGAAACGCGCGCGGCAGGCTGTTCACGGCATCGGCGACCCGGTCGGACGGAAGCTGAGGACAGCTCGACGGCGTCGCCGTGGCGGTGGCGGGCAGTGCCGCGACACCCGCGGCGACCAGCGCGGGGGCGAGCAGGGCGGATCGGATTCGCATGTTCGGCTCCTTTGCTTCTTCTATCGATGTCTCCTGATACATCGATAGAGGAAGCGGTCGCTGTTACCCGTCATCGCAGACGGTGCTTCTGGATCTTCCCCGTCGCCGTCTTCGGGAGGGCCGGGACGAATACGACCTTCTTGGGCACCTTGAAACCGGCGAGCCGCCCGCGGGCGAACTCGCGGATGTCCTCGGCAAGAGCGTCGTCGCCCTCCCCGACGGCTACGACGATCGCGGTCACGGCCTCGCCCCACCGCTCGTCCGGTAGGCCGACGACGGCGGCCTCGCCGACCCGGTCGTGCGCGAGGAGCACACGCTCGACCTCGACCGAGGAGACGTTCTCACCGCCCGATTTCACGATGTCCTTGGCGCGGTCGGTGAACCACACGACTCCGTCCTCATCGAGGTAGCCGATGTCGCCGCCATGGAACCAGCCGCCGGCGAACGCGGCCGTGTTGGCATCCCTGTTGTTCCAATAGCCTTCCATGAGTTGCGGTGTGCGGTAGACGATCTCGCCCTCCTGGCCGGCACCGAGCAGGCGGCCGTCACTGCCCATGATCGCGATGTCGGTGGTGGGCACGGCCGGGCCCCACGAGTCGTCCTTGACGCCCTGATGGCCGGGCCACTGCATCTCGGACACGGGGGTGGTCTCCGTCTGCCCGGATCCCAGGATGATCGCGGCGTTCGGGAACCGCTCGCGCAGCGCCGTCAGCAGGCTGGCGGGCATGGGCGCCATCGCGTAGAAGCCTGTCCGCAGCGAATCGGTGTCGGCATGTTCCAGGCCCGGCTCCCTCAGGATCGCGGCCCACATCATCGGCAGCAGAGCGATATTCGTGACAGCATGTGTCGCGAAGACCCCGACCACCTCGGCGGCGTCGAAACCGCGGAGCAGCACTGCGGTGCCTCCGACGACGAGGGTCGGCAGCAGCACCACGTCCAGCGCTGTCACGTGGAAGAGCGGCAGCACGATCGGCTGGACGGGCGGCACGACGTCGGGCCGCAGCCCGGCGGTGACGGCCGTCGTGAGCACGCCGATCTGCACGGCGACGTGGCTGGTGACGACACCCTTGGGACGAGACGTCGTACCCGACGTGTACAGACAGTGCAGTACATCCCGATCCTCCACCACGACCTCGACCGGGCTCGTCTCCGCGCCTGCGAGGTCACCGAAGGCGACCGTGTCGAGACCCCCCACCGGCTCGTTGCCGCCGACCCGGTACACGGCGCGTACCGCGGCGTGCGGTGCACTATCGAGGGCGGCTTCGAGGACCGGCACGAAGCCGTCCTCGGTGAACACCGCGGTCACGCCGGAATCCGTGAGCTGATAGGCGATATCGTCCGCAGAGAGAGCGAGGTTGATAGGCATCGCCACGACCCCGAGCTTGGCGCATGCGAAGAAGGCCACCGCGAACTCCCAGCGATTCTGGAGTTGCAGCGCGACGGCGTCGCCGCGCTCATGACCGCGCGCCGCCATCCCGCGGGCGATCGCGTTCGAGCGTGCCTCCAGCTCCGAATAGCTCAGTGCCACACCTCCGTCGACGATCGCGATCCGATCTCCGAACTGGTGCGCGGCGCGAGTCGGCAGGTCACCGATGCACACGCGGTGGGTGAGATTCGCTACGAGTGGGTCGACGCCACTCAGATCGGGACGCATTCCGGGCACGTTGGGGCCTCCTAGAGATTCCGCCGGGAACGCAAACACTAGGTGCCGATCGACGCGCGGGGTGCCCGATCGGCCCGATTCGGCGCGTGTGGAACGATGGGCGCGTGCAGCAGCCCGACGCCCCGTCCGCGCTGCGGGCGCTGCGTGACGACGGCGCGCGGCCGGCCGCATTACTCGGCTCGTGGGGCGGCCACGGCGCAGTACTCGCCCCCGAACCCGCACTCATCCGCGGCGTGGCCCCCGACGGCGCACCCTGGCTCGGCCTTATCGGCTACCCCGACGAGCATCCCGGCGACCGACGGCTGGTACCCGAGGTGATCGGCGGCCATCCCGGAGATCTCATGCTGGGGGACACGCTCGGAACCACGTCCGGAACGCGCCACGCCTGGCACGCTTCGTGGAATCCGCCCGACCAGTCGCCGCATCGCCGCGCAGTGGAGGCGTGCCGGGAAGCGATCCGTGCCGGAGACGTCTACCAGGTCAACGTATGCACCCGGTTCGAGGGTCGACTCGACGGCGATCCACTGGACATGTTCTGCGACATAGTAACTCGCACTTCACCGATGAAAGCGGCCTTTCTACAAGGCGATTGGGGCGCGATCATGTCGTTCTCACCGGAGACGTTCCTGGCAGGGCGTGGTCGCTCTATCGCCGAACACCCCATCAAGGGGACGCTGCCGCTCACTCAGGCGCCGGAGGCGTTGCGCGCCAGCGTGAAGGACGTCGCGGAGAACGTGATGATCGTGGACCTGGTGCGCAACGACCTGGGCCGGGTCGCTCAGGTGGGGAGCGTTCACACACCGACCCTGTTGCGGGTCGACCGGGCGCCGGGTGTGTGGCACCTCGTCAGCCACGTGACCGCGGAGCTGCGGCCTGAGATCACCCGCGAGCAGCTGCTGGACGCGACGTTCCCGCCCGCCTCGGTCACGGGCACCCCGAAGATCTCCGCGCGCGAACGCATCACCACGTGGGAACGACACACGCGCGGCACGTATTGCGGCGCCATCGGAATCGATCATCCGGCAACGGGTCTGGACCTGAACGTCGCCATCCGCACCATCGAGTGTGCCCCGGACGGGACGCTGCGCCTCGGGGTGGGCGGCGGCATCACCATCGATTCGGATCCGGATGCCGAGTTCGCCGAGTGCATGCACAAGGCCGCGTCGATCGTCTCGGTCACCAGCGGCTGAGACCGCGTCCAGTGAGTCGGCTGCGACCCGTCGAGATCACTCTCGAGTATGACGACGGCGAGCGCGCGCAGGGCGCAGTGTTGCAGGCATGACCGCCACGGAACCCACGATCCCGGTAACGCCCACGCCTCTGCGCCGAACGCCGGCGGTGCGGGCGCTGTGCGCCGCGCTGGCGGCTGCTTTCGCCGTGGGAGTCGCCATGGGCGGATGGATCTACTCGCAGCGCGACCCCGTGGTCGCCGGATACGTGCCGTGGACGTCGGCGTGGACACAGCACTTCATCGTTGCGCTGGTCGGTGCGGCGCTGGCCCTGGCGATCCTGCGGCTGCGTGACCCCCGGCCCCGGCTCGTGCGGCTGAGCCCGCTCCGGCTGGCAGCGGCCGCTCCCCTACTGCTGGTCCTGGCGTTCGCGGCGTTCCGCGCGGGCGTCCAGGTGCTGGCCGGACTGGACCCGAACTTCACCGTGAACGCGTGGGGCGGACCCACCTACATCGGTGCGATGGCATGCCACTATCTGGATCTCGCGGTCGGCGCCACCGTCGTCGTGATGCTGCTGCGCTGGCTACTGACTCAGCGCGCGCCGAGCGCGGCCTGATACAGCTCCCTTTTCGACGCTCCCGTCTCCCGGGCTACCGCGGCGCACGCATCCTTGAGCCGCTCCCCAGCGTCGACGCGCGCGCGCACCTCGCCTACCAGGTCCTCGGGGTTCGCGGCGCGCACCTGCGCACCCGCGACGACGACGGTGATCTCGCCCCGTACGCCGTCGGCGGCCCACGCGGCGAGCTCGCTCAGGGGGCCCCGTCGCACCTCTTCGTAGGTCTTGGTGAGCTCGCGGCACACGGCGGCGCGGCGGTCTGCTCCCAGCACCTCGGCGGCGTCGGCGAGGGTCTCGGCGAGCCGGTGGGGTGACTCGAAGAAGACACATGCGCGGCGCTCGGTCGTGAGCTCGGTCAGCCACGCGCGTCGCGCACCGGATCTGCGGGGCGCGAAACCGTCGAAGCAGAAGCGCTCGACTTCGAGGCCCGACAGCGCGAGGGCGGTCGTCACGGCCGATGGCCCGGGGAGACAGGTGACGGCGAGCCCGGCGTCGACCGCGCTCGCCACCAGCCGATACCCGGGGTCCGACACCGAAGGCATACCGGCGTCGGTGATCAGCAGGACCGTGGCCCCCGAGCGGATGTCGTCGAGTAGGCCTGGGATCCGGGCCCGCTCGTTGTGGTCGTAGAAGCTGACGACGCGCCCGGCGAGTTCGACGCGGAGCGACGACGCCAGCGACCGGGCACGGCGAGTGTCCTCGGCCGCGATCACGTCGGCCGTGGCCAGGGCCCTGACCAGGCGCTCGGTAGCGTCGCCGGGATTACCCATAGGCACTCCCGCGACCACCAACCGTCCCCCGTCGACGGGCGCATGCTCCACGGTGTCCACGACCAGACACCCTACGATGGGTCGCGTGACCGCCCAACCCGCCGGCTCGGTACTCGACGCGCCCGCGCCCGAGCGCCCGCTGCTGAGCCCCGGGCCGCCGCTGCCGCCCGTCTTCGGCGCGACCGACCGGCTGCGCGGGTGGGTCGTGACCATCGTCCTCACGGCGATCGCTGCGATCACCAGGTTCTGGGGGCTCGGCACCCCGACCAATGACGGCTTCAACGGGAACACGGCCGTCCACACCCCGGTATTCGACGAGAAGCACTACGTGCCGCAGGCGTGGCAGATGCTGACGAGCGGGCGGTGGATCGAGGACAACCCCGCATACGGCCTCGTCGTACACCCACCGGTGGGCAAATGGATGATCGCGGGCGGCGAGTGGCTGTTCGGCTACACGCCGTTCGGGTGGCGCTTCGCGTCGGCGGTGTGCGGGACGCTGCTGGTGTTCCTCACGATCCGGTCTGCGCGCCGGCTCTCCCGGTCGACCCTGATCGGCGCGCTCGCCGGGATCTTCCTGATCTGCGACGGGCTGACGTTCGTGTCCTCGCGCGTGGGGCTGCTCGACATATTCCTGGTGACGTTCGGATTCGCGGCGTTCTCGATGGTGATCGCGGACCGGGACCAGGTCCGGGCGCGGTTCGCGAAGGTGGCGGCCGAGGGCCGCATGGACGACTCGCCGTTCGGCCCGCGGATGGGCTTCCGGTGGTGGCGTTTCGGCGCAGCGGTGTGCATCGGGCTGGCGTGCGGCGTGAAGTGGTCTGGGCTGTACTACCTCCTCGGCCTGGCGGTACTGTCCATCGGCTTCGACCTCGCTGCACGGTATGCATACCGGGTGCGGCGCCCGGTGGTGGGCACACTGGTGCGCGACCTGATCCCGACGGGGCTCGTCCTCGGTGTGCTGCCGATCCTGATCTATCTGGGGACGTTCTGGGCGTGGTTCGCATCCGAGACGGCGGTGTTCCGCTACGAGGTCGGCAACGCCGTCGGCTCGGGCGGGCTGTTCGGGTGGGTGCCCGCCGCGCTGCGCTCGCTCGCCTACTACGAGGACACGGTGCTGCAGTTCCACGCGGGACTGACCAATTCCGCGGGCAATCACCACCCGTGGGAGTCCAAGCCGTGGACGTGGCCCATGGGCCTGCGCCCCATGCTGTACAGCTACACGTCCGATCAGCTGAGCGGCATGTGCAGCGGCGGCGACTGCGTGCGCGCCGTGATGGCGGTCGGGACGCCCGCATTCGCCTGGCTGTCGGTCCCCGTGATGCTGTGGGCGATATGGAAGTTCCTCGTCAAGCGGGACTGGGCGTATGCCGCCGTCACACTGATGTACGCCGCCACCTACCTGCCCTGGTTCACCGATCTCGACCGGCAGATGTACTACTTCTACGGCCTGACCCTGACGCCTTTCCTCGCGATAGCGATCGCACTCATATGCGCCGAGATACTCGGCACCGATGGACGCGCGAGGCGGTTCACGCGCGAGCGCGTCATGACGGGGCAGTTCGTGGTGATCGTCTACACCGCGATCGTGGTGCTGAACTTCGCGTGGCTCTGGCCGATACTCACCGGCGAGGCGATCTCCACTTGGTGGTGGCAGATGGAGATGTGGCTGCCCAGCTGGCGCTGAGGTGCGTGATGCAACCCGGCGTTAAGTGGCCGTCGCTACGCTCACCCGGTGAACGGACCGCAGGGCCCCGTCGGGCCGCACCAGGGGTGGAACCAGCCGCAGTGGCAGGCGGGATGGCAGATACCGCCCCCGCAACCGCCACGCAAGTCGCACACCGCCCTGATCGTGTCGCTCGTGGCAGCGGGTGTGGTACTGCTCGTCGTCCTCGGCATCGGCGTCTGGGCGCTGGCGGGCCCGGCACAACGGGCGCTGAACACGCAAGAGGCGACGTCCACCACGTCCTTCGACGCGGTCTGCGACGGCGGTGCGATCACGAACGCGGCCGCCTATGCGAAGCCGCACACCTTCCTCGCCTTCGGACCGTCCTCGTTCGCGATGATCGACTGGTCGGCCGTGACGCTGCCGACCGACCCCAAGGATGTCACGGACAAGGCCGCGATCGGTCGGGTGGACGCCGTAGCGTGCCTGACGGAGGTATCCGGCGCCGCGACCAAGTCGATGACCTGCGAGTTCGATGACAACGGCAGCAAGGTCACGGCCGACTACTACTCGACGCGCTACGACGTGACCGTCTACGAGGCGAAGACCGGACGGAAGGTCGGGCGCGCCGGCACCGTGGACGCGACCGCGTCGAGCTGCCCCATTTTCGCCTCCTTCAGCAGGAACGACCGCCGCTTCACCGCGACCGCGTCGGACAACGACGTGCAGCGACTCCTGGCGGCCTTCACGGGGTGAGGCCGCGGGGAGGCTGAGTCGGTGCTCGCCCACGCGACCGGGGTGCTCAGCGCAGCGTGCGCGCGCCGGCACCCGGTCCATCGGCGAGCGCCTCCGGCAGCAAGCGCGCAGGTACCCGTTCGGCGGTCGCACGGGCGGCCGAGATGCGGTCCATGCGGAACCCGCGCTCCGAACGCCGCTCGCGGCACCAGGCGATGAGGTACCAGTGCCCGCCCCCGGCCAGCAGGCCGATCGGCTCGACGGTACGCGTCGTCCGGGTTCCCGAGGCGTCGGCGTACTCGAGCTCGAGGGCGGTACGTCGCGTGATGGCGTCCCCGACCACGGCTGCCACGCGTTCGTTTCGGGGCAGCACGGCGACGGATGCGAGGGCGGCGTCGACTACGCCGTTGGTCTCGTCGGACAGCACCGCGCGGATCTTGTCCACGGCTGTACGCACGTCGATCCCGACCGGGGCGTCGCTCGCGGTCGCCGCGACGACGAGAGCCGTCGCCTCGCCCTCCGTGAGTTGCAGTGGCGGCAGCGTGTGGCGGCGGTCGATGGTCCACCCGCCGCCGGGACCGGACTCATAGCGCACGGGAACGCCTGCGGCCATGAGCGATTGGAGATCGCGCTGCACAGTTCGCGCCGACACCCCGAAACGCTCGGACAGCCGGGCGACGGTGACGAGGCGCGGACTCCCCGCGCGCAGTGCATCGACGAGGGCGTGTAGACGTTCGCGGCGGTTCATCGCCCACGATTGGACGCCATATCGCGCAGGAATGCACGCGACAGGCGCTCGGCCTCATGAGTGACGGCGATCGGTTCGAGCGTGAACGCGTGGTCGGCGGCCGCGGCGACGTGCAGGCGCGTGTCCGCGAAACCGCGCCAGCGGGCCTCCATCATGAGCGTGTCCGGCAGTAGTGGGTCGCGTGTTCCCACGACGAAACACGCGGGCGGAACCCCGGCGAGGTCCGCGAACAGCGGAGAGTACCGACGCAGGTCCACCCCGCCGAAGGCGATGCCGACCGGCCGCGCCACCGCGGGTGCGGCCAGGTCGAAGGCGCCGTAGGTGAGCAGCGCACCCCGGAACCGGCCGGGCCCGACTGCCAGCATCGTCAGGACCGCGAGGTGGGCGCCGGCGGATTCGCCCGCGATCAGCAGATCATCGAAGGCCGAGGCAACGGCCACACAGTCCGCCAGCGCTGCGGGCCAGGCGGATTCGGGCGCCATGCGGTAGCCCACGGAGACGACCGTACGCCCGGTCGCCTCCGCGACGGCGGCGAGCCGGCCGTCCTGCGTGCGGTGTGAGCCGAGGCACCAGCCGCCGCCGTGGACGTGTAATACGACGCCGTCGCGTGGCCGTTCGGGGCGGACGACACGGACCGGGACGCCGGCGACGGTCTCGTCGACCGCGCCGGCGTCGGCGCCGTCGCCCACGACGACGGTGTCGCGGTATTCGGCGAAGCTCATGCCGGGAGGTGGTGAGTAGATGCCCGCTGCGCGGGCTCGCCAGCGCTCTCCCGCGGCCGCGGTCTCCTGCACGGTCGTATACCCGAAGGTCGCGGTGCGCATCTCGTATCGAGTCAGCTGATCTGTCATGCCGACCACGGTGCACCGGCCACGCGACAACGGAATGTCACCGTTGCCGCGATCAGGGCACCGTGACGCGGCTCTCCCGGGCCGGTATCCAGGCGAATGCGGCGAGCACAGCGAGGACGGCGGTGACCGTGAACGCCCACGAGAAGCCCAGGGCCTGCGCGATAACGCCCGCGACCAGAGGGCCCGTTATGGTGCCCGCATCCTGCGCCATCTGGTAGGCGGACAGCGCTGTGCCGCTGCGCCCGCGGCCGTGCAGGACGTCCGCGAGCACGGCCTGGAGCGCAGGGCTGACCATGCCGGTTCCCAGGCCCGACAGGAATGTCACTACGAAGGCGACGAGCACCGACGATGTCAATGCGAGCGCCAGGGTGCCGACACCCAGGACCGCGAGGCCGACGATGAGGAAGGGCTTGCGCCCGAACCGATCCGACCCACGTCCGGACGGGAACATCGCCACGACGTCGCCCGCGGCGTATACGGCGAGCGCGTATCCGCCCATTGCCGCGGTCTGCCCCAGCTGTGCCGTGAAGAACAGCGGTAGCAGCGACACGCGCATCGCGTACACCCAACCGAACACCAGCACAGTGCAGAAGGCAGCGCGGTACGCGGAGTCCCGCATGGCCTCGCGCACCGTCATCGCCGCCACCGGCTCGGCGGCCGCGGGGCGCGCCAGGGTGGAGCCGCGCAGGGCGAGGTACACGACGGCGACGGCGATCACCAGCGCGACCGCATACACCACGAACGGCACGCGCAGACCGAAGCCGACGAGCGCACCGCCCAACAGGGGACCGCTGATGCTGCCCAGCACGAAGCTCGACGAGTACACACCGGAGATGCGGCCGCGGATCTCGGCCGGCGCGATCCGGATCATCAGTCCCATCGCGGAGACCGAGAACAGGACGGAACCGACGCCTCCCAGTCCGCGAAAGACTATGAGCTGCCAGTAGTTCTGTGCGAATGCGACCGCAAGCGTCGAGAGCGCGACCACCAACACGCCGATCATGTAGCCGTACCGCTCCCCCAGCCGCCGCACGATGGGACCGGTAGCCGGGGCGAACGCGAGTCGCATGATCGCGAAGGCGGAGACGACGGCGGACGCGGCCGCGATCCCGACGTCGAAACTGCGCGCGAACTCCGGCAGGGCCGGCGCTACGACGCCGTAGCCGAGCGCTATGACGAAACCCGCGGCGACGAGCACCCATACCTCGGCCGGGACCCTGCGGCTAGCCTCCGGCGTGTTCTCGAGGTTCTCCGGGGCTGGCGTCACGAGGCGTCATTATCGCACCCGCGCGACGCCGCCCATGGTGCACCGCCACCGCCACCGCCACCAGGACCGCGAGCAGCGCGAATTGCGGATGCGCCAGCTCCCACGCGAAGACGCCCGCGAACAGCGGCGCGTCCTCCGTGGTCGAGACCATCGCGGCCGCGCCGATCAGCGCGCACACCTGGACCGACGCGCCCGGCAGCCAGTGCGCGCAGACGAGCGCGACCACGGCACCCAGCGCGGCACCTGTCGCGAACGACGGTGTGAGCAGACCGCCGGACGCGCCCGAGCGCAGGTACAGCGCCGTCAGCGCGGGCTTGAGAACCAGTAGAACCACATACGCGCCGAGCGGCGCCCCGGTAACGAGCGCGAGCGTGGCGATCGACTTCCCGTTGCCCGCCACGGACGGGAGCCACAGTGACGACAGACCGACCGCGACACCCGCAACGCCCAGCATTCCCGGCAGCGCCCACCCCGGCGGATGGCGGCGATCCGCCCACCGCATCAAGCGCGTGAACAAGACACCCGCGAGCGCCGCCAGCGGCACGATCACCGCGGCCGCGACCCAGGTCGCGGCGCCGGCGTCGGTGATGACCCCGGGCCCGGTGGGGTGCCAGGCGTACGTCGACTCACCGCGGGTGACCGGCAGTGCGGTCAACGTCGCACACGCCGATGTGACCACGCAGGCGACGACCGCCCACGGTTCCCACGTCGCGAGCAGCACCCGCAGGGCGAACAGCGCGCCCGCGCCCGGCACGTTGTATACCGCCGCCAGACCTGCGCCCGCGGCCCCGGCGAGCACCAGCCTCCGCTCGGCGTCGCTCAGCGCGAAGCGCAGCGTCGCCGCGTCGGCGAACACGGCCGCGAGCTGGCGCGGGGCCTTCTCCCGGCCGATCGAACCGCCCGTCGCGACGGCGACGATCTGCAGCAGCGCGTCCGGCACGAGGGCACGCCACGGCAGCCGGCCGGGGAGCTCGACGACGGCGCGTAGGCGCGGCACCGTGGCCCGCCGCCGAAGGGCCCACCAGCCCAGACCGGCCACTATGCCGCCCACGGCCGGGACGACCACGCGCCGGGCCGGCCCGGCGCTGGTCACCCCGTCGAGCAGGGAGCCGGACGCGTAGTCGTACACGACGTGCTGGATGAGTCGGAGGACGACCGCACAGCCGCCGCCTGCGACCCCGGCGACGATGCCCGCGACCACCAGGGCGGTGACGAGACGCGCGGGCCGGATCACATTCGCATGGTAGCCCGCGGTGCGGGCGTCAAGAACGCGTCAAGACGTATACGGGCCCCGTCAACGACGGTGCCCCGCCGCCGTATCCGGTGGTCTGCTCGGGTCATGGATATCGCCGATCTGGTCGCGTTGATCGCGGCCGCCCTCGTGGTCGCGTACCTGCTGTACGCCCTCTTCCGCCCGGAGCGCTTCCGGTGAGCGACACCGTCGCCGGCCTGCTGACGGTAGCGACGGTGCTGCTCGCGCTCGCCATCTGTTATCGCCCGCTGGGCGACGCGATGGCGCACGCGTTCACGGCCGAGCGGCACTGGCGCGTGGAGCGATGGGTGTACCGCGCAGTCGGAGTGGACCCGGATGCCGAGCAGACCTACAGGACCTACGCGGTCGCGGCCCTGGCGTTCAGCGCCGTGTGCGTCGTCGTTCTCACTGCGCTGCTCATGCTGCAGGGGCTGCTGCCCGGTGTGCACCCATCGCAGTGGCGCTTCGACCAGGCCCTGAACACTGCGATCTCGTTCGTCACGAATACCAATTGGCAGTGGTACTCGGGCGAATCGGCCATGAACAACATCGCGCAGACCGCGGGCCTCGCGGTACAGAACTTCGTGTCGGCGGCGGTCGGGGTGGCGGTCGCCGTGGCGCTGGTGCGCGGCTTCGTGCGGCAGCACACGGATCGGCTGGGCAATTTCTGGGTCGACCTCACACGGTGCTGCGTGCGCGTGCTACTCCCACTCTCCGCGGTCGGCGCGATCGTCCTACTCAGCCAGGGCGTGGTGCAGACGCTGTGGCAGCACCGCGAGATCGCGACCGTCGCGGGCGGGCGCCAACTACTGACGGGCGGGCTGGTCGCTTCGCAGGAGGCGATCAAGCTGCTGGGCACCAACGGCGGCGGCTTCTTCAATGCGAACTCGGCGCACCCGTTCGAGAACCCGACGGCGTTCACCAACGCCTTCGAGGTCTTCCTCATCCTGCTGATCCCCGTGGCGATGCCGCGGGTGTTCGGGAACATGGTGGGAAACCACCGTCAGGGGTACGCGATCCTCGGCGCGATGACCGCGATCTTCACCGCCTCGCTCGCGGTCACGACGTGGGCGCAGCTCGCAGGGCAGGGCGCTGCATCCCGCGCCGCCGGCGCGGCACTCGAAGGCCAGGAATGGCAGTTCGGGCAGTGGGGCACATCCCTTTTCGCGACCGCGACCACGTCTACGTCGACGGGGGCCGTCAACGCCGCGCACGACAGTCTGACGCCCGGAGCGGGCGGTATGACGATCCTCAACATGGTGCTCGGCGAAGTCAGCCCCGGCGGGGTCGGCTCGGGTCTGTACGGGATGCTGGTGATCGCGGTGATCACCGTGTTCCTGTCCGGGCTCATGGTGGGCCGCACGCCCGAGTACCTGGGCAAGAAGATCCGCCGTCCTGAGATCACGCTGGCCGCGCTGTACGTCCTAGTGATGCCCGCGGTCGTCCTGGTCGGCACCGGCTTCGCCATAGGACAGAGCTGGGGGCGCGCCGCGATGACGGGCGATGGGCCGCACGGGTTGTCGGAACTGCTCTACGCGTATGCGTCGGCGGCCAACAACAACGGCAGCGCGTTCGCGGGCCTCGGCGTGAACACGCAGTGGTTCGACTACACGCTCGGCGGCGCGATGCTGCTAGGCCGATTCGTACCGCTGGTGCTGGTACTGATGCTCGCGGGATCGCTGGCGCAGCAACAGAAGGTCCCGGTGACCGACGGCACCATCCCAACCCACCGGCCCCTGTTCGTCACGATGACCGTCGGCGTCGTCCTGCTGGTAGCGGGCCTGACGTTCGTACCCGCCCTCGCACTGGGGCCGATCTCGGAGACCGCTCTGTGAACATCACCGATCTGCGCGCGGCCCTGCCCCGCGCCCTCGCGAAGCTCGACCCGCGCACCCAGATCCGGCAGCCCGTCGTGTTCGTCGTGTGGCTGTCGTCCGCGTACACGACCGTCCTCGCGGTCCTGCACCCTTCCACATTCGCATGGTGCGTGACATTCTTCCTCTGGGCCACAGTGCTGTTCGCGAATCTCGCCGAAGCCGTGGCCGAGGGTCGCGGCCGCGCACAGGCTTCCTCGCTGCGGCGGGCCAAGACCGAGACCGTAGCGCGACGGCGGCTCGCCGACGGCACGGTCGAGACCGTTCCCGGTTCGCAGCTGCACGTCGGCGACCGCGTCCTGGTCGCGGCCGGGGAGGTGATCCCGGGGGACGGCGACGTCGTCGAGGGTATGGCGACCGTCGACGAATCCGCTATCACAGGCGAATCCGCACCCGTCATAAGGGAATCCGGAGGCGACCGGTGCGCCGTCACGGGCGGAACCCGCGTGTTGTCGGACTCCGTGGTCGTAGAGATCCGCACCGAGCCTGGAAAGTCGTTCATCGACAGGATGATCGGCCTGGTCGAGGGTGCCGATCGGCAGCGCACGCCGAACGAGATCGCCCTCGGCATCCTGCTCGTCGTACTCACGCTGGTGTTCGTGCTCGCGGTCGCCACGCTGCAGCCCATGGCCGCATACTCCGGCGGCCGGGTGGACGTGCTGGTCCTGGTCGCCCTGCTGGTATGCCTGATCCCCACGACGATCGGCGCGCTGCTCTCAGCGATCGGCATCGCGGGTATGGACAGACTGGTGCAGCGCAACGTGATAGCGAAGTCGGGGCGCGCGGTCGAGGCGGCAGGTGACGTCTCGACGCTGCTGCTCGACAAGACGGGAACCATCACCTACGGTAACCGCCGCGCGACGGCGCTGCGTCCCGCGGGTGCGACCACCGTGGGCGAGCTGGCGGTGTATGCGCACGCCGCATCACTCGCAGACGAAACACCCGAGGGCCGGTCCATCGTCGATCTGTGCGCGGAACGCCACGGCGTATGCGAGTCCACCGCAGGCACTTTCGTCCCATTCACCGCCCAGACGCGGATGTCCGGCATCGACCTGCCCGATGGCACCCGCATCCGCAAGGGCGCGGCGACAGCGGTACTCGCTTGGGCGGCCACGGATGTGGCACCCGGCGAGGCCGCCGCCGGCGATGTCCCGGTCGGCGAGGCCGCCGTCGGCGAGGTCGCGGAGATAAGAGCCGTCGTCGACGAGATCTCCGCGGGTGGAGGCACGCCGCTCGTGGTGGCCCGCGCCACGCCCGGAGGAGCCCCACGTCCCGTCGGCGTCGTGCAGCTCGAGGACGTCGTGAAGGAGGGTATGGCCGAGCGCTTCGCTCAGCTGCGCGCGATGGGGATCCGCACCGTGATGATCACAGGCGACAACCCGCTGACCGCCAAGGCGATAGCGGCCGAGGCCGGCGTCGACGACTACCTCGCCGAGGCCACCCCGGAGGACAAGCTCGAGCTGATCAGGAAGGAGCAGGAGGGCGGCCGTCTCGTCGCCATGACGGGCGACGGCACCAACGACGCACCCGCGCTCGCGCAGGCGGACGTAGGCGTCGCCATGAACACCGGGACGTCGGCCGCGAAGGAGGCCGGCAACATGGTCGACCTCGACTCCGACCCGACGAAGCTCATCGACATCGTGCAGATCGGCAAGCAGTTGCTGATCACGCGCGGCGCACTGACGACGTTCTCCATCGCCAACGACGTGGCGAAGTACTTCGCGATCATCCCCGCGATGTTCATGGCGGTGGCCCCGCAACTCCACGTGCTCAACGTGATGGGGCTCTCCAGCCCGCGCTCGGCGATCCTGTCCGCGGTGGTCTTCAACGCGCTCGTCATCGTGGCGCTCATCCCGCTCGCGATGCGCGGCGTCAAGTACACAGCCGAGGCCGCCGACAGGCTGCTCGCCCGGAACCTGCTGATCTACGGACTGGGCGGCGTGATCGTGCCCTTCATCGGGATCAAGATCATCGACCTCCTCGTATCACTCATACCCGGGATCGGATAGCCATGAATACCAACATCTTCCGCCAGCTGATCGCGGGACTGCGCATGCTGCTCGTGCTCACCGTGGTGCTGGGCGCCGCCTACCCGCTCGTGGTCTGGGGCGTCGGCCGCGCAGCCTTCCGGGACGAGGCCGACGGCTCGGTGCTGCGCTCTTCGGGCGCGGTCGTGGGCTCGTCGCTCATCGGGCAGCCCTTCTCCGGGCCGAAGTGGTTCCACGGGCGCCCGTCGGCGTCGGACTACGACACGCTGACCACGGGCGGCACCAACCTCGGCCCGAACAGCCCGAAGCTGGTCGCGCAGATCCAGCAGCGGCGGGTCGCCATCGCGCGCGAGGACACCGTCCCGGGGTTTACGGTCGCGCCGGGGCAGGTGCCCGCCGACGCCGTCACCGCATCGTTCTCGGCGCTCGATCCCTACATCTCACCCGAGTACGCGCGACTGCAGATCGCGCGCGTCGCGTACGCGCGCAGTCTGCCCGTCCAGCGGGTCGAATCGCTGGTCGCCACGCATACTGCAGGGCGCGTCGCCGGGTATCTGGGGCGACCCCGTGTGAATGTGGTGGAGTTGAACCTGGCACTTCAGCACTGACCGACTTCAGCACCGAGAGGAGGCCCGATGGCCGGGTCGTCCCCCGCCGCATCGCCCGCACGACCGGGCATGTTGCGGGTCTACCTCGGCGCGGCCCCGGGGGTCGGCAAGACGTACGCCATGCTCGACGAGGGCGCACGCCGTGCCGCCCGCGGCACCACGGTGGCGATCGGTTATGTCGAGACACACGGGCGGCCGCAGACCGAGGCCATGGTCGCGTCCGCGCAAGGACGGGGCCTGCTCCTGGTGCCGCGCCGCACCATCGACTACCGGGGCGCATCTCTCGAGGAGATGGACGTCGATGCGGTGCTTGCCGCGGCGCCGTCGGTGGCGCTCGTGGACGAGCTCGCACACACCAACGCACCGGGCTCGCGGCACGAGAAGCGGTGGCAGGACGTGGCGGAGATCCTGGACGCCGGCATCACCGTGATCACCACGGTCAACATCCAGCACCTGGAATCACTGATCGACGTCGTGGAGTCGATAACCGGTGTGCGGCAGCGCGAGACGATCCCCGATGCGGTGGTGCGGCGGGCCGAACAGGTTCAGCTGGTGGACATGACGCCGGAGGCCCTGCGCCGTCGCATGGCGCACGGCAACGTGTACGCGCCGGACAAGGTCGACGCCGCGCTGGCCCACTACTTCCGCGTCGGGAACCTCACCGCCCTGCGAGAACTCGCGTTGCTGTGGCTGGCCGATCGCGTCGATGAGCGGCTCGAGCAGTACCGGACCGAGCAGGGGATCGCGCAGGTGTGGCCCGCACGGGATCGCACCGTCGTCGCCCTGACGGGCGGCCCCGAGGGCGAGACTCTGCTGCGCCGCGGAGCGCGACTGGCGGCGAAGGGCGCGGGCGGGGAACTGAAGGCACTGTATGTGACTCGCTCCGACGGCCTGACGTCCGCCTCCCCCGCCGCGATCGCGCGACTGCGGCGGCTCACCGAGGAGCTCGGCGGGGTGTTCCAGACGGTGACCGGCGAGGACGTCGCGGCATCGATCCTGCGGTACGCCGAGTCCGTCAACGCGGCGCGGATCGTCCTCGGCCAGTCGCGACACCGGCCGATCGCATCGCTGGTGCGGAAGTCGGTGTCGGACGCCGTGATCAGCGGCTCGGGCGATATGGACGTCCATGTGGTGTCGCACGAGCTGTCCGCATCGCGCGGCGGCCGGCGGTGGCGTCCGATCGACGAGCCCGTGCCGCTGGGTAGCCGCCGCAGGCTTCTGGGCTGGCTCCTCGCTCTGCTCGGCCCGTTCCTGCTGACCGGGGTGCTGTCGCAGACGCGGCACTGGGCGTCGCTCCCCACCGAGCTGATGCTGTTCCTGGTACTGACCGTGTGCGTGGCACTCGTGGGTGGGCTTCGTCCCGCAGTGCCGTCCGCGGTGCTGGGATCCGTTCTGCTGAACTACTTCTTTGCACCGCCTCTGTACACGCTCACCATCGCGTCGGGCGAGAACGTCTTCGCCTTGATGGTATTCGTGCTCACGGGCATCGCGGTCGCCTCGGTGGTGTCGGTCGCGGCCCGCCAGACCGTGGCCGCGGGGCAGGCGCAGGCCGAGGCGGATGTGCTGTCGTCCCTGGCCGATACGCTGCTGGCCGCGGAGGACGAACTGCCCGCCCTGCTGAGCGCCGCCGTCACGACGTTCGGCCTCCGCGGCGTGACGATCTACAAACGCGGCGACGAGGCCTGGCGCGCCGTGCGGTCAGCGGGTACTCCCGTCGCCCTCAACGATGCGACGGACGTCGCGGAGGCCGTTACCAGCGGATCCGAGGCCGTGGCCCTCGCGGTCTCGGGTCCGACGCTCACGGCGTCGGAACACGGACTGCTTCTCGCGTTCGCGGCGCACGCAGCGGCGCGACTGGACCGGGAAGCGCTCGGTGAAGCCGCACGCCAGGCGCGGCGTCTGGAAGAGGGGAACCGGGCACGGACTGCGTTGCTCAGTGCCGTGTCCCACGATCTGCGCACCCCGTTGGCCGGGATCAAAGCGGCGGTGTCATCGCTGCGCAGTGAGGACGTCGCGTGGTCCGACGAGGACAAGGCCGAGCTGTTGGAGACCATCGAGGAGTCGACGGATCGGCTCACCGGACTGGTTGGGAACCTCTTGGATCTCTCGCGATTGCAGTCGGATTCGCTGACACTACTCACCCGGGAGGTCGGCCTGGCGGAGGTGTTGCCCGCACTATTCGGCACCATCGACGAGAAACGACTCGTGCTGGACCTGCCCGACGACGCGCCGACCTTCGTCGCCGATCCCGGACTGCTGGAAAGGGTTCTGGCCAATCTCGTCGAGAACGCGATGCGGCACAGCGGATCCGAGGTGACGGTATCTGTCTCGGGGCTGCACACTGGTGCGGCGGACCGCGTCGAGATCCGCGTCCGGGATCACGGGCCGGGTGTCCCGGAGGCGCAGCGGGAGACCATGTTCGCACCGTTCCAGCGCATGGGCGACGCACCCGCGGGCAACGGCGTCGGGCTGGGCCTGGCGGTCGCGCGCGGGCTGACGGAAGCGATGGGCGGGACGCTGCGCGCCGAGGACACGCCTGGCGGAGGTCTCACGATGGTGGTGGATCTCCCTGCCGCCGAGCCGATCTCCGAGGGGGAGCCGATATGACCCTGATTCTCGTCGTCGACGACGAGCCCACAATCCGGCGCACGTTACGAATCAATCTGCGCGCGCGAGGGTACGAGGTCGAGGAGGCCGCCGACGGGCGCTCCGCCCTTGCGGCCGCGCAGGAGCACACGCCCGACGTCATCGTGCTGGACCTCGGTCTGCCCGACGTCGACGGCGTCGAGGTCCTGCGGCGGTTGCGCGGCTTCTGCTCGGCGCCCGTGGTGGTCCTGTCTGCGCGGCACGGCTCCGATGACAAGGTCGAGGCCCTAGACGAGGGCGCCGACGACTACGTCACGAAGCCGTTCGGGATGGACGAGTTCCTGGCCAGGGTGCGCGCGCAGCTACGGCGCGGCGGCGCCGACGACGCCCCGTCCACCGTGTGCACCGACGCGTTCGAGATCGACTTCGCGGCACGGACGGCGACCCGCGGTGGCGATCCCGTGCGCCTTACCCCGACGGAGTGGCGCATCGTGGAACTGTTGGTGCGCAACGCCGATCGCCTGGTCCCCCAGCAGACCATCCTGCACGAGGTGTGGGGGCCGTCGTATCACCGCGAGACGAACTATCTGCGCGTCTACCTCGCCCAGCTGCGGCGGAAGCTCGAGCCCGATCCCTCGAACCCGCGCTACCTCCTCACCGAACCCGGCATGGGCTATCGCTTCGTCCCCTGATCGAGGGCGCGGTCGAGGATCTCCAGACCGGTGTCGATCTCGGAGTCGCTCGCGGTGAGCGGCGGCGCGATGCGGAAGATGGACCCCATCCCTGGAAGCTGCACGACGTTCATGTGCAGCCCGAGCTCATAGCAGCTGGCCGTGACGGCGCGGCCGATCTCGTGCGCCGGCTCCTTCGTGGCACGGTCGGTCACCAGCTCGATGCCCTGCATCAGACCGCGGCCTCGGACGTCGCCGATCACGTCGTGGCGACGAACCAACTCGTCCAGCCCGGCGCGCAGGCGCGCGCCCTTCGCGGCGACTCCCGCGCCGACGCCGGACTCCAGCACGTCCAGCACCGTGCACGCGACCGCGGCTACCAACGGATCGGACACGTGGGTGGTGAAGAAGAGGAATCCCCTGTCGTGACAGACGGATTCGATCTCGGCGGAGGTGATCGTGGCGGCAATGGGCAGGCCGGCTCCAAGCGTCTTCGACAGCGTGAGGATGTCGGGTACGACGCCGTCGCGCTCGAATGCGTACTGCTCGCCGGTGCGCCACAGACCGGTCTGCGCCTCGTCGACGATGAGCAGCATCCCGCGCTCCTCGCATTTGCGCTTCAGCGCGGCGAGGTAGCCGACCGGCAGGTCGATGACCCCGCCCGAGGACAGGATCGGCTCGACCACGGCGGCCGCGAGCGAGCCCGTCGACTGCGCGTCGATCAGCTCGAACCCGAAGTCCAGCTCGGCCTGCCAGTCGTGCTTCCCGTCGGCGACGAAGCGCGTGCGGTACGGGTTGGGAGTGGGCAGCGCAAGATTGCCGGGCGCGACGGGCCCATAGCCACTGCGCCCCGACGAGTAGGTCGCGGCCACCGCGCCCGCGGTCATGCCGTGCCACGACTGGGAGAAGCTGACTATCTCGTGCTTCCCTGTGTACAGCTTGGCCAGTCGCAGCGCGGCCTCGTTGGACTCGGCGCCGGTGGTGAGTTGCAGGACGTGGCTCAGTGGATCCGGCAGACTCTCGGCGAGACGCCGCGCCAGGGTAGCCACCGACTCCGACAGCATTCCCGAGAACAGGTGGTCCAACCGCCCGATCTCGGCGCGCACGGTCGCGACGATGTCCGGGTGACAATGCCCCAGGATGGCGCTCATCTGGCCCGACGTGAAGTCCAGCCAGCCCCTGTCGCCGGCGTAGACGTATGAGCCCTCGGCCCGGTCGATCGGCTCGGGGAAGAACGTGCCGCCGTACCGCACCACGTGCCTGGAGACGTCGGAGGAGAAGCTGCTCATCCGGCCACGCTAACCGATGACGGAGTCTGCGGCCCGACGAGGCACCGACCGCGACCAGCGCACAGCCGCCCTGCTCAACCTGCAGTCTCGGTCACCACAGCCGCCCGGCGTCCAGGGCGACGTAGCGCGACGCCAGTTCTGCAGTACCCGAGGCGAAACCGGCGTCGGCGGCCTCCGCCGCGTGGTCGTGTCCGCCCAGCCACGCGGTGAGCTGCAGCCGGCGCAGCATCACCAGAGTCGGCAGCAGCTCCGCCTGCGCCGATGACAGCGCTAGCACCGAGCGGTACCCGTCGAGCCACGCCTGGGCCCAGTCTCCCAGTTCCGGATCTGTCTCGACGAACGACACGGACGCCGCGAAATCGTATAGATACCAACCGAATCCGCAGTCATCGAAATCGATCACCGTGAATCCGTGTGCGCCGGGCATGAGGTTCGACGCGCGCAGGTCCGCGTGGATGAGCCCGTACCGATCGGGCCCCGTCCCGAAGTCGGACAGGCGCCGTGCCACGAGCTCGCCTGCGCGTTCGACGGTCTGCCGCAGCCCCGGCGTCATCCCGGGGCCGCGCCGCCAGTCGCCCCAACGCGCCGAGACGCCGAGCGTCTCTTCGAGCCCCCACGAGAAGCGGGCGAAGCCGGGCGGGCGGCGCCAGCCGGCGACGTGCTCGTGCAACTGCGCGGCGATCCGGCCGAGCTCGCCGAAGTGCCCGCCGGCGAACCCCGTCACGTCGACGGGTTCACCGTCTAGTTCAGCGAACAGCACGCCGAGCCGCTCGCGTCCGGCACCGTCCACGGTGGACAGGATGCGGATGCCGTCGACGACGAGCGGCTCGACGACCGACAACCCGGACACCGACGCGAGCGCAGCGAGCCAGTCCAGCTCGGAGCCGACCGTGTCGCGGCTCTGATACCCCGCCCGGTGGACCCGCAGCACCGCCGGGCGCGGACCTCCCACCACGCGGAACGTGGCGTTCTCGCTCAGCATGAGCAACTCCGCCCGGGCCTCGGGCCATACGGCGGCAAGCATCTCGGCCGCGACGTCCTCATCGCCGTCTATCACGCGCACACACTATCGCGAGGCACCTACGCTGGAATCATGGCCGACACCGAGCAGGGCACGTACTCCATCCCGAACCAGCCGTACGAGCGGGACACCCGCTACATCGAATCGCGCATCACCAGGGACGGGAGCGACGGCTACCCAGTCGAACCCGGGCGGTATCGGCTCGTCGTCTCGTACGCGTGCCCGTGGGCGACACGGACGATCATCGTCCGACGCCTACTCGGCCTGGAGAACGCCATCTCGATGGGAGTCTGCGGCCCGACGCATGACAAACGTTCGTGGACATTCGATCTCGACCCGGGTGGGGTGGATCCGGTGCTCGGCATCCCCCGTGTGCAGGACGCATACTTCCGGCGCATCCCCGGCTACGAGAAGGGCATCACCGTGCCCGCGGTCGTGGACGTGCCGTCCGGCGCCGTGGTCACCAATGATTTCCCGCAGATCACCATCGACTTCTCGCTCGAGTGGGGTGAGTACCACCGCGACGGGGCGCCGCAGCTGTACCCCGACGATCTCCGGGAGGAGATCGACGCGGTGAACAAGGTGGTCTACAAGGACGTCAACAACGGCGTCTACCGGTGCGGATTCGCCGGCACTCAGGAGGCCTACGATGCGGCGTACGACCAGCTGTTCTCGCGGCTGGACTGGCTGAGCGACCGACTCGCCGAGCAGCGATATCTGGTGGGAGACACCATCACCGAGGCCGACGTACGGCTGTTCACGACGCTTGCCCGGTTCGATCCCGTCTATCACGGGCACTTCAAGTGCAACCGGGAGAAACTGTCCGAGATGCCGGTGCTGTGGGCCTATGCGCGTGACCTCTACCAGACACCGGGCTTCGGCGACTCGACGAACTTCGACCACATCAAGCGGCACTACTACGAGGTACACCGCGACCTCAACCCGCTGGGCATCGTGCCCAAGGGGCCGGACCTGGCGAACTGGGAGAGCCCGCACGGTCGGGAGTCCTTGGGCGGCAGCCCCTTCGGCTCAGGGACCGCTCCGGCTCCGCTGTAGGTCAGACGGCCACCGCTCAGGTTCACCGTGAAGCCCGGTAGCTGCTGGTAGACCGGCGTCGCTCCGCCGTTGTTGTGGGACACCGACTCCGATGCGAGTGCCACGACGACGGCGCCCCCCCCCCCGCACCGGGGGGGGGGCGCCTCGTACCAGTCGGAAACTACGGGGTCAGCGGTGCGATCTTGCCGCCGGAGAGTTTGCGGAAGGTGTAGACCAACAGCAGGCTGGACACGGGAACGGCGACGAGCAGGCCGATGCCGCATGCGCACAGGCCGACCACGCTGATCAGCCACGAGACGATGAGCACGAGAAGCACCTTGCCGAAGTTCGCACGGCCCAGTTCGATACTCGCCTTGACCGCCTCGACCGGAGACATCGAGCGATCCACCGCGAAGTAGATCGAGAAGGTCGTGAGGACGCTGACGATGATCGCGAGCACGATGCCGATCACCAGGCCGATCGCAAGCCCGACGCCCCCCAGTAACAGCGCGAGGACGATCACCGGGACATAGATCAGGATCATCGCGAGCAGGCCGACCAGCAGCGTCGTGAGAACAACGGCAGCGACGTTACGCGGTTTGAGGAACGAGCCGATCTCGACCTGCCGCCCATCGGCGATGTCGAACATGCCGCCCAGGTACGCACTCTGCACCGCGCCACCCACGATCAGCGCGACGATGCTCCCGATGATCGTGACGATCGTGCCCGCCGTGCCGTAGCTCGAACTGAAGTCGACGCTCGTCGACGTGGTCGTCGTGGTGGACGGTGAGATCGCCATCGCGATGAACTGGAAGATCGCCTGCACGACGACGACCGCCGCGACCAGGATCAACGACGCGACTATGACTGCGACGGCGTTCTTGGTGAACTTGTTCCACGCCCAGCTGAACGCGTCGCCGATGTTGAACGGTCCCTGGTCCGCGGCGCCGAACTGCTGCTCGAAGCCGCCACCCGGGTAGCCACCGGGAGGAGGGAAGCCACCTGGAGGCGGGAATCCGCCCTGGCCGCCCTCCTGTGGGGGCGGCGGGTAGGAACCCTGCCCGTATCCGCCCTGTCCGTAACCACCGGGTTGAAAACCACCGGGCTCGTGGCCGCCCTGCGAGCCACCCTGCGGCGGAAAGCCCTGCCCCTGCGGCGGATACGGCGGTGGGAAGCCCTCGCCCCCGCCCTGGGGTGGGAAGCCCTGACCGTGTCCACCCTGCCCCTGGGGTGGGAAGCCCTGCCCGTGTCCACCCTGCCCCTGGGGCGGGAAGCCCTGACCCGGCGGCGGGTACGACGGCGGCTGTCCGGGGGGCGGATATCCCTGTCCCTGAGGCGGCACTCCACCCTGCGGGGGCAGCCCGCCCTGCGGCGACCCGGGCGGAGGCGGCGGAAAGCCCTCACCCCCGGACTGGCCGCGCGGAGGTAGCCCGCCCTGCGGCGACCCCGGCGGAGGCGGTGGAAAGCCCTGCCCGTGAGGCGGCAGATCGCCGTGCGAGCCGCCGTCGGGCCCAGGCCTCCCGGACTGTGGGAACGCGGTGGTCTCGTCCGAGGACGGCACCCCGCCGGAGGGCGGTCCGGACCACGGGTCTTGCGGCTGTTCGGGGTTGTCGCCGGACGGTTCCCCCGGCCGGTTCGGCGGCTGGCTCATCGGACTCCTCATCGCTGTGGGTGTTCTCGAATGCCAGGTCAAGCTATCAATGTCCGCCCGGGAATGGCTAGCCTCCAGCTTGGCGCGCCTTCTTCGCGCGCCGCGCCTCCAGCTCCTTCTCCTCGAGGACACGGGCCTCCTCGAGGGTGGGCGCCGAGCCGCCGAGCCGCCGCGGCACCCATCGCGCGCCCTGCTTCATCGGATACTCGGCCTGGGCGCGGTCGAGCGCGTTCTGCAGACTCTCCCGGATCCGGCCGGTCAGAGTATCGACATCGCCCTCGGCCGGGACGGGCTCGCCGACGACGATCCGCACGGGATATCCACTGCGCCCCAGCTTCTTCGGCATGTCCTTGGTCCACACGCGCTGCACCCCCCAGATGGCGATCGGGACGATCGGCACGTCCGCGTCGAGGGCCATGCGCGCTGCGCCGGTCTTGAACTCCTTGAGCTCGAAGCTGCGGCTGATAGTCGCCTCGGGATAGACGACGACCACGTTGCCCGCCCGCAGCGAGTCGACGGCCTCGTGATAGCTCTCCGACCCGTGCGAGCGATCGACCCCGATGGCCTGGCAGTGATTCATGAGGAAGCCGACCACCTTGTTCTCCCGCAGCTCGGCCTTCATCATGTAGCGCGGATACCGCCCCGCCTTGCGTGCCACGAGCCCCACCTCCATGAAGTCGACATAGGAGGTGTGGTTGACCGCCAGGACGGCGCCGCCGCTCGCGGGAATCCGATCCGTCCCGTCGATCGTGATGTCGAGTCCCTGCGCCTTGAGCAGTCCCCGGACCGTCCACGTCAGAACGTCGAAAACCGGTTCGCGCTTCATATATCTCCCTTTCGCGCCCACTCCACCCTTTCGTCGGCAAGCTTACGACGGGGGTACGACAACCGCCCGGACCTCGACGAACGAGGGCCGGGCGGATGCGGGACGGGTCAGTATGCGACCGAGAAGCGAGCGTTGCGGTGCCGCGGGACGACGATCTCGTCGACGAGCGCGGCGGCGTAGTCGGCACCGGAGATCTCGGAGTCACCGTCGGCATCGGCGAGGAGGACCTCACCGCCGATGCGGTAGGCGCCCGTGCGCTCGCCGGGGTTGAACGAGCCGTAGGACGCCGCGGGACTCAGGTAGAACCAGTCGATCCCCTCGAGCTCGCGCAGGTAGTCCAGGGCGCGATCGTGCTCGAGCGCGATCGGCTTGACCTCGTCGGGGAACGACGGGGTGTCGACGAGGCGCGGGCCGTCCTCCGACCCGACGCGCAGGCTGCCGGCGCCGCCGACGACGGCGAGGCGGGCGCCGGTCGTACGGATTCCGGCCACCAGGGATGCGAGGGCGGTCGGCAGCTCGGGGCCGCTGCCGGCGGGGGCGCGGGTGGGCAGGGCGCTGACGACGACGTCGGCACCGTCGACGGCCTTCGCGACGAAGTCCGCGTCCGTGACGTCGCCGACCAGATCGCCACCGGACCGCGACACGGCGACGGTGTCGATGCCGCGTGAGCGGAGCTCGGCGACGATATTGCCGCCGCTGTAACCGGAAGCTCCGAAGACCACGACCTTCATCGGGCGTCCCCCTTCGCGAAGCGCTTCAGAACATGCGTGTCGGCGGCGAGCGGCCCCTGGTTCGCGAGGCCGACGGCGACGAGTCCGGCGATCAGCGCGAGCGGCAGCTCGTACCCGCCGATGAGGCCCTGCTCGCTGTGCGCGGTGAAGATGGCGCCGAGCATGTCGACGATCAGCACGACGGCGACCACGGGGATCGCGACGCCCACGATGAGTAGGACCCCGCCCGCGAGCTCCGCGATGCCCGAGAACCAGGCGGCCGCGTGCGGGGCGGGAACGCCCATCTTCTCGAAGCTGGCCCCGACGGCAGCGATGCCGTAGTCGCTGAACTTCTGCCAGCCGTGGGCGACGAACACGATGCCGATGATCACCCGCGCGACGGTGGTCGCGGTGTTCTGGCCGTGAGTGAGCAGTCTGGTCACTGAGGACTCCTGAGATCGATTGCTTGATGCTTCAACTCTCCTAGTTGAGCACAGACTTAGCGGAAGCGCAAATGAAAAGTAAGTGATAAATTGACGAGCATGTTCGACGTGTTCGCCAAGGAGTGCCCCTCACGGCAGGTGTTCGCCCACGTCACGGGGCGTTGGGGCGCGTTGGTGATGGGTCGCCTGTCCACGGATCCGCACCGCTTCTCAGAGATCCGCCGCTCGATCGAGGGCATCAGCGACCGCATGCTCGCGCAGACACTGCGAGACCTCGTCGACGACGGGCTCGTGGTCCGAATCGACTCCGGCACCAATCCGCCACACACCGTCTACCACCTGACGGAGCAGGGCGCGGTCGTCGCCGAGGCGGTGCGCGCACTCGTCGAGACCGTACAGTCGACGATGCCGACGCTGCCCGCGCACTAGAGGCTGCGCGCTACGGTCCGCGCGCTAGGGCTCGGGCAGAGCGGCGTCGAGGTACGCGAGCACCTCGGGGTCGCTGGTGCGGAGCCGGTCCGCGATCTCGCCACCGTCGCAGCGCCGCAGCGCGACCTCGGCCTCACCGGCGGCGCGCCACAGCACCGACCACGTTCCGCCCGAGTCCTCCCACCGCTGCAGAGTGCCGAGATCGCTCACTCCCGCAACGTTACTCGTGTCCATGCCCGGCCCAGCGGTTCGACCGGCCGTCACTGCCGAAGGCGGGTGATCGGCGTCGTTCGCCGTTGATCGACTCGATCAGCACGCCTTCGGATCGCGCCGCCAGCGCCATGCGAACCCGACCGGCGAGCCGCGCAGAGGTGATGGTGTCCAACTCGTCGGGATGGAAGTACGCGTAGCTGCGCAACTCGTCCGGGGCGAGGCGCACCATGACGCCGTCGGGCAGGCCGAGTTCGTAGACGAACATCACCGAGTCCCCACGTGGCGGCGGATCCTGCTGGTGATCGATCACCAGCAACCGTCCCAGGTCGAAGTCCGTCAGCCCCAGCTCTTCGCCGACCTCGCGGACGCAGGCAGCGGGTGCACCCTCACCGCGCTCGACGGCGCCGCCAGGTATCTCCCACGTCTGCTTGTACGTGGGTTCGACCATCAGCACCCGCCCGTCACCATCGGTGATCAATGCTCCGGCCCCGAGCCGTGTCCTGGCGAGCGAAGCGTAGAAGTCGTCGACGGCGGACATGCCAGCCACGATACCGACTGCCTGTGGCGCACCGGTGTCGAAGACGTTGCAGCACATGACGACACACCCGAAGAACGGCATCCGCCAACGACACATGCGCAGCCGAGTCAGCCGCATGGCGCGCGAGCGACGTGGTGACCGGACCGAGGCCGCGTTCGCGGCCGGACTCGGCCTCACTGTGTGACGTTCGGCTGTCCGGTGGACCCTGCGGCCATCGTCGCCGGGTCTGCGCTATTCGACAGCGATGGTCTTGGTGGCCTCGCCCAAGAGGTGGTCTCGTACCAGCGTGTCCGCTCGGTCCAGCGAACCGAGGTGCGTGGTCACGCGTTCGGGCCTCAGGGCGCCCGACGCCATGAGGTCGAGCACAGCGGGGATATTCGCGCGGGCGTGTGCACGGCCGAGATGGTGGGTGACGTTACGTCCGTACATCAAGGCCGTGGGGAGCTTGCTGCTGCGAGCGATCGACGAAAGCGAGACGCAGGTCCCGTCGGGTGCGGTGTGCTTGATCGCGGTGCCGATACCTGCCGATGTGCCGGTGCTGTCTACGACGAGCGGTACTCCGGGCAGCTTGCGAAGCTCTCGTGGCGTGAGCGGGTGCAGGCCTAGCGCCGCCGCGTGGCGACGGACATGTGGGCGACGGTCGACGAGATGTACGGTCCCCGCGCCCAAGGCCTTGGCGATGAGACCCGCGTACATCACCACGCTTGCGCTGAACGGCGGCCGCCGCCCGATCTCGGACAGGATCAGCACCTCGACGCTGGGCCCTCGCGTCAGCAGATCCGGAAGATGCGGGGCCACAGCGCGATATCCGTCGACCACGTTGTCGGCGACCGATGCCGCCGCTGCCGGGTCGACGCCGTTCGGGAGCGGGACCAGCATCCCATCGGCGTAAGGCACTGTCAGCAGGTCGGAGTACGCACCGCCCCAATGCCCGCCGGCCAACCCGAAGCCGTACATCGAGACCGGCGGAACGTCGACACAATTCGAGGTGAGACCGGAGCGACAAGGACCGCACGTGCCGCAGCTGATCTGGAACGGCACGACGACGCGGTCACCGGGGTGGACCGTGGTGACCCGCTCGCCTACCTCGACCACCTCGGCGACGCACTCGTGCCCGAAGTGCATGGGTAGCGGAAAGGGTGTCCGGCCCAGGCCCATGGGGCGGTCGATGTCACACGTGGCAACCGCGATCGGATGGACGAGCGCGGCGAGCGGACCGGGAGCGGGCGGTGCTGGAACGTCATGCCATCCCACGCGTCCACCCGCTCCTATGATCAGAGCCCGCATCGTCCCGCGGCCAACGCGCCGACGCGCCCGCACGGCGCTCTTCAGACGCTCGGCCCGCTGCCGTGCGGACCGCTCCAGCATGATCCTGGTCGCCGGGATGGCGGTGTCACCGGCGGCCACGCCGAGGAGGTGACGGACCCGCCCGAGCGGATGGTGCTGGGGCCCAACGGGGTAACCGTAGGCCAGCGCCGGGTCGATCGACGGGAGGTCGTCCATGAGCTGCCGCCTCACATCCCCTGCCGCGCTCGAGCTGCGCGCCGCAACCGCCAGGGGATCGTGAGGGAGTGAGCGGGCAACACCAGCGCCCACACCAGGCGCGCCAGCGGCCTCCGATAGTGCACCGACGTCGTCCAACCGACCGAGGCATCGTCGACTTCGACCACATTGGCAGCCGTGATCAACCAGGAGTCCTGGCGCAGCACCACCCGGTAGTCGCTGGAGCGGTCCAGACGCCAACCGAGAACGTGCTCACCGTCGCGGCGGGCCCCGAGTCTCAGACCGAGGACCGCGCGCCAGCCGATGACCAAGAACACCCGCATCGGCAAGGACGCCCCCTCGAAGACGTCCCGAGCCCACTCCTCCGCGGTCCGTCCGTCCCCTGCCGGCCGATCATGTCGGTGAACTCCCCGGAAGTCGTCGACGCACTCGCCGGCGCCGGCGATCCGTCCGTCACTCGGCCTCGGTGACGCGGGAGTTGGTTCCATGACATGACATTAAGATAATGAACGTTCATTATGCAAGCGATCTCTACTATCTTGGCTCTTGTGAGCCGACCAACCCGAACACAGCCTCAACGTCGCGAGGAGACACGTAAACGACTGCTCGATGCCGCCGCCCGGGTGTTCGCGCGCACAGGAGCCAACGCGTCGGTCGCCGAGATCGCCGCGGAGGCCGACTGCTCCACGGGCGCCATCTACACCCACTTCTCGGGTAAGCGAGATCTACTACTGTCCGTGTTCGATCAGCGGTTCTCAGGCTGGGAAGGCGCATACATCGCCGCGGTCTCAGACAGCGACACGCCTCTCGGAGCCGCCGACGCCGCAGCACACCAGTGGACGCATGAGCGAGAAACCGAGCCCGCGCTCACGCAGCTGTACATCGAGTTCTGGATGGCAGCTCAGCGGGACAGCGAACTGGCGCAGGCGTTTCGCGAACGCCAAGCTCGGATCATCGACGCGATGAGCTCCCTCATCGAGGACCGGCTCGAATCACTCGGCATGGAATCCGATGTCGCCAGCCCGGTACTGGGCGCCATCGCCACCGCGCTGGCCGACGGCTTCGCCCTTCAGCGTCTCGCCGGAACGAGCCCGGAAGCCGGCGAGATGCTGGCCACCGCGACGCGGCTCGTCGTGCAGGGCCTCACCAAGGATCCATGAGCGGTGCGCTACGTTCCCGCCCGCTCATCGATCCGGCCGTGAACCTGCGTCCACAGCCAGGCCGCGATGACGTCGTGCGTCGCACATCGGAACTGGCGATGCTCCACAGCGCAGCCGATCCAACGACACCGCCCATGCAGCACATGACGCAGCCGATGTTCGGACTCGCCGCGGCGCAGACTGAGTTCCCGCCCACTTCGTGGCGCTGGTGGCGTTCGGGCGCCGCACGCCCATGGCGAAAGGCTGTGGCCTGAGCTGGAGAACCGAACCCTGCATTAGACTAAGGATGTCCTTACTGCAGCCAGAGGAGTGGTTCAACGGGCATGACGAGCGGTTCTGACGGGCCTGACGCAGCGGCCCGGCGTCACTTCGCGGACGAGGACGTGGGGCCCGGTTGGGAAGTGGTCCGTGCTGCTCGTTCCCTTGAACGTCGCCTCGACATCTCGTTGACCGGCTTCCGCCAGATCGGGGCACGAGGTCTGGACATGCGGCCGCGTCCGCTGCCGGCCGTCACCGTCGGAATAGAGCTCGGTGCCGACACCCTGACGCTCGACACCGTGGACGATCGGCAGAAGCTGCGGAGCGCCGTCGCCGGATTAGCTCATACGTCTACCCGCATCACGGGAACCGGCGTGGATCACATCGAACTCCGGATGCCTCCCTTCACGGCATTCACTCTGTTGGGCGGCGCTTTGTCAGAACTGAACGGCAATATGGTCGGCTTGGTGGATGTGTGGGGTCCGTACGCGACGCAGCTAGGTGAGCAGTTGGCGCGCCGGACAAGCTGGAGTGAGCGATTTGCCGTCGTCGAGACGGCGCTCGCCGTTCGTCTGGAGTCGGGTGCAGTGCCGGACCCGGAGATTCGCGGCGCCTGGGCACGAATCCTGGCGACAGGCGGTTCGACGCGCATCGATCGACTGGCCGTCGAGTGCGGGTGGAGCCGGAAGCGATTGTGGACCCGATTCACGGCTCAGATCGGTGTGACCCCTAAACGAGCGGCGATGCTCGTTCGATTCGATGCGGCCGCTCGCCGTCTACAGGCCGGAGAAGACCCGGCCGAGGTAGCCGTGGCCTGCGGATACGCAGACCAGGCGCATCTGCATCGCGATGTGCGAGATTTCGCCCGGTGCACACCGCGTGAACTCGCAGCCGAGGCGCTGCGACCTGCTTCTTGATGCTGCGACAACTGGGTCGGGCTCGGGAACAATCGTTCAATACGCGGCCACGGGCGAGACGCCATCCTGAGCGGCATACAGTCCGTGCCCCGCTCCCAGCGCCATCCATGCGGAGCTGAACCCGTATGGAGGTGATCGATGGCGGAGGCGATCGAAGCGACTGCCAAGGAGCGCAAGGCGGCGCGGGCCGCGCTCGAGGAAGTCCGGGCACCGGTCGAGGGCTCGATCCGTCTTGGCTGCGTGATCGGCGCAGTGGGCGCGCTCGCCGGCCTGGCTCCGTTTGTCGGTCTGGTCGGGGTGATCCACGAACTGCTGGAGGAGCCGCTCGATCGGGGCGCGCTCATGGCGTGGTGCGTGTTCATCGTCATCTGCCTGGTCGCCAAGGCCGTGCTGAGCTTCGTCGCGTTGGGGATCACACATTTCGCGGATGTCCGTCTGCAGGCGATCCTGCGCCGGCGAATCGTGGCTCACCTCGGCCGCGTACCACTCGGGTGGTTTGGTGAGCAATCGTCGGGGCGGGTGCGAAAGGCCGCGATGGGGGACGTTCACGACCTGCACCAGATGGTGGCACATCACGCGGTCGAGATGACGGCCGCGATCACCATGCCCATCGGTGGCCTGGCCTACCTGCTCTTCCTCGACTGGCGGCTGGCGCTACTCGCGCTGGCATCGTTGCCGCTCTATGTCGCGCTCTACGCGTGGATGATGCGCGGATTCAGCGAGCAGATGCGGCGGATGGACGACGGCAACGCCCGGATCAGCGCTGCAGTCGCGGAGTTCGTCAGCGGGATAGCGGTGGTGAAGACCTTCGGACAGGCGAGGCAGGCCCACCAGGCCTACCGGAGCGCGGCCGAGGACTTCGTGTCCTTCTTCTCCGCGTGGGCACGCCCGATGCTGCGACTCGAGTCAGTCGCGGGGATGGCGATCTCGGCACCTGTTGTCGGGCTGCTGACCACCGCCGGGGTGGCCTGGTTCGTCGACCAGGGCTGGGTGGAGGTCTCCGAAGGCTTGGCTTGCGTACTGGTCGCCCTCGTGCTGCCGAGCACGATCCAGCCGTTGGTATACGCCGCGCAGAATCGCCGTACCGCGGAAGCAGCGGCCGTGCGCATCCACGACCTGTTGGGCACGCCCGAACTGGCGGTCGCTGCGAACCCGGGAATCCCGTCCGGTCATCGGGTCGAGTTCGACGGGGTCCGATTCACCTATGACGGTGTCACCGACGTCCTGCACGCGGTGACGCTGACGTGTGCACCTGGCACAGTTACCGCCCTGGTCGGCCCCTCGGGATCGGGCAAGTCGACCCTCGCGGCGTTGCTACTTCGCTTCCACGACGTGTCCGGTGGGGCGATCCGGATCGGTGGTGTCCCGGTCGACGAGGTGGACCCGGTCGGGCTCTACCACAGGGTCGGGTTCGTGCTCCAAGACGTGCAGCTCCTGCACGCTTCGGTGCGGGACAACGTCCGGCTGGGACGACCCGACGCTCACGATGACGACATCGAGCGGGCCTGCGTCGCCGCGCGGATACATGACCGCATTCTGGCCCTGCCCCGCGCGTACGACAGCGTGATCGGTGAGGACGCGCTGCTCTCCGGAGGCGAGGCGCAACGGGTGTCGATCGCCCGGGCACTGCTGGCCGACGCCCCGGTGCTGGTGCTGGACGAGGCCACGGCCTTCGCAGACCCGGAGTCGGAGTCGGCCATCCAGGACGCGCTCTCGGAGCTTGCGCAGGGGCGCACAGTGCTGGTGATCGCCCACCGGTTGCGAACGATCGCGGGAGTCGACCTGATCGCCGTCCTCGACCGGGGCCAAGCGGTCGAGACGGGTCGCCACGACGAGCTGCTGGCCGCCGGCGGGCTCTACGCCCGGATGTGGGCCGCTCGCGAGGGGGAAGATCGATGATCTCCGATCTCGAGTTGTTGCTGGGTCCAGAGCGCCGCGGAGTGTTGCGGACCCTACTGGGATGGACCGTGCTGTGCGGGGTGCTCAGTGGGTTGGCCGGCGTGGCGCTGGTGCCGGCATTCGCGCACCTGGCCGCGGGCGAGCTCGGCGAATTGCCCGGCGACGTGCTTCTCATCGCTGCGGCAACGCTGGCCGCGTGTGTCGTGCAGTACATCCAGTCGATGAAGCGTTTCAGGGTCTCGCTGGAAGTAATGGGCACGGTGCATCGACGCCTCGGTGACCACCTGGTGACGCTTCCCTTGGGGTGGTACGACGAAGAGCGGACCGGGAAGCTGTCGAAGTCCGCGACCCAGGGTGCGTTCATGATCTCGGGGCTGTTCTCGGAACTGCTCACCCCGGTGATCGTCGGTACCACCGCTCCGGCCACGGTGACGGCGGCCATGCTGTTCTACGACTGGCGTCTCGGCGTGGTCGCCCTGGTCTGCATCCCGGTGCTCGCGCTCGCCTTCAGCTTCAGCGCCCGCTGCCTCGGCCGCGGGGAGAGGCTTGATCATGCCGCAGCCGCGGCGGCCGGCAGCCGGGTGATCGAGTTCGCTCGCAGCCAAGCGGCGCTGCGGGCGTTCGGCCGCGGCATCGAGGGCTATCAGCCGCTGGACGACGCGATCGAGCGGCAGCAGCGCAACGGCCGACGCTCGCTGTGGCTGTCCGGGGCGGGGATCCTCACCGGCGGAGTCACCGTGCAGTTCGTACTGACTGCGCTGCTGATCGCGAGCGTCTGGCTGGCCGCCGACGGGCAGGTCACCGCGACCTCGGCCGTCGCTCTGCTCGCTCTGGCCTTCCGCTTCGCCGGTCCGCTGGCCCAAGCGGGCGAGTTGGCCGGTGTGTTGCGGATGGCAGGCAACGATCTGCGGCGGGTTGCCCAGGTGCTCCGCGAACCCGCGATGCCAGAGCCGCAGACGCCGACGAAGCCGGTCCGACCCGGTGCGATCGAGCTCGACGGAGTCGGATTCGGTTATCGAGCCGACGAGCCGGTACTGCGAGAGGTGTCCTTCTCCGTACCCCCGCGGTCGATGACCGCGCTGGTCGGTGCGTCCGGCTCCGGAAAGACTACGATCACGCGACTGATCGCCCGATTCTGGGACGCGGACACGGGAGTCGTGCGAGTCGGTGGTGTGGACGTCCGGGATCAGAGCACCGAAGACCTGATGGCGCAGCTCGCCGTGGTCTTCCAGGACGTCTACCTCTTCGATGACACGCTCGAGGCCAACATCCGATTGGGCCGGCCCGGCGCCACAGACGACGAGGTGCGCGAGGCCGCCCACTTGGCGGGCGTGGACGAGATCATCGATCGGTTGCCCGATGGCTGGTCGACCCGCGTCGGCGAGGCCGGGGCCCGGCTTTCGGGCGGCGAGCGCCAGCGAGTCTCGGTCGCCCGGGCGCTGTTGAAGGACGCACCGATCGTGCTCCTCGACGAGGCCACTGCCGCCCTCGACCCGGAGAACGAGCGTTTCGTCCAACGGTCGCTGCATCGTCTGGCGCAGCGGAGCACATTGCTCGTGATCGCTCATCATCTCGACACCGTGGTGACGGCGGACCAGATCGTCGTGCTCGATGAGGGTCAGGTGGCCGAGATCGGGACGCACAGCGAACTGTTCGCCCGCGGCGGCCGCTATGCCGCGTTCTGGGAATCGCGCCGCAGCGCGCGGGGTTGGCGGTTGGACAGCGCAGCAAAGAGGAGATCACGAGCGTGAGCCAGGAACAGACGTCTCCGGAGGAGGCCGATCCGACCCACCGCGACCGTCCATTGGTGACGGCGAGCGGAGAGCGGCTGCTCAGTACTCGCACACTGATGACATGCGCTGCGATCGCTGTCGGTGCCAGTGTCTTCTCCATCCCGGTGGCGTGGGCCGAGGCTGCCGTCGGCGCCTCGCTGCCGGTGCTGTACGCGGCGATGGCGGGCGCCTGGGTGTTCGGCTCAGTCCTGGCGCAGGCGTTGCTGCGACAGGGCGGCGTTGCCCTCGTCACCGCGGTGCTGATGGGTCTGATCAGCGCGATCACCACTCCGCTGGGCTGGTCAACGGGGGCCGGCTTCGTGCTCATCGGGTTGCTGCTGGAGCTGCCGTTCCTGTGCGTGCGCTATCGACGCTGGCCGACCTGGCTGTTCCTGCCCGGTCCGCTGCTGGTCGGATTCCTTTTCAACGCTCTTCCGCTCGCGTTCGTGCTCCGCGCCGGCGCGCTACAGCCGATCGCGTTCGCGCTGGTGCTGACCCTGCCCTTGGTGTCGTGCGTACTGGCGACCGTCCTCGCAATCGTGATCGCACGCAGGCTGCGTCGTGCAGGTCTGGGACCGCAGCAGGCCCCGTGAGTCCCGCCGATGGCGTGGGGGAGGTACTGCGGGTTACCGATGTCGGGGTGCGCTTCCACAACGCACAACGCGATCTGCCTTCCCACGCGACCCTGCGGATCGCGCCGGGCGAGTTGGTGTTGCTGCTCGGGCCATCCGGCTGCGGCAAGTCCTCGTTGTCGCTGACGTTCAACGGTCTGGTTCCGCACTCGGTGCCAGCCGGCTACCGGGGGCAGGTGATGGTGTGCGATCTCGACGTCGCGGCCACTCCGGTCGCCGAGCTGGCCAGGCGGGTCGGCATGGTGTTCCAAGATCCCGATGCCCAGATCGTCAGCACGTCGGTGCTCGACGAGGTCTGCTTCGGCTTAGAGAACCTCTGCACGCCCGTCGACCTGATCGAGCCTCGGGCCAGGGACGCTTTGGGCCGGGTCGGGCTGGAGCATCTGGAGAACGCCGACCCACACCTGATGTCCGGAGGGGAGAAGCAGCGTGTGGCACTGGCGTGCGCGCTTGCGTTGGAGCCCGCTTTGCTCCTGCTCGACGAGCCGACCGCGAACCTCGACCCCGCCGGCCGTGCAGCGTTCTACGACCTGCTCCCGGACCTGCTCGCAGCCGGGACCGCGGCAGTGCTGATCGAACACGAGCTCGACGACGTGATCGACAAGGTCGATCGCGTGGTGGTGTTCTCCGCCGCCGGGGACACGATCGTGGCCGGCACACCCGAAGAGGTCATGGAGGTTCACGGCGATGTCATGGTCGCCGAGGGTGTGTGGCTGCCGACCGCCGTCCGCTTGCACCGAGCGCTCGCCGCATCGGGAAAGGCCGGTAGTAGCCTCCCGCTGACCCGCGCCGATCTGCGACCCGAGGGCTACGGCGCTCGGCTCGGCCGGCTCGGCGTCACGCCGCCTGTTCCACGACCAACGGAGCGGGTTCCCGAGACCACCGGCGTCGAGGTCGTCGATCTCGTGGTCGAGCGAGACCGTCGACGGATCATCGACGGAATGTCGTTCCGGGCACCCGGTGGGGCGATCACTGCGCTCGTCGGGGTCAACGGCGCAGGAAAGTCCACCGTGCTGCACGCGATCGCCGGCCTCCTGCCCTCGTCCGGCACCATCGTCATCCCAACAGGGCGGACCGCGGTGCGGCCGGGCTACGTGTTCCAGAATCCCGAGCATCAGTTCCTCACCGACCGGGTCTCCGACGAACTGGCGTTCGGGCCGCGCCGGTTGGGGTGGCCGAAGGAGCGCGTCCGTTCCGCGGTCGAAGATCAGCTCGCGCGTTTCGGGCTTACCGACCTGGCCGATCGCAACCCGTTCCTGCTCTCCGGCGGCCAGAAACGCCGTCTGTCCGTCGCCTCCGCGCTGATCACCCAGCCACCGCTGTTGCTGTTGGACGAACCGACGTACGGCCAAGACCACCGCAACGCCACCGAGATGATGCGACTGCTACAGGAGCTGAGTAACGACGGCACGACCGTGCTGCTGGTCAGCCACGACCTGCAGCTGGTCGCCGAGCACGCTGAACGTGTCGTCGTGCTTCACGGCGGTCGGGCGGCCGTCGCGGGGACGGCGCACGAGGTACTCGGCAACCCGCGCGTCGTCGCATCGGCCGGATTGCGTCTGCCGCCGATGGCCCGGATCGCGGCCCGCGCCGCGCAGGAAGTCACGGGGTGGACCGGTTTGCTACGTGAGCGGGACCTCGACTGCCCTAGCACCGATGGCTCGGATCCGCGATGACCCCGCGTGTCCGCGGCATGCTGCGTAGGCGCAACCCGCTCGCGAAGATGCTCGCCACGCTGCCGGCGTTCGTCCTGGTCGTGCTGACCTCGAGCATTCCGGTGACGACGGCGGTCCTCGTGATCGCCGTCGCCGCGCTCGCCCTCTGGGGTGGACTCGGCGCCCGCCGCATAGTGGGCGTGTCGGCGTTGCTCGTCGCCGCGACCGCCGTAATGACGCTGTCGCTGTCGCTGATCGTGCGCCCGGACCTCGTTGCCGAGACCCCGGTCCTGTTGCGGATCGGCGGCTGGGAGTACCGCACGGGGCCGCTCGAGATCGGGCTGACCGCCGGGTCCCGGGTCAGCGCGATGATCGCCGTGATGCTGGTCAGCGGACTGACCACGTCTGGTCAGGACGTGGTCCTGGCCTGCGTGCAGCAGCTACGCCTGCCTTACCAGGTCGGGTATGTCGCGCTCGCCGCGGCCGAGTTCATTCCCCGGCTACGGCGGGAGCTGGACGTGATCCGCGCCGCGCACACCGTTCGTGGGGCACCGGCCGGCCATGGTCTGGTGGCGGCGCTGCGTCGCACGGCCGGGTATGCGGTCCCGTTGCTGGCGAGCAGCGTGCGTCACGCCGAGAGGGTGTCGATGTCGATGGACGCACGGGGTTTCGGGTCTGCGCAGCACCGCACCGAACGGCGAACCGTATCCTGGCATCGCACGGACCGGCTGTTCGTCCTCGCTTGCTGGGTCGTCACCGGCCTCGGATACGGCACGGCCGCCGTACTCGGCATGCTCGGCCCGCTTGGATTCTGGGTGGCACCTGGATAAGCAGACCTACTCTCGACCGGCCTCACCCGGATACAAACCTGCCCCGCGTGATCACGCGGGGCAGGTTTCGAGTTCTGAACTTCAGTGGAGCTAAGGGGAATCGAACCCCTGACCTCCTCGATGCGAACGAGGCGCGCTACCAACTGCGCTATAGCCCCTCGGTACGGAACCTCGAATACTGTAGCAAGGGTCCGTCCGTACCTGCTAACCGACCCGTCGGGCAGGGTATTCACGCAGTTCAGAGGCCTCTTCCTGCTCCCGGCGGAGAAAGTCGAACTCTTCCGCCCGGTAGCGCGGGAGATGATCGAACGCGGGGTCCTCGTCGTCGGCCTCCATGACGATGCAGCCGTACCTGCGGAGGTACGCGGGCACACCATCGACGACCTCGCCCTCGCGTTCCCGCTCGCGCCGGGCTCGCGCCAGGCGGGCCATGCGCCGTCGGCGGATCTCGCTCTCGATACGCACCGTGCGGCGCAGGTACGCCAGGTAGACGACGAGAGCGACGACGGCCGCGCCGAATCCGTACCAGGCGAACGGCACCTTCGCGACGGATGCCACCAGGCCGACGACCGCCAGCAACCCCAGCACGAACGTCACGCGCTGCCGGAAACGGTACTTCGCCGCGGAGATGCGGGCATCGTTCTCGGGATCGAAACCGCCACGGCGGCGCGGAGATTCGTCCCCGTCGATCGGCTCGACCGGCGCATCGTGAGCCTCGTCCTCGAAAGTCTCGTCCTCGTAGGCCTCGTCTTCATACGCCTCGTCCTCGTAGGCGTCGTCGGCATCCAGCTCGTCGGAGTCCGTCGCCTCGTCCGTCTCGACGTGCTCGGCGACGGGCTCATCGTCGGTGTCCTCTGATGTCTCCGACTCCGCGACCGGGGCGGAGACCTCCACGGGTTCCATCTCGAGTGTCGGCCCGTCGATCTGAAGCGTGGGCGGGTTGAGGCGCCCGGAGTCCAGACCGGAGCGTGCGGGCTCGGACGGTTCGTCGGTCACCGTCGGCATCTCCTGCGTGGGCGAGTCGAGGTCGCGGCCGGGCTCGTCGACGTCGTAGTCGACGTAGGCGTGGGCCTCCTGCTCGACGCCGTCTCGGGCTACGACGGTGTTCGGCCGGTCCAGGTCCTCGACCACGTCGATGTCGTCCGCGCCGGTCTCGCGAAGATCGGGGTCGTCCAGCTCGGCATCGTCCAGCTCGGCGTCCGGCTCCGTATCGCTGCGATCGGGCCGGTACTGATACGGAGCCAGGTCGTCCGGCATCGGGCGCACCTTGCGCTTGAGCTGCAGACGCGCAGAGCCGCCGCGGTGCAGCAGACGCGTCTTGAGCGTGGCGTCGCTGACGGCGTTGACCTTCGGGTGGCGGGCGACGAACATCGGGACGAGCACCACCAGCCAGGCGACGATCAACCCCACCCACAGCACGGATGTCGGCATCGGCGTACTCCCTACTTGACGACCGGAGAGGAACTACACGAGTGTAGTTTCGTTGAGCCCAGGCTAGGCCGGGGAGCGGCCGCGGTCCCGCCGACGCGCCGAGCAAAGTCTCAGAAATCACACCAGTCCCACCCGTGTCAACGTCCCGGCGGACAGTCGCCGAATCGCACCGGAACGTCAATACCAGGCGCGTCCGGAGCGCACGACGCGTGCAACGACCGAGTCCGAGACCTCTTCGGTGGTCATGCCGACGAGCAGGTGATCGCGCCAGGCCCCGTCCACGTGCAGGTATCGCTGCAGCAGCCCCTCCTCCCGGAACCCGACACGGGCCAGGACCGCACGGGACGCGACGTTCTCGGGCCGCACCGTCGCCTCGAGGCGGTGCAGGCCCAGCTTTCGGTAGGCGTGATCGGCCGCCAGCGCCACGGCGGTGCTCGCCACACCGTGACCGGTGAACGACGAGTCCACCCAGTACCCGACCCACGCGTTCATGAGCTGTCCGCGCATGATGTTGCCCACGGTCAGCTGCCCGGCGTAGTCGCCGCCGACCAGGACGACCATCGGCAGCAGCGTGCCCGAGCGGGCCTGGCTGCGCATCGACGAGCACATGCCCGGCCACGCCGACGGGGCGTGCCGCCGCTCCCAGTCGACGTCGCCCGTCGGCTCCCACGGTTCCAGCAACTCCCGGTTCTTCAACCTGAGGCGCGACCACGTCGCTGCGTCTCGCGCGCGGACCGGCCGCAACCGCACCTCCCCCGCCGCTGTCTGAAGCGGCCCCAGAGTGACCTGCCACGGGCCACCGAACAGCGGCATCAGCCGCGCTGCGCGAGGAAGGCGACCACCACGTCGTCGCCGGCCCGGACCTGCGTGGTGTCCGGGTCGATCACGATGAGGCAGTTCGCCTCGGCGAGAGTCACCAGCAGGTGGGATCCGTTGTCGGGTATGGGCGCGACCATGAACTCGCCGGTCTCCTCGTCGCGCATGAGCTGCCCGCGGACGTAACCCTTGCGGCCGGCCGGGGACGCGATCGCGGCGGCGGCGCGCGCCGTCACCAGACGCCGCATAGGCTGCCGCTTACCCAGCGCGATGCGCACGAGAGGCCGGACCATGACCTCGAACGCGACCAGAGCGCTCATCGGGTTCGCGGGCAGCAGGAAGGTGGGCACCCGGTCCTGCCCCAGGGTGCCGAAACCCTGGACGGACGCGGGGTGCATGGCGACCCGGTCGATGGTCAGTTCGCCCAGGTCGGCCAGGGCGGCGACGACCTCGTCGGACGCGGCGCCGCCGATCGACGCCGTGATCACCACGATCTCGGAGCGGATCAGCTGGGCCTCGACGGCATCCTTGAGCCGCCCCGGCTCGCCGGAGACGATGCCTACGCGGTTGACCTCTGCCCCGCAGTCACGCGCGGCGGCGGCGAGGGCGTAGGAGGCCACGTCGTACACCTGGCCCGCGCCCGTCTGCCGATCGATATCCACCAGCTCGCGCCCGACGGAGATGACGGACACCCGCGGGCGCGGGTGCACCGAGACCTTGTCCCTGCCGACCGCAGCGAGCAGGCCCACCTGGGCGGGACCGACGACGGTGCCACGCCGCACAGCGACGTCACCGGGCTGGACGTCGTCGCCGGTCCGCCGCACGTACTGACCGGACCGCACAGCGTGGCCGACGCGCACCTTGGACAGCCCGCCGTCGGTCCACTTCTCGGGGAGCACCGCATCGGCGAGCGTGGGCAGGGGCGCGCCGGTCTCGACCTTGACGGCCTGCCCGGGCTGTAGCCGGATCGGCTGACGCGAGCCGGCACGCACCTCGCCGACGACGGGCAGCCCGAGGATGATCTGCTCGCCGGTCTCCTCATCGGTGCCGCCGGCGTCGGCCACGTCCACGGACCGCACCGCGTAGCCGTCGATCGCCGCCTGGTCGAACGCGGGGAGAGCCGCCTCGACGACGACCTCCTCGGCACACATCAGGCCCTGCGCCTCCGAGATCCCCACGCGGACGGGCCGCGGCGCCACCGCCGCCGCCGTCACCCGCGCCAGTTGGTCCTCTACGGAGCGCATACGCCTGCCATCCTCTCTGAGCTCTGCACCCGCCCGAGCCCTACGCCCGCACGGGAACCGCGCCGAGGATCGCTCAGCGGGTCAGCCGCTTCTCCAGCCAGACCCTCAGCTCGGGCCCGTAGTCGTCACGGTCCAAGGCCAAGTCAACCGCAGCCTTGAGGTAGCCCCCGGGATTTCCGAGGTCGTGTCGGGTACCCCTGTGTACCACCACATGTACGGGGTGCCCTTCGGAGATCATCAGCGCGATGGCGTCGGTCAGCTGGATCTCGCCGCCCGCCCCCTTGCCGACGCGACGGATCGCGTCGAAGACGGCGCGGTCGAGCAGGTAGCGCCCTGCGGCGGCGTAGTTCGACGGCGCGTCCTCCGCCTTGGGCTTCTCGACCATGCCGTTGACCTTGAGCACGTCGGGATTCACCGCGTCCGGCACGATCTCGACGTCGAACACGCCGTAGGCGCTGATCCGGTCCTCGGGCACCTCGATCGCACACAGCACGCTGCCTCCGCGCTTCGCCCGCACCTTGGCCATGGTGGTGAGGACCCCGTTGGGCAGCACCAGGTCGTCCGGGAGGAGTACGGAGATCGCGTCCTCGTCGTCGTCGAGGTGCGACTCGACGCACGCGACGGCGTGCCCGAGACCCAGCGGCTTCTCCTGCACGACGGCCTCGGCCTTGATGAGGCTGGGGGCGCGCCGGACCTTGTCGAGCATCGCCTGCTTACCGCGCTTCTCCAGCGTCCCTTCGAGCACGAGGTCCTCGACGAAATGCGCCACGACGCCGTCCTTGCCCGGGCTCGTGATGATGCACAGACGCTCGGCGCCGGCGGCCGCCGCCTCCTCCGCGACCAGCTCGATACCCGGCGTGTCCACGACGGGGAGCAGTTCCTTGGGCACCGTCTTGGTTGCCGGTAGGAAGCGCGTTCCGAGCCCGGCGGCAGGCACCACGGCGGTCTTCGGAATGGACGGCGTGTCAGTCATGCACCCACCATAAGGGTATGTGGCTGAATGAGATCGGCCAGCGGGCTGGGAGGGACCATGGACTCGATCACCGACGCGAAGAAGGAATGGCGCGCACGCCTTCGCGCTGGACGCTCCGCATTGTCGGAAAGTCGAATCACCGATGGATCGTCCCGAATAACGGTCGTCGCCGCAACCCTCGCGCTCGGCCCGACGGTCGCCGCATACATTCCCGTCGGGCGCGAACCCGGCGGATCGGGCCTGATCGACGCCCTTGCGGCGCGAGCACGCGTGCTCCTGCCTGTCACCCCAGTCGAACCCGGGCCCCTCGACTGGGCCGAATACGACGGCGCCCTCGCTGAGGGCGCATACCGCCTTCTCGAGCCGACCGGGCCACGGCTCGGCCCGGACGCGGTGCTCCGGGCGACGACGGTGCTCCTCCCCGCGCTGGGAGTCTCCCGCACCGGCGTGCGGATCGGCCGTGGCGCCGGCTACTACGACCGTTCACTGGGCGCCTTCACGGGTCGCCGCGTGGCGGTGGTGTACGACGACGAGGTGGTCGACTCCCTGCCCGCCGAGCCGACGGACGTGCCGGTGGACGCCGCGCTCACGCCGTCGGGGCTGATCGAGTTCTCTGTCGCGCCCTGAACGGCCCTGCTCTTTGCACGCGCTTCTTGAAGGGGCCTAGTCGACCAGCAGCCGGGAGATGTACTTCTCGCCGTAGGCGCGCAACGCCGCGTGATCCGAGATATCAAGCGCTGCAGTGGGATTCGAAAGCAGAGAGCCGGCAATACGGAGCATCAGGTCGGTCACGGCGCACAGCTCCGCGTACGGCTGCTCGGCGCCGCTGTTCCGCAGCCGGATCACGACACCCTGGATCAGGATGTCCCAGACCCACGGCGGGAGACGCAGGAAGTACTCGGGCTCGGCGGCGAGCACCTTGGACACCGCCAGATTGGCCTCCGCCTGCTCGAGGCCGAGAACGAACACCTCGACGAGGGCCTGCCGCGGCGTGAACCCGACGATGGCCTTGTCCAATCGCCGGCGCAGCGTGCGGATCTCGATGGTCACGACGCGGGCTATGAGCTGGTCGCGGTTGGGGAAGATCCGATACAGCGTGCTGCGTGAGACGTGGGCCTGCTTGGCGATGAGATCCATGCTGGTGCCCGGGATGCCGTGCACCGCGATGACCTCCCTCGCGGCGTCGACGATGCGGCGCGAAGGAGACGGGCGGCGCGCGGCCGGCTTGCCCGTCTCGGCGGGGTTCGGCATGCCGAGCAGTCTATCCACCACAGCTCTTAGCACTCGTATGGCATGAGTGCTAAGAGGAGGAGTACCATCGGTCCGTGCCTACCTACTCGTACAAGTGCACGGAGTGCGACAACCAGTTCGACATCGTGCAGTCCTTCAGCGATGACGCGCTGACCGTCTGCCCCGAGTGCGGCGGGAAGCTGCGTAAGGTCTTCAACTCCGTCGGCGTCGTCTTCAAGGGCAGCGGCTTCTACCGCACCGATTCTCGCAGCAAGGCGGATACATCGGCCAAGCCTGCCAAGGAGTCGAACAGCTCGTCCGACAGCTCGTCGAAGCCCGCGGCGAAGACGGAGAAGGCCGCCTCGAGCACGGCAGGTTAGCACCGCCCTCCGACAGACTCGCCGCGTTACCCACAAGTAATCCACAACTCGCGAGTAACCCACAGGCCCGCTGTGCATACGCGCTGGTAGCGCGTATCAGGGTTGGCTCACGAACTAGCGTTCCGGGCATGAACCGGTCACTGCATCCCCGCGGCGCAGAGCGTGTCCGAGCCGCTCTGCGTCCGGGCTGGGCCCGCACCGTCGCCGCCCGCCGCGCGCTCGCCGCGGCGCTCGCTCTGCTCGCACTTGCCGTGGCCGTGACGTCGCGGCCGGGCGGGCCGACGGCCAGTGTCGTCGCCGCAGCGCGTGCGCTCGCCCCGGGCCGGCCCATCACCGAGGCGGATCTGACCAGTGTGACCGTGCCCGCCGCACTCATACCCGACGGCGTCCTGCGCACCCCCGGCGCGGCGCTGGGACACGCGGTGACGGGGCCGGTCGCAGCCGGCGAATTGCTCACTTCCCGGCGCCTGCTCACCGACCGCACGGCGGGCCACCTGCGCGAGGGCGGGCGGCTCGTCCCGGTCTCGCTCGCCGACGCCGCGGTCATGGACCTGCTGCGGCCGGGCGACAGTGTCGACGTGGTCGCGCAGCCCGCGCGGGGTGACGACGAGCCCGTCGTCCTCGCGCGTGGTGCGGTCGTAGCGGTAGCGCCTGCGCCAGGCGCGAAACAGCGGGCAGCGATGCTCGCGATGGCCGAGGACGAGGCGCATGCGGTTGCGGCCGCGGCGCTCGTGTCGCCGCTGTCGGTGGTGTTCCGGTGACGCCGCTGCAGATCGCTAGGCTCGCCGGGTCAGCTCACGTAGCAGCCAGCGCTGTCGCTCACGGGTCACCGCCGCGTACTGCGGACCCCAGTAGTGCCCCATGTATGCGACGGCTGCCCGCCGCCGGGCGCCGGTGGGCAGAGTCGCCAGCTCAGCGGGCGGCGCCAGGGACAGCGCTGCCGGGTCGACAGGCATCGATTCGAGCCACAGCCGCTGGTTGCGCACGGCGAGCAGCCACACCACCACCGCGATGGTCACCGTGACCATCCCCTTGACCACGATGAGCCCGAACGCCGCTGCCGGCGACGCGGGGCCGGGCGCATTCCACCAGAAGTGCAGCAGGTATGCGATGGCACCGCACTCGGCGGTCAGCAGCAGGGCGGCGGCGCGCGAGCCGCCCACCGGGTAGAGCAGCCGGGTCAGCCCGGCCGCGAACACGGCGGTGTACACCCAGTGCGACTGCAGACCAGTGACCGCGCGCAGGGCGGACACAGTCAGCGCGCCGGTCACGTCGGACTGCGGGTCGCGCAGCGCGAAAGTGGAGGCATACGTGATGTTCTCGACCATCTGGAAGCCGAGCCCGACGAAGCCGCCTACGACGAAGCCCTGCAGCGGGCGCCGGACCTCGCTGCGGAACAGAACGAGAATCAGCAGTACGCCGAGTATCTTGAGGGACTCCTCGTCGATCGGGCCCGCGATCGCCGCGCCCCAATCCGCCGCCGTGGGGTCGTTCAGCAGCGCGGCTAGGCCGCGGGTCGCGAACCCGTTGGCCACGATGGCCAGTCCCGTGGCGGCGAGCCCACCCCACAGCAGGGCCGGCAGGATCACCGCGGGCACACGCGCCCCGGACACATCGAGGGCCAGCAGGATGCCCGCGACCACGAGCCCGCCCACGACGATGACGGGCAGCGCAGCCAGTACCCCGCTAGCGGTGTAGGAGAGTTGCTCGGGCAGCTTCGCGCACAGCGCCACGGCCCCTCCCACGACGGCGAGCACGAAGACCCAGTAGCAGGCGGACCGCGGCTGCCACCACAGGCGCGTCATCGGGGCTCCCGCAGCGATCGCACGACCGCGCCCACGTCGGCGAGCTTCGCGCCGTCTCTCCCCATCGTCAGCACGGTCACCTCGAGCGTGCCGCGCCCGACCACCGCGCACTCGCCACGCATGTCCGCCGCGTTCGCGGTGCACATGCGCCCGTGGAACGACCTGCGCCCCCTGTCCCCCACCGTCTGCTCTGTGAGGTGTGCGTCGATGCCGGAGTAGGCGAGGAGGCGCATCCGCCGCGGCGCGGCCGTGTCGAGGTCGCGCAGCCCGGTTATGAGGTCGACGGCCAACAGGGCCCCCGAGCCTGACTGGAAACGCGCCGACTGCGAGTCTCCCGTGGGGACGCGGTACCAGCCCTGCGGGGGCGCTACAAGGATCGATGCCCCGGTCACGCGGCCCACGCGGACGTCATCGTCGCCTACGGGCGTATGTGGCAGGGGGACGGCGGCACGCACTGCGTACCAACCACCCAAGAGAACGGCGACGACGAGGACCGCCACGGCGGCGACCCCCACGTCCAGCCGACGACCAGCGGATATCACGTTCGACATGCTAGCGGCTGCACGACGTCATAGCCTTTGCACAGGACTGGCTTAACCGGCGTGGTTCATATAGAAATACATGGCCTACAGCAACGTGAATTCCCACCTGTCTCAGACGTCACGAAAAGGAGTCGTA
>NZ_JARFTP010000028.1 GCF_029167375.1 Tsukamurella sp. 8F
CCGGCTCCGTCCCCCGGTCACGACTGTGTCCTCGCCCGCTTTCGCGGCTCCTATGCCTCGCTTAACGCGCAGCTCAGACGGACCGGATCAGGACGGCTGTGCGGGCTGAGGGCCGGTGCCCGGGTCGTCGTCCGGGTCGTGGGCCATGGCGCCTCGATAGCCGAAGAAGAACACGATCCAGCCGATCGCGACCACCAGGAAGTAGCTGACCAAGCGGTAGATGACGGTCGCGGAGATCGCTGCGCTGCCGGGCATACCCGCCCAGACCAGCGCGGGTACGAGGGCGGCCTCGACGAGCCCGACGCCGCCGGGGATCGGGCTGATGGTGTTGACGGCCTTCGATGCGGCGTACGCGACGCACAGCGCGGCCAAGCCTGGGTGACTGCCGACTGCGTAGCAGGCGAACGCGAGGCACGCGACGTCGGCGACCCAGTTGAACATGGACCAAGCGAAGGCCTCGGCGCCGTAGCGGCGGCTGAGCTTGACCGCGCCCAGCTCGTCGAGGGTGTCGCGCCAGCGCTGCAGCCCGAAGTCCTCGGGCTTGCTCCGCAGGTCGTTGGTCCAGCGGATGAGGCGCGCGCCGACCGTGTAGATGCCGTCCGGATGCGACGCCACGTACTGGAACATGACGACCACGGCGACGAAGAGGGCCACCGAGAAGAAGACCGAGTAGGGGCTGGTCTTGGCGCCCGCAGCGAGGGCGCCGGCGAGTCCGAGTACGGCGAGGCCGGCCGACATGAGCAGGCCGCCCATCACGATCTGCCACGCGGCGACGACTCGCGACGCCCCCCACATACGCGTGCGCCGGTAGACCATCGTCGGCGCGATCACCTGGCCGCCTGGTAGCGACTGCGAGACCGCGTTCGACGCGAACTGCAGCCCGAGAGCCTGCCGTTGCGTGCACTTGACGCCGGCGGAGTGCATCAGTGTGCGGATCACCTGCGCGTACGAGTCGAAGGAGAAGAAGACCGCGACGATGCACGCGACGAGCCACTCCCAGCGGACGTTGCCCAGTTGGTCCCACGCCTGGTGCAGACGAGGCCAGGCGGCCACGATCTCGACGGCGAGCACCACGACCAGCAGCGCGATACCCGCCCTGCGGGCCCACCAGAAGCGTCGGCGGGTGGCTTTGGGCGGCGCGGCGGGTGCATCCGCCGCGCCCTCCCTGCTGCCGTCGTCGCTCATCGATCCCCTCGTCCTGCGGTGCGGTATGCGCCGATGCTACCCACCGGTCGCGACGGCTCTTTCGCGTGTGCTGTTTGTCGGTGGGTACGTCTACCGTGGGGATCGACGAGGCGGGTGGCGGGGAACGCGGGCCGCAGGCAGGTGGGAGGACGACGGTGACCGGACAGGACCGTACCGCGCGGAACGCCGCGGCGGAGAGTGGCGAGCTCGCTGCGCCGGCGCGCCGTGACGATTCGCTGAGCGTCCCACCGTTGGTGCGTGCCACGGCCGAGTGGGCGTGGCGTCTCGTGGCGATCGCGGTGGCCGGGGTGATCCTGTGGAAGTTGATGACGGTGCTCGAGACGGTCGTCATCCCGCTGGCGCTCGCGGTGCTCGGCGCCGCGCTACTCGGACCGCTGGTGAACTGGCTGCACGACCACCACGTGCCGCGGTCGTTGTCGGTGCTGCTCTCGCTGCTCCTGGCGATCGGCGCGGTAGCGGGGATCCTCACGTTCGTGGTGCAGCGGGCCATCACCGGCGTGCCCGAACTGTCGGCACAGGTCACGGTCTCCATCCAGAAGACGCAGACCTGGCTCGCCGACGGGCCCATGCACATCCGGCAGGAGCAGATCACCAAGATAGGAGACTCGCTGGTCGGAGCGATCCAGCGCAACCAGGACGCGCTGACGTCGGGCGCTCTGACCACGGCGGCGACCTTCGGGGAGATCGCCACAGGCCTCCTGCTGATGCTGTTCAGCCTCATCTTCTTCCTGTCCGGCGGTGCATCCATCTGGGAGTTCGTGACCCGGGCCGTGCCGGTCGGCACGCGAACCAGGGTGCGGCGCGCCGGCGCGCGGGGCTTCCACTCGCTCGTCGGGTATGTACGCGCGACGGTGGTGGTCGCGGCCGTCGACGGCATCTTCATCGGTATCGGGCTCGCGATCCTCGGTGTGCCGCTCGCGCTGCCGTTGGGCACGCTGGTGTTCATCGGCGCGTTCATCCCCATCATCGGCGCGTTCGTCACGGGCTTCGTGGCGGTGCTGGTGGCATTGGTCGCCAAGGGGCCGATCTTCGCGCTCATCGCATTGGCGATCGTGGTCGGCGTCATGCAGATCGAGGGGCATGTGCTGCAACCGCTGCTGCTGGGCCGCGCCGTGCGGCTGCATCCGCTCGCGGTGGTGCTAGCGATCGCCGCCGGCGCCGTTCTCGGCGGCATCGTGGGCGCGTTGCTTGCTGTTCCGACGGTCGCGGTGCTCAATACGGCTGTGCGGTCGCTGCTCGATCCAGACGATCCCGAGCTACCCGAGCCCGGGCTGCCCGGCGCCCCTTACCCACCGAAGGACGACGGTGACCCGCCCGGTGACGGCACGGATCAGCCTGGCGACGGTACGGATCAGCCTGGTGACGGTACGGATCCGTCCGCTCCGGAGCGCGGCGGTGAGCCGGGTGCTGCCGCGACCTCCTGAGCCGTTCGCGAACGAGGACGAGGCGCGGGCGCCGCTGTGGCGCGGCGCGCAGATGTTCCGCGCCCTGTCGGTCCTGTACGCGGTGGGGGTCCACGTGGCGCACGCGGATCGTTTCGAGCACATCGGGTGGAGCTGGGTGCTGCTCGCCGGCGTCGTGCTGGAGAGCGCCTTCGCGGCCTTCGCATACATCCGGGGTTTCGGGCGGAACCTCGAGTTCGTGGCGGTCGAGGCGGTGGCCACCGGCGGGCTGGTGCTTGCGACGTGGCTGGTGGCGCCCTCCGGCTTCGCCCAAGGCAACCAGTCGCTGCCGACCACGCTGTGGATGACCAATGTGGTCGTGTCCGTGGCCATCCTGTGCGGCCCCGTCGGTGGCGTGGTGGCGGGAATCGCGATGGCCGCGCTCAACGCGGTGTACCGGGGCACGGCGTTCGGTGGGACGCTCACCGATGCGAACTACCCCGTCATGATCGCGCTCGGGCTGGGGCTCGGTGTGTCCGCACGGGTCGCGGTGCGCTCCGTCGAGGCGGTCAGGGAGGCGGAGCGCGTCGCTGGCGAGGCGCGGGCCCGCGAGCGGCTCGCCCGCCAGGTGCACGACGGTGTGCTACAGACCCTGGCACTGGTGGCGCGGCGCGGCGGCGAGTGGGGTGTCGACGGAGCTGCGCTCGCCCGGGCCGCTGCGGAGCAGGAGCAGGCGTTGCGCCGCCTGATCGCCGAGACGCCGAGTACCGGGCCGGTGCAGGTAGCGGCTCCGGCCGCGGGTGGATCCCCCGTCGCCGGTGGAGCGCCCGTCGATGTGCGGCTGGCGCTGCGTCCCTTGGCCGGCCCCGGCGTGACTCTGTCGGAGCCCGGCGGACCGGTGCTGCTGGGAGCGGACGCCGCGGCGGAACTGGCCGCGGCGGTACGCAACGCGCTGGACAACACGGCCCGCCATGCGGGACCCGGCGCACAGTCGTTCGTATTGGTGGAGGACCTCGGCGATGAGATCGTCGTGACGGTGCGGGACGACGGCCGCGGTATCCGGGACGGGCGCCTCGCGGCTGCCCGGGCCGAGGGAAGGCTCGGCGTGAGCGAATCCATCGTCGGGCGCATGCGTGCCCTCGGCGGCCGGGCGGATCTGGTCACCGGCCCCGGCCAGGGTGTGGAATGGGAGCTGACGGTGCCGCGCGGGACGCCAGGGGAGGACGCATGACCGACCAGATCAGCGTGATGGTGGTGGACGACCACCCGATGTGGCGCGACGGCGTGGCCCGCGACCTCGAGGGGCGCGGCTTCGCGGTGGTGGGCACCGCGGACTCGGTGGCGGCCGCGGGGCGGATCGCCGCCGCGGTGCGACCCGATGTGGTTCTCATGGACATGAACCTGCCCGATGGGGACGGTGCGGCCGGTACGGCGCTCGTGCTGGAGAAGGCTCCGCAGGCCGCGGTGCTGATCCTGTCCGCGTCCGACGAGCGGGACGACGTGGTCGAGGCCGTCAAGGCGGGGGCTCAGGGGTACCTGGTGAAGAGTGCCTCGGCAACCGAGCTGGAGGAGGCGGTGCGCGCGACGGCCGCGGGCCAGGCGGTATTCACCCCCGGGCTCGCCGGCCTGGTACTGGGGGAGTTCCGGCGGATGGCGTCGGCGCCCGAGCCCAAGGGGCCGTCCCTGACGCCGCGGGAGACGGAGGTGTTGCGGCTCGTCGCGAAGGGGTTGAGCGCCAAGCAGATCGCGAACCGGCTCACGCTGAGCCATCGCACCGTAGAGAACCACGTGCAGTCGACGCTGCGGAAGTTGCAGCTGGGCAACCGGGTCGAGCTCGCGCGGTATGCGATCGAGAACGGGCTGTAGTCGGGCGTCAGTCGCGTGGCCGATAGGCCGCCAGGCCCATGGTGATGACGAGCATCTGTCGCTCGGTGCGGTCGACGAGCTCGTCCTCCTCACGCGTGTTCCGCGGATCGACTCGGACCAACTCGGCGACGAACCGCAGCATGACTGTGACGAACAGGTCTGCGGCAAGGTCGAGATCCTCGACCCCCCAGTCCCGCAGCGCGGGGATACGCGCGAGGTCGTGCGTGAGCTCCTTGGCGAACAGGCGCAGCTCGACGTCGATCGCGCGACGGATCTCGGGGGATCCGCCGTGCTGCTCGCGTACGAGGAAGGCGAACTCCGCGTCGTTGTTGCGGACCTGACGGCTGAGGATGGCGACCGCGTCGGCGCCGCTCGGGGTGCCGCCGTCGCGGCGGGCGTCGCGGAGCATGCGCCGCAACACCCGCATCGAGTCCTCGACCAGGGTGACACCCAGGTCGTCCATCGACGCGAAATGGCGATAGAAGGCCGTCGGGACCACGCCCGCGGCCTTCGCGACCTCGCGCAGGGACAGGCTCGCGAACGAGCGCTCCTGCGCTAGGGCGAGAGCCTCGTCGAGCAGGTTCTGCCGGGTGCGCTCCTTGGCCTCCGCGCGCGAGGAGCCGCTGCGCTCGGGCGCGGACCGCTCCCGAGCCGACACCTCCCGCGACGACCTGCGCTCTCGGGGCGCCGTGCGGGTGCGCGGGGACACGCGTTCGCGCGGCTCGTCGTCGGTGCGGGTGCGGCGGGAGGTCACGCTGATCAGTGTATAGCCGTTCACCGGTGCGTCAGTGTCCGAGGTCACAAAGCGCGGGGTTGACGGGATGGTAGGTGTCTCGTGCACACTGTCAGTGTACAAGCGTGCACTTAAATGGAGGAACACACCATGAGTCGCCTTAAGACCTTCGCCGGATCGGTGATCCAGGCCGCGCTCGCGCCTCACGCCGTCGACCGCTACCTCGAGCTGGTCGACCCCATGGTCACCTGGACCGAGATCCGTGGCCGCGTCACGTCGGTCGTGCGCCGCACCGACCGCACGGTCACCTTCGTCGTCGATCCCACCCGCCAGTTCGACGGCTTCAAAGCCGGACAGTTCATCCAGCTCAGCGTGGTTATCGACGGTGTCAGGCAGTCGCGTTGCTTCTCACCTGCCACGTCCGAGCACGACCGCCGACTGGAGTTCACCGTCACCGCTCACGACGACGGTTTCGTGTCCGCGTACCTGCGGGACAACCTGAAGGCCGGTGACGTCGTCGGACTCACGCAGGCCGCCGGAACCTTCGCGCTGCCCGCGCGCCGCCCCCGCGACATCCGCCTCATCAGCGGCGGCAGCGGCATAACACCTGTGCTCTCGATGCTGCGTACGCTCGTGGACGAGGGGCACCGCGGCACCGTCGAACTGCTGCACTTCTGCCGCGACGAGGCCGATAATCCGTACCGGGCCGAACTGAGCCTGATGGCCGAACAGCGCGGCGTGAACGTGCGGTACGTGTACACCCGTGCCGGGGGCGGCTATTTCACGGCCGACCACCTGCCCGAGCTCGGCGACGCCGCGTTCGCGTGCGGTCCCGCGCCGCTCCTCGCCGCGGTCTCGCAGCACTACGCCGACCGCGGCGCAGCGGACCTGCTCGCCATCGAGGAGTTCACGCCGCCCGCGACCGTTGCCGCCGACGCGGATGCGACCGGCACGCTGACGTTCACCGAATCCTCCGCGACCGCCGAGAACGACGGCCGCTCCATTCTCGACCAGGCCGAGTCCGCGGGCCTGTTCCCCGAGAGCGGCTGCCGCATGGGCATCTGCTTCTCGTGCACCGCCGTCCGCAAGGCCGGCTGCACGAAGAATCTGCTCACCGGCGAGACCGACTCGGAACCCGACCAACATATCCAGCTCTGCGTCAGCGCCCCTGTCGGCGACGTCGCAGTCGAGATCTGATCTGACCAGCCACCGAAAGACTTTGGGAGACATCATGAGCGAAGAGATCACCCTCACCCGCGACCAGGTCGACGAGATCGGCGCCCGCCTCGAGGCCGTCCGTGCCCGCGTCGTCGCCGACCTCGGCGAGAAGGACCGCGACTACATCTACTCCATCGTCAAGGCGCAGCGCGGGCTGGAGATCGCCGGCCGGGCGCTGATGTACCTGAGCCCGTTCCCGCCGGCATGGTTCGCGGCGGTCGGGGCGCTCAGTGTGTCCAAGATCCTGGACAACATGGAGATCGGTCACAACGTCATGCACGGCCAGTACGACTGGATGCGTGAGCCGGGCCTGAACTCGCGCGAGTTCGAGTGGGACAACGTGTGCCCCGGTGACCAGTGGAAGCACAGCCACAACTACATGCACCACACGTTCACCAACATCGTCGACATGGACCGCGACATCGGCTACGGCATCCTGCGCATGGCGCCCGAGCAGAAGTGGAACCCTTACTACCTGGGCAACCTCGGCTACGCGACCGCGTTGATGGTGCTGTTCCAGTGGGGTGTCATGCTGCACGACCTCGAGGTCGAGGAGATCGTCGCGCGCCGCCGGGGTTGGAAGGACGTCAAGGGCCTCGTCCAGGGGATGTGGCGCAAGGCGGGCAAGCAGGTCCTCAAGGACTACGTCGTGTTCCCGATCCTGTCCGGCCCTCTGTTCCCGCTCACGTTCGCGGGCAATGCCGCCGCGAACCTGGTGCGTAACGTGTGGAGCTACTCGATCATCTTCTGCGGCCACTTCCCCTCCGGAGTCCAGACCTTCTCGGTCGAGGAGACGGCCAACGAGACGAAGGGCGATTGGTACATCCGGCAGATGCTGGGGTCGGCCAACATCGACGGCAACCGACTGTTCCACATCATGTCCGGCAACCTCACCTTCCAGATCGAGCACCACCTGTTTCCTGACCTGCCGGCCAACCGCTACCCGGAGGTCGCCGACGAGGTCCGCCAGATCTGCGAGGACTACGGCCTGCCCTACAACACCGGGCCGTTCCACAAGCAGCTTCTGTCCACCTGGAAGAAGATCGCGAAGCTGTCGCTTCCCAACTGGATGGTGAGTCAGGAGCCGGAGCTCAAGGTGACGATCGAGCGCCTGAGCGCCGAGCAGGCCGCGCGGGACGCCCTGGCGGTAACGAAGCGCCCTGCCGAGGTTCGTGAGACCGTTTCGGTATAACCGACAGCAGGACTCATCCACTTCAGGAGGCACCCCATGGTGGGGAAGATCGAACGGAACAAGGACGCCGCGCAGGAGGTGGTCGAGTCGACCGCTGTCCACGTGGGGCGTATCGCCACGATCATCTCGCACGCCGTCGCCGACGTGACGCGTGAGATCGGCGAGATCCTCACGGATGGTTTCGAGATGCGCGAGGCCTCCCGCCGCGCGCGCCGTGACGGCGACGGCCCCGCCGACGTCGTCGTCCCGCTCGAGCGAGACGACGACGGCGTCCCGCCCAAGCGGGATCCCGAGCCCGAGCCTGGGTCCGACGAGGCGGCCCTGCCGAAGCCGGACTCGGATCCCGACGAGCACTGACCGTTCGCTCCATTCGGTGGTTGCAGCAGTATCCCGTTGAGCCCGCCCCTGATGGGGCGGGCTCAACGGCATGAGAGGGGTAGACGTGAACGGCTCACCCCGGGGAACCGCGGCGCGCCGGCGAGCACACCCGTGCGCACCATCGCGCGGATTCCGCGAGGCCGCCGATACACGTAGTGCCCGCTCCGATCGGAGCGGGCACTACGTGATTCAGAGGACGATGCCGATCATCGCTGCGGGGGTTGCGGCGGGCGAGGCGGCTGGGGCGGTCGCCCACCCGGTCCCTGCTGCGGGCCGCGCGGCGGGTACGGCGGGCGTCCACCGGGACCCTGCTGTCCACCGGGGCGCTGCTGCCCACCCGGACCCTGCGGTCCCGGTCGTCCCGGCATCGGCGGCTGATAGCTGCGCGGATCCTGCGGTGGTCGGCGCGTCGGCATCGACGGCCGTGGTCCACCCGGATACGGCGGTCGGGGTCCGCCCGGACCCTGCTGACCGCCCGGACCCTGCTGACCACCCGGCCCCTGCGGTCCGATCGGTCCACTGGGCCGGGGGCCCTGCGGCGGGATGCCCTGTCCGGGACCACTCTGGGGGCGCCTCTGGATCGGGCCGCTGGGCCGCGGGGCCGGGCCGGATGGGCTCGACGGGGCCGGGCCCACAGGTGTGGCGCCGACCGGCGGCAGCGAACCGACGCCCGCTCCGACGAGCTGCGGCGCAGCGCGGCCGGGGGCCGCGGACGCGGCGCGCGCGCGCGTAAGCGGCTTGCCGTCCTTGGTCTCGACTGGCAGTGACACCTCGCCGAGGCCGATACGGTGCTGGACCCTGCGCATCCATTGCGGCGCCCACCAGCAGTCGTCGCCCAGCATCTTCATGACGGCGGGCACGAGCACCATGCGGACGACGGTCGCGTCGATGATGAGCGCGAAGATGAGGCCGAAGGCCACGTACTTCATCATCACGAGTTCGGATGTGGCGAAGGCCGCCGTCACCACGATGAGGATCAGTGCCGCGGCCGTGATGATGCGTCCCGTGTTCGCGGTGCCGGCGCGGATGCACTGCGGTGTGCTCGCACCGGCCTCGCGTTCCTCGATCATGCGGGATATCAGGAACACCTCGTAGTCGGTACTGAGGCCGAACACCACCGCGATGATCAGCACCAGGACCGGCGCCATGAGTGGTCCGCCCGTGAAGTTGAATATGTCGCCGCCGTGGCCCTCCACGAACATCCACGTGAGGAAGCCGAGTGTCGACGCCAGCGACAGCACGGACATCAACACGGCCTTGATCGGCAGCACCAGCGATCCGAACGCCAGGAACATCAGCACCGTCGTGACCACGACGAGCATGAGCATCAGCCACGGCAGGATGTCGAGCATCGACTGGATGGAGTCGTACTGCAGCGTCGGGGTACCGCCCACCAGGAAGTACCGCTCACCCGGCTTGGCATCCGGCACCTTGATACCGCGCAGCCACTTGACGGCCTGCCCGACGGCCGCGGAGTCGTTCGGATCCTGCAGCGTCGCGCTGTACTGCGTGATCGTGACGTCGACTCCCTTGTACGAGAGCTTGTCCTTAGAGTCGAGCACGGTCGAGGCGGGCTTCTGGCCGGCGCTGAACTTCCCGGTGAAGCCGGGGATCTTGTTCGCCTCGTCGATGACCGCGTCGATCTGCTTCTGCGTCGCGTTGGTGAACACGATCTTGATCGGCTGGCCGGTCAGCGTCGGGAACAGGTCTTGGAACTTGTCCTGCGCCTGTCGTGTCGTGTTGGTGGGCGGCAGGTAGGCCTGCGAGATGCCGCCGAACGCGAGTTTGGTGATCGGGGTGACCAGCGCCAGGAGCAGGACGACGACTATCGCCGCGGCCGCGACGGGCTTCTTCATCACGATGTCCGTGACCCGACCCCAGAAGCCGCGTTCGACCTCCTCCTTGGTCTTGGTCTTGGTGGCCGAGTGGGCCCAGCGCTGCACGCGGGCGCCGCCGATACCCCGCTTGGAGAGCTCGCCGAGGAACCAGCCCAGCGACAGCGCGTCGACACGGGGCCCGAGGACCGCGAGCATCGCGGGCAGCATCGTGAGCGACAACAGCGCGGACATCAGGACGCCCAGCAGCGCGCCCGTCGCCATCGACGTGAGCAGCCCGAGCGGCGCGATGTACAGGCAGAGCAGCGCCCCCACGATGAGCATCGACGACATGATGACGGTGCGCCCGGCCGTCATCACCGTGCGTCTGACCGCCGTTGGTGTGTCGTACCCCTCCGCGAGTTCCTCTCGGAATCTGGACACGATGAACAGGCCGTAGTCGATCGCGATGCCGAGGCCGATCAGGGAGATGATCGGCCCGACGAAGAAGTTGACGTCGGTGAAGAAGGTCAGCGCGTACACGATCGCCGATGACGCGCCGATAGACATCACGCCGATGATCACCGGCAGCGCGGCCGCGATCACGCCACCGAACACGAAGAACAGCACGATCGCGACCAGCGGCAGCGCGATGAGCTCCGCTCGGTGCGAGTCGCGGTCGACGCCCTCTGTCACGGCGCTCGTGACCGGTGTGAGGCCGGCGAACTCGGCAGTGAAGTCGGGTGACTTGAACCCGTCCGCGAGGCCGTCGCGGATCTCCTGCCAGTCCTTGCCGCGCTGCGTATCGTCGGTCGACGTCATCGGCAGGGAGGCGAAGCCCCACGACGTCCCGTCGGCCTCCGTCTTCGTCAGGCCCTCGCCGACGCTGACGTAGGAGAGCATCGACGACTCGTCGAGTTTCTTCGTCCCTTTCGAGCCGTACTTCTCCCCGATCTTCTCGAGGTCGGCCTTGACCGCGTCACTGATGTCCGGATCCGTGACCTTCTTGCCCTTGTCGGCCTTGATCAGCACCAGGATGTCGGAGGCCGACTCGCGGCCGTACGCCTTGTCGGTCAGGTTCGATGCCGCCACAGACTGGCTGGCGTCGTCGTAGAGGCCGGTCATCTTGGTGGCGCTGCCGAGGCTGAAGTAGCCCCAGATCCCCGACACCGCGACGATCGCGACCAGCACCCCGATCAACGTGAACCGGAACGCGTAGGTGAACCGCCCTATCGCTGCGAACAAACGAACATTCCTTTCGACGAGCCGACGGGCCCTATTGTGTCCGACCCGTGAGGAGCGAGGAGAGTGGCCGGAACGGCTGCAGCCACGCACCCTCGTCGGGCAGGGAGTCCAGGGAGACCCGCGGGAGGGGTTCCCGGAACACGCCCGGGATGTCCTCCAGATCGGTGAATTCGAGCAGGGTGGACGACACGGCCCACGCGGCGTGCTCGCGGAAGCCGATGACGTGCACCGGCACGCCCTCGGTGGCGATCTCCTCGAGCGGTTCGCGGAAGGCCTGGCCGTCGGCCGACGCCACGTAGACGCCGGCGAGGCCGGGGGAGAAGCGCCGGACCTGGATATGGTCCAGCATGTCCTGATCGACGTCGCTGTCCTCGTCGATCTTGGGCTTGGCGAAGACGGCGTAACCGACGTTGCGCAGGGCCTCCACCCACGGGCGGACGACCTCGGCGCTGCCGGGCGCGATGTTGGTGAACACGGTGGCCTCGGGCTCGACCTCGTGCCCGGTGGTGGATGCGAGGTGCGCGGACTCGCCGAGCAGCCACCGGCCGAGCGCGTCGAACCGCGGACGGTACGCCGCCGTCGGGCGTCCGCCGAGGATGGCTCCGAGCCCCATGTCGAGGTTCGGGGCGTCCCAGACGAGCAGGACGGTCCGACGCTCGTCGGCGTCGACGTCCAGAACGTCCGGCTGATGCCCCGGGCTCTCCGTCACAGCCACTATCGCAACCTCTCCCATACGAACTCGTGGATCTCGCGGCCCACCTGCTCGGCCTTGCCCTGGAACTTCGTGACCGGCCTGTCGACGCTGATCGGCAGGCGCGCGTTCGCGAGGTCCGGCGGCAGTGGCACACGGCGCAGGGACGGCTCACCGTCGCCCACCTGGCCGATCCACTCCGCATAGTCTGCATGATCCGTCGCCACATGCACTATCCCGCCAGGTCGGACGCGGCTCGCAAGCAGTGAGAACGTGCGCGGCTGCAGCAGCCGACGCTTGTGGTGGCGGGCCTTGGGCCAGGGGTCCGGGAAGAAGACGCGGGCGCCCTCGAGCACCCCTGGCGCGATCATGTCTTCGAGTACGGCCACCCCGTCGCCGCGCACCACCCGGACGTTCTCGAGTCTCCTATCCTGCAGTCCGCGCAGCAGCTGGGCGATGCCCGGCACGTAGACCTCGACGGCGAGCACGTTCACATCGGGCTCGGCGGCGGCCATGGCGACGGTCGAGGTCCCGGTTCCGCACCCGATCTCCACCACCAGTGGAGCGACACGCCCGAACCAGCCCGGGGCGTCGAGCGGCTCGGGCGGCGCGGGAAAGCGGTCCGCAGGTGCGTACTCTTCGGGACCGACCGCCGCCGGGGCGTTCGGATCGAGGGGTGCGGCGGGCGGGATGTCGCGGGCGTAGCCAGGCCACATCTCCTCGCAGACCCGCTGCTGGGCGGGGGTCAGCGCGCCGCGCCGGGACCGGAAGCTGGTGACGCGCGGATAGAGGCGACGGTGCTCCGCGCCGGGATCGAGAGGCTGTGACACGCCGACCATCGTTCCCTATCGATTCACGATGTGACAATTGTGACTGATGTTGTTACCGCAAAGTGATGGAGGGCACGCTCCCTCGCTAGCATGGCGGCCATGAAGCGAACTTCACGGGCGGCCGCGGTCGTCGTCGCCCTCGCCGCTCTGTTGGCCCTCGTCGCCGGCTGCGGAGGCCAGGGCGGCTCCGGCCCGGCGGGGGAGGCCGCGCCGACGGGTCCGCTGCCGGACGCCGCGACCTTGCAGAAGGCCGTGACCACTGCGACCAAGAACCTGCACGACGTGCAGCTCAACCTCGCGGTCGACGGCGACATCCCCAACCTGCCGGTCAAGGCGGTCAACGGGTACCTCACCAACGCGCCCGCGGTCGCCGCACAGGGCGATGCCGATGTGATCGCGTTCGGCAGCGAGGTACAGGCGAAGTTCGTGGTCCTGGACGGGATCCTGTGGGCGCAGCTCTCGGGCGACAAGTACACGAGCATGGGTAAGGCTGCGGACACCTACGACCCGTCCGTGATCCTCGACCCGAACAGGGGGCTCGGGAAGATCGTCGAGTCGGTACGCGACCTCGAGGTCGAGGGTCGGGAGGACCTCAACGACCAGCACACCATCCGGGTGTCCGGGATCGTGCCCGGTTCGGTCATCGGTGTCCTCGCCCCGAAGTCGCACCTCGGTGACCTGCCCTGCACCTTCTGGGTGCAGGAGAAGGCGCCGAACAACCTGGTCCAGGCGCACGTCCAGGTGGGCTCCGCGCTGATCAGTATGAAGCTCTCGCACTGGGGCGAGAAGCTCCCCGTCACCAAGCCGAATGGCTGAGGTTCGAGGGGCGCGCCGGTCCGTGGCACTCGGGGCCGGCGGGCTCGCGGTGCTGCTGGGTGCGCTCGACACATACGTCGTGGTGTCGGTGATGAACGACATCATGACCAGCGTCGACATCCCCATCAACCAACTCCAGCGCGCGACCCCCATCGTCACCTGCTACCTGCTCGGCTATATCGCCGCGATGCCGTTGCTGGGCCGTCTATCGGATCGACTCGGCCGCCGCCTCGTGCTGCAGGGCAGCCTCCTGCTGTTCGCCGCCGGATCGGTGGTGACGGCTCTGTCGAACGACGTCCCCACCATCGTCGCCGGCCGCATCGTGCAGGGCGTCGCGAGCGGCGCTCTACTGCCGGTGACGCTCGCGCTCGCCGCCGACCTGTGGTCCCAGCGCCGCCGCGCCGCCGTGCTGGGCTGGGTGGGCGCTGCGCAGGAGCTCGGTAGCGTGCTCGGGCCCGTCGTCGGCGTCGGGATCGTGGCGCTCGTGCAGCACCATATGTCGTCGGTCCCGCCCGAGGACGCATGGCGCGCGGTCTTCTGGATGAACGTGCCGTTCGCCGTCATAGCGATGCTGCTGATCCAGTTCTCGGTGCCCCGGCGGGCGGACCTCGAGCCGCAGCGGGTCGACATCGTCGGGGGTGTGCTCCTCGCCGGCGCGCTCGCGCTGTCCGTCGTCGGTCTCTACAACCCGGAACCCGACGGTAAGAAGATCCTCCCCGAGCACGGCGGCTGGATCCTGCTGGGCGCGGCCGCCGCGTTCCTGGCCTTCGTCGCCTGGGAGCGCAGGGCGCGGACGCGCCTACTGGACCCCGACGGCGTGCGGATGGTTCCGTTCCTCGCGTCCTGCGCCGCCTCCGTGGCCGCCGGCGCCGCGCTCATGGTGACGCTCGTCGACGTCGAGCTGCTCGCGCAGGGCGTGCTCGGCAAGGACCCCCGCGAGGCGGTCTTCCTGTTGGTGCGGTTCCTCATCGCGCTGCCGATCGGCGCGGTGATCGGCGGCGCGATCGCGGCGCGCACGGGCGACCGGCCGGTCGCGGTGGTCGGTCTGCTGATCGCGGCGGCCGGTTACGTGCTGATCTCGGACTGGCCGACCGATGTGCTGGCGGCCCGCCACACGATCGGTCCGCTGCACCTGCCGGTGCTCGACACCGATCTCGCGATCGCGGGGTTCGGCCTGGGCTTGGTCATCGGCCCGCTGTCCGCGGCGGCGCTGCGCGCCGTCCCCGCCGCCCAGGCGGGCATCGCATCGGCGCTGCTGGTGGTGGCGCGCATGACCGGGATGCTCGTGGGGGTCGCCTCGCTCACCGCGTTCGGGCTGTACCGGTTCGACAAGATCATGAACGGGATGCCGTCCGCGCCCGACGGTTCGTCGTTCTCCGAGCGCATCGAGCTGGTCGCCAAGCAGACGAAGCAGGCGTTCACCATGATGTACAGCGACATCTTCCTGATCACCGCCGTCGTGTGCCTCGCGGGCGCGGTGTTCGCGCTCTTCGTGGGCGGCAGGAAGCAGCATTCGCCGGACAGTGACCCGGAGGAACTCCTACCGTCTGAGGACGGGACCGGCGTCTCGCGGTAGGTCGGGGGACCTACCCGCCGGTCCGACGGGGGTTCGTCATGGGGGATCTGCCTGCTCTGCGCCGGGGTTCGCCGCGCGTGCGTGTGTCGGGACGCGACGGTGTGGGGCGCGCGACGCTCGCCCGCGCCCTGGCCGCGTCCGGGGTCGACATCGCAGGGGCCGAGGGCCCTGCGGACGTCGACCTCTACGCCTTCTCGGGCGCGCCGCGTGCGGCGGACCGCGCAGCGGCGGCGCCGGGTCGTGTCGTGGTGTGGACCAAGGCGGACGCTGCGGGCTCGTGGCAGGCCGCCGATGCGCGCGCGGCCGAGTACGCCGCACTGCTCGGGACGCCCGTGGTCCCCGTGATCGCGCTGCTGGCCACCATCGAACTCGGTGCGCGCGAGTACGCCGCGCTCGCCGCCGTGGCCGCCGCGCCACGTGCCCTGCCCGCGCCCGTTTCCGACATGCGCGCCGTCCTCGCTCCACTCGGCACGGATCACCTGCTCGACCGGCTCGGCGGATACGGGTTGGCGTGCGCGGTCGGAGCCCTGCGCGAGCGGCCCGATCTCACCGCCGCCGCCCTGTCCCGCAGGTTGCGCGGCCTCAGTGGCCTGGACGGTCTGCGCGAGCCGGTTCGTCTGGCCGTCCGTGGCATGGGCGTGCGGCGCGCGGCCGAACGCCTCGATGCCCTGCGCGAACTCGCCGTCGCCGACCCCGCCTGCCGAGATGCGTGTGAGCGGGAGCTGTTGGACGCGGCGGCCGTGCGGTGACGACCGTGCTGCTGTGCGGTCAGGACCCCGAGGCGGTGACCGCATGCCGGGACCTGCTGGGCGGGATCGAGGATGTCGAGCTGCGCACCGCCGAGGTCGCCCTGGGCGGCGACGTACCGGTACCGCCCGGCACCCGCGCCGCGGTGTACGTGCTGGACTCCGCGGCGCCGGCCGACGGCGTCGACGCGATCGCGGTCGCGCGGCTGAGGGCTGCGACCGGGCCGGTGGTGGTCGTCGCGACCGGCGCGGACCGCTACCAGGACGCCGCCGTCGCGCGCGCGAGGTCGCGGGCACTGCTGGACGCCGACGTGCACCGCCTCGACCTCGGGCACGGCGCCGAGCGTTTGCGTGCCGCGCTGCGGGATCTGCCGCCCGCGTCCTCGCACGGCCTCCAGGTCGGCGCGGAGCCCGTAGGCGACGCGGCGTCGCCGGTCCGCGCGGCGGCACTGGAGAAGGCGGACCGAGCGGCCTACCTGCGCTCGTCGGTGGCTCGGAGCCGCGCGGCCCTGCTCGTGGAGTCGGCCGAGGCCTTCCGGACGCGTGCGGACGAGGCGCGGCAGGCGCCGTGCGGGCCGGAGCCGGACGAACTGGCCGAGTTGATCGCGGCGACGGTGTCCACGCTCTCGGCGCGTCTGGCCGGGCACCTGCGTGCGCTGTATCGCGGCACGTTCGCGGGCTGGGACGCGCAACCGGCCGCACCCGTCCCCGATGTCCGTGTGCCCGCGCCCGCGCCACCCCGGCAGGATAGGCGCCGCGCGGAGGATGCCGCGCTGCTCCTGGTGGGCGCGTCCGCCGGGCTAGGCCTGGGCCGGGCTCTGACGGTGCCTCTGGACCTCGTCGGGTCGCTCCGGGTCGCCGCGCTGCCGGTGAGTCTCGTGCTGGGGTTGGTATGTGCGGTGTGGCTGCTGCGAGTGCGCCGACGGGCCGCGGCTCGGTCGGCGCGGAGAGCGTGGGCCGTCGACGCGGTGGCCGCCGCCCGGCAGCGGACGGAACACGAGATCGTGGCGGCGCTGGTGGCCGCCGAATCGGCTGCCTCGCTTGCGCTCGCCCGCGGGATGGTGGGAACCGGGCGGCGCGCTCATGCGTCCAATTGATGTGGACGACCTCTTCTCGGATCCCTTCGCGCCCGATCTGTTCGACGCTGCGGCCGCGGGTGACGGCCCCACGCAGGAGGGGTTGTGGGTCAGCGTGGGGGACGGGTGGTTCGACGTGTCGATGGACGGCGCGGTCGATACCGACGGGGACGGTCGCGACGACACGGCGACGGTGCACGCCGCGGACCGTCTCGCGGTGTTCGCAGACCTGGACGCGGACGGGGTCGCCGACGTGTATCACAGCGTCGCGGCGGACGGCACGTTCCAGACGTGGACCTACTCGGCGGAACGTGGGTGGGCTCTGCTCGATCGAGGCGACCTGGAGTGAGGACTGGGTGACGTGGGATTTCCCACCCTAGGTGCCCCCACGTGCGGCGATGTGCCAGACTGGGGGCCACCGAGATCGGCATGAAGACACGTATCCGGGCTCACCGTGGAGACCGGGCGGCGGGAGTTCGGCTCCCGCCGACGGCCACACGGTGAGCCGGGACCGGCAGGGAGACATTTCTATGACCTCAGCGACCATTCCCGGGCTGGATGGGGACTCGATCCCCACGAAGCACGCGAAGCTCATCGAGTGGGTGCGGGAGGTGGCTGAGCTGACGCAGCCCGATCGAGTCGTCTGGGCCGACGGGTCCGACGCCGAGTGGGACCGGCTCTCCGAGGAGCTCGTCGAGGCCGGCACCTTCACGCGTCTCAACCCCAAGAAGAAGCCGAACTCGTTCCTCGCGCTGTCGGATCCGGCCGATGTCGCACGCGTCGAGTCCCGGACCTTCATCTGTTCGGAGACGAAGGAGGCGGCGGGCCCGACCAACAACTGGATGCGCCCCGCCGAGATGCGCGCCACGATGACCGACCTCTACCGCGGATCGATGCGCGGGCGCACCCTCTACGTCGTCCCGTTCTGTATGGGTCCGCTCGGCGCCGACGACCCGAAGCTGGGGGTCGAGCTCACCGACAGCGCCTACGTCGTGCTGTCCATGAAGATCATGACCCGCATGGGTTCCGCCGTGCTGGACAAGCTCGGCGAGGACGGCTTCTTCGTGAAGGGCCTGCACTCCGTGGGCGCCCCGCTCGAGCCCGGGCAAGAGGACGTCCCGTGGCCGTGCAGCGAGACGAAGTACATCACGCACTTTCCCGAAACGCGCGAGATCTGGTCGTACGGCAGCGGTTACGGCGGCAACGCCCTGCTCGGCAAGAAGTGCTACGCGCTCCGGATCGCGTCCGCGATGGCGCACGACGAGGGCTGGCTCGCCGAGCACATGCTGATCCTCAAGCTCATCAGCCCGGAGGACAAGGTCTACTACGTCGCCGCAGCGTTCCCGTCGGCGTGCGGTAAGACCAACCTCGCGATGATCCAGCCGACCCTGCCGGGCTGGCGTGCCGAGACCGTGGGCGACGACATCGCGTGGATGCGATTCGGTAAGGACGGCCGCCTGTACGCCGTCAACCCGGAGTTCGGGTTCTTCGGCGTCGCGCCGGGAACGTCGGACGATTCGAACCCGAACGCGATGAAGACCATCGAGGCGGGCAACGCGATCTTCACCAACGTCGCCAAGACCGACGACGGAGACGTCTGGTGGGAGGGCATGTCCGCCGCGCCGCAGCACCTGACCGACTGGCGCGGCAACGACTGGGAGTCCTCCGCCGCCGAGGGGGAGGACGGCGTGATCACCGTTGCGGCGCACCCGAACTCGCGTTACACGGTCCCGATGTCGCAATGCCCGTCGATCGCACCCGAGTGGGACGATCCGCAGGGCGTGCCGATCTCCGCGATCCTCTTCGGCGGGCGCCGTAAGACGACCGTTCCGCTGGTCACCGAGGCTCGCGACTGGAAGCACGGCGTCTTCATGGGCGCCACCGTCGGCTCCGAGCAGACCGCGGCTGCCGAGGGCAAGGTGGGCACCGTCCGCCGCGACCCGATGGCGATGCTCCCGTTCCTCGGCTACAACGTGGGCGACTACTTCGAGCACTGGCTCGAGCTCGGTAAGCACTCGGACGAGTCGAAGCTGCCGAAGGTGTTCTATGTCAACTGGTTCCGGCGCGGTACCGATAAGCGCTTCCTGTGGCCCGGATTCGGCGAGAACAGCCGCGTGCTGAAGTGGATCGTCGACCGCGTCGAGGGCAAGGCCGGCGGTGTCGAGACCCCCGTCGGCATCGTCGCCACCCCGGAGGCGCTGGACCTCGACGGCCTGGACACCCCGGCGGAAGACGTCGCGGAGGCCCTCTCCGTGAACGCCGACGAGTGGCGCGACGAGCTCCCGTCGATCCAGGAGTGGTTCGATTTCGTGGGCGACAAGCTGCCCACCGGCCTGAAAGACGAGTTCGAGGCGCTGAAGCAGCGCCTGGGCTGACCTCCGGTCGACCGTGGCCCCGTCCCGAGGAAGGGGCGGGGCAACAGTCGTCTGTGTGGCGAGCGGTAACCGATGCGTGCGGTTCATCCCCGCGTCACCTCGTCCGGCTACATTTCGCCGCATGCGGATCCGGGTGGTGGTGGCGACGGTGACGGTGCTCGCATGGGTGGGTGTGGCACCCGTGGCGCAGGCGGCGCCGTTGAAGATGGAGTACGTGAAGACGACGCAGCTGGCTCCGGGCACGACGGTGTCGGGCCACCGGGTGGGTGGGCTCTCCGGCATCGATTATGACGCTCGGTCGGGCGAGCTGTGGGCCGAGACGGACGACAAGGGCGACTACGGGCCCGCCCGCGTCTATCACTTCCCGGCTTCGGAGGTGCTGTCCGGCACTGGGATCCACCCGGTCGAGGTCCGGCTGCAGGGTCTGGCGCAGGGCACCTACGACATCGAGTCGCTGCGCCTGCTGCCCGACGGGAACCTGTTGGTCAGCTCGGAGGGTTTGGCGTCCTCGAAGTCGCAGCCCTTCGTCCGCGAGTACACGAGGGCGGGCGCGCCGGTGCGCGACGTGCCGGTACCGCCCGAGTTCGCTCCCGACTTCGCGCACCACGGCATCCGCAGCAACCTCGGGTTCGAGGGCGCGTCGGTGAGCGGCGGTACCACCAGCCTGCTGGCGGAGAGCGCTCTCGCCCAGGACGGCCCGATCGCCGCGCCCGGCGTCCCGTCTCGCGCACGGCTCGTGCAGATCCACCCGCGCGGGGGCCTCGACGAATACGTCTACCGATCGGACCCCGTGCCCGCCGGCGCGTCCGGTGACAGCGGGAATTCGGAGTTGCTGGCGCTGAACAGCACCGACTACCTGGTACTCGAGCGCGGCTTCGATCCGAAGACCAAGCGCAACCATGTCCGCGTCTACTGGACCACGACGCGTGGGGCCCAGCGGGTGGCGGCGGGCACCGAGAAGCTCAGCGGTACCGAGCGTGCGATGGACAAGCAGTTGGTCTTCGACTTCGCGAAACTGCCGGATAATCCCGACAATGTCGAGGGCATGGCCTTCGGCCCGCGTCTGCCCGATGGCCGCCGTTCCCTGATCCTCGTGTCCGACGACAATTTCTCCGCCTCTCAGAAGACCCTCTTCCACGTGCTGGCCATCGGCTGACGGATGCCCTCGGGTCGCCGTTCTGTTGCCCGAATGTGACCCTCATCGGGAATCCCGCTCCCTGCTTTGTTGTTCTAATGGCTGCATGTGGGTCGATCTGGGGTGCGCCTCGGGTCGGCTTCGCGAGTAGAGGGGACGACATATGAGCGACGAGAACAGGGAGCGGGTCCGGGAACTGGTCGCGGGGACCGAACAGGATCCTCTGGCGCCGTTCGCGCTGCGTCCGGAGCGTGAATACGCACTGTCGCCCGATCACGCTGCCGCGATCGGATTCGTACGACGCCTGGGTGTCGTGGTCGTGGGCGGTGACCCGGTCGGCGACACCGATTCGTGGCCGGCGGCGATCGACGAACTCGAACGTCTCGCTGGCCGTCATCCCGTCGCGGTGCTCGGCGCCGGCGAGCGCGCCGTACCGTTATGGCAGCGCCGCGGCCTGAAGGGCATTCCGATCGGCCGGGACGTGGTGATCGCGACGGGCGGCTTCGACCTCGTCGGCCGCAAGTACCGCAACGTCCGCCAGGGGATCCAGCGCTCCCGCAACGCCGGGGTCACCGTCGATGTGTATCGCGAGGGCGAGTTGCCCGACGACGTCGTCGGCGCTCTCCGAGCGATGGAGCGACGGCTCGGGCGCGACCCGTCCCGCGGCTTCTCGATGATTCTGGGACGGATGTTCGACGGTTCCGCGCCCAACGCCGTAGTGGCCGTCGCCGGCGACGCGGGAGGACGCGTCATCGCCGCCCATCGCTACCTGCCCGCCGGCCCGGACCTTTCGCTGGACCTGCCGCTGCGCGAACCGGGAGCCGGCAACGGTGTCGATGAGCGTCTGGTCGCCGAGGTGGTCGAGTGGGGGCGGCAGAACGGCGTCAAGCGTGTCTCGCTAGCCTTCGCCCCGTTCCCCGATCTGTTCGCGGTCAAGGACGGCTCGCTGCCCGTGCGGGCGGCGCAGCGAGCGGTACACGTCTTCGACCCCGTGATCCATGTGGAGCGGCTCTATCGATACCTGCGCAAGTTCCACGCCTTCGGGCAGCAGCGCTACGTCATGCTGAAGCCTGCCCAGATCCTCTGGGCCGCTACCGCATTCATCCTGCTGGAGCTGGGCAGCTACAGTCGCCGCAGCCGCGCGATCGCGCGCACCCGGGGGATTCGCGCGTAATGTGCGGTGCCGGGCGTTTGCCCGGCGCGCGTGTGGCGGGTCCCCGCGGATGCGGCGTACTTTCGCACACATGGATCCCCAGACCGTGGACACCGCATATGCCTCGCTGCAGCAGCAGTCGCAGAACACCGCCGCGCTGATCTCCAGGCTCGGCGACAAGCTGGGGCAGGCCGCCGCAGCGGGCGACGTCGACGCCCGCGAATGGCAACTCGACCTCCGCGAGCTGGCGCTGGCTGTGCAGTCGGAGGAGATGGCGGCGCAGTCCCTCCTGAACTCCATCCACTCGCTGGTGGACAACCACGTGCAGCAGACGTACCAGCAGCCTGCTCAGCCCGCCTATCAGCAGCCCGCGCAGTACCAACAGCCGATGCAGTATGCGCAGCCGCAGGGTGGGATGCTGCATCGCTTCCTCGGCGGTGGCTTCGGAAGTGCCATCGCGTCCGGAGCGGGCTTCGCGATCGGTGACGATCTCATCCGAGACATCTTCTGACCGACATCCTCTGGCCGTCGGCGGCGCCGCCGGCGGAACGTTCTCGAGCGTATGGCGCTCACACCCGGGCGAGTTGCTCCAATGCGCGAGCGATGTCGGCGGCTTCGATGCGCATCAGTGCAGCCTCGTCGACGGCGTCCAGATCCCGGGCGGCCAAGCGCATCTCGCGCTCCTCCTCCGCGGATTCCACGAGGTTGCGGATGAAACGGCCGTTGCCGAGGCCGTCGATCCGGTCGCCGAGACGAGCACACGCGTCCTCCACCAGGATCGCAGCTTGGCCCGAGAGCATCGAATCACGGGAACGTGCAATAGATTCCGCGATCTCCGCGAGCTCGGCGGCGGAGTACGACGGGAAACGGATACGGCGCGCGAAGCGCGATCTCAGGCCCTCGTTGGCCGCGAACAGGCGCTCGATCTCGCCGTCGTAGCCGGCGATGATGACGACCAGACGATCGCGCTCGTTCTCCATCCGGGCGAGCAGCGTGTCGACAGCCTCCCGGCCGAATGCGTCCCCACCCGAGAGTCCCTCCTGCACAAGAGTGTATGCCTCGTCGATGAAGAGAACACCGTCCAGGGCCGAGTCGATGAGCGCCCCGGTCTTGATCGCGGTCTCGCCGAGGTGCCGTCCGACGAAGTCCTTGCGCGAGGCCTCGACGACGGTGTCGGTGGCCAATAGGCCCACTGCGCAGTATATGCGTGCCACGATGCGCGCGACCGTCGTCTTGCCGGTGCCGGGCGGTCCGGTGAAGGCGAGGTGCAACGAACGCGGGGCACTGGCGAGGCCACGCCCGGTGCGAACCTGTGCGAGGCGCACGGCCGATTCGAGTCGCGCCACTTGGGCTTTCACCTCTGTGAGTCCGGTCTGGCGAGCCAGTTCGGCGTGTGCGGATGCCAGAAGGTCGTCGCCGGGTTCCTCGGCCGAGGGGACCGACGACGGATCCCACGGATCCGCCCGGGTAGCGACCTCGTCCGCCGGTGCGATCCGCAACCGATACGAGGTGTCGTCGAGTGCGGCCGCTGCAGCGTCGAATCCGTCGGCGCGGCAGCGTTCCAACAGGTCTCGGGCACCGGACTCGTCACCTTGTTCACGTAGTACGAGGGCCCGGCAGAAGCGTGCGGAGGCCGCCGCGCTGGGGAGTGGACCGCTCTCCGCGGCAGTCAGCAGACGCGTCGCCTGCGGAAACCGTCCCAGCTGCGCGGCGGCCGAGCCTGCCAGCGCGGCGGCGGCCGCTCGTAGGTACACGTCGTCCCACGCGGTCGCGCCGTCGAGCTGGTTCAGAACGTCCGCCCACCGCCGGGCGCCGGTGTACATGACGGCACGGACATACTGTGCGACAGGCGAATACGGGACATCGGCAAGCACCGTGTCGGCGTCGGCGGGTGCGCCGTCGGCGGCCAGGCGAGCGGCGTATGCGACGTGTGCCGTGGCCGCATCCCGTATCGGGTAGTCGACGTGCATGCCCGTCGGGAAGGAGGCCGTGAGCGGTGGCGTGAGCCCGACACGGCGTTGCAGACGCCCCACGCTGTCTGCTGAGAGGTGCAGCGCGCCCAGCACTTCCGCCGTGAGTTCACCCGCGGCCGCGCGCCCGAGCCACGCGTCACCGCATCCGGCGTCGAGTGCGCAGGCGGCGGCGAAGGCTCTGCGCGCCGCCGCCTCGTCGGGAACCCCCGCATCGAACCCGGCAACCGGGAAGCCCAGCGCCGCAACGCCGGCACAGAACGCGCGTTCCACCGTCATGGATCCCCCAACCCCGCGGCCGCTCCCCCGAGCGACCGAGGCCAGGCTACCGCGCGAGGCGCGAGATCCGGTCCAATTCGGTCAGATCCGGCCCGAACTGATCGGAATGCCACAGACGCAGGCGCCACCGCTCGGAACCGTCGACGGTGATCGAACACCCCTCGAGTTCGTAGTATCCGCGCGCGACGGGGAACTCGAAGGCGACCTCCCCGCCGGAGAAGAACTCGAGCTCGCCCGATGTGTCGAGGCAGACCTGCGTGCGCAGCGTCCGGTCCCAGTCGCCGGCGGGCCGGGGTACGGCGTCCCAGTGCTCGACGGTCACCGGCATCGAGCGGACCGAACGAGACGGTGACGCGAAGCCCGCCGTTGCCTGATTGGTGGCCGCCCCGTGCACGGTCACGGCGGCGACCAGGTCCTCGGGGACCCGGGTACCGAAGCAGCTTGCGAAGAACATGCCGTCCTCCAGGTCCAGCGTCGCGTCCAGGGACGTGAGGACGTGCGGCTCGAGTTCCATTCCTTGATCTTCCCGGACCGCTTACGTCCGCGCGAACTCCGGGGTTGTCCCTGATCCGGCCGTCCGTGATCCATGGCACCCTGGAATACATGGCGATCGCGGCGAGCGCGCTGGATGTGCGCAAGGTGTACGGGTCGGGGGAGAACGAAGTGCACGCCCTCGCGGGGGTCACGGTCGACTTCTCGGCGGGGGAGTTCACGGCGATCATGGGTCCTTCGGGATCCGGCAAGTCGACGCTGATGCACTGCCTGGCGGGGCTGGATACCGCCACGTCGGGGTCGGTGCGCATCGGCGACACCGAGCTGACGTCGCTGTCCGACAAGCACATGACGGCGCTGCGCCGGGACCGTATAGGCTTCGTGTTCCAGGCGTTCAATCTGGTCCCGACGCTCACGGCGCAGGAGAACATCACCCTCCCCCTCGACGTGGCGGGCCGCCGCCCGGATCCGGAGTGGTTCGACGCCGTGGTCGACCGTCTGGGCCTGCGCGAGCGCCTCCAGCACCGCCCGACCGAGCTGTCCGGCGGCCAGGTGCAGCGCGTCGCCTGCGCTCGTGCCCTGGTCGGACGGCCCGAGATCGTGTTCGGCGACGAGCCGACGGGCAACCTCGACTCCCGTTCCAGCGCCGAGGTGCTGAACATCCTGCGTGCCGCCGTCGATGAGTTCCGCCAGACCGTCGTGATCGTTACGCACGATCCGCGCGCCGCCTCGTACGCCGACCGCGTCGTCTTCCTGGCCGACGGACTGATCGTCACCGAGATGCGGCAGCCCACCGCCGAGCGCGTGCTGGAGACGATGGTGCACCTCGACGACCCCGCTTCGCGAGGCGCGGCCCCGTCCGGCACGACGCCGCGGGGCGCCTGATGGGCGTGATGCGCAAGGTCGCTCTGCGGAACCTGCTGGCGCACAAGGGAAGGCTCTTCCTCACCGCGCTGTCGGTGCTGCTGGGCACATCGTTCATCGCGGGATCGCTGGTGTTCACGGGGACGCTGTCGCGTGCATTCGACACCATCTCGTCGATGGTCGCGATCGGTGTCGACGTGCGTGTCTCCCCACAGCAGGAGTCGGGGCTCGGCGACCCCGGCGGCGGGGCCTCGTCGCCGGGCGTGCCGCTCACCGTTGCAAAGACCGTCGAGGCCGACCCGAACGTGCGCGTCGTCGTCCCCGCCCTGACCGGATCCGTCGCGCTGCGCGACGGGCACGGCAAGGTTGTGACGTCGCAGGGGCCGCCGCTCATCGGCGGTGAGTACCTCCCGCCCGGACGGAACCTCGACCCAGACGCCCTCGCGCTCACGTCGGGACGCGCACCTGCCGGCCCGGGCGAGGTCGCGATCAATGCCGGCGCCGCCGACCGGCTCGACCTGCACGACGGTGCGAGGACGCAGGTCGTGACGGCGCGCTCGCCCGCGCCGCTGACCGTCACCGTCGTGGGCGTGTACCAGACCAACAGCGACGTGGGTGGGTTCGTCGGGCTCCTGTTCGCCCACGACGAGGCCGAGCGCCAGTTCGGAAACGGGACGACGGTGCCCTACGTCGACATCGGCGTGAAAGGTGAGTCCGCCGAGCAGGCGAAGAACCGATTGGCGGCACAGTTCCCGCAGTACCGCGTGCAGACGGGCGACGAGGTGCGGTCGGAGTTCAGCGCCACCGTCGACCAGACGCTCAGCTTCGTCAACTACTTCCTGGTGGCGTTCGGCATGATCGGCCTGCTGGTCGGCGTCTTCATCATCTACAACACCTTCTCGATGCTGGTCGCGCAGCGCCTGGCAGAGCTGGCGCTGCTGCGGGCCGTCGGCGCGAGCCGCGGGCAGGTACGGCGGTCCGTAGTACTCGAGGCGGTCATCGTCGGGCTGCTGGGCAGCGCAGCCGGGCTCGGGGTGGGGGTGGCGCTCGCCGTGGGGATGCGCGCGCTCATCGCCGCGCTCGGCGGGGGCTTCCCCGATTCGAGCCTGTCGGTGAGCCCCGCGACGATCGTGGTGGTGCTGGTGGTCGGGACGGCGGTGACCGTCGTCGCCGCCCTGGTGCCGGCCGCCCGGGCGGCCCGCGTCCCGCCTGTCGCGGCGATGCGCGCACAGGACGGCGGGTCGCCGGCATCGATCGCGGTGCGTGGCGCGATCGGCGGCGCCCTGGCTCTCAACGCACTCGCACTGCTGTTCGTCGCCACCACCGAGTCCGGCAAGACGGCTGCCATCATGGCCGGGATCGCGGGTGTGGCGATGGTGGCCGCGGTGCCGATCGGCGGGCCGGCGCTCGCGGGCCCCGTGCTCGGCGGGCTCGGCCGCGTCCTGGCTGCGCCGTTCGGGCCTTCGGGCCGGCTCGCGCGGACCAACGTCATCCGCAACCCGCAGCGTACGTCCGCTACAGCTTTCGCCCTGGTCATCGGTGTGGCGCTGGTCGCCGTGATCGGAACGCTCGGCTCGTCCATGCAGAAGACCGTCGACCAGACCGTCGACACCGGCCTCCGTTCCGACCTCGTCCTGATGTCCCCCGGGCTGGGCATGCCGCTCGGTGCGATCGACGCGGCCGCGGGCACGGCGGGTGTGGGCGACCGCGTCGTCACCTACCGCATGCCCGTCACGATCGGTAAGGACCGAACCGTCGGCGGGGCCGTCGAGGGCGATCTCTCCCGCGCCATAGCCCTCGACGTCACCGCGGGCTCCGCGCATCCGGACGCCGAGGGGATGCTCGTCGATTCCAAGACCGCGGAGGAGAAGGGGTGGCAGGTCGGCACATCGGTCGAGCTCGGATCCCTGCTGGACGCTCCGCCGCAGCGGGTAACCGTCGCCGGGATCTACACCGCGCGGCCGGGGCTGGCGCAGGGTTGGCTGGTATCCGCGGCCGTGATGGACCGGCTCTATCCCGCGGCCGCGGGAGCGAAGGCCGGACTGCTGTCGCCGCAGGCGATCTTCGTCCACGTGACGCCCGGGGCATCGACGGCGGACGTCCAGGCGCGGCTGCGCGCCGCCGTCGACCGCTTCATGACGGTGCAGGTCGACGATGCGAACGATATGAAAGATCAGCAGGGAAGGCAGATCTCACAGCTGATGGGTGTGCTGTACGGGCTGCTCGGGCTGGCCGTGGTGATCGCGGTGCTGGGCATCATAAACACGCTTGCGCTGTCCGTGGTCGAGCGGCGGCGTGAGATCGGGATGCTGCGCGCAGTGGGCATGCTGCGCGCGCAGGTGCGTCGATCGATCTACCTGGAGTCGATGCTCATCGCCATCTTCGGTGCCCTGCTCGGGCTGGTGTTGGGCGTACTGCTCGGCGCGTCACTCGTGCACGCGCTGCGCGACCAGGGCCTCTCCGCCGTGCGGGTGCCCTGGACGACCCTGCTGGTGATGTTGGTCGGATCCGGGTTCGTAGGGATTCTCGCCGCGATCCTGCCGGGCATCCGCGCCTCGCGGATCCCGCCGCTCGCCGCGATCGCGGGGGACTGACGCGCGCTCGGACGCGACCGATGAGCGTGTCACGCGCCGGGATGGCGGACGCATAGGCGTTCACGAAACCGCCTGTGCGCCGAACAGACCCGGTGTCGATCACCGCTCCGGGGCGGCGATCGGTGGCGACTTGACGAACACCAGCACCAGGTTCGACGCCAGAAGCTCGCGAAGCCCCGGGACGCGGAGGATCCACCACGCCCATGCAGGGTGATAGCGCGGGAACGCCGCGACGAGGCGTGCGCCGCTCACCGTTCGGGACCACCGCAGCCCCTCGGCGGCCGTGACCTTGAAAAGGGATGTGCCGTAGAGGTTCTTCGGTGGGTGCCCGTGGCGGCGCGTGTACCAGCGCGCTGCGCGGGCGCCGCCCGCGTAGTGGGTCAGCCCCATCTCATGCCCCCCGAACGGTCCGTACCAGAGCGTGTACGACAGCACGACGAGCCCTCCGGGCCGTGTCACGCGCAGCATCTCGTCACCCATCGCCCACGGATCCCGCACGTGCTCGGCCACATTGGAGGACACGCAGATGTCCACGGCGCCGTCGGCGACGGGCAGTGCGAGGCCCGACCCGCGCACCCCGCGCGACGCGGTGATTCCAGCGGCGTGCGTCTCCGACGGGTCGGGCTCGACGGGCACGTATACGGCACCGCGCGCCGCGAACGCGTCCTCGAAGTATCCGGGCCCGCCCCCGACGTCGAGTACGAGGGCCCCGTCGAGTCCGGTGCCGGTCGTGCCCGCCAGGTCGCCCACCAGCTCGACGGTGTCCCGCGCGACCGCGCCGTAGAACCGCGCGGGATCCGTCTGCTCGAACCGGAACTCCGACAGCAACCGGGTCGACCGCGAGAGCGTTGCGCGGGCCGCGAACGCGGCGAGCGCAGGACTGCGCCCGGGGCGTGCGCGGGGCCATGGAGCTGCGGATATGGGCTCGTTCACGCCGGGGACGGTACCCTAGTCGGCGACCCGACCGAAGCCGACGGAGACCGATCCACCGTGCGTGAAGTGCTGCTGCTGTGCTGGCGTGACACCGGCCACCCCCAGGGTGGCGGCAGCGAGCGCTACCTCGAGCGCGTCGGCGCCGAGTTGGCGCGGCGCGGCGTCTCGGTGACCCTGCGCACCGCGGCCTATCCGGGCGCGCCCCGCGAGGAGTTCCGTGACGGCCTGCGCATCTCGCGCGGCGGCGGCAGGTTCACCGTCTACCCGCGGGCACTTGCCGCGATGGCGTTGGGGCGCGCCGGTGTGGGCCCGCTCCGGGGCGTGCGCCCCGACGCCGTGATCGACACCCAGAACGGCATCCCCTTCTTCGCGCGGCTCGCGACGCCGTCGCCCGTCGCCGTGCTCGTGCACCACTGCCACCGAGAGCAGTGGCCGGTTGCGGGGCGGCTCACCGCGAAGGTCGGCTGGTTCATCGAGTCGCGCCTGTCACCGGCCGTACACCGGCGCGATCAGTACCTGACGGTGTCCCTCCCGTCCGCGGAGGATCTCGAGGCCCTGGGCGTCGATGCCGACCGGGTCGCCGTGGTGCGCAACGGAACCGATCCGCTGCCTGCGTCCATCACGGCGGGATCTCAGCAGACCCGAAGTGCCGCACCGCGACTCGTCGTCCTGTCGCGGCTGGTGCCGCACAAGCAGATCGAGGACGCGCTGGATGTGGTCGCCCGCCTGCGTGGTGCACATCCGGGGCTGCACCTGGATATCGTCGGCGGCGGCTGGTGGGAGCCGCGGCTGCGCGAGCGTGCCGCGGAGCTCGGCGTGGGCTCCGACGTCACCTTCCACGGTCACGTCTCCGAGCAGCGTAAACACGAGATCCTCGCGCGCGCCTGGGTCCACGTGATGCCCTCTCGTAAGGAGGGGTGGGGTATCACCGTAGTGGAGGCCGGGCAGCACGGCGTCCCGACCGTCGGATACACGTCGTCCCGGGGGCTGACGGACTCCATCGTCGATGGTGCCACAGGCCTGCTCGTGGATGCCGGAGGTCTGGCGGACGCCGTCCACGGCCTCCTCGCCGACCCCGCGCGCCGCACCCAACTGGGCGAGAAGGCGCGCATCCGCGCGGCCGAGTTCTCCTGGGCAGAAACAGGTTCCGGTGTGGAACGAGTGCTCCGCGCGGCCGTGGCGGGCCGCCGTGTCGGCGGTCTGGTCCCGCCCGCCCGCTGAGCTTCACGGGCCGGGGCCTGAGCGTGCCCATCCCGCTATATAACGGGATGGGCAGCCTCAGGAGCCGTTTCGTGACGGCGCACGGCGGCGGCCCCGGCGCCGCCCAGCAGTGTGGCCAGCCACAGCAGGTGGGCCGCCCAGGCGCCCGCGCGCTCGGGGCCGGTGGCCGCGGCGGGTCTGGACACGGTGCCGGGGACCTGCCACAGCTGTAGCGCATCGGAATGGTAGACACGTTGTAGCCCAGCCAGATCCACGTTCGGCATAGCCGGCGAGGCCTCCACCAGTACCCACCGGACGCCGAGCCCGGCTAGCCGATCGCGCAGCCCAGGGCCGCCCGTGATCAACGCCTCCTCCGCGTCGGCGGCCGGCCCGGGTACGCGGTCTATGACCTGGTCGCCGACCTTCAGCTCACCCGTCTGCAGGACCGGCGCGGCGAGCATCCGTGGGGCCGGGTCGAGAACCGGTGCGGCGGGGCCGTAGGCGAACCGCCGGAACATGCCGGTGGGCAGGACCGCGACGGCGCCGTCGCCGGCGGGCACGCGGGACGCCACCTCGCGCCATGCGGCGGGGTAATGCGTGGGGGCGATGTTCCTGGAGACGCCCCATGCCAGGCCGGGCAGCGCGACCACCGCCAGGGCCCCGACGAGCACCGCGATCGGTCCGCGCGCCTGGGGCGCCCATCGGACCGCCGCGCATACGGCCGCCGCGGCCGCCGAGCAGTACAGCGGCGCAGCCAGCGCCACCCACTTCTGGGTGTCCCGCAGGATCCCGCCGCCCGGCACGTGAGTGACGACCGCGGCCAGCGCGTCCGAGCCCAGCGGGGTGGCGGCCGATGCCGGGAGGAGCACGGCGACCACGGCCAGCCCTACCAGCCCGCGCAGGCGCTTCAGGCGCAGCACGACCAGCCCCGATACCACGACGAGTAGCAGCAGCGCGGTGCCGAGCAGCGCGCCCACGCCATCGCGCCCGGGCGGCACGGCCTGTGCATTCCAGATCCCGCCGAGGCCCGCAAGCGAACCCAGGGTGCCCAGCCCGGTCTCGGCGCGGGCCGCGAACACGCCCACCGATGCCCGGTCCACCGTGAGTCCCACCGACGCGACGAGCGACGGATACAGCCACGGAGCCGCGGCCACCACGAACAGGATCAGAGTCAGCACCCGCCTACGTACCAGGATCAGCGCAGTCACCAGTACGTACATCGCGCCGGTCGGCGTCAGACCGCCGGCGGCGAGGCAGCAGGCCAGCGCGCCGGCCTGCGCGACGCCACGCATCCGTAATGCGACGACCACGGTCCATCCCACCGCGGCGTACCCGGCCAGCAGACTCCAGTGTCCCTGCAGCAGACGTTCGGCGACGAACGGATTCCACACCGCCACCGTCGCCGCGGCGAGCGCCCCCGGCAGGCCGACGTCGAGACCGGCACGTTCGCACACGGCGACCGCGCACCGCCCGTACCCCCATGCGGCGGCGGCGAGCGAGACGAACAGGATGGCGGTCACTGCCACGCCGCCGTCGACCACGTGCGATGCCACCGCGATGAGCCAGTCCTGTGGTGTGGCGCGCGCCGCGTTCCCGCCCAGGCCGAGTGCGGCGTCCGTGAGGTACGAGCGTGGGGTCGACACGGCATCGCGCAGGAGGAGGTAACCGCCGCCCAACAGCGGCCCCAGCGCGAGTGCGGCAAGCGCGGCGCCGTACACGGCGAGCACGAGATCGGCGCGGCGGGTCACTGCCCACACGGTACTGACACAATGGCGGCCGTGAACGGGCTGGTAGTGGTGACGGTCGGGTCGATGATCGCGAACCTCTGCTCCTACCTGGTGCACCTTCCCGCCAGCCGGTGGCTGGGTCCCGGGCCGTACGGCGAGTTCGCGACCCTGCTGCAGCTGAGCCTGGTGTTCGCTGTGCCGTCGCTGGCGCTGCAGACGGTCGTCGCGCGCCAGGTCGTGCGCGGGGCGGGAGCCCGGCAGCTGCGGCGGCTGGCCGCTCAGGTCGCCGCGGGTGCGCTCGTGCTCGCGGCCCTCGCCGTCCCGATCGCTGCGGTCGCGCTGCACACCTCGATTGCGGCGACGGCCGCGGCCCTCGCGCAGGCGCCGGTACTCGTGCTGCTCGCGGCCGAACAGGGACTGTTACAGGGCGCCCGGAGGTTCCGACGCCTGGCCGTGGTGCTCGCTGTGGCGGGCGTCGCGAAGGTGGCGCCGACGGTGCCCGTCCTCGCCGTCGGCGGCGGTGCCGGGGGTGGCCTCGCGGCGATGACCTGTGGCGCTGCGGTCGCCGCGATCCTGGCACGTACGGCGGTCGGCGCCGCCGGCGAGGGCCACGGCGCGGGCACCACGGTGATCGCCGTCCTATCCGCGAGCGGTGTGCAGCTGGTCCTCATCGCTTTCACGTCGATCGACCTGCTGCTGTCCCGTCCCGTTCTCGGGCCGACCGCCGCAGGCACCTACGCCCTGGGCGCCGTCGCCACCAAAGTAGCGTTCTGGCTGCCGCAGGCCGTCGGCGTCGTCTTCTACCCGCATCTCGCGTCACCTGAGCGGTCTCGCGGCGCCCTACGCACCGTGCTCACGGTTCTCGTATCCCTGACGGTGCTGTGCGCGGCGGGCGCGGCGGTGTGCGCGCCGGTCGCGACGATGCTCGCCGGCAACGGCTACGCGCCCGTACAGCCGTGGCTGTGGCTGTTCGCCGTCGACGGCGGCCTGCTCGCCGTCATGCAGGGCGTCCTGCTGTACGCGATCGCGGCCGAGCGGACCCGCATCGCCCTGTTCGCATGGGCCGGCTTCGCGGTCGAGGCGGCGCTACTCCTCACCGTCCCGCACACCGTCGGCGCGATGATCGCGGTGTCCGCGTCGTGCGTGGGTGTCACGGCCGCCGCCTGCGCCGTGGCGGCGGCGCTGCACACGGAAACGGCGGCGGCCCAGCATCGCTGAGCCGCCGCCGATGTCCGAGGTGGGCTGGGGAGGCTACTCGTCCTCGCCCTGATCCGTGGTGTCCTTGCGGCCACGGCCGAAGAGCTTCTTCACGCGGCTCTTCGCCGTGCCGAGCACCTCGGTGCGCGACTCGTCGGCCTCGCCGTCGCCGGTATCCCCGGCGTCGCGGCGCTCGGCGATCTTCGACGTATCGAGGGCCTCTGTCTGCGACTCGTCGGCCTCGGGCTCGGTCGCCCGCTTCTGCGTGAACGCCTCGGTGTCCGCGTCGCCACCGTCCGGTCCCGGAGGCCCGCCGAAGCCCACGCGGCTGCTGCCCGCCAGACTGCCGGTGCCGGTGAGGCCGCTGCTGGGCGTACCGCTCGGAGAGCTGGTGCTCGAGGGCGCGCCGAAGCCCGCGGGAGCGGACTCGGTGGGTGCGTACGCGTCGGCGTCGGACGGGGACACGCCGTACGAGACGGCGCGGCGGCCGCGAAGCGCGACGAGCAGCGCGAGTATGCCCGCGATGAGGGCCAGGATGCCCAGCACGCCGCCGACGATCGGTACGACCCGCTTGGCGAGCATGTTCTCGTTGTGTGAGGACTTCGCGGCGGAGGCCTGTGACTCGATGGTGTCGCGGTTCCACGACTGCTGCGTGTCGAGCACCTCGAGCGAGAAGTTCTTCACCGCGGAGGGGGTGTCCGGCGCCGTCTTGGCGGGTGGCGCGAACCACTGGCGCAGGTGCTGAACCTGGTTCACCAGGGTGCCGGTGTCCGGGTCGATGTACAGGTCCGTGGTGGTCTGTGCGTGCCGGTCGAGCGACACGATCTCGCCCGAGTCGACGCGGGGGATCCCCCACCAGCCGGCGGTCATGGTCAGTGTCGTGCCAAGCGGGGCGGCATCACCGTCGGCCTTCGTGGCGGCCAGATCCGTCTCCGGGCCGGTCGCGACGAAGTGCAGCGCATCCACACCTGAGACGTCCTTTGTGTCGACGAACTTCATCGGCACCGACGAGCGCGTAGTCAGGTCGTAGTACGAGTACTGCCCGTCCTTGGCCGTGTTCGCCGGGAAGCGGTACTGGTAGCCCTTGCGGTCCGGGATCTTGACGGTGGGGGCGTCTGTCCCCGGCTGGAAGGTCGTCTCCGACGTCTGGCCGTCGGGTGCGGCGGTCTTGCGGTCGACGCTCACCCGGTCGACCCATGCCTGCAGCAGGCCGTCGCCGCAGTCCTTGATGAGCGTGCCCGTGTCCGACAGCGGAGGGTGGGTGACCTGGTCGCCCTTGCCCTGGATCGAGTTGACCACGGTCGACATACCCGACTGGAACGTCATCGAGTTCTTGTCGGACGGATCCGTGACCAGCGTCCGTGTCTGGGTGGTCAGGTAGACGTCGTTGACCACGGCCCGCTTGGCGCCGTTGCTGATCGAGCACTGATCCAGAAGGCGGGACGGGAACTGCGCGTTGGCCTTGCTGTCCTGCTGCACCGTGGACGTCGCCACGGACGTGACGTCGACGTTCAGGGGGATCGACTTGAGCCGGCCCGTCACGTACAGCGGGGTCGCGACGGCGGCCGTGAGGAGCAGCGCCCCGAGGAAGATCAGGATCGGCCCGATGACACCCGCCAATCGGCTGCGGCCTACCGCCATCGATTTGTCTCCTCACCACGTGGGGTCCGCGCCGGTAAGCGGCGCGCGGTCTCCGGGGCGCAACGAAGTAAGCCCCGATGGGTTCAGTCGCCAAAGAGTAACAGGATCCGACGGTTCGGCCGTCTCTCCGCACGGTGTGCGGCAACGCGGTCCGCCGCTCGACGGTCCCGCTGCCGGGTAGATTGCGACTCGACATGAGTGAACAGGACCGCGGGGTACCCGCTGGACGCGCGGGCTTCGTCCCCGCGCTCGAAGGCATGCGAGCATTCGCGGCGCTGGCGGTCGTGCTGACCCACGTAGCGTTCCAGACGGCGCAGGTGAACGACACTCCCGCGGGGCGTATGTGGGGCCGCTTCGACATGGCGGTGGCCCTGTTCTTCGGGCTGTCCGGGTTCCTGTTGTGGCGCTCGCATGCGCGCGCCGCGTGGGACGGCACGGCCCGGCCACATCCGGGGCACTACTACCGCTCGCGGCTCGTCCGCATCCTCCCGGCCTACCTGGTCGTCGTGGTGGTCGCGCTGCTACTGCTGCCCGAGGCGCGAGGCGCTTCGGTGTCGACGTGGTTCGCCAATCTGACGCTCACACAGGTCTTCGTGCCCTACGCGCTGAGCGAGGGGCTCACACAGATGTGGTCGCTGTCCGTGGAGATGCTCTTCTACCTGCTGCTACCGCTGGGCGCGTTCGCGCTCGCGGGTCTGCGCGGTCGGTGGGTGCGGCTGCGCGTACCCGTCCTGGTCGCCGTCGCCGTCGCCGCGTTGGCCTGGGCGTGGCTCGGTTCCGCACTGCCGCTGCCACGAGGCGTCAATCCGCTCAACTGGATCCCCGGTTACCTGCCCTGGTTCGTCGCGGGGCTGGTGCTCGCGGAGCTGTCGGTCGCACCCGTCGCGCTCTACCGCCGTGTCCGGCGCCTGGGCTCGTCCCGGCGGATCTGCTGGACCGGAGCCGTCGTCGTCTTCGCCGTGGTCGCTACGCCGCTAGGTGGTCCGGTGTCACTCGACACTCCGGAGAACTGGCAGTTCGCGACCCGCATGGGGCTCGGCGGCGTGCTCGCGGCGCTGCTGCTTGCACCATTGGTGCTCGCGCCGCGGGAGAAACGCTTCCGCGTCCTGCAGTCCGGCACGCTGCAGGCGCTCGGTCGCTGGTCCTACGGGGTGTTCATCTGGCATCTGATCGTGCTGAGCAGCGTCTTCCCGCTGTTCGGCGTGGCCCCGTTCCATGGCCGCATGGGTTACGTCGCGGTGCTGACCGCGGTCTTCTCCGTCGCCGTGAGCGCCGTCAGCTACTCCTTCGTGGAGGAGCCCGCCCGCTTGGCGCTGGCGCGTTGGGAGGAGCGCCGGGCGAAGCGGCGCGAGGTACGGCCGACCGCGCGTGCCGCCGGCACCGCGGAGCAGGCCAGCACGCAGATCCCGGCCAGCGCCAACGCCTGAGGCAGGGCCGAGTGCCCCAGGTAACCGTGCGAGTCGTGCCACGGCCCCCGCGCCAGAACCACCGTCGAAGCGGCCGTCAGGCCCGCTGCCCCAACGACCACGGGGGCCTGCCCGCTCGCCCTGCGCCCGGCGCGTAGCGCCCACACACCCACCCCGCACAATCCCGCGACGGCCAGGCCCAGCCACCCGGAGAGCAGGAAGGCCGCCGCGGCGATCCCCGCCGATGCGAGGTAGGGGGACGAAGCCGCGGTGATCGCTGGGCCGCCCGGTCGACGCGCGCCCGGCGCGATAACGAGTGCGGCGAGCACCACGAGCAGCGTGAGTCCGCCGAACAGACCGATCCGGTACGGCACGTTGAGCGCGAAGCGCAGCGTGACCGTCCCGGCTGTGCCCGCGGGCACGACCCAGCCCTGCTGCCAGCCGTTGACGGTGACCGAGCGCAGCGGGGTGCCGTCGGGCCCCGTCGCCGCCCAACCGGGGTTCACGCTCTCCGGAACCACCAGAACGCGGTCGGCGGGGCTCGGGCCCACGGCGACGCGACGCCGGTCCGCCGTCCACGACTCGACCGTCACGGGGGTCGTCATGGAGTTCGTCTCCGCGGCGTCGGAAGCAGGCGGCGCGGCGTCGTCGAGGGTGAGAGTCTGCACGCTGAAGGCGGCGCCCGGGTGCACGGCGACCTGCGCCGCCCCCTCGGGCAGCGCCACGGGCGCCGGACTGCACGCCGTGGCATGCACGGGATCCCCGTAGCGCAGGGCGCGTGCCGTGGTGTCGATCCGGAACCGGGTCGGTTTGCCGCCGACGTCGAGTACGGGCCCGTCGTCGCACGCGACGGTGACGGGCCGGTCGGGATCCGCGGGCGTGGCGACCGGCTTGCCGTCCTTGCCTACGACGGTGACCTCGGCTATGCCGGGCGGCATCTTCTCCGGAAACCCGAGCGCATTGATGTTGAGCGCGTCGTCCCAATCCAGCACGGTGATCGTGATCTCGGACGTGTAGCCGGGGTCGAGCTCTATCACCCCGTCGTGCACTTTGCGCACCTGGCGGCCGGTTCCCAGGTCGATCCCCACCTTGGTGGGGTGCGCGGGCGCGAGCCCGGCGGGCAGTTTCAGCTGGAGGCCGCCCACCAGGGCAGGAGACGGAAGGCGTACGTGTAGAACAGGTTTCGCCGATGCCGCGTCGGTGGAGGACTGGGGAGCCGTCCAGCTGGTGGACGGATCGCCGTCGGTTGCCGCGTAGCCGGCGCCGCGGGTGTCCGAAGAGGCCGAGTCGCCCGTCGACGACAGGTGACCGCCGTCCGCGAGCAACGCCGAGAGGGCCTTGCCCGGTCGGGCGCGCAGGGTGAGCGAGGGGATGAGCGACTGCGCGGCGGGCGCGACGATGTCCCGCGCGAACGTCCCGGGCTCCTGTGGCGTGAGCGAGATGTCGGCGCACTGCACGGAGGTCGCGCCGCGCCGCGCCGGCACCGGGACGCAGCCAGTGCGGCCCATATCGTCCTGCCCGAAGACCCATCGTCCCACGGGACCCGTCGGGCGCGGCACCGCGACTTCGTGCCGGACCTCGACCGGCCTCCCGGTCTCGGTGTCGGTGAGCGCCACCTCCGCGAGCGCGAACTGGTCACCCCATCGGTGGGTCGAGGTGTCCGCCGCCGTGATCCGCACCCAGCCCGTCGCGGCGGACGGTAGCGTGACGGTGATCGGCTGGCCCGCGCGTACCGGATCCGAGTACACGGATCCGGCCTGCGTGGAGACGAGTACCCGGGTCACGGCCGGACCCAGCGCACGCCCGAGGGTGATCTTCGCGGCCAGGTTCGGGTGCGGATGGTCGAGGTCGATCTGGAGCCACTGGCCGACCGCGCGGTCCAGGCCGGCGGACACCCAGCTGGTATCGGGATCACCGTCGACGGCGGCCGCGGGAGACGCACCCGGCATGACCGACCCGAGTTGGGTGGCGTCCGACGCCGACGAGGACGTCTCGACCCGCCCGCCGATCCACCTGCCCTCGGTCGGCGGCACGCCTGTCACGGGATAGTCGAGCGCGCGGTTCAGCGTGCGCCGCGGGTCACCGTCCGCTCGGATCGCGGATGTGTGGTCGTCGACGCGGCCGAAGTCCGTCTCGGCGTCCTTCGGGGTGTCCGTGACGGTGACCGGTGCCGGCGGCAGGCCCCTCGCGTCACCGGTGAGCACGGCCGGACCGAGCGGACGCCGGCCGGCGCGAGCGGTCTCGTTCTGCAGCGTCAGCAGCGACTCCGGCCCCCCGGCGACGCGCGGCATAGAGCTCAGGTCCGCGAGGTACGGACCCGCCGGTGGTTCGCCTGCGGCGGCGACCTTGTAGATCGTGATCGCGGGCATGGGCGGACGCAGCCCGGAGTCGATGACCACGCCCTTGACCGTGTCCGGCGCGGTGGCCGGGCCGAACGTCGCAACAGGGCTGAGCCCGGGCGAGTGGTCGAGCGCGTACTTCGCGAGCGCGGGCCGAGCGGAACGGGACGTGTCGGGGTCGAGGTCCGCTCGCAGCACCACGTAGTGGACACCCTGCTGGAGCAGCGTCGGCGCAAGCCCGGGCGCGGGCGTGCCGTCCGCGAACAGGCGCTGCACAGAGTCGAGTGCGCGGATGGCGCCGGGCGGGTTCAGCGGAATCGCGTCGCGCACGGCCCACGGTGTGGTCGCCAGGGGCTGCAGCGGCTCGTCGCGCGTGAGTCCCCAGATCTGGGCCCCGAAGGGCGCCCCCGGCACCACCAGCGCCCGCTCGGCCCGCGCCTGGCCCGGCGCCGTGCCCTCGGCGTGGCCGGACAGCCAGCCCGCGGCCTGGGACCAGTAGTCCGGGATCTTGTCGTACGAGCCGCGTGGCGCGAGCCGTCCGGTCCAGGCCAGCCCGCCGGACAGCGCGATCACCGCGATCACCGCGATGGCGGCGGCAGCGAGCCGGTTCCGCTCGGGATGCGCGAACGCGGCCCGTGCCCGACCCGGTGAGACGGTGCCGGGCAGCGGCGCCCGCGCCAGGAGATGCGCGATGCCCAGGGCCAACGGCAACCGCACCAGCGGCTCGAGCTTGTACACGTTGCGCAGCGGTGCCCCGCCCGCGTCGAGGAACACGCGGACGGGTTCCGCGAACGGCGAGCCCATGCCGCCCGCGTAGCCCGCCCCCATACCGACCAGTCCGACGATGAGGATCGTGATCCACACCCCGCGGTGCGGCATGCGGCGCATCGCGAGCCCGGCGACGCCCGCGCCCGCGACGAGGCCCGTGGTGATGACGGCAGCGGGGGTGGTCGCCAGCATCGCCCCGGCGAAGCGCTCGGAGGAGATGAACGGCGACCACGAGTCGGTGCCGCGCAGCACCTCGGGCAGCGATGTCCACTCCGTGGTGGCGCGCGACGACTCGATGAAGTCGAGGAACGGCGGCGACACCCGGCCCAGCACCAGCAGCGGCACGATCCACCACAGCGTCGCGAGTAGCAGGCAGGCCAGCCACCACGCGGTGAATACGAGGTATCGGCGACGATCCGCCTGCAGCGCGGAGCGGGAATGCACCGCCCACCAGATCGCCGTGACCAGGCATGCGAGCCCGGTGGCGACCGCGTTCACCGCGCCCATCAGCGCGACCGCGGCGGCGGACTGCGCCGCGAGGACGCGCAGGGACCGGCCGTTCTCGCCGGAGAGCATGCGTATGACGGGGATGAGCACCCACGGCGCGAGCATGACGGGCGTGGTCTCCGACGAGATCGCGCCCAGCGTCGTGAGGACGTACGGGGAGAGGGCGAAGGCCCCCGCGGCGACGACGCGGGACCCGCGCGAGCCGGTGCGCAGCGCTTCGGCGAGGCGGATGACGCCCCAGAATCCGGCGAACAGCAGGAGCGACCACCACAGCCGCTGCGTCAACCATGCGGGTATGTGCGCGAGGTGCGCGGCGGCGAAGAATGCGCCGTGCGGGAAGAAGTAGCCGTAGGCCTGGTTCTGCACCTGGCCGAGCGGGCTCTGGCTGGACCAGACGTTCGCCGCACGCGATAGGAAGCCGAGGGGGTTGGCCGTGAGATCGACCTTGGTATCGGCCGTGACGCGGCCGGGCGCGGTAAGCAGCACCAGCGCCGCGATTATCAGGTACGCGTAGGCGGCGAAGCGTCGGGAGAGGGGGGCAGCGGGTGCGGCGGTGCTACTTGTCGGCACCAGTGTTGTCGCGCGAGCCGTAGTCCTGCGTGCCCTGCAGGAAGCCGTCCTTGGCGTCGAACGACGACAGGTTCGTGGTCGGGTGGGTCTGCGACAACGCATTGCCGCCGACCAGCGTCAGGGCGATCGCGACGACGATGCCGGCGACGGCGGCGATACCGCTCGCGATGATCGGGGTGCGGTCCATGCGGGTCGCTCACTCCTGCTGCTCGTCGGACAAGGCCGCACCCACGATACAGGCCCGCGTCTACTCCACGATGTCGGCGCAGCCGGACGGCACGATCAGTACGGGTCGGCGACAGTGCTTGAGCACGCCCTCGGACGTCGACGAGTGCAGCAGCGCCTTGAGGCCGGTCGCGCCGCGGCTGCCCGTCACGATGACGTCGGCGTTCTCGGTATCCGCGGCGGCGACGATGGCGGCCCACACGGTCGAGGTGATCTCGACGAGCTGGCCGCGAGTCGTCATGCCGACCTCCCGCGCGAGGTCGACGCCCGTCCGGTTGGTCTGCGCGGCCTCCGCGTGCAGCGCGTCCTCGACGCCCAGGTAGGTGGGCTCGTTGGAGCCCGGGCCGAGTACACCCGACATGGCGGACACGCGCGCAGCCTGGTGCACCGTCGACTCCCAGGCGGTGACGACGACCGCGTCCACACCACGGTCCGCCCGGTTGAGGAATCGGCCCGCGTACTTCACCGCGCGGCGCGAATCCTCGGACCCGTCGTACGCGATCATTACCTTCATCGATCCGTCGGTGCCCATCGCGATCCCCTTTGTGAATCGGTGTTCTCTTGACCGAATCCTACGCCGGGAGACGCACTTCCGCGTGGACGTCGGCCTTGTCGCGATAGGCTGCTGCGGCGTCGCCGGACCGCTCGGACCGGCCCTGGAAACGATCGGTGGGTTAGATGGCCTCCCTCCAGAACCCGGCCCGGCTGCTGCCGGTCGCCGCCGCGCTCGGCGCGGCGTCGCTCCTGCTCGCGGCGTGCGGTTCGGACGAGGCGTCCTCGCCCGTGGAGAGTGCCGCCCCCGCGGCGTCCTTCTCGGTGCAGAAGGGCGCGCCCGCCACCGATGTGGTGCTCACGTCGGACGAGTTGCCCGTCGGAGTGAAGTCGGTCCCGCTCACCGCACAGCAGACGAAACAGGTCACCGACGGTCTGTCCGGCGTCGCCGCGGACACCACCATCACGCCGTCGAAGTGCAAGAACCCGAATCCGTTCGGCGCGAAGTTCGACGCGACCGGGGCCGGGATGGTGACCGGGCAGGCAGGGACAGGCGCGGTCAGCGAGGTGGTGCTGAAGAAGAAGGGCGATCTGTCGGCGGTCCGCAAGAACATCTCGGGTGACTGCGCGAAGATCACCGCGACGGCCCGGCAGGGCACGATTGTCGTTACCAGCAGGGTCGGTTACAGCGTCGTCCCCGTCCCGAGAACGGCGGCGGACTCCGTCGTCGCGTTCCGCCAGGACAGGGTGTCCGCGGCGGGAGGCCGCTCGAGTACCTCCCACTTCCTGACGGCGTGGGCCGTCGTCGGGGACTACACCCTGACCGTGTCGCAGAACGGATCGACGGGCGAGCCGGACAAGCGGCTGTTCGACGTGGTCCTCGCCTCCGCGATCGCGAAGGCGGCGCAGGCGAAGTAGTTCACCGGTAGCGGTCCGTCATCCTCGGGTCGGTCTCCCACCACAGCCCGGTCGTGGGCTCGTCGCCCGGACGCTCCTCGGAGGCCGCGTCGATCGCCGCGTCTGCGCGAGCCTGCCGCCGCGAGTCCTCCCGACGCAGCGCGGTCATCAGCAGCATGAGGAAGGGCAGACCGAAGACATCGGCGAGCAGCCACAGCATGCCCGCGCCGACGGTCTGTGAGAGGCGGAGCTGTGCGGTGTCGGTCAGGCCGAGGCCGGCGTAATAGATGGTGTCCATGGTCGGCCCGAGCCAGACGACGATGCCGAGCACGCCGTCGGCCAGCGACTCCACGAGCGTGATGAGCAGCGACAGGCTCTGCGGATAGCGCCTGGGCACGGGGTCGGCCTGGGTGCGCGAGTAGTAGTAGCCGACGCCGACGGCGAGCAGCCACCCTCGCGTGAGGACGTCGAGCGCGGGGTGCGCGAGAGCCGTGGTGTTCCACGAGGTGAACAGCAGCACCCACGGGGTCACGAGGAGCAGCCCCGACGCGACGGCCGGGTGCGTGACCGCCTTGGCGGGCGCCGAACGCAGGAACCGCTCGCCGCGTCGCCGCAGGTGTGTGGGCAGGTTCCCCCCGATGACGGTGACCGGCATCCCCGACGCGAGCAGGAGCGGAACGCAGTACAGCAGCACCGTGATCTCGAGGGCCCGGGCCCAGAACAGGTGCGGGGCGTAGGCGTGGATCGGCCCGCATGCGAGGATGGCAAGCATTGCACAACCAGTTGTGCAAGCAATCCGACGGGCACCAGGCACCGCGAAGCGGCTACGGCGGGCGGAGGCCAGGTAGACGACGGCGAGTGCGATAGACGCCAGGCCTACAGGGTCCGGATGCCATGTCGTCCACGCTGCGGACGGGATAGCGATGCTCACGCGCGCACGGTAGGAGCGTGCCGCTGAGGCCGCGCTTAGCCCGCGCTGTGCAGGCCCGCCGAATCAGCTGCCAGACTGGTCGGGTGCGTACCACCCGGATACCGGCCCTGACCGCGGCACTGGCCGCCTGCGTCGCGATCACCTCGTGCGGCAGCGACAGCGGCGTGGCGAGCACGTCGACACCCGCGCCCGTGACGTCTCGGGCGACGGGCGCTGCGGCGCCGACGTCTGCGACCTCGCCGAGCGCCGCCTCCAGTGCCCCCGCGCCGTCGGGTGCCGCGACCTGCGCCGCGCAGCAGCACTACCTCGATTCGCTGACGCTGCGGCAGAAGCTGGGGCAGCTGCTGGTGGTGGGCGTGACGGGTGCCGCGGACGCACGCTCGGCGGTGGCGCGTGGCGTCGGTGGCGTGTTCATCGGCAGCTGGACCGATCAGTCGGTGTTCAGCGGCGGTGTGCTGCAATCGATCTCATCCGCCGCGAAGGTCCCACCGATGGTCACCATCGACGAGGAGGGTGGCCGGGTCTCGCGCCTGCCCGGGGCCGACCTGCCCTCGGCGCGTCGGCTGGCGGCGACGATGAGCCCGGCTCAGACGCGTGCCGAGGGCAAGCGGGTCGGCGCCCTGCTGGCGAAAGCCGGGATCACGGTCGACTTCGCTCCTGACGCCGATGTGAGCGACGAGGCCGCCGACGACGTCATCGGGGACCGGTCGTTCTCGAACGACCCGCAGAAGGTCGCGCAGTACGCCGCGGCGTTCGCGGCGGGACTGCGTGACGCCGGGATCTACCCCGTCTATAAGCATTTCCCCGGTCACGGGCACGGCTCGGGCGACTCCCACAAGGGCTCGGTCACGACGCCTCCGCTGTCGGCGATGAAGACCGACGACCTGGTGCCCTTCCGTGCGGTCGCGGGTGAGGACGCGGGCGTGATGGTGGGGCACCTCGAGGTCCCGGGCCTCACCGGCGGGCTGCCCGCCAGCCTGAGCCCGGCGGCGATGTCGCTGCTGCGCGAGGGCGCCGGATACGGGGCGAAGGCGCACACCGGGCCGATCTTCACCGACGACCTATCCGGTATGGCTGCGATCAGTGGCAGCTACTCGATCGCGCAGGCCGTCACCAAGGCGATCACCGCGGGCGCCGATGTGGCGCTGTGGATCACGACCGACGACCTGTCCGGGGTGCTGGACACGTTGACCGCGGCGGTGCGGTCCGGAAAGCTCCCGCGCAGGGCGGTGGACGCCTCGGTGCTGCGGGTCGCGGCCGTGAAGCACCTGGCACGCTGCTGATCCGCTCCTCCGGCTACGAACTTACCCATCAGTAAGGTAGAGTCTCGGCGAAGACTCGAGGAGGGTTGACGTGGCCGGTGGCACCAAACGTCTGCCGCGCGCGGTGCGTGAGCAGCAGATGCTCGATGCGGCCGTTAAGGTGTTCTCCAGCAACGGGTTCTATGAGACCTCGATGGACGCGGTCGCGCGCGAGGCCAACATCAGCAAGCCGATGCTGTACCTGTACTACGGCTCCAAGGACGAGCTCTTCGCCGCGTGCGTCAGCCGTGAGGCCGCCCGGTTCATGCAGTCCATGGAACTCGACGCCGACGCCTCCCAACCCGCTGCGCAGTTGCTGCGCTCGGTCATCGCCGGCTTCCTCAAGTACGTCGATGCCCACCGCGACGCGTGGCGGGTGATGTATCGCGAAGCCACCGGCCAGGCGGCGTTCGCGGAGATCGCGCACGCGAATCGCGAACGCGTTGTCGAGGTCACGGCGATGCTGCTCCGCGAGGCATCCAAGTACGCGCCCGAGGACACCGACTTCACCCTGTACGCCGTCGCACTCGTGGGGTCCGGCGAAGCCATAGCGGACCGTCTCGCCGCCGGATACACCGAGCTCGACCGCGCGGTGGAGATCATGTACTCGTTCATCTGGGGCGGCATCCGCGGCGACAGTCGCTCGGTCTGACGCGGGGCTGAAAGCACTGTCGGCCGCACCCGGAATCCGGATGCGGCCGACGGTGGCTCCGGCTACAGCGGCGTCACTACTCCCGTGACGTGCGGGAAGCCCTTCTTCCGGTCACGGGCCACGATCTCCCAGCCGTTGTCGTCTGTCTGCTTGCTGTACAGCGCGATTCGTGCAGGAAGGACGACGGGCTTGCCGAAGCGCACCGTATACGTCGCGGCGTCCGGGATGCGTCCCTCGACGAGCCGCAGGATCGCCGCCGCCGTCCATGCACCGTGCGCGATCGACGACGGGAACCCGAATGCCTTGCCGCCCAACGGCGACATGTGGATGGGGTTGCGGTCACCGCTCACGGAGGCGTAGCGCCGGATGAGGCCACCGTCGACCGACAGGTATGCGTCCGGCGGGCCGGGCTTCGCCTGCTTGGGCGGCTCGGGCGCAGGCTCGTCGGACGGCGACGTGCGCTGTTGGATGAGCATCGTCGACACCTCGGAGGCCACGGACTCTCCTGCCTCATCCAAGAATTCGGTGACGAAGTCGAGAAGCATGCCCTTGCGGTGCTCCCGGAGGTTACCGACCGACGTCCGCAGGGACAGTCGTTCGCCGATCGCGATCGCCCGGCGCCGCGTGATCGTGTTCTCGACGTGTACGGAACCCACCGCCGCGGCGGGGAAGTCATCGGCGAGGAACAGGTCCATGATGAGCGGGAAGCTCAGCACGTAGAGGTACATGATCGGCACCTCGCCGGTGTTGTTCAGCCCCACCACATCGCAGTAGTCGGTGACCCGGTCCGCGTCCACCGTGACGTCGAGACCCACACTGCGCGTAGGCAATCGGGTCTCGGCCTTCAGCTTTCCCTGCTTGCCCACGACAGGCAGGATGCCGCGCAGACCGCGCGCCATGATGCCGAGGGAGGAGGGCGGCCCCGACAGGATGGTCACGTTCTCGCCCACGTCACGCCCCCAGCAGGCTCTGGCCGCAGACGCGAACGACGTTGCCCGTCACGGCGGCCGACGACGGTGCCGCGAAGTACGCGACGGTCTCCGCGACATCGACGGTCTGGCCGCCCTGCTGCAGCGAGTTCATCAGGCGGCCGGCCTGGCGGGTCGCCAGCGGGATCGCGGCGGTCATCGCGGTCTCGATGAAGCCCGGCGCCACCGCGTTGATGGTGATGCCCTTCTTCGCGAGGACAGGTGTGTAGGCGTCGACGATGCCGATCACGCCCGCCTTGGTGGTGCCGTAGTTCGTCTGGCCCCGGTTGCCCGCGATGCCGGCGATCGACGATACGTCGACGACGGAGCCGCCCTCCTTGAGGGCGTCCTCGGCCAGCAGCGAGTCGACGAGCTGCTTGGGCGCCTTGAGGTTCACGGCCACCACGGCGTTCCACCGGCTCTCGTCCATGTTGGCGAGCAGCTTGTCGCGGGTGATACCGGCGTTGTTGACGACGATGTCGAGGCCGTTGTGGCGAGCCTTGACGTGCTCGGCGATCTTCTGCCCGGCATCGTCGGCGGTGACGTCGAGAGGGAGCGCGGTCCCGGACACCTTGTTGGCGACCTCGGACAGGGCCTCGCCCGCGGCCGGGATGTCGGCGACGATCACGTGCGCGCCGTCGCGCGAGAGCACCTCGGCGATGGTCGCGCCGATGCCGCGCGCGGCACCGGTGACCAGGGCGACCTTGCCGGCGAGTGGCTTGTCCCAGTCGGCGGGCGCCTCGGCGTCCTTGTCGGTCACGCGGATGACCTGCGCGTCCACGTAGGCCGACTTGCCGGACAGCAGGAAGCGCAGCGTCGATGCGAGCCCCGAGACGCCGGTGGGGGCGTCCGGATGCACGTACACGAGCTGTGCGGTCGCGCCGTTGCGGAGCTCCTTGGCCACGGAGCGGGTGAAGCCCTCCAGTGCACGCTGGACGATGTGCTCGTCGGCGTCCTCGATCAGCTCGGGGGTCGTGCCGAGCACGACGAGGCGCGCGCTGTTGGCGAGAGCGCGCATCTGCGGTCCGAAGAACTCGAAGAGTCCCACGAGCTGCTCGATGCTGGTGACGCCCGTGGCGTCGAAGACCGCGCCACCGAGCTTCTCGGCGTTCTTGCCCCCGGCGTTGTTGACGACCAGGTCGTAGTCCGAGAGGAGCTCGCGTACGGGCTCGACGAGGCGGCCCGTGCCGCCGAGCAGGACGGGTCCGGCCAGGGCCGGCTTGCCCGCCTGGTAGCGGCGCAGCGTCGGCGGCTGGGGAAGGCCGAGGCGGCTCGCGAGGAAGGAACCGGGCCCGGACTTCACGAAGTCGGCGTAGAAGTCTTTGCTGGGTGCGTCTGCCATGTGGGTGTACCTCATCCGTGTGGCGTTTCCGATAGGCTATCGACAAGCAACTTACTCCAGAGTAAGAATACGCGTCATCAGACGTGATCGACACACATGGGAGATGTTCTGTGGTCAACTCCACCAACCGGCCGGTCGCCATTCTGGGCGGCAACCGGATTCCATTCGCCCGGTCGGACAAGGCCTATGCCAAGGCCTCCAACCAGGACATGTTCACCGCAGCTCTGAACGGGCTGGTCAGCCGCTTCAATCTGCAGGGTGAGCAGCTGGGCGCGGTCGTCGGCGGCGCAGTCCTCAAGCACAGCCGCGACTTCAACCTGATCCGCGAGAGCGTGCTCGGCAGCCCGCTGTCGCCGTACACCCCGGCATTCGACGTGCAGCAGGCGTGCGCGACCGGCCTGCAGGCGATCAACACCGTCGCCCAGGGGATCGCGGCCGGTCGCTTCGACGTGGGCGTCGGTGGCGGCACGGACACCACGTCCGATGCCCCTATCGGCGTATCCGAGGGCATGCGCAAGGTGCTACTCGAGGTCAACCGCGCGAAGACACCGCTCGACCGCGTGAAGCTACTCGGCAAGCTGCCGGCGAACCTGGGGATCGACATCCCCCGCAACGGCGAGCCGCGCACCGGCATGTCCATGGGCGAGCACGCCGCTATCACGGCCAAGGAGTTCGGGATCGCGCGCGGCGACCAGGACGAGCTCGCATACCTGTCGCATGTCAACATGGCCAAGGCGTACGACCGCGGCTTCTTCGATGACCTGATCACGCCGTACCTGGGCCTCACACGTGACGACAACCTGCGTCCCGGGTCGACCGTCGAGAAGCTCGCGACGCTCAAGCCGGTCTTCGGGGTGTCGCTCGGCGACGCGACGATGACCGCCGGCAACTCGACGCCGCTCACCGACGGCGCGTCGGCGGTGCTGCTGTCGTCCGACGAGTGGGCCGCCGAGAAGGGGCTGCCCGTGCTCGCGCACCTCGTCGACGTCGAGTACGCCGCGGTCGACTATGTGAACGGCAAGGACGGCCTGTTGATGGCGCCGACCTACGCGGTGCCGAAGCTGCTCGCCCGCAACGGTCTGACGCTGCAGGACTTCGACTTCTACGAGATCCACGAGGCGTTCGCGTCCGTGGTGCTGGCGACCTTGCAGGCGTGGGAGTCCGAGGAGTACTGCCGCGAGCGTCTGGGGCTCGAGGTGCCGTTGGGCTCGATCGACCGCAGCAAGCTCAACGTGAACGGCTCCTCGCTCGCCGCAGGCCACCCGTTCGCCGCGACCGGCGGGCGCATCGTCGCCTCGGCGGCGAAGCAGATCGCCGAGAACGGCGGCGGCCGCGCTCTTGTCTCCATCTGCGCTGCCGGCGGCCAGGGCATCACAGCGATCATCGAGGCCTGACCCTCGCTCCCCGCAGCTGTCTCGCTCCCGCAATCGCTGGCGCGAGACAGCTGCGGGCCCCGGTTCCACCCCGCTACGACCGCGGGACGAGCGGGTCAGACGGCCGCGGGACGACGCGCACGCGTGGCGCGGTGGAGGCGGTCTACGCCGGTGCGCAGGGCCCAGGCGAGGGGAACGGTGACGGCGGTCGTCACGGCGACGATCGGCCACACCTGTCCCCGGAACAGAGACCACCCGAACACGTCGAGGACCACGACGTCCATCACCATCACGTGGATCAGGAAGTACTCGTAGCTGATATCGCCCAGCCACACCATGATCCGACTTCCCAGAACCCGCGTGGCCACCGAATTCCCCGAGCCGAAGGCGAGTGGGGTGACCATCGCCGCTCCGAACGCGGCGTAGAGCGCGAGCTTCACGGCACCCTGCCACGCGGAGGGCCGGGACAGGTCGATCGGCCCGGCGAGCCCGCTCATCAACAGGGCATATGCGGCGACCGCCGAAGCGGCGCAGCCCCAGGATCCCCACGCGGGCAATCGGACCGGGCCGGCGACGGCGAGCGCCGCACCCGCCGCGAAGCACACTCCGAAGGTCGGGGGCCATGTCCGCGACGTATCGTCGAGCACCGTCGTTCCGCAGGTGAACGCGACCCACCCCAACGACAGTGCGGCGATCGCCGCCAGCCCGACGAGGGGCCTCCAGAGCCGAAAGCCACTGCGGGACGCCATGACGAGCCATGAACCGAGTATCGGGAGTACGAGGTAGAAGGCGACCTCGACGCACATGCTCCAGGTCTGGGTGAGTCCCGTCTTCACATGCCCCGGGCCGTACATCTGCACGAACAGCATGTGCCGCAGGTAGCCGCCCACCCCATGACCGGAGTGGGTGCCGTCCGCTCGCACCGTGTAGATCAGGTACACCACGCTGACCACGAGCCAGTAACCCGGCACGACGCGCCAGAAGCGGTGAGCGCCGTACCGGCGCACCGACGGAGCCGCAGAACCCGCCCGCGCGGCGGAGATCCAAGGCCGCGCGAGCAGGAATCCGGAGAGCGTGAAGAACACCGGGACCGCGGCGTCGAGCCTAGCGAATGCCGCGCCGTGCCAGTCCGGCGTGAAGTCGCCGGCCCAGAACGCCGCATGCGTGACGCATACCGCGAACGCCGCGACGGCACGGAGCCCCGTGAGCGAGTCGATCCGGTCTCTCACGTCGACATGCTCACGCCGGTCATATCTTGATCGCCGGCATCAGTCGGACCAGGTTCCAGGTCCTGTTCCGTCTGGCCGCGAGTGAACTGACGAGGAGCGACACGGCGCCTATCCCGACCAGCACCGTGATCGCCTGCCATAGTCTGTGATCGATGCCGCCGAGGATCAGCTGCCGAAGGCCGTTGACCCCGAACGTCATCGGATCGAAGTTGTGCAGTATCTGGAACGGTTTGGCGGTGGTCTCCACCGGATACATGCCGCCGGACGAGACGAGCTGCAGCATCAGGAGCGCCATGATGAGCACGCGGCCCACAGCCGGCCCCACCACGGCGTTGATCGCCTGAGTGGCGGCGAGGAAGACGATCGAGACCAGCACCATGAAACCGAGCATGGCTATGGGATGTTTCGCGGGTAGCCCCAGACCGAACCGCACCACGCCGTACAGGATCACGGCCTGTACGACCGCGATCGCCGCTGCCGGGAGGTAGCTGGCCAGCACGACGCGGATCGCGAGGACCTCTGCCGCGATGGGGCGGTTCTGCAACGGGCGCAAGATCATCCACAGCACCATCGCGCCGAAGAACAGTGCGAGCGTGAGGAAGAAGGGCGCCATACCCGTGCCGAAGTTCCCGGCCGCGTTCTCGTGGGAGGCGTTGAGCGATACGGGCGCGCCGACGGTGTCGGCGATCGACTTCCGTTGCTGCTGGTTCCAGTTCGGGACCTGCTTGGCGCCGTCGGCGAGACCGTCGGCGAGCTTCACGCTTCCGGCCGCGAGTTGCGAGGAGCCGGACTTGAGCGCTACCGCACCGCTCTGTAGCTGCTGTGCGCCGCCGCCGAGCCGGACCATGCCGGAGGCCAACTGCTCGTTACCCGTTGCCAACTGGTGCGCCCCGTCGCGCAGCTGATTGATCTTGGAGGTCAGTTCCGAACCGGTGGACCCTGCCTTGTCCAGAGCGTTCTGCAGCGGGCTGCCCGGCGTGCGGAGTGCGGACGTCAGCGCTATGGCCCCGTTCTGTGCGGCCGTGATCTGCTGCTTCATCGCAGGTGTGAAGGAGTGGGCACCGAGCTGGGACTGCAGCTGCCGCAGTGTCGACGCGGTCGCGCGTGCATTCGGATCGGGGCTCGCGGCGAGCTGCTTGACGGCGGCGGACAGCACCGTCGCCGCAGAGTCCTGCGCCGTTGCGAATGCGCCCATCTGGTCGGCAGCCGTGGTGAGCGCGGCTGCACCCTGCTGCAGCTGTTGTGTGTTCCCGCCCAGCAGCGAGATCGCATTGGTCACGGCGAGAAGCGGATCCGTCGCCTGGTCGATGCCGTCCGACAGCCGGCGCGCACCACTCGCGAGCTGGGCCGAGCCGGAGCGCGCGGTCCCGATCCCGTCGGCCAGCTGCCCGATGCCGTTCTGGGCGGTCCCGATGCCGCTATCCAGTTGTCCCGCACCGGTGGCGAGCCGCCGGGCTCCGTCGGCGGCCTGGGTGATCCCACCCCCTGCGTCGACCACCATGGAGAGCACCTGGTCGACCGCCTGACCGGATATCCGTGTAGAGACGGCGTTCAGTACCTGCGACATCGCGGTCTGCCCGATGGTGGAGGAGATGTAGTTGTTCGCGTCGTTGTACACGGCCACGAGCTGGGCCTTCTTGGGCGTACCCGTGAGGGGCGATGCGATCGCGGAGCTGAAGTCCGGCGGCAATTCGAGCATGAAGTAGTACTTGCCGTCCGAAACCCCTTGGCGTGCATCGCTTGGGGAAACCACGTGCCAGTCGAGACTCTTGTCCGATTTCAGGGCCTCGGATACCTGGGCACCTGCGTCGAGCTTCTTCCCCTTGACCGTTGTGCCCTGGTCCGTGTTGACGAGCGCGACCGGCATCTTGTTCACGTTGCCGAACGGGTTCCAGAAAGCCCACAGGTACAGCGCCCCGTACACGAGCGGCAACAACATGAGTACGACGATCGCGGCGCGCGTCATACGGCTGCGGCCGAAACGCTTGATCTCCGAACCGAATGCGAGTCCAGCGAGCATCTTCTCAGTCCTTCCCGGTGAGGATGCGGCGGTCGTGCAGGGTGTGGCCTGGTGCCTCGTCTCCGAGCGGGTTCGTCACTCCGACGACGACGGTGTAGAACTCCGCCACCGCGCCGAGGCGGCGGGCCGCGATCGCACGCCCGGGGTCGTCCCGGACCTGCTCGAGGTCGCCGACGACGAGGATCGGCCGCGCGGACAGCAGCGCAAGCGTGATGCGCAGCAGGAAGAGATCCAGATCGGACAGCTCGACGATGTGCGTGCGAGGCGCGGGAACGTGCGCCTCGCCGAATACCTGGATCAGCTCGTCGCGCCCCGCTTGGATGGGCACAGGGGAGTACCAGGGGGCGAGCCAACGCCGCTGCTCGGCGAGCACGGTCTCGACGGTGACCGATTCATCCAGATCGTCGATCCCCTCGAATGCCGCTATGGCGCAGTGCTTCCGGATGCGTGCGGGCGATGTGGCACCCATGACGGTGACACGACCGCGGCTGGGGCGCAAGCGGCCGGAGAGCGTGAGCAGGAGCGCGTTCTGCTCGGGACCGGCCGGCATCTGCACGGCATGGAACCCGGGGCCCAGGAGCAGATCGATACCGGAGAACAACGGTCCGTGCTCGCCGTCCACGCCGAGGTTCTCGGCGACGATCACGGGCTGCGGCCGTACGGCCTCGTCCGGCTCGTCCTGCGGTTCCATGTAGGCCTCCCTAGCGTCGCTTGGGATCCTACGGCCCGGCGGAACCCGGCGAGTGACGACGCGGGCCGACGGTCGCGCCCCACTCCGCCCGACTGCGGTGAACCGGTCCGTCAGGGCACCGACTCAGACGAAAGCGGCCCCCGGGGGGCCCCCCCGGGGGGGGCGC
>NZ_JARFTP010000029.1 GCF_029167375.1 Tsukamurella sp. 8F
CCCCCGCACGGCTTTTCTTAAGGACGCGATGGTGGACATCCTGGGGAGCGTGCCGGGAGGCCGTGCGCTGGGCGCATCGGTCGGCCGCCTGGCCATGACCGCACGCAACGGCGTCGAGGTGCTGCGCCTCGGCGGACTGGAGACCGGTGCGGAGCCGTCGCCGTTCGATGTCGTCGAACGCTCGCCGATGTACCGGCTGCGGCACTACTTCGCGGACGAGCCGCCGACGCCCGATGACCGGCCGGTCGTGCTGCTCGTCCCGCCACTCATGGTGGATGCCAACATCTTCGACGTGAACGCCGACCGGGGGGCGGCGACGGTATTGCACAACGCAGGCGTCGACGTGTACGTCATCGACTTCGGCTCGCCCGACCGCGAGGAGGGCGGCCTCGAGCGAAATCTCGCCGATCACGTCGTAGCGGTGTCCCGCGCGATCGACCACATCACCGGCGTGCGCGGGCGCGACGTGCACCTCGCGGGGTACTCGCAGGGCGGCATGTTCGCCTACCAGGTGGCCGCCTACCGGCGCGGCAGCGCCATCGCAAGCATCGCGACGTTCGGCAGCCCCGTCGACATATCCGCGAACATGCCGCTCGGCGCACCGCCCGCGCTGGTGAGTAAGGGCGCCGATCTGCTCGCCGATCACGTGTTCAATCGGCTCTACCTGCCGAGTTGGATGGTGCGTCGCGGCTTCGAACTGCTCGATCCTGTGAAGACGGTCAAGTCGCGCATCGACTTCCTGCGCCAGCTACACGACAGAGACGCGCTGCTGCCACGCGAGGACCAGCGCCGGTTCCTCGAGTCCGACGGCTTCGTCGCCTACGCGGGGCCGGCCGTCGCGGATCTGCTGAAGCAGTTCGTGGTGCACAACCGCATGCTCACGGGCGGGTTCCCCATCGACGGCGAGCTTGTCACCCTCGCGCAGATCAGCGCGCCCATCCTGGCCTTCGTCGGTACCAGCGACCAGATCGGGCGCCCCAGCGCAGTCCGCGGCATCCTCGCGGCGGCGCCCCGCGCCGACGTGTACGAGGCGCAACTCCCTGCGGGCCACTTCGGCCTGGTCGTGGGAACCTCCGCCGGTACCGTCTCCTGGCCGACGGTGGCTCGATGGATCGCCTGGCGCGAGGGGCGGGGCGAGATCCCCGGCAATATCGCGCCGATGCGGCCCCCGACCGGCGACGACGATCCGCCGGTAAACCCGCTGGTCGCCGGCGTCGCAGGTCTCGCGACCATCGGCTTCGGTGCCGCGCGAGACGTCATCGACGTGGCCGCGGGCGTCTCCGCGGGTGCACAGGCCGTGGCGCGCGAGGCTGTCCGGGGCGTGCCGAAGCTCGTCCGCTTGAGCCAGCTGCAACCGCACACGCGGATCTCGCTCGGCAAGTTGCTCGCCGAGCAGGCCGTGCGTGATCCGGACGGTGAGTGCTTCCTGTACGAGGACCGCGTGCACACGCGGCGGGCGGTGGACGAGCGCATCGACCGCGTCGTCTCCGGGCTCATCCAGGTCGGCGTGCGGCAGGGCGAGCACGTCGGCGTCATGATGCACACCCGCCCGTCCGCTCTGGTGACCATCGCAGCGCTGTCCCGCCTCGGCGCGGTGGGCGTGTTGCTCGCGCCCGGTACCGACCTCGCGGAGGCCCTACGGATCGGCGAGGCATCGTCGGTGGTCACCGACCCGGAGCACCTGGACGAGGCCCGCGCGGCTGCGTCGCGGGTCTTCGTCGTCGGTGGCGGTGACCGGCGTGATCGGCCCGGGGCCAGCAGGCAGGACCTCGGAGCGGACGTCGTCGATCTCGAGCAGGTGGACCCCGACGCCGTGCGCATGCCGCGCTGGTATCGGCGCGACGCCGGCCTCGGCCGGGATCTCGCGTTCATCATGTTCTCCGGGTCGGACATCGGACTGCGCGCGAAATACATCACCAACGCGCGGTGGGCGCTGTCCGCGTTCGGCACCGCGTCGGCGGCCAAGCTGACCGAGGCGGACACCGTCTACTGCCTGACGCCGCTCAGCCACTCGTCCGGACTGCTGACGAGCGTCGGCGGCGCTGTCGCGGGCGGCGCGCGCATCGCGCTGACCCGCGACTTCTGTCCTTCGACGTTCATGACCGAGGTGCAGCGGTACGGCGTCACGGCGGTCTGCTACACCTGGAACCTCATGCGGGCGGTGCTCGACGACCCAGACCTGGTCGTACCCCCGTACCACCCGGTCCGCGCGTTCATCGGCTCCGGTATGTCTGCCGAGCTCGCGCGGCGCGTGGGGGAGCGGTTCGCTCCCGCTCGCGTCGTCGAGTTCTACGCGTCCACCGAGGGCGAGATCGTGCTCGCCGACGTGCGCGGCGCGAAGCCCGGCGCCAAGGGGCGCCGACTGCCGGGCAGTGCGGAGGTCGCCGTCGTCGCGGTCGACCCGGCCACCCGTCGGTTCGTAGAGGGCGCCGACGGCTATCTCGTGCAGGTACCACGTGGCGAGGTCGGGGTGCTCATCGGCCGCACCGGTGTCGACAACCGGCACGAGTCGCTTCTGCGCGGCGTGTTCTCTCGGGGCGACGCATGGTTCTCGACGGGGCACCTGTTCCGCGAGGACGACGACGGTGACTACTGGCTCGTCGACTCGCTGGCGCACTGTCCGCTGACGGAGCGCGGACCCGTCTACACCATCCCGGTCCGCGATGTGCTCGAGCAACTCGGCCAGGTCGACCTCGCTGTCGCGTACCAGGTGCCGGGCGAACGTGGGGACACCGTCGTAGGCGTCGTGACCCTGCGGCCCGGAACGACCCTGACCGCAGACGACGTCACCAGGGCGTTCGCCTCGCGCGGCCCGCAGCGGCCCGACGTCGTCGAGGTCCTCGACGACGTGCCGATGACCAGCTGGCATCGCCCTCGCCGGTCCGAACTCGCGGCGCGCGGTGTGCCCGAACCGGGTCCCAGCGTGTGGCACTTCGACTCGGAGAAGGGCCGGTACAGCGAGCCGTCGTGACGGCAGTGCTTAGCATGGAACCGTGACTACACCGCGCGCCGGAGGTGGCGCACCCAGACAGGACCCCGAACAGCGGCAACGTGCGATGCGGACGGTCGCGGCGATGTCGGGGGCGGTCGACCTCTCCGGGCTCCGGGCGAAGGCCGACGCGGCCCGCTCCGCCCAGCAGCGCCCGTCGGCCCCACCCGGGTCGGACGGTCCCGGCGGGGCTGACAACGTCCCGGACCAGCCCGGCCAGACCGATGCGATCGGCACCGTCATCGATGTCACGGACCAGACGTTCGCGACCGCGGTGATCGAGCCGTCCGCGCAGAAGCTCTTCGTCGTGAACCTGTCGGCGAGTTGGTCCGAGCAGTCGGCGCAGCTGGACCCGGTGCTGGAGAAACTCGCCGGCGAATACGGGGGCGCGTTCGTCCTCGCGCGCGTCGACGTCGACGCATCGCCGGGCATCGTGCAGGCGTTCCGGGCGCAGTCGGTCCCGATGGTCATCGCAGTCGCCGCCGGGCGGCCGGTAGACGCGTTTGCAGGCGTGCAGCCGGAGGACTCTCTGCGTGCCTGGCTGGACAACCTGTTCACGCAGCTCGAATCGGTCCTCGGCCCGGTCTCGGGTGTGCCGGAGGCGCCCGCAGACCCGCGCCTCGAAGCCGCCGAACAATTGGCGGCCGACGGTGACTACGCGGGCGCGAAGGCGGCCTACGAGGCGATCCTCAACGCGGAGCCCGCGAACCGCGAGGCAGCGGCCGCTGCCAAGCAGATGGACTTCATGGAACGCGCCACACAGCTCGCGCCTGACGCGATCGAGCGTGCCGACGCCGATCCAGAGGACGCGGAGCTGGCGTTCGCGGCCGCGGACGCCGAGGTGCTCGCCCGGCGACAGGAGGACGCGTTCGCGCGCCTGATCGCCCTCGTAAAGCGCACCACCGGCGATGAGCGCGCCGCCGCACGCGCCCGACTCGTCGACCTCTTCGATCTGTTCGACTCCGCCGACCCGACGGTTACCGCCGCGCGCCGCTCCCTCGCGGCCGCGCTGTTCTAGAGCGGCCGTGACATGACCGCACGCCTCGGCCGCCGCGCGCTGCTCGTCGGTGCCGGTCGGCTGGGGCTGGGCGCCGCGCTCGGGGGCGTCGCAACGGCCTGCGGTGAGGGCGCCGGCGCGCAGCCGACGGGGCCGGTGTCGGCGTGGTTCCACCGCTATGGCGAACAGGGTACGACGCAGGCGCTGGCGCGATACGCGCACCAGTTCACGAGCGCCCGAGTAGATGTGCGCGTCGTTCCCGGCGACTACGACGCCTACGCCGTCGATGCGCTCACCGCGGGCACGGGGCCCGACGTCTTCGAGTACGCGAACGGGCCCACGATCGATATGGTCGCCTCGGGACAGGTGGCCGACCTCACGGACCTCCTCGGCGAGGCACGTTCCGACTTCACGTCCTCGCTGCTCGAGCAGATGAGCCACCGTGGCCGGCTGTACGGGATCCCGCAGGCCACCGACGTGCAGATGTTCGTGTATCGGCCGTCGCTGCTGGCGCAGGCGGGTGTGACGGCCCCGCGTACCCTCGACGAGCTCGTATCGGCCGCGCGAGCCCTCAACCAGGGGGCGGCGAACGGGCTGTTCCTGGGCCGTGCGGGCGGCGTCGACGTCGTCGGCGGCCCGCTGCTGTGGTCGAGCGGCCACGACTATCTCACCTCGAGTGGACATCCGGCCTTTGTGAATGCCGACGTCGCAGCGGGTCTCGGGACATTGCGTGAGCTGTTCGTATCGGGTGACCTACTACTCGACGCCCCGGCCGACTGGTCCGACCCGACCACGTTCGCGCAGGGCCGTGTCGCGATCGCGTGGACGGGTTTGTGGGCGCTGCCGGCCATCACTGCGGCGCTCGGCGACGACGTGGCGGTCGCGCCGTTCCCCGCGGTCGGCACCGGCGGCGGCCCGAGCGTGCCCTTCGGCGCCTACGGTGCGGTGGTCAATGCGCACGCTCAGCACAGCGAGGCCGCCCGTAGGTTCGTACAGTGGCTGTGGGTCGAGCGCACGGACCTGCAGCTGGACTGGGCGCGCAGTTACGGTCTGCATGTCCCGTGCCGGAAGTCCCTGGTCAAGCGGTTCGAGGCCGAGACCACCGGTGCGCTGGGCGATGCGGCGGATCTGGTGAACACGGTGGGGCGGCCGCAGAAGCCGCTCCTGTGGACCCAACGGTGCGAGACCGCCTTCCGGGATGCCCTGGACCATGTCATCCGCGGCGGTGCGGACCCCATCATCGAGCTGGGCGTGGCCGGCGACATCGTGGACCGCGAGGTCGGCCGGTTCCGCTGATCCGGCACGCCGATCCTCCCTGGACGAGAGTGTCGTCACGCGTACGCCGGTAACGACGGTTCGCACACGATATGCGTGTGATTTCCCGGTTCTGCGCGTCTGATAGGACATAATTCTCCGAGTTTGTTCCGCGTGGGCACCCGCGCGCCCACGAGAGGAGACCTGGGGAGATGTCGGTGATTGCGCACCGCTCCGTCAGTGTGCCCGCGGCTCTGACCCAGGTCGGCGCCCGTGTCCTACTGAAGCCGTTGATCGCCGCCTACCCGCTGCGGTCGTGGTCGCTGCGCCCGCTGGCCCTTGCCGAGCGGATCGCGGATGCCGTGCCGTGGACCCCATCGGGTGTGGACATCCAACGCGAGGTCCTGGCCGGGGTCGAGGTCGAGCGGATCACCCCGCAGCGCCACGACGCGCGCGACGACGCCGCCCTCGTGTATTTCCACGGTGGCGCTTTCCTCGCCGGTGGCCCGGCCACACACCGCCGCCTCGCCGCCGTGCTCGCTCGGGCGCTCGGCGTCGCCGTATACAACGTCCACTACCGCCAGCTACCCGAGGTGGGGATCGGGACGTCGGTCGAGGACGCGTACCGCGTCTACCGCGCGCTGGCAGACTCCCGGTACGAGGACGTGTTGCTGGGCGGGGACTCTGCGGGCGGGTACCTGTGCGCCAAGGTGATCGAGCTGGCGTATCTCGACGTCGCGTCGCGACCGGCGGCGTTCGTCGGCTACTCGCCGCTACTGAACCCGACCGTGGCGGATGACGACCCGCGCGGCCGCATCTCCGATGCCTACATCACCGTGGGCAAGCTGCGGTCCCTGCGGATGTGGTTCGACCTGGGGCCCGATCCTGCACGCGGCGTGGACGACGCTGTGACCGTACCCGTCCACGCGTTCCCGCCGACCCTGCTGGTGGCGGCGAGCGGCGAGATGCTGAGGATCGACTCCGAGCGCCTGCATGGACGACTCGATGACGCGGGCCAGGAGTGCGATCTGCACCTGTTCGACGGCGGCGTGCACGCCTTCCCCGTACTGACGGGGCTTACGCCGGAGAGCATGGAGGCCGTGCGCCTGGCCGTGTCATTCTGCCGTTCGGTGCTCGCGCATCGGGTGCGGCGCAGCGCGGCCTGATCCTCTGGCATACGCTGGCGCACATGCTGTTTCCGCCGCTCAGTCGTCCTGTGCCCACCGCTGAGGATGGGCCGGCGGTCACCGTCGGCGGAGTGGGGCTGCGGCGGAGCGAATTGCTCGGTGCCAGCACCGCGGTGGCCGAACGTCTGCTGGGGCTCGGCGTGCGTGGGCCGCTGGCGGTGTGGGCCGGGCCGGAGCTGAGTACCGTCGTCGGTCTGGTCGGCGCCCTGCGTGCCGGGGTGCCCGTGGTGCCCGTCGGGCCGGGCGATGTGGCCGCCGCGAAGGATGTGCAGGCGTGGCTGGGTGGTCCGCCCGATGTCGTGGGCGCCGGGAGCGGGCTGCCGACGGTGCCGGTGCGCGTACACGCGCGCGGCTGGCACCACATCCCGGAGCCCCCTCTGGACGCCGTCGCGCTGGTCTCGGGGGACGTGCCCTTCACGCGGCGGGCGATGGCCGACTACACCGACGGCGTTGCCGCAGGATGGGGCTGGACCGATGCCGACACCGTGGTGAGCGCGTTGCCGCTGTCGGGGGCCACCGCGCTCGCCCTGGGGCTGGTGGCGCCGATGCGGGTGGGCAGCGCGCTCGTCCATGTCGCCGAGGGGCGCCTACCCGCGGGTTCGCTGTACCTGGGCGACGCATCGTTCTATACCTGGGCGGCTGCCGATCCCCTTGCGGTGCAGGCTCTTCAGGAGGCGCGCGTGCTTGTGTCGACGGATGCAGTACCACTCACGGTGGCGCAGCAGGTCCGCGACCGGACCGGGCACGACGTCGCCGTCGCGCCCGGCCTGACGGACCCGGCGTAACCCCGTGGCCGCGGGGTCGTGCCGCGGCGATGCCGATGACGACGGCGCGTCCGACGGCGGCGGCGTCCCAGCCGCCTCACGCTTGTGCCTTAACCGCGGGCGTCGACGCGCCAGCGGGAGACGCGGCGCTCTGCGGTGAGTAGTACCTGATTGAAGATCACGCCCACTGCGGCGACGGTCAGGATCCCCGCGAACATCTTCGGAATCTCGAAGTTGTACTGCGAGTTGCTGATCAGGTAGCCGAGTCCGGCCTTGGCTCCCACGAGCTCAGTGGTGATGAGCACGAGGATCGACGTCGCGCCCGCGAGCCGGATGCCGGTGAACACTGTCGGGAGTGCGCCCGGCAGCACCACCTTCTGGAAGAGGCGCGGCCCTGTCACGCCCAGCGAGCGCACCGACCGTACGAGCAGTGGATCGACGTTCCGCGCGCCGGCGATCGTGTTGTACAGCACCGGCCAGAACGAGGCGTACGCGATGATCGCGATCTTCGACGTCTCGCCGATGCCGAGGATCAAGACGAACACGGGTAGCAGGGCTACCGCGGCCGTGTTCAGGAAAACCGTCAGGAGCGGCGAAAGCGCCTCCGCGAGAGTCTTGTACCACGCGATCAGCAGGCCGACGGGGACGGCGATCACCACGGCGATCGCGAAGCCCGACAGCGAGCGGGTGAGGCTCGCTGCGACGTCCGTCCAGAGCTCGCCGCTCTTCGCGAGATCCCACCAGGCCGATAGCACCTCCGTGAACGGCGGCAGGAAGGTCCGGTCCACCCATCCGAAGATCGGCGCGAACTGCCATAGCGCAAGGAAGATCACGATGGCCGACGAACGGACGACTACGGTGCGCAGGGTTGCACTGAGCCGCCGCGCGACGCCTGGCCGTTCGTCGGCGGCGTCGGCTGTCGTCGGTACGTCGACGGGCTGTGCGGTGCGGGGCAGGATGCTAACCAACTTCGACGACCTCCTTGGTGCGCGACGCCTCTGCGGCGCGGCTGATCTCGTCGTGTAGGAGCTCCCACACGTGGTGCCGGTACGACGTGAACTCCGGGGTCGAGCGGATGTCGCCGCCCGAGTCGCGATCGGCGAGATCGATGGGCAGAACCTCCTTGATACGGCCGGGGCGTGACGTCATGACGGCCACGCGCTGGCCGAGGAAGACCGCCTCCTCGATACCGTGTGTGATGAAGACGACGGTGCCGCCCGTGCGTTGCCAGATGGAGCGCAGCTCCACCTGCAGGGACTCACGGGTCTGCGCATCGAGAGCCGCATACGGCTCGTCCATGAGCAGCACCTTGGGCTCGTAGACCAGGCTCCGGGCGATGGCGACCCGCTGCTTCATGCCGCCCGACAGTTCGTGTGGGTACCGGTCGCGGAACGCGTCGAGTCCGACGAGGTCGAGGAACTCGCGCGCACGTGCCGCCCGCTCGCGTTTGCCGACTCCCGAGACCTCCAGTCCGAGTTCGACGTTGGCTTGTGCGGTCCGCCAGGGAAGGAGCGCGTACTGCTGGAACACGATGCCGCGGTCGAGACCCGGGCCGGTGATGGGGGCACCGTCGAGCAGTAGTTCCCCCGAGGTGGGCGTCGTGAGCCCGCCGATGAGTTCGAGCAGCGTCGACTTCCCGCAGCCGCTGGGGCCGACCAGGGTGAGGAACTCGCCATCGGCGACGGACAGTGACACGTCGGCGAGTGCGACGGTCTGGCGGCCCGTCGAGCGGTCACCGAATTTCTTGGTGACTCCTCGGATCTCGATCTTCTCCGGCATCGTCAGGACCCCTGCTTCCCGGTCGCGAGCGAGTTGTACTCGTTGGTGTAGAGGGACGAAGGGTTGAGCGGGCCGCTGATGGCGCCGGTGTCCTGCAGCCAGCTCTGCCAGCGCGTGAAGTCCTCGTCGGAGATCTTCCCGTACTTGGACGGGATGCCCACCGACTGCCAGTACTTCAGAGTCGACGTGGTCTCGTTGGGCCGGTGCCGAGCCTGGATGATCTTGGTCGCGCGCTCGATCACCTGGTCGCGTGGGGTCGTGCGCAGCCATTCGATGGCCCTGGCGACACCGGTGGTGAACGCCCGCACCGCGTCCGGGTTCTTCTTGATGAAGTCCTTGCGTAGCACGTACTCGCCGCCGTTGAAGTTGCCGAACGCCTCCGGCTCGGTGAACACCGGGCGGATCCCGCCTGCGGCGACGGCGCGCTGGCGGAACTGGTCGCCGAGTGCGGCCACCTCGATCTGGCCCTTGCGCAGAGCATCCTCGGTGTTGGGGGGCGGAAGCGCCACGAGCTGAACCGATTTGATCTGGTCCGCCGTTGCGCCGGCCTTCTTGAGGACATCGTGGATGTCCGCCTCGTTCTGGCCGCCGAGAGTATTGACGCCGATCTTCTTGCCGATCAGGTCCTTGACCGACCGGATCGGCGAATCGTCCTTGACGTAGTAGCCGGTGAACGTCTTGTCGTCCGCACCGTAGTAGTTGATGACGGCGGTGATGGGGGCACCCGCGGAGGCCAGCTTGGCGACGGCCCCGGCGAACGCGCCGCCGAAGTCGGTCTGACCGGTCGCGGCGGACTGGATGTCCTGCGGCCCGCTGATGGTGTTGCCGACCCAGTCGAGCTTGACCTTCCCATCGAAGAATCCGAGGTCCTGGGCCAGCTCGGCGGGTGTGACCTGGTTGGTCCAGCCCTGGTAGCGGAGTTCGGTCACGCCGTTCTCGGTCCGCGCCGAGCCGCCCGCGCCGCACGCGGTCAGGGAGGCGACGAGTGCGGTCCCGACCGCGGCGGCGATGCCCCGCGTCAGTGCTGTGCGGCGATGGGTCACGTGTACTGCCTTCCGATAGGCGGCCGAAGGCTGTCGGCCGTCGTGGGTTCCGGGGCAGCCTACGAACCGGGGATCGCACTGAGACCCCTTGAAATCAGCGTGGTTCGGATCCGCGTGGTTCCAATCGGGTCGATCGCAAGGCTCGTGCGTGGTCTACGCCGCCTGGCATCGTCGTGCGAATGCGTCGGCCGAGCGCGGGAACTGGAGTGCAGGTGGAGGAGAAGACAGCAGACGTGGTCGTCGTCGGCGGTGGTCCGGCCGCGACGTGGGCGGCCCTGACGGCGGCGCGTGCCGGTGCGGACGTCGTCCTGGTGGATAAGGGCTACTGCGGTACGAGCGGGGCCACGGCGTCGGCGGGAACGGGGGTCTGGTACGTCGAACCCGATCCCGCGCTCCGCGCGGCGGCGATCGAAGATCGCGAGGCACGCGGCGGCTATCTCGCCGACCGTAGGTGGTCGGCGCGTGTACTCGACGAGACATACAACAGGATGGACGATCTCGCGCGTAACGCGCGATACCCGTTCCCCGTCGCATCGGACGGACGGCAGCTGCGTAACGGCCTGCAGGGACCGGAGTACATGCGGCGCATGCGGATCCAGGTTCGGCGCGCAGGCGTGACCGTCCTCGATCACAGCCCGGTGACCGGACTCCTGACCGACGGCCGTGGTCGCGCCGCGGGTGTGCACGGGTATCGCCGGCAGGCGAAGCGCGACTACCGGGTTCGTGCCGGCGCGGTCGTACTCGCCACGGGGGGTTGCGCGTTCCTGTCCAAGGCACTCGGGTGCGATGTGAACACCGGTGACGGTGCGCTGTTCGCCGGCGAGGCGGGCGCCGAGCTCTCCGGGATGGAGTTCTCCAACGCCTACGGAATCGCCCCCAAAGGGACCTCGGTGACCAAGACGGCCTTCTACCGGTACGCGACCTTCTATCGCGAGGACGGCAGCGTCATCGAGGGTGCGAGCGGGCATCATCGCTCTCCGATCGCCCGGGAGTTGTTGCGCGGCCCCGTGTTCTGCACGCTCGATCGGCCGGGAGCCGACGCCACTGCGATGCGCCGCGCGCAGCCGAACTTCTTTCTGCCGTTCGACCGCTTCGGGATCGACCCGGTCTCCGACCGTTTCGAGGTGACACTGGTCGCGGAGGGCACGGTCCGCGGTACGGGAGGCATCCGCCTCACCGGCGACGACTGCGCCACAACGGTTCCGGGGCTATACGCGGCCGGCGACGCGGCCACACGCGAGGAGATCTGCGGAGGCTTCACCGGCGGCGGCAGCCACAACGCGGCGTGGGCGATGTCGTCCGGGACGTGGGCGGGCGCTGGCGCCGCGGCATTTGCGCGGGACGGCGTGCCCGATCGATCGGCACAGGTCGGCGAGGTGGGGCTCGGCTCCAGATCGTCGGTGGATCCGCGCGATGTGGTGGCCGCGGTGCAGGGCGAGGTGCTGCCGTACGACCGCAACTACTTCCGTGACGGTGCGACCCTGCAGCGTTCGCTGGCCGTACTGGACGATGTGTGGCAGCGCTCCCGAGAAGGCTTGGGCGGCACCGGCGCAGGGGCGCTGGCCGCGCGTCGTGCGGCGGCGATGACAGCGCACGCCCGGTGGATGTACACGGCCGCATCGGCACGAACCGAGTCGCGTGGCATGGCGCGGCGTACCGACCATCCGGACACCGATCCTGCCCAGCACCATCGCATCGTGGTGTCCGGGCTCGATCGGATCCGGGTGCGTACGCAGGACGCGCCCACCCTCCCCTTGGAGGTGGCCTCGTGATCGAACTCGTTTCTGCGGATCGCTGCATCGCATGCGACAAGTGCATCCTTGTGTGTCCCACCGACGTATTCGACCGCGGAGCCGACGGTATCCCGGAGATCGCGCGCGGCTCCGACTGCCAGACGTGCTTTCAATGCGAGGCGAACTGCCCCGCCGACGCCCTGTACGTCTCGCCCCGCACGGAGCCCGACGAGTCGGCGCGGGACCTCGACGCGGTGGGCGCCGAAATCGGCGGCTACCGCGCCCGCATCGGCTGGGGCCATGGACGAGTACCGGCGCCCGCCGTCGCGGTCGGACCGGCCTTCGGCGCCGACGGGGCCGCGATCATCAGCTGATCGACGCCCGGTGCGCGGTGTCGAGCACGATAGCGGCGAGTTCTCGTGGCGCGTCGACCGGAACGATATGCCCGCTCCGGGGGAGCAGGTGCCCGGTGAGGTCGTCGCAGACGGTTGCGAGTTGGCGAGCGAGGGCGTCCTCGACCGCGGACGCACCGATCGCTGCCACGGGCATCGGCAGTCGCCCGTGCTCGGCCCACGCCCGGCTCCACCGGGCGTTGCCGGGCATCGCCCGGTAGTGCTCGAATGCCGCGCGCAGGCGCGCGTGGCCCGTGTAGGCATCGACGAAGTGCTGCTCCAGATCGTGGGGTACGCCGACCTCGGAGCCGGTGGCGAGGAAGTGGCGGATGTATCGGCCCTCATCACCCTCCAAGACGTCCTCTGCCAGACCACCCGGTGCCTGATGGAAGCCGAACCACCACGGTGGATGTGCGAGGAATGCCTCAGCTCCGGGCAGTCCACCGAGGATCGCCTCGACGACGGTCAGGCTCCGTACGCGTCCGGGGTGCGCTGCCGCGAGGGCGAAAGCCGGGGCCGCGCCGAGGTCGAAGCCGACGACGTGTGCGGCGTCCGATGACAGCGCGTCGAGCAGACGGACCTGATCCATCGCCAGGTCGTCCGCGTGGTATCCGTCCGGCGTCCTATCGGTGTCGCCCAGCCCCCTCAGGTCGGGCGAGACCACACGGTAGCCGGCATCGATCAGGACGGGCTCGACCGCGCGCCAGACCTGCTTCGTGTGCGGGAACCCGTGTAGGAGAAGGATCGTCGGGCCGGATCCCGCGTGGCGAACGCTCACGGCGATGTTCCCGAGCGTCAGCTTCTCGGTCGTGGTCGGATATGCCGCCTCGGACTGGTTGGTCATGACCCTCCTGGTTACTGTTCGATACCGGGGAACGTTAGGAGAGCAATGGGGTCCACGCCAGAGGGCACTTCGCCCGCACATAGGTACCCGGAGGTGACCGACGGACGGAAGGGCGACCTGTACGACGCCGCGTGTCCGACGCGACTCCTGCTCGACAGGGTCGGATCGAAATGGACCGTGATGGTCGTCCTGCTGCTGGCGGAGTCCGAGGAGATCCGGTTCGGCGCATTGAAGCGCCGGATGCCGGGGGTATCGCAGAAGATGCTCACCCAGACCCTGCGACGGCTCGAGGCCGACGGCCTTGCTGCGCGACGCGTCGAGTCGACCAGGCCGCCTGCGGTGCACTACTCGCTCACCGCGCTGGGGCGCACTCTGGTCGAACCGGTGCGCGCGTTGCGGAACTGGGCCGAGACCAATATGGGTTCCGTCGAGCGAGCGCGATCGGTCGCGTCGACGCTCGACCGTCGGCCTGACGCGTAGTACGGGTGAGGCTCCGTCGGTCACGAGGGAACGATGGTGCGGTACCAGTCGATCGTTGCGGTGAGGCCTTCGCTGAGCGGCGTGGGGGAGCGGTGGAACGCCCGCTCGAAGGTCGCGGACACCATGTTCTGGGGAACACGGTGCTGGTAGAACATCTCGGCGTACTCCCTCATGAACTGCTCGTCGAACGGCCCGACGGCGCCCGGCTCGGCCACGATCCGGGTGGGCACCTCGCGGCCGAGGATCCGCCCGACGCAGGCGATGACGTTACGGGTGCTTTCGGCGGGGACGGTCGGTAGGTGCCAGATCCGCCCGCAGGCGGTGTCGTCGGCGGTGCCGAGGTCGACCAGTCCGGCGGCGACGTCACGGATGTACGAATAGCTGTGGGGCAGATCGATATCGCCGAACACCACCGCGTGGCCGCCGGAGAGGGCCGCGGGGAAGAATGCCCCGCCGAGCGTCGAGTTCATCACGCCCGGACCGTAGAAGTCGGCGGACCGACCGAGGGCGACGCGCACGTGGCCGGCGGCGTGCGCATCGAGATACCGCCGGTCCAGTTCCGCGCGCATCCGCCCCTTGGAGCTGATGGCCGACCACGGAGTCTCCTCGGTGATGGCCTCCCCGTCGGCTTCGCCGTAGGGATACAGGGTGTCGAGGACGACGACCCGCGCATCGTTGCGAGCCCCCGCTGCGATGACCGCGTCGGCGATCCTCGGCATCTGTGCCACCTGGAGGTGATACGGCACGTTGACCGCGTGGTAGATCGTCGTGGCGCCCGCCGTGGCGACGCAGGCCTGGTCGGCCGACGAGACGTCGGCGACGGCGGTCTCGACGGCCTCGTGCGCGTCGGCGATCGGCGAACGGTTGACGTGCCGGACCCTGCGTCCTCGCCCGAGCAATTCGCGGACGATCGCCGTGCCCGCCGGTCCAGCGCCCAGTACGACGTGGAGGTCCCCATGTGCGTTCGCGTTGAGCGTCATTGTCGCGCAGCTCCTTCCGTGCGGTACAAATTACTTATGACTGGTCAGTTACTTCCACGCCGCCGCATCGGAGAGCGACGCGTGATCGCTAGTGGGATATTCCGTGGTCGATCGTGCGGGCCCAGGGTTCATCCACCGATTCGAGGTCGGCCGTGGCCACCAGATGGCACAGCTGGCCGTACGCGAAGAATCGCTGCAACTCCGCGGCGTCCGCTCCGGCGAGGTCGTGCGCGACGTTCGTGAGGTCCGCCAGGCCACGGCGCACGGCTTCGCGGATCTCGGGCACGCTGCATGCGCTCTGGGCGTGGACCTGCACCATGAGCAGTCGCCGGTCGGCGCCGATGAGGCTGCCGTAGGCGTCGGCCATCGAGGCGAGCACATCCTCCGGCTGGGTCCCATGTGCCAGTGCTGCACCGGTCTTCAGGGCATCCGTGATACGCGCGTAGCCCTCTTCGAGAGTTGCCACGAACAGCCCCAGCTTGGTTGCGAACAAACGCATGACGTACCCGTGGGAGATTCCCGCCGTGCGTGCCACATCGCTGACGGTCGTCGCGTGATAGCCCGTCGCCGAGAATGCGGTCAGTGCGGCTTCGAGCGCCTCGATCCGACGCGCTTCGGCGGTGCTGCGGGTTCGTTCTGCTGTCCCCTTCACGAAATGTATGTAACCAGTCAGTCACTATCCGTGTCAAGGTGTGCCGTCGCGAACCGCGCTCTGAGGTGGCCAATCCCGCTATATGACGGGATAGGCCACCTCAGAGCCCGTTTCGCGACATGGCCGCCGACTCAGGCACGTGCGGTCGCGACGGCGCGGGACAGCTCCACCCGCAGGGGTGCGCCGTGGCCCGGAGCGATGATGTCGGCGTCGAGGGCGGCCAGGCCGTCCAGAGCGGCATCGGCCTGTTCGGGGTCGTGCGCGAAGAACTCGGGGAGTAGCTGCGGAGTCTTCTTGCCGCTCAACGGATGTCCTGTCACAAGGGCATCGCCGGTGGCGACGACGCCGAGTTCGGGAAGGTGGAATGCGGTGTGTCCCGTGGTGTGGCCGAAGCATGTCACGGGCACGGGTCGACCGGGCAGGTCCAGCGGCCTCCCCGAATCGGGGAAGGCCTCGGCGTCGGGCACGGCCACATGGGTCAGAGCACCGGCACGCACGATGGCGGTCGCCCAGCGCACCGTGGTGGGCTTGTAGGCCCGCAGTGCGACATCGATGGGCCCGGCCGATTCACGCCACTCGCCGCGCGCGTGGCCCAGCTCGGCGGGATGAGTCAGGATCGGTATGTCGTGCCGATCGTGCAGTACGGCGGCTCCACCCACGTGGTCGAGGTGCGCGTGGGTCAGCAGGATCGCTCGTACGTCCTCGATCCGCCGGCCGACGGCGGCAACGGAGCGCTCGACCGTGTCGGCATCGCCGTGCCAGCCGGCGTCGATCAGCGTGACGTCCGAACCCTCCACCAGCAGAATGAAGTTCACATGTGTGCCGCGCGCGACGAACACACCGCGCGCCACCTCCGTGACGCCCGGTGCCGCCTCACGCATCGGCGCTCCCGCCCGTCGTCTGCCCCTCCGCGGCTCTACCCGCCGCATGCCTGCCCGTGCCCGGATCGCTCGACGCGTCCGCACCGTCGAACCGCAGCCACACCGCCGAGTTCGGGCCCATGACCACCTCGGCGGACGCGGGACGCCCGTGCCATGAGCGGGTCTCGGCCGTTACGCCGCCCATGTTGCCGCCGCCCGTGCCCTCGTAGTCGGTGGAGTCGGTATTGAGGATCTCATGCCACGCTCCCGCGTAGGGCACGCCGACGCGGTAGCGGTCCTGCGTTGCGCCGGAGAAGTTGTAGAGGCACAGGACCACGGACCCGTCGGAGCCCCACCTCAGGAAGCTCAGCACGTTGTTCTGCGAGTCGTTGGCGTCCACCCACTCGTAGCCCGACGGTGTCGCGTCCTGGCTCCACAGCGCGGGGTGCGCGCGGTAGGCGGCGTTGAGATCGCGCACCAGAGAACGGATCCCGGCGTGCAGTTCGCCCTCCCAGCCCACGGCGTCGTCCCAGTCCAGGCTGCGCTCCTCGGACCACTCGCGCACCTGACCGAACTCCTGCCCCATGAACAGTAGCTGCTTGCCAGGGTGTGCCCACATGTAGGCGAGCAGTGCGCGGACACCCGCTGCCTTGGTGCGCGAGTCGCCCGGCATACGGGTCCACAGCGTGCCCTTGCCGTGCACTACCTCGTCGTGGCTTATCGGGAGCAGGAAGTTCTCGCTCCACGCGTACATCAGCGAGAAGGTGATCTCGTGGTGGTGGAAGCTGCGGTGGATCTGGTCCCGGGTCAGGTAGCCCAGGGTGTCGTGCATCCAGCCCATGTTCCACTTCATCGAGAAGCCCAGGCCGCCGAGGTTGGTCGGACGGGTGACGCCCGGCCATGACGTCGACTCCTCGGCGACGGTGACTATGCCGGGGTGCGACTTGTGCACCGTGGCGTTCATCTCCTGCAGGAACTCGACCGCCTCGAGGTTCTCCCGGCCGCCGTACCGGTTCGGGGTCCAGCCGCCGTCGGGACGCGAATAGTCGAGGTACAGCATGGAGGCGACCGCGTCGACGCGCAGGCCGTCGATGTGGAACTCCTCTATCCAGTACAGCGCGTTGGCAACGAGGAAGTTGCGTACCTCGCGCCGGCCGAAGTCGAAAACGTACGTGCCCCAGTCGAGCTGCTCGCCGCGCCGAGGGTCCGCATGCTCGTAGAGCGGGGTGCCGTCGAAGCGCGCGAGTGCCCATGCGTCCTTGGGGAAGTGGGCGGGCACCCAGTCCACGATGACGCCGATCCCGGCGGCGTGCAGGACGTCGACGAACTCACGGAACTCGTCGGGCGTGCCGAAGCGTGACGTCGGTGCATAGTACGAGGTGACCTGGTATCCCCACGACCCGCCGAACGGGTGCTCGGCGACCGGCAGCAACTCGACGTGCGTGAAGCCGGTCTCCGTGACGTACTCGGCCAGTTCGCGTGCGAGATCGAGGTACCCGAGGCCCTGCCGCCACGACCCGAGGTGCACCTCGTAGACGCTCATCGGACGCGCCACGGGGTCCGTCTCGGCCCGCCTGGCTATCCACGCGGTGTCGCCCCATTCGTACGCCGACGAGGTGACGATCGACGCGGTCGCCGGCGGCACCTCGGTGCGCCGGGCCATCGGGTCCGCCTTCTCCACCGGACCGGCGTCCGTGAATATCCGGTACTTGTATCTGGCGCCGTCACCCACACCTGGGACGAAGACCTCCCAGATGCCACTCGAACCCAGCACCCGCATGGGATAGGACTCGCCGGCCCAGTACTCGAAGTCGCCGATCACGGTGACCCCCTGAGCATTCGGAGCCCACACCGCGAAGGACGTGCCGGTGACGGTGCCGTCCGGCGTCTCGTACTCGCGTACGTGCGCGCCGAGCACATCCCAGAGCCGTTCGTGGCGGCCCTCGGAGACGAGGTGCTGATCGAGCTCGCCGAGAGTGGGCAGGAATCGGTAACCGTCCGCAACGGTGGACGTCCCGCCGGGATACTCGACCTCGTAGCGGTAGTCGATCAGATCCTTGATCGGTACGCATGTACCGAAGAGTCCGCCCTCTATGCGCCGCAACGGGAATCGGTCGCCGCCGATCACCGCGGTGACCGATTCCGCGCCCGGCCTCAGCGTCCGCAGCACGGTCCCGCCGCGCGCGTCCGGCCCGGATGTCCCGCCTGTTTCGTGAGCGCCGAGAATCGAATGCGGGTCGTGGTGGGTGCCGGACAGCAGCCGGTGGCGCGCCTCGGGCTCGACCGCTGCCGGATCGGCGGAGCCGGCTGTGCCTTCGGAGTCGGTGGTCATCACCATTCCCTTTCCTGCGACGGTCCCTGTGTCAGCACATCGATCGCATGCAGCGGCAGTTCGATCCAACTGGGTCGATTCTGCGCCTCGTAGACGGCTTCGTAGAGCGCTTTCTCGAGCTCGAACGCGCGGAGCGCTGCCGGTGTGTCCCGAGGGTCGGCACCCGCCTCTCGGGCGTAGCCGGTGCAGAACGCGTCGCGGTTGCGGCGCGTCCACTCGTCGGCTCGGAAACGCAACTGCGCGGACGGACCCGGCCCCGCGTCCTGCAGCGGGCTGCGCCCGGCGTAGTCGAGTGAGCGCAGGATGCCGGCGACGTCTCGCAGCGGATGATCGGGGGCGCGGCGTGCGGCGGGCTCCGCGGCTGGCTCGCCCTCGAAATCCACCAACAGCCACCCCGATGGTGTGCGCAGCGCCTGCCCGAGGTGCAGGTCACCGTGCACGCGCTGGAACTCCCACGGACCGGGAGGCTCGTCGGCGGCCGCGCGCGCCACCGCGGCGACGCGCTCGCGCAGCCCGGCCAGCTGGGGCACGACGATGACGGCCCGCTCCAGTCCGGCGGTCAGGTCCGCGAACCGGCCCCGCCCCGCATCGTCCGGGCCGCCGGAACCGGGCGCGGGAGCCGCGCCCAGCGTCGCCCGTAGGTCGGCATGCATGCGAGCCACCGCGCCCCCCAGGCGCAACATCTCAGCGGCGGTGTCCGAACCGACCTCCTCCGCGAGCAGATCGCCTTCGGCCATGAGGTCCCGAACGCTCGCGAGCGCGAGTTGCCAGCCGTCGGCCGCGTTCGCCTCGAACCGCTGGGCCATCGCGAGCGTCGTCGGCTGAGCTGTGAGCGGCGCTCCGGTCCACTCGACGGAGCCCAGCAGCGGCGCCACCGACGGGGATCCGGCCCGCGTCAGCGCACCCGTGAGCTCCACGTCCGGGTTGGGGCCGGGGAATACGCGCCGGAAGACCTTGAGCAGAACGGCACCGTCGAGCACCACCGAGCTGTTCGACTGGTCTACGCCGAGCGGATGTACCCGTTCGACGCCGGCAGCCCACGTGTCGCCGTCGGTGCGGAATCGGAGCGCGCCCGCCGCACCGCCGGCGGCGACGTGCCGGGCGAGGGCGAGGGCGCCGTCGGGGTCTGTCAGCGCACAGGTGAGGACAGTGCCGATGTCGGGGGAGGGAACGTGCGCGGCCTCTGCCGCCGGCGGCAGCGAGTCACGCACGAGCAGCGGCACCTGGTAGAGGTGGACAGCGGCGGTGGCACCGGGCCCGCCCGCGGCCCCGTCGAGCTCCACCTCGACCAGAAGCCACTCGAGCGTGCCCGCATCGGCCGGCAACGACTGCCTCCCTGCGATGCGCGTTCCGACGACGGCAGAGGTCTTGGCCGAGAACCACCGCTGCGCGGGTAGCCATCGGCCGAGGGCGGCGGCGAGGGCCGCGTCGGTGACGCTCATGCCGGTACCTCGCGCGGGTCGGCGCGCAGCGCGAACCAGTAGAAGCCGTGGCCCGGCAGTGTGAGCATGTACTCCGTCTCGCCGATCGGGGGGAAGGGTACGGATCCCGTCAGCTCCATGGGAATCCGGCCGGACCACGAGCTGAGGTCCAGCACCGCGGCGCCGGGGAAGCGGGACAGGTTGTGCACACAGAGGATCGGGTCGTGGCCGTCGAATTCGCGCACGTATGTGAGAACCGAGGGGTTCGGGCACCCGAGTTCTGTGAGCGTGCCGAGGCCGAACGCGGGATGCTGCTTGCGGACGGCGATGAGGCGACGCGTCCAGTGCAGCAGGCTGTTCGTGGAGTTCAGCTGGGCCTCTACATTCACACCCTGGTAGCCGTAGGTGGGGTCCATGATGACGGGCAGGTACATGCGGCCGGGGTCGGCGCGCGAGAAACCCGCGTTGCGGTCGGGGGACCACTGCATGGGTGTGCGGACCGCGTCGCGGTCGCCCAGCCAGATGTTGTCGCCCATACCGATCTCGTCACCGTAGTACAGGATCGGCGACCCCGGCAGGCTGAGCAGCAGCGCCGTGAACAGCTCGAGCCGCGTGCGGTCGCCCTCCAGCAGCGGTGCGAGCCGTCGCCGGATTCCGATGTTCGCCTTCATCCGCGGGTCGGACGCGTACTCGGCGTACATGTAATCGCGGTCGGCGTCGGAGACCATCTCGAGGGTCAGCTCGTCGTGGTTGCGGAGGAAGATGCCCCATTGGGCCGTCGCGGGGATGGCCGGGGTCTCGGCGAGGATCTCGGAGATCGGGAAGCGGGACTGCCGCCGGACCGCCATGAAGATGCGGGGCATCAGGGGGAAGTGGAAGGCCATGTGGCACTCGTCCCCGTCGCCGAAGTACTCGACCACGTCCGACGGCCACTGGTTCGCCTCCGCGAGGAGCACGCGACCGGGGTACTCGGCGTCGATGACGGCGCGGCACTTGCGCAGGAAGGCGTGCGTCTCCGGGAGGTTCTCGCAGTTGGTGCCCTCGCGCGCGTACAGGTAGGGCACGGCATCGAGGCGGAAGCCGTCGATCCCCAGGTCCAGCCAGAACCTCAGCACGTCGAGCATCGCTTCGTGCACTTCGAGGTTGTCGTAGTTGAGATCCGGCTGGTGGCTGAAGAAGCGGTGGAAATAGTACTGCTTACGGACCGGGTCGAATGTCCAGTTCGACGGCTCGGTGTCGACGAAGATCACACGCGCGTCCGGATACCCGGTGTCGTCGTCGGCCCACATGTAGAAGTCGCCGAACGGGCCGTCGGGGTCGGATCGCGAGGCCGCGAACCACGGGTGCGTGTCCGACGTGTGGTTCATGACCAGGTCGCAGATGATGCGGATGCCGCGCTCGTGTGCCGCCTCGACGACGGCGCGGAAATCGTCCACGGTGCCGAATTCGCCCAGGACGGTGCGGAAGTCGCGGATATCGTAGCCGCCATCGCGTAGCGGTGAGTCGTAGAACGGCGGCAGCCACAGGCAATCCACGCCGAGCCATGCCAGATAGTCGAGCCGCTGTAGCAGGCCGCGCAGGTCTCCCGTGCCGTCGCCGTCGGAGTCGTCGAACGCACGCACCAGCACCTCGTAGAACACGGCGCGCTGGAACCACAGCGGATCGCTCTCGGCGGGCGGGAGAGCGCCCGGCGGACCGCCCGCACGCGCGACGTCTCGGACCGCCGGGTCGTCTGCGCCCGGCCGGTCTTCCGCATGGGTCCCTTCGGTCACGGCACCCGGTACGTCGACGTGGTGCGGGCTACGGCGTCGAGCCGCGGCAGCGCGATGATGTGTGCGACGTTGCGCCACGGCTCGAGGCGGATGTAGTTGGCCTGGCCCCAGTGGTACTCCTCACCGGTGACCTCGTCGCGTACATCGAATCGTGCATGCCAATCCATACCGATCGCAGGCAGGTCCAGCCACAGCGTGCCCGACTCCGCGCCGAACGGGTTGAGGTTCACCACCGTCAGCACTGCGTCGCCGGACGCCGGGTCGTGCTTGCTGTATGCGATGAGCGCGTCGTTGTCGACGTGGTGGAAGTGAAGGTTCCGCAGCTGCTGTAGAGCGGGGTGGCGGCGTCGGATCTCGTTGAGCCGTGCGATGAACGGCGCCAGGGACTCGCCCCGGCTCTCGGCCCCCTTGTAGTCGCGCGGCCGGAGCTCGTACTTCTCCGAGTCGAGGTACTCCTCGCTGCCCTCGCGCACGGCCTGATGCTCATAGAGCTCGTAGCCCGAGTACACGCCCCACGTCGGCGACAGCGTCGCGGCGAGCGCCGCACGCAGCGCGAACATGCCCGGGCCGCCGTGCTGCAGACTCTCATGCAGGATATCCGGCGTGTTGACGAACAGGTTGGGGCGGCACACATCGGCCATCGACGCGTGCTCGACGCCGAACTCCGTCAGCTCCCACTTGGCGGTGCGCCATGTGAAATATGTGTAGCTCTGGGTGAATCCGAGCTTCGCCAGCCCGTACATGCGGGCGGGCCGGGTGAACGCTTCGGCGAGGAAGAGCACGTCGGGGTGGTGGCGCTTCACCTCGGTGATGAGCCACTCCCAGAAGTCCGGTGGCTTGGTGTGTGGGTTGTCGACGCGGAAGATCTTCACTCCCTGGTCGACCCAGTGCAGCGTGACGCGCAGCAGCTCCCGGTAGATCCCGACCCGATCGTCGTCGAAGTTGATCGGGTAGATGTCCTGATACTTCTTCGGCGGGTTCTCCGCGTACGCGATCGTGCCGTCGGGAAGCACCGTGAACCATTCGGGATGCTCTGTGGCCCAAGGATGGTCGGGCGCAGCCTGGAACGCCAGGTCCAGTGCCACTTCCATGCCGAGCTCCTGCGTGCGGGCGAGGAAGTAGCGGAAGTCCTCTTCGTTCCCGAGGCCCGGGTGCACGGTGTCGTGCCCGCCCTGGGCCGAGCCGATCGCCCACGGCGAGCCCACATCGTCGGGTCCCGGTGTCAGGGTGTTGTTGCGCCCCTTGCGGTTCACCTCCCCGATCGGATGGATCGGAGGCAGGTACACCACGTCGAAGCCCATGTCCGCGATACGCGGCAGGTCCTCGGCCGCCGTGAGGAACGTGCCGTGCACGGGCCGGCCCTCGGCGTCCCAGCCACCCGTCGAGCGGGGGAAGAACTCGTACCACGCACCGAACAGGGCGCGTTTGCGATCGACCCAGATCCGGTGGGTGCGCGACTTGGTGACCAGGTCACGCAGCGGGTATGCGGCGAGCAGTGCGACGATGTCCGGATGCAGTGCCGGCGCGGTCCGTTCTACCAGTGTGCGTTCCGTATCCCGCAGGGCCGCAGCGCAATCGGAGAGACGTTGCCGGTCGTGCGGCGGGACTCCACCGGCGGCCCGATCCAGCAGGCGCGCTCCGATCTCGAGATCGTTGGCGAGTTCGCCAGCACCCTGCCCGGCGGCGATCTTCTTCCCGACCGCGTCGCGCCACGTAGCGAGCGGGTCCGACCAGCCCTCGATGCGGACTGACCAGAAGCCTGGTGCGTCCGGGCTGAACACCGCGTTGAACACGTCCTGCTGCGAACTGGGGGCCATCCGGATGTACTGCGGCACGTCACCCTCGGCGGGCGTGACGACCAGCGTGGCGGCGACGGCGTCGTGGCCCTCACGCCATACGGTCGCGGAGACGGGAACCACTTCACCCACCGTCGCCTTGCCGGGGTACTGCCCCCCGGATACGACGGGTTCGATGTCATCGATACCGATTCGGCCGGTCACCCGCACAACCGTATCCGAATACCCGGCGCCATGTGCGGGGCGCGGGAGACGTGATCCGCACGCCCGCGGTGTCGATGGGCGGCCCGCCGCCGTGCCGATGGGCGGCTCGCCGCCGTGTCGATGGGCGGCTCGCCGCCGTGCCGATGGGCGGCCCGCCGCCGTGCCGATGGGCGGCCCGCCGCCGTGCCGATGGGCGGCCCGCCGCCGTGCCGATGGGCGGCCCGCCGCCGTGGACCTCAGTGCGGCGCCACCTCGGCGATGCGTTCGGTGGCCAGACGGGCCGCCTCGACCGCGCTGTTGATGACGATCTCGCCGCGCATTCCGGGGGCCGCGACGGTGTCTCCCACGAGATATACGCCGTCGCCGCGGTCGATCGCGGGGCGGTCGCGCCAGGTGTAGCCGGGGAGGTCGTTGGCGCCCGTGCGGTCACGGGCGGTGGCGGTCCGGGTGAAGGTGGCGCGCTCCCGCCATCCGGGGAGGGCCCGCTCGGCGAGGCGAGCGAGCCGCTCGTGCGCTGCCGACGGCCCCTCGTCGGGGCGCACCGGCATCTGCAGTTGGTAGAGGGCCTCGCCCGCCGGGGCCACCGTGGAGTCCTGCATCGAGTAGCTCTCGTGGAAGCCTCCCTCATCGAGGTCGAACACCAGGCTGCAATCCCCGCGCGAAGGCCGTACGGCGATGTCGAGCAGCGCCGCATGACCCATGGGCCAGCCGAGGGAGTCGTCGCCGAGGAGTCCCCGCGCGGCGAACTGATCGGTTGCGACGATCACCGGTCCGCGTCCGGTGGGCAGCGCATCGACGCGGCTGCCCGTCTGGATGCGCACCTCCAACTCCCGTGCCCGCTGGGCCATCCGGTCGATCACCGCCTGCCACCCACCGACGACCCAGCGGATCGCGGGGATGCGGGGCCCGAGTACACGCTGGAACAGGTCCCAGACGTACGCCGCTGATAGCGCCGTGGTCTCGGCGTCGTACGTGACCACGCTGATCGCGTTGGCCATCCACGTCGTCGTCCGCTCGCCCCAGATCCCCGTGGCCCAGGCTCCGAAGGTCTCATCGACCGGGGCCTTCCGCCATGCCTGTGCCTGAGCGGCGAGCATGCCCGCGGGCGGGATGCGCCGCAACTCGTCGTCGACGCGGAATCGCACGCGGCCCATGGCCGCCGCCGACGGCCAGCCGAGGCGGCCGATCAGTCCGCGGCTGCGTAGCCATCGATAGTGCTCGCCGTCCGCGTAGAACACGTGCGCGCCCTCGTGCGCTACGTACGAGCCCTCGAGTGCCCGGCCGCGTCCGCCGAGCCTGCCGTGTGCTTCGTGCAGGGTGACCTCCGCGCCTGCCTCGGCCGTGGCGATGGCGGCGGTCAGGCCTCCGAGTCCGCCGCCGACGACGGTGACGTGTCCTGTTCCCATGATGGGTCCTCTCCGGTTCGATGGTGTGTGTCCCTGATGCGTGCCGCGAGCATCACGCCGACGGCCCGGATGTAGGCGTCGAAGTCGATCCCGCAGGGCCGGTCGCCCCCGTACAGGTCGTGCATGAGCCACAGATTCGCCATGGCCCCGACGAGCACCTCGGCCTCGGGACGCCAGGCGTCGGGTTCCGACGGTGCCCCCGGCCGGTCGGAGACGGCGAGGTCGCGCAGCGTGCGGGCGACCAATGCGACGCGCACGTCATGGTCGTCGGCTCGGAACGAGTCGAGCAGGCCGGGTGGGACGCTGTTGTCGCGCAACATGATCCGTCTCACGTCGCGGATGTGGTCGGCGCGTACCAGGCCGAGGCGGCACAGTGCCTCGACCTTCTCGGCCAGCGTCGCGTCGGGGTGTCGCTGCTCGATGTAGCCCACGGCCGAGTACCCGGGGCTTGCGAACTGGGCGTACGGCCCCCAGTCGTTCAGGCACCAGCGGACCGACTCGACCAGTAACTCGTTCTTCGAGCCGAAATGGCGGTACAGGGCACCTGTTCCCCCGGTCAGGCCCGCCGCCTTCTCGATCGCCGTGACCGGTGTCCCGGCGAAGCCCCGCTCACCGAAGAGCTGCAACGCGGCCGTCATGATCTTCTCGCGCGTACCCTGCGGCACAACACCTCCTGAAAGTAAGCGATTACGTCCCGGCGGCCCGCCGGCCGCTTCGAAAGTAATCGATTACTTACAAGCGTGCCCGACGGGTGACTCGGATGTCAACGACTGGAGATCGGGTCGGGCCCGAGTCGTGGCGCGCGCGGCTCAGCCGTCGAGGCGCTTCAATGCGCCGAGGACCACCTGCTTGTCCGTCGTCTCCCAGAACGGCGGCAGGGTGGCGCGGAGGAATCCGCTGTAGCGCGCGGTGGCGAGGCGAGGATCGAGAACGGCGACGACGCCGCGATCGTCGACCGATCGCAGCAGCCGGCCGACTCCCTGCGCGAGCAGCAGAGCCGCGTGAGTGGCCGCGACGCTGATGAATCCGTTGCCGCCCCGGGCCTCGACGGCGCGTTGCCGTGCGGTGAGCAGGGGATCGTCGGGACGCGGGAACGGGATACGGTCGATGATGACCAGTGACAGAGATGGCCCCGGCACGTCGACGCCCTGCCACAGGCTGAGGGTGCCGAACAGTGACGTCGCGGGGTCGGCGGCGAAGTCGCGCACCAGCTGACCCGTCGCGCCCTCGCCCTGGCACAGGATCGGCGTGTCGACGCGCTCACGTAGCGCGGCGGCAGCGGCTTTGGCGGCCCGGGTCGAGCTGAAGAGGCCGAGCGTGCGTCCGCCCGCCGCTGTGAGGAGCTCGGCGATCTCGTCGAGCATCTGCGGCGCGGTGCCGTCCCGGCCGGGCGGGGGCATGGACTTGGCGACGTACAGGATGCCCGAGCGCGCGTGGTCGAAGGGTGACCCCACATCCAGGTGCGACCACTCGAGGGTGTGCTCGGGGTTCTTGCCTGTGGCGAGGCTCGGATCCCGCTGCGGCTCAGTGGGGTTCCGGGTCAGCCCCCATGCGCCGGCAGCGCTGTCGAAGGTGCCGCCCACCGCGAGCGTCGCGGACGTGAGGACCACCGTCGACTCACCGAACAGGCGGCTGCGCAGCAACCCGCCCACCGACAGTGGCGCGATCATCAGAGTGCGGCGGAATCCGCCCTTGATCGGCACATCAGCGGTCCACACGACGTCGTAGCGCTTGGACTCGTCGGGCTCGTCGAATGCCGTGAGCACACGTACCGCGGTGTCGTGCACTTCGTCGAGCGCGGTCAGCGCTGCGCTGCGGGCCGCCGCGGCGTCGGCGTCCAGGTTCGCCCCACGCGCCGGGCCGACGGCGGTCCGGGTCGCCCACGCGGCGTCGCGCACAGCAGCAAGGGCGGAGGCGCCGTCGGGTAGGGATAGCCAGCGCCGGGTCCCCACATCCTCGAGGAGCGAGCCGAGGCCCTCGCTCGCGGCGATCATCGCGTCGGCGATCTCGTCCTCCACCAGCTTGCCCGCACGGCGCGCGGCGGCGGCGACGGTGCCCGCGGTGAGTTCTGCCGTCGCGACCGAGGTGACCCGGTCGACGAGCTCGTGAGCCTCGTCCACGATCACCGCATCGTGATCGGGAAGGACGTTGACATCGGTCATAGCGTCGATCGCGAGCAGCGCGTGGTTGGTGACGACCACGTCGACCCGGCCCGTCTGCTTGCGGGCTTCCTCGGCGAAGCAGTCCTGGCCGTACGTGCAGTTGCTCGCCCCCAAGCACTCTCGTGCGCCCACGCTCACCAGCCGCCACGCCTGGTCGCTCACGCCGGGCTCGATCTCGTCGCGGTCGCCGGTCTCGGTGTCCGACGACCATTCGCGTAACCGCTTGATCTCGCGGCCCATGCGGGACGCCGCGAACGGGTCGAACAGCTCCGCCGAGTCCGGCTCGGAGGCCGCCGAGCTGTGTAGCTTGTTCAGGCACAGGTAGTTGCCGCGGCCCTTGAGGATCGCGAACGTGGGTTCGCGTCCGAGGTCGGACTTCAGGGCCTTCGACAGACGCGGGAGGTCGCGGTCGACCAGCTGGCGTTGCAGGGCGATGGTCGCCGTGCTCACTACAACGGTGTTTCCGGTGGTGACCGCGTGCCGCATCGCGGGTACCAGGTACGCGAGTGACTTCCCGGTGCCCGTACCGGCCTGCACGGCGAGGTGTTCGCCCGTGTCCAGGGAGTGCGCGACCGCCGCTGCCATCCGTACCTGGCCGTCGCGTCGGGTGCCGCCCAGCGCGCCGACGGCGTTGTCGAGCAGACGCGGAACGATGGGCGGTTCGGGCACCGGGCGAGTTTACCGGGACGTCAGGTGCCGCAGCAGTGTGGCCGCCAGCGTCCGCGCCGCTCCCGACGGTGCCGTGCGTGTCGCCAACGACAGGTGGTTGGGTGCCGAGCCCGAGATCGCGACCGACGGTGCTCCGCCCGTCATCGAGCGCGACAGGATCGTCACGCCGGCGCCGTGTGCCGCGAGCTGCAGCAGCGCGTCGGGGGAGTGGGCCTGGACGGCGACGTCGAGTGCCACCGAATGCGCGGCGCACGTCGCGTCGAGCGCCGCACGTACTCCCGTGCCCGGTGGCAGGCAGAGGATCGTCTCCGCGGTCAGGTGTTTCGGTGTGATCGGCGCGCGCCGCCGTGTCCAGGGGTGGCCCTCGGGAACGACGGCGACCAGCGGCTCCGTGAGAAGCGTGCGCGACTCGAGCGTGTCCGGAAGGGGATGAGCGTGCGCTACGAGGGCGACGTCGAGCGTGCCGCTGTGCAGGTCCCGCACGAGCGGGTCGGAGTTGCCCTCCGTCACCTCGACGGTGACCGCCGGGTGATCGTGACGGAACTCCGCGAAGCCTGCCAGGAAGCCGGGTATCGCACAGCCGATGACGGTGCCCAGCCGCACATGCCCGCGGTCGAGTCCGGCGAGTTCGTCTGCGGCCGTGCGCAGATCGTCGACACTGCGTAGCGCCGCGCGGGCGTAGGGGAGGAGCTGCTCACCCTCGGCCGTCGGCGCGACGCTACGCGTCCCCCGCTGGAACAGGCGGTGGCCGAGCTCCCGCTCGAGCTTTCCGATCTGCGCGGACACCCCTGACTGGCTGACCTGCAGGACGTCCGCGGCCGCGGTGAACGAACCCTGATCGGTGACCGCGATCAGGTAGCGCAGCTGATGAAGCTCCATAACTATTAATGCTAGCTCATAGCTGATTCAGCTGTTGGACTAATGAGTTCTCCGGTCTCACGATGGACTCATGACAAAGACACCCACACCCCGTGAGATCGCAGAGCTCTACCTGGACTGTTGGCAGCGCAAGGACTTCGAGCCGCTGCGACCCCACCTTGCCGAGGATGTGACGTTCGACGGCGTCTTCGGCTCCACACGCGGCGTCGAGGACTTCCTCGCCGGGCTCGCCGGGATGGCGGCAGGCACCCGGGAGGTGACACTGGTGCGCCGGCTCGCCGACGACACCGATGCCATGACATGGTTCGACCTGGTGATGGGTGACGCGCCCGCAACCGCCACCGTCAACTGGACCCACGTGGAGGACGGTCTCGTCACCGCCGTCCGCGTGACCTTCGACCCGCGCGAGATCCTCGCCGCGGGGTAGCTCTGGCCGCACCGCGCTCGCGGATGTCAGCCGCGGACCACCTCGATTCCAGCGGAGGTCATCTCGTCGAGCGCGGCGGCGGTGGAGCCGGGCGCGACGCCTGCCGTGTAGTCCACCAGCACGCGTACGGAGAGCCCCGTGCGTACGCCGTCGAGGGCCGTGGCGCGGACGCAGTGGTCGGTCGCGATGCCCACCACATCGACAGACGTGATCCCTTGTTCCGCAAGCCAATCCGCAAGCGATTCGCCGTCGGCCGACGCCCCCTCGAAACCCGAGTAGGCCGCCGTGTACTCCCCCTTCGAGAACACGACGGTGCCCTCGGGCAGCGTCAATGCGGGATGGAAGTCCGCGCCGGGAGTGCCGACCCGGCAGTGCGGGGGCCACGAGTCGACGTAGTCCGGGTCGTCGGAGAAGTGCGGCCCGGGGTCGATATGCCAGTCGCGCGTGGCCACCACCGTGCCGTACCGGGCTGCGAGCGCGCTCACCGCGGCGGCGACGGCGGAGCCGCCGTCGACGGCCAGGGACCCGCCCTCGCAGAAGTCGTTCTGTACATCCACGACGATGAGGGCGGTCATGAGCGGGCCTCGAAGCGTGTCGGGATCGCGGGCTCGCCGTGCGACAGGCCGAGGCCCTCCCACGGCAGCGACACCAGGGCCGCGCGTAGGCGCTCTCGCGCGTCCTCGAGCGTCGGTAGCGACAGGGCGGTGTCCCCGCCCCGCACCAGCGGGATCTGCAGGGGCGTGGCAGTCAGGCGGGCGGGCACGCGCGGCTCGACGTCGCGCGGCGACAGGACCTCCTCGACGATGGTCCCCGTCGACTTCGCGAGCCGTACCGCGCGCTTCTCGCCGCCGTGGGTCTCCTTGTGGGAACTGCGTTTCGCAACGGGTACGCCGTCGACCTCGACGAGCTTGTAGACCATCCCCGCGGTAGGTGCCCCGGAGCCCGTGACGAGCGAGGTACCGACCCCGTACACGTCGATCGGCTCCGCTCGGAGCGCGCCGATCGCGTACTCGTCGAGGTCGCCGGACACCACGATCTTCGTTCCCGTCGCGCCGAGCGAGTCCAGTTGCGCGCGGACCTGGCGCGTGATGATGCCGAGATCGCCCGAGTCGATGCGGACGCCACCCAGCCCGGGCCCCGCCGCGCGCACGGCGCGGTTCACGCCCTCGGTGATGTCGTAGGTGTCGACCAGCAGCGTGGTGGCCGCGCCCTGGGCCGCGACCTGCGCGGCGAAGGCCGCCTCCTCGTCGGCACCGTCCGGCCCGGTGTGCAGCAGCGTGAACGCGTGCGCAGCGGTCCCGCCCGACGGCACACCGAAAGTGCGCGCGGCCTCGACGTTCGACGTCGAGGTGAAGCCCGCGAGGTACGCGGCGCGCGCGGCGGCGACGGCGGCGATCTCGTGCGTGCGTCGCGTGCCCATCTCGATCAGCGGTCGCCCCGCCGCCGCGGAGACCATGCGTGCGGCCGCGGCGGCGATCGCGCTGTCGTGGTTGAGGATCGACAGCACCAGGGTCTCCAGCAGGACCGCCTCCGCGAACGAAGAACGCACGGTGAGGATCGGGGACCCCGGGAAGTAGATCTCACCCTCCGGATACCCGTCGATGTCGCCGGAGAAGCGGTAGTCCGCGAGCCAGTCCACGGTTTCGGCGTCGAGGAAGGTCCGCGCGATATCGAGTTCGGCTTCGCCGAAACGGAACCGCTGCAGCGCCTCGAGCACGCGCCCGGTCCCGGCGACCACTCCGTAGCGGCGTCCGTCGGGCAGTCGCCGCGCGAAGACCTCGAACACGCACGGACGGTGCGCGGTGCCGTCCCGCAGCGCCGCTGCCAGCATCGTCAGCTCGTATTGATCGGTGAGCAGCCCCGTGCTGGCCGGCCCGGGATATGCGCCGGGCGGGGCTGTCGTCTCGTGGGTCACACTGGGTACCCTAGAACCTATGAGCAACCACGGCGAAGCTGTACCGGGGGTGGGCCCGAGCTCGGCAGCGCTTCTGGAGCGTCAGGAAGAGCAGTCGGTGGACAAGCCATGGTTGACGGTCGTGTGGGACGACCCTGTCAACCTCATGTCGTACGTGACGTTCGTGTTCCGCAAGCTCTTCGGTTTCAGCACCGCCAAGGCCAAGGAATTGATGATGCAGGTGCACACGGAGGGGCGAGCCGTCGTATCGACCGGGGACCGCGACAAGGTCGAGGGCGACGTCCGCAAGCTGCATGCCGCCGGCCTATGGGCGACGATGCAGCGCGACTCGTAGGGATCTATGCGCAACTGGGCCGCTAAGCGTGGCATCGACGGCATCCATTACGTCTCCAAGATGTCCGCCCACGAGGTAGGCATCGTCCGTTCGCTGGTCTCGTCGCTGGTCGAACTCCTCGACGAGCGTGAGGGCAGCGCCCCGCACGACGAACTGGCCGAACTGACCGGCCTGCGGACCGGGCACTCGGATGCGCCGTCCGACGGGCCGCTGCAGCGTCTCCTGCCGGACTTCTACCGGCCCGATGAGGCGGGCGACGACGGTGTCTCGCGGGAGTTCGCCGGAGATCTCAACGCTGCGCTCCGCTCGCTCAACGAGCCCGAGATCATCGACGCGAAGCGCTCCGCGGCACAGACCGTGCTGGCGACTCTGCCCGAGCACGCGGGCAAGGTCTCGCTCACCGAGGAGCAGGCCGCCGACTGGCTCACCGCCGTCAACGATGTGCGGCTCGCGCTCGGCTCGCTACTCGATATCACCGCCGACCACCCTGAGGGGCGCCCGGGCATCGACCCGGCGCGGATCGACATGTACCACTGGCTCTCGGCCCTGTTGGACGTGCTGGTCACCGCGATGCTGGAGCGGGCGGGCGACTGAGTGGACGTTCCGCTCAGCGCTGAACGAAACCCCGCCCTCAGGAATACCCGCCTGACCGGCCGCGTTGCCCGGAGGCGGCAGGAGACAGACCGCGAGGAGGTGACGGGTGCTGACGATCCGGCGTGAGCTGGTGGACCGCATGATCGCGCACGCGCGGCGTGATCATCCGGACGAGGCGTGTGGCGTCATCGCCGGTCCCGAGGGCTCCGACCGCCCCGAGCGGTTCGTGGAGATGCTGAACGCCGAGCGGTCGCCCACGTTCTACCGCTTCGACTCCGGCGAGCAGCTTCGCGTGTGGCGGGAGATGGACGCGCGCGACGAGGAACCCGTCGTCGTATACCACTCGCACACGGCCACCGAGGCGTACCCGTCCCGCACCGACGTGAGCTTCGCATCCGAGCCGAACGCGCACTACGTGCTGGTCTCCACCCGCGACCCAGAGGCCGCCGAGGTGCGCAGCTATCGCATCTCAGACGGCGCGGTCACCGAAGAGCCCATCGAGATCGAGGAGCAGTAGATGCCCGTCACAGTATCCATCCCCACCATCCTGCGGCCCTACACCGGCGGCGAGAAGCGCGTACCCGCCGACGGCGCGACCCTCGGCGCCGTGATCGATGATCTCGAGTCCCGGCACGCGGGTCTCAAGGAGCGCTTGATCGCCGACGGCAAGCTGCACCGATTCGTCAACGTCTACGTGGACGACGAGGACGTGCGCTTCTCGGGTGGGCTCGACACCGCCGTCGCAGACGGGGGCTCGGTCACGATCCTGCCCGCCGTCGCGGGCGGCTAGGCGTGGCGCGTTTCGGCTCGTTGCTGGAGTCGCTCGGCGGCACGCCGCTCGTCGGATTGCCCCGGCTCTCGCCCAGGTGGGACCAAGGCAGCGCCGAGGACGGCGCCGGGGGCCCGCATGTGCGGCTCTGGGCGAAGCTCGAGGACCGCAACCCGACGGGATCCATAAAGGACAGGCCGGCGCTGCGCATGATCGAGGACGCGGAGCGCGACGGCAGGCTACGGCCCGGGTGCACCATCCTCGAGCCCACGTCCGGCAACACCGGGATCAGCCTCGCGATGGCGGCGAAACTCAAGGGCTACAGGCTGATCTGCGTGATGCCCGAGAACACCAGCGCCGAGCGTCGGCAGCTGCTCACCATGTACGGCGCGGAGATCGTCGCGAGCCCCGCGGCGGGCGGCTCGAACCGCGCTGTCGCGGAGGCCAAGAAGCTGGCCGACGAGCATCCCGACTGGGTCATGCTCTACCAGTACGGGAATCCCGCCAACGCCGCCGCGCACTACCACGGGACCGGACCCGAGCTGCTCGCCGACCTACCTGAGATCACCCACTTCGTGGCGGGTCTCGGCACGACCGGGACGCTCATGGGCACCGGGCGTTATCTGCGTGAGCACGTCCCCGGTATCGCCGTCGTCGCCGCGGAGCCGAGGTACGGCGAGCTCGTCTACGGTCTGCGCAATCTCGACGAGGGCTTCGTCCCGGAGCTCTACGACGAATCCGTGCTCACCACCCGCTACTCGGTGGGCGCCTACGATGCGGTGCGCCGCATGCGCCAGCTGATCGATGACGAGGGGATCTTCGCGGGCGTCTCGACCGGTGGCGTGCTGCACGCCGCGCTCGGCGTCGCGGGCAAGGCCCTGCGCGCTGGCGAGCGTGCCGACGTAGCGTTCGTGGTCGCCGACGCCGGATGGAAGTATCTGTCGACCGGCGCATACGACGGTACGGTGGAAGAGGCGGAGGAAGCCCTCGACGGCCAGCTTTGGGCCTGACCGGACGGCCGATCCCGTAACGGCCTATCGAGGAGAAGCGCCATGACTTCCTATCCGAGCATGCGGCCCGCCGCCGTCCCCTCCACTGGCGGCCGGGGCCGGGCGATACGGAACGCCCTCGTCACCATCGTGCTGTTCGTCGGGGCGTTGTGGCTCATCGAGCTCGTCGACGTGGCCGACCATCACAGCCTCGACAGGTGGGGCATCCTGCCGCGCACCGAGGAGGGGCTCCGCGGTATCGCATTCGCGCCGCTGCTGCACGCCGGGTGGGACCACCTGGCGAGCAACTCCGTGCCGGCGCTCGTGTTGGGCTTCGTCGGGTTACTCGCGGGGGCCGCCCGCTTCCTGTCGGCGACGGTGTTCGTCTGGCTGTTCTCGGGTGCCGGAGTGTGGCTCACGGGACAGGGGCACACCGTGACCATCGGCCTGTCCGGCGTGATCTTCGGATGGATGACGTACCTGGTGGTGCGGGGATTCTTCAACAAGAGCATCGTTCAGATACTCGTCGGCGTGGTACTGCTGGTGCTATACGGAACGATGTTCCTGGGCGTCCTCCCGGGGCAGCCCGGTGTCTCGTGGCAGGCGCACCTGTTCGGCGCGATCGGAGGAGTCCTGGCGGCGGCCGCCCTGGGGCGCCCGAAACATCGGACTTCCAAACAGGTTGACGTGATGGCCACCGGATAGGCGTGTATCTGGCAGCATGTTGCACATGCGTCTGGAGATACTCGGGTGTTCCGGCAGCGTAGGCGGCCCCGGCGAGGCGTGCTCGGGTTACCTCCTCCAGGTCGAAGGGCACGAGCCGGTGGTCGTCGACTTCGGCCCCGGTGTCCTGGGCAGACTGCAGGAGCGTGTGGACCCCAACTCGGTCACGATCCTCCTGTCGCACCTGCATGCCGACCACTGCCTGGATCTGCCGTCGCTGCTGGTCTGGCGTCGCTACCACCCTGTGCCGGCCGTGGGTCGGGCCCTGCTGTACGGGCCGTCGGACACCCCCGAGCGCATCGGGCGGGCATCGGCCGAGTCGGCGAGCTTCGTCGACGACATCGCGGACACGTTCGCTTTCATCCCCTGGGTCGAGGGGACCGACGTCGAGGTCGGTGGCTTCACCGTTCAGCCGCACACCATGTTCCACCCGCCGGAGTCGTACGGCCTGCGGATCACGGCACCGTCGGGAAAGGTGCTCGCGTACAGCGGCGACAGCGGGGTGTGCGACGCCCTCGTCGAGGTGGCCCGGGATGCCGACCTGTTCCTGTGCGAGGCGAGCTGGACCCATGATCCCGAGAATCGCCCCCTGGGAGTGCACATCTCGGGATTCGAGGCCGGGGAGGCCGCCGCGAAAGCCGGGGCCAAGCGCCTGCTGCTGACCCATGTCCCGCCGTGGACGTCCCGTGACGAGGTGGTCGCGGAGGCCCGGTCAGCGTTCGACGGTCCCGTCGATGCGGTGCGGCAGGGCCAGGTCTTCGAACTCTGAGATCCGTCGTCGTGGGGTCCGCCACGTGGGTGTCGACGGGGCCGTAGGGTGGGGTCCGTGAGTAGACGCGCAGACGGCAGGGCCGACGACGAACTCCGCCCCGTACGGATCGAGCGGGGTTTCACTCAGAATCCTGCGGGTTCTGTTCTCGTCGAGTTCGGTAACACCAAGGTGCTGTGCACCGCGAGTGTGGAGCTCGGTGTGCCCGGCTGGCGCCGCGGATCCGGTCTCGGCTGGCTCACCGCCGAATACGCGATGCTTCCCGGCGCCACGCATGAGCGCTCCCGTCGCGAGTCCACCAAGGGCAAGATCGGCGGGCGCACCCATGAGATCTCCCGCCTGGTCGGCCGGTCCCTGCGCGCGTGCATCGACCTCGCCGCGATCGGTGAGAACACCATCGCCATCGACTGCGATGTCCTGCAGGCGGACGGCGGCACCCGCACCGCGTCGATCACGGGCGCGTACGTCGCGCTGTGCGACGCGGTCACCTATCTCGCCGCCGCCGGGCGCCTCGCCGACCCGCAGCCGATCTCCTGTGCAATCGCGGCGATCTCGGTCGGTGTCGTAGACGGACGCGTGCGCCTAGACCTGCCGTACGAGGAGGATTCGCGCGCCGAGGTCGATATGAACGTCGTCGCCACCGACACCGGGACCCTCGTCGAGGTGCAGGGGACGGGCGAGGGTGCGACGTTCGCACGCACCACGCTCGACTGGATGCTCGATACCGCGGTCGCGGGCTGCGAGCAACTGTTCACCGTGCAGAAGGAGGCGCTCGCGGCGCCGTACCCGGGCGTCCTGCCCGAGGCCGAAAGCGAGCCGAAGAAGAAGTTCGGCGCGTGACCCGCCTGCTGTTGGCCTCGCGCAACGGCAAGAAACTCGCGGAGCTTCGCGCCGTCGTCGCGGGGGCCGGGATCGCGGGCCTGGAGATCGTCGGCCTGGGCGACGTGCCCGAGTTCGAAGAGCTGCCCGAGGACGCTCCGGACTTCGTCGGCAACGCTCTCATCAAGGCGCGGCAGGGCTTCGCAGAGACCGGATTACCATGTCTCGCAGACGACTCCGGTGTCTGTGTCGACGCGCTGGGTGGTATGCCGGGTGTGCTGTCGGCGCGCTGGTCCGGCCGGCACGGCGACGACGACGCGAACCTCGACCTGGTGCTGGCGCAGCTGTCCGACGTCCCCGACGAGCGCCGCGGCGCCCAGTTCGTGTCCGTGTGCGCCCTGGTGGGCCCACCGGACCTGGTGCCCGACGGCGCCGTCACCGTCACCGGACGGTGGACGGGCAGCCTACTGCGTGCCCGCCGGGGCGGCGGCGGTTTCGGCTACGACCCGATCTTCCTGCCCGCGGGGTCGGACCGCACCGCGGCCGAGCTGAGCGCCGAGGAGAAGAACTCCGTCAGTCACCGCGCCCGTGCGCTCGCCCAGCTGGTCCCCGCGCTGGGCCGCCTGGCCTCCTGAACGTCGCCCCGAGGCCGAACTTCTTCGGACCCACGGGAACTGGTCGTCGCTTTCGTCACAACCGTCCCGCGCGTCGCACAGGTAATCGCAGCTTCCTCCGCTAACCTGACCGCGTGCAGCGTGGGTCCGGGTCGATCGTGGCGCGCGGCGCCGTCGCGGTGCTGGCGTTCGTCGTGCTGTCCGTAACCGGATTCGCCTGGTGGAGTAGCAGTCTGGTGATCGGCGGTTTCAACGTGTCCTCGGTGCTGGCGAATCCGAAGTTCGCCAAGTCGGTGGGCGGTGCGACCAACATCCTGCTGATGGGCCTCGACACTCGGAAGGACCAGGACGGCAACCAACTCCCAGCGGACGTGCTGTCGCAGCTGCACGCGGGTGACGGCAACGAGGGCGGATACAACACCAACACGCTGATCCTCATCCACGTACCCGCGGACGGGAAGAACATCAAGGCGTTCTCCATTCCACGCGACGACTATGTCGAGGTCGACGATATCGATGGTGTCGGGCACGCCAAGATCAAGGAGGCGTACGGGCGCAAGAAGGCTCAGGCCGAGGACGCCCTCGTGGCGAGAGGCGTCTCCGATCCCGCCGACCTCGAGCATCAGGGCCGGGAGGCTGCCCGAGCGGAGACCCTCGCGACCGTCGAGAAGCTCGTCGGCGTGCCGATAGACCACTTCGTCGAGGTCAGCCTCGTCGGGTTCTACGATCTCGCGAAGCAACTGGGCGGCGTGGACGTGTGCCTGAATCATGCTGTGCACGATTCGTACTCGGGCGCAGACTTCCCTGCGGGGCGACAGCACCTGAACGCGGCGCAGGCCCTGTCGTTCGTGCGGCAGCGCCATGGCCTGAGCAATGGCGACCTCGATCGCACGCACCGCCAGCAGGCGTTCATCGCTTCGGTGGCGCTGTCGCTACAGCAGCAGGGGGTGCTCGGGAACGTCAACCAGCTGCGCAGCATGCTCGCGGTGGCGCAGAAGGACGTCGTGATCAGCGATGGGTGGGACGTCTCGTCCTTCATCCGGCAGATCGGCGACATCGCCGCCACCAACCTCGAGTTCACAACGCTGCCGGTCGAGGCGTACGGCGTCGTCGACGGCCAGGACGTGAACCTGGTGGACCCGGCCAAGATCCGTGGGCAGGTACAGAAGGCGTTCGGTCAATCCATCCCCGAGACCGCGCCCGAATCCTCGGCGTCCGGCGTCTCGGAGGTTGCCCAGACCACCGCAGCGCCGGCTCCGGCGCGTGAGCCGTCACCCGGGCGGGCCGCCGCCTCGTCGACGCGGGCCACCCTCGACGGACCGGTACCCACCACCGGTGCCGCCCCGCGTATCCCGGGGTCGGCCCAGGCCTCGATAGTCGCTGATGCGACGCCCGACGCAGGCACCGTGGTACGTAGTGGCCAGGTGCCCTGCGTCGACTGAATCCGGTACGTCGGGGACGGGAGTGCGCCGCTTGCAGGGCATGTCGTCGCCCCCGGGGCTCCTCAGCGCCTCGCGGACGAGGTCTCCCTCGCCGTGGCCGCGGTTATCGCCGCGGCTATGTGATGAGTCGAGCCACCGTGGCGAGGGCAGCTATCGCGACCGGTATGCCGAACATCGCCGCCAACCCCTGCGGGCTGAGCTGCGCGCGGACGTGGAACATGTAGTCACCCCAGCCGGCCGCGTCCTCGGTGCCGCGGATGACCACCCACGACGGCCTCCACCAGCACACCAGCCCCCAGTCGATCACGACGAGGTCGATGAGGCAGAACGTGAAGAACGTCGCGAACGCCATCCCGAACGCTTGGAGGAGACCGGACGCACGGCCCCCGCCGATCCACGTGTACGCGGCCAGGAAGGTCGTGACGAGGAGTGCGAGGAGAAACACGGTCCCGAACACCGTGCCTCGCCGCTTCTCCGAGCGGGTGAACTCGGGGAGTAGCGCCTGCACGTCGTCCGGCAGGCCTGAAGCGAGCGCTGTGCTGCCCCACTTGGCGCAGGCGACCAGAGCGACGGTGGGGATCAGAAGCAGTGGCAGTGCCACGGTGAGGTAATGGTGGACCCACATAAGGGTCACCTTAGCTGTGCGCCCGGGGAGACTCGAACTCCCACGTCCTAGGACACTGGAACCTAAATCCAGCGCGTCTGCCAGTTCCGCCACGGGCGCGCGGCGGGTCGCTCGCGTCCGCCGCAGGTCACACTACCGCCGGACGGCTCGACCCGCTGGTACGGGTACCGTAGTGCCGTGAGTTCGCGTCGTCGGCACCGGCCCGCGGTCATCGTGTTCGTGGTGATCGCGGCGGTCGTCTGCCTCCTCATGGGCTGGTGGCAGTGGGATCGGTACGAGTCCTCGTCCGGCACCGGGCAGAACCTCGGTTATGCGCTGCAGTGGCCGCTGTTCGCGGTGGCATGCGTGTGGGGCTACCGCCGATTCATCCAGCTCGAGGCCGAGTACGCGGAGGAGGACGCCGCGATCGCGCGGGCCGGGGCCCCGGACGATAGCGCGACCTCGAACGGTCACGCCGTCGACGCGGCGGTGGCGTCGCCGGCAGCCCACCCCGCGCGCCGCGACGATGCACTCCGCGAGATCCCGGTCGGCTTCCTGCCCCAGCGCGCCGCGACGCCCGCGACCGCGGGCGAGACCGACGGGACCACCGAGGACTACAACCGGATGCTCGCCGAACTCGCGGCGGGCGACGCACATCAGGAGCAGCAGCGTTGAGTGACGCAACAGCCACGACCATCACCCCCGAGCAGCTCCTGGAGCGCAAGCGGAAGCGAGTCCGCGGCGCCCTGGGGCGCTATCGCTTCATGGCCTACTTCACCGGTGTATGTCTGCTGGTGCTCACTGCCGAGGTCGTCTACAAGTACGTGATCGTGGACATCATCGCGCCGAGTCTGCCGACGCCGACCTGGATGTGGTACATCGGCGCCGTCCACGGCTGGGGCTATCTCGTCTACCTGCTGGTGACCGTCGACCTGGGGCTCAAGGCCAGATGGAAGCCGCTCCGCTTCCTGCTCACCCTGATCGCCGGTACGATTCCGTTCGCCTCGTTCTACTTCGAGCACTTGAACACCCGAGAGGTGCGGGAGCAGTTCCAACTCTGACGCCCTACGTCCTCGGCGCAGGCATCAGCTGTACAGCGCCTCCACCTCGTCGGAGTGCCGGTCCAGGATGACGTTCCGCTTCAACTTCAACGTCGGCGTGAGCAGGTCGTTCTCGACCGTGAAGTCCTCACCGACCAGCCGCCACTTCTTCACCTGTTCGGCCTTGGAGACCAGGTTGTTCGCGGTGGCCACGGCCGAATCGATCTCAGCGATCAGCTCGGGGTTGGTCGCGACCTCGCCGACGGTCGTACCGGCGGGCAGCCCGTGCGCGGACAGCCAACCCGGCAGCGCCTCGGCGTCCAATGTGACGAGCGCGCCGACGAATGGGCGCTGATCCCCGACGAGGATCGCCTGCGACACGAGCGGGTGCTGCCGGATCGCGTCCTCGGTGCCGGCGGGGGCCACGTTCTTCCCGGCCGCGGTCACCAGAATCTCCTTCTTGCGCCCGGTGATCGTGAGGTAGCCGTCGGCGTCGAGCGAGCCGAGGTCGCCGGTACGGAACCATCCGTCCTGCAGCGCCTCCGCGGTCGCATCGGGAAGGTTCCAGTAACCGTTGAAGATCACCGGTCCGCGTAGCAGCACCTCGCCGTCGTCGGCGATGCCCACCTCCTGTCCCGGCAGCGGCCTCCCGACGGTGCCTATGCGCTGTTCGTTCGGGTTGTTGCAGGTGAACGCCGCCGTGGACTCCGACAGCCCGTAGCCTTCGTAGACCGTCACGCCTGCGCCACGGAAGAAGTGCCCGAGGCGGGCGCCGAGCGGGGCGCCGCCAGACACCGCGGACCGGCATTTCCCGCCGAGCGCGTTGCGCAGCTTTGCGTACACGAGCTTGTCGAACAGTAGGAACTTGGCGCGCAGCACCAGCGACGGTCCGCCTTCGTCCCGCGCCTTGGACCACTCGATCGCGGTCTCGACGGCGGCGTGGAAGATCTTTCCCTTGCCCGAGTCCTCGGCGGTCGCGCTCATGGTGTTGTAGACCTTCTCGAACACCCGCGGCACCGACAGGATGTAGGACGGCGTCAGTTCGGAGAACAGCGCGGTGAGGTTCGACAGGTCCGAGGTGTGAGCGACGCGGATCCCGTAGTGGAAGGTCGCCACCGACACGACGCGGGCGAAGATGTGCGCGAAAGGCAGGAAGATGACGGTGCTGTCGCCGGGCTGCGCCATCGCGGACAGGCCGTCGTAGATCGCGTCGTACTCGGACAGCATGTTGTCATGCGTGAGGACGACGCCCTTCGGCTTGCCCGTCGTTCCCGACGTGTAGAGCAGCGAAGCCTCGTCCTTCGCCGACACCGCTGCCACACGGGAGTCGTAGTCGGCGTCGCTCACGGCCGCGCCGTCCGCCGTCAGTGCGGCGAGCACGCCGCCGTCGGGTCCGTCGATCGCCAGGACCGGAACCCCGTCGGGAACCCCCGCGCCAATGCGCTCGGCCGTCGCCGGGGCGTCGACGATCAGGGTCGTCGAGCCCGAGTCCGTCAGGATGTGCCGCACCTGCTCGGCCGACGACGACTCGTACACCGCCACCGTCGAGCCTCCGATCGCCCAGTTGGCGAAGTCGATCAGCGCCCATTCGTAGCGGGTCGGGCTCATCAGCGCTATCCGGGTGCCGTGCTCGACGCCCCGTGCGATCAGCCCCTTCCCGACAGCCACCACCTCCTCGTGGAAGCGCGCGGCCGTGACCGGGGTCCAGCCGCCGGTGCCCGGACGGAGGAAGACCTCGCGTTCGGGCTCATCGGTCGCGAGCTGCCGGACCCGGTCGGTCAGCGTGGTCTCTGGGGTGTGGAAGTGAGTGGGAGCGGTCTCCGCGGTGCGCAAGCGATCCTCCGTGCGACGGTGAACGGTGATAGTAGACACCCGCAACGCTATCGGATGGCGTGTGCGCGCACACCGGGAACCGGACACCCGGGGCGGACCGGGGACAGCATGCCGTGTGGCGACGTTTCGCGGTGGCGGCTACCAGCGCATAAGCTGGGGGAACGATGTCAGCAGAATCCGGTGCCGAGGGCACCTCCAGCATGCCCCCCGCGGAACCCACAGACGAGACCGCGCTTTCCACCCCTCAGGTCGCAGAGAACCTGCCCACCCCGCCGCAGGGCGACTCCGAGCCGTCCTCCGATGGCGCCGAGAACGCCTCTGCGGGCGGCACTTCCGCGCGCGAGGCGGCAGATACTCCGGCCGCGGACACCCCGACGCCGGAGGCCCCCGCGGCCCCCGAGCCCGCCGGCGAGCGCGAGGTCACGTTCGCCGATCTAGGGATCGACGAACGCGTGTTGCGCGCGCTGACCGAGGTCGGTTACGAGTCGCCGTCGCCCATCCAGGCCGCAACGATCCCCGCCCTGCTCGAGGGCAAGGACGTCGTGGGCCTCGCGCAGACCGGCACCGGCAAGACCGCGGCGTTCGCGGTCCCTGTGCTCTCGAAGATCGACCCCAAGGTCCGCAAGCCGCAGTCGCTCGTCCTCGCTCCCACTCGCGAGCTCGCGCTGCAGGTCGCCGAGGCGTTCAGCCGGTACTCCGCACACATGCCGGACATCACCGTGCTTCCGATCTACGGCGGCCAGGCGTACGGCGTGCAGTTGTCCGGGCTGCGGCGCGGTGCGCACATCATCGTCGGCACCCCGGGGCGCGTCATCGACCACCTCGAGAAGGGCACGCTCGACCTGTCCCATCTCGAGTACCTGGTGCTCGACGAGGCCGACGAGATGCTCACGATGGGCTTCCAGGAAGACGTCGAGCGGATCCTCGCCGACACCCCGGAGTTCAAGCAGGTCGCCCTGTTCTCGGCGACCATGCCCCCGGCGATCCGCAAGATCTCTAAGAAGTACCTGCACGACCCCGTCGAGGTCACGGTCAAGGCGAAGACCGCGACCGCCGCGAACATCACGCAGCGGTACATCCAGGTCGCGCACCAGCGGAAGCTCGACGCCCTGACACGCATGCTCGAGGTCGAGGACTTCGACGGCATGATCATCTTCGTCCGCACGAAGCAGGCGACCGAGGAACTGGCCGAGAAGCTGCGCGCCCGAGGGCATGCGGCCGCCGCCATCAACGGCGACATCGTGCAGGCGCAGCGTGAGCGCACCATCGGCCAGCTGCGCAGCGGGTCGATCGACATCCTGGTCGCGACCGACGTCGCGGCCCGCGGTCTCGATGTCGAGCGCATCAGCCACGTCGTCAACTACGACATCCCGCACGACACCGAGTCGTACGTGCACCGGATCGGCCGAACCGGCCGCGCGGGCCGCAAGGGCGACGCGCTGCTGTTCGTCGCGCCGCGCGAGCGGCACCTGCTGCGCGCCATCGAGCGCGCGACCCGGCAGCCGCTGGAGGAGATCGGCCTCCCGTCGGTGGACGACGTCAACGCCCAGCGCGTGGTGAAGTTCCGCGACGCCATCACAGAGAAGCTGGGGTCCGATCACCTGCCGCTGTTCCGTCGGCTGATCGAGGATTACGCGGCCGAGCACGACGTCCCGTTGGTCGACATCGCTGCGGCGCTCGCCCTCGAGTCCCGTGACGGCGCGTCTTTCCTGCTCCAGCCGGATCCGCCGGCATCGGAGCGGCGCCGGGACTCCGGCCGGGATTTCGATCGCGGAGATCGCCGGGACCGCGGCGACCACCGGGACCGGGACCGCAGTCCGTCGATCCACCGCGTCACCGGGCGGCCGATGACGCAGTACCGGATCTCCGTCGGCAAGCGTCACCGCGCGACGCCTGGTGCCATCGTCGGAGCGATCGCCAACGAGGGAGGCCTGCGCCGCAGCGACTTCGGGCACATCAGCATCCGGGGCGACCACAGCCTCGTCGAGTTGCCGGACGACCTGCACCAGGACGTGTTCGATGCGCTCGCGAAGACGCGCATCTCGGGCCAGCTGATCCACCTGGAGCGGGATCAGGGTGCGCCGGCCGGGCGTCCGTCGGCCGGCAAGCAACGATTCCGTGCGGGTCGAAAGCGTCCGTGACCCTGGGCCGTCGGTTGATCTGTACTAACCTTCCCCCTCAGGTGCAGGTTCACGGTGCGAAACCCGGTCCGCGAGGCCGGCGAACATAGGGAGAAGGCCGATGACCGAGGGCGTGGGGCGTGGCGACGACCGTCGCGACAAGGTACTGCGGATGCTGCAGTACCTGCACGACGTCGTACGTGCGCGTTCCACGGTCGTGCGTGATCTCGACCAGCAGCTCGCCGTGATACCCCTCGACGGTGCGGAGAGCCTCGGCGTACGCGTGCGCGTCGAGGCCGCACCGGGCACCGAGGTGTTCTCGGTCGATTCCAAGAGCGGCGAGGCGTACGCGCGTCTGCTGCGCGTGTACGACGAACTCGTCGAGCATCCCGAGAGCCTAGAGCTCGTCCTCGCGTCCGGGTTGCTGACGGCCCGGGACGGCGACGAGTCCATCCGCGCGCACCTGCTCACGCAGCCGGTCATCCTCGAACGCGACAAGCGCGGGCGTTCGCTGACGCTGCGGCTGCCCCGCGACTCGGCGCCCCGTATCGAGGACACTCTGCTGCTGGCGGGTCTCGACTCGTTCGACCTGTCCGGTTCCGCGGAACTGCAGACCGAGCTGCGCGAGACGGTCCGCACGGTGCTGGACCCCAAGGCCGCGTCCATCACCACTCGGTGGCTCGGCCGCGCGAGCCGGGCCGAGGGTGCGCGCGTGGCACCGTCGCCCGCGCTCGTGCTGCGCACCCGCGGCGCCGCTCCGCTCGTGGCGTTCTACGACGCGATGATCCGCTGGGTGGCCGACGAGGAGCGCCCGATCCCGCCCGGGCTCGTGCAGCTGATCGAGCCGGTCGACGTCGATCAGCGACTGCGGATGCTCGCCGAATGCGGCGGCGCACCGCCCGAGCAACTGGTTCATGACGCCCACTACGTGCTGCCGTCCAACGTCGAGCAGCGGGACATCCTGGCGCGAATGGGCACCGACTCGGGCGTGGTCGTCGAGGGACCGCCCGGCACCGGCAAGACGCACACCATCGCCAACCTGCTCTCGGCGCTGCTGGCCAAGGGACAGCGTGTGCTCGTGGTCAGCGAGAAGGCGCATGCCCTCGCGGTGCTGGAGGACATGCTGCCTCCGGACCTGCGCAAGCTGGTCGTATCGGTCCTCGACGTGACCACCGACGGCGCCGCGTCCCTCGCGGCGTCGATCAACGAGATCGCGACCCGCAAGTCGACGTTCAGTGAGGCCCTCGTCGAGGCCGAGTTGCGGGACCTGCGCGGTAAGCGCCAGCAGGCCGTCGATCGCCGCGAGGATCTCCTGCGCCGCGTGTGGCGGCTGCGTGCCTCCGAATCCGAGGACTCCGAATGGATGGACTCCGGGTACTCGGGCCGGCCCGTCGAGATCGTGGAGCGCGTGCGCGCCGAGGAGCCCACGTACTCGTGGTTGCCAGGGCCCATCAGCGGCGCCGTGCCCCCGCTCGACACGCAGGAGTTCGGGCGGCTGGTCGCGCTGATGCGACGCACGTCCGATGTGTTCGCGCAGCGGCTCGTGCACAACCTGCCCGACCTCGCCTCGGCGGTGCCGGGCATCGGCCGCGTCGAGCAGCTGTGTGCCGCGGTCGCGGAGGCCCCGCGCGGCGACGGTGCGCTCGCCGAGCTCACGTCGGTGACCGATGAGGCGCGGGTCGCCGAGATCCGGCGCCGCGCCGACGCCGCCGCCGACCGCTTGAACGTGGTGCAGCGCTACCCCGAGCGCGAGCGCCGCCTTGCCGACCAACTGCTGCTAGGGGAGCGTGCGCACGTCGCGCCCAGCGTCTCGGCCCTAGGACCCCTACTCGACGAGGCCGTCGCCGCCGATGCCGAGCTCGGCGACCGCCGCGTGCGGCTGTCGGTCGTCCCGGACGCCACTCAACGCAGGGCGCTCGACCGCTACGCGACGCACCTGGACGCCGGTGCGGCGCCGCGTCGGCGTTTCCGTCGCCCCGAGCAGAAGGACTTCGAGGCGACCGGGCTCGTGATCACCGTGTCGGGCGGTGCGCCGGGTGGCGACGGCTCGGTCGCTCTCGCCGATCTGCGCGCGGCCCAGCAGCACCTCACCGTCGAGGACGCGATCGGCAGGATCGGCGAGACCCTGTCGGAGCTCGGGCTCGACGCCCCGGCTGCGGATCCGCGCGGCCAGGCCGGCAACCGGTCGGCGCGCCTCTCCGCGGCGGCGGACGAGCTGCGGCGGGTACAGAACGCAGTGGGCCTCGTAGCCGATCGCGACTCGCTGGTGGCCTCCCTGGACGGTGTGGGTCCGCATGTCGGCACTCCCCGTGATCTCGTGCGGCTCGCCGGGCTGACGCAGTCGGTGCTGGACAACACCGGATCGTCGGGCGGCCGCACCGCGCTCGCGGAACTGGCGAGTATTCGGGCGTCGGTGGCGGACATCGTCGAGCGTGGGCCGTCGCCCGAGGGAGACGAGCTCATCGCGGCGCTGGAGACCCGGGACGTCGGTCGCATCCACGCCGCGCGGCGGGCCTGGGACGTTGCGAGGCGGGAGCGCGATGACCGCGGCGCGCTCGACCTGCTCGCGCTGCGGCTGCGCACCAAGGCGCCGGCCCTCCTCGACCTGCTTACCGTGACCTCGCGCGAGGCGGTCTGGAACGATCGGATCCCGCAGTTCGCCGACGCGTGGGCATGGCGCCGCGCCGCCACCTGGGTCTCGCAGCAGGCACACCCCGACGACGACGCGCGCCTCGAGGCCGACCTGCACGCCGCCGAACAGGACGTCACCCACTACACGACCCGCATCGCAACCGCCGAGGCATGGCAGCGCTGCCTCTACCGGATCACCTACGAGGAGATCCGGGCGCTGCACGCGTATCGCGACCACGTCGCCAACATCGGGCGCGGCTCGGGCCGGCACGCCGAACGTTTCCGGGTCGCGGCCCGCGATGCGATGCGCCGGGCGCAGTCGGCGGTGCCGGCGTGGGTCATGCCGATCTCGCAGGTCGTGGCATCCCTGCCGCCTGAGATGGGCGCGTTCGACGTGGTGATCGTCGACGAGGCCAGCCAGGCCGACATCACCAGCGCGTTCCTGCTCTGGCTCGCGCCGCGCGTGATCGTGGTCGGCGACGAGAAGCAGTGCGCGCCAGCGACTTCCGTGGGTGTCAACCTGGACCAGGTATTCAGTCGGCTGGATGCGCAGCTGCCGGACATCCCGACGTACCTGCGCGACAGTCTGACGCCGCGGTCGAGTCTGTTCACGCTTCTGCGCACCCGCTTCGGATCGACGGTCCGGCTGCGAGAGCACTTCCGCTGCATGCCCGAGATCATCGACTTCAGCTCGCGCCAGTTCTACGACGACGCGCCGCTCGTGCCGGTCCGTCATTACGGGGCCGACAGGCCACCGCCGCTGCGCCTCACGCGGGTGACCGACGGCGATTCGAAGGGCGTGGGAGCGAAGCTCGTCAACCCGGCCGAGGCCGACGCCATCTGCGAAGCGCTCGCAGCGGCGGTGAAGGACCCCGCTTACGACGGCCGGACGTTCGGCGTGATCGTGCTGCAGGGGCAGGCGCAGGTCGACGAGCTCCATACCCGCTTGCGGGCCGCCGTCGAGCCCGAGGAGTGGGATGCCCGTCGGCTGCGCGTCGGTACGCCGCCCGACTTCCAGGGCGACGAGCGCGACGTGATCCTGCTGTCGATGGTCGCGGGCCGGCACCAGCGGACCATCTCCCTGACGGGGCGCGACTTCCAGCGCCGGTTCAACGTCGCCGCCTCCCGCGCGCGGGACCAGCTGTGGCTGTTCACCTCCGTATCGGAGGAGGACCTGCGCGAACAGGACCTGCGGCGCTCGCTGCTCGAGTTCGTGGCCCGCGGCGACGTGGCCGTTGCGCCGCCGATGCCGAAGGGCGTCCCGACGGACCGGCGCGTCGAGCCTTTCGCGAGTCTCTTCGAGCAGCAGGTCTTCAGCCGACTCGCGGCCATGGGGTATCACGTCAACCCGAAGGTCACCGTCAACAACCGCGTGGTCGACATGGTCGTGACCGGCGAGCACGCGCGGCTCGCGGTCGAGTGCGACGGCAGTGAGTTCGTGTCCACCGCCGAGCAGGCACGGTCCGACATCGAGCGGGAGCGCGAGCTGCGGCGCTGCGGCTGGGAGTTCGTGCGAGTGCGCGAGTCCGTGTTCCGTATCGACCCCGACGCCGCGATGTCCGTGGTGCTGGCCGCGCTCGACCGGCGTGGGGTGCGGCCGATGACGCTGCAGCCGGCCCTCACGGCCGCCGAGATCCGCGAGCGCGATGGCAGCTGGCAGCCCGTGGGCCTGGACATCGACACCGACTGACGCGCTGCCGGTCCCGGATCGTCAGCGGCGCGAGAACTCTGATGCCCGGCGGACCAGGTCGGCATCGGGGGTGATCCCGGTGTACAGCGCGAACTGCTCGGCGGCCTGCAGCGCGATCACCTCGGCGCCCGAGATCACGGGGACGTCGGCGGCGCGCGCAGCGCGGATGAGCGGCGTGTCGGCCGGCATCGCGACGACATCGAAAACCGTTGCGGCGGAATCGATGACTTCACGCGGGAACGAGAGCTCTGCGGCCGCCGGTCCGCCGGCCATGCCGATCGGGGTGACGTTCACGAGCACCGCGCTGCCCGCGGGCGCCTCGGTCGCGTGGTGGAACCCGTACTGCTCCGCGAGTGTGCGTCCCGTCTCGGCGTTCCGGGCCACGACCGTCACGTCGGCGAATCCGGTGTCGCGCAGCGCGGCGACGACGGCCTTGGCCATCCCACCGGAGCCGTGCACCGCCGTCGGGAGCGACGGGTCCACGGCGTGGGAGGTCAGCAGCGAGGCGACGGCCGAGTAGTCGGTGTTGTATGCATGCAGTACGCCCCGATCGTTGACGACGGTGTTCACCGAGTCGATCGCGGAAGCCGAGGGCTCCATCACGTCCACGAGGTCGATCACCGCCTCCTTGAACGGCATCGACACTGCGCAGCCGCGGAACCCGAGCGCCCGGACACCCGCGATCGCCGCAGGCAGATCGGTCGTCGTGCAGGCCTTGTACAGGTAGTCGAGGCCTAGTTCCCGGTAGATGTAGTTGTGGAACCGCGTGCCGATATTGCTCGGGCGGCCGGACAGGGAGATGCAGACGGTGGTGTCCCGGTTGGGCATCTCGATCATGTTCTCGTCGGTCACCGCGCCAGGGTATCGGGCACATCGAAGCGTCCGCCGGGAACCGGACGGGTTCCTGATGCGTCCAACTGATGTGGGGTTCGATGCGATCGAGTACACCGATTTCGCGCAGTGGGCGGTGATGGAGGTGACCGCTCTCGCACGCTCACTCGACGAGGAGGCGATAGCGGCGGACGCGCGTGCTGTGAAGGCTGCGGGGGAGCGGCTCGCCGACAGCGTCGCTGAGCTGGAGGCGGATGTCGGACGCAGCCGCGAGCGTTGGCGAGGGCTGGCGGCCGAGGTGGTGTTCGCGTCGCTGGGGCGGTACTCGGCGCGCGCCTACGACACGGGTGCGACGGCGACGTCACTGGCGGGCGCGGTCGACGGCCTCGCGACCGCGGCATCGGGCACGCGGACAGGTTTCGGTGATCTCGCCGTACCGCGGGAGGTGATGCTGATCGGCAGCGGGAGCCCGAGCTTCGTCGACGAATTCCGGGCGCAGGTCGCCGCGGGAATGCGGTCGAAGTACTCCGAGCCCATCGCGGGTTCCAACGACGGCGTTCCCACGCATGTGGCGATCGGGGCGCCGGAGTTCGGATCGGTGTCCTCGCTGCGGGACATGATCACTCCCGAGGGGGCCGCCGCGGCCGTGGGAACGGGCCTCGACGCCGCACCCGGATACGGTGCCGCGCAGGAGGTGGCGCGCGGTTCGGATGCGGCGGCCCCAACCGCCGCCGACGCTGGTTCCGGCCCGGGGCAGAGACCGGGTGCCGCTCCGGGCGTGGCGCTCGACTCGGGGCCGCAGGGAGCCGCGCATGTCGCCGGCACCGGACCGGATGGCGTAGACGCCGCGGCGACCGGGGTGCCCGGCACCCGTGGCGGAACACCGATCGGAACCGCCGTCGGCGCGCCGCCCGGCTCGTCGGCCGGTATGCAGGCGGGATCGTCATCGGCAGGCGGCCCCGGGGAGCCCGGCGACGACTCCCGGGGGCAGGCCCTCCCAGCGCGAGGCGGCGGATACCGCCGCCTCCGCCGGCTCGGTTACCGCGCAACGGCCCCCGATCGCGAGGGGCGTCGGCGCTGGACCGTCGGCGCCCCCCCGCTCG